>CAVRUH010000011.1:0-97539 GCA_963724325.1 Waddliaceae bacterium | reverse complement strand
GTATGTACCATTTACTTGACTACCAACCGTACTGCTACAAACAGTACGGCCAAAGATACGGTCTTTCAAGTGGCAGAAGCTCTTCTTGGCCCTGCTTGATGGCAGAGACTTCAATGCCGTTGAGCGTTCCGCAATCTTCTTCGGTGATGATCACATCTTGAGCAACGTCGACAAGACGGCGTGTCAAGTAACCGGAGTCAGCAGTTTTCAACGCAGTATCGGCAAGACCTTTACGGGCACCGTGAGAAGAAATCGAAGTATTCAAGCACCGTCAACCCTTCACGGAAGTTTGAAGTAATGGGCGATTCGATAATCTCGCCTGATGGTTTTGCCATCAAGCCGCGCAAAGCGCCCAAGCTGTTTAATCTGAGATTTGTTACCGCGAGCACCTGAGTCCATCATCAGATAGAGCGGATTCATGCTGCGCAGTCTTTGACCTCGCTGATCAGTTTAAAGAGCTCTTCAGAAAGACTGTCGGAAACTTCTGTCCAGATACTGATGGTCTTGATTGGCGCTCCCCTTCGGTGATGATCCCGTCTTCATACTGCTTTCTGACTACTGCGCTACGCGCTCATGAGCTTCTTCAAGAATTTTTGCTTGATTGGCAGGAATGCTCACATCGCATACACCCATGGAAAGAGCCGCTTTTGTCGCTTCAGCAAATCCTAAGTTCTTCAAGTTATCCAAGAAACGCACAGTCGCTTCAAGGCCCACTTTCTTATAGCACTGCATGACCAGTTCGCCCATTTTCTTCTTAGGCAAGCTGTAGTTTTGGAAACCAAGCTCTTTAGGAACAATCGTGTTGAAAATCACGCGTCCAGGAGTCGTTTCAATGATCCCGTTTTCAGTGCGCAGTTTAATCTTCTCATGGATGCGCAGGCCGCGGCCTAGTAATCGCGTCGTTCTCTTTGCTTTCTTGCTTTCTCTTCATACCAGTTGTAGCTTCCGCTGGCTTGCAGAGCCAGAAGAACCTCTTCAGCATCGCGGAAAACGCTTGGTTTTCTTGCCATGGTCTTCCGGGAATATAGAGAGGATCGAGCATCAAATAATAAAGACCCAAGGTCATATCCTGAGAAGGAACAGCAACAGGCTTTCCGGAAGATGGCAAGAAGATGTTGTCCGGCGCCATCATCAAGAGTTTTGCTTCAAGCTGCGCTTCAACAGAAAGCGGAACGTAAACGGCCATCTGGTCACCGTCAAAGTCGGCGTTAAAGGCCGCGCAGACGAGCGGATGGATGCGGATCGCTTTACCTTCGATCAAGACCGGCTCAAACGCCTGGATACCCAAACGGTGCAGCGTAGGCGCACGGTTAAGAAGAACAGGATGTCCTTTAATGATCTCTTCAAGCACGTCCCACACTTCAGGAGCATGCCGTTGAATCATTTTCTTTGCAGAGCGGATCGTATAGACATAGCCCAAGATCTTTCAAGCGCTTGACGATAAAAGGCTCAAAGAGCTCCAGCGCCATCAGTTTTGGAAGACCGCACTGGTTAAATTTCAATTCAGGACCGACGATAATGACGGAACGGCCCGAGTAGTCGACCCGTTTACCAAGCAGGTTTTGACGGAAGCGCCCTTGCTTCCCTTTGAGCATTTCTGAAAGGGATTTCAAGCGGACGGTTGCCGGCGCCCATGACAGGATGGCCATGGCGGCCGTTGTCAAAGAGAGCATCGACAGCTTCTTGCAGCATCCGCTTTTCGTTGCGGACGATCACTTCAGGAGTTTTCAGCTTTAAGATCGCTTTTAAGACGGTTGTTACGGTTGATCACGCGGCGATAGAGATCGTTGAGGTCGGATGTCGCAAAGCGTCCGCCATCCAAGAGGAACAAGCGGACGCAGATCCGGTGGGATGACCGGAACGCAGACATCACCATCCAGTCGGGCTTGTTGTCGGAGGAGACAAAGCTTTCGACGATTTTCAGACGCTTGGCCAGCTTCATCCGCGCTTGCATGCGACTTTGTCTTGCGCAGTTTTTCTTTTAAATCGACAAGCAGAGCATGGAAGATCTTCTGTTGCCAAGAGATCGCGAATCGCTTCGCCGCCCATTTTGGCAACAAAGGCATCGCGGCCCCATTTCTCTTGCGCTTCGCGATATTCGGTATCGTTGAGAAGCTGTTTTTTTTCAAGATCGGTTTGACCTGGATCGATCACGACATATTCTTCGTAATAGATGACCCGTTCGAGATCGGTTGATGACATCCCAAGAACGTTGCCGATGCGGGAAGGCATCGTTTTGAAAAACCAAATATGGACGACAGGAACCGCCAGTTCGATATGGGCCATCCGCTCGCGGCGCACCTTGGACAGGGTCACTTCGACGCCGCAGCGATCGCAGACAATCCCTTTGTGCTTGATTTTCTTGTATTTTCCGCAGGCGCATTCCCAGTCGCGTGTTGGACCAAAAATTTTTTCGCAAAAAAGCCCGCCTTTTTCAGGTTTGAATGTGCGATAGTTGATCGTTTCAGGCTTTTTGATTTCTCCGCGCGACCACTCATTGCGGATGACATCATCAGAGGCAATTTTGATGGTCAACTTATCAAATTGCGTATCTTTCTGATGATCTTGTCTGATGTATTATCTGACATGTATGTCTCCTATAAATAATTTATTCTCAATCTAGTTACATGATCTACTCTGTTTATCAACTGTTTCTGTACGAACATCAAGGCCTAAGCCCTTGCATCTCTTTAATCAATACGTTAAAGGATTCAGGCGTTCCTGATTTCAGCAGGTTTTCCCCTTTCACGATCGATTCGTAAATGCGTGTACGGCCTGCAACGTCATCCGATTTCACTGTTAGCAATTCTTGCAGTAGGTGCGCAGCGCCATAAGCTTCAGCTGCCCATACTTCCATCTCCCCGAAACGCTGACCACCCATCTGTGCCTTACCGCCCAAGGGCTGCTGGGTGACAAGAGAGTAAGGTCCGACAGCACGAGCGTGGATCTTATCCGCAACAAGTGGCTGAGTTTCAACATGTAGATGTAGCCAACGACGACGGGGTTATCAAAGCGCTCGCCGGTACATCCATCATAGAGGATAGAATTTCCATCTTCTGGCAAGTCCTTGCTCTTTCATCATCTCCCAAATTTCGTCTTCTGGGAATCCTTCAAACACAGGGCTCTTCACATAGATTCCAGCTTGCTTTGCGGCAAAGCCTAATGGGTTTCAAAGAGCTGACCCATGTTCATACGAGAAGGCACGCCCAAGCGGATTCAGGATGATCTCGATAGGCTGACCATCTTGCAGATAAGGCATATCGCTTCAGGAACAATCTTGGAGACAACCCCTTTGTTTCCGTGGCGGCCTGCCATCTTATCGCCAACTTGCAGTTTTCGCTTGGAGGCGACATAGACTTTCACCTGGCGGATGATGCCTGGATCGAGGTCTGTATCCCCTTTTCGCATAAACTCGACTTCTGTTTTGTATTGCGTTTCGAGTGTTTGCATGGCAATTTCGTAGTCGTGCAGGATTTGCTTCAAGGTCTTGATAGATTTCATTGTCTGGCATCAAGAAGATCTTCGACATTTTCTTTTTCGAGTGCTTCGATCATCTCTTGAGTGATCGATCGCTCCTTCTTCGATGATGACTTCAGCAGTCTTGCGATGGATGATAGTGCCAGGAGCCATTTCATTAAGAAGAAGAGCGCCGATGCGTCTCGTGCTTTTCCGTACGCAATTCGGCTTGCTTTGTCTTGTATTCTTTCTGGATATCTTTTAGACGTGATGCTTCTTCGACAAGTTCATCATCGGTTTTTGAAAGACGGTCGCGGCGGCTGAAGACCTTGACATCCATGACCACCCCTTCTGTTCCCGGAGGAGCTGTCAAGGAGGCATCTTTGACATCGGCAGCTTTTTCACCGAAGATCGCGCGGAAGAAGCCGCTCTTCAGGAGCAAGTTCTGTTTCCGATTTTGGAGTGATCTTACCGACAAGGATATCGCCTGGCTTCACTTCAGCGCCGATGCGGATAATCCCATCGTCGCCTAAGATTGACCAAGCGCTTCTTCTGAAACATTCGGAATATCGCGTGTGATCTCTTCCTTTCCAAGCTTTGTATCGCGCGCTGTCAGTTCAAACTCTTCAATATAAATCGAAGTGTAAGTAATCTTCACGCAGCAAGTTTTTCAGAGATGATGATCGCATCTTCGTAGTTGTAGCCACACCATGGCATGAAGGCCACGAGGACGTTTCTCCAAGAGCGATTTCCCCTTTGTCTGTTGCAGGACCATCGGCAATGACATCGCCTGCTTTAATCTTATCGCCAACATTGCAAAGAGGCTGTCTGGTTGATGCATGTTCCTGCATTTGAGCGCATGAATTTCTTCAAGATGATAGATCTTTTTTTCCAGGCGGTTGTCTTTCGGAGAAATGACAATCTTAAAGCCATCGACATACTCGACAACGCCATCTTCTTCAGCAATGACAACAGCGCCTGAGTCGCGTGCAGCGCGCGCTTCTAAGCCTGTTCCCACAATTGGAGCTTCAGGCTTCAAGAAGCGGCACGCCTTGGCGCTGCATGTTCGATCCCATCAAGGCACGGTTAGCGTCATCATGCTCAAGGAACGGAATCAAGCCTGTGACGATAGAGACCAGCTGCTTTGGCGAAACGTCCATGTGGGTGACTTTGCTGGTCTCAATCTCCAACGGTTCGCCTTGATAGCGGGCCCAGCAGATCGGTCTCTGCGAACATGTTGATATTCATCGAGAGGAGCAGATGCCTGAGCGATGACACATTGCTCTTCTTGGTCAGCTGTCATGTATTCGATTTCATCTGTCACGACCCCATCGCGCACAATGCGGTAAGGCGTTTCGATAAATCCAAATTCGTTGATCTTTGCAAAGGAAGAAAGAGATGTGATCAAACCGATGTTCGGACCTTCCGGTGTTTCAATCGGACAGATTCTTCCATAGTGGCTTGGATGAACGTCGCGCACTTCAAAGCCTGCGCGGTCGCGGTTTAAGACCGCCAGGTCCAAGAGAGGAAAGACGTCGTTTGTGCGTCAGTTCTGCAACCGGATTGGTCTGATCCATGAACTGAGACAGCTGCGATCGTCCAAAGAAGTCTTTCAGAACACCTGACAAGCCCTTTTGCAGAAACAATTTTTCCTGGAGTCAAGTGTATCGGAAGAGAAATCAAATAGGTTCATTCGTTCTCGGATGATTTTTTCCATGCGGGCCAAGCCGATACGGCACTGGTTTTGGATCAATTCGCCAACAGAGCGGACGCGGCGATTGCCCAAGTGGTCGATATCATCGACAGAGGCATCTTCATCGCCTCTTTCAAGCGAATCAAGATACTTTAAGGCGCCGATGACATCTTCTTTGTCGAAGTGTGACAGTTTGCAGCGCTTCGTCAGTTGATTTCAAACCCAAGTTTGCAGTTGAGCTTGTAGCGGCCGACTCGTCCTAAGTTATAGCGTTTCGGATCGAAGAAGAGACGCATGATGGCCGAACGGGCATTGGAAAGCGTTGCAGGCTCGCCCGGACGAATCTTGCGGTAAAAATCTTTTAAAGCAGATTCATAGGAATCTGTCGGATCTTTTGCCAGCATCTTGATGATCGGACTTGTCTCATCAGCATCTTCTGCAATGCGGATCACATCAATGCCTGCATCCACCATCGCTTGAGCATCGCTGTCGTCAGTTTTTCAGATGCTTTTCCAAAGACAAGCCCGCTTTCTTCATCGATGACATCTTGGGCTAAGATTTTTCCGACAAGTTTTGCAAATTCTTTTTCAGATTTGATCTTGTACTTTACGCGTGTTGAAAGAATTCTTCGATGATATCGCATTGGTCGAATATCCTAAGGCGCGGATAAAGGTGGTCGCTAAGAATTTTGCGGCGGCGTTTTTTGCGGTCGATGTAGATATGGATCAGATCATTGGTATCAAAAGCGCCTTCCAGCCAGCTTCCGCGGTAAGGAATAATGCGGAATGAATAGATGATATTGCCGCGTGGATGGCGCTCTTGTTCAAAGCAAATGCCAGGAGAACGGTGGAGCTGAGAAACGACGACGCGTTCTGCGCCATTGATGATAAAGGTCCCTTTGTCGGTCATCATAGGAATGGTTCCCATGTAGACTTCTTCTTCCTTAATCCCTGTTTCATCCGTCAAGCGGAACTTGACTTTTAGGGTGACGTTGTAGGTAATCCCTCGGCGGATGCACTCTTCAGGAGTATATTTAGGAACTCCTAAGATTATAGGAGAGAAATTCGAGAATGGTTTTTTCATCGTATGACTTGATCGGGAATATTTCAGTAAAAACTTCTTGCAAGCCAATATTTTCCCTTTCTTCGGGAAACTTATCGGCTTGCAGAAATTGATTATATGATTTGATTTGAATTTCAATCAGATTTGGAAGATCGATGATTTCTTCCTTTTCATAGAAACTTACCCGTTGTGGCGGCCTTTTCAACATTATGAAGGACTCCTATTAACTTGACTTGACTGTAAGAATTGACTCGCTTGGTTCATAAAAATTAGCTTAGAGCAACATTATTTACGATACTTTATGCAAAGTCAATATGTCTAATACACATGTTGAGATCTCAAATGACAGATTAAAAGCACCAAGTAAACATTTGATGCAATTATCAAGAATTCGTACAATCTCAATAGCGTTAGAAACATTTCAGCCATAGCTTATGCTATCTAAAGTTACGATTTACAGTCCTTTAAGAGTGACTTTTGCGCCAGCTGCTTCGAGTTTCTTCTTGATATCTTCAGCTTCAGCTTTTGGAGCAGTTGCTTTAAGTACTTTTGGTGCTGCTTCCACAAGGTCTTTTGCTTCTTTTAAGCCAAGACCTGTGATTTCACGTACAACTTTAATGACGCCGATTTTCTTATCAGCAGGAGCTTCTGTCAATGTGACTTGAAAATCAGTTGATTCAGCAGCAGCTGCAGCAGCAGCTGCCGCCAGCAGCAGGAGCTGCAGCAACTGCAGCAGCAGCAGCAGCGGCTTTTACGCCCCACTTATCTTCGAGAGCTGTCTTTCAACTCAGACATCTCTAAAACGGTCAATTCGCTCAGTGCATCGACTAGTTCTTCTGTTTTGTTACTCACGGTATTACCTCTTAATTTCTATAAACTTCTGTTAATAAATTTATTTTGTCTTAGCTCTTCTTGCTTGCATTTGTTGTCTAAACAATAGACGACACTTGTCAAGAAGGCTTCCATAACAGCCAATGTTTGAGACATCGGAGCTTCGAATACGCTAAGAATTGAGCACGCATTTCATCTTTGCCTGGCAAGTTCGATAAGCGTTTCGACATCTGTGCGCCAGTATACAACTGACCTTCAAATCGTCCGCCAATGACTTCAATCAGCTTTTTCATTGTCTTGGCTAAACTTGAAAACCAATCTTTGTTGTTTCAATCGGATCTTGTCCTAGCAAAGACAAGTCCGATATGACCTGGCAGATGCTTAAGATCAAGTGTCAATGCCAGCAGCTTCAGCAGCTTTTATCAAGACTCGCTTGCGCACGACTTCAACATTTCCGCCTATCTTTGCCGACTTCTCGGCGAAATTCATTCGCTGTATTGGCAGTAAGCCTTGCATAGCTGCATGATGACAAAGGATCCGATGCTGATCAATTTGATCTTTGATTTCATCTAAAAGGAGTTGTTTTTCTTGTCTCATCTGTTCACTCCTTACGTTACATTCAAGTTCGCGAAGATCAATCTTTAAGCCAGGCCCCATCGTCGAAGAAAGACAATAGACTTCAGATAATGTCCTTTTGCAGATGCAGGTTTTGCACGCTGAACAGCATGTAAGGAATGCATTGAATGTTTTCCACAAGTTTTTCAGCTTCAAAAGAAATTTTGCCAACAGCCATTGTTGATCACGCCATGACGATCGAGTTTAAACTCAATTTTACCGCCTTTCATTTCTTGAACAGCTTTTGCAATATCTGTTGTTACTGTTCCAGCTTTTGGAGTTGGCATCAGGCCGCGCGGACCTAAGACTTTACCTAATTTACCTACTTCGCGCATCATATCGGGTGTTGCAATGACAGCATCAAAATCTGTCCAACCCCCGTTAACTTTCTCAAATAGTTCTTCGTGTCCTGCATAGTCGGCACCAGCAGCTAAGGCTTCTTTGACCTTATCGCCTTTTGCGAAGACGAGAATTTTCATCGTTTTTCCTGTTCCATTCGGTAATGAAACAGTTCCGCGAACGTGCTGGTCCGATCTACGAGGGTCAACGCCCAGCTTTAAAGAAACTTCCACCGTCTGGTCAAATTTGACCGGAGGACATTTCTTTAAAATATCGATAGCTTCTTTAACGCTGTATGTCTTTTGTGACATCTACGATCTTGGCTATCTCCCGAATTCTTTTACTTGGACGACCCATAATTTCTTATTTCTCTACTCTGTTAATGAGTTCAATGCCCATTGAACGAGCTGTTCCTAATACGATATTGGTCGCAGCATCTCCAGATCTGCGGCATTCATATCTTGCATTTTTTCTTCTGCAATCTTGCGCGCTTGTGCTCGGTAATTTTGCCAACTTTATCGCGGTTTGGAACAGCCGATCCTTTTTCGATTCCTGTTGCTTTTTTCAACATTTCGGCAACAGGAGGCTTTTTTGTGATAAAGGTAAAGGATTTATCTTGATAGACAGTGATCACAACAGGAAGAATATCCCCTGCCATTGCTTGTGTTTTTGCATTAAATTCTTTGCAGAAAGCCATGATATTGACACCTGCAGCACCCAAGGCTGGACCAATTGGAGGCGCTGGGTTTGCTTTTCCTGCAGGAATCTGCAACTTAATAATTTTTACAACTTTTTTTTGCCATATTATACTTTCTACACTTAATTCAATGTTATTTAGATTACTATACTTTTTCAGACCTTCTTCCAGTGATCTTCTTCAACTTGCGCAAACTCCAGGTCATCGACACGGGTATCGCGTCCAAAGATGGAGACCAGCACGCTTAAGCGTCCTTTTCATGGAATACTTCGATTACAGTTCCAATAAAGTTGACAAATACACCATCGGTAATCTTGACCCGATCGCCCACTTCAAATTTATGCTTCTGAGTGACTTTCTGTTTTTTGATCTTCAAGATCTTTAAGAATTTCGTTCGACTTCTGCTTCGGTCAGAGGTGTTGGTTTTTCTCCGCCTAGAAAATCGATGACACCATTGGTATTTTTCACATATTGCCAAGAATCATCATTCAGAGTCATTTTAACAAGAAGATATCCTGGCCACAGCGTTTTTCGACAACATGCTGCTGCCCTTTCTTCACTTCCGATACATTTTCAGTGGGCAAGAACGACTTTCTCGATAAGATCTGCTCATTCCTTTAGCTCGCGATGCTCTTCAAGGGCTTTTTTGACTTTCTTTTCGTGTGTCGAAAGCACCTGTACAACATACCATTTATGCATTCATTATCCCTTTATCCATATTAACCGACTAATCAAGCGTACAATAGACATCTAAGTCCAAAGCATCCTTGAATCAACAAGATCTAGCAAAATAAATCGCCATTCCAAAGACAAATGTGCTCCTACAACAATTTTTGTATAGGTCTTCAGTTCTTCGCGCTCGTCCAGGTAATCTTTTGAATCTCAGCTCTTGATATCTTCAACAAAGTCTTATGCACTTTCTTTAGTGGTTAGCAGGCTTCGTTCTGCTTGCGTTGATCTGTTGCTGATCTTTTTTACTTCCATGGATTTTACTTCTGCACCCACGTTATATACCTCTTACTTTAATACTACGATCTTATCTATCAATCGAGTGCGGAGGGATTCGAACCCCCGACCGGCGGCTTTGGAGACCGCTGCTCTACCAGCTGAGCTACACACCCTAACTCAATACTCTGCAGCAAAATGATCGCATAGAAACTATGTCCTGCGCATTCAAGTAACTCTATCAGTTACATTACTTGATGATTTCGGAAACTGTTCCGGCACCAATTGTTCGGCCGCCTTCACGGATCGCAAAGCGCATCCCTTTTTCCATAGCAATAGGAGCGATCAACTTCACAGTGATTTCAACGTTATCGCCTGGCATCACCATCTCTACGCCTGCTGGAAGCTCAACTGTTCCTGTCACGTCTGTTGTACGGAAGTAGAACTGTGGACGATAGCCTGTGAAGAATGGCTTATGGCGGCCGCCTTCTTCTTTTGTCAAAACGTAAACAGGCCCTTTGAACTTCTGTGTGAGGTGTGCAAGTGCCTGGAGCAGCGAAGCACCATTCCGCGCTCGACATCTGTCTTTTTCAAGACCGCGGAGGAGAATACCGACGTTTTCACCTGCACGCGCTTCATCGAGAGTCTTGTTGAACATTTCAAGACCAGTTGCAACTGTTTCGCGTGTTTCGCCTAAGCCAACGAGTTGCAGTTTATCGTTGATTTTGACAACACCTCGCTCAACACGGCCTGTTGCTACAGTTCCACGACCGGAGATGGAGAAGACGTCTTCAATTGGCATCAGGAATGGCTTGTCAACTTCACGCGCTGGAGTTGGGATCTTTTCATCGACTGTCTTCATCAATTGCTTGATCGCTTCGACATATTTTGGATCGCCTTCGAGAGCTTTCAGAGCAGAACCGCGGATGATCGGGACATCTTTGATAGCCTTTTGATTCGAGCAGTTCATGCAGTTCCATTTCAACGAGGTCGAGCAGTTCTTGATCGCTTTCGCCGAGCATATCCACTTTGTTGAGGAACACGACGATCGCAGGCACCTGCATCTGGCGAGCCAGACAGGATGTGTTCTCGTGTTTGAGGCATCGCACCGTCTGTTGCAGCAACAACGAGGATCGCGCCGTCCATCTGAGCAGCACCTGTGATCATGTTTTTGACATAGTCGGCGTGGCCTGGGCAGTCGACGTGAGCATAGTGGCGGTTTTCTGTTTCATATTCAACGTGAGTTGAGTTGATCGTAATCCCACGCGCTTTTTCTTCAGGTGTATTGTCGATCGAAGCATAGTCTCTAAATTTTGCTCCGCCTTGCTTCAGCCAGAACTTTTGTAATTGCAGCAGTTAATGTTGTTTTACCATGGTCGACGTGACCAATGGTACCGATGTTGACGTGCGGCTTTTTCCTCTGAAATGTTTCTTTTGCCATTTTACTTCCTCCGTTAGGCTCCAGTAAAATTATTGTTTGTTTGTTATTTTATCAGTTCTGCCCAGAATAGGAATTGAACCTACGACCTCTTGCTTACCATGCAAGTGCTCTACCACTGAGCTATCTGGGCAAAATTTTTCGAGTAAGTACAAACCCTTCTTGCTCAAAGCATGTAAGTGTAATCTGTTAGAGAATTAAAATCAACACCTTTTCTCATTTTTTTAATTTTTATTTCTGCCTGATACATAATTCGTGCTTTGGTGAGATCATAGGGGGACATTTCGACCGTCACCACGTCTCCGACAAGTACACGAATATTTTTCATCCGCATTTTTCCACAAAGTGGGCGATTACTTACATGCCATTTTGCGAGAGTAACACGAAAGTTCATGTTGGGGAGCAACTCTTCCACGGTTCCATCAATTTTAATCGTATCTTCTTTAGGCATTTAACACTGATTTTGGTTTTTATTTCTCGTATTATGTCACATATTTAAATTTATACACAAGAAAAAAGGTGGAAAAAGATAAAATGTGAAAAAAAGATTGGCTTTATGGACTGTATGGACTCGATGGACGTGATGGACAAAATGGACTTTATGGACTGTATGGACTGTATGGACAGTATGGACTTTATGGACGAGGATAAATATAGCCAAGTTTGTTCTTGTCCATACAGTCCATAAAGTCCATAAAGTCCATTTTGTCCATACAGTCCATACAGTCCATTTTGTCCATACCGTCCATATAAAAGCTAATATTTCCGTTTTGCGGCTACATATTCAAGGGTATTGAGGTTTACTAGGATAATGTCATAAATTGATGAAGATTGGGGGCGGACAGAGAGTTCGTGGCCGGCGGCCCATCCTTTTACATCGCGGGGGTTATGGGGTTGGTATACTTCACCGTTATTTAGTTTGATGATGCCGGAGTATTTTTCAATTCTTTTGATGGCGTAGGGGGATTCGAGAGTTCTCGAGTGATCGATGTAATTTTTCTCAGTATCAGCTAATTTTATTGCGTTTTTGACGGGATTTTCTTCTTCTTCGGGAATGGGTGCTATTTCTGGTTGTGGGGAGCATCCTTGTAGGAGAATGAATAGGATCAGCAATCTCTTCATATTAAAATTATACCTTTACTTTTTTGATTATTACTAGTTAGGATGAGTATATATCGCGGGGGTATATTTTATGAACAAAAATCAAAGAGAAATCGTACATGATATTCGTAATGCGCTCGGTGGAATTCGTGGATTTGCTTCATTATTGGAGAAGGATTTGGGAGACAAGCCTGAGTCGAAGAGGATGGCGGGGATTATCGTAGGGGGGTTGGACAAGCTGGAAGGGTTAATTAATGATTTGGCGTCAAAAAGGGAGAGTGAAGATGGCAATTGAGAAGGTTTTGGTTGTTGATGACGATGAGACCATGGGTCTTTTTATTGCCGAGACCTTGCGTAGACATAATATTGATGCTGTAGTTGCGGATAATGGGAAGCGTGCGATGGCTGCTATACGGGATAATACATTCGATTTAGTTATCACTGATTTGAAGCTACCTGACACAACTGGCATTGAGGTATTAAGGAAGGTTAAGGAAATATCTCCATCGACCATAGTGATTATGATTACAGGATATGGATCGGTTGAAACTACTGTTGAAGCGATGAAGTTGGGCGCCTTTAATTATTTGTTGAAACCATTTTCTCCTGACACCATAGACGCTATCATTGGGAAAGTTAATGAACATTTGGCATTGATTAGTCAGAATGACTATTTGAAAGCGGAGACGACAACTAAAGCCAGTCAAGTTATTGCAGCAAGTCCGTCTATGGGGAAAATTTTGGAAGACGTATTAAGAATTGCTCGGAGCAATGCTAGTGTGTTTATCAGTGGTGAGTCAGGAACGGGAAAAGAGGTTATTGCGCAGGAGATTCATGCGCATTCTTTGAGAGCGGATAAGCCATTTATAAGAGTTAATTGTGCGGCGATACCAGAGACTTTGCTTGAGTCTGAGTTTTTTGGACATGAGAAAGGGGCATTTACTGGGGCTCATTCAAAGAAATTGGGACGTTTTGAGTTAGCAAACGGGGGCACATTGATGTTGGATGAGGTGACAGAGGTGCCGATTGCAGTGCAAGCAAAGCTTCTCAGAGCCATTCAGGAGCAGGTATTTGAGCGTGTGGGAGGGACGAAATCTGTGAAGGTGGACGTAAGGATTATTGCAACATCGAATCGAGATATGAAGTTAGCATTGGAAAATAAAGTTATACGCGAGGATTTATTTTATCGATTGAACGTGGTACCGATACATTTACCAGCTTTACGAGATAGGAAGGAGGACATTATTCCCCTTTCAGAATATTTTTTGGGAAAAATTTGTCGAGAGAACCACAAGGAAAAGATGGAATTGGGAGAAGCGTCGAAGAGGAAGTTACTTGGGTATTCATGGCCAGGCAATGTGCGGGAATTAGCGAACGTTATTGAGAGGGCTGTTGTGATGAGCACAGGGAAAGAAATTGATTCTGATCACGTAACGGTCACGTTGGACACGCCGAAGGAGTTCAAAATACCGGTGGGACTCTCATTGGAGGAGCTTGAGAAGCGCCTAATAATTGAGACTGTGAATCATCATCAACACGATCACTCAAAAGCAGCGAAGATTCTGGGAATTTCCCCAAAAACTCTGTTGGAAAAATTACGAAATTATTCGCTCTAAAAATAAATCTGTGCCTTTGAGGGCCTGCTGAATAAGATGGATGTTGAGACTGGCGACTTGATGGAGGAATTGGTATTTCTTTTTGTGTAGGTCGGTTAGTTTTTGGGCTTTTTTTTCTTTAGATAGCGTGCCTGTTTCGATGCGCCGCAGTTCCTTATAGAGCATTTTTGAGGATGCAAGACTAAAGACGTTGAGAACATGTTGGTAGCCTGGTTCTTCGACAATTTCTGCTTCGGCGATGGTCATTTGAGTTGATTGTGTACCTTCCACGAGCACATCAAGATATTTTAGACATTTATGCAGGCTTTCGAGGAGGGTTGTCATTGCTTGATCAATCTTTTGTTTGGTTACATGGTTGAGTCTTCCTGCATCGATCTCTTTTTGGATCCGGGCATGAAGTTGGTGTTTCTGTGATAAATACCTTTGAGAAACGTCTTTGAGGGGTTTATTTGGAACATTTGGAAATCCTATACCCCCTTCAGTGGCATTAAGTAATGTAATTTCTGGATGTTCCTTTGCAAAATCTCCGATCCATCGCGATTCGGCTACCCATTTCCAGAGAGTGTATATGGGTTTTCCGTGGATATCTTTTTCAATTACTTCCCATGGAATGCTGATTTCTTTGGCATTTTCGACAACACCTTCTGTGTAGGCTTTTTGACCAGTATAGGCAAGATCTAATCCAACAAAAATAATGGGATTACAGCCCATTTTGTGAGCAATTTCCATGCAGAAATTTACTACATTTCTCCCCTCTTCCATTTTGTCTTGTTCGATGCCAAAGCACTGTTCGAACCATTCGGCAATATCGTAACCTCCGGCTCCAGTGACATAGAGTTTGGCTCCTTTTACCAAATTTAGCGCCGGATGGTACATTCTATTTCTATATAGAAATGGGAAGGTGAGGTCTTTAACTTTGCTTAGACGTTCTTCCTGGGCCATATTTGGATCAATTCCGGCTCCTAAGTGAGGCGTTACACCTCCTGAGGTTACAGCGTTGATGGCAGAGCTACCTGCAAAGATGATGGCATGTTCTTTGAGAGTCTTGAGGATTGAGATATTATTTTCCAGAGAAGGTCCTGCTCCGCAAATGATGGCAGGGATGTTTTTGAATTTACCCCATAGTGCATTACCCAATGAGGCCTCAGGGAGACTATAAATATTGGAATAAAAGTTCCGAAAGAAGGAGGCTCCGAGGCGGAGGTATTCTTCGAGCAGTGAGTTTTTCAAGGAGGTATCGTAAGTGATTTTTAGATTAAGATCGTTAAATTTTTCGGGTTTAATTTTTTTGTAAAAGTGCAGGGATGAAACAGAAATTGGATGGAGAACATAATCCCAATACACTTCGTTTAGTGTAGGGTCATTGTCGTCGATAGTGTGGAAGAAATAGAGTTGAGTTTGTTTATCTTTCAGGATATTGGTTCCATTTTCGGTTTCTAAGAGCCGATGGATCATAGTGGGATCATCTTCGAGAAAAACCAAGTGGTTATCTTTAGATTGTTTAAGCCATTCTTTTGCTGCTTCATGGTAGTAGCCAAGACCGACGCCGTATACGTATAAGACCTTTATATTTGTCAATTTTAGGCTAGAAAACCACTTCTCGGCCTCTTTTTTTGCTCCGGATGGTGAATGAATAAATTGCCAGTTGCCGTTGATTTTTCGTTTTAGGTTCCACTCCCCTTCTATTGTTTTGCAAAATTCGATGTCGTCACAGTCGACATAGGGAAGCATGACAGCTTCTTTGGGGTGAACTTTCGCCCATTTGTCGAGGTTTTTATGAAATTGTTTTTCTGAAATCACATTTCCTGCCTTTGCCTTAAATTTTCAAATTTGGCATTGGTTGTCAACAATTATTCTTTGTCGAGGGCTTTTAGGGCAGAGTTGACCAGAGCGGCACGTTTGATGTCCAGCTGTGCTCTCCATTCGGAAATTTTTTCTAGGGATATTTTTGGAATATTCTTAAGATCTTGAAGCTTTTGGATATATGGAATGACATCAGCATTTGAATTCTGATGATTTTTGTATTCTTCAATAAGTTGAGTGTCTCTATCGATTAATTCTAGGGATTTTTCGAAAATGTGAGTCATGATGGCTTGGGTAACTTTTTCCTCGCTGCCCTCTTGATTGCATAGTTTCACCCAGTTTTGGGCTTTTTCGGTCCATAGGCTATACTTTTCAAGGGCGTTCTGTGAAGGTTTGCATACCAATTGGGTGCGGATTTGTTCGATTTCTCTGATCATAGGGGCAACCACTTCGTGAAGATGGGGGTAAATGGATTCATTATGTGAGAAATTGCTTGTAAGGGAGAGGAGCTCTTTGTGGATGATATTTGCTTTAGGGTCCAATTCTGTTATTTTATGGGTCAATTCCCGCAGAGCGTTGTCTGGTTTTTGCCTGAATCGGGCAAAAACTCTATTCCAAAGCGAACCTTCCTTCCTGGAATTTTGCTCAGGCAGCTTAAACTGTGTCAGTTTAAAATTTTCATTACCTAATGGATTTGGCATGACTTTTATCCACTCAATATATATTAGACAAGTCAATTATACCATTTACGATATATCTTATGCAAGACAAAAATACGAAAGAATCATTTAGATCCGATGTCGATGTATCTATGAAAAAATGTCAAAATTAACGGAAAAGTGATACCAAAAAATGTCAAAATTAACGATAATTGGTAGTATGAGACGATTTTTATTACAAAAGCTAGTTGCATGGAAAGATGATCCAGACCGTAAACCGCTCATCCTCCAAGGGGCAAGACAAGTGGGTAAAACCACCTTGTTGAATGAATTCGGACAGAAATATTTTCAAAATGTGCATTCTCTAAATTTTGAAGAAGACTTGCAATTAGCAGATATTTTTTCAGTAAACCTAAACCCGGAACACCTCATCCAAGAACTCAGGTTTTATTTAAACAAAGATATCGATATTAATAATGACCTTCTAATTTTTGATGAAGTTCAAGCGTGCCCAAGAGCACTTACCAGCCTCAAATACTTTCATGAAAAAATGCCGCAGATTGCCATCTGCGCTGCTGGCTCTTTGCTTGGCATTTACCTTGCACCAACTTCCTTTCCAGTGGGTAAAGTGGATATGCTTACCCTCTATCCAATGAATTTTGAAGAATTTTTGTTAGCTCAAGAAGATTACCAAGTGTTGGAAGTTTTACATGATTTTAATATAGACGATCCTCAAATTCCGCACTTTGCACATGAACGTCTCTGGGAACAGCTTAAAAACTATTTAGTCGTTGGTGGTCTACCAGAGCTTGTAGATGATTTTGTAAAACACAAGGATAATTTATTCAATGCATTTCTGCGGGTAAGAGAAAAACAGAAAACACTTATTGACTCATATCTTGCAGATATTGCAAAACATTCCGGTTCAATTAATGCAATGCATATTGCTAGAATTTTCGAGTCTATCCCTGCACAACTTTCTAGATCTCAAGATGGGTCTGCTACAAAATATGTATTTAAAGGAGCAGTTCCGGGAATAGATCGATATGGAAAGTTGGTGGGCGCCTTGGATTGGTTAATTGGTGCTGGTTTAATCATCAAAGTACCAATTGTCAATTCTGGACAACTTCCTTTTTCAGCTTACGAAGAAGATAATACTTTTAAACTATATCTTTTTGATGTAGGACTGCTTGGAGCTATGGCACAGATATCCCCGAGCGTAATCATGGATTACAATTGGGGCTCTTATAAAGGTTTTTTTGTAGAGAATTATGTCGCTGAAGCTCTTTTGTCAAGCGGAAGAACAAAGCTGTATAGTTGGCAGGAAAAGACGGCCGAAGTTGAATTCCTAATTGAAGAGAACGGTTACGCAATTCCCATTGAAGTAAAATCAGGATGGGTAAAACAAGCCAAAAGCATTAAGATATTCTCTGATAAGTATAAATCGCCTTATCGAATTATTTTTAGCGCCAATCCCCCATCCATTAACGATAAAATTCACCGTTATCCAATCTATCTTGCCGGCAGAGTTCCTAAGGGATTATAAGGATTTTTTCAATACCCCCTTTTCTTGCTGAATTGGGGGTATCTAAATAGTTAAAAGTTTACTCTTGCTTTCCTACTAAGCCTTTAGAGTCATAGAAAAGCTCGATCTTTGAGATGAGTCCTTCTTGAAAACTCAACAGAGAGGCAGCATGCAATTTTTTGGCAAGGCCAGGAATTTCTACATCATAGACAATCATCGCTTGATTTTCTGAACCAAATTTTGCGCGGATTGTTAAAGTTTTAAAAATACCAGTGAATCCTTTCGCTGCTTTAAGGACAGCTTCTCTACCGATTACTTTTTCTTGTGGATCGGTAAATTGAATATCAGGGTGCAAATATTTTTTCACCTCTTCGATATTTTTCTCTCCAAGGGCCGTATAATAAGCTACTCCTATAGCCTTTGTATCTGTCATCATCATCTCCTCCTTTTGGATTTTTTTTGACAATCAATATTGATTATAGTAAACTATATCCATTATGTCAACATTAAATATAGTGAGCTATACCCAATATGTCAGAAATCAAAAAAAGACCTTATAAGTCAACAGCCAGAAATACACAAGCAGCACAAACAAGAGGTCGCATTCTTACCTGCTGCAAAAAATCTTTTTGAATCAGAGGGATTTGAGTGTGTAACGATTGAAAAAATAGCTCAAGCTGCAGACGTTTCAATTCCCACCATTTATTCCCTTTTTCAATCTAAGCGTGGTGTGCTTCGAGCTTTAATGGATGAGGCTCTTCCTCACAGATCAATTCGATGACCTTGTGGAAAAGAGCATACAAGAAGAAATCGCCAAAAGAGCGCCTCTGTATTTCTGCTAAAATCGCACGTCAAATGTACGATGCAGAGAGGGCGCAAATGGATATTTTTCGAGGCGCTGCATGTCTGGCTCCTGAGTTCAAAGAGCTTGAAAAAGAAAGAGAAATGCGCCGTTACAATCGGCAAGAAGTGACCATAAAAGCAATGGTAAGAGAAAAGTCCCTTGCTAAAGGACTTAGCGCAACGAAAGCTCGCGATATCCTCTGGGCTTTTACTGGGCGCGATATGTATCGCATGTTCGTGGTAGAACAAGGATGGACATCTGAAGAATATGAGAAATGGCTGGCTCAATTACTCATCAATACTTTAATAGGGAGCTAAGGGATTGGATCTCTTTTAGTTAAAGCATCTCTGCATTTTGCTAAAGATCTTGGATTCCTTGCAATGCAATTTAATATGGTACTCAGTAAAAATATTCTCGCCATTAGACTTTATGAAAAACTTGGGTTTAACATTATCGGCACAATACCACAATCAGTTCGAAATCGAGATGGAAGTTACCAAGATGGCTATATATGGGCATAAATAGCGCTAACCCTGTTTTCAAGTAGATAAGCCATTATCGATTTTACCGTCAATTTGCATTTGCTTTGCATTTGAAGCTTCAAGTTTTTTGAGAATGAAGTCGACTCTTTCTTTTACAGAAACTTTAGGGAGAATCACTGTTTCATAACCAAAAGTCTTGTATTTGATAAGGAGTTCATCAAACTCTTTCTTTGATGATTCAAAACTATACTTTCGCTCTGCATCGTTTACAAAAATCTCTTTCCAGGGGGGTACTAGAAAGGCTACGCGATTATACCTAAACTTATGAGCTGCATTTTGAAAATATGCTGGCTGAGGTTGATCTAGCTGGAGGGCATCGATAATTCCGCGATCAAAAAAGACAAATTGCTGTGACTTTTCTTGAGAATTATATTGATATAAAGAACGCGATAATGCGAGATCAAGAAACTTTTGAGGATTGGTCCATGGCAGGGCATCTCCTTCGATCACGTTTTGTTCCTTTACTATTTGCCGCCCAGGTTCAAGGACAACAGCGAAACCCCTAATTACAAATTCAGACAAGAGAGAAGACTTTCCTCCGCCTGAACACCCAGAAATAACCACATAGTTATTTCTGACAATTGGAAAACTCGTTTCGTTTAGATATACATTCTCCATAGTTTCTCCTTAAACGTTTAAATTCATAGACAAGCAACATATAAAAATCAAGGTAAATATCTACATTAAATCTCTTTAAGGTGTTACAAAGTAACTGATGGGGCGTGGTCTGCCTTCAAGTCGATAAATTTCCCATCTGTCATTTTTTGTATCTCATTGGACACAATATGTTGTTAAGATCTATAACAACATGCTTAATACGCCTTTGTGTTTTTCCAGTAGGAATGTGTGCATAAGAAACATGAACAAGGCCTTGTGAGTCTAATGTTGCGGATGGAAATTCTCCAGATTCACTTTCAAGATCCAAAAGAGGAATCCACGAATTTCCATTATCGTTTGATAGAGCTACAGTAAGGGGATATCGATCTGTATGTGAATCATTATAGATCAGCAGAATGTTTTCATTGCTTAGAGATAATGTGTCAATTCCAGCATCAGGATTTGGTAAAGGGGTCTTTTTTAATTCAGACCATGTTTTTCCATTATCAAAAGATTCTGCTACCCATATCCATCCCTCCAAATCTACTCGATTAGAGCGATCACGACACAGCAATTTTAATGATCCATTGCTTCCCCAAAATAGAGTGGGTTCAATGCAACCAAATCTCTTGCCAGGGATTTCAATAGGTCCATATTTTGACCAATGATTATCATTTGAGAGAATTTCAATCCAACAAGCTGTTGCTTTAAGCTCATCGTCGGGAGAACCGACTTCAACAGAGCAACCGCATATCATATTTCCGTTATTATCAAAAATGGGTTTTGATTTTGTAGGTCCAACAATACCTGCAGGTAATATTTCTGTATCCGACCAATTGACCCCGCCATCCAATGAATATTTAGATAGAGAAATGGTATGTCGAGGATCAGATCCCACTCTGAAAAAAAGCACTAGTTTTCCATCTGGATATTTTGTGAGCACAGGAGTCCAACACACAGAGTTAGGAGTTTCAACAATTTGTTTAGGGGCATTCCATTCACCGTTTTTAAATAAGGATAGCCAGATTCCCACATTTTGTTTTAAATCAATATTGCTCATTCCTTTGCCGGGACCTCCTTTCCAAACTGCACATAGGATACCAGGAGAGGCTTCAATCAAGCAGGAACTATGACAGTCAAATTCCTCAATGTCAGGAGAGAGATAACATTCA
This sequence comes from Waddliaceae bacterium, assembly GCA_963724325.1. Taxonomy (GTDB): domain Bacteria; phylum Chlamydiota; class Chlamydiia; order Chlamydiales; family Waddliaceae; genus CAVRUH01. The sequence goes on along the minus strand of CAVRUH010000011.1, from coordinate 76,604 downwards.
TTAATCACAACTTGTTCTTTCTCAACCGAAAACAGAGCTGATTGAAAAGTTAAAAAAGTCAGGAATACAAATAGTTTACCAAGATTTTTCATTAATCACCTTTTTTTACGATTTTGCCACTAAATTTATCAGGTTAGCCTCAATTTGTCAACATAGATAAGCGGTAAAAAACATCGATAAAGTTTTTTTATTCTAAACGTTTGTCTTAATAGTCTTTTAGCGTTTTTCACGGTTGTTTTTTTATAAAAACAATAATTTTTTTATTCCGAATTTCACAGTGGAACCCATAGGGAAAAATTAGGTTGTGAACAAATGCAACAGGCATTTTCCGATAAAATGAAAGTTGAATTTTTTCACCGTCATGAAAATAACTGGTGCAAATTAGAAGTGACCCAGCGTGAAGATATGAAAAAACTTTTAGAGTTAATAATTAGTACTCATGAATTTGTTGATAATTCTCAAACTGAAATGGAATTGATCACAAGTAAGTTATAGTCGAATTCATTTTCAAAAAATTCTTCTGTTGCGATATTTCGAAAGGTGCTTTTTCAAGACCTTATGGACTACAAAGGCAATATTGATGCTGCCCACCACAAAACTTTATTTGAAAATCATATTCTTGCACGATAACATCACTTGTGTTAACATGCAAATTAATGTTATCGTGATATTATGGATAAGTTAGTCGAAAGATCCTTTCTCTTCACCAAACAAACCCGATTACCCTGCAATGCTCGAACTTTTTTCTCAAATACCTGACGGGGTAAAATTAAAGGAAAAAATGAATTATTTTTGGATAACTCTATTTGCTGTCTTATCAAGTAGCAGACTTTTATCTATAGAAGTCTCTGACTTAAATTTAACGAAAGATGTAGAACTGAAAAACTGTTTTGAACATTGTTGGGGAATTGATCCCCGTACATCAGCTTTCATCTGTAAATATTTTCAACCGTTTTTTGAGGGTGAGAAGGGATGTTCTCTTATAGACGATTTTAGAATAGAGTCATTTGAACAGAATATCCAATTTCCCATCGATCAAGATTTAACCCATCTATCACATGATGATGGAGTGATTCAAGCAACTAAATTTCATCCCGTTATTTTTGAAACTCCATATGTGCGAATACTGGCCGGGTGCGCTGCACCAGGTGAGAGAGAACCATTTCACTCCCATGCTTGGAAAAGCTTACTTGTTGTTTTTGAAGAAGCTTCATACAAAATTGAATATCGGAATGGATGTGAAGAGTTATTGCATTTGGAACCAGCAATATATGAATTGCCCCCCGAAGATTTATATGCATGCACCAACTTGGGGCCAAAAGGAGAAAATTGTTTAAGATTCGAGATACAGGATATCCAAAAAAGAGATAATTCACCTTCTAGTTACAGGGATTTTCCAATGTTTGAAAAAGATAAGTTAGAAACCTTTGAAGCACAAATAGCGTATTTTTTTGGTGTTCAAGATCCTCAACCAGTTAAAGAGGCTTATATGAACGCTTTAAATCGAATTGAAGCGGTTGGATCACACTCCACAGATATGCTGCAAAAAGAAGTTTTGCCTTATTTAGAAAAGGCGTATCAATCAATTGCTAAACAAAGGAACTGGTGTTTTGACATTCATCAGGCAGCTCAAATTGAGTTAGAAATCATTTTAGGGAACATCAATAGTGCATCCTTTGAGAACATTACAGACTTAATGGTTCAACTATATACTCTTGTGTTTCAATCGAATTCACCAAAAATTTTAAAAGCAGCGATGTTACGGACATTCCTTTATCAATATAAAATTGAAACCATTAACAGAGAACTGAAAATTTCCCAACAAGATTATGATTTGATGTTAAACATGGCTAAAACAAGTGAAGATTTTTTAAATTCTATTAAATAGAAAAACATTGCTTAGAGCTTCAAAAAATTGGTGAAAATAGTGACCATAATTGAAAGAAGAGATCGTTATCTTACGCAAGAAGATTGAATTGCAGGAAACCAGTGAAACTGGATTCTTGAAATATTGCCGCTTTGGTATTCAGCTGTTGAGCAATTTGAGGGGGTTTTATATGAATGCTAATGTGGAAATTAAACAAAAGCTACTTGGTTAGATATTCTCCGCAAAATTGCATTTTCGGGAAGACAGTTATCGAACCACCCCATTGAACCCGGCGCTTGCACTTATCCTACAGAGAAATAAGGTGTTAGAAAATGAAAAAACCGGACAAATCCTCTTTGAAGAGAGTTTGTCCGGTGAATTGCCGATGACCGGACAATTATCGAACCATTTTGTCGAGGGAATGCGCAAGATCTATAAGCTTGAACCTTTTATAAAAATGGAATCTTCACTTGCTGATGAGCGAGGTAAAGGATCAAAGATCTATAAAAAGGCTGTTTAGCAGCATTTTACGCTGCTTTTCCCCTCTTTCTTTACCTCCTTCATATAAATAGAACAATAAAGGCAATGCCTGAGGGGGTTCCAAGGGGGAGTGTGGAAAATATTCATAACTTTATGTAATTTTGTAAGCTTTTCCGCTCTTTCTGCCCAAAGAAAGGGAAACATTGGATGTTGGCGAATTTGAAGCGGAGGCGTCAGCCAAATAACTTTCCGGCTTCGAATGAAAGTTGAACATTTTTCTGATTGTCTATGCAATATCAACTCTTTAAGCGCCTTGTCAGGATGTTTGTAGTTAGGAATACGATAGCTATCTCCAATTTCGGGGGGAACATTTGTTGGCCGCTGACAATAGGGAGAGCAAACCAATAGAACGTCATATGCTGTCCAAACTTTAAAGCGAGGAGTACTATGGGAACCGTCGCAGAGATTTCTTACATATGTGCGGTCCAGAATATCACCGGACTGTGTTTTTATGTCCCGCCAAAAACAATCCAATGCTTTAGCGGTTGGCATGTTTGCGGGAACTAAAAATAAAATCGTACTAAAATACCCGTCAGGTTCAATCGTAAAAATGTGTTCACGATCAGCATTCTTCCAAAAAGGAAACTCATTTTCTCTTGCAAGGCAAGGTGATTCGCTTAACTTTATTGTTTCAATCATAAGAGGCGAGATATAGTCGGTTCCGCAAATCAACGGTCCTTGTTGATATACAAATTCCTCAACGATGTCCTTCCCTCTTTTCATGTGAACAAGATTCTTATGCCAAGTTATGTGATCATAAGGCTCGGTAAACTCACCTGTATCTACATTAAGGTGCCTCTGCGGACCATTGGGATATGAAAACCGATAGATAAATTGCTCCTCTTTAATATTAAAACTGAAAGTTCCTAAGACATAGTTTATCCCTTTGAAGGTTACTAAAAGATGCTTTTTTAAAGGCTCGGTCATATTTTCCTTTTCAATGTTTTTTGAAATTCGATCCTAAAAACCATTTTACGTATGTCTTGAATCTACTTTTTTAATAAGCAAGCAATACAGCAATCCAATCAGAGTCATACCATAGAGGTCTTTTCAGACCTTTATAGCATAGACGGAAGATTTGCGTTTACTTAAATATTTAATAAATGCAAAATACACTTCATTCGTAAATATTAACACAGGGATCTACCATGGATTGGGCCATCACTTTTAGTCTTGGAGCTATAGCTTTAACAATAGCACTTCCACTTACAATTAAGTACGTTCGAAATAAAACAGAAGTCACTGCAAAAAGTAAAAAAGGAGACGTTTTAATTGCTCAAGCAAATAAAGGTCTAAATACCGCTGCGGTTGCTATTAAAGGTAATGGTAATCAAGTTAATACAAACACTGGCAGCGGCTCTCTGATCATTGCTTCTCCGAAATATGGAGAAACAGAAAAGCGAGTAGCTCGCAAATCCGTCAAACTATCTTTTGATGGTTTTTTCTACACGTTCTTAGGGAATGAAAATAGCAGGGGAATGGGAATGCTAAATCACCCCCCTCATTTAGATAAAAATAATCCTAAAAAGTTTGCTTCTCATTATGAACAAATAGCCAGGAATACTTTCAAGCGCGCAAAAGCTAAACTAGAGGAATCTCTAAACACACACGTGCCGATTTTAGAGAATATAGAAGTAGAAAAAAGCGTTGCTGAGCAGTTTGAGAAAATAAATATTATTCAGGATGTTTTTGAAATCACAGAAGAATTTCGAAATGAAATCAATAAAAACATTTCTCTTATTTTTAGTAATTAATTTTTTATAAGAAGTGACGCATGAAACCAAAGCATTCAAAGACTAAGAAGTTTGTTGATAGAGAACTTTTTAAAGACATTCGTACTTTTAATCAGTTGGAAAATAGAATTTCAAAATTACCAGAACATGAACGCGGTGATGCTTTTGAAGTTTTTGCAGAGGCATACTTTTCAACGCAAAAAATAGCTCAAGCTTCTGATGTATGGCCAGATAAGGAAGTGCCTATTAGTTTACGTGATACCTTAGGACTTTTTAAAAAGGATATGGGTATCGACGGTGTCGTTCTCACTAAAGAAGGCCATTATCATGCTTATCAGGTTAAATTTCGCTCCAATCGCACAAACTTGACTTGGGAAGAACTCTCTACTTTTATGGGAATGAGTGACCGTGTCCATAAGCGTGTTCTTTTTACAAACTCTTGTGATCTTCCGGCCTTAATGCAGGATCGAACAGACTTTTATGTGATAAAAGGCAATGATTTAGATTCTCTTACGAAAGATGATTTTCAGGGCATTGAAGAATGGCTCAAAAGCGGAACCATCGTATATCAAAGAAAAACGCCTTTTCCACACCAAGAAGAAGCGCTTGCAACAATTATTTCCACATTAGAAATCAATAATCGTACTACTGCAGTGATGGCCTGTGCAACAGGAAAAACCTTGCTTTCTCTTTGGCTTGCAGAAAGATTGAATGTTGACTCTATCGTTGTTCTAGTTCCCTCTCTTTCTTTAATCAGACAAATGTTACATGAGTGGATGAAAGAGACGATTTGGCAAGATTATTCATTTCTTTGTGTATGTTCAGATAAAAGTGTGGTCAAGGGAATTGATGAAATTGTACTTAATCAAACAGATCTAGATTTTCCTGTAACGACTTCAAGCGAGGATATTCATTTATTCCTTCAAAACAAGACGAACAAGCGTAAAATAATTTTTTCCACATACCATTCTTCGAAAGTCCTTGCTCAGGGGTTACCTACTGGATATTCATTTGATTTGGGAATATTCGATGAGGCTCACAAAACGACTGGAAGAGATGGGACGACTTTTGGATTCGCCTTAAAAAATGAAAATTTTTTGATTCAGAAGCGCTTATTTCTCACGGCAACTCCAAAACATTATGATATAAAGAAAAAAGATAGAGAAGGCAATCTCCGTCTTGTTTGTTCCATGGATAATCCCGAAATTTATGGGACAACTTCTCATAAACTTTCCTTTGCTTCTGCTGCAGCTAAGGGGATTATATGTCCTTATAAGATTATCATTTCAATTGTGACGGATGAAACCATTACGAGAGATCTATTAAAGCGAGGAGAGGTCATTGTTAATGGTGACGTCATTAAAGCTAATCAGATTGCGCGGATTTTTGCTCTAAAGGCAGCTATTGAAAAGTTCAACGTGAAGCAAATATTCACCTTCCACAGCTCTGTTGATTCAGCAAAGTCATTCACTTCTAGATCGGAAGAGGGGGCTGGAGCCTACCTCGATAATTTTAGTACGTATCACGTAAATGGTGGAATGCCAACGAGTACACGTGAAATGATCATGCGAGAATTTGAACAAGCTACTCAGGCCATTATATCAAATGCGAGATGTCTTACTGAAGGCGTAAACGTTCCTGCCGTTGATATGGTGGTGTTCATGTCTCCTAAAAAAAGCAGAGTAGATATAGTCCAAGCTGCTGGCAGAGCTATGCGTAAAGCTCGTGATAAACAATTTGGCTATATTTTACTGCCTATCCATCTACAAACAGCCAAAGATGAACATCTAGAAAGCGCATTAGAAAGTACTCAATTTGAAGAGGTTTGGGATGTTTTAGAAGCCATGTTGGAACAGGATGAAGAATTGGCTGAAATTATCCAACAAATGCGCGAAGACATCGGCAACAAAGGGAGATTTGATGATAGCCGATTAAGAGAGCGTCTGGAGTTCATAGGCCCTGAACTTGAGATAAACTTTTTACGTCAAACTATTACGACTATTTTAGTTGATAAACTTAGCTCCAGTTGGGATGAGCGCTATGGCGAACTTCTGCAGTTTAAAGAAAAATATGGACACTGTAATGTTCCAGATACATTTTTAGAAAATCCTAAACTTGGCTCTTGGGTTGGTATTCAAAGATCATATTTCAAGAAAAACAAACTATCAAAAGATAAAATTGAAAAACTTAATAAAATTTGTTTTGTTTGGAATCCGTTTGATGCAGCATGGTACGAAATGTTCAATGCTTTATGCGAGTTCAAACAAAGTACAGGCCATCTAGACGTCTGGATGGCTTCTGTTCGAAATGAACGCCTATGTACGTGGGTCCAAAAGCAGCGACAAAACTACAGCAAAAGCAAACTAGCTCTCAATTATATCAAGAAGCTCGAAGAGATTGGTTTTGTCTGGAACCCTCTTATTGTAGCTTGGGTGGAGATGTTTTTTGAACTTAACAAATTTAAGCAAGAATATGGGCATTGCAATGTGAAACAAAAATATCCTTCAAACCCGCAACTTGCTACTTGGGTCAATACTCAACGCGCCCAATATAAAGAAGGGAAATGCCTGCCTGAGCGTATTAAAATGCTGGAAGATCTAGGATTTGTGTGGGATACAAATATTGCAGCGTGGGAAAATATGTTTTTGGAGTTGTGTAAATTCAAAGACAAGTTTGAACACTGTAATGTTCCTACAAAATACCCTGAGAATCCTCGACTTGCTACTTGGGTAACCACACAACGCAGTGACTATAAAGATGGTAGAATGGCCTCACACCGTCGAGAAAGGCTTGAAAAAATTGGATTTGAATGGAATACAAATGAGAGCGCTTGGGAAAAAATGTATACAGCACTCGTACAATTTAAAAAAGACATGGGCCATTGCAATGTCCCGCCTAAATATAAAAACAGGCAATTGGGTTCATGGGTTGCACACCAAAGAGAAGCATTCAGACAAAACGCCTTAGATAATCAAAGAGTTAATCGTTTAGAAGAGCTTGGATTTATATTCGATCCTTTAAATGCATTATGGGATGAAATTTATAATGAATTGGTCGAGTATAAAAATGCCAATGGCCATTGTAATGTGCCAAAAGAATATTCTGATAATCCAAGATTGGGTGCATGGGTTTCTAAACAACGGTTGCAGCAAAGTAAAGGCAAATTATCTACCTATCGTTTCGATAAACTCAATCAGTTGGATTTCACTTGGAATACTCTCCATTCATTTTGGGAAGAAATGTTCTTAGAATTATGTAAGTTTAAACAAGAAAATGGGCATTGCAATGTACCTAGAGGATATGAAAAGTCGCCAAAACTTGCTACTTGGGTTAGCGTTCAACGTAATGTGTTTAAGAAAAATAAAATATCAAAAGAGCGGCTCGAGAAGCTTACACAATTAGGTTTTGTTTGGGATCCTAATAAAAATGCTTGGGAAGAAATGTTTTCCGAATTGTGTAAATTCAAAAATGAAAACGGCCATTGCAGTGTACCGAAAGATTATGAAAGAGTGCCAAGTCTAGGAAATTGGGTTAGCATTCAGCGCAGAGACTATAAAAAGAGGGTACTTTCAAAGGAGCGTGCGGAAAAGCTAACAAATCTTGGCTTTGTTTGGGATCCATATTGTGACCAATGGGAAGCAATGTTTGCAGAATTATTGCATTATAAGTCAGAAAATGGTCATTGCAATGTTTCACAAAAATCCGAGAAAAATTTGGAGCTTGCTCAATGGATTGGAAGACAACGGAACGCACATAAAAAGGGTATTTTACTCCTTGAACGCATTGTTAGACTTGAGCAACTAGGACTTACATGGAATGTTATAAATGATGCCTGGGAAGAAATGTACAATGCATTGGTTGAGTTTAAAAATAGCTCTGGGCATTGCAATGTACCGCAATATTTTCCGGAAAATCCAAAACTTGGTGGGTGGGTATCACACCAACGCGATCATTATAGGCAGGAAATACTGCTAGATGAACGTATTACTAAATTGCAGGCAATAGGATTTTGTTGGGAGCCTAATAATACAATAAGAGAGGAAATGTTTAAGGCTCTTTGCGCATTTAAGACGGTTAATGGACATTGTAATATTCCAAGCACTTCTGAACTTTCACAGCTTGCGCGATGGGTTGTAAGGCAGCGCACTTCGTTTCGCAATGGAACCATTTGCCCTAAACTCAAAAAAAAACTATTTGAAATTGGTTTTAACTGGGAGCCTTTTGCAAATTCTTGGGAAGAGATGTTTGATGCTTTATGCAAATTTCAAGAAGAGAATAAACATTGTAACGTACCAGCAAAATACCACCAGAACATTAAATTGGGTAGATGGGTAAACCGACAACGTCAATCTTATAGAAATGGGCGACTATCGCAGGAATATACAGAACGACTTGAAAAATTGGGATTTGTTTGGGATCCTCTTAGTGACATGTGGGAGAGTATGTATCTTAAGTTGTGTGAACTCAAACGAACCAAGGGTAGTGCCAACGTTACGAAAAAGGACGATGAACAAAAACTGCTCGCATGGGTTAATTGGCAGCGTTATAGTTATAAAAAAGGGAAATTAAGTGATGAATATGTTTTCAAGTTAGATAACTTGGGTGTTTGTTTAGATTAACCTGTGGTTCTGTATTAATTTCAGAAATAAGATTCATAAAATGAAAAATCAAATTCTAAAAACAGAGTTCATTCAACTTCGAGCACAAGGGCTTTCGTATGATAAAATTTCTGAAAAAATTGGAATTTCAAAACCAACTTTAATCAAATGGAATAGGGAGTGTTCTAGTGAAGTGGCGAATTTAATTTTTTTCAATGTAGAAAGCTTGTTAGAGCAATATCGGATTTTGAAAAGATTTAGAATAGAATCCCTAGCTAGCACATTGAGTAAGGCCCTAGACGAACTCTCACGCCGAGATTTTAAAAGCCTCCCAACTAAAGATCTTATTTCAACTATTATGGTTATCGAAAATAAATTGAAATCAGAATTGATCAATATCCGATTTCACTCTGGTGAAATGAAAAGTGCTGTTGATATCGATGTTGAAAGCTTGATTCAAGAAAAAACCGTTTCAATTTCTTACTAGAATTTATCCAAAATTTTACCGATCATCGTTTTATCTTTTCTTAGAGGATCATTTTTCCTTTTTCAAAATCTTACAAATAAGTAAGATTTCGTTAAAGATAAATGGAGTACTGATGAAAACGAAAAAATTTACTTCAGGGTCTGAGGAAGTTGATGCTTACCTCAGTAAAAGAAAAAATCCCTTAGCGACATATTTCAGAGGAGATGTTTTCTTTTCTAATCTTGAGAAGCTTAAGGATTCTGAGCAGGCATTGAAGAATCTTGAACTTTTTAGGGAAAGGACATGTGAGCTGAAACTTGATTCAGTATCCTATCGCACCTTACATCATTGGGATTCAATAAATTTAATTGAATGCGAAAGAGAATCCTCCACAGGATGGCGAAGATTCAATCTTGCTGAAGTTCTTTGGGTACATGTGATTACAAAAATGCGCGAGATGGGAATTTCTCTTGAGAAAGTTGCTCAAGCCAAACCATTTTTTTTTGAAAAAATCCCGCATAATGATTTGAAATACATAGAGTACTATGTGGTTGCCGCTTTGTATTTTAAGACGCCCGCTTTTTTTGTAACGATTCCAGATGGACAGTCTGAATTTTTGTCATACACCGAGATGACAAGCGCGATGTGTTTTAATTGGATTACCGATGGTCTATTCATCCATTTGAATCCTTTAATGAACAAAATATTTCAAAAAATAGAAATTGAATCAAAATTCCCCATAGAACGACCTGTTACCTTGGAACAGAATGAATTATGCAACATCATGAATAAAGAAGATTTTGATTCACTCAAAATCACTAAAGCCAAAGGGAAGATATCAAATGTTGAAATTGAAAAGGGATTTACGCGACATGTCCCTTATAATGAGATCGCAAAAAATGAAACAGAGGCAATCATTTCAACAAGGATTTCTGATGGTGTTGTTGCCTCTAGAAAGAGAGTAAAGCGGATTAAATTGGATTAAACCAGCATGAATATAACGCACAGACTGACCATCGTGCTTTTAGTACAGACAAAGCCGAATGCTGATCACAAAGGCATTGTCGCACACTATGGATATAGTGATGATTTCACTACAAATGTGTCGCGATATTTTAAACAAAAATGGGAAAAAATATAGCGAAGCAGAAATTAAAATTATTCGAGAAGAATTAACGAAACTGAGTCAAACTGAATATGATTTTTACAAAGAAACCAAAAGAGATAAAGCGAGCTCTAATCTACACGAGGGTCTCGACAGAGGAACAGGCAGTTCATGGATACAGCTTGAAGAATCAGGAGGAAATACTTAGATTGCACTGTCAAAAGGAGGGCGTCGAGCTTATTGAGCATTTTCAAGATGATGGCTATTCTGCTAAGGACTTTAAACATCGTCCAGCTTTTCAAGAATTATATGAATATATTTGTGTGCATCCAAAAACAATTGACTATGTTTATGTCCTCCGCTGGGATCGCTTTTCCCGTAATGTGACTCAGGCTTATGTAGAAATAGACCGTCTTGAAAAATTAGGAGTTCAAGTCAAATGTTTAGAAGAGACAATTTCTCGCAGAGATCCTATATTTCCTTATGTTCGAGCCTTTAAGCTTGCTGAAGGGGAATCCGATAACATACGGAGAGCTCTTAACACTACTACAGGAATCATTCGAGCGAGAAAAGAAGGAAGGTACACAGGCCCTCCTCCAAAGGGATATAAAAGGGAGCGGAATGCAAACGGCAAAACAATTATAGTGCCGGATGAAAATGCTATTTTAATTCGAGAAGCTTTTGAAGTTGTGTCATTGGGATTATATTCCATTGATAATGTTCGGAAATTACTTTCTGAAAAGGGGCTTAAGATAGGAAGAAGCGCCTTTTATGACTTACTTCGCAATCCTACTTACATCGGGTTAACAAAAGTACCTGAATTTGATGAGGAGGAAGAATACTATGTTCCGGGCTTGCATGAAGCTTTGGTAAATGAAGATCTTTTCCATCGAGTGCAGTCAGTGCTTAGAAAGATAGGAGAAAAAAGTTGCATTCCTTCTGCAAAATTAAAGCAGAGAGAAGAATTTCCTCTTACGCGGACTTCTTATTTGTCCTGAGTGTAGTCGTAATTTGACTGGAAGCCTTTCTAAAAGCCGTAATGGCAGCTATTATGGGTATTATCATTGCCAAAATACTTGTAAGACAAGATTCAGCGCGAATTTTCTGAACGATAAATTGGATGATTATCTGAAGTCTTTAACGATTCCATCTGAGGTTTCTGAGCTTTATATGGCCATTCTTGAGGATACTTTCAAATCAAATGAAGGGGATCGCAAAAAGCAGATTCAAGGACTAAAGGAACGCATAAAAGATCAAGAAGACAAGATCGCGCGATGTGATGACATGCTATTGAATCGAGAAATTGATAGAGATTCGCATTCAGCGGATGATTTCAAAATTAAAAGAAGAGATTGCTATTTTGTGGAAGAAAATCGAATTGCAGGAAAGCAGTGAAACGGGATTCATGAAGTATTGCCGCTTTGGCATTCCACTTTTGAGCAATTTGAGTGGCTTTTACATGAATGCTTCTGTGGAAATTAAGCAAAAACTGCTTGGTTCGATATTCCCTGCAAAATTGCATTTTCGAGAAGATAGTTATCGAACCACCCCATTAAATCCGGCGCTTGCACTTATCTTGCAGAAAAACAAGGGGTTAGAAAATGAAAAAACCGGACAAATCCTCTTTGAAGAGAGTTTGTCCGGTGAATTGCCGATGACCGGACTCGAACCAGCACCCCGTTGCCAGGAGTAGATTTTGAGTCTACCGCGTCTACCGATTTCGCCACATCGGCAATGTCATGAAATATATCATAATGCACAGATTCATACCAGCAAAAAAACAAGATTTTAAATGCGGTAGCTTAAAGCACCCGTGGGACAGGAATGAATGCATGGAAAACCAGGACAGCGAACGCAGGGATCCTTTTCAGGATATATCACTGGATCACGACGCTGCAAGTCCTCAATCATAATCACATTAACCGGACACGCCTTCATGCACGCATCACATCCAATACACCTCTTCAAAAATAAATCATCATCCTGAATAGCTCCTGGAGGCCTTTCCTTTTTTCTTGGTTCATCAGCAAGATTATTGATAACCTTGCCAAGCGGAGTGGCTTCAAGTATATCAATCCCCTTCCCTATCGCCAACTTCGCAATATGCTCAAAAAATCCCTTCCGATCCATATCACTTTTTCTTCAACCTGGCCCCGCCAGAAGTATCCTCAATAACATACCCCCGTGACAGTATCAAATCACGCAATTCATCTGCCTTAGCCCACTCTTTATTGGCTCTGGCCTGATTCCTTTTTTCCAAAGCCTCAAGAAGATCGGAACTTATTTGATCTATTGCCTTTTCAAAAGAAAGTACGCCCAAAACTGAATTGAAATTCTTGAGCAACTCAATAGTATTTTGCGCTTCATCTTGACTAATCTTTTCAAGATCCATCAGACTATAAACCTCACGAATTAGCTCGAAAACGACCGCTAATGCTGCTGATATATTTAGGTCATCTGCGAGAGCATTGGCGAAATCCACATGGGCCTTTTCTAAAATAGAAAGCAATACTCCTTGTGATTTTGCATTTTTTACTTCTGAGAGACGCAGGATGAAATCATTTACTCTTTCTAAGGCATTTTTCGCCGCATCAAGTCCTTCAAAAGTGAAATTGAGCTGTGTCTTATAATGCGTCTGAAGCAGCATGTAGCGGATTTGAGCTGGTGAATAACCTTTATTCAATAAATCGCGCAAGGTATAGAAATTGCCGAGACTCTTAGACATCTTTTTATTATTGACCAAAAGGTGCTCTGAGTGCAGCCAAAACTTAACAAATTGCTTTCCAGTGCAACCTTCAGATTGTGCAATTTCATTCTCATGATGAGGAAAAATATTGTCGACGCCTCCGCAGTGGATATCTATTTCTTCACCCAGAATTTTCATTGCCATTGCAGAGCATTCTAAATGCCAACCAGGTCGGCCTGGTCCAAACGGACTTTGCCAAAAAATATTTCCGTCGCGTTCTGGGTCGTGTAATTTCCAAAGTACGAAATCGGAAACACTCTCTTTTTCATATTCGTCAGTGGCAACTCGTTCGGATGCGCCAGCCTCTAGTTCGTCAAGGTTTAGATGAGAGAGGCATCCATATTTTGGAAATTTGTGTATAGAATAATAAATACTACCATCACCGCCTTTATAGGCGATGCCATTCTTTAAGAGTATCTGAATCATTTCTATCATATCTGGAATAAAGTCTGTCGCTGCTGGATAAAATTCGACTGGTTCGATATTTAAAGTTTTAATATCCTCAAAGAAGGCAATCTTGTAGGTCTTTGTGAATTCTTCTAGGGAGACCTTATTTTTAAGGGCTCCTCGGATTGTTTTGTCGTCGACGTCGGTTAAGTTCATCACTTGTTTGACATTATATCCAAAAAATTTGAGAGTGCGTCGTAAGAGATCTTCGAAAATATAGGTGCGGAAGTTGCCGATATGTGCGAAATCGTATACGGTTGGACCGCAAGTATACATGGCAACTTGGCGGTCATGATGGGGTTCAAAGACCTCTTTATTTCTGCTGGCAGTATTAAAAAATTTAAGTTTATTTTGCATGTGTATTCACTTTAAGTATTCTTGTTCTAGAGCGCGATGGTTGATTTTGCCTGTCCCCATAAGAGGTATTTCCTCAATTTGAATGATCTCTGATATTCTAACTATATTGCTGAAGCCTGCATCGCGTAAAATTTGGTTAACATCGTCAAGACTAGCTTTAAAAGTAGAAATCAGGATGATTTTAGATTTAGTAGCGTTCTCTTCCTTGCCCAGGATAGCAAGAGGTACACCCTCGTGTCCTTTTGTCCATCCTCGGAGGGTAGCGCCATGCAGAAGCGCCTCCTCAATACCCGGTAGACTTACCATTTCGCCGCCGACTTTAATAAATCGCTTCTTTCGACCAGAAATAGTGAGCCTTCCAACGTTGTCAAGTGATCCTAAGTCACCCGTGTTAAACCAATCTTTACCTACAACCTTCACAAAAGGAGAAGAAAGGCCTGGGTTCAGATAACCTGAGAATACTCCTGGGCTACGAGCTAAAATTAGTCCCTGTACACCTAAAAGGACTGGTTCGAGGGTATCGGGATTGACAATGAGAAGTTCGACCCCTTCTATAGGTTTTCCTACTCCCTTTCTTGGCTCTCCAAGCCGGTTGGCTGTCAGCACTGGCGAACATTCTGTGATGCCATAACCTTCAATGACGCATTGTTCTTTTCCAAATTTGGAAATCATTTGAAACAGTTCTGGTGGTGCTCTTTCAGCTCCAGTTACACATATGCGCATTGTTTTGAGCTGTTCAGGTTTAGCAGCAGCTAATAGTGCTTTGATAAAACTCGGGGCACCGCAGGTGATGGTGGCCTTCCATTGTTCGAAGTTTCTTGCTAGGGCTCTTCCATCGGTTGGATTTGGCGTAAAAGCTGCTCGGATTCCTCCTAAAACAGTAAGTAATCCCGTTGTAGTGAATCCAAATGAGTGGAATGTTGGGAGCATGCATTGGAGTACGTCATCGTTATAGATATCGATAGCTTTAAGAGTAGCTCTTTGGTTGCTCAGAATATTGTTATGACTGAGCGGAACGCCCTTTGGCATGCTTTCCGTTCCGCTGGTGAAGAGGAGAACCGCTGCATCTTCTTTTGTTAATTTATCTGCACCGAAGATTTTGAGGATAGTCTTTGTGGATAGCTTTGATCTAAAAAGGGCGTTTAATTTTGAGAAGAGGCCAAATTCCCGACGAACTGTTTCAACCATGACAAGCTTTTCATCCATGCCATCGAGATCGACATTATCGAGTCGTTCTAGAAAAGCCCAAGAAGTTAGGACAATTTCAACTTTAGAAATTTCAACTACTGACTCGAGGTGTCTTTTTCCTTGGGTCCAGTTGATCATGCAAGGAATTTTTCCAGCCAAAAGCGTGGCTAAGACGCACATGATGGATCCAACGCTTGCAGGCAAGAGTATGCCGATATACTTTCCGGGTTGTTTGCGGATAAATTCTGCTAGTATTATTACACCTAACTTTAGTCTAGCGTAGGTAACCACACCGGAGCGCAGATCGGCACAGGCAGGGGCTTTGCCCATGCGTGCACAATTATTTAGGAAGACTTCAGGTATGGTTTCCCCCTCAGCGATCGTTGCCACGGCTCGTTTTCCGTGGAAGGCCCACTTAGAAAGATCGGTCTGCTCTTCTTCTAATTTTTGTTCGATTTGAACTTGCTTCGAGGCAATACCTAGCACGCGAGCTACGGTAGTCAATTCTGTTACGGGGACGGTGCCTACATCGAACTTATCGTTCAAGAACGAGGCCAGTTCAGCGATATCTAATGAGTCAAGTCCAAGATCTACTGGAAGGCTCATTTCGTGATGGATTTTCGCTACAGGAATTTCGGTTAATTCTGAAATTTTTTCATATATTTTTCGTTGAATCTCAGGTTCAACCACTGAAAATTCTATGACTTCTTCCTTTTTTTCGGGTGGTTTATAAATTTGGGGTAGTGCTTTACTCCATATGCTGTATGGAATAAGCATGAGGGAGTCACCGGGAAGTTCCCCTGTCTGTTTGGTGAGTCCGTCTGGCTTGTTGTACCATTTTTCCAGCCAACGATTCATCTCGATTTTTGATGCAGCATAGGGGAAATCTGCTGGTGCAGGCTCAAATTCTACAATAATATTTCTGCGTGGTGTAAAAAAGAGAAGGTTTTTAAGCACTACTTTTACTCCATGCCATATTGTGGGGAAAAGTGGTGGAGACTGTCCTGTTTGAGCGCGTGAGAAGCTGCTTCCCCATAGTCCTTTTGTTCTGACAAGAACGACGTTAGTTGTAGGGCAATCGTTGATTAGTTGGTGAACTGCGGATGCGCCTCCGAGGTCTTCGATCCCTGTATGTTTCAATCTACCGGCGGGATAGATGAGGAAGTGGTCGCCATGGGCTAGTCCCTTTGCCATTTCTTTAATGGCTCTTTCCCCTCTCTTTCTTTTGATGCTATTGCTAGATGTTTCGAAATCGGGAACTGGGAGAGCTCTAATAAATTTCATAACACCATGAACAATCGGAAGAAAGTACATGTATTCGATAATCATTGGGCGAAGTCTGAATTTGGGCCAAACAGACATCACGACCAATGCAGGGTCTACAAGAGATGCTGGATGGTTAGGCAGAAATAAAACACCACCGGGTCTATTTAAAGCATCTGGAGTCAACTTTTCCAATCCCTTAACAGTTATTCGATATCTGAACCAAAATGCTAGGCGTAGAAATAGAATAATGCAATATTCACCAAATGTATTCATGTGTGTCTCTCCATTAAATTTGATTCTATTCTCCTAGAATTCGTCAAATTTTTCAACCCCAAAAAAAAATATTTACATTAAATTTCAAAAAAATTATAGTCTCATATTAGTTTTAATTTTAACTTGGAGAAAAATTATGGTCCTAGAAGTGATGCCAGCGACAAAAATGCGCAACTTTTTTGAATGCGATGACTATATTAAAGAATATCTTGCAGATAACTCAGGACATTTCGTTCTGATTGATGAATTAATTCAGCAAGGAAATTACCGTCCAAGCGCCCTTAAATTAGCTAAAAAAATGCTTTTATCCCCTGAAGCTGTCATTATTTCCCCTAGCAAAGCCAAAGCCTTTGCCTTTATTGAAAAAAGACTATTTGAGGCAAGAAAATCCTTCTCACGCGAAGCTTTAGAACTAATGACAGCTATGGAAGTGGGTGATAAAGGGGTCATCTTAGAAAAGTTTCTGAAGTTTTGTAAAAACTGATTAAGCAAATCTATTTTGGATGTTGTGGCAGATGGCTCTTGCCTGGGAGAAAGTAACAAGGTTGGCGGCTTGATTAACTGGGGCCCATCTGGCTTCATCGAGCTCATGGGTGTCAATTTTAAGCTGGCCATTAACTTCAGCGATGAAATAAGTGACTGTTTTATCACGTAGTTCGCCTTTAAATCGATAAACGTATTTCTCTTCCAGGAGATCTTCTGAGAGGACTTTGATGACATCTAAGGATGTTTCTTCTTTTAATTCGCGGGAGGCGGTTTCCAAAGGTGTTTCGATTGTTTCAGGGTGTCCTTTAGGGAATGACCAGTGTCCGGAACGATGCTTAACGACGAGAACTTCCCAACCAGCATCAGACTTGCGCATCGGGATGATTCCATAGGATTGTTCTTTAACCATATTATCTCACTTTTCCAAGGACTATAGCAGAATTATGTCCGCCAAATCCAAAGGAATTTGAAATAGCCACTTTAACGTCGCATTGAGTAGCAGAAGTAGGTGCATTAAAGGCCAAATCTTCTTCGGGATTTTCGAGATTTATCGTTGGATGGACGATTCCGTTAATTATGGTTTGGGTAGTAGCTATTGCTTCAATGCCAGCAGCTGCACCCAGGCAGTGACCAGTCATGGATTTTGTAGAATTAATGAGGATCTTTGCTGGTTCTGAGAAGACTTGCTTGAGGGCGTTAATTTCTGCCATGTCTCCAACAGGAGTTGATGTGGCGTGGGCATTGATGTAATTAACTTCATTTGGGTTTATTGCTGCATCGCGAAGAGCATTTCGCAGGCAAAGGGCAACACCCATTCCATCGGCACGAGGCTCTGTCATATGGTACGCATCGCAGGAAATGCCTCCGCCATAGTATTCAGCGAGGATATTGGCACCTCTGGCTTGTGCATGTTCGAGAGATTCAAGAACGAGGATGCCGGCACCTTCGCCCATGACAAATCCGTCGCGACCTTTGTCCCAGGGTCTGGAAGCTTTTTGAGGTTCATCATTCCGTTGTGAAAGTGCTTTACAGGCACAGAAACCTGCGATTCCCATAGGGATGATTGCAGCTTCGGCGCCGCCGCAGATCATGAGGTCGGCATCACCATTTCGGATGTGGTTAGCCGCTGCGATGATGGAATTATTTGCTGTGGCGCAGGCAGTGGAGATTGAATAATTGGGTCCCATGAAGCCCAATTCCATGGCGAGAATGGCGCCGCCCATGTTGGTAAGGATGTAAGGGACAAAGAATGGGGTAACGCGACGGACGCCGTGTTCGTTGAGATTTTTTACCCCTTCGGAGAAGACGTCCATACCGCCCATTCCAGAGCCGATGATGATGCCGCAACGTTCTTTATTGAGTGATTCCATGTTGACGGCGGCCATTTCGAGGGCTTTTTTGCCTGCTACGATGGAAAACGATATGAATTTATCGACGCGGCGGGCTTGTTTTTTGTCGAGGTAGCCTTCGGTGTCAATTTCGGGAATGGAGGCGGCAAAACGGGTAGGAAAGTCATCACAGGGAAAGTGTTGGATGTTTTTAACACCGCTTTTTCCATCTAGGAGGGACTGGTAGAAGTGTTTCACATCGTTGCCGAAGCACGATACAACGCCCATTCCTGTAATAACGATTCTTTTTTTGCTCATTTTGGTTTTTTTATGTTAAGTTCAACTAATTTTCCTTTATGCCAGATTTCTTCGATAGAGTATCTTTCGCGCATTTCGGGGGTTAGGAGGTGGATCATGAATTCTCCGCAGTCGATTGCGATCCAATCGCCGCTCTTTTCACCTTCGACGTGCAGGACATCATATCCTTGCTCTTTCATGATATCAACAATGTCCCTAGCGAGGGCTTGTAAATGGCGGTCAACCGCGCCTTCTGCAATGATGAAGAAGTCGGTTAGTGTGGAGATACCTCGGACGTCAATCGCGAGAATATTTTCCCCTTTCTTGTCATAAAGGGTTTGGGCAATAGTTTGTAGCATTTTAATTATAGGTTCGTTCATAATTACTAGGAATTATACCCTATAGCCCCATATGTCGTCTAGCAGAAAAGAACGCAGAACAATTACAGACATTTTTTTCTTATCCTCCATATCTCATACACATCAACTTAAAAAAAATTTCTAACACCGAGTTCACAGAGAAAACAGAGATAGCAGAGAGAACTATTTTACACTCAATGATCTCTCTTGTGTTCTCTCGTGTTCTCTGTGGTAAAAGATATTTTAGGTTGATGCATATGGGATATGGAGGATAAGAAGAATTGAGGTATAATTTAACTAATTTATATATAAGTTGTTAGATTTGATGAATTCGAGGGAATGGTGGGGAAAGAACGCAGAACAATTACAGACATTTTTTTCTTATCCTCCATATCCTGCCGCCTGCGATCATGCATATCCTGTTATTTTCGTATGGAAAAAATAACAGGATATGCATGATCGCAGGCGGCAGGATATGGAGGATAAGAAGAATTGAGGTATAATTTAACTAATTTAAATACAAGTTATTAGATTTGATAAATTCAAAGGAAGCATGGGGGATGAGGTGGCCGCAGTAGAGTCCTTGTTTTAGGCGGGAGCGGATATCGGTAGCGGAGATTTCGAGGACACGGATGGGAGTCCAGGCATCTTTTATCGTAATTCCTTGAAATTTTGGGAGTTCGGACCCGTGGTAGTGGCGGGTTCCTATTAATAAGGGGGCCATAGTGGCGATTTTATTGGGATCTTTCCACTGGTGGAAATGATCGGCTGTTTCGTCACTCATTATCAGTCGAAATTGATAGTCGGGGTAGGCAGAGGTCAGCTGTCGAACACTATCAACGGTAAAGGAAGGACCTTCTCTTTGATTTTCAATGTCGTGAACCTTAAAACCTGGGATCCCTTCGATGGCAAGTTCAACCATTTTATGACGTAATTCAAAAGGCTGAAGTTGTTTATCGAGTTTAAATGGGTTCACCCTGGCAGGAATTAGCCAAATTTCATCTAGTCCCCTTTTTTCCTTCATTTCAAGACACAAATTGATGTGGCCGAAATGAATTGGATCAAATGTTCCTCCAAAAATTCCGATTTTCATGAATACCTCAAATCATGAATAACAGTTCGCGATACTTTGGCAATGGCCACAACTCATCGGCAACAATGGTTTCGAGATTATCTACTGAAGCTCTTAATTCATCCATTTTAGGTGAAAGTTGATCGCCGCAGGCAATTGCTCGATCGACTGGTGCATATTCAAAAATCTTACGACGCGTTTCATTTAATTCTGAGGCGAGAAGAATTGATTCTTCAATAGATTGTGCCAAAATTCGAAGAATGGACTCTTGCTGTGATAGGCCTGTGTCATTGTTAAGGACAGTTTTGCACATTTGGATGCTGCGGGCCATCTGTTCCTGGTGCTTCAGTGCAGCGGGAAGGATTTGCGTATAGAAAATATCGATCATGAGTTTTGATTCGATATGGAGTGTATGAGCATAGTGATCGACCATTACGTCGTAGCGGGATTTTAGTTCGTGAGGAGTAAGGATGCCTCTAAAAGCTTCAAGGGTTTTTTCGGAAATAAGGGCTGGGAAGGCATGAATGGAACGATGGATGTTCGGCAGTCCTCTTTTCTTTGCCTCATCCATCCACTCTTGCGAGTAGTTATCTCCGGAGAATCGGATCCCTTTCGAATTCTTCAAATGAGATTGCATTACTGAGAAAACAGCTTCAAAGAGAACTTCTTTGGAGATCTTCTTTTTTTGTAGTTTTTTCTCAATTTCATCCAAAATTTGATTCAAGCTTTGACTGACAACTGCGTTCAAAACAGAAACGGTGAATGCTGGATTAGAAGAAGAGCCCACAGCGCGGAATTCGAATTTATTACCGGTGAAGGCAAATGGTGAAGTGCGGTTGCGGTCAGTCGTTTCTTTTTCCATATCAGGCATTTCTAAAATCCCCAGGTCCAAGCGGCTTTTACCCATAGATTCACCAGGCATTCCTGTTTCTTCGATGCTATTTAAAAGAGCTTCGAGTTCCTGGCCTAAATAAATCGACATAATAGCTGGGGGGGCTTCGTGTCCGCCCAAACGATAATCGTTGTTTGCAGATCCTATAGAGGCGCGCAGCAGTTCGGAATTTTGATAAAAAGCCTCTAGAATAGCTGTAAGAAGGATAAGAAAATGCAGATTATTTCCTGGGGTTTCGGTAGGATGCAGCAAGTTAATGCCTGTATCAGTCGCGAGAGACCAGTTGCAGTGCTTGCCTGATCCATTGATAGCTGCAAAGGGTTTTTCATGTAAAAGAACCTTTAAGTCATGGTTGAGGGCAATTTTTCGCATTATCTCCATCAAGAGAATGTTGTGATCAAGAGCTGCTGATGCTTTCTCCACGGTTGGTGCTACTTCATGCTGGGCTGGTGCAACCTCATTATGGCGTGTTTTTAGGGGGATTCCTAATTTGAAAGCGGTTGTTTCGAAATCGTGCATAAAACTCAGAATGCGTTCCTTTACGGATCCAAAATAGTGATCTTGCAATTCTTGTCCCTTGGGTGAGGGAGCTCCATACACGGTTTTCCCCGCCAGAAGCAGGTCTGGGCGCAAATTAGCAAGGGCTCTGTCGATAACAAAATACTCTTGCTCGAGTCCTAGAGTTGTTTTCACATGACTTGCTTTGATTCCTGTCAGGTGCAAGAGTCTTAAAATAGCAGCTTCTATCTTTTTTTCGGAACGAAGCAGTGGGATTTTGTTATCTAAGACATCGCCTGTCCAGGAAAAAAATACAGATGGGATGCAGAGAGTGGTACCGCCGCCTGCTTTCCAAATAAATACGGCTGATGAAGGATCCCAGCCAGTGTATCCACGGGCTTCATAGGTGGTTCTTAATCCTCCCGAAGGGAATGAAGAGGCATCTGGCTCCCCTTGAATCAGTTGTTTTCCGCTAAATTTTTCGATCATTTCGCCATGTGCAGTCCAGTCGACAAATGCATCATGCTTTTCAGCTGTGGCACCAGTGAGAGGTTGAAACCAGTGGGTAAAGTGGGTGGCGCCATGACTTAAAGCCCATTCTTTCATTGCGTTAGCTATGGGATCGGCATATTCTTCCTTAATCTTTTCTTTTCCTTCCATCGCATTGACAATATTTTTGTATATGCTTTGAGGAAGCATGCGTTGCATGACTGATCGATTAAAAACCAAGATGGCAAACATTTCAGAAATTGAAGCTCCTTCAGATTCTATTGTCGGAAATATACCATGTCGTTCAGCTGTTGATTCAACAGCTCTAAATCTTGTACTCACAATCTTTTCTCCTGTACACTTTTGTATCAGTTTTAAATGATTTCCCAATTGTTTACGAGACAAATTTTTTTAAGTTGTTTATCGGGATTGACACCCTTTGCCTTCCCTGCCGTTTTAAGGAAAGGGAGATCAGTAATGCAATCTGAATAGGCCGTAGTATTTTCGATATCTATTTTCATGCGAGAACATAAATTGAGAAGGTACTCTGCCTTTTGTTTGCCATCGAGATGTGAGATAATTGAGTGAATTTGTCCCTTAGAATTAATAGAATATTCTGTGCCTTTAGATTCGTCTGCGCCTAGCCATTTTGCGATTGGTTCGACAATGATGCTTGGCGAACTTGAAAGGATGACAGTATATTCCCCTCGTTGCCTGGCTTGGTTTAGTTCGACAACAGCTGGATGATATAGGATTTTTTCAAGATGCTTGTCTATAAAATTTGAGAGATGAGCGTTAAATTCATCGAAACTTAGCCCATGAAGAAATCTTTTGCAAGCGATCTCATTTAAGGAATGAGGTGAAAGAAGTCCGCAATAGTACAGTCCGTAACATGTAATAAGGGAAAGGGCTTTTCGCTTTGGAAGGATCCTATTTTGATATAGGTAATAACCGAAATGGTAGCTGCTATTACCTTTTAGCAGGGTGTGATCCAAATCAAACAGTGATATTTTCATTAGTTTATCCTAATATTTCTCACGTAGAGGCCCGAATCGTATTTCAAAAAACTTTTTTCAACGCAAAGGGGCAAAGGCGCGAAGGCGCAAAGGAGGAGACTGATGATTTTTTAATGTTGATAAAGCTAAGTCTCTTTTCAAAAAAATATTTATTGCAAAACCATATTATAGGTAAAATCATCCCTCTTTCTTCCTTTGCGCCTTTGCGTCTTTGCGTTGAAAACAGTTTTTGAATACGAGAAACTGTTCTCAATGTAATAGCTCTACGAGATTTTTCGTTCGAGTTCCTGGATGCTTTGGTCGAGTTTCTCGAGGCGAAGCTTTTCTTCGGCTATCTGTTCGTTGATCTTCATCATCTGTTCGAACCCAAGACCTGAAGCTCCACTTGCTTTTCGGTAGGCTTCCAGTTGTTCTTTTACCTTTTGACGACGTTCTTTTCGATCTTTGATCAGGCTCTTCAACTCGGAAAGGTCTTCACCAGAGTGTTCTAGACGCATTTTTTCCACTTTCTCGATCACGATATCGCGAATTGGGATAAGGCGACGGCGGAGTTCGAGACGGTGGGGTGCGCTGATGTCAGCATCGGCGATTTCTTTTTCGAGAGCGGAAAATCTTTCAGTGATCAAACTTGCTTCGATTGAAGGGATTTCGCCTTCAAAATCGGCAATGTTTTTACGCAGGTTATCGAGTTTTTCGTCGCGAAGGCGCAGACGTTCTTTTTCTTGTTCCTTTCGCTTGTTGTCTTCGATTTGTTTCTGCTCGATAAGGGGTTGTTCTGCTTTTGTGATTTCTGTTTTAAGATTGCGAACTTCATCACGACCTAGTCTTGCTTCTCTGATGATGCTGTTAATTTCGTCAATGCGTTTATCGGCATCATTGTACGAAACGGTTCCAGCAGCTACTTCTTCTCCGAATTTTTGTATCAGTTGAAGGATTTCCCCTTCTTTTTGTTTCATTTCGTGGTAGAATTCGGTCTTTTCACGTTTCTTTTCTTTTTCGACTTCTTTTACTTTATCCCAGCATTCGCTGAGTTCTTTGCGTGAATGTGAAAAGGACTGACTATTGAGGGTTAGTAATTTCGCAATATTTTGGAGTCCTTTGATTTCTTCACGGAGATCAAAGAGGGAGCCATTTTCCATTTCTTTTGAGAAGTAAGTGGTCACGAAGGCTGTCATGTCTGCAGAAAAGAGGTCGCTGACTAATTTGATGAGTTCTTTGCGTCTTGGGAAAACCTTGTCTCCTAGAGAAGATAATCTCTTGAAGAATTTATTTTTTTGTTTGACGCGCATTTGGGTGCGGATGAGCTCTTTTCTAAGAGAGTTGACACGAGAAGCGAGTGTATTTAGGAGGTTGATTTCTCTTTGGAGGAGGTTATATTCGGCGTAGTTTCTGCTGATGAACTTCGAGAATTCTGGGAAGAGAAGATTGTCTTGTTTTTCGATGTTCAGGGCGAGCTCTGCGATTCCTTTTTCGATGGCTTCGATGGCCATATCGATTTGTTCGGAAGCAAATGCACTTTGCTCATCGAGCATTTCTTTGAGGCGGTAGGCCTCTTTAGAAATCTCGCTGTATTTGGCCCAATATTGGGCTCTGACGGAGGGTGCGATGGGTTCTTTGAATATTTCAAGGCAAACCTTTCGTGCGTCCCAGAAAGAGCGGAAATTGGGGCTTCCGGTTTGTGAGATCGAAGATTCCATGCATTCTATGACGCGATGTAATTTCGTCTCTGGGTCGGTAACCGACGCCAATTCTTTCATTAGGACCTCATACAAAGAATTTGATGAAGTTTCAGGAATATTTTCCTCTTGAATATTTACGGACTCTATATTGTTCATAATTTTTAGCCATACCTCTTATTTCACGGGTATTGTACACTATTTCTGCCTTTTCAGTAAAGGACTAAACGATTTCATAGTCTTGACGGATCATATCTATAGCAATTTCCGTGTCGTGGAGGTCGAGATCCAGCCAGCGAAACAGGGGTTCTTGGCGGAACCAAGTGAACTGTCTTTTCACGTATTTTCTTGAAGCTTGCTTGAAATCGGCGATGAATTTTTGGAGATCGGCTTCAGTTTGTGGAGATTGAAGATATTCGAGAGCTTGGCGGTAGCCGATGGATTGGGCCGCTGAAGAATTTTCTCTAATCCCCTCTGCTTCAAGACGTTTTACCTCATCCAAGAATCCCAGTTTGATCATTTCATCGCATCTTTCATTGATTCTTTCGTGGAGGGCGGTCTTTGGCCGGTTGAGAAACCAGCAACGGAAATCGAAGGTTTGAGGATTTTTTTGTCCTTTCCAGATATTTCGGCTAACTAGGTCTCCGGAAAGGGAAATAATTTCAAGTGCGCGGATAATTTTTTGTTTATCAAATTTGGTGATGGTGGAGGCATATTTGGGATCAAGCTTGCGAAGTCTTTCGTAGAGTATGTCAGGGCCCAAAGCATCCAGCTCCATTTGCAATGCTCTTCTTAATTCAGGAACAGGCGGAGGACCACTTGGGGGGCCATAAATGAGTGAATGAATATAGAATCCTGATCCGCCAACAACTATCGGAACGCCATCACGATCCAGGATTTGTTTACATTGTTGACGAGCTTCGAAGGCGAAGTCGACGACGTTGAAGGGTTCGTTTAGATTTCTGATGTCAATTAAGTGGTGAGGTACTTCCTGGCGTAGTTCCAGGGGTATTTTTGCTGTCCCGATGTCCATGCCGCGGTAGACTTGCATGGAGTCGGCGGAAACGATTTCCCCTCCAATTTCTTTGGCTAGTTGTATAGAAAATTCAGACTTTCCAACTGCTGTAGGACCAGCTAGAACAATGATTCTTTTTTTCGGGAGGTAGATTTCTCCAGACATCTGTTTTTGGGCTTCGACGGCGAATCCTATGAATATTCTTTCTATATCTTCTTTAACTTCGGTAGAACAAGTGGACATAACAAACCAATATTAAGATTTTTTCATTTTGTTGATGGCCTCATCTTCACTACCTGCTAGGACAAAAATGCGGTCGAGACCGGCGATAGCGAAAACGTCCATGATTTTCTTATTGAGGGAGGAGAGGACCATCTCACCTTTAGATTCAGTAATTTTCTTTTGTGTTTGGAGTAGAGCTTGCATTCCAACTTTATCAACATTTTCAAGATCTTGAAGGTCGATAACGAGTTTTTTGTGACCCTCGTTTATTGCGTCTGTAAGTCTTTTTTGTGTGTATACAGCATTATCTGCATTTAATTTGCCTGAAAGGCGGAATATTTCAAGTCCTTCGACTGATCTCCTGTATATGCCATTTGGGTTCATATTATAATTACCTCCACTAACATTATAGCACGACAGGACATTTTATTGGAGAATAGCTATTAGACTGTGACTTCTTGTTTGAGATCGGGGCTATTTTTTCTTTCGAGAAATTGCACCCTTTCGGCAGCCACTCGTAGTTTGCACCGTTTATCCCCTTCTTTGCCATGCCATACGTCTAATTGAAGTCTTCCTTCAATAAATACTGGAGAGGAAACATCTAAAGAAGAAGCGCAGGCTTCGGCTTGTTTTCCCCAAACTACTACGTCTACAAAGCAAACTTCTTGTTGTTTATCTCCATTTTGTGTAGTGAAGTCTCTATTTAGGGCTATGAGAAGGTCAGTTACTGCAACGCCGTTGGGTGTTGTACGCAGTTCTGGTTTCCTTGTTAGACGGCCTGCGATCATGACTTTATTTAGAGCAACCATATAATTCTTCCTGTTTAAAAATTTACTCCATATACAGCAAAATACCATAAAGTAATTTTTTTACAAAAGAATATTTAAATTTATTTTTTTACACTTTCTGCCGCCCAATTTAGGTAATTTTCGTTTCCTCCGTCAATAATTGTGTACGTAATTTCGGGAACCTCGTATGTGCAGAGTTTTTCGATGGTTTCTTTGATTTCATCATACTGGGCAAGTTCTGATTTCAGGGTGATTTTTGATTCTTGTGCAGTTTCTAACTGGTTGTTCCATAGATAGATAGATTCAATCCATGGAGTAATTTGCGCGCAGGCTACTAGCCTTTCGTTGACTAGATGTCTAGATATTTTTCTAGCCTCATCGATATTGCCGCAGGTCCAATGAATTTCGATAAGTGATGACATAGAGTGCTCCTTTTAATATTTATCTTCTTTCTTTTATCAATAAAAAACAACCTTCTTATCATTCATATCCCAACGGGAGAGATCATTGATATTGTACCTTGTTAACCACCCTACAAAAGGAAAACAGGATATGCAGGATCGCAAGCGGCAGGATATGAAGGATTTTAGGAAGATGATGTCAATTACTTTTTATTTTAAAGCAGCCGCCGCTTGCGATCTTGCATATCCTGTTATTTTATATGAATAATTACAAGAACCTCTATATATTAATGGAATTCTCCTAAAAAAGACGACTCCGAATATGAGAGTGCCCAATGAATTGGGTCTTTTTCCGAGCCCAATTCATTGGGTCTTTTTCAGGGCCGAATTTATTCGGCCCTGTGAATGGCAAGATATGAATTATAAATTTTAGCTGCCTGTGGAGTGATAGTGGCGAACGCCTAGCTTCCAGAATTTGAAGGATAGAAGCAGGAAGATGATGCCTAGGGAGGGTCCGGCAATGCCGATCCAGGAATAGGTTGTTTCTTGTTTAAGAAGAGCACTCATCGGATAGAATGCAACACAGGAAAGAGGAATAATAAAAGTGAAAAAAGCTCTCAGAGGCCATTTGTAGATCGACATTGGATATTGACCTGTTTCCAGGCCTCCATAGGTTGTGATATTCATTAATTCGAGAGTTTCTGTCGTCCAAAATGATAAAGTTGCCTGCAGCACCATTAGTCCATAGAATAGACAACCGGTGCCCGCAATTGAAAAAATAATAACCGATGTTTGGTAAGAAAAAAAAGTAATATCTAGGCTGTTGCACGCCCAGAGCAAAACTGTGAGCCCCTGGAAAAATCGACCGAGACGCATGAGTTGAATCTCAGAAGCAGCCACCTGAAAAAGGCTTCCTAGAGGTCGCAGAAGAACACGATCAAAGTCCCCTCTTTTGATAAGTTGACCAAAATTATCAAATGCACGTGCGGTGGACTCGGCCGCTGCAAAACCCATCTGCATAATGCTGTACAATATTGCCAATTCGGGAAGGGTCCAACCTTGAATCATTTTGAATCGATCGAAAAGGACCCAGATGCCAAAAATATCAACAAAAGTTGAAAGAAAATGAGCGATCGTTAACATGAAAAATGAGGCTTTATATTGCATTTGAGAGCTGAAAGATATTCCGACAAGTCGCAAATATAAACGTATGGTTTTCATCCTTTATCCTCCCTGGACCACAAATTGTTTGATGGCACGGGAGATCAGAGCTTTTCCGATAAAGATCATGATAAACATCCAAATTAACTGGAAAGCAAGATAGAGAGGAATTTCATTAGAAGGGATCAATCCTGTATATATCCTGGCAGGAATATCGATAATACCGCGAAATGGTTGAAGACTTAGAAAAGGCTGCATCCACTCAGGAAAAAGAGGCAGCGGGATAACCATTCCAGAAAGCAAAACAACTGTGTGCGGCATTAAACGTACAATGCCTTCTCCTGAAATTGTCCAGAATAGACTGATGATCACCAATGCAGTAATAGAAGCTGACAACAGGGTAGCTAGGACAATAGAAAAGCCAAATCCAAATATAGAAGTTATTGAGACAGGAGCTGCGAGGTCAAAGAATAGGGAGCTGACAATAAATAGTGGAATGGCACGAAGGAATGTGGGTACGATCCGCATAGCCAATGCCCGATAATACCATGACCAATAAAGATCTAACGGGCGCACTAATTGGTAAGCAACATCACCATTTCTGATCTGTTCTGCGATTTCTTTATCTAGGTTCCAAGGTAAAAGTTGTAAAAGGGCCTGTCCCAGCCAAATAAAAGTGATGGTTTGAGATAAACTCATGGGCTGATGAACAAAGGACTGGGCAAAAAATGCCTGCATAATCATTACTTTGATAGCACCCCAAAACAACTGAGTGCCCAGGCCGGCGAGAGCGGCTGCTCGGTATTGGAAAAGAATTCCAAAACGAGCTTTAAGTATCGACAAGTAGGGTTTCATAGATTTGCTTCTCGATAAAACTTAGCAATAATTTCTTCAATAGGAGGATTTTCTATAAACAGATCTTGAATAGGGTGGTTTGAGGTGATGCGTGTTATAAGTTCGGGAACATTCGTGATAGTTGGATTAAAACTGAGCCATACACGATGCCCTTCCTGTTTAACCAAGACTGCATGTGGATCTGCGACCATATCATTTTCATTTTGAAGGTCGATGATAAGACGTCTTTCGGGAGAAATTTTCTCCCTTAATTTTGAGATGGGGCCGTCGAGATATATATTTCCTTCATTGAGGATTAGAACTCGATTACATAGTGATTCTATGTCGTCCATATCGTGGGTGGTCAGGAGAATAGTCACTTTTTTTTCTTTGTTCAGATGGCGAATGAAGTCGCGCACAGCGAGTTTACTCACAGCATCGAGGCCTATGGTGGGTTCATCAAGAAATAATATTTTGGGAGAATGGAGAAGAGAAGCTGCTATATCGCAGCGCATTCTTTGACCTAAACTGAGTTGACGGACCGGAGTATTAATAATTTTCTTGATTTCGAGGGTTTCTATAAGTGATTCGAGGTTATTTTTGTATGTGGCGTTGGGGATTGAATATATGTCTTTGAGCAGATCGAATGATTCGATGACGGGGAGATCCCACCAGAGCTGGGTTCTTTGACCGAAAACCACGCCGATATGGCGGACAGTTTCGATGCGATGGTTCCAAGGAGTTTTTCCCATTACTTGGACATCGCCGCCGTTTGGAACGAGAATTCCGGAAAGAATTTTTACTGTAGTGCTTTTTCCTGCGCCATTGGGCCCGATGTAGCCAACGAGTTCTCCTTCTCCAATATCGAATGAAATGCTATCCAAAGCTGTTTTGACATCGTATTTTCTGAAGAATAATGAAGAAAGGGTACCTAAAGTCCCCTTTTTTCTGATGGGGATGTGAAATTCCTTCCACAAATTTTTTACGGATATAATGCTCATAGGAAGAAATTCTACCAAACAAGATATATTTTATCAATTATAGAATTCATAAAATTTCAATTAACTCCATGTAACCATTTAGGTTACACTCAGGAAATATAGACGCATGGTAGCTGTATGGTTATTAAGACATTTAGGAGATTGATTATGAAAGTAAAAAGTAGGAAGCCAAACCATCCTGGAAGGATTTTGGAAGAGCATTATATTAAAACGCTCCAGTTGAATTTACAAGAACTGGCCGATCATTTGGGAATTACACGTAATACACTTTTCAAAATTCGAACAGGTCATGCGAGCATCACCCCATCCATAGGATTAAAACTAGCCGAAGCGTTTGATACAAGTCCGCAATTATGGTTGAATTTACAGCAAAAGTATGACCTCTGGATAGAAGAGAATGAAAAACCACACGAACAAATTCTTCCAATCTTTAAAAATGGCGTTCGCATGCCCTTTCAACCCCAGCGCACGCGCCGCAAGCGAGCAATCGTTTAGAGATCGCTCCATAATTTGACGAAGGCTAGTCGAGGAATGCGGAGGTCGATGATGAGAGTTTGGGCGGTGATGGGGTCGTGATGGAGGCGTTGGTCGAGAATATGATAGCTTTCGAGCTGAGTGGGAATATTCTCCGTTGAGAGTCTCAAAATGCGGGTCTCCGCGGATTCTAAAACAAGAACAACCTCTTTTCTCCCAAAGCTGGAAGCATGATATTGGGAAAGATCGATCCGCCTAATGTTCAGATGTGGATTTTCTTGCAAAAAATTTAAAGCCCACTCAAATTCCTCACCTTTCAACTGTGTTCCCCAAATGCAGTTTTCAAGTGAGCCCAAAACGATTTCTGGAAGATTTTTTGGAGTAAAAAATGGAGTAAAGGGAATGAGGCATCCATCTTTATCTACAGCGGTATTGGTGAAATCTGCAAGATATGCAATGGGTTTTCTTACACGGTAATCAATATATAGGGTGCCGGGCTTTACCCT
This sequence comes from Waddliaceae bacterium, assembly GCA_963724325.1. Lineage (GTDB taxonomy): Bacteria > Chlamydiota > Chlamydiia > Chlamydiales > Waddliaceae > CAVRUH01. The sequence continues at coordinate 45,503 of CAVRUH010000011.1, read as the reverse complement.
TTTGATCTCGACAGAAGCAATCAATGGACTCTTCAATAATCGTTTTTTGGCATCTGCTAGGCTTAATTTATAGAGATTAGTAGGTTTACTGTTCGAGAGATCCAGCAGTTCCGCTAAATACTCAGTTTTTAAAGTGTCTTTATCGGATCCTAGCTGGACAATAGCAATGATATTATATTTACTATCATTTTCCATTTGATTGCGAAGATGCTTGAAATAAAGCAGGGCGCCTACCGGAGTTCCGGTAATCAGCAACGTGGAGAGCAATATCCAAGAAATGGCTCTTTTGATCGGCAGCTTATTATTCGATTCATCAAACATTGGAATATTTCTGTTGCATCCGTTTTCTTTCAAGGGCAAGAACTACAATACGGTCTAGCAGTTCCGGTCCATTCAGACCATTTGCCTCGCACATTTTCGGAAACATGCTATATGGAGTGCATCCTGGTAAAGGATTGATTTCGTTCATTAGGAAATTTCCATCTTCGGTAAAAAAGGTATCGACTCGGGAAAACACGCTGCATCCTGCTAGCCGATAGGCCTCTTTTACGATCTCTTTTCCACGCGCCAATGTTTCTGGTGAAAGATCAGCTTTTAGGATAGAAGGAGGGCCATTTTCCGTGTATTTATCATCATAGCTATAGATGTCTCCGGAGCGAGACACTTCTCCTGGATCAAATACACTTATACGATCATTCCCCAAAACAGCAAATTCGATTTCTCGACCTTTGACTTCGTTTTCAACAAGAATTTGCGAATCGTATTTCATCACTAGATCGACTGCAGCATCAAGTTGATTTTCATTTTCTACTCTAGAAACGGCTATGCTGGACCCTAAGTGGGGACCTTTAACATAAACTGGATATTGAAGCTTGTGATGGATTTGAGAAATGATGGAATTGCGCTCATTATTCCATTGGAACTGGGTGAAAACGATGAAAGGAGATGTTCGAATTCCGTGGTTTAACCAGACTGCTTTTAAAAGGCCCTTATCCATGCATATGGCGCAGGACCGATGATCGGGCCCTGTATAGGGCTTATCGAGCATCTCGAAAAATCCCTGAAGGGTGCCATCTTCTCCAAAATTACCGTGAGTGATCGGAATAAAAAGATCGCACTTTTGAACTTGAGTCATTACTTCGTGTGAAATATTCTGATCTCCGTTGTTCCAAGTTCCCTCTTTGCTTATGGCAAATTCATGCACATCGTAAAGGTCTTGTTTGAGATTATCGATCATAAATCTGCTGGAAAGCACAGATACCTCGTGTTCGGATGAACGGCCCCCATAGACAACACCTACTTGATATTTAGTGACGCCGTTTTTTCGTAGAAGTTCAAGAAGTTCTGCACCAATTTTTGTTACATCTCCGGCTCCAAGAGTAACAACAACGTCGTGCGGACGGACAATTGTCGATAATGTTTGTGTAAGATGAACTCTTGAAATATATGCGGCGGGTAATTTGATATCTTCCATCACTTTTTCGACGCTTACACCAGATATGGGTTCTTCATGAGCAGAATAGATATCGGTCACGATTAATTTGTCGGCTTCTTCGAAGATAGAACCATACGTTCCAAGACAATCGCGTGTGCGAGAATAACGATGGGGTTGAAAGACCACAACTAGGCGTCTTTCTCCAATGGCCTCCCTGATACCCTTTAGAGTTGTTTTAATTTCTGTCGGATGATGCGCATAATCGTCAATGACAAGAACCCCATGGTGCTCCCCTTTTTTTTCAGCACGTCTCTTTACACCTTTGAATTCCCTAAATACCTTTCGGATGGCTGCTTCTTCAATGCCCAATTGAATACAGAGGCCAAAAACGGCTAACGCATTGAGGATATTGTGTCGACCTATGAGATTCAGCTCTATATTTTGATATTTTTTTCCTTTATATATAGCATCAAAAAAGGTGCTCCATCCCTCTTGCCTTGCATTTTGAACAATTAAATCGCAATTTGGTGAAAATCCATATGAGACTCCTTTCCTAGCAATATTTTGGAGCCGATAATCATCGCCGCACCAGAAAAGATGTTCATGAGATTGAACCTGATGCATAAAGGTTTCAAAAGCTTGTACAAGAATTTCCTCGCTGCCGAAGTGATTCATGTGATCTAGACCTATGTTTGTAATGATGGCTCCATAGGGCAGATACTTAAGAAAAGTCCCATCGCTTTCATCAGCTTCGAGCACGAAGTGATCTCCACAACCATGCCCGGCATTGGAATCGTATTGAGGAATAATTCCTCCCACGGCGAAGGAGGGATCGGCTCCGGATTCTTTGAGAACGCAGGTCAGCAAAGAGGTCGTGGTGGTTTTGCCATGCGTTCCTGTAACGGCAATTGCTTTTTTTTCTTCCATAAGCAATTTGAGGAGATCTGAGCGATGGATGACATTACATTTCTTTTGAATGGCAGCGATATATTCAGGATTATCAGGCTTAATATCTGTTGAGTAAATTACGGTAAGGTCTGGAGTTACATAGGAGCCGCAGTGCCCCACGTGGATAGTAGCGCCCTGTTGGATTAGTTTTTCTGTCGTGTAGCTTTCTGCAAGATCACTTCCTGTGACTATGGATTTTTTTTGTAGGAGTAGTTTTGCTAAGCCGCTCATACCAATTCCGCCAATCCCTATAAAATGACATTTTTTTAACATTTTTTTTCTCCTAATGCATCGAGAATTAATGAACTAAGACCTGTAGCACCATAGTTTTTTTTGTATTCTAATATGGAACGGGTCATTTTTTCTATGGGTATTTCGTGTAGCAATTGAAAAAATTGCGGGCCATGAGCTTTCTGTTCATTAATTTTAAAACCTCCCCCGACAGTATTGATCATGAAATCGGCATTTTTATCTTGATGGTTATCCATAGCACGAGGAAATGGGATCATAATCAAGGGAACCTCGTACTGAATAGCCTCGGCAATAGTGCTTGCACCGGATCTTGTGATAGCCAGGTCGGCTGCTGACCAAGCTAGATCCATTCGATTTTCAAATTCCTTGACGCAGGCTGGAATTGAGTTCTCAAGATAGAGTTTTCTAGCCTGAGTGCTCGTTGTTGGATCTCCAGTAAAATGAATGACTTGCATTTCTTTGATATTTGGCACCATATGCAGGAGGGCCCGATTAATACCTTCGGCACCTTGCGATCCCCCAAAAATAAGCAGAGTTTTTACATCTGGGTTGAGATTAAAATGCTTTCGTGCGACATCTTTTGTAAATCGTGATTTTATTTTGAGAGGCATTTCTACGACGTTACATTTTCCTGGGATTTTCTTTTCTGCATCTGGAATGGATATTGCGGTAAATAGGGCTGAGGGTGCGAATATTCTGTTGACTCTTCCTGGAATAGCATTTTGCTCGTGGAGAATAATGGGGACAGAGCTATATTTTGCTGCCAATAAAATAGGAAATGTGTGATAGCTTCCAAATCCAATGACCATATCTGGAGCAAATGATTTCAATAATTTTCTACTTTGAGTAATCCCCCAAGCGACTTGCAGCATTCCACGCAGTAACTTGAGTGGGTTTTTTGTCGATAAAAATCCACTTGTAATTTCAGTATATGGAAATATATTTCTGTCAAAATATTGATTATTTTTCAGGCCTCCGCCAGCAAAATGTACTTCCAAACCCTTTTCTAGAAGTTCTTTCCCTAAAGACATTGCTGGATAAATGTGTCCTCCAGTCCCTCCTGCAGCTATAATCACTCTTTTCTTACGCATATTCCTCCCGATGCACGCTTAGAAGCAGTCCCACACCAATAAAATTAGACATCAACGAAGAACCTCCTTGACTAAAAAACGGTAAATTAAGACCCGTACTCGGAAGCAAGCCCGAAACGACTCCTAGATTAAGAAATGCTTGCATGCAAATCAGAAAAGTTGCAGCAGAACCTAAATAGAATCCATATTCATCTTTAGCATGAGCTGCGATATGAAAACCTAAATAGGCCATGAACATGTAACAAGAAATTAATAGGATAATTCCGAAAAATCCATATTCTTCAGCAAACACAGCTGCAATGTAATCGTTTTGTGCTTCGGGAAGAAAGCTCAATTTTTGCCAGCTATTTCCCGGACCAAGCCCAAGAAAATTACCTGAACCTGTAGCAATTTTCGCCTGGTAAGGTTGATGGCCTTTACCTCGCAGATCGAGTTCAGCGTTCAAATATACTTTTAATCTTCCCGACACATAAGGAGAATTGTATGCGAAGACCGCACCCACAAGCATTATAGCTAGAAGCGGCCATGCATAAAATTTCAGGGGCACTCTTGTTAAAAGAAACATCACAACAAGGGTCATTCCAAGTACCACCACGGTGCCATTGTTGGGCTCAATTAATACTAAACCCATTGGAATAACTGCTGCAACAATAATTTTAAGAAATTTTCGGTAGTCGAATTCCTTCATCAATAGATATTGATGTATGAAATATGCTGGGATAATATATTTTACGAACTCTGAGGGTTGGAATGAAAAGCCTCCCACACCTAGCCATCGACGAGACCCATTCACAACTCGACCTATTCCAGGAATAAGAGTCAAAATTAACAATATTGAAAAAAGCACCAATAATGCTGGGCTGATTTCAATAAATTTTCTATATCCTACACGGTAAGTAACAACTCCCATGGATATCCCTACAACTGCAAACATTATCTGTTTCGCAAAAGCATGGTGTTCATTCAGACTCAGGTCAAGATCGAGAATTTCTGCCGAGGTGGTACTGTAGATCATTACCAAACCCATGGCAAAAACGGCTGTAACAGCTAATAAAAAAAGATATCTCATATATTTATGCGTCTACTTTATACGCAAAACGTCGCCGGGCTTTAAATTACGTGCTTTCGCTTCGTCGAGATTATTCAGTTTCAGTAATTGCTCAAAGGGAACCTGACGATCTTTGGCTATTTTCCATGGACTATCTCCACTTTTCATTGTGTAGTATTCAGGCCCTTTTGAAGGTGTGTTTGCCATTGCAATTGGATTTGCTTTAGCTGGTGTGTCTTTTTTCTTAGTCACTGCTACACGAAGAACCTGTCCGATATCCAACCGCTCATTTTTCAACTGATTGATTTTCATGATTTCAGCAACGGAAGTGCCATTCGCACGAGCGATTTTGTCTAAAGAGTCACCACGTTTTACTGTTACATCCACATATTTCTCATCAGGCTTTGCTGCTTCAATCGGTTTGGCCTCATCTTTAGGAACGGGGGGGACTTCAATAGCTTGTGCATAATTTTTTAGAACTTCATCCAGCTCATCTTTGGAGGCAATTTGGGTCAGAGGCGACATTGTTTTTTCCTCAATTTGAGCCGTTCTTTCAGTTTCCACTATGCTGTGATCAACGTTTTGCAATCCGCTGACGACTTCGATATCTGTTGTAGTTGCTAGCATAAAAACCAAGGCCAAGAGGCCTGTATTAACCAATGCTGCTATAATCACCGTATCCTTTTTACTCATTTATAAACCTCTTAATTTATTATAAATTATTAATAATTTTTTTAAATTCGTCACCTCTGTGAGCATAATTTCTAAACATATCATAACTCGAACAACCGGGAGACAACAACACATTTTCACCGGCCTTTGCAATCTCTGCGGCATGCTTTACAGCATCATCAAGAGTCGAAAACTTTTTTACCTGCAATGTGTGTGAGATCTCTTTTTCAATTTTATCTGCAGCTTCACCAATCACACATACACATTTCACCTTTATTCCAAAGGAATCAATCCAAGGCATATATGTGGAGCCTTTATCAACTCCGCCTGCTATCAGAACGACATTCCCTTCCATGGTATCTACAGCTCGTATTACAGCGTCAATATTCGTTCCCTTGCTATCATTGAAGTAATTTACTTCACCCAAACGCCTTACAAATTCAATTCTGTGAGGCGGTTTTTTAAACGACTCCAATCCCTTTACAAAATCTTCAGCACTTACCCCAGCTTCACGACAAAGATTATACGCTGCCATAATATTCTCAATATCGTGATTAATCCCTCTTCTATAACAAATTGGCAATAAGGTTTCAATATTTTCCTTATTATGCCCATCATATTTAAAAGGAGTAAAATTGCCGAAAAGCTGTTTAAATTCATCAAACGCCTTTTGAAAAACAAATAATTTTCCCGTCGGCTTCATACAATCTTTCATATGAATTTTCGATGCCGCGTAGGCTTCCATATTAGTATACCGGTCTAGATGGTCTGGGGTGATATTTAAAATAACCCCAAGATCAATGATTTTACTTGAGAGGGTATCAAGTTGAAAGGAACTGAGTTCGGCCACAATAATTTCATTTCTAATATGTTGAAATTCTGAAGCAAGCGGCATGCCAACATTCCCAAGCGCTCGTGCCGGAATTCCCGCAGCGTTTAAAATGTGGGTCACCATGAATGTTACTGTAGTTTTTCCATTCGTCCCAGTGATAGCAATGAACTTTTGCGTAATGAATCTAGAGGCCAGCTCAACTTCACCAATGATTTCAACTCCCGATTTTTCAGCTGCCACAAAGATAGGGTGAGTCGGTGGGATTCCAGGTGAGGCAACTACAAGATCAAAAGCAGAAATATCTATAGGTTCCAAGTCTGAAGAGATGGTTATATGGTCCACAATGATCGATTCATAGTTTCTATCTACTCCATGAACTTTATGACCTTTTTGGATAAGGAGTTCTGCCGCTGATTTTCCGCTGATACCCATTCCCACTATTAGAACTTTCATAATAACCTATTGAAATTTAAGTGAAGCCATGCCAATAATTGCCAATATCAATCCAATAATCCAAAACCGTATTACAACTTTTGTCTCAGGCCATCCTTTGTATTCGAAGTGATGATGCAACGGTGCACACAAAAGGACCCGTTTTTTGTTCCGTAGCTTGTAGCTTGCAACTTGCGCAATCACCGAAAGAGCTTCTGCTACAAATATTCCGCCAATAATAGCCAACAAAAATTCCCTTTTCAAAAGAACTGATGTCACACCAATCACTCCACCGAGAGCCAATGAGCCCGTATCTCCCATAAACACTTGCGCCGGATGCCCGTTATACCAAAGAAATCCTATGCATGCCCCGACAAAAGCACTCATATAAACAGCAATTTCACCGCTTCCCTCTACATATTGAATATTCAAATATTTCGAAATGTCCGTATTATTCGAAAGAAAAGCAATAGCACCAAAACAAGAGGCGACCAAAATCAAACAACCTGCCGCCAATCCATCCAATCCATCCGTCAAATTCACAGCATTTGATGCCCCTGTGACAACAAAAACAATGAAAAAGAAGGCCATTATCAAAAAGATCCCCGAAAACTCAATGAGGTGTTCTTTAAAAAATGGAATATAAATCCGCGAGGCATATTCTTGAAGAGGCACTACATTTTGGGCGCCATCTTTTATCCCAGGCGGAGCAAACCATGAGCCAATATGTAAAGAATTATTGATGGCGGGACTCAGCAAGTACAGAGCCAAAAGTGCTGAGACAACCACCTGACCAAGAAGTTTTTTCTTACCAGAGAGCCCCTTTGTATTCTTGTACTTTAACTTTAAGTAATCGTCAGAAGCACCTATGGAGCCCAGAACGAGGGTCGTGATGAAAAAAATCAGAGTGAAAATATTCTTCAGATCCATCCACAACAGCATAGATGCAAACATCGCGAACAAAATGAGGATTCCACCCATTGTTGGAGTATCCTTTTTTTTCGCATGAAGCTCTCCTAAAAGGGGACAATCTTCTGTCCTAATAGATTGACCAATTTTGAGTTCATATAATTTTTTTATGAAACGGGGTCCAAGGAATATGCTGATGATAAGTGCCGTCATTGCAGCTAACATCATTCTAGTCGACGTATAAGAAAGAACCATAGGTATTTTCAATCCGAATTGCTCGCGCAGCGTATGAATAATGATCTCAATCATTCTATAATTCCTCTAATACCTTCCACATTTGTTTTAAATTCCCGCCTTTCAAAAGTATAACGTCACCTTTAGTAAAAAGGGTTCTCAATGCATCTACAAGCCTAATCCTATCTTGAAAAAGATAAGCAGGCCGATTTGCCTCTTTCCAACAATTAATAATCGGCGCACACCCTTCTCCCAAACATAGCATTAAATCAACATGCTCCAAAGCCTTTTTCCCTACCTCTCTGTGGCAATTTTCCGAGAATGGTCCAAGTCCCGGCAACTCTCCAATACAAGCAATCTTTTTTCCTCCAGCTTGCGGCATCGGCAGACTCATCAATGCTGCGTTCACCGAGACCACACTCGCATTATAAGAATCATTGACAAATGTGGCACCATTAATTTCACATATTTGAAATCTTCTTTCGGGAAGAGCTAATTTGGATGCTCCCCTTCTAATTTCCTCCCAACTCAAACCCATATTCCGAGCAACAGAGCAAGCTGCTAGAAAATTCGACAGATTATGCTTGCCAGGCACAGGCAGTGAATCAAATTCTATACCATTGATGGTAAATCCTTTAGAATTTTCTTTAAGATAGAAATCAGCTTCAGGCGAAACGACCGAAAAAGATTGTCCATGCAAGGGACATAATTCATCAAAATTAACAATTTCATGCGATAAAATACCCAATTTCGTCCGTGGATGAGAAAAAATCTCTGCTTTTGCCCTGCCAACAGCTTCTAATGAATCGAAATTCTTGGCACCACACACAAACGCAGTCATAGTAATTAAACCAATATCCGGCGGGGCAATCTGAGTCAATCGGGCAATTTCACCAGGCAATTCCATACCCATTTCGACGATTAATACTTCTTTCTCAAAAAAATCGGCATTTAAAATCGCTGTTGGCAGACCAATTTGCGAGTTTGGATTCCCCTTAAATGAGGCAATTCGATACTTTTCAGCCAAAAGAGTAGAAGTGAAGTCTTTTGTGGTAGTTTTTCCTACAGAACCAGTAATGGCAACTATTTTCATGGGCAATTCACTCAGTCGATGCTGCGCCAATCGTTGCAATGCCAACAAAACATCGGGGACTTTTAATAATGGAAGACCTTCTACTGTCCCCTGAAATTTATCACTCACAATAGCACCTACAGCCCCTTTTTCTTGAACTTCGGGCAAATATGTGTGTCCATCAACACAGGCGCCCTTCAGTGCAAAAAAAAGGTCTCCCGCCTTCAAGCAACGACTATCGACGCAATAACCTAAAGGCCTTGCATCCTCCTCAAAATCCAATCCGAGTATATGTGCGATGTATTTCAAATTCATGACACGGATAATCTATCTCGAGCAAGGATTTTTTTACAAGTAATACTTTGCAAAATAATACTTTTTGGCGTATACTCATGTCTATAAAATCATGGGAGGATATTCATGAGTATAAAAAGAGAATTTAACTGGGGCCCCGCCTCCTTCCTGATCATTTACCATGTGTTGCTTTTTGCATCACTCCCATTCTACTTCTACTACGCCGCACCTTCTTTGGGTATGATCATCACCACCATCGTCCTGCTCTACATGACTGGACTTAGCATCACCGCCGGATATCATCGCTATTTTGCTCACCGGACCTACAAAGCTAGCGGCTTAGTTGAAGGCATACTACTATTTCTAGGATCCATGACAGCGCAAGGAAGCGTCCTCCGCTGGAGCTTCGAACACAGGCTGCACCATGCCCACGTTGACACCGACGCAGATCCCTACTCCATAAAAAAAGGATTCTGGTACGCACACTGCCTATGGCTCCTCGAAAAACCCAAAGAAATCGACAACAAACTTGTTGCAGACCTCATGAGAAATAAATGGAATGTTCTCCAGCACAAATACTATGGACTATGGATGGTTTTGACCAATTTCATCGCTTTTATGGCTGTTGGTTGGATGCTAAACGATTACCTTGGTGCCTTTTTTATGGCTGTTTGGGTTAGAATCTTTCTGTTGCATCACTTCACATGGTTTATTAATTCACTGGCACACACTTGGGGAGACAGACCATTCTGCCAAGAACAATCTGCCGTTGATAATTACATTATTTCACTGTTAACTTTCGGCGAAGGATATCACAATTACCACCATACCTATGCTAATGATTATCGCAATGGCATACGCTGGTTCCACTTCGATCCCACAAAATGGTTGATCTGGACCCTAAATAAACTGGGTCTTGCAAGCAATTTAAGACGCATGGATCAATATACAGTGAGCCGTAGGATGGTTCTAGAAAGAAAAGGCCTTTTAATTTCGAAAATAAAAGAAGTATTCTTTGATAAAAAAGATGAGCTTGAAAAAACTGTGAACGACATGTCGGAAGCCATCATCGAAAAAACAAACCAATTTAAGCAATTGATAGAGAAATATCAACAGTTCAAAAAAGAACAATGCGCCCGCGACCTCCTATTAGAACTACGTGCTGAAATAAAAGCGATGAAAAAAACACTAAAAGATGACTGGAAACAGTGGCAGCAGCTCTCACACGAGATCCTGCGCGGCGTTCCAGCTTAACAAAAGGATGAATTATGGCCGAAATTACTCTCAAAGGTAATAAAATACACACAGTAGGTGAACTTCCTCCTGTAGGTAAAACAGTACCCTTCTTTACTTTAGTTGGACAAGATCTTTCCGAAAAAACCCTAGCAGACTTTAAAGGGAAAAAGAAAATTCTCAATATTTTTCCGAGTATTGATACGACAGTTTGTGGAGCTTCCGTAAAGGAATTCACAAAACAAAATGAAAAAAAACCCGATATATATATACTGAATATCTCTAAAGACCTTCCTTTTGCTCAAGTACGATTTTGCAAAATCGAAGAAATAAAGAATGTGATAACCCTATCAGCATTTAGAAGTAATTTTCCCGAAGACTATGGTGTATGTATCGCAGACGGCCCGCTCAAAGGACTTTGTGCTCGTGCCGTTATCGTTCTGGATGAAGATAACAAAGTTCTCTATCACGAACTTGTCCCAGAAATTACGCAGGAACCCAATTACGAACTTGCCATGAAGCACGTTTAACCAAGTACTCTGTAAACTTTTTATTGGCTAGACCGAAAAGGACTTAAAAATGCATTTAAGTCCTTTTTGTCATTTGCCCTATTCAACGATTAGGTAAATAACTTTTGAATTCAGCTATCTGCTTTTTTTGTTTGACTTCATAATCACTTCTAAGATATAAGATAGTCCTTAATCAGGTGGCATGGCCAAGTGGTAAGGCAGAAGCCTGCAAAGCTTCCATCCCCAGTTCGAATCTGGGTGCCACCTATGTTATATCTTGTTGCAACCCCCATCGGCAATCTTGGAGATATCACCTTCCGAGCCGTCGAAATTTTAAAGTCTGTGACTACATCCTCTGCGAAGACACTCGTCACAGCCTTCGCCTGCTCAATCATTATTTGATTCAAAAAAATCTGGTCAGCTACCACAAGTTCAATGAAGCTTCAAGAGAACAAAAAATAGTCGACGATATAAACTCAGGGAAAACAATCGCCCTTATCACTGATGCTGGAACACCTGGGATCTCCGACCCCGGCATGCGCCTTGTCGCCCGATGCCGCTCCGAAAATCTTAAAGTTGAAGCCATTCCAGGTCCATGCGCCGCTGTATTAGCCATCACATGCTCTGGCTTTTCCACAGAAAGATTCCAATTTTGGGGATTTCTCCCCAAAACTTCAGGAAGATTACAAAAGCAGCTAGAAGAGATCTTATTATATCCAGGCACAACCATCTGTTATGAAACTCCTCATCGACTACTTAAAGTACTGGCTGTCTTGCATCTATTGGCTCCCGAGAGACAAATTGCTGTCGGAAGAGAACTTACCAAGAAATTTGAGGAAATGGTCTCAGGAACTCCCAACGAACTTATTTCTCACTGGAAAACTCGCACTCTTAAAGGCGAAATCGTTCTGCTTATCTCAGAAATTTGACAAATAGCTTTACAAGATCGCATTTTTTTTTTAATGTATTAATTTATCAAGAAAATAATGCGAGGAATTTTTTCAGATGAACAGATCACTATCAAAGAAATTTTTGGGGATTGGACTCCTTACCTTACTTAGTATTATCCCTACTGAGACAGAAGCAGTATATGCGGGAATAAAATCGATGGGCCGGGCTGGCGCTGTTGCAGCACACGCTATTGACTCATCAGTTATTGCATATAATCCAGCAGGTATGTCATGGGTACCCGAGCAACTTAACATCGGATTTATTTGGATTGTACAAGATGGTAAAACAATTATATCCGACAACGACACTATGGACGGTAAATATACGACGCATAAAAACAAAAATTTTTATCTCCCTGACCTCAGTGGATGCATGCATTACATGCAACGCAACTGGACAATTGGATTTGCCGCCTATACTAGAAATTTTCTGAAATCGAACTATAATGTAGGCTTAGAAGAACTTGGAGAAAGCAAATTGGGTCTGGAATACCTTCATGAGACCATTTCACCGGCATTTGCAATAAAATTAGGAGAATACCATTCTTTTGGTTTATCCCTTGACCTCATGGCACAAAGACTAAAAGTGGATGGTCTACAGCGATTTGCACATCACCGCTGGTCCATCCATCCACACAGAGTAACCAATCAAGAATACGACTATTCCATGGGTATAGGATGTACATTAGGATGGGTTGGAAATATCTGGCCTTGCGTCAGAATGGGCTTTGCCTGGTCCCCAGAAGTTAAAATGCAACATTTTGACAAATACAAAGGACTTCTAGCTCGAAAGGGAAAATTTTTCATCCCACAAAGGTTTACAGGCGGAATCTCGGTCAATGTATGTGATAATATTATCATAGAAGTTGACGGTGAACACAATGCATGGGATGAATTAGCCTGTGTGAATCATACAGATGAAGCGCTTGACCACTTTAGACCTTTTGGACGTGATCATGGCGTAGGGTTAGGCTGGTGGGATATTATGACTTGGAGAACTGGGATAGAATATGTTCTAAACCCCTGTTTTTCGATGAGATTGGGATATCAGCACACACGCTCACCCATACCAACTTCACAAACTTTCTTAAATTTGTTGACCCCAGACGTTATCGAGGATTGGGTGACAGGCGGGTCTACCCTTTGGCACGACTGGTGCGGAGAATTTACTTTCTTTGTTGCATATGGATTTAATCACAAAAACAAGGGAAGGTGGAATAATATTCCAGAAGAATTTGGTGGCGGCAGGGTTGAATTACATGAAAAATATCAAGTAACTTCTGGGCTATCCTGGACAAAATATTACTGATAGTTTAAAGTGTATCCTTTAACCATAAGGAGAAATGCACATGACAACACCAAAAGAAATTATATTTGACGAAGATGCACGCCATGCGTTGCTAACTGGAATAAACAAACTTGCAGACGTTGTAGCTTTTACCCTAGGACCCAAAGGGCGCAACGTCGGTATCGAAAAGAGTTGGGGTGCGCCTGCAATAACGAACGATGGCGGCAGCATCGTCAAAGAAATCACATTAAAAGATCCCTATGAAAACATGGGGATCTCTCTAGCCAAAGAAGTGGTACTCAAAATCAAAGAAAAGTGCGGCGACGGAACAACCACAGCTACCTTATTGCTCCGTGCTATTGTCGAAAATGGCCTGAAATACATTTCTGCCGGAGCCAGTCCAATCGGAATTAAAAGAGGCATGGACAAAGCCGTTGAAGTTGTGATCAAAAGCATTGAGAATTCTGCAATTCCAGTAAAAAAGAAAGAAGACACACGCAATATTGCTATTGTTTCTGCCTCTGGAAATGAAGAAATTGGCAGCATGATTGCCGATGCAATGGAAAAGGTCGGAAATTCAGGAGTCATCACCATAGAGGAAGCAAAGGGAACAACAACTTCGATAGAAATTGTGGAAGGGATGCAGTTTGACCGCGGATATATGAGCCCCTATTTCTGCACAAATCGTGATAAAATGATTGCCGAAATGTATAATCCTCAAATCCTCCTCATCGATAAAAAAATCTCCAACGTTCATGAAATTTTGCCTATTCTTCAAGCAACGGCTAATTCAGGCCACGAGTTGCTCATTATTGCCGAAGATATAGAAGGCGATGCACTATCAACATTGGTGGTAAACAGACTCAGAGGAACACTTAAAGTTGCAGCGGTAAAAGCTCCAGGATTTGGCGACCGACGCAAAGCCATGATGGAAGATATCGCCATCATCACCGGTGCCACACTTGTTTCAGAGGAAACAGGCATGTCAATGACCGATATTTCAGCAGAAGTTTTGGGGTCGGCCGAAAAAATTGTCATTACAAAGGAAGCAACAACAATTGTAAAAGGCAAAGGATCTCAAAAAAACATTAGCGCACGAACAAAACAAATTGAAAACGAAATTGCTTTAGCATCCAGTTCTTATGACAAAGAAAAATTGTTAGAACGGAAAGCAAAATTAAGTGGTGGAGTAGCTGTTATCCTTGTGGGTGCTGCTACAGAACCCGAGCTCAAGCAGAAAAAACAAAGTTTTGAAGACAGTTTGAGCTCAACCAAAGCAGCCATTGAGAAAGGAATCGTTCCTGGCGGTGGTGTGGCTCTTTTACGTGGACGCAAAGCCATCGAATCTTTGAAGCTGGAAGGAGATGAAGCCCTCGGTGCTGGTATTGTATCTAAAGCCTGCGAGACTCCTATCAAACAAATTGCGATGAATACTGGCTTTGATGGTTCTGTCGTACTTCTTGAAGTAGAAAAAGCCAAACCCAACTTTGGTTTTAATGCAAATACTGAGAAAGTTGAAGACCTTGTAACTGCCGGAGTCATTGATCCCGCAAAAGTAGTCATCAACTGCCTCGTACATGCCGCCTCCGTAGCAGGTGTAGTCCTCCTTTCCGAGGCACTGATCACGGATGCTCCAGAAGAGGAGGCCGTTGCCTAACTCAACGCTCAGTCTAATTTGGAGTCACCTAATTCATTAGGTCTTTTTCAGGGCCGAATTTATTCGGCCCTGTGCATGGCAAGATTTCGCCGTTCACCTAAGGAGGGCAAGGTGTCGCCCTCCACCAAGCCGAATAAATTGGGTCACTCCAAACCGGAGCCGTTGCCTAACTCAACGCTCAGTCTAATTTGGAGTGACCTAATTCATTAGGTCTTTTTCAGGGCCGAATTTATTCGGCCCTGTGCATGGCAAGGTTTCGCCATTCACCTAAGGAGGGCAAGGTGTCGCCCTCTACCAAGCCGAATAAATTGGGTCACTCCAAACCGGAGCCGTTGCCTAACTCAACGCTCAGTCTAATTTGGAGTGACCTAATTCATTAGGTCTTTTTCAGGGCCGAATTTATTCGGCCCTAATTTATTCGGCCCTGTGCATGGCAAGGTTTCGCCATTCACCTAAGGAGGGCAAGGTGTCGCCCTCCACCGAGCCGAATAAATTCGACTCGGAAAAAGACCCAATAAATTGGGTCACTCCAAACGGGAGCCGTTGCCTAACTCAACGCTCAGTCTAATTTGGAGTGACCTAATTCATTAGGTCTTTTTCAGGGCCGAATTTATTCGGCCCTGTGCATGGCAAGATTTCGCCATTCACCTAAGGAGGGCAAGGTGTCGCCCTCCACCGAGCCGAATAAATTCGGCTCGGAAAAAGACCCAATAAATTGGGTCACTCCAAACCGGAGCCGTTGCCTAACTCAACGCTCAGTCTAATTTGGAGTGACCTAATTCATTAGGTCTTTTTCAGGGCCGAATTTATTCGGCCCTGTACATGGCAAGGTGTCGCCCTCCACCGAGCCGAATAAATTCGGCTCGGAAAAAGACCCAATAAATTGGGTCACTCCAAACAGGAAATGCTTGAGGCGACCAAAAGTAATTGCAATAAATGAGACTGACTAGTATCCTCTGAAGGCAAATCTAATTTTACTGCGAGGTAATTAACAGTGACCACAACGCGAACTTTAACACGCTATTCTTTTTCTAATCCTATAAAAGCTCTGGAAAAACCATCCAAAACCATAAAGCTCACCAAAAATTATCCAAATGATCTTCACATTCGCACCATGACTTTTGATGAAGTCGAATGGTCTCGAATAGAATGGGCTGGAAAAGGCGAGGGTTGGTCTTCCTCGGTGGGAGGTCTGTTGCCTAATTACAATCAGGATAACGAAGGATTTTACATAATGGAGCTCAATGGCGAAAAAATGGGCTCTATCTCAATGATAACCTACCCTGGCTTGAAAATGGCCTATGTGGGCTATTTTATCATCCGTGAACCTCATCGCGGCAAAGGATTCGGCCGAATACTATTCGAAGAAGTTCTCAATTATACACAAAATATTCGAGGCGTCAATACCTTCGGATTAACAAGCGTGGAATCAGCCACCCCATTGTACGAAAAATTTGGATTCCAAACCTACACACAAGACAATTTTTGGTCTCTTAAACTAGATAGTAAGGATAATCAAGCTGAAATCAATGATGAGAAATTAAAAGATATTTCATTGTTCCCAAAGGCCCTCTATGATTATGACAAAGCTGTTTATGGCGACTCCAGACCAAATTTCCTGCATGCAGTATGCAGCAAGCCTTCCACCATTACAATCGTTTGTGAGGAAGAAGGGAAAATTACAGGCTATGGAGTTCTTCACGAAAGAATACCAGCAAAGCCCGAACCAAACAAAAGCTATCGAATCGGCCCCATGTATGCTAATAATTTAGCAACAGCTGCAGATATTCTCAAAGCTCTCATAGCCTCCGCCACCCAAACACCTTCGACTATCTATCTAGAAACTCCAGATACAAATCCTACAGCAGCCAAACTAATGTCTGAACTGGGATTCACCAAATACATTACGATGCCTAAAATGTACCGAGGCAGCCCGCCAAAGCAAGTTGAAATGAAAATATTTTGTTATTCATCCGTGGCATTTGGTTAAAGCAAAAAATTGAAAAATGAAGGAGTAACGAATGGATGTTCAAACAAATGCCTTTTTTAAACAATATCTTCACCTTTTTCCTCAGTACATTCCGCCTTCTGGTATGGGTCGGCTCTCTCAGTGCTGTAAGGAACTAAACGCTTTCGTCAATGCTGTTGCAGCACCCTACTGGATATGGCATATGCCAGATATTAAGGTCTTTAATCGCGACATAATTGTAAAGTGGCCTATGATGGCAAGAGATGCGAAATTAGCTAAAACTACCTACTTAGCTATTAAATTTTTCCTAAATTATGTCCATTTTGCGAAGACTCAATTAAAGACCTTTAATGAATTGCCTTCAATTTTTCCAGCTCCCCTTCTTTGTTCCTGGCTTTATAATATGGATACATCAATTTTTATAGAATCCCTTTCAACAATATGGAAAGTAATTCCTGAGTCAGATAGACAGGTCTTTGTCGAAAGGATGGCTGTACCTTGCGCAACAAATGCTTTTTCTGATTTCTACGTCAGGAATGGAAGAGTCTATGCCGATTTTGTAAATCATGGATTATGCAAAGTGCTCCTAGAAAAAGGTCAAAATATAAGTGATTTAATCACTATTTTTTTTCATAAATTTTACACATATAATGAACTCTCTGCTATTGATGAATTGTTAAAATTGGCCAAACAGCATCTATCCCGAACTGAAGAACTGAACAATCTTCTAACTGGAGCAATTGAATATGGCTGCGATACTGCCATTTTACAACGACTCATTGATATGGGTGCTAAACTGAGTGAAATACCCTTATTATTACACATTGTCCTTGCTAAATGTCCACCTGACAAATTAGTGGAAGTTACACGTTTTTTGGTCAAAGCCGGAGCCTTAATCACAGCATTAGATGCGCATGAACGTACCCCCCTTAGAAATTTTATGCTTTATAATAAGTTAACAAAAGATAATGCTTTTGTATTACAACTTCTAGCAGAAAATGGAGACTTGGAAACATTGAAAAATGGTTTTCTTGAAGTCATGAAACATTGTGGATCATATGAAGTACTCCAAATTTTTCAAAAGCTTAAGGCCTGTTCTTTAAAGCCGGACGCGCTGGGTCGCACGTTACTACACCATTGTAAATGGGACCCCGTCTTATTTCGCTATCTGTTAAGTGAAGGAGTGGATCCTAATGCGGTTAACGATGCTGGTAACACTGCCCTGAAAGTGGAGATTGGATTAAGCAAAGATGGGGAAGAGATCTTATCCATGCTGAAACTCTTCAATGAATTCAAAGTTGATTTCTCCAAAGATCCCTTTCTTCTACATGTACTTTGTCGTCGAAAGATCCCTAATAAAGCTAAACCCGTAAAATTTCTATTAGAACAAGGCCTTAAGGCAACAGCCAAAAATAATGACGGAGAACTTCCCATTCAGCTTGAAACCTACCAATATGATAATCTTCTCAATGAAGATGTCATTGAGAGCCTTCTTGATGCAGGCGAAACCCTTTCAGTGATCAATGATGTTAATGTGCGTTTTTATCTGGCTTGTCGTCTTGGCAAAATCAAGGATATCATGAATTGGCAAGAAGATTTGCCCGTACAAGTCTACATATACATTAATAATCATTACATTTCCCCCATTGTTGCAGCCATTGAAAAAGGGCACATTCACGTTGTCAAATATCTTTTGGAAAAAAGGGGGAATGATTGCTTTCCACCTCGAAAAGATGCTACGCCGCCTTTAACTGTCGCCATCAACATAGCGGATATGACACTGCGTCGCGAAATGGTAAGGCTTATCGCCCCATTTTCAAAAGATTTGAGCGACTATACGATGTTAACTAAGTTAATTTCAATGGGTGACATAGATCTTTTTCAAGAAATTTTAGATGGTATGGACAAAAATTTCAGAAGAGAATATGTAATTTCCGAATCTTGTTATATAGTCGATAATGCCCTTTTAATGAGCATAAAAGGCTGTCCAGAAGTTCTAGAAAAAGTGAATAAAATTTTACCCAAAAGTGCCTGGAAAAGCAATAATCCACTGATAGCTCACGCACCACACTCGAATGCAATGACAATGATTCCCGAATTGTATAAACGAAATCCCAAATCTTTATTCTATGGGAAATCCAGTGATCTTTTAGAATGCATATGCAGCCGACTAGCAACTGAGCCAAAAATGCAAGCCCACTACCTAGAACTTTTCCGCCTTGTAAAAGGTTGGATAGCTGAGCAATCACCCAAAGTGAGCAAAATACAACAAGCTAAGGCAATAAAAAGTTTTTTTCAATCGATTCATCAACGTTGTCTATTCGATCTTCCCTTCGAAAATAGGAAAGAGATTTTTGACTTTCTTCTCACCAAAAGTGCTTTTAAAATTCGCGACGATATGGATGAAAACCCACTTGGAAATATATACCAATTATTTTTCAGCACATGTCAACCGATGAAGCATTGGGAAGAAATCAAAGCAAGACTCGAACTGCTTGAACTCAATTTTGGTGAAAGGGAAAAAGATATTGAAACCCCTCTTCATAACTTGGAGGTCACATATAAACAAATAGAAAATTCTATGAAAGGATCGGAAGACCCATCCGAATACATTGAAGTTTTAAGAGACATGATCAAGTTTGCCTGGAAGCACAACGTTCAAGAAGGAATTTACCACCATATTAAAGAAACATCTCCGCTTCACGGTGTGGTCTCGACTGATAAATGGGATTGCAAAAATCAAATGGAAAGAAAGCGAGGCGAAGCCATTTCGTTGGCGCTTACAGATGAACTGATTACATTGGGGCATCCAATTGATGTTGAAGATCACGATGGGAACACCCCGCTTCATATTGCTGTCACTGGTAATAATACCCCGGTAATTCTTAGACTCCTCGAAGGCGGCGCACGATACGACATCATAAACAAAACCCATAAAACCGCTGAAAATCTTGCTAATGAATATTTAAATTTAAAAGCCTTGGCCAAAATGAGAGGATACCATATGCTACTTAACGGAAATTTTGGATGAGCAACTGAGAGCATAAGTGGCCAGGCTCTCTACGAAACCGGATGCAATGATCTTTTACCACAGAGAACACGAGAGAACACAAGAGAGATCATTGATATCGATACCTTGTTAACCTCCCTGCAAAAAGAAAACAGGATATGAAGGATCGCAAGCGGCAGGATATGAAGGATTATAGGAAGATGATGTCAATCATATTCTGCCGCTTGCGATGTAAGCATCAAACCGGAGCCGTTGCCTAACTCAACGCTCAGTCTAATTTGGAGTGACCTCATTCATTAGGTCTTTTTCAGGGCTGAATTTATTCGGCCCTGTGCATGGCAAGATTTCGCCATTCACCTAAGGAGGGCAAGGTGTCGCCCTCCACCGAGCCGAATAAATTCGGCTCGGAAAAAGACCCAATAAATTGGGTCACTCCAAACCGGAAATACTTAGTTTGACGCTTACCTTGCGATCCCTTCAGCCGTCCGGAGCTCATCCAAGTCCACATCATTAAGAATAATAGAATGTTCTTTAAGTTGACACCATTGAAGCCGGTGGTCTGCTGTCGGAGACAGCAGACCACAAGTGGCCACACGTTTTCAGCTTAAGTTAGCAGGTTGTGTGAACTGCTGCAGCATAGAGAATGCCTGCCTTTGTGAGTTCTTCAACTTTCTGTTGTACATCTTGTGATTTTAATACAAGAACTGCCTTAACACCTGGTTCTGCTTTGAGTTGATCTACCAGTTCTTGTTTAATGAGTAGCTCTCCAGGCTTATTAATGCGGTCAGCATCTTTGCTTCCAAGTCCATGACCTAACGTCAGGATGACCACCTGAGGAACTGGCTGATCTTGTTTGAACATGTAATGCTTGATATGTTGCAAGCTCAAGAATGCCTTACCCTTTGACCCATCATGATTAAATGGCACAGGCTTACCCCAATCAAAAACTACTGGAGCTTGACCTGGGACGAAGACAGCATCCTGTTTACCTCCAAATCCGCTAACGTGATCTTGTACACCATTGTATTCGAACTCCAATTTATCCCATTTAGAATCGACAATCTGTGCTTGCTTCACTTGACTATTAGGCACAATTCCTGGAATTGCCATTATTTCTTCAATAGTCATATTCAGTCCTTTTACAGGATCAATGAACTCTTGTTCTTTGCCTGCTGGTCGAGTATCAAGAACCGCACCGGCTGGACCATGATCATGAACGTGGCCGTGATCGTGATCATGCCCGTGATCATGCCCGTGATCTGGAACTGGAACATTAGCACTGTGTGCATTGTTAAAAATGTTCTGGATGTCTTGAGTTTTTAAATAATTGGAAAAGGAATTTTTGTTAAATAGACTAATATTTGCAGCGGGAGTGTTTACAAATTTTATTCCTGCAGCCAGAAAACTTTCTTCAAATACATCTCGAATTTTTCTATCTTGTCCGCCGAATGTTAACACATTTAAGAGAAAGCGTGCTACCCTGCCCCCGAAATTTAATTTCTGCAGGGAGTTATCATTATTGACTTTAAAGAGCCTAAAATTTGGCTCATTTTTAAGTTGATTTAAATTATTTTGTGCTGTATTTATATCCATAAAAACCTCCGGATAATAATTTTAATGTGTTAATTTCTTTTTTATCTCGAACTTCATTATAACATAAAATTCTTTATCATGTCAATAGCTAGCGGCTTTCCCGGAAAAATTATGTTTTATTACCTTGCATTAAAATCGAATGTTTGTTAAAATATTAATTATTATTTAAATATAAACTTAAAAAGGGAATTTTATTATGAACCCTATAATGCAAAGATTAAATATCAATCCTGAAGATTTATTGCCGGAAGAATTTAAGATTTTTTATACTAATTGCGAATTTCTCAGTAAGGCTTTGGAAGACACGGCAGTTAAATACTTAGAACAAAACAAACAACCTCAAGGGATTTTCGGGATGGTCCAAGGGCTTTTCGAAAAAGTATTCGATAAAGCTCAAATTGAGGTAAATATTAAAGAAAGTAATCGAGCTAAAAATTTCCTGAAAATGGTAAGACTATTAAGGGTGCCAACGGCTGATTGCACTCAGTATGAATGTGATAGGACTCTGCTATTACTTACACATGGATTAGTTTGTGGCTCATCACAAAAATTCCTAAATTTAGCATTACCAAAGATGATCACACTATGTAGAGCTGCGACCTCCTTGGACCTTAATTTACTTGGAGACCAAGCCTTTTTTGACAATTCTCAGATAAACCCACTATTTAGACTTAGAACCTTCTTGGGCCTTAATTCGCTTGGAAACCGAGCCTTTGTTGACCATTCTCAGATAGTCGATAAAGTATTTTCTGTATGTAAAGATATTTCACAAAATCGGCTTGGTGCGCAAGTGGTTTTAGAAGAGGATTTGTTATGTAACTACGCTTGCAAAAAAATCAGCTATCAGAAAATTGACGATTTTTGTGCAGCTGCTCCTGAATCATTATTTATGAATGTCCCGCATACAGTTTATGGAATTTGGAAATTTCGAAAGGACTCAGTCTTTAACGGGATGCCAAGGGACATCATAAAAAAAATTATAGGCTACTTAATGCAAGCTGAAACCCTAAAGTTCCAGTTGATTAAAGAAATTAATAACATGTCTGATTAAATTTAGCCTTTATATCAAGCATATATCGTTATTGCTCAAACCTACAATATTCAGAGATTGATGGTGTTGACACCTGGCATTAACAGAGCGACTCGTACTCTTTGTAGAGACCTTCAAGTTTTTTGTTGAGCTCCTCAAGTTGACGGGTTCCCTTATTTGAGGACTCGATGGAGAGCTCGGTTTTCTTTTCATCTATGGCTATATAGAGGTCTGCAATTTCCTTTTCGAGAGTTTTAATTCTATCTTTATTGGACTTTTTGGGCTTCTCCATTTTTTTGACTGGAGGTGCTTCCTCCTCCCAGCCCACTTTGCGTAGAAAATCTTCGTAGTTGCCATCGAACATTTGCTGCTCACCCTGATGGCAAATGACAATTTTCTTGGCAATACGGTGCAAAATCCACTCGGTATGTGAGACAATGACGACGACACCTTGGAAAGCTTCTACTGCCGTCACTAGAGCTTCTACAGATTCCATATCCAAGTGGTTTGTAGGTTCATCGAGGAGCAGAACGTTGCAGGGTGAGGCCAGGATTTTTCCTAAAAGGACACGGCTGCGCTCGCCGCCGGAGAGGACACTTATGGTTTTGCTTGAGTCATCTCCGGGAAACATCATTGTTCCGCAGATGCTGCGCACTTGTGTGATATTGAGAGCTGGATTTGCAAGCGAGACTTCTTCGTAGATGGTCTTTTTGGGATCAAGCCGGTTGATATTCGTTTGACCAAAGTATCCGATCCGAATGTTATCGGGGATTTGAATTGTCCCTTTTTGAGGCTCTAGAAGGGTTGCTAGGAGTTGGAGGAGGGTGGATTTTCCTTTGCCGTTTTTTCCGATGATGGCAATTTTATCTCCATTTTCAATGAGCATGTTGAAATCGTGAATGAGCTGCTCTTCCATTCCGGCGTAGGCAAAAGCTACATCGGTAGCAGTGAGGACCTTTTGGCTGGTATATGGTGCATATCTAAATTGGAAGTCGAGGTTCATGAGCCCGGCGAGTTTTTCTAGAACGGGCATTCTATCAATGGCCTTTGTGCGGGAGCGTGCCTGTGCGGCTTTAGACGCTTTGGCGCCGAATCGATCGACAAAAGATTGCAAGTGTGCTTTTTGTTTTTCGAGATTGACCCGTGTTTTTTCATGGATTTCTTCTTCTTGCAGAACCTGGGTGTAGTATTCTTCGGTGCCGCCTTCGACTTTTTTCATTTTTCCGCGGTGGATCCCCATAGTATGGGTTGAGACGTCGTCGAGAAATTCGCGATCGTGAGAGACCATGATGATCTCTCCTCTCCAATCCTGTAGAAAGCGGACGAGCCAGCGGAGGGATAATACGTCAAGATAGTTTGAAGGTTCATCAAGCAGGAGGCAATCGGGTTCGGAAAGAAGCAATTTACACAGTTCGATACGGATTTGATATCCACCGGAAAAATTTTCGGGAGGACTCCAGAGGTCATCTTCCAGGAATCCGAGGCCTGTAAGAATTTTTTCAGCTTGGTATTGTTCATGACTCCGTTCGGGAGGCAATCCAAGACAGGCCTCATCTACGACGGTGTATTGTGTGAAGTTAAGGTGTTGTTTGAGCATTCCGACGCGATAGCCTTTTGGTATAGAAACTGATCCGCTGTCGGGTTCTTCTAATCCGGCGATGAGACGCAGAAGGGTGGTTTTACCTGTTCCATTTTTTCCTACGAGAGAACATTTATCCCCCTTATTCATGACAAAAGAGAGATTATCAAATAATATTCTACTTCCAAATGTCTTTGTCAGTCCGTTGAATTTAATCATTTATTTTAACCTCTTGCAATAACTGAAGAATTTCTTCTTGAGAGAATTTCTTGACAAACTGGTGATCATCGAATCCGATGACATCTTCCATCAGTTTTCCTTTTTGTTCGATCAGGTTGTCGATTCTCTCTTCAAATGTATTCTTCGTCACTAATTTAAATACTTGCACTCCGCGCGTTTGGCCGATACGATGGACTCGGTCGGTGGCTTGGTCTTCGCGGGCTGCGTTCCACCATCTATCGTAATGGATCACTACGGAAGCAGCAGTTAGGTCAATCCCCCAGCCTGCCGCTTGCAATGACCCCAAAAAAACCTCGCATTTTGGGTCTTTGTTGAATCGTTCCACCTGTTTTCCACGGTCAAGGGTTGAACCTCGTATTGTGGCAAATTCGATATTATTCTCATCCAAATGGGCTTCCATTATATCTAACATCGACAAATATTGCGAGAATATTACAACTTTTTGCTGACTTTCGCGAGCTTCATTGAGAAGTTCGACAAATAAATCCCACTTTCCTGAAGTGAAATTTTTGTATTCTTCCGGTTTTTTTAGGTAGGCAGCCGGGTGATTGCATATTTGCTTCAAAGCGGATAAAACGGCAAAGATGTGAATGTAGGAGACAACTCCTTCTTTGAGGTCGCGTACGATCCCTTCCCGCATTTGGATGAGCACTTCATTATAGAGATTAGCCTGATCATAGGAGAGATCGCAGTGGGCAATTTCTTCCACTTTTTCAGGTAGATCAAATAGAACTTCAGATTTTTTTCTACGGATGATGAACGGCTTGATAAATCTTGAAAGCAATCCCTGGCGTGCCTTATCGCGATCCCGCTCGATAGGGGTTACAAAAAGGGCTTTGAACTCACTTTCGGAAGGCATGTAGTTTGGCAGTACGATATCGAAGAGGGCTTTTACGTCATGAAGACGATTTTCAATGGGAGTGCCGGTGAGTCCCAACTTCATTTTTGATTTTACTGACATCAATGAGTTAAAAAGGATGCTTCCCGGATTTTTTGCTGATTGAATTTCATCGAAAACTGCGACGTCAAAATTAAATTGCGAAAGGAATTTGTGTTCTCTTCTCCAGATTCCGTACGAAGTGAGTAACACTTCGTGCTCTTCGAGGGTTCTTCCGGTGCCGTGGAAGGTGCAGACACGTAGTTCTGGGAGGTACCTGAGCAGTTTTTCTTCCCAGTGATAAATAACTGACGTCGGGCATATGATTAGAAATTTACTTGGAGCTTGCTGACGATTCCGGACGGCAGATAAAAGGGCCATGGCCTGGTGCGTCTTTCCTAAGCCCATATCGTCACAAAGAAGGCCGGACAAATTATGTTGGAACAAATGCCACAGCCAGTGAACTCCATTGATTTGATAGGGACGAAGAGTTCCTCCCATGCCGGTCAAATTGGGCTGAGATGAAATGCCGCCCTGCATGAGGTCGTCGATAAGCTCTTTTCCCTCTTGCACATCAACTTTTTCAAATGCGAGAAGACGCAATAATTCCATTGTCGACAGCTTTACTATATTGCTCTTGAGGTCGACCTGTTTTTTTACAATAAAACGTAGAGGATGAAAACGGGAATCCTTGAGGTCGATAAGACCCGCTTCAGAAAAAAGAAAAGGTTTTTTCCCTTGGATGGCTCTCCATAGGTTTATGAATTTGACTTGCCCCGCCTCTGTAAAGTAGTCCATTCTGAGTTGGTATTTATCATCTTCTAACACAATAGATTTTGCTTTAAGCTCAAGTTTTGGATGAGTCACAAGGCGAGGATCGAGATAGCTTACAAATTGCTTAATAATATTTAATTCCGTGCTAACAAAATCTGGGGTTTTATCCTCCGGAATGTGAACGAGATGGCGGAATGGCTCGGGCAGTCGCGCACTACCGGAAAGTTCGTGGAATCCCTCCCCTTCCACATAGACGAAATCGTCAAAAAACCGGATCGATTTATTTCGGCAATTTTCAAATATCTTGTATTCAGGAGAGATTTCAATTGATTGATCTTCTTTGACCTCAACACGGACCCCTCCTTTTTCTATAGGGGAAGTTGAACTGAAAAAACCTGGAATTAATTGTAGTTCTTCATGATGCTGATGAATAAATAAAGGCACCTGATCTGAGGAAATCACCATTCCATGAGAAATAGCACTTGGGATTGAAGGCCCTGTTTTTGAGAAAAAGCCTTCACCTTTGACGTAGACCCATTCTCCAAAATCTTTGATTTCTTGGGATGATTCTTCAAAAGCCACCTTGCGAATGAATCGAAGGACTCCTTGAGGGGAAAGCAAATAGGTTAATTGAGTTTCAATCCCAGTGATGTGCGTTTCAAAGCCAGTATGGTGACCCAGCCATGTACGTTGCTCTCGGACGAAACTGCTGACTTTGTTCACAGGAATCACCGTTTCGATTGCATCAAACATGAGACCTTCAACAGGATAAAATCCGTCGTCCTCGAGATAGGCCCAATCACCATACAATTTGGAAAATTGGGTGCTAAGATCTCCTGGAGCAAACAAATAGGCGGCAATGTGGAAATTCCATTGATCATCAAAGCGAATATCATATGATACATGAACAGGATCCAAATGGAGGCGTGCATGCTCTAGACGGGATTTGATTAATCCATATTGTTCAGTAAGAGCTTTCGCGATCATTTCACCTGAAAGGCGTGATTGCTGGAGACCTCCCCCTTCTGTTCTTGAATAAAAACCGTCGCCGGGGACAAATACCCAATCATTGAGAGTCACTCCTTTTTCTTCTTTGACAGGAGCCATGCCATCCCGTTTAATCAAGAGTTCTCCATGGACTTTATCGTAAGTGATTTTTTGCATTGATTCCTGCCCCACTTGGTGGATGCTCAAAGGTGACTTGACAGTTGCTAAGGCGGGAATAATAAAGGATAAATTTGCTTCGGCAAGGGTGAATCCGACTTCTAACGAGGGAAATTTGATGATGATTTCGTTGGGAATTTCCTTTTCTGAGTAACGGAATGATATGGAGTAGCGGGTACCTTCGTCTTGCATGAGAAAGAGCCATTTGGCCAGGTCATTCCAGAAGGAAAGTTCGTATTTCAGTTCAAAATTAGGTCTGCCTTGGCGCCAAAGGGCGATTTCATCTTCAGAGAGATTGGAAAATTTTAGTGAATTTTCTTCTGTTTGCCGAGTCCTATTAAATAGCATATTCCAGAGTCGTTTTTGACTTTTCTGGTTCTTTGTTTTGACGAAAAATAGGGTATCGCCGGTTTCATTTTTGTAGACATAGTGGTCCGGATCGATTTCTTGAATGAGACTTGGATCGTCTCCGCAGTGTTCGGTAAAAAGGAAGCAAAGCTTATTCCAAAGAGAGCGTTGGAATCGTTCGTGCAGGGGCAGATCGCCATTATTGAAGACACGAAGGTATGCAGTTGCTAGGTGGATGCATTTGTCACCCTCTTCGCATGAACAAAAGCTATCTTGGATCCATCCTTTTGGATCGAGCTGTAAAAATGCCCATTCTTCTTTTTTGGTTGAGGGATCGTACACCTGTACTTGATAGGTTGGGCCTGAGAATTCAATATCTCGGACCAGTCCTTTTTCGAGGTAGGTTTTCGCCTCCTGCTTATATTTCTGTAAAAACTTCGGTAAAGTCATATCCCATCACTTTTTCGTGTAGCCATTTACTCATAATAACACATTTACATTTAAGGATTAAGAACAAAATGAGCAAAGTCATTATTGCAGCCATTCTTTTCTACAGTTTTTGGTAGCCGAGGAAAAATTTTTGGAGGGTGCTGCCGTGGAATCTTGCTGCGGCGGCTGGCATGAACCTAAGGGTATCTCTTACGAAAATATGCAGTTCTTCTATCCTAACACGGCTCTTCTCGCACATGGCCTCAATGATAGAAATATCTTCTTTAGAAAAATTCGTTTTACCGGTACATAATTTTGCCTGAACGCAAATGCGTTTCAGTTCACTTGAATCATTGATTGACAACGGAGACTTCATATTTGAAACAATTAGATTTCTATCATAATCAATCAGGCTTACTTCAGATCCTTTGCGTAGGATACCCTCATTTATCAAAATTCCTTGTTTGATGTACTGAGCATCTTTTGTACTGACCATCACATAACGAATCTCAGGGCATCCACCGGGATTTTTAAGAACGAGAATATATCTGCCGGGAATCCGATAGGCTGCATGTTGAGGCGTATTTATTTTGGCATTGTCGATGAAAAGGTTTGGAGAGTATTCAATGCGCATCTTATCAGGTAGACTTAGCGTAGGCAAAGGCAATACCACAGATAGTTTATTAAAGGCTGTACCAAAAAGGTCTATCGGTTTGTAAAAAGTATAGAATTTACATAAATGTTTATAGTTTTTGTTTTCGATATTACTTAACACCTTTTCTATTTCTATCTGTCTTTCGTTTTGTACTTGATCCCGGGCTTCTTTCTCAAGCATCAACTGAAGTTCTGAACCAACTGGATTATTTGAAATTTCGATAAAGTTAGGGATGTTTGTTTTGTCTATGCAGTCATTTAATTGAGATGCAATGACGGATCTCGGGTCAAGCTGTCCCATTTTTTCATTATCGCGAATGATAATTACATTTCTATTATAAGCCTCAATGACTTTATTAGGAGCTGTTTTCAACATTTCATCATACATGTTTTGATATTTTGCTTTTTCTATTTCGATTGCATTCTCGGCATCTACGACGATGCTTTCTGCGGTCATTTTATCGAATGAACTATCATTTGCTTTTTCTATTAAAAAATTCTTGAAGTGAGTGAAAGCGGAGGTTCTAACATCAAGAGAAAGTGTTAGATCCGAAAGCAGCATGCGAAGGGGTTTTCCAATGACTTCGGACATTCTTTGCTTTCCTGCTTCCCAATTTTTAGTTTGTTCTACCAATGCCTCATTTGTGATCATGTAGCGCCAGACATCTTCGGAATCAGGACAGAACTTGTCTGAGAATAGTTTTGAAAAGGCAGAAATACGTACTTTTGGCATTATTGAAATGGGCTGAGAGTTATATTTTCCTAAGACTTCCATTAATTCAGCTCTAAGTTTGTCGGAGAGTTCGATTCCAACCACTGCCAGATTAAATTGTTCTGGCGCTACGATCTTGTTACTGCTGAACAATGCCTTGAATTGAGGTCTGGATAAGAGCCCCCCTAGGATTCCAGCAGCAATATAATCTTTTATTTCATCCGTCATTACAAAGGATACTGTTTGATCAAACAAAATTTGACGCATACGGAACACACTCTGCAGGCCATCTCGCTTCGTCATTTCCTTACGGATGCTCGTGAAAGCCTTTGCAGTTGGTTTTTGTTTGATATCTGTTCCTGTTTCATATCTTTGGGCAATTATCGTCAGTTGTTCACCCTCGGCAGTCTTGTAATTAGACAAAGCTAGTGGAACTTCGATGAGTTTGTCTGATCCCATTTGCTCAGGTTCAAGAGAAACTAATTCTCCTTTTTCATTGTGGTAGACGATCCCTTTGATTTCGGGTCGATTTATTTTGCAGGCCTTGAATAGCCGTTCTGCAAATTCTAATATGGTTTCATCGCGCAACCAACCTCCACTATCGATGAAGACGAATATTTCTTCGTCATTGCCCTGTACCATTTTATCAATGATTTGATCGGTAAATTTTCCTTTTTTCTCGTTGAAAACTAAAGTTTCAGCTTCTCCGGATTTCATTTTATGTTGTATTGCCAATATTGTTTGGCCATCGGTGCCCACTTCAGGTAGAGGTTCAGCTGTGCGCGACAATATACCTGGATTGAGTGTTCCGGTATAGCCGCAGACGCATTTTGAGCTCCCTGCAAATGATTGTGGAGTGCTTGAGATGCTCTCTGAGAATACCTTTATTTGTCGAAATACCATAGATTGTAAAAAGTCAAAAATGCAATTCCGATTTATGCTGCAATACTTTGAGAAAGCATTGATAAGATTTTCACTGGGTGGGTCTTCAAGAAGTTGGAAATTGTCGCCAACTATTCCTAAGATCTCTTTAAATTCTTTGTAGGCATCGCTATCTGAAAGTGCGATTCCCTCACGCACTTCTTCTTTGGCTCTAAGTTGAAGATCTTTCAACATCACAATCGCGGCATCTTTAGGGATCCCGTAATTTAGTACCATTTGTGTGGAATAAATAAGTTGCTCCAGCGGATCAGAATAGACACTCACCTTCATAGCTTTTGAAGCCAAATAAGGTCTAGCAACATAGATGCCTTCTTTATCTAGATCTATACCGTAGTTCGTTCCACATATCTTAGACATTGACTCGGGAAGAATATTCTTTATTGCATCCGCAACGGCACCGATCAGCTCACGGTCAGCAGGTTTTGTTATCATCTGCTTTATCCAACGGTTCACTCTATTGGTGAATCCCATTTTCTGTGCAACGAGCCATTCCTTACTGTCCGTGGGATAATTTATAGATGAATCTATTATTTTCGATATGTTAACCTCTTCCTCTTTGGTCAACTTTTGTTCGATTTCTAAATCATAGGGAGACGTTTGAGTCACAAAATAACCAAGATAGCCTTGCTCATCTTTCTGCTCCAATACATTAAATCCGTCTATCTGTTCTCTAAGGCGGGTAAGAGCAAGCTCTCCTAGACGCGGCCTAATAACATCTTTAAAGAGCTGCGGAGTAAGACTTGCCCCTTTTTTGATATAATTGGGATCTACCCTTTTTTGAAAAGCCTCGCCAAATTCTAATGATACGGCCCGTATAATTTCGGGATCTAAGACTGCATCTAGCAGAAGATTTGAAATAATGGATGCTTTTCCATTATCTACTGGACTTGAACTGCCGACAGGGAATTTAAAAATGACCTTTGAATTCATTGAGCTGTCGATTTCATCAACCTGTACTACTTCTTTTATCTGAAGGAAACTAACAATTTTCGAGATGAGATCAATTCTTTGCTCCGCCCCTTTTACCCCTTTTATTTGATCATAATAAGCCTCATATAGGCTTGCAATTATGGAATCCTTAGTGCGCGGCGTGCGTAAATAGCAAGCTCCGCGACTTTGAGCTTCTAAGATTGTTTGATAGTAGTTCTTTAAGAAATCTTCATTTTTCGCGCTTTCACGGTCGTAAGACATTGTATATACAAACTGGTGGAAGGCTTCACCTAGGACCTCTTTCAGAGCCTCTACTACAATTGCCAATAATGATTCAGGTACATCCACTACAGATAGCGTATCGGTTCGAGCAAATAAAAATGCTAAAATGGGTTGCAGAATACTCGTTTTACCTGAGCCCATGATCGATTGAAGGACAACTTCCTTATTCCCATTGACTCCGTCAATAAACTTCTGAATATTTATGACCTGATTCTCTCGCAGCTTGATATTCAATACAGTTTCAATATAGAGAAAAACCATCGCATTTGGATCATCCAAGGAATATTGACACTTAGCTTGCAAATTGCGTCCCATTTCATTGATTAAAGCTCGATCCGCTCCCCCACCTTCTAGGACAGTATCCACTTGTACGATCGTCCGTTCTAAGTGCTGGACAAATTGCTTTTGTACTAGGTATTGCATGATTGCTGCTTTCAACTGACTAAGTCCCTCCAGAGAAAGCTCAGGATAAAGCTTCTCGGCAAAGTCTCCTTTTTTCGCGCATACAATGCACAGCTCCGCTATCGAAGGACCTTTTCTATTTTTAGAGGCAAATTGAAGATACGAAATAGGATCTGACGCAAGGGTCATTGATACTGATTGCGTGATTGTCTGTTCCATCAACGCCATTTTTTTCTTCGCAGTTTTTAGTTCAACCTCGCACGTTTCTTTAAATGCCCCCATATCCTTTCCGGCCTTTAATGTGTAGGTTGTCCCTTTCATCATCTTCTTTGCTGCATCAATATCCTTCCTTGTTTGCTCGAATTTAACTTTAGTGGTTTCATCTTTGATTTCAGGGGAATTTTTACTTAGGAAGGGAGCTTCCCCCTCAAGCTGTTCAACCATAGGTTTTTCCCTTATCTCAAAAGTTTGAACAGCAAGTTGATCCAAAAACTCCCCTTCATTTTCGGTGGCTTGGACATTTATTAGGGTAGGGAGATCTCGTAATATTGCTCCCGCATCCGCCAGCGAGATCTCGGGTAAACCAGGAACGGCTGGGCCTATTACTCTAATTCTAGGTTCTGCTCTTTGCCTTAAGATTGTTTTGATTCTATCATGCCTAAAAACCTCACGACATAAGTTTTGTGCAAATTTTTTAGGATCGCCATTTCCTTGAAGTGCCATGGCTAATATCCCTTGTATAAAGCCGCTTTCGAATCCCTTTTTCTGAAATTGGACGAAATCCAGCTCAAGTGTTAACTCCTCTACTTCCATTTGCATTAGTAAACCATATGGTTGAACTTGATCCCATGTCGCGTGAATTATATCAAAAGGAAAGGTCTTATCTTTACGAGCTTCATCATATAGTTTTTCATGTACTGGTTCTAATGCCATAGTGAAAGATACTTTATTACGAACATCATCAAAATAGTTCAATTTAGGATTATCAACATATCCACCCATCTTTACTGATGCCGCAAATCCCTCATCCTGAGGAGCCAGTTCAGTTATTCTTTTTGCTATTTTTTGTCCCTGCATTAATCTCAACAGAAAAAGCTCTTCCACAGGATCGATAGGTTCTATATGGTTAAGTCTGCTGATATAATCGTTAACGAGACCATTATAATGACTAAGGCACAAATATATATTTTGTTTTGAGGGGCTGAATTGCACCTTATTTTTAAACATCAGGTATAGTGCCCGCAAGCGAATTCTAAGGGTGCGGGAACCAATGTCTCCAAAAGTCAAAAGCGAAATTTCTTCAAGAATTGCTAGCTCATTTTCCGAAAGTTTCTTATGCGTTGATGCTGCCTCAACAGCAAAAAGGAGTTCTTCGGCTTCGTCGATATTTCCTGTTTGGATGTATATTCGAGCCAAATGAAAACGTGCTTGTATGGTTTTAGGTATAACTTTATTGCCAATTAAATCGCATTCTACAAAGTGTTGTTTAAGTTCGTCGGAGAAATAGTAGTCATAGGAAAAATGTAAGGAATAATTTTTGTCCTCTCTAAGAGGCGCAATACAATTCCAAAGAGGCAGAAGCACCTTTTTTTTCTTATCTTCGTATTTCAGGACCAAAAATCCCATTTTAGGTCCAAAGTGAGGGACAAATTGCTCTTCAGCAGGGGCCAACTTCCATCCACTTTGCTCAACGCATTCCCACTCATTACCTTTTTTTTGTAAAGTAAGACTCAGCCGAGGAAATCGTATCTGCTGAATCTCTCCCTCAGGATCGGCAAGAAAGACGGTATTGCCTGATTTTTCAAAGCTGGAAAAGAATGTATCCTGATATGAATGGACAACTATTAATTTAGGAGAAACACTCGAAGATAGTTCAAAACTTATGCTATCTTTAACTTGAGATCCCTGGTAGACAGGTTTGTGCGTCTGTTTGTCACATAGAAAATATATATTTTCCTGACTTCTGCCATTTAGTGCGGTTTCAGAAATTCAACAAGTTTACTTTCATTAAAATCTTTCATGTTGGTTTGTAATGTAATGGTTTTTCCTGTTAATTCGTCCTTGATGTGAGCTTCTTGAACATTCCAGAGAATATCTCGCACTCTTCGCAAAGATAGACCTGTTTTAATTTCCAAAAATTTTCCCATCATTAGTCCCATGAAGCAGAGCAAGACATGAGCTTTAATAGCATCGTGTGTATGATGAAAAATTGGACGAGCTTTAAGATCTGTTTTTGACATGCGAAATGCTTGTTCCACATTCCAAAGCGCATGATAGTATTCAATAACTTGAATATTTGATAAAATGCCTTCAGAAATATTTGTGCAGTACCCTTTAATACCAATAAGTTTTTTTGCCTTCTCTTCTAATTCTTTATTTAAAACAAATGCATCATTATGGGCTTTTGATTTTTTGACAAATTTGGCTCGTTTTCCTGATTCCTGCTTTACAATTATCTCTTGGGCTTTCATGATTTGTTTTTCAAATTCATATTGATCTTTCTTTGCTCGTTTTTCCGAGTAAGAACAGACTATCTCGTAAGAACGATTAGGATAAGGTAAACGAATGATATCTCCTTCTTTCTTTTTCAATCGTGATGTAATTAATTCAATAAAAGCTTTCGAACCATTTGCAAGCCGAGCACCTACAATATATTGATAGTTTTCAGCCTCCAGAAGATCCATATTTTCTTGAGAAAGCATGGCGGCATCAGCAACAATGATCGGCTTACAATTGGAATGATGTTTTTGAAATACCTTAACTACATCCAGCATTGTATGTCCTTCAAAAGTGTTCCCTTTGTAGATTTCATGCCTAAGAGGAAACCCTTGTTGAGTTACTAGCAATCCTACAACAATTTGCGGTTGTTTTGATTTGTCATCTTTGGAAAATCCTCGAGCTCTTAGCTCATCATTAGGTTCGTGGCTTTCAAAGTACAAAGTCGTGACATCATAGAGAACAAGAGCAAACGACTCGTTAAAATGTACTTTAGCAGTATGATAGGCTGCATTTTCAATAGCATCTTTGTGCTCTAAAAGCTTGGGAAGTAAACGATAGACAGATCGTTCTGCGTAAGATATTTCAAAATAATTTTCCAATAATTCAATTGTGCGTAATTTTGAAGCAGGCTCTACTATACGCATCAAAGCAAGATCTTGATATAAAGGATGAAGAAATGCCAATCCACATAATTGAGAGCATTTTTTCAAGGCTAAATGAGCAAAGCGATGGGTGATTGAAGTTAATTGTAAATGGTCTACATGTAGGATCTTTGAGGGTTTTTCTATTATTGAAAAAAGAGAGGGTTGAAGAGATAGTTGTTCTCTTACAATTTCAGCCTCTTGATAAAGCACAGCTAATTCATCATCAGTATGAGAGCTACCAATA
Source organism: Waddliaceae bacterium (assembly GCA_963724325.1). Lineage (GTDB taxonomy): Bacteria > Chlamydiota > Chlamydiia > Chlamydiales > Waddliaceae > CAVRUH01. Next base: position 10,325 of record CAVRUH010000011.1, on the reverse strand, counting down.
TGACGAATGATAATACGTTTGCCTTGGGCGTAACGAATTATTTGTACAGCAATCGCACCGGATGAAGTGCGAACTTTTCGAATAGAAAGATTTCCCCGCATCTACTAAAAATAGAGCTTAGTGCGGTTTTTTGCACTAAGAAAAATTGCAACCCATTGCAAATCAAACCTCTTTTTTTGGATATTTGAGGATATTCAAATTTTGGCAGAAGTCAGGAGAAAGACGGTATTGCCTGATTTTTCAAAGCTGGAAAAGAATGTATCCTGATATGAATGGACAACTATTAATTTAGGAGAAACACTCGAAGATAGTTCAAAACTTATGCTATCTTTAACTTGAGATCCCTGGTAGACAGGTTTGTGCGTCTGTTTGTCACATAGAAAATATATATTTTCATAGTTACGATGTAGATACTTATTGCAAAATAATGATTTTCTAAAATCTAGGGAAAAGGGAATATGATGCAGCCATAATTTTTGAGGTTGGTTTTGCAGGAATACTTCTGTTAGAACATAAACAGATCCATCTTGGAGAGAAACTCTCAATTCAAGCTTTGATTCAACATCCTGAATATGAATGACATTATCCCGAGCAATACAACATCGAAATTTATCAAAATCAATTTTAGCAACTTTCACAAATACGTTTTGCTCTTGTAAAATTCGTATAACATCGTATGGTAGCGGCTTATCAAAAATGCGAAATACGACATCATTCTTTGGTACAAATGTTCCGGAGGATAGGTAAATATAACCATAAAACTGGCCAGTCAGTCCATCTATTATAGAATATTCATCAATTAAATGGGATGCTAATAAACACGCATTCTTCATCAATGGAAACATGATCTTCATAATGTAAGCACCATATATTCTCAAACTCTTATCTATCGTTCTTTTCAATCCATCATTTATATCCAATTTTGAAAGAGTATTGCGTAAATTTGCCATCGCATTCATAGCATCTTCGGACCGTGGAATACACCATGACTTATTTCCAGGCGGATTCAACAGTCTAAAAGAATTAGCTATACAACCATATGCAAACAGCTTTTTTTCATCGTCTGTCTGAGGTCCTTTGAGGAATAAGTCTTTACAACAAGCTGTCATGGCCTCAAACAGCACCGGCTTATGAATCCCAAATTTGGCAACTGTCCCTTTTTCAAAAATGCGTGTCAGGGTCGTCACAGCAATGATAGGCTCTATTTTTTTTGCACCTGCTTCTTTTTCCATGACATGATCGAGATAAGTTTGTACATTTTTTGCCATCCAAGCAACATTAGCAGCTGTGGAAAAATCATTAAGTTCAATTGCATTTTCGATAATCACGTTAAAAAATCTACGGAATTTAGACACAAGAATGTCTCTTTGTTGCAAATCACCCAAGGCGCGAAGAAGAAAATTTCCGTTAAAAAGCAAAGAGTGAAATAAATTAAACCAACTTGCATCAGATAGATCTTTGCGATTTTCATTGTAATAGATAAGCAATGAATCAATTAAAATCCAGGGAGAGCTTGCTAATGAAAGAATCTCTAGGACATCATCTCTCCCAATTTCAGTGGATTTAACTACCCCAGCCAAGCTTGCAGTTTCACGAGGTGCAGTTGATTCAGAATAGCCCTTCATCGTTTGAACCGGATTCTGTCTATAAATTAGTTTGCAAGATTCATTTGGAATGGAATCTATATATCTATTAGTCCGCTGACATGCCGATGAAAATTTACTGCTCATTGTGGGTATGAAATGCAGTATATTCGGCGTCTGATACGTCCACACCAATTTTGTTGGACATGATATACATTCATCAGAGAAAGACTCTTTTTTTGAAAATATATTGTGACAAATTGCCCCCACATCCATCAGTTTTCGGAATTCTGGGGGAAGGAGATCGCTCTTTCCATCTATTAATTTTTCAAAAAAAGACTGCTTAGCGTACAGAAATGCCCCTTTAAACTCAACCGATCGCGTTGCATATGGCTCTTCATCACAGGGTTCACGAAATCCCCACGGCCACCACTTGGGATTATCACGCACTTGACCGGGTATTGCATCAATTTCTTCACTTAGTTCAACCAGGAGCTTTTTTTCCTCATAATCTACACACCCTTGTCCGTCTATGCGCTTTTGTTCTATAGCAATACGATTTTTTTGTTCTGCAATCTCATCTTCTATAAATTTTTTTTGCTTTATCCGTTGTTTTTCAATACTTTGTGTTACTTTTTCTTTAAGGGGTATATTTTTTTGAAACCAGTTGTAAACTGCATCACAAATGGCGAAGTCTAAAGAGATTCCTTGTCCTTGCTGATCCCAGCTCATATTCGAGTCAAACTGTATTCCTCGAAATGCTAATGGACGATTGGGCAACTCATTTAATTGTTTAATGTGTTCCACCCAAAATGGATCTGAGCATTGCAATTCACTTAATTGATTGATCGATGCCGCCGAAATGAGACTAAAATTAAAAGTAGGAAGGATCATATTTTCCTTCTGAGACATCTGTGCATAGGCTATTTCCATACCGTGCATAAATGAAAAAAGCCTTGCATAGTCCTCGGCAAGAGATCCCTCGTTGATTTTGTTAATCAACCCTTCTACAATAAATTCTAATCGATTAAATGCTTCGCTTGGGGATGCAAAATTAATCTTTTGCCACTGATTAAATGAACCTAATTTCCTTAACAAAAGATCCAAAACATATTGATCCTCTCCGTATTTAGTTTTAGTGTTATTTTTTTCCATTTTTATATCGCGCAAGATAATTTCAAAGGCCGGGCAAAATTTAATGTCAAAAGCAGGGGGCAAATTATCTATTGCCTTGATTAAATCGACACAATTCTTCCCTAGAAAGTCTGAGAGGTGCCTTGCCCCCATGCTGGATAGGTCCTGATCCTTATATACCCATGGTCCCACAATTCCCATAAGATAAGTTCCCATACTTGAGTCGAGTTCATCGATCTTTCCTTTGCTATGCATTTGAGTCTTTTCAAAATCTAAAATTCGGTCTTCATATACTTTTAACACTTGTTTATATTGTAATATTTTGTCCTGAGCCCGCGTAAATATACTAACTGGAAGATTTCGGTTTTTGGGCTTGGCTAGACTAGCTGCAAATTTCTCAATCGATCTTTTTATCAAAGCATAATTTCTTCTTGCGTCGTCATATGCATACTCAGTAATCTTAGCCTTCGCTTCTGTCTTTAGCGTTGGCAAATACTCATCCATCAAGAAGAGCTTCAACTCTACTTTGAAGAGCTTATAATCATATTCACTCAGGTGATTCGCAACGCAAGCAAGAAGGGATTTATATGTACAAGTTCCGGAACGTTGAAGAGAAAGCTCACTTTGCACTCCAGGAGGAATGGTTTCAGCAACACCGCCCAACAGAGGAAGAAAAAAACCGATAAGTAGTTCAGCTGGCCCTTCCTTTGACTCCATGGGGCATAGAGACTGCAAACATGCAATAAAAGAATCTGAAATAAGGGCAGTTTCTGAAATGTCCTTAAGAGCTATACAACCATCGACTTTATCGCGACGATCTTTAGTAGTTCTTCTGTGGAATTCCGTACCAGCCCCTTCGTTGTATATTCTGAAAGTGTACTTTCCATCTTTTTGTTTTTCAAATTCATAGACAATGCTGTGATCTCTCCAACCACCATAAATCAGACATGCCCCATTCTTTTCGATTTTTTTCATTAATTCTGCTTTTAATTTCCGTGCAGGGAGAGTCTTTTCAGATCGGAGCGAAATTCCATCCAGCAATATATTTTGAAGCTGCAAATTCAAATCCATTTTTTTCAGGCATCCAGCCGCTAAATAGGCATATGGTACAGAATTGACGTCCCCTTCGAATCCTGAAGCATGAATAAAAGAATCGCCAAATACAAGAGCCATGTTCTTGATATTAACGGTTCCGCCCTTATCGTGCTGCACTTCAATGGGTACAATTTTATTTAAAATCGTTTGATAAGTTTTCACATCACTGTCATTAGCCAGGGATAAGGCTTTGGCCAAAGCTATTTTAATATAGGGAAGCAATTTTTCTTTTTTTGTGGATTTATTGAGATCCTTTGAGCCCAGGGTTTCAAATATGACTTTGCGATCAATGCAGTTATTGAGAAATCTGAGTAAAAATTTGCATTCTTTTGCATTAAGAGAGCCAAATAGTCCTTCTATTTTTCCTTGGGCGGCTTTGTCATTACGGTCTCTTTTTTGAACTTGCTTAACTAGATACTCTTTGATGAGTTGAACCTGCCAAGAGATTTCATCGTCGATTTCTTTTGCAACCAACGCAGGTCCCACACCAGCATTATCAGGATTAACATTACTTTGTCGCATCCATTCTGCCAGGTCCTGAGTTTTGCCGCCATTAACCGGATTCATATAATTACTAATAGGTTATTTTTATGACAAAATTATATATTATTTCAAGTTTTAATACAATAATTTTAATATTTTTATTATCCATACTCCCAGGATGGAAAGGACCAAAACGACACAAAGGACATAATTCGTCTTTCAGCACAACGCGCTGATTTATAAAAGCCTAGTACAAATTTGAGCATCCCGTAGGGCTTGCCTTCAATAATCCCTACGGGATAAAGCGCAGGAAATTCCACCCGCAAATGAGCCAATCATATTTTTCAGCAATGAAACTCACTCTTCATAGATATTTTAATGAATATTGATACCGCTACAAATTTTTTGGGGATTACTAGCCCCATTCCTTCATCTTTTGGGAGAATTCGCTTAAAGAGGTCTCGACCTTTTCGATCCTTTCAAATAATTCTTGTTGTTTTTGTTTATCCATTTCAGATAAATTTCCGTTATTCTTCAGTTTGAGCATAAGGTAGCTCAGTTCAAGTTCTACTTTACCCACCTCTACGTATGCTTTCACAAAAGCATCACGAACCTCACTTACTTTATTATAAGCATCATTCTCAAATGCATCCAAGCCCCATGCAAAAGGGAAATGACTCCTTATTTCTCCCGCAATATTCGTAGCGGTAGCTGCAAGTTGTTTCGATTCAGTTATTTTTTCTTTATCGATGGTAGATAACTTTGAAGCTAATTTATTAAAAATTTCTGTAAAGGTCGGAAACATCTCGTTATAAGTCTCCAAAGAAAATTTTCCTTGTTCCTTAATCAGTTTTAAGATTTCTGTTGCATCTAGGTCATCCTTTTCTGACTCCATGCGAATGCTTTCTTTAAATTCAGCCAGTTTTGTTTGTTCTTCTGCATCAGATTCCACGGATTTTTCAACCACTGTCGGTTTTACTTCTTCGGAATTAACGACTTCTAATGGCTCAGCGTCGACTGTTCCTTGTGAATCTAGGAACTTCGGTTCGTATTTCTTTTTTGAAAATATCTTCTATGCTTTTACCTTTTAAAGTAGAACCGATATTACTTTTTGTAAATTCGTAAGAATTAAGCTCTTTGAGATCTCCATTATTGACTGCGGTTATGCTAGCCTGGTATGCTCGGAACACTTCTCTATCCTGCCCACCAAAAGTGACGATATTTAAGATTAGTCTTATGACTCTTCCCCATGCGGTTGCTTTGTTAAGTAAACCTGTATTTTCATCAAAACGGTAGAGTCTAAAATTTGGTTCATTTTGAAGAGCTACTAAATTTTTTTTGCAAGCATCTAGATTCATAAAAACTCCATTTTAGTAATATTTTTATTAATTCCCTAGACTTTATTATGCAAAACCTACAGTTTTATTTCAAGTTTTATCTTTGCCCCCCAGGACAAGATTTGCATCCCGTAGGGATGCCTTCAATAATAGCCCATGATGTAGCGCTGTAAGCGCAAATCGTGGGTCAATGCAAAAAATAACCTTTGCCGCGTAGCGGCACTTAATATACGATAAATAGCCACTACGCAGCTAAGAATATATTTTGGCATTACCCACGATTTGCGCCTTCAGCGCTACATCATGGGCTATTATTGAAAATAATCCCTACGGGATAAAGCGCAGGAAATTCCACCGGCAAAAGACATAGCCATTAATGTCACCAATTCTTCATTTAGGCCAGCACCTCCTCGGGAGGGACGTAGGTGTAGTTAAGGTCGTGGGCCACGGAGTGGTTTGTCACTTCGCCCATCCAAACGTTGAGGCCGTTGCGGAGACCATGGTTCTCTGCAAGGGCACGCTGGTAACCTAAGTTGGCTATCTTTAAGGCGTAATCCATCGTGGCATTTGTTAGCGCCAATGTCGATGAACGGGCAACAGCCCCAGGCATATTCGTCACACAATAATGCATAACCCCCTCTTCAACATAGGTCGGATTCCCATGTGTTGTCGGACGTGATGTCTCAGTACAACCCCCTTGATCAATCGCAACATCCACAATAACAGATCCTGGCTCCATCCCCTTCAACATATTCCTCGTCACCAAGCGAGGTGCTGTCTTTCCAGGTATCAATACTGCCCCAATCACAAGATCCGCAGTTTTTAAGATGTGCTCAATCTCTAATGTAGTCGAATATAGCGTTCGAAGATTAGGTCCATACATGGCATCCAACGTGCGGAGCCGATCTATATTCTTATCCAAGATAGTTACGTGAGCTCCAAGCCCCAAAGCCATTCTGGCCGCTTCTGTTCCGACGACTCCACCACCCAATACAATTACGTTCGCAGGAAGAACTCCGGGAACTCCTCCGAGAAGCAACCCTTTGCCCCCTTTATTCATTTGAAGATATACGGCTCCCACTTGGATGGCTAAGCGACCAGCAATTTCACTCATGGGAACAAGGAGCGGAAGTCGGCCGGCTGCGTCTGTTACAGTTTCGTAAGCAATGCCAATAACTTTTCTGTCGAGCAAATTACGTGTTTGGATTGGGTCTGGAGCCAAGTGCAGATAACAAAATAGAATCTGTCCCTCATGCATGAGAGGAAATTCGGCAGTTTGCGGCTCTTTGACTTTGATAATCATGTCGGCAGTCCAAACCTCTTTGGCTGAAGTGACAATTTGAGCTCCAGATTCTTTGTATAGGGCATCTGAGAATCCAATTTGGTCTCCGGCATGTGTCTGGACCATGACTTGATGGCCTGATTCAACAAAAGAACGGATCATCGCAGGGGTTGCTCCGACTCTAAATTCAAACTCTTTCACTTCTTTGGGTATGCCAATCAACATAAAAAACTCCTAAGTTATTAGATTATTTTAAACAAGAACAGGTTCCGGGTCTTTTTCTTTGCTAAATTCCATAGCTAGAATCTTAGAGATCCCTTTTTCTTGCATCGATACGCCAAATAGCACATCGGCAATAGACATCGTCCTCTTATTATGCGTGATGATAATAAATTGGCAACGATCCACAAATTTTTTAACAACATTGAGAAAACGCTCGACGTTGGAATCATCAAGCGGCGCGTCAATTTCGTCAAGAATACAAAATGGTGCTGGCTTTACCTCAAAAATTGAGAATAGAAGCGCAAGCGCGGTCAAACATTTTTCTCCACCGGACAGAAGGCTGATCGAGCGCATCTGTTTTCCTGGGGGTTTTGCAACTATTTCGATTCCGGCTTCGAGGACATCTGCACTTTCGGTAAATAGCAGGTCGGACTCGCCCCCATTGAAAAGCAGCTGGTAGTTTTTCTGAGGTTTTCCCGAATTTTCTCGAAAGTTTCTTGGAAAATTTTGCGGCTTTCTCATCCAATTGTGTGATGATTTCGACTAGTTCTTTTTTGGAGGCCTCAAGATTTTCAATTTGGCGGCTAAGGAACTCATATCTTTGTTTGTATTTATCGGATTCTTCAATTGAGGTCATATCGATGTCGCCGGCCTCTTCGATTTTGCAACGAAGGGAGCGAATATCTTTTTCTGCTTTTTCTATAGATGTTTCGAGTACATATGCTCGCCTAGTTCTTAAACTGTTTATGATAGCCTCGTTAAGTTCTGTTTCTAGATATCGCAGAGGCATTTAATTGAGCAGAAAGAATACCAAATTGATGAAACTCTTGTTCAAGTTGTTTCAAAATTTTCTGCTATCGGCAGTTTTTCTTTCGATAACTTCGATGGCTTCCCGCTTGTGCGCCGCCTCTTTTTCGCATTCTGAAGTATGCGCAAGGACATCGGCGAGGGACTTTTCGACCTCTTCGAGAATTTGTTGGAATTCAGAGTTATTACCTTGAATATGATCTTGCTGCAGCTGCATGCTCTTTATTTCTTCCTGGAGATGCTTTTCTTGCTGCTGGCTTTCCAATTCCTTAACTTCGAGAACTTGAAGGAGATGCATCAACTTGCGCTGTTCTTCATGTTTGTGCTGATAGCGAGGTTCTATTTCTCGGAGACCGCTTTGTTGCTTCTGCAGTCCGGCCATTTGCTCTGCCAATCCACAAGTCAGCGTTGACTCTTGTTGGCGCATTTCTTCAGCTTTTGCCCTAGCCTCAGCATGTTTTTGTTTGAGTTCAGCAATCAGATGGTGCAATTTATCTGTAACTTCATCAATGGACTTGAATTCTTCATCTAATTTGGCTTGTTCTGCCTTGAAACGGTTGAGGTCAGAGTTTAGCCTTTGAAGTGTAAAATTGGCTTCTACGAGCTTCATTTCCTCTTGACGGAGGGTTTTTTCAAGTTCAGTCTTCTGATTTTGCAGTTCTATTCTTCGCTGGGAAAGAGTGTTCATTGTCGTTTCCATGGCAGCCTGAACAGCCTCTTTCTCATGAAGTTTCTTTTCGAGGGTATTGAGCTCTGCCTCCCGAATAAAAATGTTGTTATCTCCTTCTGTAGAATAGAAAATCACTCCTCTAGGATCTATGAAAGCTCCGTCTTGAGTCCACACCTCGACTCCTTGTGCCTTTTTGATGAGGCTAAAGGCTTCCAACGCGTTTTCTGTGACATAGACATTTTTGAGGAAATGGCGTGAGATGTCATTTTCGGACACCTGACTCAACAGAGGGACTCCTTCGATTGGGTTGTAATTTGATTGTCCAAGTTGTTCCAAACAAATAATGGAGTAGTCTTTGAGATTATTTTGCTTGGCAAAATCGATTACAGCTTGTAAATCCTCGGTTTTTTCAACCACCAATGTCTGTGAATAAGGTCTAAGCACTACTGAAAGGGCTTTTTCACACTCCCTTTTGATGCCGAAATGGATTCGTATCGGCCTTTGACCTTATTGAAAAGAGGACTTTGAGGAGAGGTAGATTCCTTCAGAATGCGCTTGCTGCCGACGGAAAACCCCTCCATCTGCTCGCGAATTCTAAGAAGGACCTTTTGACGGGCTCTACTTTCTGCGACTTCGCGGATAAGAGCATCCAACTTCTTCTTATTTTCATCTATATCGGTCGCAATAATTTTCAATTCTCTGTCAATAGACTGAACGCCGCCCTTCTGCTGATCTACAGCATGGTTGCAAATCTCAATGCTTGATTTTTTTGTTTCAAGGACGTTAGTAATCTCTTGAATCTGCTCTGTGAGACGATCCTTCCTATCAACAAGATGCCTTTTGCGCTCCAAATTGTGCTCTAGACGGAGGCTGTCTTGTTTCAATTCACTTGCCGATTCGCTTTCCTTTTGAAGCACTCTCACCAAATCCTTATGCAGGATTTGCTGGGTTTCGCGAATTTTTGCTACTTCAGTCTCCAGGTTTGCCAGCTTATTCCGATTTTCCTCGCGTGTATTCTCAAGAGTTTTAAGTTCAGCCTCAACAACTTCAAGCTGTTTTCCTGCAGCCCCTGCTTCATATTTCCACTGTTTGCGTTTTTCAATGAGTTGATCTAGATCTTGAAGCCATTTTTTTTCCTTTTGAATGATTTCTTGGAGACTCTGGTTCCCCTGCCATTCTTTGGATTTAATTTCTTTTTCACTTCGTCGTTTGTAGACCTCTTCCCGCTTGCTTTGCAAAATCAGCTGAGCTTCGGTTAAATTTTTCTTAGCTTGATGGAGATCTTCGTCATGCACGCTTATTCCGGCTTGAATAGCATTCACTTCATTTTGCTTCTCTTCGCTCTTTGCCTTAGTCGATTCAATTCTATTTTGCAGGTTATCCCACTTTGTCGACATCAGTGCGAGTTCAAGATAATCGAGTTCGGCCTTATTTTCCTTGAAATGACGAGCAACTTCGGCCTGTTGTTCAAGAACTATAATTTGTTTTTCGATTTCCTGATGGATGTCCTTGACCCTTTCGACGTTGGCTTCAGTTTGTTCGAGTTTTCGGAGAGCTTCATTTTTTCTGTTAGAGAAATTTTTCAATACCAGCGGCTTTTTCGAAAACGGAACGGCGTCCTAAGGGAGATTCTACAATAATTTGGTCAAGTTTTCCTTGCTCGAATATGGAAAATGCATCCTTTCCCATGCCAGAATCCATGAAAAGCGCTT
>CAVRUH010000010.1:0-38934 GCA_963724325.1 Waddliaceae bacterium | reverse complement strand
ACGTATTGATTAAAGAGATGCAAGGACTTGGACTTGATATTCGCGCGGAACAATTGTAGTAAAAAGATATTCGCGTAAAGAGAAAAATAAATTTTTATAGGAGACGTCAATGTCACTTAGAGAGCAGCACGAAAGTACTTTTGATAAGCTGACGATTCATATTGCCTCTGACGATGTCATCCGCAATGAGTGGTCGCGCGGGGAAATCAAAAAGCCCGAAACCATCAACTATCGCACATTTAAACCTGAAAAAGGCGGTCTTTTTTGTGAGAAGATCTTTGGTCCGACTCGCGATTGGGAATGCGCTTGCGGAAAATACAAGAAAATCAAGCACAAAGGAATTGTTTGCGACCGCTGCGGCGTTGAAGTTACTCTTTCCAAAGTGCGACGTGAAAGAATGGCCCACATCGATCTGGCCGTTCCTGTTGTCCATATTTGGTTCTTTAAAACAATGCCTTCCCGCATCGGCAACATTCTTGGGATGTCTACGACCGATCTTGAGCGTGTCATCTATTACGAAGAATATGTGGTTATCGATCCAGGTCACACCGACTTAGAAAGAAAACAGCTTCTTAATGATGTCGAATACCGCGAAGCTCAAGAAAAATGGGGCAACGATGCTTTTGTTGCCAAAATGGGCGGCGAAGCGATCCGCGAGCTTCTTGCAACAGAAGATCTTCCATGCTCTGCTTGTCGATCTAAAAGAAAAACTGCGCAAGACAAAGTCGATGCAAGCGCGGATGAAGCTCGCGAAACGTCTCAAAATTGTTGAAAGTTTTGTCACCTCCGAGCAACAAGCCCGACTGGATGGTGATGTCTGCAGTTCCTGTCATCCCACCGGATCTTCGTCCTCTTGTTCCTCTCGATGGCGGCCGCTTTGCGACATCCGATCTAAACGATCTCTATCGCCGTGTTATCAACCGAAACAACCGTCTTAAAGCTATTCTTGAAGCTTAAAACGCCTGAAGTGATCGTCCGCAACGAAAAGCGAATGCTTCAGGAAGCTGTCGATGCTCTCTTTGACAACGGCCGCCATGGCCATCCTGTCATGGGCGCAGGCAATCGTCCGTTGAAGTCTCTTTCTGAGATGCTTAAAGGGAAAGCAAGGGCGTTTCCGTCAAAACCTTCTTGGTAAACGCGTTGACTACTCTGGCCGTTCTGTGATTATCGTCGGTCCTGAACTGAAGTTCAACCAGTGCGGTCTTGCCAAAATTGATGGCGCTCGAGCTTTTTGAGCCTTTTATTGTCAAACGCTTGAAAGATCTTGGCTATGTCTATACGATTCGCTCTGCTAAGAAAATGATTCAACGGCATGCGCCTGAAGTTTGGGATGTGCTTGAAGAGATCATTAAAGGCCACCCTGTTCTTCTAAACCGTGCTCCTACGCTTCACCGCTTGGGTATTCAAGCATTTGAACCTGTTCTCATCGAAGGTAAAGCGATCCGGATCCATCCGCTCGTCTGCGCTGCGTTTAACGCCGACTTTGACGGTGACCAGATGGCCGTTTACGTTCCTCTTTCAGTTGAAGCTCAGCTTGAAGCAAAACTTCTTGATGATGGCGCCTGACAACATCTTCTTGCCATCCTCTGGTAAACCCGTTGCTGTTCCTTCTCAGGATATGACTCTTGGGCTTTACTATCTGATGTGCGATCCGCTCTATTTCCCTGAAGATCATGGCAAGAAAGACCAAAGTTTTCCGCAATACAGAAGAAGTGCTTCTGGCTCTCAACTCCAGCGGAAGCTACAACTGGTTCGAGAAGAAGGCAAGAAGAGCCAAAGGACGACTGTGATTATACAGGCCGCGGTCTGCGCATTCATGAGAAGATCAAGCTGCGCACTGAGAACGGCATCATTGAAACGACTCCAGGCCGCGTTATTTTCAACACGATTGTTCCTAAAGAGCTCGGCTTCCAAAACTACAGTCTTGCCAAAGAAGAAAATGGGCGAACTTGATCATGAATGCTATAAGAAAGTGGTCTTGAAGCGACTGTGCGTTTCCTTGATAACCTGAAGAACCTCGGATTTGCTGAAGCGACAAAAGCTGCTCTGTCTATGGGTGTTTGCGACGTCCGCGTCCCTGCCAATAAAGCAAAAAATTCTTGAAGAAGCGCATGAGCGCGTCGCAAGTTGTCAAGAAGCAATACGAAGATGGGATCATCACCGACGGCGAACGACAATCTAAGATCATTAGCATCTGGACAGAAGTCTCCGATATTCTTTCTGAAGAGCTTTTCAAGCTGATCAGCGAGACTGAAAGATCGAAGCATGAACCCGCTCTTTCTGATGATGGACTCCGGTGCTCGCGGTAACAAATCGCAGGTTAAACAGCTTGGAGCGCTTGCGCGGTCTGATGGCGAAACCTTCAGGCGAGATTATCGAATCGCCAATTACCTCGAACTTCCGCGAAGGATTGACGGTTCTTGAGTACTTCATCTCCTCTCACGGTGCGCGTAAAGGTCTTGCCGATACGGCGCTTGAAAACTGCTGACTCCGGTTACCTGACACGCCGTCTCGTCGACGTTGCTCAAGATGTGATTATCACCGAAGAAGATTGCGGCACGCTCAACGGCATTGAAGTCTCTGCGATTAAGCAAGGCCAAGAAGAACTTCTGCCGCTGAAAGACCGTATCTTTGGACGTACTGTTTGCGATGATATCTATCTGCCTGGCGACAGCACGAAGATTCTTGCTAAATGCAGGCGATACTCTCAACTATGCAGCAAGCTGAAGCGATCGATGACTGCGGGTATCGAAAGCGTTAAGAATCCGTTCCGTGCTTACTTGCGAAACGCGCCGCGGCGTCTGCGCAAAGTGCTACGGCATCAACCTTGCCAACGGCAAGCATGTCAGCCATGGGTGAAGCTGTCGGTATTATTGCTGCGCAGTCGATCGGTGAACCTGGAACGCAGCTCACGATGCGTACGTTCCACTTGGGTGGTATTGCTTCTGCCGGCGTCACCCCTGAAATTGTCGCTGAACACGATGGCATTGTCGTTTACTATGGATCTGCGCACTGTTAAGAATGAAGAAGGTCATTGGATCGCTCTCAACAAAAATGGCCGCTTGAACATCGTGCGCGATGAAGGACGTACTCTTGATGAGTACAAGAAACTGCTCAGCACGAAATCGATCGAGCCTCTTCAAACATTCACCATCGAACTTGGAACACAGATTCTTCTTGCTGATGGCTCCAAAGTGAAGACCGGAACAAAAGATCGCCGAATGGGAACAGCACAACATTCCGATTATTTGCGACCGCCCAGGCTATGTCAAATACGAAGACCTTGTGGAAGGGATCTCCACTGAGCGCGATGTCAACAAGCAGACAGGCCAGACGAACTTGATCGTGAAGCAGCACCGCGGCGAACTGCATCCGCAGATCGTCATCTATGCCGATAAAGAGTGCGAAGAGCTTGTCGGTACCTATCCGATTCCATCCGGTGCGATTATCTCTGTGCAAGAAGGGCAGATATGCAACAGCTGGTAAGCTGCTTGCTCGTCTGCCTCGCGGCGCTGATCAAGACAAAGGATATCACGGGCGGTCTTCCTCGTGTTGCCGAGCTTTTCGAAGCGCGCAAGCCGAAAGATTCGGCCGAAATTGCCAAGATCGATGGCGTTGTCGACTTCCGCGGCGTTCAGAAGAACAAGCGTATCGTCGTTGTCCGCGATGAAGTATCAGGCATGGAAGAGGAGCACCTCATCCCGCACACCAAGCACTTGATCGTCCAACGGGGCGACCATGTGATTAAAGGCCAGCAGCTGACCGACGGTCTTGTCATTCCGCACGAAATCCTCGAGATTTGCGGCGTGCGCGAACTTGCAGAAGTATCTGGTGAACCAAGTACAAGAAGTTTACCGTCTGCAGGGTGTGGACATCAACGACAAGCACATCGAGATCATCGTGCGTCAGATGCTGAAGAAAGTCCGCGTCATCGATCCAGGCGATACGAGCTTCCTCTATGGCGAAGAAGTCGATAAGAAGGAGTTTGAACACGAAAACCATAAGGTCACTGCGAGAAGGTGGAAAAGCTGCGCAAGCAGCTCCTGTTCTCTTGGGTATCACCAAAGCTTCGCTTGAGCACCGATTCGTTTATCTCGGCGGCCTCCTTCCAAGATACAACGCGCGTTCTTACCGATGCAGCCTGCGCAGGCAAGACCGACTATCTGCTGCGGCTTCAAAGAAAACGTCATCATGGGACACATCATCCCAGGCGGAACGGGCTTTGATCAGTACGAGCGTGTCAAAACCCTGGTCGATAAAGACTATGGCGAAAAAATCATCTTCGATTTTGAAGATGCTGCCGTCTCATAATCTCCGAAGGCCCGATTTATCGGGCCTTTTTTTTCTTAAATTATAAGGAAAGGACTCAAAGGGCATAAAAGACTTAAAATGAGGTTGTTATCTCATTTTAAGTTCTTTTATGCCCTTTTTTCTTTGTTTTTTATGTATTTTTTTATAACTATTGCATTAAATATGATTCTGTATGTATAATGTGGATATAAGACTATAATATTTAAAATAATAAAATAATTTTAATTTTAGCATTATTTATGCAATAATTAAAGAAAAGTAAATAAGAGGTGTAAGATGAGCAGTATTTCTCCAGATAGACCTCCAGGGTATTATAAGAATAATCCTCTTGGGGAACCAGATCCAAAAAAAGAAAAAGTGGTACCAACAGCAAATACTGCAACTTTCACAAAGACTACAAATGCAGAAAAAGCAGAGGCTGATAGAAAGAGTCAGACTGTTGCCAAGAAATCGCTTGAAGAGTTCAAGGAAGAATTAGCCGCACCTAGAAAATCACTGGGAGCCCGCTTTTGGAACTGGATTAAAGAAAATATTATTCTGGCAATAGCCCGTTTGTTTGGTTATCAAAAAAAGGAAAAAATCGAGGATGCCATTTTTAATGATATTACTATTTTACCAACGGCTCCAGTTGAAGCTACAGAGAAACCTGAAACACCTGCACCCGAAACACCTGCGCCCAAAAAGCCTGTTCCTAAACCTAAAGAATCGATTGATATTTTGAAAGAACAACTGGATGAACTTGTTGAAAATAATGCTGATCCAGAGGAATGGAATAAATTGATCGACAATCTCTTTGCAGAGGAACGCAATGAACAAATTAAGACTGTGAGTGCAAAGATCAAAAATGATGAGGATATCATTAATACACAGACGGCAATGATTGCAACGTCGAACGCTAAGATACTGACGGATGAAGCTCAAATAAAAACTGATCAAAAAAAGATAAGAACTGAAGAGGCTGCGATAATTGCAGATGTGTCAAAGGTTGTCCCGGAAGACCAACAAAAAGCGAAAGATGAGGCCATTGCAAGTCGGAGAAAACAACTTGAGAATGATAGGAAAAAATTAAGAGCAGATCTGGTATCTTTTCGAAAGTTAAAAGCTGGTGTGACAAAACAAAATCAAGATCTTGTTAGAAGAAATGTGAACTTAATATCTGATAAGAGAAAGTTCGAAAATGACCAGGTTAAAATTCAAAATGCAGGTTCTTCAGATCAGCCTATTCAATTTGAAGCATTAAACTTTAAAATTGTTGACTTTGAAGCCTTTAAGGTAAAAGTAAGATATGAATTAATGAATGTCATTGAAAACAATCCAGAAAATATAGAGGCGTTTGATCCTTTATTTGCACGTATTGGCGTAGCTCCAGGGATTATTGCTCCAGCAGGATTGGTAAATAAAGGTGTCTCTTGTTTTGTTGATTCACTTTTACAATTATTGTTTGCCTCCAAATCATTTATTTCTTATTTAAAATCCGGTGATCGACTTCCCGATAATCCTATTGTTATAGCACTCAGAAATTATTGCAGAGGACTTGAGGCAGGAATGGGTAGCACAGACGGTATCAATGACTTACGAAATGCAGTAATGGAGGCTATGGCCGCAATACCTGGTATTGAGGACAAATTGCCTGATGGTATTGATAGTCAGCAGGAAATTACAGTCTTATTAGATATTATTTATGAAGAGCTTAGTTTGGCAAAGGTAGAGGAAGGAGAACAAATTGTAATCAAACCCAAAAAAACCGGTCTTATGGGGATAATCACAACGACGTATGCTAATGCATTTACAAAAGATGATACAGCTGAATTCCACCTGCCATCGCTTAATCCTCTCACAGTTCCTGGAATATTGCCCCTAAGTGATGAACAAAAACTCCTTGCTCAAGAGTCACAGGTTGCCGAGGATGAGGCTCATCGCATAGATACTGAAAAGCGTCTGAATGCAAGATTGCCTCCTATCGATAAGAGAAACATCATTAATGAATGGACCGCCACTCATAATCAAATAACTGTTGTTGATCTTCAAAAAGTTATAGATGATTCATTTCTTCAAAAGAGTGAAGTGTCGGATGTAGCTATTAATTCAGCGCTCGAATATGCAAATAGCTTACCTGAAGGTAGTGAATACAGAGGCGTAAAAAGAGAGGAAGGAGCTAAGAATTATTCGACAGAAAATCGTCTAAATGGAGTTGCTCCCTCGGTATTATTTATACCGTTGCAAAGAAAATACACTGTTAGGAATCCTAATACTAACCTAGCAGAGGAGCGTACAAATAATCGAAAGATTGTACTGCCTGCGGATGAGATTGTTACGATGCCGATTGGCGGAAAAAATGTCCGATATAAGGTCTTAGGTATAGCTGGAGGCAGCCCTAGCATGGGAGGCGGCCACTATGTTGCCAACGTACAAGTCAAGGATAAATGGTATTTCACTAATGATTCGAGTAAAAAAGATGAAAAAAAACATATAACGACCCCTGAATTATTAACTTCTGATAATCATTTAGGACAAAAAAAGATGGGTTCTTATAATATGGAAACACACGGTTACCTATATATCCTTGAAAAGGTTGAAGAGCCAGTACCTGAGTAAGATTATTTTAAATTTCATGTTATTTATGCTGATATTAAATAATAGTAAAAAAGAGGTGTAAGATGAGTGTGCCTATTCAACAAAAACCTCCTGGAGATCATAAAGGCAATCCTTTTGCAATGCCACTTGCTGAAGAAGCAAAAGTTGTGCCAGGCGCAAAAACTGGAGCTGAGGCTCAGAAAAAGATTAAGACTGTTGCCAAGAAATCGCTTGAAGAGTTCAAGGAAGATCTAGCTGCTCCTAGAAAATCACTTGGAGCTCGGATTTGGAACTGGATTAAAGAAAATATATTTTTGGCAATCGCTCGTTTATTCGGTTATCGTAAAAAGGATAACAACGAGGATGATAATTCTGTTTCATCAACTGATCGCAAGGAAGTTGATCTTCTGAAAGAACAATTGGATGAACTTATTGAAAATGAAGTAGATCCTAAGGAATGGAATGCATTCATTGACAATCTTTTCAAATTGGAACGCAAAGCACAAATCAAGACTGTTAGATCAAATATCATAAAGGAAAGGGATAGAATTGAGGCATCAAAAGCCAGAATTGAAACGAGCGAAGCTAAGATCCAAGAGGATGAAGATAAATTAGAGGTTGATCAAGAAAAGATAGATACTGAGAAGGCCTCGATTGCCGCGGATGAGGCAAAGATCGTCCCTGTAGATGAGCAAGAAGAGAAAGACGAAGCCATTGCAAGTAGAAAAGAGAAGCTAGGAGAAGACGAAAAAAAATTAAAAGCGGCTGAGACTGCTCTTCAAAAAGCTAAAAATAGGGTGAAAACACAAAAGGAAAATATTCAGAAGGAAGAAACAAAGCTTAAATCCGACAACAGAAAGCTATCAAATGACTATCTGAAAATACAACGTGCCCGTTTGCCTAATCAACCTATTAAATTTGAAGCACTAAACATTCAAATTGACGATTTTGAAGCCCTTAAGGGAAAAATGAGACTTGAATTAATGGATCAAATTGCAAATAATCCAGATATGAAAGTAGCGTTTGATCCAATAATTGAACGCATAGGAGGTGTTCTAGATACCTCCGGACCTGCAAAGTTAAAAAATAACAATAAAGATTCTTGCTACATGGATTCTCTTTTGCAATTATTTTTTGCATCAAAAGCATTTGTTACGTACTTGAAAACTGTTGATCCTGTCCCTCCAAGTGCAGTAGTTACAGCCCTGAAAAATTATGCAAAAGCCATAGAAGCAGGTATTGGTGGAACTTCCGACATTAACAACTATAGGAATGATATTCTTAATGCCATAGCAGAAGTGCCCGGCATTGGCAATAAAATACAGGTGGGTCCTTTCCAACAGCAAGACATTACGGAAGTCTTAGGCTTAATCTATAGTGAACTAAACCCTAGTGAAGTATCTGGTCTTACACACACTATTGTAAGAAATGGGGGTAATAATTTCTCAAAAACGGATTCATTGAGCAATCCAATACTCCCTTGGTCTTCAGTTAAGTTGGAGTTAAGTGTGGATCAAAAAATCGGGGCTGCTGGAGTTAAGCAACATGAAATTAATGAATTGAATAGACTTGGTTTGGGTACTATAGCGCAAGGTCGTAATGTTGAAAAAGATTGGGAAGATAGGTTGAATGCAAAAAGTAGTATTTCTCTTCAAGATTTATTGAATGAATTCTTTCAAGAAAAAACGGAACACATTAATGGTGTTGAATATAAAGAAACAAACCAATTGGGCGGTGTGGCTCCTCCAGTGTTGTTTATTCCACTAAGAAGGGTTATTCCGGGTGCAACTGGTGGTGAAGAATTTAATAAAAGAAAGATTACCATACCTGACGGAGAAGAAGTTACATTGCCTGTAGGTGGTGAAAATGTTAAATATAGAGTTGTTGGCGTAGCGGGCGGTCGTGTTTCTGCCATCAATGGGGGCCATTATGTAGCCAATGTAATAGACAAAGATGGTGAATGGCATTTTACCAATGATCTAGGTGTAGTAGACGAAAAATTAACATCCGCTAATGCATTAGGAGAAAATAATAAAGGTTCTTACGACATGTCCACTCATAGCTATCTATATATTCTTGAAAGGGTGGAAGAACCTATTCCTGAACAACCCGCCTAAAGATCCATCTTTAAGCAATCCCATCGGGATGCCTTCAATAATAGCCCATGATGTAGCGCTGTAAGCGCAAATTGTGGGCTATTATTGAAATAAATCCCTACGAGATAAAGAGCAAGACGCCTTAAGCATAGGAAAAACAGGACCTCAGTCCTCCAGAAGATTTTCCCCTTGCGATTTTATATGTAGTTCTTATAAAATTAATTTAACGGTAAAATCAGGTAAAGATTGACCCCGTTGATACGAGAATGTACTTATTTTATCTAAATCCACAGTTTTTATCAAGGAAAAATTATAAGAAACATCTATATTCCAATCACTTGCGCAAATTTGTTGCGGTGTTTTTTTACCTTTAGAAAAATTCACCCTCGTGAAATTAAAATATAACCGATACGACTCGATCTTTTTGAAGAAGTCATCTCGATTCTTAACCTTTATTAAGTCAAAAAATTCAACTTCAATCGTTTGATGTGATGATTCAACATCCGCATTTGCATTACAATGACCAGGTCTTATGTAATTATGATTAGCCCCATGGGTCTTTTCAATCATTTGAACAAAGGGAGCTGTTTCTACTCTCCTTGCTTGACCGCTAAATTCAGATCCATTATCCGTTTGCACATTAAGTTTCTCGATATCAAAGGGTAAATCGAGCTTCATTTCGCTTATTATATGATCAATCATCGTACGTGCATTTAATTCCGATAGCTCATCAGAATACCCCAAGAATAGCATTCCTGACTTAGAATCACGGACGGTATATTGGAACCTGGGTAATCCCATAGGTTTTATCTGTTCCCAATAGTTAGGAATGTCCGTTAAGTATTTTACATCCATCTGCAGATACGTCATCGATGCACGCTTAGCCTTAACAGCTCTTAAGTCTCTTTTTTTCTCCTGCTTTTTCTTTTGTTTCTTAGTAAGATTATGAGATCGAATAACCCGACGAATAGCTCCAACAGAACAATTTACATTGAAGTAGAACTTTATTCTATTAGGGCCAAAACAAGGTGCCATCGTGCGAATGCTAACTATCCTTTCTTCCTCGTCAGGAGGAATTTTATGTGGAATAAAATTGGGTCCCTTTCTCTTATCGATTAGGCCTTGCTTGCCATGTTTTTGGAATTCTTTAATCCAAGATTTCAATGTATTTAAAGCTATTTTAAACTTTTTAGCCGCTGGTTTTTTGCCAAGTTCCTCAGCTGCGAACACCGCATCTAACTTAAATCCGAAAGGATATGCTTTACCTTTTCCTATACAATATGTTAAATATGAACTATGCCCCATGGTTTACACCTCCTTGATGGTTTGGTTACTACAATGAGATAACCCATTTGGGGCTTTATTTCTATTTATTTTTATATATTTATTGGTTAGTATGAGATTACCCAAAGAAGTAGCCGTGGCCCCCTCGACCGAAGGGGCACGGTGAATTATTTTCAGGCATCGAATGATTATTTTACCGCCCCCGGAGGGGCGTTGGCCCAAAGAAGTAGCCGTGGCCCCCTCTCCCTCAGCTAACAACAATAAATTAGTTGCCTTCTGAATGATTACGATTACTTTCGTAATCCAAGCTCTTTTTCTAAGCCCTGAACAGTGCGAATAAGCCTTGAAAAGCACATTGGACTGAAACATGGTATGACCTCCAATTTTAGGGGGTCAAACTTTACCGTTCCTTTCCTTAAAATTAATTTAAATTTATAATTTCTTAACAATTGTATGTTAGAATTAGTGCATAAAACAAATATGAGGTGTGTAAGATGAGTTCTTTAAACGTAGATCTAGGAGCATACAATGCTAATGATTTTGCTAGATTAGGAATAGATGTTCCGAGAGCTCCCAAGTATAAGCAAACTACAAAACCAGAGGTTATCGCTACTCATCAGCAATTGATTGCTAAGTATGATCGATTTCAAAAACCAAAGGTTAGCGAAGTTATGCAAATTCTCCATCTTGACCCCGTAAATGTCATCAATAATTCCGTTCAACCGCAATTGGCAAAACCTCTTACAGTAGGTCAACGTTTTGTGGCTTGGATTAAATCTGTATTTTCAGCCATAGCTGCATTTTTCAGAAGAATATTCTATGGTAACCCAGAAGAGACTGAGGCGCTGCCACCTACTCCTGTTAGTGACGAATTAAATAAAATGCTAAATGAAACACTTAAAACAGAAACAGATCCTGCAAAGTGGACGCAATTGGTTGATGTATTCATTGCAAAAGTATTCGAAGGGTATGATAAGAATTTTGCAGTGATTAAAACAAAAATTAAGTTTCAAATACTTCGCATTATAGCAGAAAATCCAGCTCTTAAACCACAATTAGACCCCTTAATCGCAAGACTTGGAGGTATTGTTGCGCTAAATAAGCCAGCACTTTTGTGCAATAAAAGAATGTCTTGTTATGCAGATTCACTTTTACAAATACTATTTGCTTCAAAAGAATTTATTAATCATTTGAAGGCTTCTGATCCTGGATTTCAAAATTCAGTTGCCACGGCCCTTAAATACTACCACATAGGCCTAGAGGCGGGACTTGGTTCCAAGGATATTAACATCTTGCGTGATCGGATTCTTTCATCTATCCAAAACTTGCCAGAGGATCAAATTGGTACATTGGGTGGTGATGTGTATAAGCAGCAAGATGTTGCAGACTTCTTAAAAATTATTTTTAGTCAGCTCAATATTTCAGGGAATTATGGTATTAAACAAGTTGTAACTAGAACATTTGCAAATGGTTATGTGGATAGACAAGAAGAAATGCTGGATCAGCCAATGCTTCCTCCGGTCAATATGCCGGTGGTTAAGCTGTTAACCTTGAATTCACAGCAAATGGAAGCAGCTCAGATAGCACAGGCAAGTTTTGATCAGGATGCTCTGTTGGAGCGTGATATTGCAGCTGAGGCGGGTATAGTTTTACCATTGAGAAGGGCAAATAAAGTTAAAGAATGGACAGATATAATCAATGAACAAAACAGTATTTCCTTCCAACATGTTTTGACTGAATTTTTTAAACAAAAACCCGGTGAATTAAAAAAATATACGCTAGCTGAAAAAACTAAAGGCAAAAAGGATGATGTTTCCGATGCTGCCCTTAGAAGCGTAAACTTAGATCCTGAAGAATACAAAAAGTACGATCCTAAAAAGAAAAATGCTAAGCTACCATGGGGGCTAACAAAAGCTGCATTCAATAACCAAATTAATGGTGCTAATAAGTACGATGATAAGATTGAATTGACAGGAGTGGCGCCACCACTACTATTTATTCCTTTACCAAGGGTCAATGACTATGGTGTAACTAACTATCTAAGGGTGGTACTGCCAGCAAATGATATTGTTACATTACCCATCGCTGGTGCTCCTGTTCAATATAAAGTTGTTGGTATAGCTGGAGGTCATGTTGGCAATGGTGGTGGTCACTATGTAGCTAATGCAAAAATAGGTGGTAGTTGGAAATCTATAGACGATATGCATCCAACGGCAAATAAAAATTTAGCATCTGCTAACGATGTGATGGCTACTTATGGTCGTCTGTATATTCTTGAAAAAGTTAATCCAGCTCCAGCTAATGGTGTTAACGGATAATAATTCTCGGGAGTTTGGTTTGAATAATCTCAGTCGCATCAGAGATGATGCGCTGAATCAATTCGGCCACTGTGGGTATGTCATTAATTAATCCAATGACCTGTCCTATGGAAAGGACTCCTTTTTCCATTTCACCCCCTGTATACATTTTGACCCCTTCCATACCAGCTACATAGGGCCTGATGTCATCGATTGTTGCATGGCCTGTGGACTCGATCTCAAGTACTTTTTCGGCATTCTTACTTTTTAGAACACGTTCGCTATTTTTTAGGCTGCGCATGATAAGGCAAGTGTCGGTTTCTTTGGCTCCCTTGATGGCTAGTTTCACATTTTCGTGAGCAGGACATTCTTTGGTGGCTACAAATCTCGTTCCCATATTCATGGCATCGGCTCCTAGTGCTAGAGCAGCAACAAGGCCGCGTCCATCGCCAAAGCCTCCTGAGGAAATAATTGGAATGTCTATTGCGTCTCTTGTGCGGGGAATGAGGATCAGGGATGTTACGTCATCTTCTCCTGGATGTCCGGCACACTCAAAGCCGTCGATGCTGACGGCATCGCAACCTATAGCTTGAGCTTTAATGGCGTGTCTGACGCTGGTGCACTTGTGGATGACTTTGATGCCTGCGGCCTTAAGCGGGGGGAGTACGGGTTCGGGATTTCTACCGGCAGTCTCGATAAATTTTACCCCTTCTTCGATGCAGACTTTGATGTAGGCAGGATAATCGGGTTGTCGTAGGGATGGGAGGAAGGTGAGATTGACTCCAAAGGGTTTGTCAGTGAGGGTTCTGAGTTTTTTGATTTCAGCTCGAAGTGCCTCGGCATTGGGGTGGGTGAGGGCTGTCATGAATCCGATTCCACCGGCTTCAGCGACAGCAGCGGCAAGTTCTGCTCTTGCAAGCCACATGAGGCCACCCTGGATGATGGGATATTTGATGCCAAAGAGGTCAGTAATTCTTGTCTTAAACATGATCCAGACAATAAACCCTAAGGGATTTATTGTCTAGGGAGCAATTTTGTGGCTTAAACTGCTTCTTCGAAGCTTGGTTCGAAGTCTTTGATGGAGACGTTTTCTAGGCCAGTGCGGTACAATTCTTCATTGTATTGCTCTTCGAGGTTGCTGATAAGAAGGAATCTTTTTTCGGGCTCCATGTCGTTTAGTTCTTCTTCGCCGAATTTGTTTAGTAGGTCTTTAAGAGAGAGTCTGTAAGCGAGTTGCTCCCAGAATACTTCGTCTTTGTACTCATCCATATATGTATCCATTTCTTCATCGGCTTCTAGGTCAGCTGATGGGAAGAAGTTGCCTGAATCTTCAATGGCCAAATGTTCTAGGTCGAAATCTTTCGCATGTTTAAGTAGGTATTCTTCGAGCTGTTCGTACTCGGGAGTTGTTTCGTTTTCCTCACGGAATGCGTTGATCATCCAATTGCCTAGATAGGCCATTTTTAGAAGATTTTCATATTGATCTTTTGTAAATTCAATTTTCATGATATTTGCCCTTAATTTTTTGATAATAATGTTTGCTTATAGGGTGGTATGTTAACCGATTTGTCAATTCAAGTCTAGACAGAAAATGATAAATTTGGATATATCTCAATTAACAGGAGAAATCTTTATGAAAACCTATCTTTTTTTGGCTTCAGCATTCGTGATTGGCTCTTTGAGCGCTCAAGATGAGCCTCCTCCCCCCCCAAATTCACCTACTGGGTTTAATAAACAGGATGAGATGGAGCAGAAAATGGAACGGGAACGATATAAACAGTTTGGTCAACCGGAAACACAGTCGGAAGTTGAGTATTATAAGAAAGTCGCCCCCCAAAATCCTGAGAAAAATCGGAATTATTTTCAAGAGGGTCACCCTATAGAGGCTAACCCTCAGCCTGCACAGCCTTTGCAGGAAGCTCCAATTCCTGATAATCCGATACCATCAAATCCTATTGATTAAGGTATGATTAAGGCCTGGATGACTTGCTAAATAACATGCATTGTGGTATAATAAGCGTTAGAGGGTCTAGGCCCGGGAGGCTTTATTTATGCAACAAGACAATGTTCCGGCTTCTGTAAGCGCTACCACTGCGGCCGCTGCTGCGGCTAATACCCCTAGTTCCACTTCAAGTACGCCCGGTGGTACTGCGGGTTCATTTGACATGAATAGTACTGTAAGTAGTTTAGGGGAACTAAAGAAGAAGGCTCCGGAAGTCTGGAATGCAATTATGCAGGGTATTGCCCAGAATATAATTAATGATTGGTCCAATCAGCAAGCTCGTCTGAAGCAGCAAATGGAAGAAGATCGTAGAAGAGATAACGAGAATTCGTGACCTAATGATAACAGATTACAGGCTATTTTTGGGGTTCCCCATAGATCCGATCTATGAGAAAGAGTTGTTAAAATCCAATCAAAGATTAATTGATCAATTTATCCAGTCGAGGGGCGATTATTTGCGTGAAGTGAGCCATGGTGGAATGCGTTATTTTGGTGTGGAAATGGATAAATTGGCTAAAATTTCTGAAATTGATCTAAAAGAATCATTCATTTATAGTATCTTAAAGATTTTGGTAAAAGATTATCGCTACGAAGAAATCCCTCTTACCCTCTTCCCCATACCAGAGTTTACAGATGCAACCCGATGAATCCGATACTATTATTATTACCGAGGAAGAAGCGGGGGAGCGGCTGGATAAAATTCTGGCTGATCGTCATAAAGAGGTCCGTTCGCGGACTTACTTTCAATATCTCATTGAAGGGCATAAAGTTTTGCTTAATGGAAAAGCTATAAAAAAAAGGGTCAGACCAGTAGCGGGTGATGAAGTTGAGGTTTTTTTTACACTAACTCCTGAGATTGATGTAACTCCCGAACCTATTGCTTTGGATATTATTTATGAAGATAATGATATTCTTGTCATTAATAAACCACCTGGGATGGTGGTCCATCCGGCACCTGGCAATTGGACTGGTACTTTTGTCAATGCCCTTCTTTATCATTGCAAGGAAATAGATGCTACGGGCTCCATGAGGCCGGGAATTGTGCATCGTCTTGACAAAGACACCTCTGGCATTCTTATAGCTGCAAAAAACACGCAAGCTCAGCAGCGTTTGATAGAGATGTTTGCGGGTCGAGAAATCTATAAAGAATATCTTGCTGTTTGTGTGGGGAATCCTGGAAATCGCGAAATCAATGCTCCTATAGGAAGGCATCCGGTTGAACGAAAAAAAATGATTGTACGAGAAGATGGAAAACCTTCCAAAACAATTATAGAAACAGTAAGATTCGATGGTAAAGTAAGCTTGGTGAAAGTGATATTGGCAACTGGAAGAACACATCAGATTAGGGTGCATATGAAGAGCATTGGTTATCCTGTTTTAGGGGATCCGGTTTATGGTATTGCTTCGTGGAATCAAAAATGCAATGTTGGACGGCAATTGCTTCATGCGAAAGTCATTAAGCTTAATCATCCAATCACTGGAGTTCTTATGACATTTGAGGCCAAACTTCCACCAGACTTGGAGTCATTTGCATGAGTTGCTCTGTGATCGCGATTGGTAAAGTTTTGGATTTTGCTGGCGATGTCGGGGTTAGAGCTTCGCTGGGTTATGCTCGCGGATTAATCTTTGCTTATAAAAATGTTAATCCATTTAAAGTGGGTATCTTTTCGGCTATCGATGAGGTGCTAAAGTTTGCTTTTGCCGAACTAATCTCAGCTCTTGGAGCAAAATATACTCTGACAAAGTTTTCGATCTTGCAGTTGCGTGCATGCAGCGATTTGGTTGTGGACACTGCTTTCATTGTTATTGTTGTAGCCCTGGGTTGGTTATCACCTGTTAGCGCTGGCATAACTGCTGTGCTGGCTGTTTTGATTTTTCTCCTTAAAGTCAAGAAGGCTCATGATTCTACAGTTTCTTGACAATGAATGGGAAAAATTCTTTTGGAATCCAAGGACATTTATTGGGAAAGTCTTTTTCGTCTAGACCTGTTTCGGAGGCAGCATCCAATCGAGCGAGGTAGTAGGCATCTTTAAAAATTTCTGGTAAGTAGCTTTTCAGGCTTGGATTTTTTTTCAGCAATTTTTCGGCACGGAACTGTGCATTTTTAACTGAGTTATCCCAAGATTTGGTGTGTTTCGCAGGTTGGTATTTGATTTTTAATAGATGCATGAGGAGAATGACCAAATAACTTTCTAATACTCTTTGTTCTGAATTGCCCAATGCTTCTATCTCCTCAACCAAATGATTTATATCCAATTTATTAAATTCTCCCTTTTTTAATAGAATTGCTTGGTCCTGTGTCCAACCAAAAAAATCCGTGTCGAAGGATAAGATTTCTTTTGGCTTGCTTTTCAGAGCTACGGACAATCTATTTGGTCTATGTCTTACTATTTTTTTTCCTGTAGTCATAGCGATACCTCACTCTTTACAATATCTCAAAGGCATTGGAAATGTGAAGCTAAAAAGTGTTTCCTAACCCCGTAGCATTTCCTTATAGAGAAGTGGAATTGCTATATCCAACTGTTGCAGCACTTGATTGAGCACTTCATCGGAGACGCGATAATAATGAGGGGGTTTGCAATAGGCCTTTTTTCTTTCGTTGAGGGTCCCTTCTTCATCAATGGATTTGAATGGGACTGTGTAATAAGCCCCTAAATAGTGGTGACTGATGGTTCCTTTGTCGTATTTCATGATGAAAGCGACCCGTATCGTGGGTTCATAGGTATTATTCTCAAAATGTGGCACTTGGATGTTGTCTGAGTGGTAGTATTTTTCAACAAGAAATGTGTGGTGCGGGTCTTGGAACCAATAATTGTACGAATTGTCGTGATGGTATTGCAATTCGGGAGATCTATTTAAGATGAATTGCAATGTGCTATCGAGCTCTTCTTTAGATACAATGATTACACCATTGCCTACACAGCTACTGCGTGGTTTGATGACGAAGAAGTCGCTTGGAATATCATGTTGAATTTGTAGAGCTAGAGTTTCAGTGTACTGTTTAGGGTAAAGTTGCCATTCCGGTTTTATGGCTGCCAGGACTGGATGGTTTTTAAAAAGAAGGCTCATTTTGTACTTATCGATCCAATAGGGATGAGTGGCGGCGTCAATGATTATGATGCCGGGAAATTTTTGACGAAATTGATCATAATTTCTCACTACAGGCGATTGAACATACACCATTCCGTAGTATGAATCTATGCTGCTTGGGTCCGTTGGAAGTATTTGAGAGGATGGATAAAAATCGGGGTCGGTAAGAATTGCATCCATGGAATTTCTTGTATTCCAATCGGGTGAATCTTGAAGCATTCCCGCTAACTTTTTATAGGCAATTTGCCTTGGCATGGTCCATTTTGGAACAGGAATCTGGGCGAAAAAATTTACAAATTCAGGGGAAATAACTCCGTCATTACCATTTGCAAAGGCATCTCCTCTAAAAGCTGATAGGATGCCATGTTGGATTTCACAGATTTTTACTCCGTTTTCCTGACTGAATTTTATGTCGGCGATGACATGAGAAACATCGACGGGATATTTTGATTCGGCACTTAGGCTTGTGCAAAAAAGGATGCAAAGAATAATTTTTATCATCACGACTCCATATTTTAATGGTGATACTAAGCATCTATAGCATATTTTGTCAAATGTCAATGCTTGCCATTTTTTCATGCATGAGGTAGTATTGAGAGTTCAATTGGAGGTGTTATGGAATTGTGGTTGGATACAGCTAATGTGGATTATGTGGCGTCGGTAGCGGATTTGGGAATTTTGCAGGGGGTAACGACGAATCCGTCAATTGTGTCATCGGCATCTATGGAACCAGAAGAGTTAATACGAAGTTTGCTTGAGGTCCAGTCGGGATGGGTAGCTGTTCAAGTCCTTGCAGACGATGCCAAGGGCATGTATGAGCAGGCTAGAATATTTGCAGCATTATCGCCGAGAATTTTGGTGAAGATACCAGTGACTCAAAATGGCATTCGTGCCATTCATGCACTGAGTAAAGAGGGGATTCCTACGTTAGGTACCGCCATTTTTGAGGTGCGACAAGCACTTTTGGCTTTTAAGGCTGGTGCAAATTATTTGGCGCCATATTTGGGGAGGATTGCAGATACATCGAAAAATCCTTCTGAAGTGTTAGCTAGTATGGAAGCCCTGAAATTACAGTATGGATTTAGCGGAAAAATTATGGGCGCAGGGATACGAGAGATAAATACAGCCATAACGTGTGTAGAGATCGGTATTTCCGCTATGACTCTTTCAGACGACATTTTTGCTGAATTCATTCAAGACTATGGCCCAACTTTAGCGGCACTCAAAAAGTTCTCAGAGGACTGGGCCAATGTTGTTTGCGGCAGGTTCACAAGTCATATGCATTAATCTAAAATATCTTTTACCACAAAGACATTGATACTTTGTTAACCTCCCTGCAAAAGGAAAACAGGATATGCAGGATCGCAAGCGGCAAGATATGAAGGATCATCTTCCTAAAATCCTTCATATCCTGCCGCTTGCGATCCTGCATATCCTGTTTTCCTTTTGCAGGGAGGTTAACAAGGTATCAGTCTCAACGATTTGCTAGATCGCACCCGAAAGAAGGACTGGGAGGACATCGATGATGGTGGGGGTCCAGGTGAGTCCTCGTCGATAGACGAGTTGGGCTGCAATGTGGCAGGCAATAATCGCCTTTTTGTGATGATCTGGAATATTGTGAATGAGGTCTTTCTCAAATTTTTTTCTGAGTGTTGGTAAACAGTAGCTTAGGAAATGTTTCATCAATGCTTCATTTAACTCAATGGTTTCAAGGTGGTCAAGCAACTGGTAGGTAAATTGATTAATTCTATTCGAAATTTCTTCTGAAATATCTGTGAGATAGCCCCCACGTTCATTGAGGGTCCTTAATAATAAGTTTGCTTCATTCGAGGCACACTCCTCAAGCCTATCCTTAATTTCATTCACAAGTACTTCTTTGTGCTGCAAAAATACTTCATCGCTTAAAGTAAGGCTGCAGAGCACTTCAAATGAAGAGCAAACCACTCCGGTCTTGTTTGCAGAGCTATCCTTGATGATAAGGCATCCTTTTTCTTCGAGAAATCTGCGCGCTTGGGGAGTGAGATATAAGTTTGCTCCTTCTACGATGCATTTTGAGGTGGGGGTTCCCGTCTTTGTGAGATATTCTGCAACATTTTGGGAATCCAGAGTTCGTGGACGGCCTCCCCCGGGGATAAAAATATCAGCAAAGATATGATGTACATTATTTCGATACAGATGGTTCATTTCACTACCAGTGAGCCACCCTTCGGCTAGCTTTCCATTCTCTTTCTTCCAGCAAAGGGTCTGTTGGGAGTATGTCGTATGCTGCCTGCGTGTTGAGCGATCGACGAGGAATCCTGTGTCGTGAAGTTTTTCAGGAGGATAAAATCGGATGGAACGCTCCTTATGAAATAATTCAACCAATATATCAAGATCAAGCCCCTCGGGATCATAGATGGTTCCTGAGATATCGGTCAGGGCAATCAGCTTAGCAGTTTTAGGGTAGTATTTTTGGAGATTGCAGATTTGGTTGCCGGCGACATCACCATCGGGTCCCCCGGACATTTTTACTGTAAAAATGTCTTTGATAGGGTTGATTCCGAGTTGGTTGAGGAGTTTTTCGACATAAACATTAATGCCAAGTGAGGTGACGCCATATTGTTTGTGATTGATGCCCACTGAGGGTTTTCCTGAGACAAATGCGCTTCCGGGTTTGTAGCCATATCTTTGGGCAAAATTTGCTATCCAGGTGATCATGGAGTCATGCATATTCTCATCGGGTCCAAGGTATAGATACTCAGGCCTCTTCCAGTAGTCGATGATGTGTTTGGCTCGGATAGTGCCATCTGTGTTGCAATTGACGATGGTGATAAGGCTTTCGACATAGGCTCTTTGAGCTTGATATAGGAACTCACTTGTCTGTTCAAGCCGAAAGTTGTCCAGTTTTTTCTTTAACTCTTCTTTTGGAAAGTGGATTTCTTCCATTTCTTTTTGGAGAATAAGTGCTTCAGATTCTAGTCGGTCAAAGGGCCGAAGGAAAATAATTCCTTTTGCCCCACCTTCGGGGATGTCTTTGTTTTTGTTGTGCTGGGTCAGGGCTAGATTATAGCATTCTGTGAAGACATTTACTGCTTCGGAGACAATGTGTTCGGCTTGCTTAGGATAGACCGTTCTGAGGCCTCCTCTAGCTAGGTCTTTAAAGCGGATGTGGTATCCGAAGAAGTGCATCCCTTTGAAGAAAAATATGCCATAGGGAAGTTCAGGAAATTTGGTTCTTCTATCGAAGGGAATTTCATCCAGGAATTTGGGGTCGAGCCGGAAGCTGATTGCTGTATAATTGAGTCGAAAATAATTTGTTTTCAGTGCATATCGGACTAAGTTTATCCCTTGAGTTAAAACATTTTTGCGACGTTCGTCATTTTCTGCATGTCCTGTGTCAAGGTTATTGATGTCATTTAGGCATTTATCGCAGATTTCGCGATATTTTTCTTCATTGTATTGATCAGGGTCAAATTTATATTGGAAAGCTTCGCAGATGAGTAAAGAGAGTTCGGGGTGTCTACACAAATCTTGTTCGATTTTTTCGACAGTGTAGAGATTTGGATTGATGTTGACGAGGTTCTGGTGGACGAAGTTAACCATTGCGCGGAGGAAGTTTCCATATCTTCCAGGGACTGCACAGGTTTCTATAAGCTCGTGATTGATTCTATCAAAGCTTGCAAAATATTTAATAGTAGCAAGTTCTCGTATGAAGTCGGTGATATTTGCTACATCCCAAGCAGCTTCTCCATTGATGCCATGAAGCCCTAGGGACATCACTAGGATGCTGTCTTTGCTGTAAGGATTAATGTAAGTCGCATTCACTCTTTGCATCATCAGTCCATTGCGATGAATCACTGTTGCCATTCTATATAGAAAGTGGTGTTTGGGAGTATTTTTCCAGGCAAGGACGATTTGCAGGGAAGAAATTCCTTTTTCTTTCCAATCTTCATCGTATCTGATTTCATATTGACAGTTGTCACGAGTTTGGGCTCTGAAATACATATCCAAAGAGAGAATGAGGCGATCGACCGGAATGGACCGTAGAAAAGCGATGCTCATGCTTGCAATGATTTTGTCAAATTGTTCGTCAGTGACCTCTGGATTGCGCTGTTTTACGAGGGCGCGTAGTTCTTCTTTGGATTCGGTTGGGAAGGGAGCTTCGACGCATTCAATGAGATCAGTGAAAAGAATTTGGGAGATTCGGAGGTTTACCTTGATTCCGGGGAAAGGAGGGGGGGTGTCGGAGACATAGGCTTGATAGTTTTTAATTCCGTACATCTCGTAATTTTGGAGGACACGGAGGTCGGCGTCAGCACTGTCGAGGCACATGACAAGAGCAGCCCTTTTGAGGTTGATGGTAGAAAAGAAGTCTTGGAGGGGGAATCCGATCAGGTTGTGGGCAATTAGCATGATATTTTCGTCGCTGACTTCTTCAAAGAACAGGGGAGGCATAGACCGTTCGAGCCAAGTATAGAATTCTTTGAATTTGCGTGATTCATTTTGAATCGCTAATTCAAGTTGAGTTGCTGGTATGCTTGATCTAGTTGAGCTTTCCATAGGTTTTTCCTTACAACTTTGTGTATTTTTCCGCGTATTCTTTGGTTTTCTTTACCGTATCTAAAATTTTTGGAACTGATTTATAAACTTCTGTATGTAGGGTTGTTAATTTTTCTGTCAGGTATTCATGGGCTATGTCATTACGGATATCTTTCAATACTCGTATTTCACTAGCCGAATCAATTAATCCTCTTTTTTCTGCACGATTGATTACATCAATTAAAGTACCACCGTCTATTAGTTCGACAGCATCGATTGATCGAAACACTTTGTGAATGAGCATGTCGACTAATCTTGCAAAACGACTGATAAGTGCTTCAAATTCAATGAGGTTTTCTTCAGTTTGCGGGCTTTCCAATCCAAATTTTTGACATCGCTTATAGGAAATTTCTAAATGTTTTTTTGCTTGATTTAGCTGATCTAGCGTGTCTATTAGATTTTTTACATGATTTCGTTTATTCACAGGAGCACTCCATTTTCAAGGGCGATTTGTACAAAGGGTGGTGTTGTATCCGAGGCAATGACAATATCAATCTTTTGCTCGCCAATTTGATCAAATAGATTTAGTTTTAATTCTCGTCGATTTATTTCTGTGATGTTTGATGAAATAATGAGAAGATCGATATCACCACCTCGTTTCATGTCATCTACTCTTGATCCATATAAATACACCTTCGCTTCGGTATCAAATCTAGCAATCGTGTCCTTTATAGCTTTTATTTCCATTTTTGTTAACCGCATATACCAACCATAACATAGACACATTAAAAAATACAATTGTTCTTGAGTATGGAATGCTAAGGCACCTCCCAAACAACATATCACAAAACTATTTTATAGTTTTGTGATATGAAATATTGCTTAGGAAACTTTTCTCTACTCTTTTAGGAGCCTGAGGGCGTTCAGGCCTACGAGGACGGTGCCTCCTTCGTGCATGATGACTGCAAGCCATAGTGGGACAATACCCGCTAGGGCTGGGGAACTCGCAAATATTATGGCTGCAGTGGCAAGAATCAAATTTTGTCGCACAATTCTTTGGGTCTGTTTTGATTTACCAACAAGCCAATCGAGAAGTTCAACATTATCATGCAGCAGCACGATTTCCGAAGCATCCATTGCAGCGGTCGTACCTACTTTTCCCATGCATATTCCGACAGTGGCACGTGCAAGGGCAGGGGCATCATTTATGCCGTCGCCAACCATGGCGACTTTCATCTTGTGTGATAATTCACTAATGTATTCTAATTTGTCCTCAGGACGCAGGTCTGCGCGGTATGTGGTCACTCCGACCTCTTCTGCTGTTCGATGTGCGCTTCTTTCGTGATCTCCAGTGAGCATCACAATATCCATATTCCAATGAGTTTTCAAGCTGGCAAGAGTTTCTTTCATTTTGGGTCGTAGAGTATCTGTAAACCTAAAAATAAATACATAGGTATCAATGATGAGAACGGCGAGTAACTCCCCATTTTTTCTAATTTCTTCCGTTCTGATTTTTAGAATTGCATTTTGCTTCTCAGGAAGTTTATCCAAAACATACTCGGGATTTCCAATATAAACTTGGCTTTCTACTTCATTAAATTCTGCTTTTCCTTCAAGCCCATATCCAGGAATGGATTTAAAAGCTTTTAGCGAAGCTGGAAGAACCTTTTTTGTTTGAGCATAGGCCAAAATTGCCTTAGCAATGGGGTGTACGGCATTTTTTTCTAGTGAATAGGCTATTGCAAGCGCCTGCATTTTGAATTCTCCAGGCCCTTCCAAGCCTATGCATGTGAGGTCACCGGTGGTAAGCGTTCCAGTCTTGTCGAAAATCATCGCTTGGCAACTCGCCAGGGCGTCAAGTACGATAGCCCCTTTCAGAAGAATGCCTCGGCGGGCACAAACGCTGACAGCGCTGAGGTATGCAATTGGAATGGCAATAATCAGCGCGCAAGGAGAGGCGGCAATTAGAAAAGCAAGGCTTCGGTAGACTGAACCTCCATGACCCAAATAAGGGATATCGAGGAAAAAAGGGAGCGATGTTGCAAAAAGACCCGCAAGCAAAATGATTGTAATGGCATAGCCTCTACTGACACTATCAAACCATTGCTGCAGCTTGGGTCGAGCTTCTTGGGCTTGAGTTACGAGCTGTATGATTCTTGCTAGGGTAGAATCAGCGCTAGTTCGGGTGATCTGTAGAGTGATTGCTCCTTCGAGGTTCATGGCTCCTGCAGCTACTTCATCATGCACAGTTTTTGTGACGGGGTAGTTTTCTCCTGTGAGGTGGACGAGGTTAACTGAGGTTGTTCCATGGATTACAATGCCGTCTAAAGGGACAACTTGACCTGATTTTACTAGAATTGGCATTCCAACAGAGATCTCTTTAATGGAACGTTCTACTAAGCTTCCATCAGGTTGAACAACGCTTGCTGTTGTGGGGGATAGCTTGTGGAGGCTGCTTATTGAGCTTTTTGCTTTTGATCGTACTGCATCTTCCATCGCACCGGAAAAAGCAAAAAGGACTAGCAAAAGCCCTCCCTCCATTCCGCTGCCGATGAAAACAGAGGAAAATGCTGCAAGGGTCATGAGGATGTCGATATTGACCACAAAATTAAGAAGGTCTTCAATTGATTCAATCAACGAAGGAATGCCTGCTAAAAAATAGACGCCAATTA
Organism: Waddliaceae bacterium; assembly: GCA_963724325.1. Lineage (GTDB taxonomy): Bacteria > Chlamydiota > Chlamydiia > Chlamydiales > Waddliaceae > CAVRUH01. Next base: position 14,090 of record CAVRUH010000010.1, on the reverse strand, counting down.
ATAAAAATCTAGAAAGTGGAACCATCTCAGGAATGAATGAAAGGATGAAACAAAGCAGGAGTAGAGCTCCAGCAATTAACGACGATTTCAGTGTGAGATCTGCGCCATATTTGCGAGACTCAGGAGTCAGGAATGGGCTGATAGTTTCAGGAAGGCCCTGCTCGAAAAATTCTTCAAAAAGTATTGGTTGGGTTCTAGTTTGTTCCATAAAATGATTACTTGACGTACTCCAATAAGAAAAACAGGGAACCAGCAGAGAGACCTAAGAATCCAAGATTCCAAACGATTGCTGGAATTCGTTTATTTCCCTCATAGGTAGCTGAATAGTAGGCCGAAATAGCCATGGTAACTATTGCGCCAATCCACACACCGAAGGCGGGCAGCCAAAGTAAAGATAGAATGATTGCAAGTGAAGTCAAAGAAACCCCGATTAATGCTCCAAAGGACTGTTTGAGTGGGTGTTCATGGGATTCCAGAGAGAGGCAAAGTTCCTCCACAACCATTACATTAAGGAGTCTTTCTTCATCGGCCATAAGCACATCAATGACATCATCTAAAAGCTTCCCTGTGAGTCCTTTTGCAGCATACAGTTCTTTAAGTTCTGCACGTTCCTGTCCACGGTGATGTTGGATTTCCCAACGCTCCTGTTCAACGACCCGATGCATCCGTTCAAGTCTAGACCATCCCAGCCATGCGCTGCGGCACCCTTTCCAGAAAAGCCATCCAATCGAAAACATAGTCAGAGTTGAGGCAATGTATGTGTTGATGACATGAAATTTGGCCAAAAGAATCCACAACATCGTGAGGATAATTGCTGTTTCTCGGGCGGCATCAGCGGCAGCGGAAATATGTCCCGGAATTTCGGTCCCATGAATCTCTGCCGAGGACAGTATTCCTTGCGCATGTGCTTCAGCTACATGTTCAATTGCCTCTTTTCCATGAAAATGTTTTGGTTGTTCGACCATCGTTCTTTCTCCTTGAAATGCTGATTATACGGAATTTTCCTTTTATCCAATAAATAATAGTGATATATGTTGTTGAAAATACGGAGACCTATCATGAAAAGCACGATATTCAAAGGCAATATTCTCGTTCTAGGGTGTGGTTCAATCACGCAATGTTCTATTCCATTACTCATTCGAGATCACGGGATTGATCCCAAACATATCACTATATTGGATATGGTTGATAATCGCGCCAGAATTGCTGAAGAAATTAAAAAAGGGATAAAATATGAGATCCTAAAGATAACACCCGAGAATATTAAAGATGTTCTATCTTCTAGACTCAAAGCAGGTGATATTCTTCTCGATTTGGCCTGGAATATCGATACTGCATTAATTATTGATTGGTGCCATCATCATGGTGTTTCCTACTTGAATACCTCTGTTGAACTTTGGGATCCTTACAAAGATGCTGCTTCGAAACATCCATTGGATCGAACATTATATCCACGTCATATGGATTTACGTAAGATGGTAAATCGTTGGGGTCATAATAAAGGCCCAACAGCTATTGTTGAACACGGAGCGAATCCTGGATTGGTTTCCCATTTTGTCAAATATGCCTTAAAGGAAATTTCCGAGAAGTTACTAAATGAAGCAAGCCTAGAACAAGAGCGACGTACTTCTTTGGAGACTGCCTTAGATCATGAAAATTTCCCAACCCTTGCGATGTTGACAGGAACAAAAGTTGTTCATATTGCAGAAAGAGATACTCAAATTACAAATCAACCGAAGGCGATAGATGAGTTTGTCAACACCTGGAGTGTTGAGGGATTTTATGAAGAGGGTGTTGCTCCTGCTGAAATGGGGTGGGGGACGCATGAGAAGACCCTGCCGCACGGGGCATTTGTGCATAAAGGTGATGGTCCATGCAATCAAATTTGCCTAGCACGTCCCGGGATGAAGACTCATGTCCGTTCATGGGTGCCCAGTGGTCCGATCACAGGTATGGTTGTCCGTCATGGTGAATCGTTTACCATGAGCGATCATTTGACTGTGTGGAAAGATGGAAAAACTGTATACAGACCTACAGTGCATTATTCGTATTGTCCAACAGATGCAGCGATTAATAGTGTTTATGACTTAGAAATGCGTGAGTGGCGCATGCCGCCGAAGCGTCGTATTATGAATAATGAGATTATTTCTGGCAGGGAAGAGCTTGGAGTTTTGTTGATGGGTCATGATTTCCGCAGTTGGTGGACGGGATCTATTTTATCGATTGATGAGGCGCGTTCGATAATATCGGGTCAAAGTGCGACAACAGTTCAAGTGGCAGCGGGTGTGGTATCGGCGTTTATGTGGCTGATTAATAACCCGAATAGGGGTTATATGGTGCCGGATGATCTTCCATGGAAAGAAGTTTTGGATATTGCTCTTCCTTATTTGGGAACTTTTCATTCGCAGCAGTCGAATTGGGATCCAATATCTACGCCAAATGATCTCTTTGCCTCCTTTAACGGCAGTAAAGTTGACGCCTCCGACCCCTGGCAGTTTCACAATTTTCTAAGATAATTAATCGGTAAACCGATTAATATCCTTGATATTTAATCGGTAAACCGATTAATATTAGGTTATGAGTACACGAGGTGATTTAAAGAAAGCTGTTTTAGATTGGACGAGCTGGTTCAAGAAATTTTCCTTGGAATTAGTCCCTAGGCAGAAAATTCCAACTTTTAAACATGATCTTTGTCTTGCTTTAACAGGAGTGCGCCGTTCAGGCAAGACATCCACAGCCATACAAATTGCAAAAGAACTTAAAAAGGTAGAGTCAACATTTTATTTTAACTTTGAGGACCCAATCTTTTTTTCTGGAGTCAATGTTGAATCCATTGATATTCTTATCACTCTTTTTGAAGAAGAGACGGGCAAAGCACCAACACTGATTATTTTAGATGAAGTTCAAAATGTTATGGGGTGGGAACGTTGGGTTAGAAAGGCAATCGATATTGGCCAATATCAGGTCATTGTCACAGGTTCTTCTTCGCAACTTTTGAGTTCCGAAATTGCCACTGCGATAAGTGGAAGAGTAATCGAGCATACAATATGGCCACTTTCTTTTTCTGAGTATTTGTCTTTTATAAATATTAAACCTTCTTCCGAAGGAGCATGGATTCGTGAATTGGACAATTATATGCGTTGGGGTGGATTTCCCAAGTTAGCCCTCATTAAAGATGAAAGTGAACGTATTATGTTGCTCAAACAATATTTAAGCGATATTGTTCTTCGGGATGTTGTTTCACGGCATTCTATCAAGAATCAACATGGATTGAATCAAATTGTGACATGGTATTTAACAGGTTTGAGTTGTCTGCATTCTTATAATTCTTTGCGCAAGGCCTTTGGATTCTCCATTGAGTTTGTATCTGCCTTGACAAAATATCTAGAGCAAGCGTTTTTGGTATTTGAAATGGGTCGGTATCATCCTAATCTGAAAGTGCAGGCGCGCGATCCGAAAAAAGTATATGTGATTGATTCTGGTTTAAGGACGGTTTCTTTAGTGTCTGAGAGGGAAGACTGGGGCAGGCTTGCTGAGAATATTGTATATATTGAATTGCGGAGAAGAGGCAAACAGATTTATTATTTTAAGGAGCAAAATGAGGTCGATTTTGTGATTACAGAATTGGGAAGGCCCGTTGAAGCGATTCAGGTGGCCTATTCCAAATTGGATCAACCAGACACCAAGGAAAGAGAAGTCTCTGCTCTAATAGAATGTCTAGGAAGACTAGGACTAAAAAAGGGAACAATTCTAACTTCCACATACGAAGATGAAGAAAATATCAAGTCCTTCACCATTCAATACATTCCCTTACATCTCTGGTTGAGAAGCATGAATAGTGCGTGACCTTCTTTAAATGCATCAAATTTTCTCTTTAAATCTCCCAGAGGTTTTCGTCCCATTTTTCCTACGCTGAAGGCGTAGTAAAAATAGCCAGAGAATAGTTGCTTATATATACCTTAAAGTTACTTTTTCTGTCACTCAAACTGATATTACCGAAACGACGAAAAAGATCACCATTCCTGTTGATTTAAATGCAAACATCGATTAGATTCACTCACATTTCAAGGGACCGTTGATGCCTTATAGACTATTTACAAAACTACTTATGCATTTTCACCCGAACAGAGGCTGAAAGCAATAGATAGCTATTGTCAAAATGGTTCGTTATATCGCAGTGAAAGATTCGTTTGGGGTGTTAAGGATACTTTTGAGTACACTTTCTTGAAAAAACGGACTCTTTTTGATGCTGGAAAAACCCCCCTTCTCATCAAAGAATACGAATATGATGAACGAGGAAATCCCATTGAAGAAAAAACATCCGGCGACTTGACGGGAATGGGGAATTTCGATGTATATTCTAAATTCCTTTCCTATACCTCCCATGACCAAATTTGCTTTGAAAATGATGGCATCAAACAAATATATAGTACGTATTATCCCAAATCAGATCATCTCAAGACAAGATATATCAAGAAAAATGATAAAATATTAGTGCGAAATTATTTCGAATACGCTGGGTGTGGAACAGTTAATCTGGAAATAAAAGATGACGGTAGTAATGAGGATATCAACAACCTCTCAGGAGTTTCCGAAAGACATATAAAGAGAATTAGCTACACCAGACAAGAGCCAAAAGGTTTGCCTGAGGTCATTGAGGAAAAATATCTTGATTTGGAAACAGAGGATGAGGTCTTGCTAAAAAGGACAGTCATTACTTATTCCCATTCAGGACGTCCAGTTCGACATGACGTGTATGGCAGTGATTACCAGTTAGCATACTCTTTGGAGTGGAAATACGATTCCATGGGAAATGTACTTTGGGAGAAAAACGCAATTGGAGAAATCTCTAAGTACAAATATGATGCAAACAGAAATAAAATTTATTCCAAAACTTCAGATAATGATTATTATACAACATATACGTATGACTATTCAAATCGACTAATTAATGAATCGCAAATTTTTGACAATGGAACTGTCCTTTCAAAACAGTTTACATACGACTTGCGTGGAAACAAAATCACTTTCACAGATATCTATGGCAATACCACAAGATATCAATATGACGAATTTAATCGACTTGAGAAAACAACACATCCCGAAGCAAAATCAATCGAAACAATCGGCTACGATGAATTCAATAATGTTATCCTAAAAGAAGACGGCAACGGTCATATAACAAGAATGACATACAACGCACTTGGCAAACCTACGCTAATTGTCCATCCTTGTGGAGCTGTTGAGTCGCATTTATACACCTTGCGAGGGAATTTAAAGCAATCAGTTTTACCAAATGGTTCTTACATCCTGTACAAATACGATTTCAAGGACAGATTGATATTGAAGCAGACGTTTGATTCAAATAGAATATTTGTTTCAAAAAATACTTGGGTTTATAATGCTTTCCATCTGCTTCAAGAAAGAGATGGGAGTGGAAATATTACAAAATATACTTATGATCATGCCGGAAGATTAATTAAAACAATCAAGGGCGACGCAGAGTCGCGATACGTATATGATACCTTAGGGAGAAAGCATGAAACGTGGGAAAAATATTCTCACGGTTATTATAGGAAAACGATTAATCTTTACGACTTCCTTGATCGAGTTCTTGAAGAACGGATTGAAGATACACTTGGAAAAGTTTTCAGCCATTTGAATTATACCTATGACGAAAATGGAAATATAACTAGTAAATCAATGAAGTCTTCAGAAGCCATTATTCAAGAGATTTATGAGTATGATTGCTATGATCAGCTTCTAAAGATTATCCATCCAAATCGTGAAGCAACCCGATTTTTTAGAGATTATAATTATCACAATTCACGAGGTAATTGCGTTAAATACGAAGAAGAAATTGATGCTCTAGGAAACAGTACAATCAGCATTTACGATGAAAAGGGCGATTTAGAAGCGGAACAGTATAAAAGCCCATATGGAAACCTCATGCGTCGTGTGACCCATCAATATGATGGAGCCGGAAATCTTGTGAATAGGTTCGAGGACCAACTTGATGAAGACAAAAAACCTATTGAAACAAGGTTTGAGTATGATGAGAGAAATCAGGAGATTACTATTATTGAAGCCGTTGGGACACCTGATTGCAAGATCACCAGAAAAGAATATAATTGTCTTGGGAAAATATCTCGCATCGTCAAGCCGGATGGAGCAGAAATAGCCTTTCTGTATAATGCCTTGGGTCGTTTGATAGATGAAATTGACAGTGCAGGTGGATTCCATCATCAATATGAGTATGATTCGAATGATAATATCATTTCAGTCTCGAATTTAATTACCAAAGTCATAACATGTCGCGAGTATGATGTGAATGATAGAGTTGTTAGAGAAATTTTAGATAACGGCATTGAGTTAAAATATTATTATGATAATCTCGGCCGCACTCGAAAGTTGATTCTTCCAGATAGATCCTCGATTTCGTGTGAATACGATGCGAGAAATTTGGTAAAGTTATCGCGTGATACAGGCAAAAGGCATTACCATTATCAATATACATATGATTTATCGGGAAAAATCAAGAAAGTTGCACTTCCCTTTTTGATAGGAGAAGCGAGCTATTCCTATGACTATGCGCTTCGTTTGACGGATATATGCACACCTTATTTTTCGCAGAATATTCCTGTCGACGGTTATGATTCATGCAATCGATTGGTCAAATATAGAAGTGAGGATGCTGTTGGAACGCTTGTTCACAATTATGCCTATGATGCATTGGATCAATTGATTGCAGAGAATGGTGTTGTGCATCATACCTATAATTATGATTCGAGATTTAATCGAACGAAAATGGATGATGTTATTTATGAGAATAACGTACTGAATCAACTGTTGTCTCAGGGACCTGTCATATATCGATATGATCAGAATGGAAATCGAAATTCGGTTTTGAGAAGTGCTAAGAATCAGGATTGTAAGTTTGATACTTTAGATCGGTTAGTTGAAGTTGTAGAAGGCAAAACCAAGGTGAAATTTGAGTATGATGCCTTCCATAGAAGGATGACAAAGCAGGTCTTAGAAAGTATTGATGGTATTTGGAAAGAAACTTTATTCGAAAAGTACATTTATGCCACTGATACTGAGATTGGCGCCATGGACCGTCATGGAAAAATTAAAGAGTTGAAAATCATGGTTCCTGGGAGCTTGAAAAATAGCGCTGCTTTTGAATTTGATAGTAAGATATATGTGCCTATTCATGATCATCGTGGGAATGTGGTTTCCATTTTGACAGAAGTTGGAAATATTATTGAGACATATAGATATTCAGCTTATGGTGTGGAAGAAATTTTTGATTATGCAGGAGTTAAAACTACTGATTCTATTAATCCATGGCGCTTTAGTGGAAAACGTATTGATAGTGAAACTGGCTTGGGATATTTTGGCAGAAGGTATTATGATCCTGAAATTGGCAAGTGGATCGGTCCTGATCCTATTTGGTTTGAGGATGGTACGAATCTTTATGCTTATGTTCAGAATAGTCCGATTGTTTATATTGATCCAAATGGACTTTGGACGGAGGGATTTGAAAGTTTTTGCAGTGGAGCTGCAGAATGCGGCAGAACGTCGATGGAGCTTTTATGTCATGGAAGCGGATTATGTTATGGTGCCATTGATGGGATGATGGATCCTATTGGTGCATATTCAAAAAACTCCATGGAAATGCCCTCTGAAATATGGGAAGACATGGACCGGTATGACCGTGCACATTATATAGGAGCGACTAATGGCCGGTATTTGGGAATGGGGATTGTTGTAGTGAGCCTTGTTCGAGCTACAGTAAGCGCTGCAGCATATTATGGCGGCGCTCAGGCTGCCGAAGCTGGCATCAGCCTACTCCGCGCTCCTGCTGCCGCAGGAGCACAAACTTTGGAAACTAGTGCTGGTATTTGTGCGAACAGATCTCTAACTATTTACGAAGGATCTAATGTTAAGAATGCTGTTTCCACTCGGTCTTTACCCAAGAATGTATTTCCAGAAAATCCTAAAGATCTATTGCCACAGTTGCCTCGAGATCATAAAGGCCGCATCTACACAGCTGATAATATTCGCATTCGTCCAGAAAAGCATGCATTTGAAACTGCAGATGTGTATAATCCAAGACACCATGAACAGCATTATCATGTAGAGTATCGAGCTCATCCCTTGGAGCCATGGAAAAAGACTAATATAAGAAAGTGTAAACCAGAAAATTACAATCTAGGGGACGGTACAGGATTTTTACCAGGTGAAAGATTCCCCGGAGCTTAGTTTTAAATAGGAGATTTATGGAAACTAAAAGAGTAAAAATTAAAGTCGGATCGGGACTAGATGATTCTGATCTGATTTCGTACATGTATACATTAAATGATGATACACTTGTATTTAATATTCAAGGATGGGATGCAAGTTCTATAAAAATTTCATTTTTTAATGTAATGAGATTTATTGATACGGGAAGCCAATGGACCTGTGGCTTTTATGAATTGACGTCTCATTCAACCTTCCTAGAACAAGCTTTGAAGGAACCCTATCCTAAAATACAAGAAAAGGGAAAATATAAGGTATATCAGATTTTGGATCTTGATGATGAGCCATCCTATGAAATCATTTGTGAAAAGTTTGAAGTAGCAGTTGAGAAATATCGACCTGATTCAAGTAAATTATGAAAAGTCCTGGGATGTATAGAAAATTGCCAAAAATTGATTCTGACAAGGGTTAAATGAAAACAACATTTGAAAAAATATCGTTAGGGTTTTTATGGATATGAATATCGAAAGAAATTCAATAAAATTACCTGTTGGTCTTGATGACTCAGATTTCATCTCGTATACTTATGCGTTAGATCAAAATAGTCTTATTTTTATAATTCAGGCTTGGGATTCACATGTTCTAACGATAACTTTTAGGGACGTCATTCATTTTATAGATAAAGGCACTCATTGGACGTGTTTACTTTGCGAATTGACTTCACAGTCAGAAAACCTTAAAGAGGCTTTAAATACAACATATTTGGAAGTACCTGAGAACCATCCTTACAAAGTCTATCAGTTTTTAGATCTTTATGATGAACCCTCCTTTGAAGTTATTTGTGAAAAGTTTGAAATAAATGTTGGGGATCGTAGTCCAAGTTTGCTCGATTTATAGTTTGTAACTATTTGTTGAAAAGGCTGTATCACTGGAGTCGATAAGATTAAATGAAGAAGCATGGGACCAGACGTCAGTAATATAGGAGATTTATGGAAACTAAAAGAGTAAAAATTAAAGTCGGATCGGGACTAGATGATTCTGATCTGATTTCGTACATGTATATATTAAATGATGATACACTTGTATTTAATATTCAAGGATGGGATGCAAGTTCTATAAAAATTTCATTTTTTAAAGTACTTAGATTTATTGATGTGGGATGTCAGTTGATCTGTGGCTTTTATGAGTTGACATCGCATTCAGCTTTCCTAGAACAAGCTTTGAAGGATCCTTATCCCAAAATACGAGAATACGATCAATACAAGGTATATCAGTTTTTGGATCTTGATGACGTACCATCCTTTGAAATTATTTGTGAAAAGTTTGAGGTAGAGGTTGAGGATTATCGACCTGATTCGAGTAAATTATAAAAAGTCTTGGGATGTATAGAAAATTGCCAAAAATTGATTCTGACAAGGGTTAAATGAAAACAACATTTGAAAAAATATCGTTATGGTTTTTATAGATATGAATATCGAAAGAAATAAAATAAAATTGCCGGTTGGACTTGATGACTCAGAATTTATTTCATATGCTTATACACTAGATAGCGATAATCTTCTTTTTACTATTGAAGCATGGGATGCTCGGGTACTAAAAATTTCTTTTAAAAATGTTATTTATTTTGTAGATAAAAGTCATTGGACATGCACCCTTTGTGAATTAACCTCTCATTCTGACTTATTGCAAGAGGCATTAAAAAGTGAATATATTGAAATTCCTGAGGACCATCCTTATAAAGTGTATCAGTTTTTAGATCTTTATGATGAACCATCTTTTGAAATCATTTGTGAAAAGTTTGAGGTAGCAGTTGAGGATCATCGACCCACAAGAGCAAACAAAAGTGTGGGTAGCAAATGGAAATTAATGATTCCTGTATCAATCAGAAATATTTTGAAGATGATTTAAGTGAAGTAAATTAGTGCTTTTCCACGAGATTTTTATTGATTCATAAAAAGGCTCAAGGCCTTAAATATATAAGCCTAGTATTCTGTACAAATTTGCGCATCCCATAGGGATGCCTTCAATAATAGCCCACGATGTAGCGCTGTAAGCGCAAATCGTGGGTCGATGCAAAAAATAACCTTTGCCGCGTAGCGGCACCTAATATAAGATAAATAGTCGCTACGCGACTAAGGAAATATTTTGACATTACCCACGATTTGCGCTTACAGCGCTACATCATGGGCTATTATTGAAAAAAATCCCTACGGGATAAAGAGCAAGAAATTCCACCAGCAAAAGACACAGTCATTAATATCACCTTTGAGCATCCCATAGGGATGCCTTCAATAATAGCGCATGATGTAGCGCTGTAAGCGCAAATCGTGGGCTATTATTAAAAAAAATCCCTACGGGATAAAGGGCAAGAAATTCCACCGGCAAAAGACACAGCCATTAATGTCACCTTTGCGCATCCCATAGGGATGCCTTCAATAATAGCCCATGATGCAGCGCTGTAAGCGCAAATCGTGGGTCAATGCAAAAAATAACCTTTGCCGCGTAGCGGCACCCAATATAAGATAAATAGTCGCTACGCGACTAAGGAAATATTTTGACATTACCCACGATTTGCGCTTACAGCGCTACATCATGGGCTATTATTGAAAAAAATCCCTACGGGATAAAGGGCAAGAAATTCCACCGGCAAAAGACACAGCCATTAATGTCACCTTTGCGCATCCCATAGGGATGCCTTCAATAATAGCCCATGATGTAGCGCTGTAAGCGCAAATCGTGGGTCAATGCAAAAAATAACCTTTGCCGCGTAGCGGCACCTAATATAAGATAAATAGTCGTTACGCGACTAAGGAAATATTTTGACATTACCCACGATTTGCGCTTACAGCGCTACATCATGGGCTATTATTGAAAAAAATCCCTACGGGATAAAGAGCAAGAAATTCCACCAGCAAAAGACACAGTCATTAATATCACCTTTGAGCATCCCATAGGGATGCCTTCAATAATAGCGCATGATGTAGCGCTGTAAGCGCAAATCGTGGGCTATTATTGAAAAAAATCCCTACGGGATAAAGGGCAAGAAATCCCACCGGCAAAAGACACAGCCATTAATATTACCTTTGCGCATCCCATAGGGATGCCTTCAATAATAGCCCATGATGCAGCGCTGTAAGCGCAAATCGTGGGTCAATGCAAAAAATAACCTTAGCCGCGTAGCGGCACCTAATATAAGATAAATAGTCGCTACGCGACTAAGGAAATATTTTACATTACCCACGATTTGCGCTTACAGCGCTACATCATGGGCTATTATTGAAAAAAATCCCTACGGGATAAAGGGCAAGAAATCCCACCGGCAAAAGACACGGCCATTAATGTCACCTTTGCGCATCCCATAGGGATGCCTTCAAAAATAGCCCATGATGCAGCGCTGTAAGCGCAAATCGTGGGTCAATGCAAAAAATAACCTTTGCCGCGTAGCGGCACCTAATATAAGATAAATAGTCGCTACGCGACTAAGGAAATATTTTGACATTACCCACGATTTGCGCTTACAGCGCTACATCATGGGCTATTATTGAAAAAAATCCCTACGGGATAAAGAGCAAGAAATTCCACCAGCAAAAGACACAGTCATTAATATCACCTTTGAGCATCCCATAGGGATGCCTTCAAAAATAGCCCATGATGCAGCGCTGTAAGCGCAAATCATGGGCTATTATTGAAAAAAATCCCTACGGGATAAAGGGCAAGAAATTCCACCGGCAAAAGACACAACCATTAATATTACCTTTGCGCATCCCATAGGGATGCCTTCAATAATAGCCCAAGATGTAGCGCTGTAAGCGCAAATCGTGGGTCAATGCAAAAAATAACCTTTGCCGCGAGCTCAAGCCATGTCTTTAAATCTGTTCGATTTTTAATGCGGGCTTACCTTGGGAGGCAAGCACTTTGTTCTCTTTTTGGAGGAGGTCGTTTCCTGCTAACACTACTGTACTGGCACTATGGACCTTTGGTTCAATATGTGTCTTAACCGCATTCACAATATCCTCTTTAGTAATGGCAATAAGCCTCTCACGCCACTTTTGGCGAACCTCAGCTGATTTGCCTTCGCGTAGCCAGCTGTACGAAGCATAAGCACGACTGCCTGGTGAAATAGGAGCATCCATATTCTGGAACATCTCAAGCTTAGCCTCCTCCAAATCACTCAGAGTGAATTTACCTTGTACAACACCTTTCACAGCATCCTCAAAGGCCTTCAATGATTTACTAATATTAGGATCACGGTAGGAATAGAACGAGAATATTCCAGCAGTAGCGCTTAGGTTCGCGTGACTTCCATAGGCTCCTCCCTTTTCCCGAATGACCGGATGGAGGACAAGTGTATCAAAAAGATGCGAAGCTACCGACAAACAAGGGCTGTCTGGATGCACATAGGGTATTGTCCCAAAGGCCTGAGAAATAAATGCAACGGGAGAGGCGATTACACGACCTTGTGCTGGCACATTTTCGACTTTAAAATCACTTTTCCACGAAGTAAAGTCATTGCCTGGAACTTTTGTTAAATCATAAAAATTGGTTTTTTTAAGGTCTTCATACATTTTTTCATCGCAAGCCAAAATAAGATGCGAGTCCTTTAGGCATAACAATCGTTTTTGCAGTCCTTGCATTTGTTTCAACAACTTATCACTATCATAATTTTCAACGATATTCTTTAATGACCAATAGTAATTTAGACCTCCCCAAGCATTCGCTATGTAAGAGGGGATATTAATTCCACTTGAAGCCATGCTCATGGCGTACCTGACAGCATTTTGAATCAGGCTTCCCTGCATGCCGGAATACTGCTTTAAGATGATTTCTTTTATTCTATCTGCATCTGTAAAATCGGCCGATAGAGACATGTCTTTTAGTAATTCAAATAACTTGTCGGCTTTTCGATACAGCGCCTTCCCATGAATTGTAAAGGATGGAAAAAATGTATTGCCGTCAGTCGCTTGTCGGTTTAATGTCGTTGAAACTGATAATCCGCCGGTATTGGCTTGAATAAACTCTAGATTTTTGGCATAATCGCGTCCTCCGCAACCAATTTGAGGTAGCAACAGGGCAAAGAGCTGCACTAATGGAAGCTCCTCTTCTTTAATTTCTGGCAGAGGAATGATTACATCGGCATAGACAATATGATTCGTAAATGTGGTGTGATGAAAAACCTTCAAATTGCCGCATTGCTCCTGTGTCAATGGGTAGTCTTTTCCCATTTTAGGAACGTCTTGAAGGGTCACTTTAGGGAGGATGTCATGATTAGCTTGATGTTCCATTTTCTGTAGTTCGATGAGCTCTTGTGCTTTTTTAATGATTTGATCGGGGTTAATTTCTTTGCGTAGCTTATCTAATTTGTTTTTTTCATCAGCCGCTTCCTTTTCGGAGAGTGATTTATCGGGAATGAGAGATATCCTGACAAAATGGGGGTTATTGAGGTAGTATTTTCGAATCAATTCCCCTACGTATCCAGGGTTATTTTTAAACTTTTGACGTAGAGTTTCGCATAGTGAAATGGCCTTTAAACCATCTTCAGGAAGGCCTCCATGTTGTTTCAGGGGAACTGCCCGCATAAAAAGGGATAATCCGTAGGGCGAGGAGTCTCCAGTAATTTCGCAACGGTGGAATTCAACTTGATGGATGGCGTTTTCAATTAAATTTTCGGGAACGCCTTCTTCTGCTATTTTTGAAAGGGTTTTGTATGTGAGTTTTTCCAGAGGTTCGGCATTTTCGGGATTGCATCCTCTGAAATTTAGTACGAAGGGGACTTCAGTAATATCGGAATCCATCCATGCTGAGGCCTGTTTGCACAATCCTGATTTTAAAAAGGCTATTTTGAGGGG
>CAVRUH010000009.1:0-34183 GCA_963724325.1 Waddliaceae bacterium | reverse complement strand
ACGCCCGTCACCGAGAAGTTTCAATTACACTTCCACCTGGGCCATGGCGTATTATCGCTCATACAGGCAATCCCAGCCCTCAAGACTTCTACGAAGAAGAACATGCCCCGATGGTAGAGGGTGCAACCTTGACCCTCCCAGCCCACTCAGCCATCATCCTGAAGGCGTAATTTCCGAGCAAGAGGAGGCACGAATCATATTTCAAAAAACTTTTATCAACGCAAAGGAGCAAAAGGCGCAATGGCGCAAAGAAGATCCCTTTTCATCTTTGTGCCATTGCGCCTTTTGCTCCTTTGCGTTGATAAAAGTTTTTTGAAATGCGGTTCGGGCTGCTTTTGTTACTTAAGAAGGATACCTTGCAGTCCTTTTTTTAGTATCGTTTCGCGGGACATTCCTGCAAGCTTTTGATGCCAGTCAGTTGCATTGGTATCATATTTTTTTGCAATATATTCACCCGCTGTTACCTGCCAATCCATGTTGCTCGATTCAAGCACATCTTCTACAGGCACAGTCACGCCGTAAGAAAATCCTGCAAAACTTGCTGTACCATTTCTAAAGAAAAGTTCGCAGATTGTATAACAACGGTCAACCCAAATTTTTTTGTCTTTAGTTTGGAATACATATGTATTTCTTATATTAGGAATAGTTTCCTTCATAATACCATTTTCTTGAGAAATGAAAACTCTCAGTACATTGTCTGTTTGAAATATTGAAGACATAGATTCAACCTTTATTACTTCAGTTTTCAAATTTATCAAGCGATTTGCGCACCTTTTGCAGTCATGTCTTTGTCACAAGGTTGTTCGTATACCCCGGACGATGCAGGATATCCTTTAACAAAACTAAACTTTAAATCTTTTAAGTTAGATTTAGCAAAAACATTTTCCAATGCCATTTTGGAAGCATTAATCTTAAGAGGTTTTTCCGATGCAACATATAGATGTGCATCAGTAACTAGATGTGAGATTGAGCGCAAAAAACCGTTAGGTTTTTTAACCTTCTTTATTCCATATTGAGTTGGATCACAGTTGTCAATAATGTGGCAAACATAAGTATAGTCGTTCATAGTTTATTCTTTTTACTTGAGATATAGTTCATCCATATCCGGAAAAAGTCTACCAGGTAATTAGTTTTCTTGCAATCTTCCTCTCGTTGTCAATAATAAAGCCAAAACAATTAAGCTCATGATCGCCATCATGCCGGATGGCATGAATTTCCTGTAGTAAAACATCTAAAAACAAAAAAGACGCTCAATAATACAGTGACGACCAGAGAAACCAAAAAGGCAACTTTGCTATTTCGAAGAATCCCCATTCCAGCTGCTACCAAAGCTGCTCCAGAGAGTGTTCCCGCAAAAAGAGAGGGCAAACTGTCAGCCATCAAATACCCAATCAATCCACCCAGCATCACCACGACACCATAGGCAAGGACTATTCCACCTGTTAATTTCATTTCAATCTCCCCATTATAAAAATTTCATCAAAAAAATTACACATTGACTTCCAAGCTCGTCGCTCGGTAATCGGATTATATAGCATTCCCGCCTCAGGCATATTCGCCAAGGGATTCATAAAGGCGTGCGTAGCATTTCCATATGTATGCATCTGCCAATCTACTCCCGATGTCGTCATTTCCTCTTGAAAACCGCGAATATCCTCTATCGATGTCATAGGATCCAAATATCCGTGGAGTACAAGCAATGCCCCATGCATCTTCGCTGCATTAGAAACTTTCTTCGCGGTCATTTCTCCTAGTTTAAAGCCCAAAAGACCATGGAAGCTGACGATGCCTCTCAATTTGACACCACTTCTTAAAAGTTCAATAACAGTAAGACCTCCAAAGCAAAAACCTATGGCGCCTAGTCTATTACGGTCAGCCTCTTCGAAATTAGAGAGAACGTTATATGCTGCCACAATACGGTCGCGCAGCAATTGCCTGTCCATAAACAGGGGGAACATTTGTTCTGTAGCAGATTCTACAGTAGAAACAGTCAACCCATTTCCATAGACATCAGCAGCGAACCCGACATATCCCAATTTTGCCAATTCTTCAGCTTTTTTTCTGGCAAAATCATCCTGACCCATCCAAGCATGACCTATAATAACCCCAGGCTTTGGTTCTTTGATGCTGTCATCATAAGCTATATAGCCCTTAAATGTGTCAGCACCACATTGATATTCAACGACTTTCGTTATAATCATCTTAATTCCTCTAAAATTCCTAAATCACTATGGTTAAAGATCTCAATAATTTTATGCAATCAATTTTTTCTTTTCAAAAACAAGAAGCTGATATACATTGAAATTATGAACTAGTGGTGACGCGATGTTGAGAATTTTAACGGCAGCTTTTTTAGTGGTTTTTACATGGTGTGGTGGAATACTTTACAGTCAGGAGGATGACATGGAAGCAGGTGTTGATGCAGGAGTTAAGTGGGTTAAGTTAGTGGACGATGTCCAGTACGAGGCTTCATGGGAAAATGGCTCCACTTTAATGAAACTCAAAATGCCCAAGGAAAATTGGGTAGCAGGTCTACAACAGCTCAGAAGGCCCTTGGGAACGATGACCGAAAGAAAATTGGCGGATGTACGCTCTGCAAAAGATCCTAAGGGGTTGCCAGCAGGAGATTACATGGTCTTAGTCTACCAAACAGATTTCAGTGATGGAAAGGGACGGGGTGAATTGTTAACTTTAGTACATGAGAATGGAAAAGATTGGAAGGTTTTCACCTACCAAGTTTTACCCTCAGCTAAACCTTAACACGGATTTTTGCGGCATGGTCAGAAATGTTCTCCATGCCGCTTTTTTCATAACTTAAGTTGGAAAGACCACTCTGGTTCATACTAGAACTGTCATTGATTAGTTCCGCATATTTTTTGACATTTTTATCGTACAATTCCTTTTCCTTGAATTTTTCATGGGCAAGCACTTTGTATTTGCCCGGCTTGCGGGAAATTTGAATATTTTGACTTCTACATCTCCAGATGCAATCGTCATCTTCCATGCCCCATCCCCAGTATTCATTCGAATAACCATTAATTTTCAAAAATGACTCTTTATCAAAAATATTGACTCCACCGAAATAAGCGCCATAAGGAACTCCCCAGTCAAATTGCTCCACTTTGGCCGCAAGATGAGTCGGGTGGGGGACAGGGGAGTAGTCTGATTCCAAAGGGAGCATATCTATATCGTGAAAACAAAAATAGTCGTAATTTTGAGATTCTTTGAATCCAATATTCAACAATTTACCTCGATTAAATGGCTTGTCATCATCCTGTTCAATGATAAAAATATGATAGGGAATACCCTGTTTATATAAAAAGTCTTCCATATAAGGGATAAATGTGGTAAGATGGGACTCACGATTACGATAAGGAACGACAATAGACAGCTTTGGTTTTGGCATATCTTATAGATTTATTTCATCCCAAAAAAATAATCAAGAAGAAATTTCAGAGATTATTCTATCTTTTTTTTAGTTCTTGTGTTATAATCAGTTGAATTAAACCAATAACAAATGGAAAATTAATGAGTTTTCAAGACCTAGATTTACACCCAAACCTTTTAAAAGCTGTCGAACATAATAAATATACGACACCTACACCCATCCAAATGATGGCCATCCCTAAAATTATCGAAGGATGCGATATTCAAGCCAGCGCCCAGACCGGAACCGGTAAAACCGCTGCTTTTATTCTCCCTGGAATTAACCTCCTGTTAAAAGAACCAACAAAAGGGGGTCCGCAGATCCTCGTTTTGGTTCCAACACGAGAACTGGCGATGCAAGTAGCAAACCAAGCTAGCATATTTACAAAATTTACTCCAAAAATCAGAACAGTCTGTATATTTGGCGGCGATCCATACCCAAGACAAATTAAGGAGCTATCACACGGCTGCGACATTTTAGTTGCTACTCCAGGACGCCTCATGGATCATATGGAAAGAGGACGCATCAACTTAGGACAAGTCAAAATGCTGATTCTAGACGAAGCCGACCGCATGCTTGACATGGGATTCATCGAACCCGTCGAAGAAATCGCTGCAAAAACACCAAAAACTCGCCAAACATTGCTATTCTCTGCAACTCTTAAGGGGGAAGTTCTCGGTTTGTCGAAAAGACTCCAGAAAAATCCAGTGGAAATCAGTGTCGAGCACGATGTATCTTATGCAAAAAACATTGAACAAAGAGTCCATTTCGTTGATGACATCAATCATAAGCATAGCCTCTTAAGCCATCTTCTTAATGACCCCACTTTGGAAAACGCCATCGTATTCACCTCGACGAAGGCTCTAGCTGATCGCCTAGTCGATAAACTTTACGATGAAGGCTTTGAAGTTGGCGCCCTCCATGGCGACATGAACCAAAGACAGCGTACAAGAACAATCACTCAAATGAGACAAGGTAGAATCAAAATTCTAGTGGCCACTGACGTAGCTTCTAGAGGAATTGATATTCAGTCCATTACGCACGTGATCAACTTCGATCTTCCAAACAACGCCGAAGACTACGTCCACAGAATTGGGCGTACCGGTAGAGCTGGCGCCAAAGGGATTGCCTTCTCGTTTGTTTCATTTAAAGATGTTGCCATCCTTCGAAGCATCGAAAGATACACCGGAAATAAAATTGAAACGCACACTATTCCAGGCATGGAGCCAAAGTTGAAGCCAATGGAAAGTAAAAATAGAGGCGGCGGCAACTTTAAAAATAGAAGATCTTTTAAGCCAAGACGACCATCTATTAGACAAAAAACCCGTTATTAGGCAAGCTTCCAAATAAAGGGAAGTAGGCTAATATGGAACTGCCAATAGAGCTCCCTCGGGAGCTCTACTATTTAAATGTCGCAAAAGACGAAAAAATGCTTCTGAGCATGCTCATGAAGCTACCGCCCGACCTCATTACCTTCTTCGAATACGCTTGCGATGATCCCAAATGGCGTACAAATCATCCCGATTTCATGACCGAAATTATCAAATGGATCACTATCAGGTCCTTCGAAGAAAAATTATTAGAAGAATTTTGTCAGCGCGCAGCTTTAGCTATTAGAAGGAACTTCGCAGATTTAAGTAAATATCTATACAGAAACCTCACTTTTAGTGTTGAAGATCAAATGATTCCGCAAAATAGCCTGTTGTGGTCCACAGAAAGCGATTTTTTTCATGATCATATCCGCATCGAATGCCGTGAAAAAAACATCTCCACCATTGTTATGGAACATCTTTCTTACGAAATCTTTTTGCAAATTGAAGAATTTGTCGAATATGGCGAACCAAAAAATCTGTGGCGGAAAACTCAACCAGAAGTGCTCGAAGTGTTCAAAGATGCCACTGACTGGGATTTTCCTGCATTAATGGAACATTGCGAACACATCTTAAAAAACTACATCACCCCCGAAAACATTGTGGAAACAATCCTAATGGCCCACAAGAACCATTGGTACCATCTAAAAAAAACAGCACTTGAATACTTCAATTCCCTGCGCCATGCCCTCTATTTCAATTTAGACAACATAGAGCAACTTCATATCGAATTATTTAACTTCAAAAATCGAACACTGAAAATCTTTAAAGAATTAGAACAAAGTATAACCCATCTGAGCATGGGAGGATCTTTAGCCGATCAACCGGAATACCTTCAGGTCATCATCAGTTGCCCAAAACTCGTTGGAATTGGATTCAGAGAATCGAATGCATTTAATCAAAAATTCCTAGAAATCCCTCAAGATATTAAAGATCTCGATCTCTCCAAATGCCACTGGCTAAAAGGGGAGCACCTAAAATCATTCGCCGAAAGATACCCTAACATCAAAAATTTGAGCCTGGCTAATAACACACAGCTTAAATACGATGACTGGAGCGAGCTATATTCCTTCAAAAAATTGGAGGCCTTGGATCTAAGCCGTTGCCATCAAATTGTCGACGACGACCTCAGAATAATCCAACAAGCCTGCAGGGGAGTCAAAAAGATTAAAGTGCTAGAATGTCTGCATATCAGCGACAATTTCCTCGTCGAAGCAGAAAGAACCATGCCAGGAATGATTGAATGGGCTAAACGTGCCTAGAAAAAACTTGAATCGCATTTGCACCTCAGCTATAGAAAAGAAGTTCTTGTAATAAGCGGGAAAAGGGCGTACACTTTAGTTTTTTGAAAAGGAGAAATCATGGAAGCCGACCCGTTTATTTTCTGGATGATAGCTGTTTTTGCCATCGGCTACCTGCTTATCACCCTCGAACATTTTGTAGATGTGAACAAAGCCACAACAGCAATACTCATGGGCGTCGTCCTTTGGGTCCTAGAATTCGCCCTGAAAGGCATTCCTAAGGAAGAAAAAATTATTTCTCTAGACGCACACATCTCTAACATCAGTCAAGTCTTCTTTTTTCTGCTCGGCGCCCTAATCATTGTCGAAATTATCAATTCACACCAAGGCTTCAAAGTATTCTCCTCAAAGATGTTCATCCAATCAAAACGCTTACTCCTATGGGCCGTGTGCATACTTGCCTTTTTTCTTTCTTCAATTCTAGATAACCTGACAACAACAATTGTGATGATTTCGATTCTTCAAAAAATCATCTCCGATCCCAAAGAGCGTCTAATTATGTGCGGAGGTGTCGTTATCGCAGCTAACGCAGGGGGCGTCTGGACACCCATAGGCGACGTAACCACGACAATGCTCTGGATTGGAGACCGCCTCTCCACGTTCCGCATGATGGTAGATCTATTTTTGCCAAGCATCACTTGCCTGATTGTTTCATTGATATGCCTAACACCTACGTTAAAAGGCAACCTCCCCAAGAAAATACTGACAGCTGAAGAAAGTAAAATCGAACCCATCAGCATCGTGATGCTCATCATGGGATTAGGAGTCCTAGTGTCTGTCCCTATATTCAAATATTTTACCGGTCTCCCCCCCTTTATGGGAATTATTTTCGGTATGAGCATCCTATGGCTTTTCACCGACTTTCTACATGGAAAAAAAGAGGGGAGAGAACACCTCAGAATGGCAAATATGCTATATAAAGTAGATATTTCTGGACCCCTGTTTTTTTTAGGAATACTCCTCGCTGTGAATGCTCTCGATTCCGCAGGAATTCTGGGCAGCCTAGCCAACATGATTAATGACAGGATATCGAATCCTGCAATCATAGCAAGCACTATCGGACTCGCTTCTGCCATAGTAGACAATATACCGCTAGTCCTCGCCACAATGGGAATGTACGAACTGACAGAATATGCTATGGACTCAAACTTCTGGCAACTAATTGCCTACTGCGCTGGCACAGGCGGCAGCATACTTATCGTTGGTTCAGCCGCAGGAGTCGTCATGATGGGAATGGAAAAGGTCAATTTCTTCTCATATGTTAGGCGGATTACTCTTCCAGCTGCAGCAGGCTATTTTGCCGGCATTGTTGTATATTTATTGCTCAAGTGAATAAATATTTATAATTTCTTAACAATTATTTGATATAACTAATCCTATAAGAACAAAAATAGGAGTTATTTGTGAATCCAATTAAAAATTACTGTGCTAGAGCGAATGTATTAGCTCTTCAAGCTGAACCCAACTTTAGACGCTTTATTGCCGATGAAAAAACAGGAATGCTAGTAAAAGTCAATGGTTGGAGCAGATTTGTGAGACTCATCCTCAATATACTCACTTTCGGTAAAAAAGATAGGGAAGTATGTCGCTTATACAACTTGAGCATTAAATCAGATAAAACCGGTCTTAAAACTCTTAAAATTTATGAATTTACTGTGAAAAATGTTAAGTTAGCTCTGCAAAATAAAGACATCAACGCACTTTTTAATAAGTTAATCAAACCCATAGCCGAAGTCCCTGAGGCATCAGAGGTGCCAGAAGAGCCGAAGCCCGACGTGGAGGTTAAAGATATTCCTTCATCAAAATCAGAAGATGACGAGGTCTTGGAGCCACAAGACCTTGAAGAAAAAATGGCTGAAATAAAATCTAGTAAAGATTACTTCAATAACTTTGAAAATTTAATGAACACATTCATGTCTTATACCGACCGATACACACCCCAGCAAATAGCAGCAAAGGTAAAAGAAGTGATGACCAACAAAGGTCTAAATTTTCCAGCAAACCTAGGTCAGGTATTGCAATCAAGATTGATAAAACAACAAAAAACTATCAAAGAAAAAGAACAAAAACAGATACAACAAATAGCAAAAGCAGAGTTGGAAGTCGAAGCGGAGGCCAGAAAGGCAGCAGCAGAAGAAGCGGCAGCTGCAGCAACTGCCACAGGGAAGCAAGCAGCAATTGATGCAGCTGCAGAAGCTGCACGTCTAAGGCAAATCAATGATCCATTTAACATCGGTTCATTAAAAGCCGCCACATCGCTAGTCAAACACATACAGCAAAACTGTTCTCAAGAGTCATTTCTTATTCGAGTCGCCCTGCTCGCATTTATGGGAAATGCCTACCTTGAAAATCCCATCGATCTCGACCAAGCTGCAGATCTAAGGAAAAAAATGGCGAAAGCTATTCATCTTGGAGCAGAGCCGCGAGCTCATAAAATTATTTGTGATGCCAGACCATTGACTGAGGAAGAAGCAGAAAATCAAATGTTGTCCAAAATTTACGAAGTAGCTGGAAGCCCAAAAGATTTTTCAAAAAAAATTAAAGATGCAATCAAAGCTGGCTTAATAATGAAGACCTCGATGAGTTCATTTTTTAAGGCAATTGAGTCGTCATTCGAACACGATGGGGCAATGCAAAAATATGCAGATATCGTAGTTCTTCTTGAAGAAAACTTTAAACAGGCTATAGCATTACTCCCTATACTGCTCGCAAGGCAGAAGCTAAACCTTGGTGAAGAGGCATTCCTAGCTTTTCGTACTATAGAGGCAGCTAAGTTCAAGGGGGACAAAGACCAACTCATCGATTCTCTAATAATTGAAATAAAGAATACTAATAAGGCATAACTTACTATAAAAAAAATATTGCAATAAACCTAATATTTTAGGTATAATAAAATTTGAGAGAAAAAGCGTATATACAAGGAGTTTAATATGAGTCCATTATCAAATAATATAGCAAGAGATAATTTACGTGCACTTAGTCTAGAGAATTCGAATTTCAGAAAATTTACAGTCGAAAAAGAGACAGGAAAACTTATAAAAGTGAATGGCGCTATTGAATGGATTGTAAGATTAATCAAAAATATCTTCACCGGCGGTGGGGAAGATAGAAAAGTGCATGATATATACCAAAAGAACATGATCGCATTGGGTAAGACGCCTTTGAGTAATCGTGAATTTACAATTTCAAAGCTCAAAGCTAACTTACTATCTGAAAAAATCAATGATCTAGTTAATAAACCTAATGTCGAAGAAGTAGATGAATCATCTCAGGATATCCAGGATATGCATGAAAATAACCAGAGATTAAAAGAAGAAGAAGATGCATTGCTTGGTTCAATAGGAGCCAGTCAAGAGCCTCAGAATAACGAATATGCAGAAGCGCTACGAATGAATGAACAACTTTCAGCACTAGGAAGCACTCAAAGCAATCGCGATAGTACAACAAATGCGTTGCTTGATACATTAGATGCTAACAAGCCAGCGGCTAAACCTCAAGTTGAAGAAGTTGTCGTCCCTGCGAGCAATCCAAATAAATTAGGTGACTTTAATTGGGAAGCCGTAAAAGTTGTAACTTCGCTTGTAAAGAAAATGAAAAATACCGAAGATCCAACAGAATTTCTGGCACAACTTGCTAACCTTGCATTCTTAGCTGACGTTTATAAAGAAAGTCGAATTGATATAACCCAATTGCATACTGTAAGAAGAGAGATAAAACGTGTAAAAGATGAAGGCACAGTGGTAAATGTTGAGCCAGTTGTTTATGATTTAGGGTCTCTATCTGAACAAGACGCAGAGAAAAAAATGAAGGCCTGGATTGCAAGAATGTATGTGGGTGGCAAACCAACATTCGAACCTTCAAATGAATCCGCTATTAAAGCAGGTCTCATACTCAAAGATAACATGAGTAAATTATTAGAAATAGTAGGGTTTGGAGGAGAACCTTTTAAAGATTATATGGCCATCAATGACATTATCCTCGCACACTTTAAAAATGCAAAATACGCTCTTGAACAGTCGATTTTATTGATGGAGGGCAAGCTGCCTTTTGCAGGATATACAATAGGCACCCCAGAATATCGCAATACAGTAACCCAACTCTTTACCTCAGACACTGAGCAAGAAATCGAAAGAATCCAAAGGAAGTATAATACATAAGTGTGTGAATTTATAATAAAAAAAATCATCTAAAATGAGTTAAATATGAGTCCATCATCAAATGATATAGCAAGAGATAATTTACGGGCACTTAGTCTAGAGAATTCGAATTTTAGAAAATTTACAGTCGAAAAAGAGACAGGAAAACTTATAAAAGTGAATGGCGCTATTGAATGGATTATAAGATTAATCAAAAATATCTTCACAGCCGGCGGAGAAGATAAAAAAGTGCATGATATATACCAAAAGAACATGCTCGCATTGGGTAAGACGCCCTTGAGTGATCGTGAATTTACAGTCTCGAAGCTCAAAGCTAACTTTCTGTCTGAAAAAATCAACGATCTAGTTAATAGACCTAAAGCCGATGTTGTAGATGAAGAAGTTATCGTCCCTGCGGCCAATACAGATATATTAGCCGATTTTAATTGGGAATCCTTACACCCACCTGCGGCTCCCTTGAACACGCCTGAAGTTGAAGAAGTTATCGTCCCTGCGGCCAATACAGATATATTAGCCGATTTTAATTGGGAATCCTTAAAAGTTGTGAGCTCACTAGTGAAGCGACTGAAAAATACCAATAATCAAATTGAGTTTCTGACACAAATTGCTAACCTGGCAATCATAGGTAACGTTTATAGAGGCATGGCAATTGATATTGACCAAAATAATCAAATAAACCAAGTAATTGGTCAGGCTAGGGCTGACGATTCTGAAGTAAAAACCGATCGAATTGTTTATCATTTAGGATCTCTGACTGAGCTAGAAGTAGACAAAAAAATGAATGCCTGGATTAACAAGGCATATGATAATCCAAAGCCAAGTTTCGAACCATCTACTATCGCAGCTATTAAAGCAGGAATCATATTAAGAGAGAACATAGATATATTAAAAAATGCATGCGAATTAGGTGAAGCGGAGTTCAGTGATTATGGCTCCGTGGTTTTGAAACTCCAATTAGACTTCTCGCGGGCTTATATGGCGCTTGAACAGTTATTGAGGATGGATAACTTTAACCCTACTATTGGAGCTTATCGTCAACAGGCTGCGGGTTTCTTCGATGCTGATACCGAACAAACAATCGAAAAAATCCAAAGCAAGCATACGCATTAAGTGCGTGTCTAGCCCTTGGAGCTTTTTAAAGTGTAATTATTTTATCCCGTAGGGATACAGGAATTATGATCAAACAAGTACCAAAGCTACAGTACCTGTGGTACTCAAGAATAAACTTACCAATATAAATATCTATTGCAATAAACTTAATTTTTATTTATAATTAAATTTATAATAGAAAATAATAAACATAAGGAGTTTAATATGATTCCCCCTTTTGATGATAATCCAAAAAATAATTTACCTTACCCTGAGGCTAACTCGAATTTCAAAGAGGAAGACGAGGAAGTAAATGAGATTTACAAAAATACGATGAACGAAGCTAGCCCGGAGTCCCCTCGTGATCATAAATTTAAAGCCTCTACAATGAATAGTAATTTACAGTCTGAGAAAATCGATGATCTAATTCATAAACCTGAGGTCAAATCGATAGATGAATCAATTGAGGTGGTAAAAATTGAACAACAACCTGAGGACATTGACATTTGGGAACAAGCTGTAAAGGAATATAAAGCACCTTTAAAAATCATCAAAAAGGTTGAATTAGAACAAGATCTGATCGACAGTTGGCTTGAAGCAGAAAAGGAACTGAAATGGTCTCTTCCTGGAAATAAATCCGTAGAGGTTGAACCGAAATCTGACAAAATTAACAATTGGTGGCAATTAGACGAGAAATTAGACCAACATCTTGATCAACAAGAGTTTAAAGATCTTGTTCAAGCGGAAGAAGCAGAAGCCCTAGGATTAAATGAACAACTTTCAGAGCTAGATAAATCTCAAAGCGATGGTGAAGATAGTGTACTTAATGAATTACTTGACACATTGGAGGCTAAGAAGCCCGCGGATGATCCGAAGAAACTCCCTAAAGTTGAATAAATCATTAGCAATCTAAATACCAATTGCAATAAACCTAATTTTTGGTTATAATCATATTTATAATAGAGAATAATTATTTTAAGAGGTTTAATATGATTCCATCATCAAATAATATAGCAAAAGATAATTTACTTGCGCTTAGTCTAGAGAAATCTAATTTCAGAAAATTTACAGTCGAAAAAGAGACAGGAAAACTTATAAAAGTGAATGGCGCTATTGAATGGATTATAAGATTAATCAAAAATATATTCACAGCCGGTGGCGAAGAT
This sequence comes from Waddliaceae bacterium, assembly GCA_963724325.1. GTDB lineage: Bacteria > Chlamydiota > Chlamydiia > Chlamydiales > Waddliaceae > CAVRUH01. The sequence goes on along the minus strand of CAVRUH010000009.1, from coordinate 21,673 downwards.
AGAAAAGTGCATGATATATACCAAAAGAACATGATCGCATTGGGTAAGACGCCCTTGAGTGATCGTGAATTTACAGTCTCGAAGCTCAAAGCCAACTTACTGTCACAGAAAATCGATGATTTAATTAACAAACCTAAAGTCGAAGTTGTAGATGAATCACCCATAGAAGAAGAGGTCATAGAAGATCCTAAGGAAATTCAAGGCTTACCGAATGAAGATGAGTCATTAGCAGATGCTTTTGCTTCAATAGTAGCAGAATTAGCCGAGAAGACTCGTCAGGAAGAAAAAGCAGCAGAAGAAGCGGAAGTTCTACGATTGAATGAACAACTTTCTGAGTTAGATATAACTCAAAGCTCTGGTGACAGTACATTAAATGCGTTACTTGATACATTAGAAGCTAAGAAACCACTGACATCAGTTGATTTTAAACCAGGACCTTTAGAAGTCCCAAATTGGCTTGTGGATCGGATTATAGATGCTGATAATCAAATGGAATTTCTTGTAAATGTTGCTAATCTGGCGTTTATGTATTCTGTGCATGAGGATCTGCCCATTTCTTCTGACAAAGTTGGTAAACTGAATAAAGTAATAGAGAAAGCTATGACTGAAAATTCCGAACTGAAAATTAATCCAATTGTTTATGAATTAGGGTCGTTAACTGAGGCAGAGGTTGAACAAAAAATGGAAGCCTTCATTAAAAAATGGTATAATGAGCCCCCAAAATTCCCTCCTTTTGCTCTAGCTGCTATGAAAGCAGCGTTTATTATGGATGCAACCATGGATTCATTGAGAAGCACAATAAAATCAGAAATAGAAGAACAGGCAGCGATAACTGAACTTTATTCGCATAATTGCCAGCAGGGTAATGGGATATTTCTGCGATTGTTGGAGAATGAGAGAATGAATAAAAGCGATGCTGAAAAAACAGAATATCGCCAACAGGCCGTTACCAAGTTCAGGCAGGACACAGAGCAACTTGCCCACAAGGTTCAAAGCAAGTTGAATATCTAATTGGGAAGATCAGTAAGGAAAGTGACCCCGTTCATCGATTCAGAGACGAGCATGGTCTTGCCTCCTATTTCTATGATGAAAAGAGCGCTCTTTGCCGTGATCATTCGTTGTTCAACAATTTTTATCTTACTGTTTTCATTTATCTGCATCGTACGCTGTGCGGCCATGCGACGGAATATCCAAGCACCGATGTAAAGAGTCGCAACAAGCAATCCCAAAATAAACAACATATTAAAAAATTCAGTCAAAAAACGACTATCGCCCCCCGCATCTCCCTGCTTCAGTGCCTCAGGAATAGGAATTACAACCTCTGCCAAAAGACTCAAAAAGTTCATCATAAATAGCTCCCATTATAGAATTTTATTTCATTGTAGAGAACCTCGACATTTTTTTCTATCAAGACCTGAAAAATTTATGTATTATCCAAAATATGAAAGGACTAATTACTTTAGACGTCGATGGAACAATCACTCCCGATTTCCACATAATTCCAGAGGAGGTCATTGCTTGCCTGGATGCTCTTTCCAAACAGGGTTGGGCGATCTCTTTACTCACTGGAAGATCATTCCACTTCGCCTCGCATGCCATAAAATCTCTTCCATTCACATTCCATATTGCTGTATTAAATGGAGCTATGATTCTCGAAATGCCCTCACGCAAGATTCTAGAAAGGCATTATCTCAGCGATTCAATTCTTTCCAAGATCGATCACATTACCGAAAAAGAACCGACCGATTTTGTAATATTTGCCGGTCATGAAAGAGGCGATGTTTGCTACTATAGACCTCAACGATTTTCCCCGCAGATGAGAAATTATGTAGAACAAAGGGCAAAAGTGTTTGATGAAGATTGGCAGCAAGTCAATGATTTCTATTCACTTGGACTCAAGGAATTTGCTTCGATAAAATGCCTAGGACCCTATGACGTGATTTCGCGCATTGTGAAACAGTCGATTGACGAGTTGAAAATTACAATGCCTATGATTAGAGATCCCAATAATGAAGCTTATTATGTGGGTTTAGGTACAGCAACTCACGTTGACAAAGGGCACGCTGTAAACGATTTAAAACGCATTTTAGGTATTAAGCATCCCGTCATTGCAGCAGGGGATGACTATAATGACATTCCGATGCTTCAGCAAGCCGATATTAAAATCGTGATGGAATCAGCGCCCAAAAACATTCTAAAGATGGCGGACATTGCAGCAAAGCCCGCCACCCAAAATGGTATTATTTCTGCGCTTCAGAAGGCTGCGGCTCTTTTTTGAAGGCAGGACTGTCCATGGCAACTCCCATGACATGCATTCCTTTGTCCACATAAAGGAGCGTACCTGTAATTCCAGAACCAAGCGGCGAGCATAGAAACGCAGCGGCATTTCCTACTTCAGCGGCATTGATTTCTTCAGTTAAGGGTGCATTCGCAACGCTATAGGCAATCATGTCATCAATAAAGCCGATTGCTCTTGCAGCTCTGCTTCTCCATGGACCTGCAGATATTGTGTTGACTCGTATTCCCCATTTTCTCCCTGCTTCCCAAGCGAGAATTTTGGTATCGCTCTCTAGCGCGGCTTTTGCAGAACTCATTCCTCCGCCATAACCGGGAATGGCTTTTTCGGATGCTGCATATGTAAGCGAAAGGGTGACTCCTCCCTGATTCATGATGGGTCCTAAATGAGCTAATAAACTGATAAATGAGTAAGAAGAAGAGCTTATTGCTGCAAGATATCCATTTCTAGATGTCTCCAGAAGTGGTTTATGAACCTCGGGACCATTAGCCATCGAGTGAACAAAGATATCAATGGTGCCGAAATCTTTACGAATGGATTCTGCCACTTCACTGACGGTATAGCCAGGATAATCTTTGTATCGTTTATTTTCCTTAATCATCTCTGGAATGTCTTCAATTTTGTCAAAGGTGGCATCGAGAGGATAAATTTTCGCGATTTGCATGAGCGATCCATCCGAGAGGCGGCGTGATTCGTCAAATTTCCCTGAGTTTAAGGCTTTTGTGAAAATATTCATCAGCGGGGTCCATGTTCCGACGAGGATTTCGGCTCCGGCCTCGGCTAATGCTTTTGCTATGGCCCATCCGAACCCTTGGTCATCGCCAATTCCTGCTATGAATGCTCTTTTACCTTTAAGATTGATCTGCAACATATAAACTCCTATAATTTCCTTCCAATTTTAATGGATTTTGTACATAATTGCAAGGCATGAAACGAAGAGCGATCATATTAATTTTTGTCATAGCCTTAACATACGGGCTTGGGCGTGCCTACTTTGCCTTGACGGGTGGATTTACCATTGGCAATATCAGCTCTGATTTTAATCCAGACCCCCGCTGGGAAACACATGCATTGACAGTCGAAGAGAGGCAAAAGATAGATGAAATTCTTGACCAGCCCTTCTATTACTTAGGTAAAGGATGCCAGTCGTATGTGTTTTACAGCAAAGATGGTCAATATGTTCTTAAATTTTTAAAATATCAGCGCTTTCGGAATAAACCTTGGTTGGAATTCTTTAAATTTATTCCCCCTGTTGGAGAGATACGTGAGAAATCGCTAGCGAAGAAGCAAAAGAAGCTTGATGATTTGTTTGGCAGCTGGAGAATCGCTTTCGATTACCTCGGGGATCAGACAGGTTTAGTTTATGTGCACCTCAATAAGAGTAATAACTGGAATAAAGAGATTGTTATTTTTGATAAAATCGGCATGAAGCATGTGCTTCAGGCGGACCAAATGGAGTTTTTGGTCCAGAAGAGGGCGCAAATGTTGAGTACCACGTTGGACCAATTAGATGAGGCAGAGGCTAAGTTGCTGCTTACGAAACTGGTAAAAATGATCGAGCAAGAGTATCTTGATGGTTTTGCTGATAATGATCATGCGCTCATGCAAAATACAGGTGTCTATGAAGGATTGCCAATTCACATCGATGTAGGACAATTTGTCATTTCGGAAAGGGCCAAAAATCCCGATTTTTACCACCAAGAATTGTACAATAAAATGTATAAGTTTCGTCTTTGGCTAGGGAAGAAGCATCCAAATTTATTGGTCCATCTTGACCAAGAGCTTATCACTGTTCTTGGCGATGACTTTTATCGATTAAAACATATTCCGAAAGTTCGAGACTAAAATTTAGAAATATGTACAATGACTTCTAGTTCAATTTACAAGGAAGGAAGTATGGCTAGCATAGCAAAAATTCACGAAATTCTCGGAGATGAAGCTGAATCTCTCCTCACACACGTCTGCACGAAGGTTCCCAAGGAATCATTGACCCTGCCAAGCAGGCAATGGCTTGACCAGGTACATATGCACAGTGACAGACCCACAGCTGTTCTAAAGAGCCTTTCAGCACTTTTTAATCACGGCAGGCTTGGTGGAACGGGCTATCTTTCTATACTGCCGGTTGACCAAGGTGTCGAACATTCTGCCGGAGCTTCCTTTGCACCAAATCCGATTTATTTCGATCCAGAAAATATTGTCAAATTCGCCATTGAGGGAGGATGCAATGCTGTCGCATCGACATTAGGGACTCTTGGCCTCGTTGCACGCAAGTATGCCCACAAAATACCGTTTATTTTGAAGATCAACCACAACGAACTGCTTACATACCCAAATAAACACGATCAAATTCTCTTTGCTAATGTTCAACAGGCATTCGATATGGGAGCGGCTGCAGTTGGCGCCACGATTTATTTTGGATCAGATGAAAGCACCCGTCAGATTCAAGAAATTTCCGATGCCTTCCATCATGCACATCAGCTTGGCATGGCTACGATCCTATGGTGCTATCTCAGAAATCCCGGATATAAAATTGATAATGTCGACTACCATGAAAGCGCCGACCTCACTGGTCAAGCAAATTATCTGGGTGCTACTATTGAGGCCGATATTGTCAAACAGAAACTTCCAACTTTAAATGGTGGATATAAAGCAATCAATGCAAAATCCAAAGGCTATGGCAAGTACTCAGAATTAATGTATACAAAATTGTGCGAAGATAATCCCATTGACTACTGTCGCTACCAAGTCCTCAATAGCTATTGCGGAAAAGTAGGATTGATCAATTCTGGCGGGGCTTCCGGAAAAAACGATATGGCTGATGCAGTCAAAACAGCTATCATCAACAAAAGAGCTGGTGGAATGGGCCTGATAAGCGGAAGAAAAACTTTCCAACGTCCCATGAATGAAGGTGTCGAGCTTTTCCATGCCATTCAAGACGTGTATTTAAATTCCGAGGTCACCGTCGCGTAATTTATATAATCTTAACAATCGTCCTATATGTTGGTGCTCATTTAACCAATATCATAGGAGAAAATATGATTAAGAAAATTGCTTTGTTCTGCATGCTGCCGCTCTTTTTGGCAACGAATCTCATGGCCAACAATTTCTATGGCTGTCCAGACCATGTTCTCAGGTCCATTTACGGGTACTATACCTTCGCAGGAGATCGCCATGAGGATTTCGTAGGGGATTGTGTTGCTGTATTAAATGATGGTTCTGAATGGAAAGTCCACCCTAGTGATACTAACAAATTCAATCTGTGGAATATTAACGATATTGTTCATTCTAGAGTCCGTACTTCATTTTACTGGTTTAAAAGAGAGCATAAATTTGAACTCTTTAACCATTCCATAAACCAAACTGTTAGGGTGATGCTTGTGAGATATCCTTATGCAGCACTTGCTGTGACAGGATTTCAAGATGTTGAAGTGTCTAGAGAGTTAAAAGTGCGTGCTTTGATCGATGCTTATGGAGAAGTTATTTGTGACTCATATGGAGATCCTATTTATGAAAGCTATTGGCTGATTTCATACGTTACGTATATTTATTTGAATGATGGTACTGTATGGACAGTTAAGAATAATGCAGGGGCGTTTAATCTTGGTAGTTTTGTCTACTTGAGCGCCAATAATACAGCGGATGGATTTAAGTATTTCTTCATTCTTGGATCCGAGCGCGAAGCCCTCTGGACCGAAGCCATCAGAATCTTTTAGGTAGTGGTTATGCTATGTCCCAGTTACCATGCCGTGTTCAACGGCATGGTTGTGGCTATAAAAATAAACGATAATCTGTATTAAAAACTTTGGCTAAACGTTTTGCAATGGCTTTACCGATCGGCCTCAGTCCTCTTTCCATTTTGGAAATATTGTACTGAGCTATGCCAATCAATTGTCCCAGTTGAATTTGCGTGAGATTATCCTTATGTCTTAATCCTGATAAATAAACCGCTCCATTTGGGAGGCCAGGAAACACCTGCTTAATAAATTCTTCAGCAGTAATTGAAAGGTCTTCTTCCTTTACTTTGAAAAGATTTAGGTTCTCTTCAGTATGGCGCTTTCTCGTGTGTACCCGCATAATATACCTCCACTAGTTTAATTTTTTTATCTGCTTGCCAACAAGCAACATAGGTAGGCCGTCCCTTTACTAAGTGACAATGATAAAGATCTTTTCCTAACTTAGAATAATGGGGTCTGCTTGGCTGTTCAGGACCTTTACTTAAATCAATCAATAATGCTGCAAAGATCTTTAAAGCCTTGACAGACAAGTTACTCTTTGCTTTTCTTGCCTGCCCCTTAAGCACTACCGACCACATATTGCCATCCTCTATATCTCAATTATATGTCATTTAATGACATATTCTCAAGTAAATTTTGGAATGTTACAGTCTGCCGTTCTGGAGGGTGAGGACGCGGTCGCAGCGGGAGGCGAGCTTTGGATCATGAGTGACGACTATAATGGCCTTATTGGTTTCTCGGGCCGCTTTGAATAGCAAATCATGTATGACATTCGATGTCTGACTATCTAGATTACCCGAAGGTTCATCAGCAAGAATTAGGCTAGGATCATTGCAAAGGGCCCTGGCAATGGCAACACGTTGCTTCTCGCCTCCTGAAAGCTGCTTGCTGCGAAAATGCATACGCTTTTCTAATCCCACATCACATAACAGCTGAAGTGCTCTTTGGTAAGCCGGACTGCTTCGCAAGATGTTTTCTCGCCCAATCCTCGCAGGCATCAACACATTCTCTAAAGCAGTATAATCCTCAAGCAAATGAAACGATTGAAAAACAAAACCAATATGCCGATTTCGTATGGTGGCTTTGTTAAAATGGGACACATCAATACCATCGATCTCTATACTGCCGCTGCATGGTTTCTCTAATGTCCCCAGTATATGCAATAAAGTAGTCTTACCTTCGCCTGACCGCCCCATTATCGCAACAGTTTCACCCTTTGCAATAGATAAATCGACTCCTTTTAGGATGGGGACCTCTACAGGAGTGTAGAAGGATTTCTTCAGATTTTTTGCTTTGAGTATTGTCATTCTGACCTCAATATTTGTGAGGGCCTCATCATGCAAGCTTTCACTGCCGGGACGATTCCGGCAAATAACGAAACCATCGCCGTCGCAATCAAGACCATTGTCAGCACTTCATAGCTAATCTGATTCGGTAATGTGTCACCATAAATAGCTGTATTAAACATGTCAAAGCCCTGAACGCGGCTGATGAAATCGATCAATGACTGCAGATTCCGTAATGTAATAATCGCAAGCACAATTCCTAAGGCACTTCCCATCAATCCCATGACGACTCCGCAAAAACCAAAAATAGCGGCGATGCTGCGCGAAGTGGCCCCCATGGACCGAAGAATTCCAATTTCAGTCTTTTTGTCATTCACGAGGATAATCAACATGGAAATAATATTTGAGCATGCCACAATGATAATGACGGCTGAGAGAATGGTAAAGAGATTTTTTTCGCTGTGCAACTGTTTTAATATGTCCCTAGCAAAGTCGTACTCTCGAAAGGTCTGCACCTGCCAGTATCGATCTATTCCATTTTCCTTCAATGACTTAACAATCGCAGATTTGACTCTATCCGCATCATTAATTTCGTTAAACCGCACATTGATTCCATTCGATAATGCTGATTCTACGTCAGGATAGGACGAGCGAATGATTGAAACGAGATCTTGATTAGCAATCAACACCTTTCCCCCCATTGCCAGTATCCCTGGGTCATAAAATCCGGTTACAAAAATAGGTATTTGTTGCTCTTGCATGGTACTCGCAGTGGGAATCTGGAAAGAGATAACCCCTTGGTCGCCAATGCTTGCCCCGGCTTCATAGAAACTTTTGGGAAGCAAGACTCCTTCTCCTAGATGCGGATCGCTAGGTAATTTTTTTCCTGCGGCAATTTTATCGGCGAGCGGAAGGATAGTTTTCTTAAGTGACGAATTATCAGGGTCATACGAGCTCATATATAGCATTTGATTGAGATACATGTCCTCATTATGATTTCCTCGGACTTTACCAAGGCGCAATTTGAGCGCAGCGGCAGCCATTTCGTAATCGCGTGCTTTAACGTCAGGAACACGGTCAACTGAAGAAAAGGCTAGCTTGACGAGGTCCTTAGCTTGGCCATTTTGGTCCAGATCGGGTATTGGCCAATGTTCAGGGAAGGCTTCATCTGTTTCGGGATCATAGGCAATTGCTTGAGGGGAATTTAGTTTTTCCCTAATGCTTTTTAGGTTAAAATCTGACTTTGCGCTTAGACTGTCGGACAGGTAGTAATAGGAGTTATAGTATTGTTTGGTGGGAATGATGCGCACAGGGGCCGTTAAAGCCGTGAGTTTTTGGATCCAGGTGCGCTCGAGTCCATAGGTAACTGAGAAAAATACCACAATAAGCCATACCACCAAAGCGATGACGATAATTGAGATCATGCTAATGATGGAAACAGAGAGCTGTCGCCATTTTGGAATAAGGTATTTTAGGGCGACAGACAGCTCAAACATAGGCTTTATTTTGTTTCTTTAAACTCAACATGCTTCCTTACGTTTGGATCGTATTTTTTTAGTACGATACGGTCAGGGGTTTGGGTTTTATTTTTCATTGAGTAGTAGTGGAAGGCACTTTCGGTGCTTTTCAATTTAATTTTTTGACGGTTGCTGGCCATGTTATTTGCTCCAAATAATAGTTGTTTTACGGGTATCATACCAAATTTCTTGATATCGTTCAAGAAAATGTCAATCCTCAATAGATATAAAAAAATTAATTGATAAAAAATCGGTAATTTGCGACTGTACGGGAAAGTATAATTTTAACCTGGAGGTGCTTATGTTGGTTGAAGGATATCCGGTGAATAATCTAGGGGTACTCGAAATGTCAGACGACAGTACTGAAGAAGAAGTTACAAATGAGGTCAGCTTGCTTGTAGAAAATGTTATGCATCATTTAGGGCGTGAAGGTTATTCTTTTATTAAAAATACGAAAACATTTAGGGAACGTTTCAGCGATTGGACACGCACTTGCAGAAATTCATGTAAGAAAATCCATATGGAGTTCGGGGCGTCTACTGAAGGTTGTGATCCAAAGAAAATTACAGTGCCTAAACGAATTAATGAAGCTCTTATTTTTTTTGTGACTAATCAATATGGCATTCCATTTAAAGTCACCTGTCCCGACCCGGAAAATAGTCCCAGCCACAGCAGAGTAGAGTGCATTTAAGGGTGCCCCCTAAACAATTTTTCTTATCCTGCCCATCCTGCCGCGTGCGATCATGCATATCCTGTTCTTTTAAGGAATAACAGGATATGCATGATCGCACGCGGCAGGATGGGCAGGATAAGAAAAAATGAGCATGAAGGAAAAATATACGGGCCGTGTTTTTATTGTGATGTGAATTGTAAATTAGTCTGTTTTGTTTGGTGAATTTCTTTTGATGTCCTCTAACTTCTTTTTTAGGTCGTCCATTGCTTGTCTGCGATCTTTGGACTGTTCAAGAAGTTGCGGGCCCAGATCTGGCATGTAGAGTTTTTCATATAATTGTTCTCCGAGAGAATTCCAGAGGCGCAAATCGTAATGTTCTGGGGAGTCGTAGAACTTTTTCTCCATCTTGTGGATGCCGTTGTCGTGCCATAGGCAGGCGATTCCAATGGGAACATTCATTTGGTATTCGATTTCTAAGATTAGTTGCCCATCTGGGTTCCAGGCTCGTTCGATGCCATGTAGTTTTCCTATTGAAAAGTTTATTTCGCGCCATTTGGTCCCATTGGGGTGATAGAGTATTACTGTGCCATCTAGGAGCCCATTTTTGTAGGGAATGATTGATTTTTTGAGTTCATTTTCTGGGGAAAAAATCTGGCCGCGGCATTCTTTAATGGCTCTGTCGATGATTTTGATATGCCGGTTGGCGACTAGATTGAGGAGTTGTTTTAAAGTTTGATCGAATTCGATTTGTTTTTTTTTGTGTTCATCTTCTGTAAAGTGTTCGGGAAAGAATTCATATGCATACATAACTCTAAAAGTTATTCTTTTGTGCATGTCTTCAATATTTTTTAAGTAGAATTGATAAGAGGGTTCTTCTTTGTTTTCGTTTGTGATATAATTGAGGAAGCTTTTTTTCCATTTTTCTAGTGTTTCTAGGATATTTTCCTGTGTGACGGGAACTTTTCCGGCGTCATGGATAGCCTGATTGATCATTTGGTGCAGATTGTAATTTTTATTGAGGTACTTTTCTGTTACCTCTTCAAGCGTTGGGTTTTCTACGGCGTGTATTGGCAGTCCCCCTTCTGTGACGTTGAGAAGTGTGACATCGGGAAACTTTTTGGCGAAGGAAGTGTATGAGTTGGCCTCATTAAGCCAGTCGAATCTGGAGAAAATGCGTTCATTTTTCGTATTGGTTAGGGGAATGAGGTTTCCACTTTCTAGAGGAAGCTTCGATATGGATTCTTCCATGAGCGGCATGTCTAGCGGGTGTGCTTTAACTTCTTTGTGGTATCGTGATTTATCTGTGTAGGCGAGGTCGACTCCGGCAAGGATGATGGGATTGCACCCTAAAAATTGGGCTACGTGCAGAAGATAATTGGTCGTGCTGACATGGGCAGGGACTTGAACAGTTTCTTTGATTCCTACCTCTTCTTCAAGCCATTCTTGGGCCGAGGAGATCGATTCGGTTCTCAGATAGAGTCTTGGCCCGCTCACATATTTTAAAGCCAAATAGTGAAAGCGATCTGAATAAAAATAGGGGATATCATAGGCGTAATTCGTCATCATTCGACTAATAGAGTCAATATTGGGGTCAAGACTGCCGCCAAAATGGGGCATGATGCCGAATTTATTGAGAGTATTCATTCCGGTGCCGGCTCCGAAGATGAGAGCTTTGTCGCCTAATTTTGCGATTTGATCTTTTATTTTGTAGAGGGAGGATCCTGCGCCGCAGATGATAGCTGGGATATTTTTAAATTTATCTTTGAATTTATGGCCTTGGTAAGCCCTTGGGAGGACGCCGAAATTGATGTAGAAATTGGTGTAGACCTCATCTTCTCGGTCGGGAGAATGTTCTAGGTAAGAAGTTGCCATTCCATCAAATAACTGATTCAAAATGATTTCGATGGTAGAAGTGAGGGGATTTCGCTTTTGGAGATATGATTTCAGTGCGGTGAATTTCCAACGGGCTTGGCTGAATATTTGTGTCATCAAGTTAAAGGCTGGCGGTAATGTATTTTTCAGTTTGTCGTCGGTGGTATCGAAGGTGAGAACGATAATTTGTGGATTAGTTAGCATTTCTGTTGCGAGGTCTGTTTCTAAAAATTTTTTTATAACTGCCTTATCATCTTCTAAAAATACTAAAGCGTGCTTTTTACTCTCTGCAAGCCATTTTTTTGCAGCATTGTAGTAATATCCTTGGCCAATGCCAAAGATGATAAGGACCTCGACACCAGCGATTTCCTTGATTTCTTGAAACCATTGCCTGGCTTCTTGATGGGATTGCAACGTCTCCACTTTTGAAGTGTCAGCTGCGCGTATCGAGATGGCATCTTCCGGAAAATATCGGCAGAAATATTTGAGATTTTTTTCAAAAAGCTCTTCATTGCTCATGTTTTTTTTCTTTTTCCATCATGAGATCGAATGTCAATTGTATCACTTGTTCCATTGATGAGATATCTTCAGCCATCTTTTTAGTCGCTTCTTCCAACTGTTTTCCCATCATTCGGCGGGCTGTCGGGGTTTTCCAGATCAATTCATTTTCTTTTCCGACCTCTGCCTGCAGGTCCATTTCGAGCTGTTTTAGTTTATCCATTTCGTCTTTAATTTTGCCGATGTCTCCTTTGAGGTCAATATTGGGAAGGTTAGGTGTCAATTTCAAGATTTGGTCATAGAGGTATTCAAGGGACGTTGTGAGGACACCCGTTTGTTTTGAAATGGACTTAAAATAATCACTTTCCACTGCGTTTTCCTGGGGAATCAATATCCCATTTTGATCCCATTGTTTGATAGATACAACCTTTGAGTTTTTATCGTATTCCACTTCACGTGCGACCCTGCCATTTGACCACCATCCTCTGGATGTTCCTATAGGATTATTATTGTCATACTCGATCTGATACTCCAGAACTCCGATCATGTTCCACAAAGATTCTATTCCATGTCTTTTGCCTTCCTTGTAGGCTATACGACGGTAAAGCTTCCCATTAGGGTGATACAAAAGAACATCTCCATCGATAAGCCCATTCTTGTAGGGGATTACATTTTTTGGACGTGCATTGGGTTCTACATCCATCGCAATCGCCCTTCTGATAGCGCTTTCATCTAGAACCTTTATGATTTCTTTCCTGTTGTAGGAGCAGGCATCTCTCAAAAATTCATATCTACGCGTGTTGATCAGTGCCTTTTTGCTTTCGACGTGGCTTTTGTCTTCCTCATTTATCTCCTCGACAAATTCAGTGACGTATGATTTGCCTGAAAATGCTAGAAAGCTATCATTAAATTGCAGCAAAAGATGTGTATAAGCATCTTCTTGGTGAAGCTTAGCGATGTTTTCCGGAGTAGGATTCTTGCAAAGTTCCTCACATCGTGCCAAGCTTTTTTCTAGTTCTATCATATGAGCAACTATGTTACCCTGGCTGACTGTCTCAGGCATTTTTGCATCTTCTAAAGCGTTTTTGATCATTGTATTCAAGTCGTAGCTCTTCTGTAGATAACTTTCAGCAACGTGTTTCAAGGGGATATTAGGAATTGATTCAAATCCAATGCCGCCTTCTGTTGAATTAATGATTTTAAGTTCAGGATGCATAGAGGCATATTCGGTATACCAGGCCGACTCCATCACCCACTTCCACAAGGTATGGATAGGGTTTCCGTAAATATCATTCTTGATAAGAAGCTCTTCGCTGTGAGCCTTTGTCTTAACGGTAGCATCTTGATCATAAAGGGGATGTCCGTAGACACCTCGTGCATATGATGCACCGTCAGAATAAGCTAGGTCCACTCCAACCAAAATGATTGGATTACACCCCAAAGCGGCAGCTATAGCCAAACTGAAATTGATGACATTATGACCCTCGGGAAGTCGATTACCCGTTAGTCCCAATTTTTCCTCGAACCAAGTGGCAATCTTATAACCGGCGCTTCCGCGCACAAAAATGTGTTCCCCTTGCACTAATTCCAGGGCCTCTGCATACATCCTCATCCGAAAAAAGAAGGGAGTCTCGAAGGCCTGATTCATCAATAGGCGGGTAAATTGTGCCATATTGGGGTCGATCCCAACGCCAAAATGGGGGAGGAATCCCGTTTCATTCAGCACGTTCATGGATGAACCACCCGCAAAAATGAGGGCTTTGTCTTTGAGTGTTTCCAATATCACTCGATTTTTATCGAGTGAGGGACCTGCACCGCAGATAATTGCGGGAACTCCTGCGAATTTCTTAAACATTTTGTCTGAAAGTCGTGCGTTTGGCAAATTAAGTAAATTTCTGTAGAAGTTTTTGAAAAAACCTTGTCCCATGCTGATGTCTTCGGTCATCTCCCACAGCTTGATATTTTTCAAATATTGCAGGTGGTTGATCAATTCGTTAAGTTCTCTGGGTTTATTCAAGTAGTACTCAGCAATTGCGGAGACCTCAATATCTCCGGTAAAGAAAAAAAATGGCAAAGAAGATAAGTCAATAATATCATTAGAATTAGGAGTTCTAGATTTGAAAAACTCTAGCCACACTTGATTATCAAAGATAAGCTCCTTTCCTAATTCGGTTTCTAAAAGCCTATGTATGACATCTAGATCTTCTTCTAGAAAAATTAACTGGTGATCCGCACTTTTTAGCAGCCAGTCTTTTGCCGCCTTGTAGTAATGACCGTGGCCGACGCCGAAGACAAATAATGAATTGACGTTATAGAGTTCCAGAGTTTTGAACCACCCTTCAGCTTCCTTTGGTGTATCATGGATCTTGTCTTCTTTTGTGGAGAATTTATGGTTTGATAGTAAGGCTGCACCATTAGGGCAATAGGTATTCCATCGCTGCAAATTTCGGGTAAATAGTTTTTTTTTCATAGGGGCATCCAGCCCTTATCGCCGCCGCTAAGTCGCTTGAACTTCTTTTTTCGACCTTGACCAAACTCGCCCTTGCCTTGCCGTTTCTTGCGCATTTCCGCGGCATGTCTGTAGACCATGTAGAAATTCTCAAGCTTAACAACGTCTTGCTTAAGTTTTTCTGATCGTTCCAAAAATCTCTGCGTGCTCTTTGGAAGTTCTTTGTCTGCGTTTACGATCTTTTGTTTTATTACATCTGGAGGTAAACCGGCACTCTTAAGCGCTTCTTCATTAACGCTTTTGAAAACTGATATGTAGGTTTCGAGTTTATCCAGCGCCTTTATAACGGCAGGGGAGGGGTCAGTGCTCATCATGGGTTTGTCCTGATTTTTTTGAATCATTCCTACCATATCGGCTAGTTTCTCTAAAATGTCATCAAATGGATCTTTTTCTGTCATACTCCACAAATTTTCACATTCCTCTTTGCTTGTCAAGAACAAATCCCTTGAAAGAATGAAAAAATTATGGATAATCGCCTCAAACCTCAAAATAAGGAGCTATTTATGGAACCTATCGTCACTAGAGAAGAATTTGTTACAATGCCGATACCCGAGTTGCAAGAAAAAATATGGAAACTCGAGAATAAGGAACTAGAAATATTTTTTAAGTATTTGGGAGACAAAGACTGGCTAATTCAAAAAAAATTGGATAACATGCATGATTTATTATTGCGATTTTTATGTGTGACACCTCCCAAATGCCCCGATGAAATATTTACAATATTCAGCAATGTTATTATAGCGAATAATCTAGTGCCAGCAGGATCGACTCCCGAAATCGTGTATAATACTGTTTACGAGCATAATCCTGAATTTATAAAAAGAATCTCTTTGGAGAAGTATAAAGATATATATGCCGGAGTAAAAGATAAAGACCCGGCATGTGACGAAGAAAAGCACCTCTGCTCATTAGAAGTCGCCATGTATTATAACGTGATTTCAATGCGCAAAGACTTGCTGCAGGAACCACCTCTTGATCATAAAACAACAAGAAATGAGGATCTTTTCACTATTGTGTGCCGCTTCGGGACATTGGATGAGGTTGAAAAAGTGTTGGATTTCTATCTCAAGAAAAAGGGAATTGACGCCATTAGGGTATACTTGGAGGATAGGGGAGGTGAGATCTATGGTTTAATAAGAAAAATGGGGAGTGATGGGATTAAAAAAATAATTGAGATTTATCGTGCAAGAGGATTGGACCCTGCTAGCTTTGTATTCACTAAAACACAAAATCAATGGTGTACAACACTTTCACATTGCAAAGATGAAGAGATGTTCCAAATTTGCTATGATCTGTTATCCAAAGATCAAGTTGTTGAAATGACGAAAACTTTTAAAGGAAAGATGCTTTTCATCATGCTAAAAGGATCTGCTCAATTATTAAATCAATTTTTTGATGATTTGAAAGAGTCTGATATATCGCTTTCTGAGCTATTTTTCTATAGGAATGACCGTCATAATATAACCTTTTTGGATCAAGTCTGTTCAAACGGTCAAGCAAATTTCCTCAAGGTTTTGCTAAAACGAATCAGTGATGAGGATTTAAAAAAATTGCTATTCCCAAACCCTGATCAATTTCATGCTCCACTGTACTTATGCGACTATTATCCAAAAAGGGATCAAAATGAATGTACCCCCCTAATCCGCGCTGAGATGTCTCGTCTGTCGCAGTAGTAAGTTGTCGCTTAAGAGCTGTTCAAAAGAGATCATATGTGTGAAAAAGTTGGCTCTTTCAATTTGGGGAGAAAGCTCCCCTTGATAGATCAATACAGGTCTAACTGAAATCCCTTTTGGAATGCCAAAAATTCCAAAAACTTAGTTTGCTTGCCGAAATATTCTATTAGGGTGCTTTTGCCGACGCATCTTCTTCCACATACAACTATGAGTCCTGCAATCTTGCTTGCCAGAAATTCTTGCAGTTTTTTTAGTTCTGATTGTCTTCCAATGAACATGTTGTGTCTCCTAAAGTAACCTATTTCTGACTTAATAATGACAAAATGTCGTTATTTAGTCAGAAATGGTTTGGCAAAAATAAGTCTTCACAGATTTTCAACTTCTGGGTATGCTCGTGACCATGAAAAAAGAAGATTACGAAAATTTGTGCGCCGAAGCTTGGATGCACAATAAACTCTACTATGTTGATCACGCACCTGTTATCAGCGATGAAGCATTCGATCTATTGCTAAAAAAGCTGGAAAAAATCGAAGCAGAACACCCCGAATGGATCACCCCTAGCTCTCCAACACAACGCGTCGGAGAAATGCTGACTGAAGGGTTCAAAACCGTCACTCATTCCACCCCCATGCTCTCACTGGCAAATACCTACAGCCGCGAAGAGGTCGAGGATTTTATCAAAAGAATGCACAAACTCCTCGAAAAAACTGATCTTGCTTTTTCTTGCGAACTCAAAATGGACGGCATCGCCATCACTGCCATATACAGAAATGGAATATTCACTCAAGGAATCACCCGAGGTGACGGCAAAAAAGGAGATGACATCACAACCAATATGCGGACCATCAATGCCCTTCCTCTGCGACTCTATGGAGACCATATTCCGGAATTTCTTGAGGTTCGAGGAGAAGTTTACATGCCGCTGGAGGAATTCGAAAGGCTCAATAAATCCCGAGACGAAGAAGACTTATTTGCTAATCCACGCAATGCCGCAGCCGGATCGCTAAAGCTTCTCGACCCAAAAATCACTGCTGAAAGGGGACTCTCAATTGTCTTTTATGGCATTGCTGAGGACACGGCAGTCAAACATCCTAGTCAATTTGCTACTCATGCCTACCTAAAAAGGCTGGGTTTCCCTGTACTCGAAATTTTAGGGAAATGTCATTCAATTGACGAAATCTTTCATTTTGCCGACAGAGTCCAAAAAGAACGGGCGCATCTTCCGTTCCAAAT
This sequence comes from Waddliaceae bacterium, assembly GCA_963724325.1. Lineage (GTDB taxonomy): Bacteria > Chlamydiota > Chlamydiia > Chlamydiales > Waddliaceae > CAVRUH01. The sequence goes on along the minus strand of CAVRUH010000009.1, from coordinate 4,382 downwards.
TGATGGGATTGTCATTAAACTAGATAACATTCAGGATGCCAACAACTTAGGGACTACAGGGAAAAGCCCCAGAGCAGCAGTTGCCCTGAAATTTGCTGCAGAGCAAGCCTGCACACATATTCTTGAAATTACAGTGCAGGTCGGCAGGACAGGAGTTCTCACTCCAGTGGCTGAGCTTGATCCCGTTTTACTTGCTGGAAGCACTATTGCACGAGCTACGCTCCATAATGAAGAGGAGATCCAAAGAAAGGACATTCGAGTAGGTGATGCTGTTATCATCGAAAAAGGCGGCGATGTCATTCCTAAAGTCGTTTCAGTCGATCTTTCCAAAAGAAACAGCAATAGCATTCCTTGGGTAATGCCGACGGCCTGTCCGAGTTGTGGAAGCGATGTAGTGCGCGTTTCGGGAGAAGTGGCTGTACGTTGCCCTAACGCAAAAGGTTGCCCCGAACAAGTGCTAAGGCGCATCGCTTACTTCGCTTCCAAAGATGCTATGGACATCGAAAATTTGGGCGAAAAGGTTGTCGAGCAACTTGTCAGAAGGCATTTTATTAAAGTTCCCTCTGATATATATAAGCTCACCCAAGCAGAACTTTCCCAACTCGATGGTTTCAAAGCAAAAGCAGTTGAAAGGCTCTTGGCAGGCATAGAGAAATCAAAAGACGTTTCATTTCCACGATTCATTATGGCCCTCGGAATAAAACATGTGGGCATCGGTATTGCCGAATTATTGGCGAATCGCTCTGGAAATATCGAAAACCTCTCCAAGCTTACTTTTGAGGAACTTAATGACATTGCGGGGATCGGAGACAAAGTTTCCTCGGCAGTAGTTGAGTTTTTTTCAGACGAAACAAATAAAGATGAAATCAAACGTCTGTTGGAGAGAGGTGTCACCCCTCAGAAGGTAAGAGTTGTAGAGTTTTCGGGACATCCTTTTTTTGGAAAAACATTTGTTTTAACAGGAACGCTTGTAAATTATACCCGAAATGAGGTATCGTCCCTCATTAAAGATCGTGGAGGAAAGGTCACCAACTCAGTTACGAAGAATACTGATTTCCTCGTATGTGGAGATGAACCTGGCTCAAAATTAGATAAAGCAAAATCGCTTGGAGTCACCATCTTAAACGAGAGTGACTTTCAAAAAATCTTATAAATTAGAGGAGAAATTATGAAAGTTGGAATGAAACAATTAGCTATGTTGGGGTTGCTCGGAGCTCTCGTATGCGGTTGCAATGAAAAAAAAGAAGAAAAGAAAAAGGAAATAGCTGTTGCTGAACAGCCTGTAGCGCCGCAACCAGCAGCAGTACAGCCTGCAGCCGTACAGCCTGCAGGAGCACAAAAGGCTCCAGAAGTAGCTCACAAAGTGAAAAAAGCCTATGCCATTGTTGACCAACTGGCAGGATCCGACGTTGTGGGGTCTGTGATCTTCACAACAGTTGAAGGCGGCGTGCGCGTTGTTGCTGATATTGGTGGTTTAAAGCCAGGATTGCATGGTTTTCATGTGCATGAAAATGGACAGTGTTCCGCAGATGGTGCCTCAGCAGGAGCTCATTATAATCCCTTCCATAAGAAGCATGGCGGACCAGATTCTGAAGAGCGTCATGTTGGCGATTTAGGAAACATTGAAGCGAATGATGGTGGTTTTGCCCACTATGACAGAGTTGATAAGGTAATCAGCTTAGATGGACCCTATTCTATTGTTGGCAGATCAATAATAATCCATGCTGATCCAGACGACCTAACGACAGACCCATCAGGCAATTCCGGCAAGCGCATAGCCTGCGGTGTTATAGTCCTTGCAGAATAATAATTCCTAAAAAGGACATAAAGGACTAAAAATGCACCCCTTTATGTCCTTTCAAAAAAATAACAGGATATGCAGCCATATGCATCAACCTAAAATATCTTTTACCACAGAGAACACGAGAGAACACAAGAGTGATCATTAATATCTTGTTATTTCTCTAAAAAATAACAGGATAAGCAGGATCGCAAGCGGCAGGATATGCAGGATTATATGAAGATGATGTCTATACTTTTATCCTGCATATCCTGCCGCTTGCGATCCTGCTTATCCTGTTATTTTTTTTTGAAAGGTCATAAAGGGCTTCATCTTTGGTCCTTTATGTCCCTTATGACTTTTATGTCCCTTTCAGGAATTCTTCCATCAAGGAATTATTAATTCCTAATTGTTCGGTTTGTTCATCAATGATCCAAAGCTTGCGAAAATAGGATTTCATATTGGCAAGTGTGTGCGGGTTAATTTTTGATAGATGTTTGTTGAGTTTAACAAATTCTTCATTTAAATTATCGGATAAAATATCTACTAAGTGCATTTCTTTTGCTTCTTGAGCAGTCTTGGTTGTTGCTGTAAGTGTCATAAAATAAGAAGATTGAAATCCAATCCTTCTAATTAGGTAAGGGAGGACATTAGCGGGTAATATTCCCAAAAGAAGTTCTGGCAGCATAAATGTTGCCTTTGGACTGGCAATAACAATATCACACGCTGCGGCAAGTCCAACACCACCTGCAATCACTTTTCCCTCACAAATCGCAATAGTAACTTTGGGAATACTGGCAAGTCGTTTTAGAAGTGCAGAATACGCCGCTGGAAAGGTTTCACTTTTTTCTTTAAGATCCATTCCACTGGAAAAAACGTCTTCGGCCCCCCGCAATACAATGGTTCGTATGTTTTCACCGTTTTCTGCTCTGCCAAGTGCCTGATCGACATCGTGAATAAGCTGTACATTAATTGCATTTTTTACTTCTGGACGATGTAATATTATCTCCAAAACCTTCATGTCGGAATTATGGTTTATCTTTATCGTCATTAACTCATTCTCCTTTGTATGCTGAGGCAGGCGAGTGTGCGGTTGGCTGAATAAGTGCTAGGGGTAATTAATGACCGGCGAGAAATGTTCTCCACTTGAAGACTTGGTGGATTTTTTGCATTCTCTCCCAATAATTGAATAAATTGCGACTCTTCAAATGATTCATCGCTAAAAAGTCCAAAAGTATGCATAAAAAAAGTGTCCCCTGGATTACAAGGAAGTGTTATATCTGTAAATACATATTCAGGATCTATTCCAAGGGCTATATTTTGATTGGAACACTTCTTGGGTGCTTCTTTGACAATCCATAAGTCACCAAAGCCGCAGGAGATATACCGGAGTTGATTCTTTGCTGGCTCTAAAAGCAGTAATTTCAATGAAAAAACAGGTGCAAGCTTATCTTGAAATAACAGCTTATTGAGTGCTTCTGCGAATTGTGATGGGCTTTGCATAGTCTGAATCAATGCACGTATCATTCCACGTAACGTTGCAATATAAATAATGCCTTCAGCTCCACTGGTTGAGGATTCACTCAAAACTACAACACGTTTTCCACCGCCAATATCAAAGAAATCAAAATATACTCCCGATGTTCCCATTCCGATGTGGTAGTCTAATCCAATTTCAATCTCTGGCCAATTAGGCGGTTTTTGAGGGACTAATGATTTCTGCACTTCCTTAAGGTCATGTGTAAGATCGATGATCTTATCGTGAGATCTGCTTTCTTTTTCGAGTTCTGGAGAATTTACAAATGCTGATACATCCGAAATAAAATCAACAATATCTTGATATCTGTCCAGAGGATTTGGCAAGAGGCATTTTTGCAGAATTTTTTGCATCCTTTTTGGCATCAGAGAAAGGTGTATGGTCCCTTGCGAGAGCTTACCCAAAATAAGCTCGTATGCAATAATACCTAGCGAGTAAATATCTGAGGGGTATGAAACCGATTCGGGATTATCCTTTTGTTCAGGACTAATATAGATTGGAGTCCCGATAAGGTGGTGTTTTGAAGGCTCATTTGCCGATGTTTTTTCTGCCAATAATTGGGCAATGCCAAAGTCTATGACCTTGACTATTCCAGTGCTTGCAATAAGGATGTTCTCAGGTTTCAGGTCGCGGTGGATAACTCCATGAGAATGCAGGTGGCAAAGGGCATAGGCGATGTCGATGATGATGTTGAGCGCCCTTCTTAAAGACATTGGCTGTTCTAGCAAATTTTGTCTTAGGGATGTGCCTTGAATGTATTCCATGGCTATATAGAGGCCTCCCTCCCACTCACCATGACCTAACAGTTTAACAATATTAGGATGGCTTGTCATTGAAATGATTTCCGCTTCATTGAGAAATCGATGGACTACTTCAGGGCGTGATAAAAACTTGGGAAGGAGAACCTTAATGGTGGTAGGTTTAAAGGTTTCCGGATGGATTCCCAGATACAGGAGGCTCATGCCTCCCTTCTCTAAAAGGGCTTCAATTTTATAGGGACCAATTTTCTCTGGCACTTTTCCGGGTTCACCGGATGGAAAATGAGGAGAGGTGGGTCGCTTATCA
>CAVRUH010000008.1:0-43951 GCA_963724325.1 Waddliaceae bacterium | reverse complement strand
TGGCACGCATTGGGTTAGCAATATATGGACTCTATCCTTCCGAGGCGACGAAATTATGCCTTGATTTAAAGCTCGCTATTTCGCTTACATCTCGAATTGTAGGCATTAATCGGTGCATGGCCGGGGAAACCATCAGCTATGGAAGAAGTTACACTGTAGAAAGAGATAATCAGCTAATTGCAGTGGTTCCGGTCGGATATTTTGATGGATTACATCGCAATTACAGCGGCAAAGGTTATGCCATTATTAGAGGCAAAAAGGCCCCCATGGTAGGAACCATATGCATGGATTTTATGATGCTCGATGTTACCGATATCCCCCTAGTATCCATAGGCGATACAGTCCTTATTTTTGGAGAGGACGAATACGGCAACTACCTCTCCCCCGAAGAACTCGCATCCAGCGGAAATTCCATCATTCACGAACTTATAACCTGCCTCGGCCCCCGCATCCAGCGGATCTTCATTTATGAAGAAGCTAAACAAACTAGATAGAATATTACTGTTTACAAATAATTACTTAACTAATATAATAAAATTATAAGAGTTTTTTAGCTAATTCTTTCAAAAAGGATTTGAAATGGACGTTAAACATTCAAGAGCCTTGGAAGTCGCAGGCAACGTAATGGGTTATATCCCAGGCGTGAGCACTATTGCAGGTGGCATCAAAGCAATTGTTTACTTTCACCGCATGAAAAAGTCAGATGCCGCCAGCAAAAAGGAGCAAGAAGCCATGGCTGGTACAACAAATAAAATAGAACAGTTAAAATTATTCCGAGGACAAGAGTACCCAATAAATACGCTAAATCCAAATAATGCCGAAAGCCATTTATATAAAGAGATTATCAAGTGGTCACTATTACAGATGGTTCCTTTCATAAATATGGGAGTTGCTTTCGCGGAATCATCTGAACTGAAAAGTTTAAAAATAGTTAGAAATTTAAAAGAAAACCCAGGCCAAGCGCTCGATATAACCGCACAATTATTGGGCTTGCCCAAAATATCTTCCGAACCACCAGAAAAGCGCGACTATCTTGGTCGTATAATGTCAGCCTTAGAAAATTTAAAAATAGATAAAGTACCCCATTTTGGTGAAAATATTGCATTTCTATCAAAAGAAGTAAAACAAAAATTGTACCACGATTGCGCTAATGCATACGATGCCAATTCTGGTTTAAGTTCCTCAGAACTCTTAAAAGAAAAAATTCAATCAATGATGAAAGAATACCGAGAAAAAGACTACGGACCTCGTCCTGCAGACATAACGCTAAATGCTGAAGGGACCAATCAGAGGGAAGTTACCAGAAATATAGTACAGCAAAGTTTTTACGATAAAACTCCTGAATATGCAGAAAGCTTCATCAATAGCCTGCAAAATGCTATAAATGAGCTCGATAAACCTTAAAAGAAGGATTTATAATGGATCATAGTCATATCACTAAAATGGAAAGATTCGGAAATGCAATGGGTTATATCCCCATTGTAGGTTCCTTTGCAGGAGCAATTAAAGCTGTCGTTTACTATAACCGCGTAAAAAAACTGGATGCTGCTAGTAAAACTGACCAACAGAAAATGGGAGATACAGCAGAAAAAACATCAACAAAATCAATAGAACGGTTCAGATACCACGATGCATACGAATCAAAATATATTGATCTGCATACAGCAGAGAAGCACTATTTTAAAAAAATTATTGGAAATTCCTTATTACAAATGATTCCAATTTTGGGCGGTCTCTTTGCCCAGGAGGAAAGAGATAATCTGCATAATTTATCAAATGCTAGATCTCAAATAGGAAAAGAAGATGTATTAGTTGAAAAAATGTTAGATAAACATAATTTACCATCCCTGTCTCTAGAACCAAAAGAAAAGCGTGAATTTCTTAGCCGAGTCATAACAGCATTGGATAATGTTAGTAATAAAATTCGCGCACATATCCCTGGCGTATTCGATCTTGGCGGTCATAAACATGATAGCCAAACAATTCCCACGCGAATATATAATGAATGCGTAGCTGCATACGAGGCGAATCCAAATGCATCATCTGCAGACCTTGTAAAAGAAAAATTAGATTCTTTTGTGAAAGAGCTCAAAGATATTCTTACAGAAAATAAAGGCAAAAGTGAACTCAAAAAACCTCAATACTATGCTAGCCAAAATTTCGCATTACAACTAGAAGGACTCATTAAAAGTGAGTTTCGCTAGCACAACATGTCAATTAAATTGACATGTTGCACCAATATAATTATTCAACTTGAATAATCGTAATAAATGCTGAAGTATTTGAACCGGAACCAAGCGATGGTCCGATGGTGCCTCCTGAAATATCCTGCACTTCAATGTAGCTATTCAAAACCGTCGTTTTTATCATAAGCGTAATCGTACACATGGTCCCAAGAGGCAAAGTGCTTGGAATCAATAACTGGCTGTATGGAACCGGAGTTGTACTATTCAAAAATAATTGGAAAACAGCATCAATAGACCCGGTAGTTGTCGGAAAAGCAGATACGGCAACACCATAGGTTACCATATAAATCCCAGGATTCACCAAGACAAATGACTCTGGAGTAAAGATAACTCCTCCTTCTTGAATATTCACAGGTGAATTAAACGTAACATATCCACCAGCAACAACATCTTGGGGAGTGTCTGAACCAGCATGCATCAATGAACCTAAGCTTATAGAAGCGCCTGTAGGCCCAACATCCCCCGTAGGACCAGTAACACCCGTGTCTCCAGAAAGACCAGTAGGTCCAGTAGGACCGGTGGGACCGATAGAACCGCTACCACCAGCAGGACCTGTCGGACCGAAACCCCCAGTTGGACCTGTTCCTCCTACGGGACCCGTTGGACCCGTCTCCCCAGTGGGGCCAAAAGGACCAGTATCTCCTGTAGGACCAGTCTGACCTGTTGGACCAGTTTCTCCAGTTGGACCAGAGGGACCAGTATCTCCTGTAGGACCAGTCGAACCTGTAGGGCCTGGGATCGGTTCATCCGAAGAGCTATGGTGGTGGTGGTGAGTTCTATATTCTGGTTCAAATCCATTAATAGTGTCTGAGAATAGATGAACTGTTTGCAGTGATAGTGCTGCGAGGAGAATAAATAGAATTTTGTGCATTTAGGGAGTGCCTCCGTTATGGGGTATATGTACGACATCATTAAATGATTCATTATATACTGTCAATTATTTTCCACTATATAAAAATTCGATGTTCTGTTACAAATAATTTTTACAACACATGCAGGAGCAACCCATGTTCTTATTATTTTTATTCTCGTTTCTGGGAGGAATTTTTACTGTGCTATCTCCATGCATCCTCCCAATCCTGCCCGCCCTCCTTTCAGCAGGTACAGTAAAAGGGAAACTCCGCCCTATAGGAATTATTCTCGGATTAATCCTTAGCTTCACTTTCTTTACGTTAACATTGACAGCGATCGTTCACACCACGGGAATATCAGCAAATGCCTTCCGCTGGTTCGCCATTGCACTGATTTTCTTTTTCGGATTAGTGATGATGTTTCCACGCCTCTCTGATAAATTTGCAACTCTCACCTCACCCATTGCAAATCTAGGCTTAAAATTTCAACAAAAAGGATCTAACACTGGTTTTGGAGGGGGTTTTATTTTCGGCTTAGCCCTAGGCCTCATATGGACACCCTGCGCTGGCCCTATTTTAGCAGCAATCACCACGCTCGTTGCGACACAGTCCATTAATTATCTTATCATCCTCCTCACCTTAACCTATAGTATAGGCGCAGGCATTCCCATGTTCCTAATTGCCTATGGTGGAAATCGAATCATTTCATCATCCAGATCGCTTTCCTCGCATACCGAAAGAATCAGACAGTTTTTCGGATTAATCATGATTTTAACAGCCCTCTCTATTGCACTGCATTGGGATGTGGCAATTCAGCAACAAGTTACCGAGTATTTTCCTCCAATCATCATAGAAAACAATAGCATCGTGAAATCCGAACTCAATAAGTTGAATGCGGAAAATTTCGGAAAGGAAAATTGGGAAAGCACTGGAAAAGCCCCCGAAATTATGGGTATTGTCAATTGGATTAACTCCCCTCCCCTTTCGATCAAACAACTCCACGGAAAAGTTGTCCTAATCGATTTTTGGACATACAGCTGTATCAATTGCCTCCGAACATTGCCTTATCTAAAAAAATGGGATGAAAAATACCGCGACAACGGCCTAGTCATCATTGGAGTCCACACACCCGAATTCGAATTTGAAAAAGATCCCGGCAATGTAATCGATGCCGTTATGCGTCTGGGAATAAAATACCCCGTTGCCCAAGATAACGATTATAAAACCTGGAAAGCATATCAAAATTTATACTGGCCAGCCCATTATTTGATCGACCAGGAAGGAAACATTGTCATGACCCATTTCGGCGAGGGAGGATATACCGAAACAGAAAATGCCATTCGAAAATTGCTTGGATTATCCCCTTTAACAGCAACGGAACCCGAAAAATCCATCCGACCTATCTCTCCTGAAACCTATTTAGGAACCCTGCGCGGAAAAGGATATCACTCTGATGTGGTTACCCTTAAAGGATCCTGGAAAGTCGAGGGAGAACGGATCACCGCAGAAGGCGATGATTGCTCCCTGGAATACAATTTCTTGGCAACAAATGTCTACTTGGTCCTAAGCGGTAAAAGCAGCATGCCTGTTGAAGTCTACCTTGATGGTAAATTCAATAATAAATTCACTGTCGACGCCGACCGCAAGTATGACATAGTTAAAACAACCTACGGAAAACACTTGGTATCAATCAAAATCCCCAAAGGAATCAGCGCCTACGCCTTTACCTTCGGAGATGAATAAACATTGTAAATAAAATAATTGACAACAAGCTACTTTTAGCTATTATAACATCTACAATCAACTATATCAAAATAGGTGTCCCATGCAGCAACCCCTAGAGCTTATTCTAACAAGACAATGGGCTAGCAATTTAGCACATGCCGTTTGGATTATCAATGATAAAGGAGACATGATCTACTTCAACGAAACTGCAGAGAAACTTCTAGGGCTTCACTCCGAATTCACCAATCAGATTAAAGCCGAGAATATATCTACTTTTTTAAAAAATAGCTCCTTAGAGGGCATCCCAATACCATCAGAGAGCCTCCCCGTAAACATAGCTCTCAGAGAACACAGACCAACCCATCAAAAGATGCGAGTTCGCTCCCTTGATGGTACATCAAAGATTATCGAATCCACAGCATTTCCCATCGAAGGGCAAGGAGGAAGGCATTTAGGGGCCATCTCGATTTTTTGGGAGATTAAAGAAGCATGAAAATAAAGCTGTGGGGTGCTAGAGGATCAATACCAACACCTGGCGAATCGACAACACGTTACGGAGGAAATACAACTTGCGTAGAAGTTCGCTCAAAAGATGATTCGCTACTCATACTCGATGCCGGCAGCGGGATTCGCCTCCTCGGCAATACTCTCACAGAAGAAAATCAAAGGATCGACCTTTTATTAACACATTTACACTTCGACCATATCATTGGCCTCGGATTTTTTGCTCCTTTATTTATGCCTGAAAAGGAATTGCACATTTGGGGCCCCCCATCAACAACTATGTGCCTAAGTGAAAGACTAGCTCATTACCTATCTCCTCCCCTCTTTCCCGTGCGGCTTCGAGAATTAGACTGTAATCTATCTCTTCATAATGTTCCCATTGGTGATTTTGAAATCGGCCCTTTTAAAATAAAGACCGACCTTATCTGTCATCCAGGAACCACTGTTGGTTACAGAATTAGTGAAGGAGATGTCTCCATGACATTTATTCCAGATCATGAGCCTGCACTTGGATACAAAAAATTCCCCGATTCGGCAGAGTGGACATCTGGATTTAGCTTGGCGCATGGAACGGATTTACTGATTCACGATGCGCAGTACAGTGAAGAAGAATATAGTAATTGCATTGGGTGGGGGCATAGTTCTATGGAGCATGCGTTAAAGTTTGCCGAGCTCACTGGAGTAAAAAGGTTTGTTGCCTTTCATCATGATCCAACACACAGTGATGAAAGACTAGATGCTGATATCAAGAAAGCCCAGGCATTGAATTTTCCTTTTACTATCGAGTCTGGTATTGAAGGGGCGACGTACCAGATTTAATTTCCTTTTATTTTAACACGAAATTTGGCATAATTGCACCTCTTTAGGAAGAGTGGCAGAGCGGCTGATTGCGTCAGTTTCGAAAACTGAAGTACTCGAAAGAGTACCGGGGGTTCAAATCCCTCCTCTTCCGATTAGCATCAATTTGTCAAATTTAACTTGTTGACAACTTTCATCTGACTTTCTATATTGAACCCAATTTTAAAGAAATGGAGACAACTCATGAAAATCTTGATGATAGCTTCAAGAAAGTTTCTGCATTTGTAGCACAATCCAAGTACCAGCATAAATGTAATCAAATGCATGACATTTACTTTGAAAATACTATGCTCTTGCTTAAAAGTGATTATTTTGATAACATATGTGTATATGAACAAAGAGGCTAAACTACTCCAAATCTGCGAAAGCCAACAAGGCTACTTCACCAGCCAGCAAGCAGAGCAATGCGGCTTTTCACGCACAAATTTTTCAAGGAAGATTAAATCGGGAAAATGGCTTAAAGAAGAAATTCGAGGCATTTATCGGCTTGCTAATTATCCTCACTCTTCAAGGCCAGAACTTACACTATGGATGCTTTGGAGTAGAAATAAGGATGGCATACCTCAGGGAATATGGTCACATGAAACTGCACTAGACATTCATGAACTTAGCGACGTCTCACCATCCAAACTCCATATGTCTGTGCCGAAAGGTTTTAGAAAAAGCGCAGGAATCCCACAACAGCTCCGCCTACATTATGTGAATGAAATCCCCTCAACTGGCATAGAATATCGACCAGGATATCGAATAACCACTCCTTTACAAACATTAGCCGATGTAGTTCGGGAAGGAACTGCCCAAAACGAACAAATCGAACTTGCAATTCTTGATCTTGCAATCCAAAAATCTTTAGTTAAGGGTCTTGCAACCATTCAAGAAATGGAAGAACTCCAGAAATTCACGGAAGAACATGAATTGCGAAAAATTATCGTTCATGCAGTCGATAAAGTTTGGACTCGTGCTAGTATACAACTAGCAGATTTAGGACGGATGATAGAACCCTATACAATTGGATTAGCCCTGGACGACGTTAGATTTGCTACTGCAGTGTTATGCCAATACAAATCGCAATACTTCCTGCTAACAGCAGGACATGTCGGTAGAGACCTTCGCAGATCAAAATCTGTAAAACTGATTCTACGCTTTGATACCATCCGAAGAGAATATCCCGCTCAAGCAACAAAAAATTTCAAAGTAATTGAATGGGATTCTGCTCTTCCTGAAGATAAACTTAATGACGTCATTTCAAATCAAGCAAAAGATTTGGCAATCATTATACCTGAACAACAAATCATTGATATTTTAAATAATTTTAAAGCTTTTTACAAAATAACTGATGAACTAAAGGGGTTTTCATTGAACGATGCCCTTATCTCGCTTGGCGGCATCGAGCCAATTTATCTAGATGACTCAAAAACATGCCAATTAAACATGGGTCCCTATGCTTTTGTTGCTTCAAACTACAATCAACTGCGAGAACTAGATTATATTGTATGCCCAGTCAGCAATCATACGTATGAGATAAGAAATTTACGAAGGAAGGTGATTAAATCCTTCGAAGGACTTAGCGGAAGTGGGCTTTGGAAATTTACAAATAACATTCCTACGTTAATTGGCATAGCAATTACTCAAGCTCCAGATGGCTACAATCCATCGTCAGGGCAGCGAAACGTCTATTTTCACGGACCCCAGTCCATTCTTTCAGTAATCTCAAGACTAGGAAAAACACATGACCAATAATTTAAAAACAGCTGCCAACTTTCTCAAACACTTAGGTAATCACCTTGACAAGCACTCTGTCAAGACAGGCGAAAACATAGTCCGTCTGCGCCGAAGGGTTGCTTTCGATCGTCTTTTAGCAAGAATTTTCAATCGTCAGCAATCCTCGTTTTTCTTAAAGGGAGGGTATGCCATGGAATTACGCTTTAGCAATGCCCGCGCCACAAAAGATATGGATTTTACCTATCTCAAGCGTGCGGAGACTTTAAAAGAACCCATGAGTGAATTGATTTTGCAAGAGCTCCAAACCTTTGCCCAAATCAATTTAAATGACCATTTTATCTACCGTATTGGTCTCCCCCAAATTGACATTGAAAATGCCCCTTATGGGGGTTCACGTCATATTGTTACGTCGATTATTGACAACAAACTATTTTCTGAGTTTCCGATCGATGTAGGGGGAGACTTTCTTATTGATGACACAGAGATAATCACCGGAGAAAATTGGCTTGAGTTCTATGACATTCCAGCTCCTGCTATTCCCATTATCTCCCAAGCGCAACAATTTGCCGAGAAGGTGCACGCCTACCCCTTCCCCAGAAATCAAATCAATACGCGCACAAAGGACCTTATCGATTTGATACTACTATTAAAAATCAAAAATCAAGAAACTAGAACTTTCCAAAATGCACTCAGCAGAGTATTCAGAGCAAGAAATACACACCTATTACCCTTGATTTTGCCAAAACCACCAACAAGTTGGGTAAAACCTTTCACAACGATGGCAGTTGATTGTGGTATCGATGAAAGTCTTGATGATAGCTTCAAGAAAGTTTCTGCATTTTACGATGAGTTACAAAGAAACCAATAGGAATAACTCCATTGAATTTTATGCACAAAATGTGCACACTCACGTCCAATTTCATGCAACTTGTTGACAACTTTCATCTGACTTTCTATATTGAACCCAATTTTAAAGAAATGGAAGGACTTATGATTGGTGAAACCAGGCGTGCAGATGCTTACATGCTTCAAACTGGAGAAAAAGGGAATAAAAGGCTGGAGATACTTAACGAACTTATGAATCCTGGCTTTTTGATCTTTTTAAAAGATTCTGGGCTAAAAGAGGGCATGACCGTTCTTGATATCGGTTGTGGAACAGGAATTTTGGCATGTAAAATCGCCGAATTAGTTGGTCCAAATGGACATGTTATCGGAGTAGACATTAGCAAAGAACAAATAGAATTATCTCAGAACCTAGCAGAACAATTGAAAGTAAAAAATGTCAAATTCCGTCAATTATCAGCCTATGATATTGGTCAATTCACTGAAAAATTCGATATAATCTATACACATTTCGTACTATGCCATCTAAAAGAACCCGAAAAAGTCATTAAAATTGCCCATTCCATTTTATCTCCAAATGGCGTTATGGTTTCTAGCGAGATTGCTGATTGGGAAAACTTCTCTTGCGTTCCGCAACAAGATGGTTACGACTATTGGGTAAGTGCTGTAGAACCTCAAAGGCGTTTGCAGGGGTCTATTGAGTCATTTGAAACAAAGTTACATGGACTTTTTTTTGAAAATGGACTCATTCCATTTTCAAGACATACTTTTGCTCATGGCCTCGTTACAAAACGCCAGAAAAAACTACTGCGCTTAGGCCTGCAAGAAACGAAACAAAAACTATTGGATATAGGTTTTACGACCGAAAATGAATTCGACAAGGCCATTCAACAATTACGCTTGTTTGAAAAGGACGATCACTATTGTGCTTATTATTCAAAATGCGTGAGAATTGCAGCCACCCCTAAAAAACCAAATAATTAAGCTGAAAAACTAACAAGCCTCAAATTGGGAATTAATTTTATGGAATTTCTTCACGCCGTATGGAGTGACCATATTCATTGGGTCTTTTTCAGGGCCGAATTTATTCGGCCCTGTGAATGGCAAGATATCGCCATTCACCGAGCCCAATGAATTGGGTCACTCCATATTCGGCGTCGTCCTTTTTAAACTTTACTTGATGCGAATGCGGCAGTATAGAGTGCTTTTTTTATTGTAATTAATTTTTATTTATAATAAGATTCTTTACTTATTTAGACTTGGAGTATTTTGATGTCATCCAATATCATTAAAGCATATGGACCTATTAATTCGCCCGCTTACAATGCAGGCGGGTCGAGCAAGAGGTGGGATCCCAATCCCGTCGAAGAAAAAATAGCCGCAGCAGCCCGTCAAAGCCTTAAATCTTCACGTAGCGAGCCTAAAGATGGGGGCCTAAATATACTTATATCTTTTTCCCAAAAGTTAATTATGGGAGAATGGGATGAACTTCTTCCAAAACAATCTGGAAACCACAAACAATCGCTAAAAATTGCTGCTCAAGCTCATGCCAAGGGATTGCTCTCTGACGAGCTATTTATGACCTTCAATAGCATCATTGCGGCACATGACTGTTTGTTAGAATTTCCACAATATCTTACAGAAATCGAGGTATCAAGCGACTGTACAAAAGACACAGTATCAAATTTTTTACACAGAATGCATGATGACACAATTATTTCTTGGCATTTATTTAATTCTAAACTCGTAATTGAACGCCCCGTTCCAAAACCGATCAGGACTCTCGTTTACTCTTCAACCGATTTTATGCTGAAAGCAGAAAGAGTAATAGATAATAATGGAATCACTCATTATCCTGCAATGGAGAAACTGGTCCACTATTTTGGACTCGATTATATGGAGGAAAGGAAATTTCGAGTCAAAATTGCTAGCAATAATATTCCAAGAGGGGAAAAAACTATCTTTACAATGCGCCTTCCCGTAAGATTTCAAGAAATTTCTCCTATGCTATCCAAGCTTAGCCGGCACCTTACGTCTTATAATGGAAGACGCACTTTCAGACCCGTCAAAAACATTTTTTTGTCAAAAGTCTTGGAAAAATATACCGAGTTTATTATTCCTTCAGCCACCATTTTTCGTTTGATTCATGAAATTAGGAATCCGAATGTTGCAGAAACAAGTTGTAAGGATTTCCCTGTCTATACTGGTAATAAAATTAAATCAGGAAACGAATATGCAGGCAAGGATTGCGTAGGTGGACCTTATGCCCAAATTTTGTACTATCAACTTAAGTCGTTGCATAAGGAATTTAACCTCGTATCTCTACTTGGGACGCGTAATAGTAGATCCGAGACTTTTAGGATTCCGACACAACAACTGAGTGAAGTTAAGACAGAGGCTAAAAGTACCGGATATGACCAGCTCATGCGCTTCAGACCAAAACATGCTGCTCAATTAAGTGACAGATCGGATCATGATTTAGCATCCCTATTTGCAAACAGCATTAATAGAGGAGATTATTTTCTTGTCGGATACTCCATCTTGAAAAATATGAGCACAAGATTTGAACAAACGATCTTGATAAACAACTTACTTCTTGCACTACGTGAAGGGATGATTTCCATAGAACAGTTTGCCACCGTCAATACCGTGATAGCGGCATATGAAGGGTTGATAAATAATCCCCAGATAGTTAAACATTATGCAGCTAAAAATGAATCATGGAGTAAACAACAATGGTTGAACTTTGTCAATACATCCAATCCAGATCAGAAGACCGTACAAGGAGCTTTTGAGGGGAAAATAACAACATTAACACTCAAGGAACCTCTGCATCCACTTATAAGGGAAATGAGAAGAAATGTACCTTCCAATTATCCACGAGCCGTTTCGCTCCTGACAGCAGAAGGCGATATAGATGAAAGTGCATTTCGAGATATTATTCATTTTTATGGAATAACTAATCTGGAGGTGGACCGTTGGATACGAGACCAAATACTTAAAGCAAAAATGCCCCTATCGGAGAAGACGTTATTTCGCATACGCGCACCGGTAGGTTTATATGAATTTTCTCCTCTGATCTGGGCTCAGAAACATAAAATTAAAGTTCACGGCAACCTTGTATTTTGTCCATTCCGCAGGCGAGATGACGAGGGCCTCACGGAACTCATTATTCCCAGCGCTTCGATACACAGGCTTGTATTAGAAAGCATCAACATGCATCCTCATCCTCCAGCATATTTTATGCCGCCGGAAGGGGCAAAATTTCTCCCTGTGGATCTTTTCGAAGAGATGCACGAAGGTATGTGCCGTCCTGTACAGTTGTATTGGCCCCCACATTGCAAAGAGGAGCCGATAGCCATTGACACGCGCATCACTTCTAGTCATTTAAGTACTACGATTCACGATTTGTGGCATACCATTCAAGATTCAGTGATTACTAAAGAAGGTCATCAAATGAGGGATCTAATCGTCCGTAAGTTTCCGGAAGACGAAGTAAGGAATAATTTACTAGATGGAGAAATTTTATATCCGAATTTTGATATTGACATGCCTAGAATGGATGCTGCTCGGTTTTACACCTGGGTCATGGAAAAACTTATCCCTGAAAAAGGTTGGGAAGAGGAACATACTGATGCTTTAGTGCAGGGGATGGTTGAGCTAGAAAAGGAATGGACAGCAAAGTTGGGATTTTGCTGGAGAAATCTTCCTCCAACTAGTCAACTGTACCTTTTGTGCGCTGAAAAAGGTCTGGCTTAGGGAAATAAATTTTACAGTTCTCGAGGAGAAAAACGGTTCAGATTTTGAGGATTTTTCCGAGAGGGGTATCTCATCATACCCCCGAGGAAAAATCCTCAAAAGATGAATCGATTTTTCCCTCGAGAACTGTAAAAGTTATTTTCTTACGATCCCTTAGTCCACTGATCACCATAATTGGAAATTGTTTGACATATATTATAAGGAATGCAATAATGTTGTTCAAATTACAGTTTGGGGGAAATAAAGCATGAGCATCCATAGTTTAGATAATAATTTACTGGCCTATACTTTTGAACGAACCGATGATATCCATGTTCTAGGAAAGTGCAGGGAGGTTTGTAAAAAATTCAAAGACATCATCGATGCAACAGATTCCATATGGAAAAATGTCTGCGCACACACAAGTCCTTTTGCAGATTTGAGTTATTCCAAAATTACAAACTGGAAAAAATTTTCCATTGAACGATATCTGTTAACCAAAAATATAAATTCTAAAAATTTCAACAAATTGAGTTTGCCAATAGTGGCGCTTGGTTCCAATAACAATTTTGCCGTATTTAGCGATCGGGTATATCAATTTGTTGAAATGCACCGTAATATAACTTCCTTCGATTTAAAAACTGGTAATTCGCTGCAAAAAATAGCAGGAATCCCTTTACCAACCTTTAAAAAGAGCCTTCCTAACTTAGCTTCGATTCCATTTCCAAGCAACCTAAAGAACATGTGTTCCTTAGATGATCAATACTTCGCCATAGATTTGTGTGGCGTAGGTCGAGAAGCCAAACAAATTTCAATTTGGAGAGCAATAGACGGGGTCTGTGTTTTCGCCAAATTTATTCCCAATTACGCTTTTTATCACATGGACAGTTCTTGTGTGATTTATACTACCCCAGGTGGGAAAATGAAAATCCGGGACTACAAAACAAATACCTTGCTCAAACAACCTTTCAAAGTCCCCATTTCTCAAACTCCGCTTTACTACTCCAAATTAATTGGAGATTTATTCTTCTCTATTGATATATATGGAATTTTGCATGTCATTGATATTGACAAAGGAGCCATACTCTATACTATCGAATGGGGGCATCAATTTCTCTCAACTAATAAATTCCTTGTTCTCACTGAATATGATCCTTTTGACACTCAAATACACGACATAAATAATGGTAAATTACTGCATTCCATGGAGATGAATTGCCTGCCCGCCTATTGCGAAATTGCAAATTTATTGATTGGGACGCCAGGTGGTAAACCAAATACACTTGTTGCCTGGGATCTAGCAACAGGACTCATCGATACCAACTTGCTTACCACCAAAGGCACTATTTTAAAAGTATATGCTAAACAGAACACAGCATTCATTTCCACTAGCGACCCTGATGAGTTAATTATTCTAAATATTCTCACCGGAAAAATACTCGGCAAATGGGAAAATTGTAAGAATTCAAAGTGCCTTTTTCAAGATGACATCTGTTATTTTGCCACGTCTGACGGCGTTCATTTATGGGATTTAACTCTCTCCAAATGGGTTGGTAATATTCAATCAAAATTTGCAAATTTCGATAGTACTTACCATGATAAAATGTACTTCGATGGGAAAAGGCTCTTTCATAGGTCAGCGCCTAACCAAAGTCTAACAATGTACGATTTTAGCATCCTTCCTGCAAAACCTCCTAACAAGAAATAACCGTTTGTATGTTATATAACTTGTTATATTTCTTGAAAAATAATCTAGATACCTCCATACTGTAGCTCGTGTTTAAGTTAACTGGAGTCCATATGTTAATGAAAAATTATAGTCGAATTTTATTTCTTCTACTTATATTGCTCATTCCCTCTTTTGCCAATGCTCTAGTAAGCGTAGGTATCGGAAAAAAAGACATCACTCCTTCCATCGGAACACCTTCTGCAGGATATGCAGACCGCAAAGGCGAGGGCATGCAAGGCATCCATGATCCCCTATTAGCTATTGCTCTATATATCGATAATGGTGATAAACAAATCGTTCTATGCAGTGTCGATCATTTAGGATTTACGTACGAAATGACGCAAGAAATTATCCGACAAGTTCATCAGGAAACAAATCTAAGTCAATGCGAAGTTTATATTGGATCATCCCATACTCATTCAGGAGGAGGTGCTTATTTAAATATTCCTGTAATCGGCGAATACCTTGCTGGACCTTACAATCAGGATATCATTAATTTCTACATAAGCAACACTGTTAAAGCAATTATTGAATCAAGGAACAATTCGATCCCTGCAAAGATCGGCATCGGTTATGGACAAGCAGGAGGCCTCAGTACATATCGCGGTCTTTGGCCTGCAGGTATTACCCCTGCATCAGATGTTACAGTAATCAAGGTAACGCGACCTGATGACACCCCGCTCGCCATCCTGTTTAATTACCCAGTTCATCCAACAGTACTGAATGGGAAAAATCGCCTTTTTTCTTCAGACTTCGTTGGGTATGCAAGAGACCACCTCCAATCAATTCTTGGAAGCAACGTACAGCCTATTTATTTCAATGGAGCTCAAGGTGATATCATTCCAGTGATTTTTAATGATGAGGATCGTTTTGACTCGTGCATGCAACTAGGAATATCTCTGGCAGCGGCAGTAGAAAGAGTATGGAACGAAATAGAAACCGATGATTCTATAGATATCAAAACTCAGAAAGATGCGTACTCTTTTAAGCCGCAACCCACCCCATTTGGCCTTGCCTTGCCTATGAATGAATACAAAACAGAAATCAACCTAATTGTATTAAATAAGGTGCATGCCTTCGTAACGATACCAGGTGAATTGAGCACTCTTTATGATCAACAAATAAAAGAAATTGGCTCTGAACTGAAATACGAACACGTTTCTATTTTCGGGCTAACCAATGATGCTCATGGATATATTATCCTTCCTGACTCCTGGCAGCACAAAACCATGGAGTCTAGTCTTTCTTTTGGTGGAGAAAACTACGGTGAAGAGATCAGAAATCGAGTCCATGAATTAATGAAGGCAATAGAATATTGATACCCCTACCTCAAGAGATATGGACAGCTAGAGCAAAAAGGCATGAAGCACTAGTACGACCAGTGGCCGATGCTTTTTTGGAACGTCGTAAACTGCGCCGGATACATCCGGTACACGATTTTTTGTTTACATATTACGATTGCTCCCCTTTAAAATTAAAACAATGGGTCCCTTCATTCGAAGAACACTTAATAATCACTCCGGAAATCCGAGATGAATACTCCTGGTTGAACGATTATTGGTTCACATTAGAAGGAAACATTCTGTCGCCCAATCCAGAAAGATTAAACGAAAACACAAGACATCAGGCAACATTCGTCGCCAAACTCTGCCGCAATATCTTAATTCGTCCTCCCCGCTTTGGCTGCTTTGGCCTTCATGAATGGGCTATGGTCTATAAATCATCTCCTGAAGAAATCAGACATAAAGGACATCGGCTCAGACTACCCCCCAAAGATTTGACCACATTTGTTGAAAGTCAATCCCTCTGCTGCTCCCATTATGATGCATATCGATTTTTTACCAAGGAAGCACGTCCTCTAAACCTACTGAATCCATTATTTGAAACACGTCTAGAAATGGAGCAAGGTGGATGCGTTCACGCAAATATGGACCTTTACAAATGGGCTATCAAGCTCTGGCCGTGGATAGGATCCGATTTTATGGCCAAAGCATTTATGAATGCCTTAAAAGGACGTGAATTAGATATGCGTGCGAGTCCCTATGACCTAAAAGACGAAGGCTATGAACCGATTTGCATCGAAACCGAGGAAGGACGTAAACAATATCAGAAGGAACAACAGCTTTTTACAGAAAGTTCCCAGCCTCTACGGGAAGAATTGGCTGCGCTCTGCGAAAAGATTACACAAATGAAGATTTGACTCAATCGGCATTCCGACCCTACCGGCAACAATCCCTATCACACCTATTAGTTATGATAAATAACTAACATAACTATATTTTTGACAATAAATAATTTAAAATTATATAATGAAATTAGTTAAGCATAGACATAAAAAGGAGTGTACATAACATGGATCCGATGAGTAGATTAAATTTCTTAAATGTTAGAGCAGAAAAAGCCCCAAGTGAGGCAAAGACTAGGTCAACATCCTCTACTGCCCTGAGAGGTCATGATGCCAGCACACAACCTGCGCCTGGAAAGAGTCCATCTACTGAAACAAAGGCTAAAATGGAGATACCCAAGCCCATTAGCGATCGAATAAGTTTTCAAGCAAACACCAGTTCCCCAAAAAGCGAAAATTTGTCTATTAAGAAAAGGATAACATTTTTTTTTAGAAACATGTTTGCTCCGAACAAAAGCGAATCTCAACCCAAGGAGGAAGAACTAGTTTTTACCAGAGAACCTACCACCGAAAAAAAGGTGGCGGATAAAGCAAAGGGAGAAGAACTAGTTTTTAGCAGAGACCCCCCCACCGAAAAAAAAGCGGAAGCTAAAGTAAATGACGAAAAAATAATGCCTAGCAAGGAACCCACTACTACCGAAAAAAAATCAGATACCAGTCCAATGATGCTGTTTGGAAGAGCCTCAGCGGCCATAGGATCGTCTGCTAATTTCCTTAAAAATGCAGAAAACAAAGAATTTAAAGGTCATTTGACAATTCTTAACGACTCTATAAAGGGTATGGCAAATAAAAACCCAGAGTTAACGAATAGCCTAAGTAAAGTCGCGAATATTTCAGCACAATTTACAAAAACGTGGGAAAAACTTATTGGATTAAAATTAGAGAGCCATTACAAAGGCAGCGATGTGTCACCAGATGCACATAAAAACATGACAGATGTCCAAAAAAGTCGCCTAGGCGCTGCAAAGGAAGAACTAGGTCATTTGCTGGAACAAATAAAGGTCCTCGAAAAAAAAGTTGGCAAAGGCGAAGAAAAATACACCCAAATTGCCGTCGAGGCAAATATCACGAAAATGCTCAAAGAGGTCAATCAATTGCTTGCAACCGAAAAATAACTGACCTGTGATTCAAGAATTAGATTTCCTTTAAATCTCCATTTGGTATATGAGTTACCTTTGGAGGAATGGCATGGATTACAGGGAACATCTTTTTGAACCTATTGGATATGGAGTGGCTTTCACATCATTTTTCTTTAGTCTTTTTTTCTTTTACTTCTATTCCGCAGATCTTTACTATAGTGCCTTGGGGGCATTTTTAGCCGCATTGATGATATGGTTAAGTTACGTAATTTTGCGATTGCTCTACATGGCTTCACGCTAACTCTGCTTCTTTTCTGCAATATTTCCTTATCTGCTGC
Organism: Waddliaceae bacterium; assembly: GCA_963724325.1. Classification (GTDB taxonomy): domain Bacteria; phylum Chlamydiota; class Chlamydiia; order Chlamydiales; family Waddliaceae; genus CAVRUH01. Next base: position 26,133 of record CAVRUH010000008.1, on the reverse strand, counting down.
ATACCGATACAATCCTGATGTCCCGCGCGAGACTTGGCAGGAAGTCAAGCCCTATTTCCTACCAGAAAACCACGTTATCAAAGAGCAATTAGACAAAATATTCAAAAAAAGACGAGTCATTGAGTCCCGCGACTCCCTGCGCGATGCCCATTTCAGAGTACTATCTGAAAGCGAAGATTCTCATATGTATGTCCTCAGGCACAAACATATAGACGGATACATTTTTAAGGTTTATACCGATTTTGGGATAGATGTCGATGACTCAAAAAAATGGCTGAAGCGGATCCATGGAGCAGAGGCGGTTAGAAATCATATCAAGGCAAACGATTATGACATTTTTTTTAAGTTGCCACGCAAATGGATTTATCCTGTTCCGGTAAATCCCGCTCCAAACCCCTCTCTGAAAGCAAAATATTTCATTCTTGTTGAAGAGGACATGCATCTAGTGGAAAAGAAGGAAAATAAAAAACTATGGGATAGCCCCGTAGTTGACAAACCCTTTTTGGATGCATTATTTGATTTAGTTACCACTTTAGGCATGACAAATGCGACGATGCCGAAGAACATTCCATTTTCTGAAGATGGAAAAATCGCTTTTATTGACACCGAGATCAGTAATACATGGCCCGTTCAGTTGGATCAACTCAATAAGCATCTTTCGAGTGAGATGAAGTCGTATTGGAAGAAAAAGATCAAGGCATACAAGAAGGCCAACAAGCTCCGTTAAATTTTTGTGTTGCCGAAATTTCCTCATTTTATTTATATAAGTACATTGATCAACTCAAAAAAATACGGAGGTATTTAATGGAGCCAATGCACTATACACATCCTACAAAACCGGCAATCCCTGTCATTGACATTGAAATAGGATCTTCGCCAGATATTAGCCCTTCAGCGTTAGCCACAGAAAGGGCAATTGAAACTCTAGTGAACAATGGATATATGGAAAAGTATAATTCTTTCACTAAAGCATTAAACGACTACAAAGCTATCGACAAAAAAAATTGTCAACTTGTGAAATTAAGTCTAATTGCCCTTGGGTCGATGGAAGGGCTAACTTTCGTAGAAAATACTAATATGCTAAATGAATTAAATGCTACAGCTAAAAGCTATGATGAACTCAAGTTAAAACATCCAATTTTTCCTTTAATACTCAAAGAGCTTGATTACACAAAAGTTCAGGACATGAATGCTCGAGTTAAGGCACTCAGTGACTTTAATAAATCACTCATCATTCGTTGTTCAGCCCTATTTAATGCAACGTATCCTCTTTTGGAAAAAAGGCTAGAACTAGCATCAAAAAACCCTGCAGATTCAACCACAAAAAAGATCACTCAAGCTATGGACGATCTATTAAAAATCGAACCTGCAGAGCCCCTCATTCCTGTAATTATGAATAGAATGAAAAAACATTTCAAAAGTTTGCAAGAAATTGATCAAAAGAAAGCAGACACTCTATCTAACGAAGACCTAAAAACGTTCAATGAAATAAAAAAATACCATGAAGATAACGCATTGAGTACTAGCACATTTTTGAAGATGAAATATGATGATAACTCAGAATTGCAAGCTGATACTCAGCGATTGTTATCGAAATTCGATACCAATGTTTATATTAAAAAGGTTCAAAATACACTTCAGAAAGAAGTTAGAGAACTTTATGCAAAGTTGAATGATTATTTCATAGATCTAAATAGCACTGCATCGGTGTCGACCACAGATTTTGAGACATCCAAGGAAACGGCTGAAGAAAAAATAAAAAAGTACGTTGAATTATATTGGAATGAAGATCTAAGAAAACATGCACAAAGTTTACTGACACAATATAATACACAACAAGAGGCATTCAACAAAAGGAAAGCAGAAAATCTACCTACTAAAGTAGTAAAAGAAGTATTTGATACAAAATATTTTTACAACACAGCAATGGCAAATCAACTAAACAAGAATTATGAAAAAACTGCAAAGAGTATTCATTCAGAACTGGCTGAAGCTCAAAAAAAATTAGAATCCACTTGGAAAATGGTGGTTGATCTTGATATTAAACTAGTAGATTTAATAAAGAGCTCTGTCTCAGGACTTGGTAAAGGAACTGGTCCGCGAACAGATAGTGTTTGGAGAATTAGATCTTGGTGGGGTTCCACAACTGATCACGTCATATCTCTCTTTCAGCAAAAGGAACCAACCCAAAAACCCGCCGACAACAACAACAGCAACAACTAACTTGTGCCCTGCTCTCTCCGAGAGCAGGGTTTCTCTCCGAGAGCAGGGCTTTTGGAATTACAAGACTTCCTTGATTGAAGAGTTAAATAAGCTTTAAAATGTTTTGGGCATCGGCATCACTGATTCCTTTGACTTTAAGGATATCTTCTTTTGTAGCCTCTTTGAGCCCTTTTACACTGCCAAAATGTTTCAGCAGTTTTTGTTTTTTGCTGGGGCCAATGCCGGGAATGGCATCTAAACTGCTTTTGACCATAGCTTTGCTCCGTCTTTTACGATGAAAAGTAATGGCAAAGCGATGCGCTTCATCGCGAATTTGTTGGAGCATGAATAGAATCGAAGAATTGGTCCTTAAATAAATCGGATCTTTCACATTTGGCAAGAAAATCCCTTCGGCGGTGATGCCCTTGTCATGCCTCCCCTCTTCTTTGACTATGGATATTAAATCAACCGAAATGATATTGAGCTCTTGCATAGCCTTTATGGCCACATTTAAATGCCCTTTTCCACCGTCGATCATGATTAGGTCAGGCAAATCATTTTCCTCTTTCCCGCGCTTTAGTCTGCGCATAAGTACTTCGAGCATTGAAGAATAGTCATCAATCGATTTGACTTCTTTTATTTTATATTTCCTATATCGCTGTGAATCCTTTTCCCCATCAGTAAAAACAACCAGGGACGCCACAGTTTCAGCCCCTGAAATATTTGATATATCGAAGCATTCGATACGTTCTGGATAGTTCGTTAAATGAAATTTCTCTTGAATCTCCAAAAGGGTCCTTTCGCGAATAGCTTGGGCATCTTTTTCCTTCTTAAAAGTTGCCTCGGCATTGGCATAGGCCATTTGCAGCACGGCCTTTTTATGTCCCCGCTGCGGATTGTGAATGGCGACCTTTCTCGCACGATTCTGAGACAATATTTCCTCGATGATTTCTGCTTCTGACAATACTGTGGGAACCAATATTTCATGCGGGAGAACCTCTTGAGATTCATAATGCTGAATGATAAATGAACTCAATAATTCAGGATCATCTTGTGCAATTTGAGTAAAATTATAGTGCCTGGCAGCTGTCAGCCTTCCGTGGCGGAATTGTAGTTGGCTCAAGATGACTTCCTCACCTTGCCGGAAGATGCCCAGAACGTCGGCATCTATTCCTAGGGGCTTATCCACATTTTGACCTTCAATCGTCTTTTCTATTTGAGTAATTGTTTGCCAGATAGCTCCGGCTTTTTCAAATTCGAGAGCCTCAGAATAGCGATGCATTTCTTTGTAGAGCTCTTGAACGATTTCTTTATCTTGACCTTTGAGGAAACGGATTGTTTTTTTTAGAAGTTCCTCATATTCATCATGGGTGCAGTAGTTGACACATGGCGCGATGCATCTTTTCATGTCGTAAAGAATACAAGGACGTGTACGATGAGAGAATTCGATGTCGGAACATTGCCGCAAAGGAAAGATTTTATGTAAAAGATCGAGTGTTTTTCGTGCAGCCATCGCACTTGTATAGGGGCCAAAGTACATTCCATCGGCTTTCGGCTTGCCCCGATACCGGACCAGGTCTATGCGAGGCCATGTATGTTTAGTCACTTTGAGGGCGATATAGCTTTTGTCGTCCTTTAGCAATGCATTGTACTTAGGTTTGTACTGTTTGATTAGATTATTTTCGAGGAGAAGCGCCTCTTTTTCCGACTTAACGACGATTGTATCTATAGTTTCGACCAGCGGAATGAGATAGGGAATCATTACCCGGCCATCGCCTCCGGAGACGAAATATTGCCTGATCCGCTGACGGAGATTTTTGGCTTTTCCCACGTACAGCACGGAGCCTTGCCGGTTTTTCATCAAGTAAACGCCGGTGTCTGCAGAAAAATCATTAAGTTTTTTGGTGTCAAAAGGCATGCCTTTATGTTAGCATACTGTATCATGATTTGTAACGGAAAAATGACAGTACGGATTTTTGTGGGAGTCGCACTCTCCACCGAAATTGAAATCAAGTTGAATCAGAGCAAATTGTGGAAAGAAGCAAGCTTCCATCCCAGTTGCGAGTCTCTTATGAAGGTGCATTTTCAAGGAAAGGACTACCTCGGCAGGTATCTTGCATATAACGAAGTGACTGTAAAAGACCTAAAAGAAGCTGAAAAACAGATGCTGGACACATTGCATAAATATTCCTCCGAGATAAATATCGATAAAATCGAATCGTTTACTTTTCCACAGGTGCTTGTCCCATGAAAACACCTTTTTTTCTTGCTTTTGCTCTTCTTGCTGCCACAGCACAAGCCACTGAAATCAATCAGATCCTCTACAACCTCCAAAGGGATAAGCAAAAAGGATATGAACTCTATGATGCACACTACAATGAAACCGGTCATCACAACCTAGAACTGCTCCACCAAATGGGGCTCATGATCCTTTCCGAAGGGTATTCAAATCCCGATCCAGAAATACAACTCCTCACCATTTTCGGCGCTGGAGTTTCCTCTAACGAAAAAGCCTTATACATACTGGAAGAAGGCATCAGAAGCACCCACCCTAATGTCCAACTTATAGCAATGAATTTCCTCTGCAGCCATCAAAACACCCGCTCCATCGAAGCGCTAAACAAAGCTCTGACATCAAACTATCTCCAAATCAGACTTGAGGCCGTCTACCACCTCGCCGTAATGAGAGAACCCTCTGCCGTTGGTCAAACAGAAGCCCTCATGCAGAAAGTTCCCAAAGAACTCTACCCGATTTTCCCTCAGATCTTTGCCATGGTCGGCAATAGGGATGCTACAAAAATCCTCCAGAAATTTCTGGTTGATTCCGACATCCGAGTCCGCATCGAAGCAATCAGAAACATCGCAAAATTTCAACGCGATGATCTTCTCCCGCAAATCCGAATCCTCGCCTCACACAGAAATGCGATCCAACAGGAGGCCTGTGCCAATGCCCTCGGAGCTCTCAAAGACGAATCCTCAATACCCCAACTAAAAGAGCTTGCACAATCCCCTTCCACCTCTGTGAGTTTGGCAGCTCTAAAGTCTCTTTACAACCTAGAACAACTCGATGCCCGGACCGAAATCGAAAACTATGCCAAAGAAGGGAATCCATTTGCGATAAATATTCTCGGATCCATCCCCGAATCAAAATCACTTCTCCGCAAACTGCTTCAAAGTAAAAATTTGGGAGTCAAAGTGAACGCTGCCATTGCCCTGCTCGAACAAAAGGACCCATCATGCGTCCCTATAATTAGCGATATTCTCATTAAAGACACCCGCGACCTGGTTTGCACCAGAACAGAGTCGCAAGGCCATTCATTGTACGCCTGGAAAGTCGTTCCCTCAGCAAGACAAAACCTCAAAGATGACCCCGTTGCCTTCGAATTATCGTTAAATATCCGCGAATCTCTATTGCATCAATCCGTAAACCTGCCAGAAAAAGATTTTCTCTCAATTGCAAATTTGATCTTTGAATCCAATCAAAATGACCTCGTTCCAACACTCGTTAGATTACTAGAAAATTACCAAACGTCTTCTGCCATAGAATTATTGAAAAAATATCGCGAAAAGCCTGGCGCGCCATTAATTCGCAATTACTGCAACCTAGCCCTTTTTCGCCTTAAAGAACCCGGACCCTATGTAGATTCCCTGCGTGAATGGGTAGCATCTTGGCAGAGTGAAAATCTCATCCAACTCCGTCCCTACCTTCCTTGGGAACTCCGAGATAATGACGACATGACTTATCAAATCAATGCCCATGAGGCTTCGCGCCTTCTCGTAGAAGCCTTCGAAGCCTTCGCTGATAAAAGAGACGACAAAGGGATAGAAGTGCTCCTTAACGCCATCAGATTCGGTAATTCCAAGAACAAATATGCCTTGGCTGGCCTTCTTATGCGAACTTCGCAGTAAACTCTCGTTCTACAGGCGCTTCAAATTCAAATATCTTCTGATTGCTGAGCGTAAATTTTAATCGATAAGCATGCAGATAAAGCCTTTTTCTAGGACCATTTCCATATTTAACGTCACCCAAAATAGGATGTCCGATATTCAAGGCATGTATTCTAATCTGATGAGTCCTCCCACTCTTGGGGTAGGCCTCCACAAACGTGGCATTATTCAACAATTTCTTTCGAATAAACAATGTTTCCGATTCTTTTCCATCGATATCACCCTTTTCCACCACCTTATCGGAAGATAAAAGACCTTCGAGAATTGCCAAATATACTTTTTCTACTTCCTGCCCCCTAAATAAATCGTGAAACTCCTTAAGAAACGGACGAGTTTTTGCTATGACCAAACATCCTGACGTTTCTTTATCAATCCGATGGGCCAGCTCGAGATGAGGATTGTCATAAGCCTGCCGCAACGCCTCGATGACACCGACATTCATTCCACTACCGGCATGCACAGGAATCCCAGTCGGCTTATTAATCACTATCATTTGGTCATCTTCATGAAGGATATTTCCTTTCAACTCCCGAATCATTTCCAATGGAGCCTCTCTAACTGTTTCTTTTGCCGTCCTGACAGGAGGCACCCGAATTTGATCATCAACCTGGAGTCTATAACTCGGTTTAACCCTCTTTTTATTGACCCGCACCCCGCCGCTGCTCACCATTTTATAGATATGACTCTTCGGGACGCCCTTCAAATGCGCCACCAAAAAATTATCGATCCGCTGGTCCAGATGATGTTCGGTAATATGAAAAAATACAACAGCTTTTGTCATAGGTCATATTTTACCACTTTAGGCAATAAATTTATACAATCTTTACATAGAAATGCTACAATCATTGCATAACAAAAAAATAATTTTAAAAAAGGATATAAACATGTTGGTCCAGAATTTAACAGATAACTTTCAAGTTACCCCAGAAAGAAACGTTTTTAAAATCAATATTCACCTCGAGCGTTTTCAAAAAATATGCCGCATCGCCTGGAACATCTTCTCCGCCATCGTATTCCCCATAGGTCTTGTTCGTCTGTTAGTCAACTTTGCAGGAAGACTGGCTGTCCTGCCAGCAACCTATACCTGCAGAAGCGACCAAAATCAACACCTAATAAACATCAAAAATGCAATGGTCCAAGACCCATCTAATCACCTTCATCAAGTCAAAGTAACAACAGCAGACGGCGTCGAACTTGATACACTCATGAGGCAGAATGCAAATCAACTTAACTTGCCTGCTGCACAACAAAAATGGATTGTATTCTTTAATCCTAATGCCGCTAGTTATGAGGATCTCATTGAAGAATTAAAGGAAATTTCAGTCAGAACCGGAGCAAACGTTTACACAGGCAACTATCGCGGAGTGATGGAAAGCAAAGGAAGAGCCAACTCAACACATGATATGATCCTTGATGGAGAAGCCATGGTTCAAAAGCTGCTAGCATCTGGTGTTCCTTCAGAGAACATTCTATTGCATGGCTGGTCGATTGGTGGTGGTGTCGCTACTGAAGTCGCTGCCCTTCACCAAGAACCCGGTCATGAAATGCATCTTTGCAATGATCGCTCATTCGCGACTCTAACACATGCGGTCAAAGGATTGATTCCGGTAGTAGGCGGTCTCTTGGGAGGAATTGCATGGCTTGGAGGGTGGAAATTTGACAGTGTTAGCAATTATCGCAAAATTAATGGTTATAAGTTCACAATCGTTGCCAAAAATGACCATATTATTAAATACCAAGCATCTCTGCATAAAGTCTTTAAAAAATCTAATCCGGGGGCAACCTTAAAGAAGATTAAGATTGACGTCATAGGTTGTAAATCCAGCAACCACACAATTTCCCTACCGGCACTCGGTCCCCAATTCGATGCCTACATAGACAACATCCAAGAAGCTTTGCAGCTCTAACATTGATATCTTGCTATTTCTCTAAAAGAAAACAGGATATGCAAGATCGCAAGCGGCAGGATATGAAGGATTTTGCGTCATGAAGTCACGCATAGGAGGTGTTTATTAAGAAACACCTCCTATGCGTGACTTCATGACGCAGTATCATTCATATCCTGCCGCTTGCGATCTTGCATATCCTGTTTTCTTTTTATATGAAGATTAACAAGGTATCAATATCAATGATCTCTCTTGTGTTCGCTGTGGTAAAAGATATTTTAGGTTAATGCGTATGCCTGCATATCGTGTTTTCTTTTTGTATGAAGATTAACAAGGTATCAATATCAATGATCTCTCTTGTGTTCGCTGTGGTAAAAGATATTTTAGGTTAATGCGTATGCCTGCATATCGTGTTTTCTTTTTGTATGAAGATTAACAAGGTATCAATATCAATGATCTCTCTCGTGTTCTCTGTGGTAAAAGATATTTTAGGTTAATGCGTATGCCTGCATATCGTGTTTTTTTGATGCAGGCAAGAATTTTAGCATTTGTTGTAATATTTACTATCTTGTAGTATGCGGGAAATGAAGACACAAAAGATTCCGTTAGTATTTGTTCCGGGACTGCTTTCAAATGAAACAGTATGGAAACATCAGATTTCTGGCTTGAAAGATATCGCCTCTATAACTGTGGTCACCTTGACCGATGAAGACACCCCAGAAAAAATGGTAAACAAAATACTTTCTGCCGCACCCGCTAAATTTGCACTGTGCGGCCATTCTATGGGAGGCTGGCTTGCATTAGAAGTGATGCGTGAAGCCCCCGAAAGAGTCCTAAAGCTCTGCCTCATAAATACAACGGCAAGGATTGATAGCACTGAAAAACTCGCACGCCGCAAGGAAATGATACAAGCCGTACAAGATGGCAAATTTTTCGATATTGCACGCCAAATAGCTGACCATTTCGTTTTTAAAAAATCTGTTTATGAAAGCGTTCTCGAGATGTTTTTAAAGGTTGGCAAAGATTCCTTCATTCATCAGCAACATGCTATGATGCAAAGGAACGACTGCATTCCTATATTACCCAATATTCACGTCCCCACCCTTGTTATTCACGCCCAACAAGATCAAAACTTCTCTGAAGAATGCCTGAAAGAACTTGCCGCCCTCATTCCAAAAGCCCAACTGGATTACGTAAAAGACAGCGGCCACATGAGCCCAATGGAAGCACCAGAAGAAATAACTGCTCTATTACGCCCTTGGACTGTAAATTAATCATCGGATAATTTTTGCTTTTTCTTAATATTATCCGAACTAACCACTGGTATTTGAGCGCCGAAGAGCTTGCTCACTTTCCCCACAAGCTCACGACGAAAAGGGGTAGCAACAACTTGCATGGGAAGAAGCTCATTAGGCCTTTCTCTTTTGACAACCTTCAGCTGATTAAAGGCATTTTGAATTTTACCAGAAAATACCTCTGCAACATCAACTGTATACAATTGTCCCCTAAGATTTTTGCGAAAAGGCTTTCCAGCATTTTCAAGACTGGGAAAATCATGCCTGGAAATTTGTCTCTCGATCATCCCAAATAACCAAGTTTCAGCATTATATCTTTCATGTACAAGTTCCATAATGCCCCTATGCTGACACAAAAACTCCTCATCCCTCAGCAGCTGCGCAAAATTTCGACTAATCCAGGTTCTGCCACGGTCGGCCGCCCCGATATTAGCCATTTTCAAAAAATAATTGGAAATTTTACTCTCTTCACCGTACTTCAAAATAGACAGATTAAACATTTGTTGCACCAAAGAAAACTTCCACTCCCTCACCTCATAAAGAATCACTCTATTTTTTAGAGAAACCGCCTCTGACCAACTTTGATCCCCAGTAACTAATATTACTTTCCCCGTTGCCTGCATAAGCAGTCTCATGTCATGATGAGGTAAGTGAGTGTGCCACTGTGAAAATCGAATGGTTCGTTTCGCATTTGGATTGAGAAGAACTTCAAACCTCAAATCTTCCTTTTTTTGATCATATACAATAATCGATCTATATGCAGAGTTTTGCCATTCCTCTTCAAAAATATTTTTAAACCATTTCTTGACGAAATATCTATCTTGCGTTAGAAGGAAAAATTCGACATCATTCTTTCGGGTTTCTTCCGCTTCATATTCAAGAACAGTGTTGATAAACCGGAAATACTGAGCTTCATCATCCTCAGATGAATAACCGAAATAAAATTCTCTTTTCTCAGGGCGATTCAAGTGATTCCTTAATTCCTCGTTTTCAAGCAAAGGCAAGATCTCAGATAAAGAAAGTGATTTGTCTGCTAGAGTAGGATCCAAATGCACGCCGATAGCAGGATTTTTCCTTTTATCGAGACCTATGCCCTCCGAAAACCAATTGTGTCTTAAATCCCCATCAAAACCAATGTCCTTTGTTCGCTTTCCATTGTATTCATCGATATGGTAACATCCCATAAGATTCAATTTCGAAGATTTTATATCTTTTATCTTGAATGGCCATAAGGTTTTATCAGGAGTTGCCACATCAAACATGATTGTTGGGATTGTTGAGTAATTTGTTCTAAGATATTTGCGAAGAGCTTTTGGAGAATAAATTCCAAGAAGCAGTTCGTTATTTTTATCAGAAACATCTAATTCAATAATATGTTTTCTATTGGCCTTAGCAGTTAGGGTTTCTTCCTCTTCGTAAAACTTATTGGTCATGAAAATATTCGCACTTGGAAACTGCCTTTGAAACATTTTTACAGTTTTAACAGCATTCGAAAGATCTCCAAGCCCCTGCGCAGAACCCGATTTTGGTCCGCCTGGTTCAATCCACCTCACCACCAAGTTAAAAGGCCTATTGATGCGCAGGCCAACTTGATCCATGCTTTTGTGATAAAATATGTTCAGAGCCTTATCCACAATTTTTTCACGGAATTCACTTATCTTTTGACGGCTTTGACTGTCTTCATCTACTTGCTGGTCAAACAGTTGCCAGTCAAATTTAATGCATTCAAAAACAACTTGTGCAGCAGAATCCATAAGAAATACCCCTTTAAAAGTTTAACTTTTTTAACATACAATCAGCAAAAAGTCAAACCAAAATTTTTTTTGTAATAACCCTTGTGAATAATCAATCATAAATCTATAATAATTAACAAGAAGCCAAAAATCTTACAAAGTCCAGTTAAGGAGAAATCACATGCTATTAAGCGAAAAATTAAATTCCATTTCAGCAAATGAAACAGTATCTACACTTAGTTCCATGCTAAAAAAAGCACAAGTGAACATCTCATGGTATGGAGAGAGAATTGTATCCATTGAAAGATATCAAGGATATGTCACCATTAATGATATTGCAGTAAAATACCTGCGAGCAACTCCTTTCGATCAGAGTGGAAACCAACCTCTCCAAGAAAGACTCAATTGTTACAATCTATGGGAAAGAATACAGCTACTTTATGATATTAGCGAAATGAAACTGAAGATGACCTGTTTCTTTAAACATGTAATACCTCTTATAGAACCAAAATCCTATACCCAGGCCTCTCCGGATCATCCGATGTCCACCATTCGATGGAATCTTATTTCCAAAAAAGAACATCTATTCGCATTCACACCGACACAATTTATAAAAATATGGCCTAAAGTGAAACCCTCAAACCAATCTACTTTCGTTCTCGAAGGGAAACGGGTCGAAAAATGGACCGCATCCAAAGATATGGTAAAAGAAGCCATCCGCCACTTTCAACATCCACGCAAAAGACGCAAATAGACTACTATATTAATTGTAACCACCATTACGGTAACGGTGGTTACGATTATGAAGTTCTAGCCTGCAATTTCATCACAGACATCCTTTAACTTACTCGCACAATTTATCCTCTTAGCGTACGTCATGATAGCATCTGCTATTTCCTTTGATGGAAAATCTTCGTCTATTGCTGATTTATTTTTTGTTATAAAATTTGCAAGCCTGTACAAACTATCTGCATCATATGACTCTATGTTCCCCGATTGATTCAATAAATTAAGCGAATCTATGATTTCTGGATCCAGGATAGCAAAAAATTTATTTATGTTTTGTGAGTTATTGTCAAAACTAGCTATCAAAACATCAAATGCAGAGACTTTTTCTTCAGCGCTTGCCGTTCTAAGATCAGTTTGATATAGTAAACGATCTACAATCGTATCCTTTAAATCGTCAGAGAATTCACAGCCAGCTTTAATACATGTGCCAATTAAATGAACAAGTGCACTTCGTTGATTCACTGGATTCTGCCGATCACCTAGGCGAGAATTGGTTTTACCCCAATCATCAATATGATTTTTTGAATTTTCAAAAAACTCATCATTGTTAACAATATCTTTTACAACTTTAGCTAACTTATCTGGAAATAGATTCTGCAGAAAACAAAAATACCCTTTCGCGAATGGGGATGTCAAAATGTCTCTGTCAGGCTTAAAAAGAAATAACTCTAATTTATGGGAATTAACTCCAAAAGAAACACTTTTTATGTCATCGGTATACAACTTGCGAACATCCCTGCTGAAAAGGGCAAGCCCTAAAGTGAAGACTGCTGCCGCTGTCGCCAAAACTCCCCTGCCAACGCGCTCACCTTTGGTATAGTGACGCTCAAACTTACAAGTCACTGTAAGATCCTTAACCGTACGCACAGTGCTATCAACCTTCTCCCATTTACCTTTCTTATCGAGCGCCTTAAGCCTACCAGGCGCATTTAAATTATTATAATCAAAAGGTTCATTTACTTTTCGCACTCCGCGTAACATATTAACACCTTAATCAGTTATATCTTTAATTCAATAATGACATAAAAATAATTAATTATAAACAATATTTCGACTAATATTTCGTTTTATTCTATTTTTTAGCAAGCTCGTACCCGTAAATTTCAAATCTATAATTGGGATCAGCTTTTTTATCATTTCCTGGTGGTATATTGGGAGGTTTATAGGAATACATAAGCTGCAGTAATGCCTCTGCAGGGTCCTGATCGCCACATTCAATCATACCATAATAGATGTCAAATAGAGTAGTATTCCCTTCCTCTTTTATAAATACACATGCATGAGATCCATTTCCAGTGGTAAAACTAATTTGGTAAGCACCTGTAGGTAAATCATTTATATCTTTAATTTGCTCTTTAGTAGAATCAAACAGCTCAAATAACCCCACTGTCTCTCCAAGATCAATATCAACTTCTTTTAGAGCTGCTCGAGAAGTACCATCTGGACTATCTTGTATGTTGTCCAAGTTAATAATTTTCTCATGCAAATCTCTTTGTGAAGTTATCCATTCCGATTGAAACAAAATTCTCACTCTTTCTTTACTTTCATTGGACAATGTACATTTACCCTTTCGAAACCGAATATACTCAATCATACTAGACAAATAACCTACCTCATCACTTGTCAATTCAATTTCTTCTTCCGAACTATTATTGTTTATAAGGTTTATTAATTTATTTTCTGAGTTATAAGGCTCAGACATCTCAGTTATTAGATCTTTCGTTTCATTATTGTTATATATTTTTTTGAGTATATCTGTACAAATCATCAATTTGTCGCAATTGACATCTCCCAGTTTTTCCTGATTCAATCTAAGCCCCACCAAACCTCTTCTGAACATCGTCCAATCACCGTATTGATTCCCTAACTGATTTTTAAAATTCCATAACTGCAAATATATCCCATGCTTAATTGTTGCAACAAGATCAGCACCCTTCGACAACTTAACTGTAATATCCTCAAGTATATTAGATCTTGATGGATCTTCCTTCTTTGCCTCCAAATAATCGCGAATGAATTCTATAGATGATCCCCAGCAAACACCAAAAATAATAAAAGTTCGTATATTAGATTCTATCTCTGGATTTTCATCAAGAATTCTAGCAATAGTTGGGTCCTTTTTTAAAACATCTAGAGCAGCTTTAATACCTTCTTCTTCCTGCTTTTTCGTTACATTGGCTTTTCCTATATTTACCGTGGTCCCCTTTAACCGGTCACCAAAGATTTTTTTACCCCAAGCGTGGGTGATCCTATTTAAAACAACTACTTTATTTTTCATCACGAAAGTGTGCTGATCTTTAATTTTCACACTTAATTTGCCAAAACCTATTTTGGAAGTGAATATAAATGAAAGTTTTAAAACTCCTTGCACAAATAGGAATCCAATAACCTGTAAAATTCTTGTATAATTTCGGGGAGTGATCAACACAACCTTAATAAACTTTCCTAGTGAATATCGCTCAATTTTACCTTCACTTGAATTGCTCCGTTTGGCAAGACCACTATTAGCATGAACATTGATTCTTTTGAAATTTAGATCGCCTGTACTTTTTACCATATTTTAACCTCACCATCGGACGATAGCATTGATTTTAAGTACCTAAATATAATTATACAATATTAAAAATTTTATAAACACAAATTCTTTAAAAAAATGTATAAATATTGTTAGCGCAAAATAGAAATGATCCCTTTCCGACAAATTAGAAATGATCCCTTTCGAGACATCTTCATTATAGCATAAAACCTTTTATTTAACATCTATGTAGTTTTAAGACTTGAACGTAAAGATAAACACTTCAGGAGAGGTTTGCAAAGGGGGCGAGGAACCCCCAATTATTTGGGTGTCCAGAGGGCCCTGCCCTTTGGCGCAGGGGAGGGCGAGGGGGGCGCGGAGCCCCCCTCGCCCTTTTGCAGGGACGAGTCTGAAGTTATAAGCTTATAGTTAGCACCTTTCCATTGTTTTGGGATTAAGCTTATGTCTTTTCCAAGGGTGACCTTTTCCAGGGTTGTGTTTAACTCTTTCCTTCCAATTCTTAAGCCTTTCTTCTTCAGTTACTTGATTTGGCTTATATGGTAAATCATCAAATATTTGATATTCAATCATTATCCCCTGGTATTGAAATATCAATTCATTATCAAGAGTCGTAATGGCAACAATCATTGCCCGTTTTAGTGCCTCCCGTAGATGTTCGGGTGGATTAAGTTGATAAGTTATCTTATTGTATTGAATTTCTAGGTTTTGTGTTACTTTACATTGTTCCTTTTTACAAAGTGTGTACTTTAAAGACTGGTTTTGCTTTAATTTGCGATGTGCATTGAAAGTGTTGGCGGGTTCAACCCTGAACCGTTTGTTAAAGTTCTCGATGAAGTTAGGCAAAAACTTATTGGCTTCTTTGATAGTGGAGATACCTGCAATACGCATCTCCCATACCAAACGTTCTTGAAGAGTTCCAAAGACCCTCTCAATGCGCCCTTTTGCTTGTGGCGAATGAGCGAAAATTATTTTTACATCAAGCTCCTTCATAGCTCTTGAAAATTGTGTTTCGGCCCCCTCTTTTCCACCTTGATTAACTTTAAAAGTCCCTCTTTTGTCTGCGTAAAGATTAATAGGAAGTCCTCTACTCGAAAAATAAGGCAAACATGTTTGAAAATATGCCTCGGTCGTCTCTTCCTTAGCAAAATATGCACCATAAATGGTTGAGGATGCATCATCAATCAGGAGATGGAGATGACATTTTGCCCCTCTTTCTTCAAACCACTTATGGTTTGATGCATCAATTTGTACAAGTTCTCCTTCACATTCCCTTCTTTCTCTACGTTGATGAATGCTTTTTTTAGACTTCTTTGGGGTCCATAAATGGTACTCAATCATTAACTGCCTTATGAATTCCGATGAATATTTGATATCATGTGCTTCTTCAAGTTTCTCCGAAATGAATAAAGGGGCGAAACCCTTGTAATATTCACTAATGATTTTCTCTATTTGTTGGCGTCTTTCAAGGGGAATGGCACGGTTACTTTTTTTACCTCGTTTCTTGGATGCAAGGCCTTTTGCACCTTCAATTTTGTACTTGGCCCACAGCCTTTTAGCCTGTGGATAAGATATACTTAAAAGTGCAGATGCCTGCTTTAGGCTAATTACTTTAGATTTGACATTCTCGAGCGTCAATGCTCTTTGAATCTCCTTAGAGCTCATAAAAAGATCCTCCAATTTTACCTCCTATTGGCTTCTCTTATTAAAAGAAGTCATAATAGGATTTTCTTAATTAGGGATCATTTCTATTTTGTTGAGAGGGATCATTTTTACGTTGCGCCTACAAAAAATGTATAAATATTTGACTTCTATTTAAGTAATACGTTATAATCATACTTGGTAAGGGAATTTAGAATGACCATGAGATTTTGCGAAGTTTTACATTTTCTTATATGTATCGTGTAATATGGAGTATTTATGTCAGGCCCAATTAATAGTTCATTTTCTAGTAATTCACCCAATGAATTACCAGATGCAACAACAAGCAATAAAAATACACATTTAAATATTAAAGTGAATGATGCTATTGGAAAAATATTTACTAAAACTGAAAAATTAATTACTTCAGATGTAGAAAAGCAGGGAAAATTTATAGAGTTTTTCGAAGAATTCTCCAATGAAATTAATTCACTTATAAATGGTATCGAAGGGAAAGTTGTCGACCAAATAAATATATTAATTGGCAAGCATTTTAAAATCAACAAAAAGATTAGTAAGTTCATTTCAAAACAAAATACTGAAACATCGAATCCTAATAAAATCTTAAAAGAAGCAAAAGAGAAATTAAATGATTTAATCAATAAGGAACTGAATAAAAAATCTATTACTGCAAAAAGCTTTATGAGAATAGAAAGTAGCAATATCCAAAACACTATCGTTCAAATAGAGAAATTCATCGAGACAAAAATCACTGAAAAAATTGAATTAATAAATGATTTAATTAATGAAATTTTTCCTGAAGATCAGCTTGATAATGATTTAAAAGGTTGGGTAGATATATTGAAATCTGAGGTTAATGACCTAACAGAGACTTTACAGAATCAACTAAACCATGAAAATGTTGTTGATATTGTAAAAAACCAATTTATTGTCAGAATTGATGACTCAGGGAATAATGTGAATTTAAAGAAAACGGATACTATTTTTATATCTATTAAAACTGCTTTTCAAAATATAATAAATGATATTTTAGCTCTTTTTTTAAGCCTTTATGCAAAACTTTTAACATCTTCCACTGCCGCAAAAATTAAAATTCCAACATCGCTACCTCAAAATGAAATTTTTGAACTCGCAAAGGATATAGTTACAACTGAAGCCAAAAATATTTTAGAGAAATTAAAAAAATCTCCACTGGCCAACCCCAAAATACTATCAAAATTTAGAGAAACCGATATTGCAGATAAGCTGTTTAATAAAGTAATATTCAAACACAAAAAAGAAATCACCAGGCATGCAGCAAATGACCTAAAAATTAGATGGGAAGTTTTCAAAGCCTTATTACCTTTGGAAACTGCAATTGAGAATCCGCAAAATCCCTCTGCTACAACTGATTTACTTAGTCCAATAACTCAACTGATGGATATCGATGCAGTAGACATGCCCTTAGATGCACTAAAGAATATCGAAATAACAGACGAAAACAAGGTCTTCATGATTCGACTTTGGGGAAAGTTACTTCAGGATTTATACATGAATGGTGGATTATATGAACTAAGTTTATTTCAAAAACCTGAAATTATAGCCCAAAAACTCAATTATGCGGAAAAATACCTTTCGTTTAAAACTGCAATCCCTAAGGAACTTAAAGAGGCTATATATCAACAACACAAAATAGAAATTAATTCAAATGAAAATGACATTAGAGATTTTATTATCGCTAATATAGATAAAAGTAGCGAATCAGAAATTATAGATAATGATTCTCGCTGGGATATTTATAAACAAACTCTAATTCCACTAATGGACAGATATATAAACGTCATCATAGAAAAAAACAAAGACATTTTCGGGCTCATGCCCTATCTTTCACAGAATCTACATCCATATCTGGTGAACGTATCTAAAATACTAAGAGATATTATCAAACCATTAGTTTCTGCAGATGAGCATGCAAATCTAACAGATGAAACCATAGAACATGATCTTCTTTCCCGCCTCAAAATAAATGCCATAAACGCCTTTTCAGTATCAAAGGAAGCTTGGCATGAGTTACAAGGATCTCAACTGGCGGAACAATTAATACGACTCTCATCCCCACAAACCCGAATGATTAGATTGCCAGAAGGAGAGGAGTACATTGTGGCATCTTCGCAAAATGATGTAAAAAATTCAATAAAACACCTAGAATTAAAAATTGCAGAAATTGAAAAAAAAGTCGTTAAATACTCTATGAGACCTATTAAAAGAGAAGAAAAAGAAAAAGAGCTTAAAGAGCTTTATATTAAAAAAGAACTTCTTTTAACAGTACTTAATGATTGGGAAAATAGGAAAATGATAGCAAATGAGGAAGTATTATTTCAACCCGTCAGATACATGGACATTACTCAACTTAGTGTAGACGAATTAGAGAATTTATCAGCTTATTTCTCCAATAATACTAAAGAACAATTGCTAGAATTATTTTCAAAGTTCAAAAACATTAGTTTAATGAAAGATGACTCAATATTTGAATTAGATGAAGTGAAGGAATCATTTAAAGAATTTTCCACCGAACATTATAATAGTCTTGAGAAATTAAGCAATGAAGCCAAAGCATTAATTGATAACAGAAATAATATTTTATTAGACTCAGAAATTGACTTAGAAATGGACGAACAGATAATTGATCTCGAGATAAAAATAAATTTATTAAAAGAAGAATATGCAGAAACTATTAATGAGTATATGAAAATATTTTCTTCTGGAATAATGGTAAAAAAAATTGAACCGTTACTAAAAGAGCGGGAAGTGACAATACAATTCCAATCTGGTGATACTAGAATATATGATATTGGTGTGATGAATAAAGAGTTTATGCAAAAATTAAGAATGTACAAAACCAATCTTGATAATATTTCTGATGATGTGTTTTATCAACAACATCAGAAATTCCTCATCAATTTACCTGATCAAGAACAACCAATATGGATATTCGATATCACAAAAGAACAAATTGACTCACTTTCAGAAAGAATTGAAGAACTCAAAACATCACAGGAAGAAATTACTTCCTTTGATGAAATGAAAATTGTAAATGATGAGATAGATTCTCTTAAATATCTACTAAATAAGATTATTGCAACTAAAGAGCATCGTCTTTTAAGCACAACTTTCGACACGGAATCCTTATTAACTCCTAATGAAAAAAAATTATTTGCTCCACAGCCGCTAAAATTAGAGATCGACGCTTCAATAGACATACAGCGCTTAAGAAGCATGGCCGTTTTCCCAGAAAACATTCCACAAGTATTAGATATTCTAAAAGATATAGCAACTCAACTATTAGAGAAAGGAAAGCTAACAGATAGCATTGACCTCCTTTCTCAAAATGAACTCGATCTCGCCGTGCCTTATGCAAAAAAGTACCTTGAAATTTTAACACTTATAAGTGAATTCAAAGAAATATCTGATGATCGAAAAACTGAACTCATCGATAGCTTAAATGAGATTCAAAGTGAAATTACTATTGAAGATTTAACTAATATTTCTAATCGAAGTGTTCATGGTCTTGTTACTAATGATATTAATTTTTCTGATCTTTCTACCGAAGAACTAAAAAATTTAAGGATCATCAGTCACTGTTTAGAAAATTTAAAAGGAAATAAAAATTTTGTACTAAATTCTGACCAGAAAAAAGGATTATGTGATTTTTTTGAGTATGCTAGTGGTAATAAAACTCTGAACAAACTTCTCTCAAAACACATCCAATCAAATCATATAGCTGATGGTATTTCGACAGCAACACTTAAATTTTTAAGAGCCTTTACATTTAAATCAAAGTTACTTAGTCAATTCCAAGCAACTACAGATAAATTAGTTAATGCATGGCAAAAGATTTCAGAGGGCCTTCCTCTGCAACCGAACGAAAAAATTACAATTAGTGAATTTGGAATATTAGAACAACTTATTAAATCCAGTAAAATGTTTGAAAAAATTAAGAGTATGGGCCTTACTTCTGGTGATATAAAGATTAATGATCCATTATCTAGTAATATAGAAAATTTGGATAAACTCAGAACTATTGCTGTGGATATTACTTCAAAAATTCAATCTGCGATAGGGGAAGAACAAAATTATTCTACAGGAGACATATACTTACCGATAATTGATGATGAGCTTGCTTTTCGTGGAGCTAAAGCAAATCTGGGCACCTCGTTCCAAAGAAATTTAATCACGCGTTATCAACATGAAGGTAAACTATTTGTATCAAATGAAGTCTCTAATAAAGTATTCATTTCGGAAATTATGGGAAAATGGTTATTTGATGAGCTACGGTTTAAACAACTGACTTATTCTGACGTATACCGAATTCTTCCAGTTAAGCTATTGTCCCGTGAAAGTATTCCAATATTTCAAGAAATGTATGGTGATCACTATGAAGAAGAGATTAATAAACTCTTTCAAGGAATCGAAACTGAAGTACATCATGAAGAAAAATTCACAAAGAAATTTCAAGGTTTAGCGAATGACAAGAAAAGAAGAATTGATGCTGGGAAGGCAAAGTATATGGTTGCAGATAGATATAAGAAAGCACCACGACCTTTCCAAAAACTTCACGAAAAATTTTTCAATGAGGATATCTCCCTTGGACAAAAAATGATCTGTTCAGAGTTTACAACTAAAACAACTGTTGTAGGCTTGATTGAGCTTCAAATACGCTTAAAAGAAAAAGTTGTCGAACACCTTATGCAGAATGGACAAGTCGAATTGGCAGAAAAATACAAGAATGATGAAAAAAAATTACTAGATTTGCCTATTACAGAAAGAATGAAGCTTTCCCGATTTTACCCAGGTAAGTTGATAAAGGTCCTATCAACAAAAAATGCCGTAGTAAAAATCCCCCGCCCCAAAATCTTGCAAGACATTATGAAATAAAATCATTTCGTATGATTAATTCGCACAGCACGTTTATTACAGTAAAATAGCATTACTTACAATAACAATATAAATAGAGTTGAAAAAATTAGTTATTAATTGTATAATTATGTTATATGGTTGTTGATTTAATATTATAGTATAAATAAAAAATCAAGGTGATCAAATGATAAGAAAGATTGTTTCACATGATCATAGTTATGTTGAACTTGCAAATACTGGCGAAGGGATGCAGCTTGCAGCACAAAAAGGGAGTCTGCCAAGCGGTTCCTCAGTTTTCACAAAGTTACCTCCAAAGCTTCAGGTTTTAGCATTAAAGACTCAAGCCCTTGCCCTTTATGCAGCTGGAAACATAGCTACATTCCTATCCAATAAATTAGGAGTTCAGGCTCCAGCTTCCCAATTTATTTTTAATGTTGTCAGAAGTTTGGAAAAATTTGGCGATGAAAAAATTAAAAGCGCTGCAAAAGTCGCTTTAAAAGCGGAATCCATACTTCACAAATCCAGAAAAGAACAAAGCATTGATAAACATGCATTCGAAGCCATTTATGACTATGGCGATAAAAGCGAACAAATAAGAAGAGTAAGTAAAATTAATCATATTGCAAAGACTTTATTAGTTAGACCACTAAAAGCAGTGATTTTTGAAGGAGCTTCTTTTCTTAAAGGTAAATTTATCGATGAAAAACGCGTTTCAGAGGCCAGGGAACATCTTAAATTTATAGGTGGACAAGAAGTTACAATGAAAACTCCAGATGGAGATAATATTAATGGTATGTACATGAGCGCAAAAGATTTCAGAGATCATATTGACAAATTTTATGATAAAGAGGTAAAAATTCAGCCAGATGGCAGCAAAGAGCAAATGCTGATTTTAAAACCTGAGTATACTACTCCTCAAATTATCATCCACGAGCAAGGAGGTGTGCATACAACTCAAACCAAACTCGTTCCAAATGCAGAAGGAGAAAAAAGCATAAATATAATGAAGCGTTTAGGACTTGAGTCGTATCCGAATGCCCCCATTCCTAATCAAAAAGAAGTGAAGGGCTCAGTTATCATGCTGGGAAAAGTTCCCTCATCTAATATCCCTTCTATTAATGACGCCAACCCCCAGGAGTCCCATCCAACAGTATTGATAGCAGGGGGATCTGGAATATCGGCTGCGGCCTATAAACATTTGGCAGCAAGCTACCTAATTAAAGGCATGAATGTCATGATGGTAGATTATAGAGGTTATGGGAAAAGTGAGGGTAGCCCCACCTCTACAAAGATAAAATTAGATCTTGAAACAGCATACCAATATCTCAATAGTGAAAAACATGTTCAAAATAAAGATCTGCTTGTACATGGACATTGTATGGGAGGTGGCCCGGCATCTCATTTAGCTGCAAGAAGAGCAGGGGTAAACTTAATATTAGACAGGAGTTTCGCTGATTATCGAGAAGTTGCAAGAGAACGCTTTCCTATTATAAGAAGTATCTTGAATAAAATTTTACCAGCAATAATTAACTTCAACAATGTTAAAAATATTGCAAAGGTAAAAGGCAATATTGCCATAGTTAGAGGGACCGAAGATGTGGTTATATCAAAGGAGCAAACCGATAAACAGGTGGCGAGTTTACCATCTTCTAGAGATAAAGCGCATCAACTTATCGTCTCCGAAAGAACATCTCATA
Source organism: Waddliaceae bacterium (assembly GCA_963724325.1). Lineage (GTDB taxonomy): Bacteria > Chlamydiota > Chlamydiia > Chlamydiales > Waddliaceae > CAVRUH01. The sequence continues at coordinate 3,492 of CAVRUH010000008.1, read as the reverse complement.
CAGGAAGTTTTGACTTTTCGCAACTTGAAGAATTTCTTGAGAAATCAAATTTGAGAAGATCACTCTTTTAAGTTGTCATAGTCTCATTTAAACATCTTTTTGTAAGGCTTGGGAAAATTCGGCTTGCTTGGCGGGGTCATCGCAACGGTAGATGATGCCGAAGTAGGGGGTGTTGGAGAGCGTGACGCAGGCCGTCGCAAGCGACCTGGAATTAATCATTAACTTGTCCAGGCTAGCCTTGATCTTTTCCTCCGTCTCCTCCTCACTGCAAGGCGTCGTCATATAAACAAAATCAATATCAAACTTAAATACCATAGTGGTCTTTTTGGAAATCGCCTCCAAAAACATCAAAAAAAAGTTCTTAAAGGTCTCAGGCTCCAACACTGTCCTCATCATCACCGGACTCAACGAATAAAATAAATTCTCCAATAATAGCTCATTATACCTCAATGACCCCCCCAATAACTTTCGAACTGCCGCTAACAACTCGTTCTGCTTAGTAATCATCCCCCCATTAAAATCCCGAATTTCTCCCAAAATATTCGAAATTTCCGCAACAACTACTTGCCGGGCTTTGTAAAGATCAATAGACTGATCCCTTCGCAAAAACTGCTCCTTAGGCACCTTCACCCTAAAAACCGTGGCCTCCTTCCTATACTTCTTACGCAAATACCCCACAGTCTTACACTGATCATGCAAATATTCTAAAAACGTTCCAGACTGATTAAACGCTTCCATCACTGTCTGCGCCCCAACATTCACAACCCTAACAATAATAATTGTAAAAAAGAGGTGCAGCTGTGTCTGTTCTTCAAAAGTCACAATCATCTGAGGAATATCTCGCACATATTTAATCTGATTGCTCAGACTCAAAATATTACGCATGATCTCTTCCTCATTCCGCGGCATAAACACTGGATGCATCATCTGTTCAATACACCCCTCCAAATCAATCGATAACTTATTTCGTAAAATCCCTACTTCCTCAGGAGAAAATTGACTTCCATCATTCTTTTCAACTTCTAGATACAGTGTGCAGATACTTTCAGTTCCCCTGCGATTGCTAAAAAATGAATTTTCTACAACACGTGCATGCGGAATATAATTCTGAATGGCCCTAATCACATGCGACTCTTCAAAGACCTCTTTATCACGCATAAAATTCAATCCGACAAGGACTCCAAGAACCTTTTTCTTCTCATGTATGACGGAAATATTGGCTCTAAACAACTTCACGAGAAAATGACGGTTTTTCGGAGCGATTTTCACCTTGTCACGCATCAATTTTCTGAATAAATACTGCGCACAAATGATTCTGCTCAAGTGTTTAATGTTCCGTTTTGCTTTGAATTCATCGCGGCACATCACAAGTACGTGTTGCATCTCTGTAAATACATCATACTGGAAATTATTAGGAAGTCGGTCTACAATATAGGCAATATATTCCTGAATCATGGCTGTTTTCTCATCAGTACTGAGCCCTTTAACCTCCAATATTCTTCTTGCATAGTATGCCGAATCTACCCCAAGGCAAACTTCTGTTTCAATTATCGGAAGATGTCGCATGATTTCATCAAGTTCATCCTGGTTTTCTAATTTGATCATTACTTCGCAAAGAGTATAGAGGTCTTTTGGGAAATCGGCGAAAGAAAAATCGGCGGCATTAACCAAAATAACATTTAAACGTTTCCCTGGGACCAACCATCGACTTATCATTTCAAAAAAAAATTTAAAAGAATTTGGTCTATATTTTGCCAAAACATAAAATGACATATTCGCAGGAATAACGGAACAAGCAGTTGAATGCACCAGAGGGAGTAGAGTGCTCAATTTTTCTTGGTAGTCGTCAATTTGCCCCCCTAGCATTTCTGTAGGAAGGATTTTTAATAAAGTATTCTGTATGACTTCCTTGTAGAGGCCATTGTTAGAGTTCTCCGTAGATACATCAAAATCAGTTTTAATGCGCAAAAGGCAATTATTTTCAATCATAAGTCAAAATCAGCTGTGTTGGATAAAGAACGAAACATACAACTTTCTCCATTTATTTCCAATACCTAAAAGGACATAAAAGAAATAAGCTTATGTCCCTTTGTGTCCTTGCTATTCCTGTTCAAAGAGCGGCAAACTAGGACGTTGGAGATCATGCTGATAGATGGAGGTTCCTATAACTGACTCATCTTGAATTTCAAAAGAACGCACATGTATGGGAAGCGCATTTTTTTTGGCCAATGCTATACATCTATCGTGCAATACCTCTGCACCATTTTTTACAATGTCCATAACCTGATCATATGACATCTGCGCTAACCTCTTTGCCTTGGGATTAACCTTAGGATTTTCCTCATATATTCCTGGGACATCTTTATAAAACTCTACAACCTCCGCACCAAGGGCAACACCCATGGCCACCGCTGAAGTGTCCGAGCCTCCCCTTCCCAAAGTTGTGATCTCCCCTCCCCTGCTCACGCCCTGGAATCCAGCCACAATCACCACTTTTCCCTGCTCAATACTTGACAAAATGCGATGTGGCCTCACATCTATAATACGAGCATTACTATGATGCACTGTTGTAATAATTCCCGATTGACTTCCAGTAAAACTGACTGCCTCCTGTCCAATTTTAGCAAGGGCCATTGCCAATAACGAAATGCTAATCCTCTCTCCGACAGTAATGAGCATGTCGTATTCTCTCCGCGGCGGATCAGGATTGACCTGTTTTGCCAATGCTATAAGCTGATCCGTAGTATCTCCCATAGCACTAACAACGACGACAACGCGAGAGTATTCAGCTCTTCTTTTAGCGATTATCTCAGCTATTCTACCAAAATGTTCAGGCGTTGCGACCGCAGCGCCTCCAAATTTCATAATGATTGTTTTCATGCTAACCATGTTAACGCAAATTTACTTTTTTGCCATTATACACTTTATTTTTTTTCCTTCACGCACCAAAGTAGCACCCTCATGTTCATAGTGTACATGAAACATGGGTGCAATATACCTCGCAGCCTCCTTTTCCAGAACTGAATTAGCAATTACATTGTAGGATTGTTCAATAATTGGGTACAAAATATCTCGAGATAAACCCCGATCTTTTTTAAGCGCCTTGTCATAAATAAGTTTGCAAATGATAATCCAATCGAAATGCAATTGATAAGATCCAAATAGAGCCTTTTCAAACAAAAATCTAATCTCAACAAAAAAAGAAAGCATCGAATGATAATCACAATTTTTTAATGCTGTATCGTCTCTTAAAATTTCTAAAAGTTTATCAAGGCAATTATGCCATAAATCTGCCGTAAGTGCTTCTATGGAAAATAACGAACGCAATACAGTTACTTTGCTCGACCAATCGTCAGGTAATTTGCGAATAATTTGCTTAATTAAACCAACCTCATTATCTGTTAATGGTTTTTTTTCGCAATTACCATGATTTAACAGTTCAGACATGAGTTCTATCAGCGATGTGTCATAACCATAATCCAGACAAATGGT
>CAVRUH010000007.1:0-561902 GCA_963724325.1 Waddliaceae bacterium | reverse complement strand
TAGCCGGAACAGCGACAGATCGTCTGGCGCGAGCTTGTTGACGGCAAATACCGCGAGATGCCGCCCGGTGACGACGACCTTTTTCGATCGCAAGGCTTTCCCGGATTGTGGCTCGATCCCGCGGCTTTGTGGTCGGGCGATCTGGCGGCTCTTGCGGCCACGGTTCAACAGGGGTTGTCGAAACGCTGAGCATGCCCGGAATGGACGGAACGGGCCGTTTTGCAGGCCTCTCCGGCTGGCCATTGCTACACTGAAAGTTTCCCCATGCAACTAGAGAAAGTCTATGAGCCTCAGCGGTTTGAGCCGCATTGGGCACAATGGTGGATCGACCGCAACCTATACCGCGCCACCCCCCGGCCGGGGCCAGCCGGTATTCTCCCTCGTCATCCCGCCGCCCAACGTCACCGGCTCCCTGCACATGGGCCACATGCTGGAGCACACCGAGATCGACGTCACCGTCCGCTGGAACCGCATGCGGGGCATCGCCACCCTCTGGCTCCCCGGCACCGACCACGCCGGCATCGCCACCCAGATGGTGGTCGAGCGCCAACTCGCCGAACAGGGCCTCGACCGCCATATGCTCGGCCGCGAAGAGTTCGAGCGCCGCGTCTGGCAGTGGAAAGCCGAATCCGGCGGCACCATCAAGCGGCAGATGATCCGCATGGGCGCCTCCTGCGACTGGTCGCGCGAGCGCTTCACCCTTGACGACGGGCTCTCCCACGCCGTCCGCGAAGCCTTCGTCAGCCTCTACGAAAAAGGCCTCATCTACCGCGGCACTTACATGATCAACTGGTGCCCCCGCTGCCGCACCGCGCTCTCCGACCTCGAGGTCGCCCACCAGGAAACCCAAGGCCACCTCTGGCACATCCGCTATCCCGTCATCGGAACTGACCGTCATCTCGTCGTCGCCACCACCCGCCCTGAAACCATGCTCGGCGACACCGCCGTCGCCATCAACGCCAAAGACCCCCGCTATCAGGACCTCCACGGCAAGACCGTCCGCCTCCCGCTCATGGGCCGCGAGATCCCCATCATCCTCGACGACCTCGCCGACCCCGAATTCGGCACCGGCGTCGTCAAAGTCACCCCCGCCCACGATCCCAACGACTTCGAAGCCGGCAAGCGCCACAATCTGCCGGTCATTAAGGTCATCGACGAACTGGCCAACATCACCATGGCCGGCGGACCCTACCAGGGTCTCGACCGCTTCGAAGCCCGCAAGCGCGTCGTCGCCGACCTGGAGCGCGAAGGCCTCCTCGAAAAGGTCGAGGACTACCCTCTCAACAGTCGGCAAGTGCGATCGCTGCAAGACCGTCGTCGAACCGCTCATCTCCACCCAATGGTTCGTCCGCACCAAGCCGCTCGCCGAGAAAGCCATCCAGGCGGTCGAGACCGAGAAGCCATCGACATCGTCCCCGAGAACTGGGTCAAGACCTACAACGAGTGGATGTACAACATCCGCGACTGGTGCGTCTCCCGCCAACTCTGGTGGGGACATCGCATCCCGGCGTGGCACTGCCAGGGATGCGGCGAGATCATCGTGGCCCGCGAAGCACCCACGTGCCTGCACCAAATGCGCCAGCACGCATCTGGTCCAGGACCCCGACGTGCTCGATACCTGGTTCAGTTCCGGCCTCTGGCCCTTCTCCACGCTAGGCTGGCCCGAACAGACCGAGGACCTGCAGAACCTTCTACCCGACCACCCTGCTGATCACCGGCTTCGACATCCTGTTCTTCTGGGTCGCCCGCATGATCATGTTGGGGCTGGAGTTCATGCACGACGTCCCTTTCCGGACGGTCTACATCCACGGCCTGGTGCGCGACCCCGAGCGCCAGAAGATGTCCAAGACCAAGGGCAACGTGATCGATCCGCTGGTGGTCACCGAGCAGTACGGCACCGACGCCGTCCGCATGGCGCTGCTCATCGGAGCGGCTCCCGGCACCGACATCGTCTTCAGTCCCGAGCGCCTGGAAAGCGCGCGCAACTTCGCCAACAAGATCTGGAATGCCGCCCGCTTCCTGTTCATGAATATGGAGCGGTCCGCGAGTCGAGCCGTGGACTCGCCGGAGATCCGGCGCATCTACGAAATCCAGGGCGATGCCCTCGAAGACCGCTGGATCTTCAGCCGCCTCAACGCCTGTGCCGAACAGGTCAACCGCGCCATCGCATCCTACCGCTATCACGAAGCCGCACAGTCCGTCTGGCAGTTCTTCTGGAGCGAATTCTGCGATTGGTACATCGAGCTGAAGAAGCTCAAGTTTACGGAGAACTCCGGCCGCAATGACGACTGGTCCAATATCCTGGCCGTGTTTGAAGCCTCGCTGCGGCTGCTGCATCCGGTGATGCCGTTCCTTACCGAGGAGCTTTGGCAGCGCGCTCGCGGTCAACACGCCCGGCCGTCCCGAGTCCATCTCGCTCGCACGCTTTCCCGGAACCCCGCCCCCGATCTGCGATACCCGGCCGCCGAGCATGCGATGCGAATGTTGCAGAGACATCATCACCTTCGCACGCAACATGCGAGCCGACCTGAAGCTCGATCCGCGCCTGCCTCTGCGGCGAGCTGTTCAACTGCGCAGCCTGGCAGCCCTCGCATCGCCGGCGAACAATGCGCTGAAGAGCTTGCCAACGTGACGCCGAGTTCGCGGAAGGCGAGGTCCCGAACGCCGCGCCGTGCGCTCGGACCCCCGAGTTCGACTTCTGGCTCGACCTCCCGGCAGAGCAACTGCAAGCCCTCCAGCAACGGCAGCAAAAAGAGCGGGAGCAACTGGACGAAGAACATCGCCAATCTGAACGTCAGTTGCGCGACGAGAAGTTCCTCGCGAAAGCCCCTGCGCACGTGATCGAAGGCATGCGCCAGAAGCTGGCCGAATACCAGATCCAGCTCGACAAGCTCTCATGACGCGATTATGAACTAGCGCGTCCGCCGCGCGCTCGAAGAAGATATCGGCACTGGAGATGTCACCAGCCAGGCCTGTGTCCCCGCCGACCGCCGCGCCACCGGGCTGTTCATCGCGCGCCAGCACCTCGTCCTCGCCGGAACCGAAGTCCTGCCCGCTGATGTACGATCAGCTCCATCTGCGCAAGCACGATGGCGACGAAGTGCGCAACGGCGAGACCATCGCCGAAGTTCGCGGACAGGCCCGCAAGCTGCTCGAATGCGAGCGGACCGCCCTCAATTTCCTGCAGCGCCTCAGCGGAGTCGCGACCATGGCGCGCGCCTTTGTCGACCAGGTCAAGGGGACCAACTGCAAAGTCCTCGACACGCGCAAGACCACCCCTGGCCTCCGCCTTCTGGAAAAACGCGCCGCGGCCGCCGGAGGAGTCACCAACCACCGCAAGGGCCTCTACGACGCCATTCTGATTAAGAACAACCACATCGCAGCCGCCGGCGGAATCAGCCAGGCCCTGAAGAACGCGCGGGCCGCCAGCCAGCTTCCCATCGAGATCGAAGTCCGCACCCGGGCCGAGCTCCGCGAAGCCCTCGACTACGGCGCCACCAAGCTCCTGCTCGACAACCTCACGCCCGCCGAAGCCGCCGATTGGATCCGCGAAATCGCCGGGCGTGCCACCGTCGAAATCTCCGGCGGAGTCACCCTGCAAAACGTCCGCGCCTACGCCGAAACCGGAGCCAACTTCGTCTCCTCCGGAGCCATCACCCACTCCGCCCCCGCAGTCGATCTGAGCTTCCGCCTGGAGTTGCTCTGATGTCCCTCGACATCTCCCGAGTTCGCCGGGCCCTCCCCAACCACCGCATCGACTACTACGACTCGCTGCCCTCCACCCAGCCCGTCGCCAGTCAAACTGGCCGAAGCCGGCGCTCCCTCGGGCACCGCCGTAGTCGCCGGAGAACAGACCGCGGGCATCGGACGCCAGGGCCACTCCTGGCACTCCGAACCTGACTCCGGACTCTACGTCTCGCTCATCCTCTACCCGCCCATCGAACCCGCGACCCGTCCCGTCCTGACTCTCGCTCTCGGCCTGGCCACTGCCGAAGCCATCGCCCGAGTCGCCGGTATCCAGTGCGACCTTCGCTGGCCCAACGACGTCATGCTTCAGGACCGTAAGGCCGCCGGCATCCTGGTTCAACTTGCCGGCGACGCGGCTGTGGCCGGCATCGGCATCAACGTCAATCACGAAACCTTCCCCGGCGATATTGCGGACCAGGCTACCTCCATCCGCATCGCCACCGGCCATCGCTACGATCGCGCCGACCTGCTCATCGCGCTGATCGAATCCGCCGGCGCCTTTTCCAAGATGCTACAAGAAGCCGGCAAGGACGCCATCCTCGCCGCCTTCACCCGCGCCTCCAGCTACGCCAAAGGGAAACGTGTTCACGTGGATATGGGCGACCGGCAAATCGAAGGCATCACGGCCGGCCTCGACGACTACGGTTTCCTTCGCGTCCTGAAGCCGGATGGCAAGGTGGAAACCATTCTGGCCGGAGGCGTCCGGCCCGCATGAGCGAACCCGACCTCACCTACAACTACTTCAACTACTACACCGAGATCGAGGAGCATTTCCAGCGCGCCCGCGGCACCAGCCTCTTCCTGCTGTCCCCGCTGGACTGGGCTCTGCTCGAAAGCTGGAAGAACGCGGGAGTGCCGCTCGAAGCCGTCCTGCGCGGCATCGACATCGCCTTCGAGAAGTGGCGCGCCAAGCCCAAGAAGACCCAGATGGTGAACTCGATCGCCTTCTGCGCCCAGGCGATCCTCACCGAAGCGCAGCGTATGGCCGGCACGGACCAGCCGCGTCCCGAGAAGAGCGAAGCCCCGCCCTTCGAACCCGGCGAGGTGCAGACTTATCTCAATGCAACGCCGAGGCCCTCCGCAAAGCAGGCTTGCGAAGAAGCCGCCGCCTCGCTCGATCACCTGCTCGCCGGACCGCTCGACGATCTCGAAGACCTGGAGCAGCGCCTCGGAGTCGTGGAGCAGAAACTCATCGCCACCTTGCGCAGCCGCCAGTCCGAGGAAGAAGCGCTGGCGGCGCGCAAGTCGCTCGACAACCAGCTCCGCCCCTACCGCAGCAAGATGACCGCGGACCAACTGGCCATGCTGGAGCGCCAATACCTCGATCGCGATCTCCTGGAAAAGGCCAACATCCCGCGGCTGAGCCTGTTCTATTTGTAGACCGGCGCTTGAGGTGACCGAGGCGGCAAAACGGAGCGAAGAGATGGCCGCGGAGACTATCCAGGCCAGGAGAGTTCCACTCCCTGGCCCTGCAGGAACGTTTGCAGTTCGGTGAGCAGCGTTCGATCCTTGCGCACCTGGCCGGGGCGAAACCTTTCGACCACGGCAGAACGCCGTCAGCATGCCGCCAGCTTCACCGATACCCCACTCGACATGGTGCAGCCGGTAACATCCGTTGGTAACATGCGTCGAGCCGATATTCTTCGATACCGGCATCAGATTTTCCACGCGCCGCGGAATGAGAGCGCCGAGCGGAATCTCGAAAGGCAGCGAACCGATATCGATGTAGTTGTCTCCGCCAGTGGCCGGATGCAGATCGATGTGATAGTAGCCGACGCCCACCGAATCGAAGAACTTCTCGCCCTTGGTGTTCTGCGGAAACGGAAGACTCTTTCTCATTTCCGCTCCCACGTGCTGCTCCAGAACGGTGAACTCCGCCCGGATGCGCCGCGACTCGCGGATGTAGGGGAATTTCGCGAGCCCATCCGCGGTCCCCACCAGATCGTTGCGCAACCGCAAGCCGGGAAAACCTGTTCCGCCATCCATGCGGGGCGCGGCCGTCTGCAGCCAATACAAAAGTGAAAGGCTCAATTGTTTGGCACGGTCGATCTGGCGCGCGTACTCTTCGGGCGACACGTCGACGAAACGTCCGAAGGCGTAGTCGTTCTGCGGCCAGTTGACCAGCGTAATATCGCTCGCGTAAGTGCCTTCGACGAAGTTGCTCTTGTCGATGAGGCGGCGATAGATCCATAGGTCGAGATCGTACTTGCCGGTCCGCTTGGGATATTTGCCGAGAGGATCGAGATAGCCGGGTCGTATCTGCGATGGAGCGGAGGGAACCGAGGATTCAAACGACAGTAACTTGCCCGTGTAGGGAGGGTGCATTTTGGGAACGAAGTCCTTCCACTCGTCGTAGTGGGCCGGCTTCTCGATAGTGTGGTCTTCGCCTTCGAGATAGTCCATGGCGAAGCAGAAGTCACGCACTGTTCGTTGCCGGGCTCCGCTTTGTCGCCCGCGTGCATTTCTCCGGTAACGGCCCGCGCATCGGAGCCAGTGACATATTCAGTGTGAGTAAGTGGGAGTAAGTCGCCCAACTCCGTGGCATCCAGAAAGTATGGCGCGGTGATGGTGATGTTGCGGGCGGTATCGGCCTGATGAACAGTTACCGACTCACGCGGTCTCCAGCTTACCGACGCGGAGACTGGTTTCGAATTCAGCAGAATGGTGACACGCGCGCTGCCGAGAAACGGCGCCAGCATTTCATAGAAGACGGCGAGCGAGACCGGCGGCTCATGGGTGAGAGGCATGGTCGCGTTGCCGAGGCTGAGATTCCAGCGATGCCGGGCCGCATCCGTCATCGGGTAGTTGCGGCGATAGTAGTCGCGAACGCGATTGCGATAGTCCCGATAGGTTCGCGTGCAGCCATAGGCCTCGATGTGGGCGTGTTCGTCGAGCGGCACGGCCTGCTGGGTGACTTGCCCTCCGATCCAGTCGGTCTCTTCGGTGAGAATGACACTGAGGCCGTTGCGGGCCGCGGCGAGGGCTGCCGCGATGCCGCCCATCCCGCCGCCGATGATGGCAACGTCGGCCTTGGTTTCAGCGCCGCCCGGTCCCGCGGCGATTCCGCTTCCGGGCAGCGCGAGCGCTTCAAGCAATAAAGGTGAATATCGCAAACTGGCGGCGCCCAGCCCCAGCGCATCGAGAAATTTTCGCCGGTTCATAGTTAGAAAACCAACTTCAAAGCAAATTGAATCTGGCGCGGCGCGTTGGCTTGGGAACTTACTATCGCCAAAGCTGCTGCTGGTCAAGGAACCGCTGGGCGCCGCGAAAATCGCATGGTTCAGCAAATTGAAGGATTCGAAGCGGAACTGCGCCCGCAGTTTCTCGGTGAAGAGAGAAGTTCTTGAGCAGAGACATGTCCAGATTTTTGACGCCGTCCGCGCGCACATCCGGCAGCAGCCTGCCGACGTTCCCGAAGGTGTATGGCGACGGCTGCGTGAAGGCGGCGGTGTTGAACCATTTATAGACGGTTGGATCGCTAAGGCTGGCGCTGACGCCGGTGCTGTTGGGGCGGAGGGTACCGAATTCGGGAATCGGCCCGGCGCCGGCAGTCAGCGCGATGGGCAGTCCATTTTGAGCGGTAAGAAAACCGTTGACCTGCCATCCACCCACGATGCCATTGGCCAACGCGCCCAGATGGGCGCCATAGGGTTTGCCTCGTCCAACCGGCAGTTCGTAGGCTGCGCTCAGGACCAAGCGATTGCCGATGTTGAAGGCTGAGACGGAGCGCTCCGCGGCGCGATTCTGCCAGTTCTGGATATTGCCCGATTGATCGCTGGCGCGCAGGTTCGAATCGTCATCGTCGATGGTCTTCGCATAAGTGTAGGAGGCCAGCAGGCTCAGTCCAGCCTGGAAACGGCGCTCCAGCCGCACGGTGCCTGCATGGTAGATGGAGTTGGCCGCGTCGGGGACCTGCAGCAGCACGGAAGTGTACTGCGGATAAGGAAGCAGCAACTGGCGCCGTGTCACTTGCGCCGCCGATAATGTCCCCGTGGTGATGACGCCATAGAACGGATTATTTACCAGTTGGCTCAAAGCGCTGCCCATGGAATAGTATTGGCTCGATAATCCATCGATCTGGAAACCATTGGCGTTCTCGAGGTGCGTCGAGTGACTGCCCCAATACATGACCTCCAGCAGAAGGTTGCTGGCGAGCTGCTTCTGCAGGGAGAGGTTCCATTGCTGAATCATGGGAGTCGAATTGCATTGCGCACATCGGCGATGACATTCTGGCCGAGATCGGTGAGCGGATTGCCCTTCGCGCCGGGGAGAATAAATCCTTGCGGGAAGGGATTGTTGAGAAGGTTGGTGGGATTAAAACCGTTCAGGCTGCTGACCCAGGTGGTGTCGGTGTTGAAGCCATCCACGCCTTCCGGCCAGAGAAACATGGGCGCGTAGCTGATGCCATAGCCGCCGCGCAACACCAGGCTGTGCGCCAGGTCGTAGGCAAATCCGAAACGCGGTCCGAAGTTATTAAAGTTGGTGTTGAATTGATTTCTCGGCTGCCCGTTCCCGGCGAACAACAGCGCGCCCGTCAGACCCGACATATTGACCTGTGAGGCAATGGGACTCGCCGCAGCGGGATCGAACCAGTTCAGCCGGTTGTAGCGCTCGCTCTGCCCCGGCGAGGCCTCGTAGCGCAGACCGACATTCAGCGTGAGGCGCTTGCTGGCCTTGATATCATCCTGCACATATCCGGCATAGTAGAGACGCTCCAGCGCCAGGGCGCTGACCGCGGTGAGATCGCCGGTTCCCGTTCCCAGCAGGAGCGACGCCAGTCCGTAACCCGAAGTGGAGCTGGCCACGGCGGGATTGGGGCCTTGCGTAAAGCTGCTGGTAAACGAATAATTGCCTCCGGAAGAAGTGTTCTGAAACGAGTTCAACTGCAGAATACGGTAATCAAAGCCGAGTTGGAGCGAGTGCCTCCCGAGAGTCTTGGTCAGGTTGAGCGTGTACTCGTAGGAATTGCGCGGCTGTCCATTGTAGCTTTGCCCGCCCAGACTCGTCAGACCCGACACCGCGAAGTTGGGAAACATCGGTTCAGCCACCTGGGCGTAGGCGGCGTTGAAACCCAGTTGCGTCAGGTCGAAGGGGAAACCTAAAGGCAGGACCACGGCATGGGCGCGGTTGAATCCGAAACGTGAATCGACGACGAACGTGGGCGAGAGGGTAGCGGTGTAGTCCACGACGCCTTGCCAGTAGGTATCGATCTGGTCGGCGCCGCCGTTCGAGCCGACGCTGGTGGGGAACGGACCGGGAGTGTTGTGTACGTCGTTGTTGCGCGAAATACGCCCGAAGATGCGGTGGTTTTGGGAGATGTTGTGATCGATCCGGACATCGAGCAGGTTGGTGGTGGCGATGGCGGACGGCGCGACGACGTAGTTATTGATGTTGGTGACAGCCTGCCCGGCAGTATTGGGAAGCGGATAGAAATTCAACACCTTCAAGCCGACGGGGTTGAGAAGCGAAGCCGGAATCTGGTTTCCCGGAAACGCCGTGCGCAGAAAGCCGGACCCGTTGGGGGCGGTGCTGAAAGGGTTGTAGATGACAATCTGCTGGCCGTTCGCGGCGAAGGTTTGCGAGAAGTCGCCTTGCCGCTGCAGAGGCGTCGGCACCGTGGATACGCTGCTGGTGGGGCTGCTTTGCCGCAGTCCTTCGTAAGCGACGAAGAAGAACGTCTTGTCCTTGCCGTGATACACGCCCGGCAGGTACACGGGACCACCCACGATTGCCGCCAAATTGATTTCGCTTGAACGACCCCAGCGCGATACCCGCGCGGTTGCTGAAGAAGCTGTTGGAATCGAAGACGCTGTTGCGGAGAAAATCGTAGGCCGTGCCATGAATCTGCGTTGGTCCCGGACTTGGTGATCATGTTCACGATGCCTCCGCTGGTGTGGCCGTACTCGGCGGAATAAGTATTCATCTGCACTTTGAATTCCTCCACCGAGTCGACCGGCGGAATCACCGATGCGAAGCGATCGCCAGTGGTATCGGTGATTCCATCGAGCAGAATCTCCTGCCCCATGGATCGCCCTCCGCCGACGCGAAAGTCCGCCTGAAAGAAATTGCGGGTGCTTTGCGTGCTGGTGCTGGCGGCGAAATTGGGGCCGGTCGCGACGCCGGGTGACATGGTGAGCAGGAAGAGCGGGTTCCGGATGTTCAAAGGTATTCCGGTCACCAGCGTGTTTTCGATCACCTGGCCCGTGTTGGCGGTGTCCGCCTCCAGCAGCGGAGCCGCGGCAGTGACTTCCAGCGATTCGGTCACCGTGCCGATTTGCATCACGATATCCAGGCGTACGTTCTGATTCACCGCCAACACCAGGCCATCGTGGATGACCGGACGGAATCCGTCCCGTTTTACCGTGAGATTGTATTTTCCCGGTTGAAGCAGAGGGAGCGTGTAATAGCCATCGTTATTGGAGACGGTCTGCGGTCGTCCCGGTTTCGACATTGGTGGCGGAGACGCTTGCCCCGGGCATCACGGCGGAACTGGAGTCGGTCACGGTGCCGTCGATCTGAGCCGTCTGGGCCAGCAGGACAGCGGGCTGAGGCGACGAGCAACAGCAAAGAACGAGAAATAGTCTTCATGGTTCCCTTTCGGTGAAAGCAATATGGTTGGTGGCGGCAAGCAAGCCGGAAAGGCGTTGCAGGTTTGAATCGAGCGATGCTTCCGGCGCCTGGCTGCCGGAGAACATCGAGCGGATCAGGTCGTCCAGGGACTGGGCCGCGGTGAACGGATCGGGCGCCGTCAACGAAGCAACACTTGACCCACACGCCGTCACCTTGCGCCGAGTGGCGGCCGAGGCGGGTCTGAAGCCGGCGTTGGTGCACTACTACTTCCGGACGATGGACGATCTCTTCTTGGCGCTGCATCGCCGACGAAGCGAGCACCGACTTCAACTTCAGGCTGAAGGTCTGAACTCGACGCAGCCCACGTGGTTTCTGTGGGACTTCAGTCGTGATCGTCGGGGCACGGCGCTGACGATGGAATTCGTCGCCCTAGGCAATCATCGCAAGGTCATCCGGGCGGAGATGACAGCCTCGGCAGCTCGCTTCCGAGCTGACCAACTCAAGGCGGTGACGAGAATTCCTGAAGCGGTATGGGGTCAAGTCCACCGAGTGTCCTCCCATCGTCGCAGTGGTGTTGATCTCGAGCATCTCTAGGTCACTCGTCATAGAGGAAGAGGCCCTCGAATCGTCCAGCGGTCATGCGGAGACGGTCGGTGTACGTCGAACGCTTCATCAAGAAGCTCGAAGGTGAGCGCAGGGAAGAGGCTCGCTAATCGGGTCACGGGCCATCGGGGACGATCGCCGCCTCTCAACTCTCGCACCCGACGAAAGTATCGGGCAAGTGCGTAGCAGCATCGCCTGTCCAGGCCAGAGGCCTACTTCGACGCCTCCTGTACCGGGGTGAACTCGATGTGAAGCTCGTGGAGGCCGCGCAGGACCCAGGTCGGCTCGTACTTGAAGTGGCGGGCGGACGGGCGGGCCGTGGTGCTCCTCGGAGAGCCGGATGTCGTGCATCCGGTCGAGGATGCGCTCGATGCTGATCACGGCCTTCCGCCCGGGCCAGGGGGCCTCCGGGACAGGAGTGGGCGCCACGCCCGAAGGCGATGTGCTCCTTGGCGTTGGGCCGGTCGACGCGGAACTCGGCCGGACACTCGAACCGCCGCGGGTCGCGGTTGGCCGCGCCGTTGAGCAGCATCACCGGTGTCCCGGCGCGATGTCGACCCCGGCGACCGTCGTGGCTCGCCGGGCCAGACGGAAATCGGCCTTCACCGGGCTCTCGATGCGAAGCGCCTCCTCGATGAAGTCCGGGATGCGCTCGCGGTGGGCCCGCAGCTCGTCCTGGAGCTCGGGATACTCGGCGAGGTACTTCAGGCCGGTGGCGAGCAGGCGAGCCGTCGTCTCCTGACCGGCGGCGAACAGAAACGTTGCGGTCCGCACGACCGCTGCCACCTCGGGTGTGGAGCCGTCGGGATACTTGGCGAGCGCCAAGTCGGTGAGCACGTCGTGGCGGGGCTCGCGCCGGCGGTCCTCGATGTACGTGGCGAACCAGTCGTCGAGCCATTCGAGGGCGTTGAGCTGGTATTCGCTCCTGCTCGCCACCGATCTCACCCGGCGCGCCGCTCAGCAGCCGAAGCCCTCGCGGAAACGCCGGTGGTCGGCCTCGGGAACCCCGAGGACGTCGGCGACGACGAGCATGGCGAAGGGCTGGGCGTAGGCGCTGATGAACTCGCAGTGGTCCGCGCCGATGAACTCGTCGAGCTGCGTGTCGGCGAGGCGCCACATGAACGCCTCGTTCTCCTTGAGCCGCTTCGGGGTGATCAGCCGCATGAGGAGCGCCCGCTCCCGGGTGTGCAGCGGGGGGTCCATGGTCACCATGTGCTCGTTCATCGGAAGTTGATCGCGGTAGCGCTCGATGATCTCGCCGACGTCGTCGCCTTCGAGCGGAACGGGGAAGGTGGCGAAGGGGCCGATCACCGAGTTGCACGAGGAGAACGTGTCGATGTCACGGTAGATCTCGGTCGCCTCGTCGTAGCCCGACACGGCCACCACCCCGTAGTGAGTGGTCGGCAGGACCGGGCACTGTCGACCGCAGGTGCTCGAAGTACGGGTAGGGGTCCTCGAGCAGCGACTCGTCGGTGAAGAAGTCGACCGAGTCGTAGTTGCTCACGCACCCACCATCCTCTCACGCCAATGTTGGGCAGAGACTTCAGCATCCCGGCGCCGTGATGTCAATGCTGCCGGCACACCGTACGTGTGGTTCATTCGCACGTCAGCGAGGAAAGCAGACTACCGCCGGCGATCTTGGGGTCACCGGGCGATGACGTAGCCGCCGTCGACGAACAGCACCTGGCCAGTGACGAAACTGCCGGCATCGGAGGTCAGCATCAGCGCCGGCCCTACCGCCTCGTCCGGATGGGCCACCCGCTTGAGCAACGTCACCCGAGCCGCCACCTGCGGATCGCTCGACCTCGCGGATCAGCTCGGTGTCGAAGGGCCCCGGGACGAGCCCGTTGACCCGGATTCCATACTGCGCCAGCTCGGCAGCGGCGGCCCGTGTGTGCGCGAAAAGGGCCGCCTTGCTCGAGCCGTAGACGGGGGACTGGCGAGAGTTCAAGAAACCTGCGATCGAGAGGATGTTCAGCACCACACCGTGACGACTCTTCTTGAGGTGTGGGAGCGCCTCTTGCAGCAGGAAGACAGGGCCCTTCACGTTGATGTCGAAAATGCGCTGCCACTCCTCGACCGTGAAGGAGCCGACCGGCTGGCGCCCGTTGATCCCGGCGTTGTTCACCAGGACATCGATCCCGCCGAACGCGCTCAACGGTCCGCTCCACGATCAGCGCGAGGTCTTCCAGACGCCCCATGTCGGCCGCGAACCCGATCGCGTCGCCACCGAAGTCGCGGAGGTGCCGCTCCGTCTCCTTGCAGTCGGCCTCATTCCGACCGACCACGGCCACCTTGGCTCCGGCACAGGCGTATCCCTCCGCCAGGGCGCGGCCGATGCCCCGAGTGCCGCCTGTGACGACGACCACCCGCCCGGTCATATCGAAAAGGTCCCGGAGCCGCGTCCGGTTCATTGCCCGGCGTCGCTCACTGCTCTGCGTCGGTCAGGGGGTCGGCGAGGGCGCCGTGCACCTCGAGGATGTAACACGTCCGCCCAACGCTCACGAACCCTCACCCCCGTCTGACCGGTGTCGCGGAGAAGTACTGGCAACTGCTTAGCATGCCGATCCCCCTTCGGCAAGCGCGGAAACCCCAGGCGAACGACGATGTCCTGGTCGACGTGGTCGACGTGGTCGACGTGGTCGACGTGGTCGACCTGGACGCCGGACTTTCACGAGGTCGTGCCCACCGAAGCCGTCGCGGGACTACGCAGGGTCCTACCATGGAACCATGGTAACCACTCGCAGATTCGGCTCAGAAACGTCCAAGACGCGCGCCGCTCTGCTGGATTCGGCGGAATCCTTGATGTTGGCCGAGGGCTACGCCGCCGTGACCTCACGCCGAGTCGCCGCCGAGGCGGGCGTGAAGCCGGCGTTGGTGCACTACTACTTCCGGACGATGGACGATCTCTTCCTGGCCCTGCATCAGCGACGGACAGAGCACCGACTTCAACTTCAAGCGGAGGCCCTCTCGTCCGACCAGCCATTGTGGGCGCTCTGGGAGTTCTGCAGCGAACCGCGAGGAACAACCATGACGATGGAGTTCGTCGCCTTGGCGAACCATCGCAAGGCCATCCGAATCGAGATGACCGCTTCGGCCGCTCGCTTCCGAGCAGAGCAACTCAAGGCGCTCACCACGATCCTCAAGCGGTATGAAATTCAGAGCAGCGAGTGTCCGCCAGTCGTGGCCGCAGTGTTGATTTCGAGCATCTCCAGATTCCTCGTCATTGAGGAGGAAATCCTCCGAATTGTCGACAGGCCACTCAGAGACGGTCGCATTCGTCGAGCGCTTCATCAGCCGGCTGGAAGGCAAGCGCCGCAAGGCGAGTACCTCCGCTGCGGTGAGCGACCCCTTCCCGTCCACGGCCTAGTCTCCATTGCGATGGCGGAGCCGATTGACGCACGCGAGCGCCGTGAATTGTGCGACCTCCTGGTGGAGCTCGGGCCCGACGCTCCGACCCTTTGTGAAGGGTGGACGACGCTGGACCTTGCTGCACACCTCGTATTGCGCGAGCATTTCAAACGTTGGCCCGACGAGCGAATATCGATGGAGAAGGCCAAGGGTTTTCCGTTCCTGATCGGTCGACTGCGGGCCGGCCCCCCTCTTGTGCCGTGGCGTCTGCCGCGGATCCGGACAGTTCTCAACGGTGTCGAATACTTCATCCACCACGAAGATGTTCGGCGAGCCAACGGTCGACACCGGCGGACCGACCGACCCGATCTGGAGCCGATCGCCTGGCGGATGACCGGCTTCACCGGCCGGCATGTCGCGCGCCAGATCCGACCGCACGGCTTGGTCTTGCGCCGACCCGAGGGCGAGCTTCGGCATTTCGGCTCAGCTGGAGGAGCCGTGGTCAGCGGCGAACCCACCGAGTTGCTGCTCTATCTCAGCGGACGGCGCGATGCGGCCCAGGTCAGCATCGAGGGCAGCGCCGGTGCGATCGTCGTGCTACGAGAGGCGAACACTGGTATTTGACGCCAGAGGAGCTATCGGGTTCGCTCGACCGCGTCCGCCGCCGCCTGGAGCACCTCCCCCTTGGGGAATCCGTAGTAGGCGGAGAACTGGAGGATGACCTCGTCCATTTCGGGCTTGGTGATGTCGCCCGAGCGTAGGGCGGAGTCCACGTGCGACTGGATCGGGATCTGCGCATCGTCGAGGCCGACGCAGGCCAGAGTGACGAAGCGCCGGTCACGGCGCCCGAGCTTGGGCCGCATCCACACGTGTCCGAAGACGAAGTTGAGGATGCCGGCGTGCCGGTAGGGCGAGTCCGGCGGTGGTGCCGGCACAAGGTTGACGTCGCGGAATTCCTCCATGCCTCGCTCGATCCGCTCGCCCCAGTCGTTGAGCCCGAGTGTCTCGTTGCTGAGCACCGGGAGAGGTGTCGGCTCCTCGCCCCGCCCCTGCTGGACGTGTGCCCATTGCTGAAGGACGTGCATCTCGAAGTTGGACGCTTTGGGCCATCCGCAGTAGACGGCGAAGTGGAGCACGACCTCGAGGAGCTCTTCGATCGTGAGGTCCCCACTGTTCAGTGCGGCGTAGACGTGGTCCTCGAGCGGCTTCTGCGTGTCCGCAGCAGCGACGCAGGCCAATGTGACCAGGCGGCGCTCGCGTCCTCGGCCAGTCCGGGGCGTGACCATATCTGGCCGAACACGAAGTCGAGCGTGGCCCGTTCAAGCGGCGATTGCGCCTCCGGCGGGTCGACGGTCATCACCTCGCGGAACGTCTCAATAGCAGTTGCGTCCATTCGTGGAGACCCCTCCTTGGGTTGAGCTATATGACTGAAACTTACTGATGTTGACTTATATCTGTCCAGCATGGTTTGATGCGGTCCGTGGCGGTCGTGGCTGCGTCTACCAGAGAGCAGGTCGTCCTGACAGCTGAGCGGCTCTTTGCGGACCACGGCGTCGACGGCGTGTCGCTGCGCCAGATCGCGACTGGTGCCGGAAGCGCAAACAACTCCGTGGTCCGATATCACTTCGGGTCGAAGGAGCAGCTCGTCCAGGCGGTCTTCGAGTACCGGTTGCCGCGCCTGCACGCCCGGCGACTGTTGCTGCTCGACGAACGACGACCGGGCGACCTGCGGGGCTACGTGGAATGCCAGCTTCGTGCCGTCCTCGAGCAGAGCGAGCTGGACGGCAGCCACTACATGAGCTTCGTGGCCATGCTCCTTCAGCACAACCAGGATCTCCTGGTGCACGTCCCGGACGAGGTTCACGCGGCTACCGGCACGTTCATGGACCGGCTCGGCTCCTACCTCACCCATATCATCGAACCGCTGCGATCCCGCCGCCTTGCCCAGGCGATGGCGCTGATCGTGCACGCCGCCGCGGACCGCGAGCGCGCCCGGCTCGAGGCCGGCCCCTGTTTCCCTTTGCCGTCGAGTTGGGCGACCTGCTCGACGGCATGGTGGGATTTCTCGGAGCGCCCGTCTCAGCCTCGTCTCTCGCGGCCCTCGAAGCTGCGGACATGGCCACGATGAGCTGGCCGATCTATCTGTGAAGCAACGAGGCCCAGGGGGTTAGGACGGGAGCCATGGACAGCATTGCCGGAAAGGTCGCCGTCATCACCGGAGGCGGGAGCGGCATCGGACGAGGTACGGCGCTGGCGTTGGCTGCCGCGGGAGCTCGCTGTCGTGGTCACCGACCTCGACGAAGATGCGGCTGTCGCCGTCGCCGAGGAAGCGATTCACAGTGGTGGATCGAGCGTGGGCGCGTGGCTCGACGTTACGAGCCAGGCCGATTTCGACGCGGCACGTGACCTCGCCCTCTCCAAGTTCGGTGCGGTGGACATCGTGATGAACAACGTCGGTCTCCTCGCCGTCGGTCTCCCGGAGCACATCCCGCTCGCAGAATGGGAGCGCATCATCAGTGTGAATCTCCTGTCCGTCGTGCGGAGCAACGCGAGCTTCCTGCCGCTCCTCCTCGAGCGCGGCTCGGGGCACATCGTCAACACCGCTTCGACTGCTGCCCTCTTCGCGTACTCCTACGAGCGGTTGCCGTACTCGGCGACCAAGGGCGCGGTGGTCGCCTTGTCGGAGTCCCTTGCCTTGTACCTACGGCCCAAGGGCATAGGTGTCACCTGCTTGTGCCCCGGCCCGGTTGCCACCAACATCGGGCGGCAGATGACCTTCTGGGGTCCGCCCGTCAAGCTCCACGGCCCCGGAGCAGAGCTCGAGCTGTTGACCGGCGAGACGGTGGGGGAGCAGGTCCGCGACGCCATACTCACGAACCGCTTCCTGCTCCTCACCCACCCGCAGCTGCGTGAGGAGGCGCTCGTTCCCCGGGCCCAAGACCCGGAAGCCTTCATCGCCCAGCAGGTGGCGAAGATCGTCCAGCAGGACTCGGAGGTTGGCGATGGTGAAGGCTGATTACAGGCACAAACCCCGGATCGGGTCCGGTGTGCGCCCCCGGCAGGACTCGAACCTGCGCCACCGGCTCCGGAGGCCGGTGCTCTATCCGCTGAGCTACGGGGGCATGAGCAGGGGACGATCGTACTCCTCCCCGCCGTCACTCCGGTTCCGGGTCGTCCCGAGGCTGCCGTATCCTGCTTCTCCATGCCTACGGACGACGGAGGTGCCACTGCCGCGGTGGAGCGCGTACTCCTTCCTCGGACGGCGGTCGCCGGACCCGACGGCCATCTGTACGTCGGCGGCATCGACCTTCTCGACATTGCCGCCGAGTATGGAACGCCCCTGTTCGTCTACGACGAGGACCATCTGCGCCAGGCCTGCAGCGAGGCCGTCGAGGCGTGGGGGGACGGGGTGGCCTACGCTACCAAGGCGTTCCTCTGCCGTGCCATGGCCCGACTGGCCCACGAAGAGGGCATGTCAAATGACATAAGCCTCCTTAGTCCCTATTTTTCTAATATTCGTACCCCTAAGGATTCTCCAATCTGCAGAAGTTCACCTGTTGCGATGCGTGTGCCATTGACGACGAGATCTACGTTCTTTGCGGGGTTTATGTTGAGCTCGAGCAGGTTTCCTGGCTGGAGGTTCATTAGGGTCTTTAGAGGTAATCGGATGCGTGCCATCTCCACAACTATGTTGAGAGGAATGTCATCTGGGTCTTTAGCTTGTTTTTTTTCTTCTGTCGGCACGACAGCAGCCTCAGCAGGAGCTGATTGTTCTTCTTGCTCAGCTGGAGCTTCTTCTTCTCCTTCTTCGTGCTCTTCTACAACACTTGTTTCTTCCTCTTCGAAGTCTTCTTCCTCTTCTTCAAACTCTTCATCTTCGAATTCATCTTCATGTTCATTGTTATCCATTTTTACCTCATTATAAAGGGAACGTTCTGATAATTTTACTGTGCCATCTTCCTGTAGTTTGGCAATGAAGAGAGGCTTTCCTTTGTAAGATAGCATCACTATGCCTTTGTTGTCTCCAGGTTTAAAATGGCAATTGTCTAAAATCACAAAATCACCGAGTGATACCGTTGACCACTCTTTCGGTGTGAGTTTTGTGGAGCCTACTTCCAGGCTAGCTAATACATTGATTTTTTCTGCTAGTTCCGAGTTGTAAAGTGCTTTTTCAGATTCTTTGTAGTAGTGGTTCTTGAGGGATGTGCTCAAGGTAGTGTTGATGAATAGGCGACCTGTAAAAGCGCTTCCGTTAAGTGTTATTGTTATATCAAATCCAAGCTGGGTGCCTGATGGTTTTTCGTCGGCTGTCATTAATTGGACAGATAGATGGGAATCAAATCCTCCCTTTCTGGCTGCATTAATGGCTTCAAGAGCGAGGAAATGATGAAAACCTTCTAAATACTCAGGATCAGTGACAGCATTCCCCAAAAGGGCTCCCATTAAGCGGGCAAGTTCTTCTTCGGCTAGGGCCCAGTAAACATTTCCTTCAAGGGAGGAGATGGTCATAGCGAGAAATTTTGTTGGTGTGCCCAGTCCTGAAAAGAGTTCATCTTCAGAAAGCCATTTAGGTTCAGATGATTCTACAGTTATGGTATTATTGGGGAAGGTCTCTGAGAGTTTTGCTATGAAACCATCCCAAGGGAATTGTGGAGGGGAGCCAAGCAAAGGCAATTCGTCATGTTCTAAAAGGCTGCCAGGTATTTTTTTGATCCAATCGTAGGTTGTGTCGCTCACTTTTTATTCTTCCTTTTCCTCTTCTCGTCGCCTTCTGCGGTCTTCTTCATTGGTTGGGAGACCCTGTCCTTCGGCAACCGGTTTGTTTTCTAACGTAGTCGTGCTTGCAACTACAATATGCACCATATAGCCTTTTTGTTCTAAGGCATTTCTTAAAGAATTCTGATTTTGCGCCATATCTATAAGATTCTTAGCTGCTTGCGTCAGATTCTCAAATGTCAGATTAAACTGTCCTTTCGCACTGTTGTATGTGGTTATCGTCAAATTTGCCCCTTCAAATATGGGTGGGTTCTTCAACGTAATCACTGTATCCATTTTCCCTTCTACTTTTAGGGTGTATATCTTTGCGACAATTTGGTCAACAAGTTCTTGCATATCGGTTGCATTTGTTCGCAATTGAGCAGCGCTTTCTTTGACGGTTTCGAATGAAATGGGCTGAATGCTTGCTCCTGCATTTGGATTTACGGCAGCGAGGTCGGGCTGTTCTCTCATAAAGACTGTGGTTTCTCCTTTTTGAGATGCACTTACTTCTTTTTGCATGGAAGCCAATTTTTCTCTCGAACCAAATTTACTAAATAAGGCTGAAAGAGACCCTTTTTGTAGTTCGGGAGGCATGGCTTTTAGGGTCAATTTGATGTCTTCTTCCTCTTCGCCATCTTCACCTGGTGCTTGGTTGCTTTGGAGATCGAACAATGTTGGCATTGGCTTAGCGACGGTTTCCGTATCGCTTTCATCGTAAACGGCATCAAAAGCAGTTTTCGTCTCTGCTTCTTTTTCTGCCGCTTTTAGGAACTTCTTTTGATCATCTTGGGGTCTTGCGTCATGGCGCTCTTTTCGCATCACTTTCTCAAAATTTTTCGGTTGAGATGAACGGCTTTTGCTTACGCTATTACTTCCTGAATTTGAGTCTATATTGGAGCTAGGTGTCATATATTTCTTCCTCCTATTTTGTGTCGGCAGAAGTTTTCTTGTTTCTCATCTGGAGCATGAAGATGGTGCTGCCGACCTCGTCCATTTCTTTTTCTTCGTTTCTTGACTCAAGAAGAGCGTTGGCCCTCTGCCAGTCCAATTTGTGTGTGTGTATTTTATCTACTTCTACTCTTCTCATGCGCAGATCTTCTTTAGCGACCTCTAAATTTTTCTCGGCGGCTTTTACTAGCTCCTTTTGATCCTCTACCTTCTTATTTTCGACCTTTAATCTTTCGTCAACGACTTTCAGGTAGGCTTTCATTTGCAAAACTTTATCAGCTGTAGTACCGGAATCAAGTTCTTCCCGAAGTTGATTGAGTTTATCCTTCCGATGCTGCAGAACTTTCTCTCTTTCAGCTTCGCGTTGCTTGAGCTTTTCCTGTTCTAACTCGAGGGCCTTTTTCTTTTCAAGGACAACTTGTTCCGCTTTCTCGACCCGTCTGTTCTTGATGGTGAGTACCTGAGCTAGGGGATATACCTCTTTTGCCATGGCATACCGTCCTCTTGTAAATTATTTGAAGAGCGCTTTCAATAGCTGCATCGTTTCGTTCCAACTGCATTTCTCTTCAGTTCCCTGCTTCAGAAAATTATTGACCTTCTCAATGTGGTCTATAGCGAAGTCGCCAGCCTTATCAGCGCCCCGTTTGTATTCGCCAATCTTGATTAGCAGTTCGTTCTTTTTATAGTTTGCCAGCACCTCTTTCAATTTACCCACTAACATAAGGTGCTCTTTCGCAACAATGCTCTGCATCACACGGCTTGCAGAGGGGAGTATATCAATCGCAGGATAGTGGAATTTATGTGCCAGTTCTGCCGAGAGAATGATGTGACCATCCAGGATAGAACGAACTTCATCGGCAACTGGTTCGTTCATGTCATCGCCAGCCACCAGAATTGTGTAGAAGGCGGTAATAGAACCAACATCGGAGTTGCCTGAACGCTCTAGCAATCGAGGCAATGTCGAGAAGACTGATGGAGTATAACCTGCACGTGCAGGGGGTTCTCCGGCTGCAAGTCCTACCTCACGCAGAGCACGCGCAAAACGGGTAACCGAGTCCATCATCAATATAACTTTTTTCCCCTGATCGCGGAAGTATTCAGCAATGGCAGTTCCCACATAGGCAGCATTCAAACGGGTCTGTGAGGCCTGATCTGAGGTTGATATAACAAGAACTGACTTTTTAAGTCCTTCAGGACCTAAATCTTTTTCAATAAAGTCGCGCACCTCGCGGCCACGCTCACCAATCAGCGCAATAACGTTAACATCGGCTGATGCGCCTCTTGCAATCATTCCCAATAGGGTCGACTTACCACCGCCTGCAGCAGCAAAAATACCAACACGCTGTCCAAGGCCTGTAGACAAGCAGGCATCGACAGCCCTGATGCCTATCGAAATAGGTTCAGTTATCCGCTGACGCTTCAATGGATCGGGAGGATTCTGAATAACAGGGTATGTCTCGGTGAGTTCCAGTGGTCCCTTCGTAGCGGTATCCATAGGTTCGCCAAGTCCATTGAGGACTCTTCCGAGCAATGCATTGCCGACTTTGATATGAAGAGGGAGGTAAGTTGGGATTACTTCTGACGAGGGGCCGACGCCAGTCATAGAGCCCAGAGGGGCTAGAAAGACCTCGTCTCTTGTAAAACCTACAACTTCTGCTCGCAATGGCTCGCCTTCTCTTTTTACAAGGCAGATTTCACCAATCTTGACGTTGGGGACGATAGCTTTCATCAACATCCCCACGGTTTCCGTAACCCTTCCATTGACAGTTGCTAGCTGTAGTTGGTCAAGACCTTCCAATAGGGCATCATAATGTTCATCCATACTCATACCAAAACCTCCTCATAGGAGGATTTTATCCAAGATTATACTTGGACGTTCATGATAGTTTTTGTCGACTCTAAAGCCTTACTCAACATGCTTGTGAATAATTCAATTTCCTGCTGCACGTGCCCTACTTTGATCTGTATCAAGAGCATCTTAGCGGGAGAAATCTCACCACCTGCAGTTGTTTCCATAGTTTGAATATCTTTAGTCAGTGTTTCAAGCTGTGTTTGTCCGTGGGTCAAAAGTCCTAGGAATCGATCTATAGGCTTCATCAGTCCGGTAGGCTGTGCATATGGAACATGCTCACCGCCGGCTTTTGAAATTGCAATCTTCAGACTTTCATCAATGTGGTCGAGCTTGCTGCGCAACGCCGTTCTTACAGCTCCATTGAGTTGTAAATCCGGAGCCTCGAGTTTCGTCTTTAATGAATCGATCTTTGCAATGACATCTTGACTTTGAACGACAAGATCATTTGCATTTGAGCGGCTTACATAGTCTGTTTTCTGATTTAGATCTCGAATCTGGTCAATAGGAGAAATCAGTTTCTGCGTGTCTTCGACTTTTTCGATAGCTACAGGTTGTTCCACTTGGGGCTTTTGCTGATTCATTAAGTTCTGAAAATGATCAGCATTGGGGCCAGCTATAGCCGCCTTCGCAACATTGCCTCCCACCTTGCTTATCTTACTAATGCCTTCAATTTCTTCTTCCATGGCCATTACCTCTTTTTATTATTAAAATGTGCCGAATAACTTTATTTGTCCTCTACAGGAGGAGCAAAGAATGGTGCTTTACTTTTTTTAAGGTCTTTCTCTGCCCATTCTAGAGAGATGTTGCCTAAGCTTTTGATTGTAGAGTCTTGACTCTTTTCAATTGCTTCATTAATTAACTTTTCACCCTTTTTTCTTTTGGGTTTCTGGAGTAGGTAGCATATTCCTAAGAATGTTTGAGCTAAAAAATTCTCTGGTTCTTTCTCAATCACTTGCTCGAAAATATAGGTCGCTTCTTTCAATTCCAGTTTATTTAGGGCAATGTACCCCAAACCAATCTGAGGGGCTGTACTTTCTGGGCTCAGCATCTGCGCTGCCACAAATAAGCTGCTGGCGCTAAAGCCGTCGAGCTGTTTTACTGCTACAAATCCCGACTCGATAAACTGAGAGAAATCTGCTTTTAATTCATCTATTTTTTCTTCAATGTTCATTCTACCGCCTTCCTTGGTTAAACTAAGGTTGCGCGCAGAACACCTGCGCGCATCCCAGTCAAAATTCGTTCGATTATGCTTTTAAGTTTCTGGTCATACTTAATATTGATGAGTTCGACGCAGCAACGACCGCTGTCGACATTTCAGACAGCTGTGACAAGTGGTTCATTAACATTTGCATGTTGAACATCTGCGCAATACTTACTGCGCTTGTCTGGTTCTGAATTATTTTCAATTGGGCTGCAGCACTAGCTGTAGCGTTAGTAATTAATTGGAACAGCGTTTGAACACTGAAACCCGATAAGGTGTTTCCACCTGCGAATGATGATAAACTCATATAATCCTCCTAATCAAGGACATCTAGATACAAAATACAAGTTTGACCGGGGATCCCTACTGGAAATTTCATTTCCCGCTCCGCCTTACGGCTCGGCATTTCTTGATCTCCTCACACTTCTAAAACTTTGGAGCTTGCGCTCAGTGGGGCCGCATTTCAAACAACTTTTACACTTACAAGAAGTGTCTGCCGCAAAAATGCGACCCTACAGAGCGTAACCTACTTCTTTACTGCTTCGAATCTAGCAAACACTTTTAGCATAGCATTGTATCCATGCAATATTAGTGCAAGCTTTTCGAAGTCTTTCTTATTTTCGCCTTCCCTAAGGATTTGCTTAATATCTTGTATTTTTGCTTCTACTTTCGTTTTGAGATCTTTGCGCTTTTTTGGGTCTTGGAGTTCCTTCTCAAGGTCGAATTGAAATTCT
Source organism: Waddliaceae bacterium (assembly GCA_963724325.1). GTDB lineage: Bacteria > Chlamydiota > Chlamydiia > Chlamydiales > Waddliaceae > CAVRUH01. The sequence continues at coordinate 538,138 of CAVRUH010000007.1, read as the reverse complement.
TCATTTGTCTTTTTAGATTCTTTCTTTAGTCCGAACATACTTCACCTCTTTTCGTCTATAACCTCATTATAGCACAACACACATATTTTTACAATAGCACTATTTTTTTTGGGTGGAATAGGCGTAACACAACACTTAAATCTTGCTATAATTAAAGAGCTGTGGATAATTACTACTTCGTATTATAACTAGGAGTTTACTCAATGTCACAGGTTATAGGGGATTGCAGAGAAAATTTTTACATAATGTCTATTCCTAAGCTTCAAGAAGAATTAATGAAACAAGGGAATGATGGATTACAGGCGATCTTTGAATACCTTTCGGATCAAGATTGGCTTACTCAGCAGCATGAGAGGAAAAAAATAAATGAATTAGTGACCAAAGTATATTGCGTAATACCCCCTGAAGATGCTGCACTCAAAATAATGGGTATCTTTGTGGATAAACTAAATTTCCTTAAAATCCAACTGCCAAGACCTGAAGATGTTATGGATTCTCTATTCCAACACAATCTTCAAGTGTTTAAGAAGTTTATGATTTACGCTTATAATTCAATATCAAGTAACAGTCGTGAGATCCCTGCAAATGATGAGATAAGGAATCTTTGCCAATTGGAAGCTGCGATGGATATAAAAATACCCAATAAAATTTGCGATATCTTAATTCGAGAGGCATCCCTAGATCATAAATCAACTTTGAATCATGATATTTTTGATATTGTTTGCCTTAAAGGAAATATCGAACATATTAAAACGGTGTTGGATATCTATCATGAGAAAAAAGGATCGGGCAAACTTGAAGTGTATGTGGAAAATAGGGGAGCTGTCATTGGTCGATTTATTGCTAGAAATGATGCGGGAGTTCTAAATCAGTTGATAGAATTATTTCATGCAAAAAATTTGAAACCAGCAAGTTTTATTTGCAGTTTGAAGCCTGGCATCGGAAATAGTGCTCTTGAATATTGCGAGGAAGGAGAAAAATTTAAAATATGTTTCGATCAACTATATGAAGATCAAGTAAAGTACATGATGAGTAAGTTGCTAGGGCAAATCAATCTTATTATTAGACGTGAACCCGCCGGGTTTTTGGAATGGTTATTAAAAAGCTTACAGAAGTGCAAGGTGCCTCTATCTGAATTATTATTTTATAAAGATATTGATTCATATACCATTTTAGATGTTCTTTGCATATGTCATCTAAGAGATCATCTTTCGGTGTTGCTAACGGGAGTAAATGATGAGGATTTATCCAAATTACTTTTCTCAAAAGGGTGTGGATATACACCTCTTGAATTATGCAATGATGATCAATTTGAGTATATTGGTGCAAAAAAAGCATGTGCAGACCTCCTTAACATAGCGATGGAGCGTTTGTCCCAGCAAAAAGCAAAGGACAAAATTTAATATTTGAGTTATCTTTGTTCGATCCAGTATTTGATGTTAGGAACATCATCAATCCACTTTGTTTCGCCAGGCATCATGAGGGCTGTCGCTAATCCATCAGCTAATGCACAGCTAGGAGCTAAAACACTGGCGCTAGCCACAGCATTTGGCACAGAAACTAATGGATAACCTGTCTTTGGATTGATAATATGGTAATATATTGTTCCATTTACCTCCCAGTTTTGAAGATAATCTCCACTCGTCGCAATAGCTGCATCATTCAAGTCAACAATCGCAATGGCATGATCTGGATCTAAATCACCAAGTCGAGAAATAAATACTCTCCAAGGCCTTCCCTCAGGGTGGTGGCCGCCAGCGCGAATTTCACCGCCCCACTCCACATAAACATCGTGGCAGCCTGCATCTTGCAGCCTTTCCGTCAAAAGATCCACGCAAAATCCTTTTGCAATCCCCCCTAAATCTAGTGAAACTAGATCACTATCTTTCCAGAATATGCTTTCTTCATAATGAATTTTATGCCAGCCGACTTCAGAAAGGGCCGTTGTCACTTCGTCATCTGTAAGGAGTTTGTCTTTCCAAAGCTTTTGCAGATGTCCTATGGTAGGATCAAATCTTCCCTCAGTAATTTTGACGATTTCTTCGGTCAGAATGAGAAAATTCTTCAATTGAAATGAAATTTGTTTTCGCTCATTTTTTTTTAGTCGATTTAATCCTGAAATTTCCGAACTGGGATTCCAGTAGTTATAGGTATTATCAACTTCTTCAAAGGTTTTGTTGATGATAGCCTTAATCGCCTTACGCTCGAAAAAAGAAAGTTCTCTACCCACAAGGATTCGATAGGGCACCGTCATGGCTACGCCAGCGAAACCAGTGATTGTTTTGTTTTCTGAAGCATTGCACGAGCATAAAATAATAAAAAATAGAAAAAAAACTTTCACCTGTTTAGATATGCCTTTAAGGTATTGCTAAGAAGCATGGCAATGGTCATAGGGCCAACGCCGCCAGGGACTGGGGTAATATAAGAGCATTTTTTAGAGACTTCAGCAAAATCCGCATCGCCGACTAATCGATATCCTTTTTTATCATTTGCATCTTCGAGACGATTAATTCCTACATCAATAACAACAGCATTATCCTTGACCATATTAGCTTTGAGAAACCCTGGCTTGCCGAGACAAGTAACAATGATGTCTGCTTGGCGAGATAAATCCGCAAGATTGCGCGTGTGGCTATGTGCCAGGGTGACTGTAGCGTTCTCCTTCATTAAGAGCAGGCCCATAGGTTTTCCAACGATATTGCTGCGACCGATTACAAGAGCATGTTTTCCGGCAATTTCTATCTTATACCTCTCTAAAAGTACCATGACTCCCAGTGGTGTGCATGGAACAAAGCCATTATGGCTTCCCTTTAATAGTCTTCCAAAATTCATGGGATGTAAGCCATCGACATCTTTATGAGGATCTATCGACTCTGTAATGACATTGGGATCTATATGGTCTGGCAGGGGGAGTTGCACCAAAATACCATCTATCCCCTTCTCGACATTTAATTTGCGGATTTCTTCAATCAAAGCCTCCTGGGAAATCGTATTTGGAAATTCGAGTTTAATTGATTGAATTCCAATTTCTTTACAGGCGCGAACTTTCGCATTCACATACGTGATTGATGCGGGAATATTTCCCACGATACAAACAACCAGGCAAGGTTTCCTGTCTTTGAATTCTGCAACCTTTGCCTTAATTTCGTCTTGGATTTCTTTTGCTACGAGTTTTCCATCTATTATCATATGGTGAATTTAGATTAATAATTCAATTCTTGCAAGAAAAATGTCAATGGTTTAAGTTCAACTCAAGACAAGTTAACAATTTTTTGGAGGATTCATGAGTCAATATCTTTTTAAAGTATTACTGGGTTTAAGTGCCCTTGCATTGCCATTATGTGCAGATGACACAGATGATTTTTGTTCGGATAGAATTTTACATTCTTACTTTCCACAGGAATTTGTGGCTAGTTCATTAAAGAAGTTTAAGGTGCCAGCAGACCAGCAGGCTGCGATTCAAAAGGAATTGGCTGAAAAAGACAAAGTTATATTAAAGCTTGTTCAGGAAAAGGCTGAAAAAATGGAACCAAATCCTTTGAAAACGCCTGATCAACGTAAAGAAACTGTAAAATTATTCCGCGAAACACTCCTAGCTCAATTTACGGAAGTTATGACAGCACATGGTGTGACTGATCCAGACAAAACCAAGGACATCCTAGACGACATTCAGCTTCAAAAAGCAAGACGAGCTATTGAGTGCCGCAAAGCCATGCACAAACAACCTCCTGCACCACAAGAAGAAGATGAGGAACAAGAAGATTAATTGTGTTCAAAGCAACTGGTGAAGTAGCTTTACCCATAAGCTAATCCTAACTATTAGAACGCACAGTCGTTAGAGTAGAGACGGGTGTTTAACCCGTCTCTACTCTAACGACTCCCTTCGATTATCTTGAAAAGTAATCAGAGCCTCTCAACTGTCTCTTCCCAAATAATAATCCCGGCAACACAAAAAATACAAAAGCATAGGCCGCATCCCATGTTGGCAATACGATTAAATCTGTCCACATCCAATCACCATGTATTGACATTGGATGATCAAATGCGAACATCAATATCATATCCACAAGAGCGGAAAGGGTCCCAAATAAAAATGTAAGCAACGGAAGAGTTGTGATTGAGTCTGGAAAAAAATTATATTTAAATCTGTAAAGCAAAGCTGTTACCAAAATGTAATTGATTCCAACCATTCCTAGATGTGCTTCTGAGCTTAAAATATCAACTACCAATCCGCAAAAGAGGGAACCTAAAAGAGCAGTCACAAGTGGTCTTTTGTAGTATAGGACAACCAAAAACGGGGAAAAAAATAATAATCGTGTGTGAGGTGCAAATAGGATGCCAATGAGACCTATTATAAAGGCCGCATCAAGTCGTTTCCAGTAGAGATTCAATAGGCACCTTTGGTGTTAATCATCTTCGGAATAGTTTTAAAAATCAGTTTGATGTCAAGTGCGAGAGTGCGATTGTCTACATACTTTTCATCCAATTTGATCCTATGAGTGTATGATAAATCGCTTCTTCCAGAGACTTGCCACATACCCGTGATACCCGGGCGGATGGACAAAATTTTACCAGCCTTTAATCCGAAATGCTTCACGATTTCCTCATGAACCACAGGGCGGGGGCCTACAACACTTAGATCTCCTTTTAGGACATTCCAAAACTGTGGAAGTTCGTCGAGAGAAGTTCTACGGAGAAATTTTCCTATCGGGGTAATTCTGGGATCTTCTTTAAGTTTACGTTTGAGTTCCCATTCAGAAAGTAATTTGGGGTCGTTATATAGAATTTCGTGAAGTCGTTTTTCAGCATCAGGATACATGGTTCGGAACTTAAGGCATTTGAATGAATAACCACCTCTGCCAATGCGTTCTTGAGCGAAAAGAATTTTTCCTTTTGAGTTTAAACGGATTGCTAAGGCCACGATAATGAAAACGGGGATGCAAAAAGACAATGCCAGCAGGCTAAAAAAGATGTCAAAAATTCTTTTTGCAGGTATGTGTTTTACTTTATACTGATCCATATCAGCTATTTTATACTGATTAGCCTCCGTTTGTGCAAGCAAAAAGTTCTATATCCATCAATGGAAAATGCTATTGGCGATAGCATTTTCCATTGTAATATGCTATTACCGATAGCATTTTGCTGAGAAGATGACATGCAGTTTTACTGCTCTTTTAGAGCTTTGATTGCATTTCCAACCTTTTCAACGGAAATTTCTGCATTTCCAGAAAGCTTTTTTCCTTTCTTTGTTGAAAGGTTAACGAGCACTACCGTAGGAGTCCCTGTAACTTTAAATTTTTCTCCAAGCTGTTTAAAGTATTCCATACCTGCCGACACATCAGCATAATCAAGCTCCTGGAGCTTAATCCCAAGCGGAGCAATAGCCTTCTCAATTTCAGCTTCCGAAGGTTTTCCTGTTTTTATTGATATATCTGTTAGAATATCCCGCAATTGAAGGTAGTTTTCTTTATTATTGACCATAAACGCTAGGTTATAAGGGATAAAATTAACAGTTTCTGGGTGAACAATATGGTCAACGAACGTAATTCTCGTTGAGGGTGAAAATTTTTTCACAATTTCAACCAAGGAGGGCTCCGCCTTTCTACAAGCTGGACATAGCCAATCGGTAAAAATATACATTTCAATTTGACTGTTAGCTTGTCCAAATACAATTCTTTCCTTGATAGAGGCTTCGGCTGCTTCCTGGGCATCAATTTTGGTGATCCCCATTAATGCAAAAATAAAACCTAAACAAAGAGCTGATGCTTGCAATATATTTTTCATTTTAATTCCTTTGTAATCTGTTGAGTAATAATTCGTTATGCTGCCAATAAACACACAGGCCGCAATACCAAGGCATACAGGACACCAGGTCCCAATCATAAATTTTTGGACGCCAATAAAGACAATCTCACCCCCGAGAGCTAAAGTAAACATGAGCCCAACCCAAAGATAAAGTGCAGGATAACTGAACGATGCCACATAAAGGGCTGCTAGGGGAATAAAAAAGAGAATCCCAAACCAATCAAATGAGATCCCATAAATGGTATATTCACTTCCATGTTTGCACTCCTCAGGACAAAACCCTAAAAAATGATAAAATGTCAGAAAAATCGCCACTGAAATGCATAGTCCAACGAGTGCTTTCATACTTGATAAATGTTCCTTTACATACATATATGAAATTTTTAAAGCAAAAAGTCAATAGGTTTTTTCATGCATTCTGGTCATTCATACAAAACACTTGATTTTTTAAATTTTTTGTTACTATAATTAATTAGGTAGGAGGTGGCATATGGAAATGTTAAAAAGATGCGTTTTCAGTATATTGTTTATATTGGCTCTAGCACTTACACCTGCATTTGGTTTGGAAGCAGGTAGCCACGGCGGAGGCCATGGGGGCGGTCGCGGTGGTGGTGGTGGTGGTGGTCATTGGGGTGGTCATAGTGGTTGGCATGGCAATGGTGGTCATTTTAGAGGGCGCTACGGTCGAGGATGGGGCCATCGTAACGGATACAATCGTGGCTACAACAACTGGTGGTGGGGAGGAGGATATGGCGGATATGGCTATTATCCTTATTCGTACTACAACTCGCCTTATTGCTACTATGATAGCTATGGCCGTTACGTTTGCAGCTACGACTACAACTATTATCCAAATAGATCATACGGGCTATTCTCGATATTTGGATTGTAATGACTAAAGCCAGTTAACTTCGCCAGTGTGAAAGTTGTAGTAACCACCTATGACTTTCACCTTGCCTTGTTTAATGTACTCTTCTATAAGCGGTGTTTTTTCTAGATATTCTTTTACGTGGATCACGTTTGCTTTAATCGTTTTCTCGAGTCGGTTCTCCTTTTCCCCTTTGGTCTCGTTTGCTACTGGCTGCACTAGGTTTGCAATTGCTTCAATATCTTGTGTTTTACCTTCGATTACCGCTGTAATAGCACCACAGTTTTCATGTCCTAGGACCACTATAACAGAAGAATGAAGATATTTCACTGAATATTCGATGCTATCCAATTCAATAGGGCCAACCACGTTTCCTGCTACTCTTACGATAAAAAGCTCGCCAATGCCTTGGTCAAAAATGATTTCCGGAGCGACTCTTGAATCAGAACACCCAATAATAGCTGCAAATGGTTCCTGCATTGTCAGTTGTTCCAAGCGTCTTTCTTTAGTTCTGTCTGGGCAGATTGATTTTTCATTGTAAAAACGCTTATTTCCCTCAATCAACCTATCAAAGGCCTTTTGTGGGTTCATCACTTCATCTGCTTGTGCAGAAGCAATCATCGCAAACATAAACATCAAAAATATGCGGCACATAGGAGCTCCTTTCTTTAAAATCTTATGTATAAAGATATAATTTTAATTATTCAATATAAATTTGTGAAATTTTTACATTTAATGATTGTAACAATATTGCCAAAATGCATAATACGAAATAAAAATTAGGAGAGTATTGTGAAGAAATTAAATCTATTTTTCTTCTTTTTCACCCTGACAATGTGTTTTAAACAGTCTATTTCATGTAATAGCTCAAGTCCGGAAGAATCAGTATTTGGCAAATTTATCTCTGTTGAATCAAATCCAATTGCTCAGTTGAACTTTACTTATAACGTAAATTCTACTTTGGCTGAAGAAACCATCGTCGGTTTGTCTTCAATAGTTTATGAAAACGGAATGGCTATTTTGCAAACCACAGGTGAGGGTAGCGCTACATTATCCAATACAATACGCTCATACGCTCAACCAGGACAGGGCATTTCATGTGTCTTTGCAGCTATATATGGAAACAGTGATAATGGAACTAGTCAAATTGCAGGGATCGGAAATGACACGGATGGATTCTTTTTTCAATTGAATAACTATGTATTTGGCATTTTATATAGAAATAATTCTGTAGATACAATGATTCCACAATCCGATTGGAATGTCGATCCGATGAATGGATCAGGTCCAAGCGGATTAATTTTAAATTTTACCAATGGAAATATTTATCAAATTCAATACCAACGACTTGAATTTAGTAATATCAATTTCTTCATCGAATCACCACTAACAGGCAACCCTATATTAGTTCATCAAATTGAATATGCAAATGCTAACAGCATCCCCTCAACTACAAATCCAGGATTGCAGTTGATGACACAGGTAGTAAGTTCAGGCGCGAATATACAATTAAGCATTAGTTCAATGGGCCTATTTATAGAAGGTGATGTGAATCCACGTCTTGGAATAAGAAACAATGTAAGTGCAAATGGTTATGTGAATACAACGCCTATCGAAATTCTTGCCATTCAAAATAATACAGTCTTTTGCTCTCAAAATAGTCAACTTATGGTAATCCCAGATCAGCTAACTTTATTTAATGCTTCCGGTGACAGCGGAACTGCAATTTTTTCGCTATATCTGAATCCAACATTTGACGATCCATTAGACTTTACAGACGTAGGTTCTAATTCAGTTGTATCGTCTAACTCATCGGGAACTACTTTTAGCGGGGGAACATTATTGGAAACATTTTTTTTGGCAAGCGGTTCCAGTATATCGGTAAATATGCATGATTACGATATTAAACTATCCCCAGGAGACTGCTTGGTTTTTGCTTGCACTTCTGCAACTTCTTCGTATATTACTGTATATGTTTCCGTTAGCTGGCTTGAACAATTTTAATAGGAATTAATCAAATGAAAGTTTTGAACCCCGTATTTGTTAGTTTGTTAATTTTTTTCTGTGTAGGAGACCCTCCCTCACTTTTATCAAATGATGATAATTCATTAAAAAAAGATGAATTTTGCCCAGAACCTCTAAAACGATTAGGACCGCAACAACCATTAAAACCGACAAAACCAGAAAAGCCATGCCCCGCTGGGCCCACTGGGCCCACAGGAGCACCTGGGAAGCCAGGAAAACCAGGTCCAACGGGCCCAACCGGACCTACGGGACCTAATGGTGAAATAGGTGACATAGGTCCAACGGGCCCTACAGGTTCAGAAGGAGCTATGGGTGATACAGGACTTACAGGTGCTACAGGACCAACAGGATTTACAGGTCCAACAGGTCTAACAGGAGCAACAGGGCCAACAGGAGCAACAGGTCCAACAGGGCCAACAGGAGCAACAGGAGCAACAGGGCCAACAGGGCCAACAGGAGCAACAGGTCCAACAGGGCCAACAGGAGCAACAGGAGCAACAGGGCCAACAGGGCCAACAGGAGCAACAGGTCCAACAGGGCCAACAGGACCAACAGGGCAAACTGGAGCAACAGGACCAACTGGAGCAACAGGACCAACAGGAGCAACTGGACCAACTGGAGCAACAGGACCAACTGGAGCAACAGGAGCAACAGGACCAACTGGAGCAACAGGACCAACTGGAGCAACAGGACCAACAGGACCAACAGGTGATACAGGAGCAACAGGACCAACAGGATCTACAGGAGCAACAGGACCAACAGGACCAACAGGATCTACAGGAGCAACAGGACCAACAGGACCAACAGGATCTACAGGACCAACAGGAGCAACAGGTCCAACAGGAGCAACAGGACCAACTGGAGCAACAGGACCAACAGGACCCACGGGTGATACAGGACCAACAGGAGCAACAGGACCCACGGGTGATACAGGTCCAACAGGTCCAACAGGAGCAACAGGAGAAATTGACTCAATGCGTATTGTTGCCCAGTTGCAATTTACCTATAATCTTCTTCCTGATTTGGTGGATATTGAAGTTCTAGGGGAGGCTTCTGCCTTCCAACAAAACGCAATGGCTGTTTTAAGTGTATTTGAAAATAGCGACAGTATTACTTTGTCGAGTAAAGCCAGAGTAAATATTCCACAAGGGCAAGAAGTTTCATGTATTTTTGCTGCAATATACGGCATCGGTGGCGAAGGAACTACTCAAATTGCTGGAATGGGAAATGATGGAAATGGGTTTTTCTTCGGAATTATAAATTCTACATTGTCTATTTTATATAGAAATAATTATGACGATACCGTGATTTCACAATCCAGTTGGAATGTCGATCCTATGAATGGAACTGGTCCTAGTGGAATAACTATAAATTTTACTAGTGGTAATATTTATAAAATTCAATCACAACTTGACTTTGGAAATATAAATTTTTATATAGAATCACCATTAACTGGAGAATTCGTATTGGTGCATCAAATTGAGTATGCCAATGCTAATACCATTACCTCATTATCAAATCCAGGGTTGCAGTTGATGGCACAGTTAGTAAGTTCTAATGGATCCGCCGAATTACAAATTGGCTCCATGGGCTTATTTATTGATGGAAACATAGCCAGTTCTAATATAAGGAATAGTATAAGTGCCTCTAGCACCATTAGTACTTCTCTTAGCAACATTCTTACCATACAGAATAATCCTATATATTCAGGTGTAACTAATGAAGTAATGGTTTCTCCAGATTTCTTGAATTTATTTAATGGATCAGGCGGTGGAAATGATGCCATATTTACAGTTTACCTTAACCCAACAGCTTCTGGCCAATCCTTTAACCCTGTCAGTGCCACATCAGTCGTATCTTACGATACTACGGGAACCATCGAATCTCCTGGAAGAGCTTTATTTACATTCTACCTTGCAGATGGCTCATATGTATCGATTAATTTAGCTGACTATGGCGTTAGCTTAGCACCTGGAGATCAACTCCTTTTTGCCAGCCAGAGTTTAATTGGATCTACTAACGTATATATTTCTATTAGTTGGAGCGAGGGATTTTAAACAAACAATAAAAGAAGTAATTTATATGGGAAGGACAGGGCATATTAATGAAGTTGTTCATACGGTGACTCATCATAGTCAAACAGGTGAGTCATTACATAACGAGGTCTTTAATTATGCTTTGCAAAATGACCCTGAATTATATAATCAATCAAATTATAAGCAACTTCAACTGCCTTTTGGAACAAAATATGAGCATGATTATATCATGCCTATGCTGACCTCTGCAACACAAGATTATGTAAGGAACATTCAATGCCAATTATATATTTTAAAAATGGGGGAACGATTGTTTCCTTTGACGGTAAATGATGCAGAGTATGAGAACGCTTATGTTTGTTCTCCGTTTACCAGATATATTACCTATGCAGAAAGAGAACTAAAAACTATAACTAATCCTTGGAAAATGCGTTTTTTGTCTCCTAGCTTGAATTGTTTTGGATCAGTTTTAAAATTAACAAAAATTAATAAAGTCGCTTGCATAAATAATTGGTTGCTGTCGACAAATCTTTATCCCAATATGAATGCTTTGTCTATAAAAAAAATGACTGATTTTATGGTTGCTAATTTCCCAGATCACACAATCATGTTCCCTTCACTAAATCGCCACACTAATGCCTCCCTAATGGATCAATTAGAAAATCACGGTTACCAGCTCATTCCTTCCCGAGAAGTTTTTATTTTCGATAAAGCATTAAAAGATTACGAAAATAGGCGAGTCACGCAATCTGATTTGCATCTTTTGAAAAATACCACCTATCAAGTGATTGGCCATCATGAAATCTTCGAAAATGATTATGAGAAAATCGCTGAACTCTATGATCTTCTTTATATGAGAAAATATTCTTTGTGCAATCCTTTTTTTACCAAGAAATTTATTTCACTTTGTCATACTAAGAATTTAATAAATTTTCAAGGACTGAGAGACAAGAAGGGAGATTTAATAGGCTTTATCGGTTTCTTTAAAAGAAATAATGTTATGGCAACTCCGCTACTAGGATATGACACTAATCTGCCTGCGCATGAAGGACTATATCGTATGTTAACAGCTCTGTCGCTTATAGAGGCTTTAAAGACAAATATCACTTTTAATATGAGTGCTGGTGTTTCTGAATTCAAAATGTGGCGTGGCGGGGTTGGATTTATTGAATACAACGCTGTATATCATAAGCACCTGCCATTCCAAAGAAGGATAGGATGGAATCTATTGCATTTTGGCATGAATCGGTTCGGAGTTCCTCTTCTTCAACAAAATAATTTCTAAAAACATTTTTAACTTGTTTGAGCGTAAATCGGCAGTCTCCTCAAATAAGGCAAAAGCTGAGCAATGACTGCTTTGCTTAGTTCAGGCATGTCCTCTAGGAGCTGATTGAATTCCTGTTTGTAAATAGCAAAAAGAACAACATTGGTTTTTGCCGTTGCTGTGGCCGTTCTTGGTAAGTTGTCCAACAGAGCAAGTTCGCCAAAAAGACCGAATTCAGATACCTCATTCAACACCTGTTTGTCGATGTGTATTTGAATGACTCCTGAAACAACCATATATACTCTGTCAGCATCGTCCCCATATAGAAAAATATCTTCGTTTGCTGCAACTTTTGACTCAATAAGCGATTCAGTCATGACTTCAAGGGCCTCTGCAGGCATTGTTTTAAAAATATTCACCCGACGCAAAAATAGGACTTTTTCGTTGGTATTCATGTTTTCTCCAGGTATGAATTCTTTGATTAAATTAACTTGTGATAACCATGTATCCTGAGCTATCAATTCTGCATATTTTTCAGGACTGATCGGCTGTACGATAGGCTCTAAAGTTTCTTGCAGTAGAGATCGTAATAAATGATCATTAGTGATTGCTTCTAAGTATTCAATAGCTTCGCTGCTTTCTACCAGATCTAATTGATGAAAAATTTGACCCTGAATTTTGGGAATCGTGTTTAAAACCGCTCTAGTATCGCTTATCGTTGCAAATAAATAAAGAAAGCGTTGTATGGCAAATGTATATCGACTGTCAATTTCTAGTTGAATATGTTTTGTATTGGCATGGAATTTCATGAGAAAAGTTGAAATAACACTATCTTTTTGGAGTCTAAGTTCGTTTTCGATGTAAGATCTAAATGATGAAGTAATTCCAATAGTTAATGCACGAATGGCGATAGCCATGCAAAGGGAGTTAGAGAGAATTTCCGATGCAGGTGTTTTGGTTCTAAGTAATTCAAAAAGCTTTTTTTCGGACTCATTTGAAGGGAGTTTCCCTAGAACTTTAACATATGTTTGAAGCTTAATAATGCTCTTTGTTTCATGTATTTCTTTGGCAAGGTAAGTTGCCGGTTCAATATGGTTTTTCTTAAAATATTGGATTATTTCATAGGTATGATGTCGACTGCTGATATCCAAGAAGGTATTAATTAAAGTTTCATTTTCGGTGTATATTGGTTCATAATTTAAATATCGGGTTTGCTCGACTAATCCCTTGAGGTTGGTTCGATATCCCTTATAAATATACTGTACAACATAAATTACGATGAATGAAGCGAAAATAGTTATAAGGACAACATTGGATATCGTTGCATATCTGTCGCCAAGCAACAACAAAATAGATATTGGAATAAGTGCTCTACCAATAGTTTGAGAGGTATTACGGATCTGTGCACGCGCATACTGCCTGATTTTTTCAGTCGCAGTATTCAGGAGCGTTTCGTATGCAATGTAATTAGTCCCTCTATAAATGATTGTTGAAGTAACAGAAATTAGAATAATGATCATATAATTTGGGTAAATTAGAGCAAGGGCTCCAAAGACAATCATAGTGATTGGATATAATAGAAAAGCTCCTCTAAGGCCGAATCGTTTTATGTACCAAGGTTGGCCGTAAAATTGTATGAAAATAACAAAAAAACTCGTCAAACCAATCACGATTGCATCAACAATCGCAATCGTATTTTTATCAAAGTTTTGTTTTAACGAAATAAGATAAAGGTAGGAAATCAGTATTGTAATTGCGGCGACAATTATAGAATGCGCCGCAAGAGGATAAAAAAAAGAGGGATTTTCTACCTTTGTCTCTTGTTTAATTTTGGTCATACTGCGATGTATAGGAATTAATTTACCTATAAGATAGGGACAAAAGGAATACAAAAGTACTATCGAAGGAATCAAAATATTCAATCCAAAAAAATAAATTAGGAGAGAGTATGTAACACTAAAAAAAATCCCAGCTAATCCGCTGATAACAACAATAAGACCTGCCAATTGGCGAAACTCGCGGATAGTGAATGCTAATGAGATGGCAGTATCTATAAATATAAACACTTGTTTTGAAATAATGGTGAGGACAAGGCATGAGATAAAGACCATCCAAATGCCATCTTCATTGGCTAAAATAAAACATATTGCCAAAGAAATTATTGAAGTCAGGATAAAGCCATTGGGTTTACTAAGGGGGCCATTTGCGAAACGTGACGATTTAAAAAAGTTGGGAAGATAGATAAAGATGGCTTGTGTCATATAGAAGTAGGGGAGAATAGCTGAAGAAAAGTTTCCCATCAGTCCAGAAGATATATAGCTGCTGCCTCCCACGGTAGCGCCAATACCTAAAAAGTACAAAAACAAAGTCCAGGCTACTCGTGGATCAGTAAAGGGAGACATTTTTTTACCGAATCTTCCTCTAGATTAATTGATACCTGTATACACAAATTTTTTCTTTATCTGCAAACCTTTTTCAAGAAAGGTCTTGCATCCAGATCTTGGACATACTTATTTTTATGAATGTTGTAAAAAAGATGTAGCAAATAAAAAATGCTTTTGTTATAGTTATTATATTTTAAACTAATAGGAGTTAATTATGGAGTCAAATGTAATTAATGTATTATCTGGTCAATCGTTGAAATGGGAACTGCGATGGAACGGAAGGCCAAAAGATGAAAACCGCTTTAATACTTTCACACAATTTATTCTACAGAATGAGAATTGGGTAGCAGAGAATTCTGGCCAAGTAAGGGCATTTTGTATCATTGTAGAAGAAATGCTGCCGAGAACCAATGAAGAAAAAAAAGTTTATGAAACTCTTTTGAAGAAATTTCCCCTCCTTTTTCCTCCTCGTATTACGGTACAAATTAATGAGGAAGTAAGGCAAATATCAAAGAATAGGCTAGAAAAGTGTAGCGAAGTATTTTCACTAATGGTTAATGGTGGTTTCAGTGAAGCTTATACTAATGTAATCAATCTCAACGGTTTTGAAAATATTGAGTTAAAAGAAATTACTTGTTTTCTAGACTATTTAGAAAATGGAAAAGTAAACCTTAATGGGGTCAAGGCGGCCCCATTATTGCGTCTAGCTCAGCTACACGGAATGAAAGACCTATTTAGGGTGTGCCTGAAGGACAGATTCATTGCTTTCATAAACAACGACAAGTGGTTTGAATTGCTAAACGTTTTAAAGGAATTATATTTTTTAGATCTTCATGTTGTATTTTATAAATTATTTGATACTGTTGTTCTGCGAGATAAGCTTTCAAGCTTCCTTGATGTTTTGGCTTGTGAAAAGAAAGAGCTTTCTAATTCCAAAGAGATCAATGCTTCACAAAAGGAAATATTTATTGATTCATTTACAGAATATTTGAAACTATTTCAGAAATGCTTTAAATTAAACATTGAAATTACATTTAAATACCCGCCCCTCGATGATGAAGACGGCCCTTGTTTAATAAGATCTCCCTATGATAGATTATTTAATACTTTATTGACTGATTCGATCTATCGTGAAGTTGATCTATCTCAGATTGCGCTTAACGAAGAAATCTTAGCCGTACTTGTGGAGCTCAATAAAAAGATACCGATCAATGAACTCAGAATACAAAACGATATTTATAAGGATGATGATCTAGAGAAATTGGCACTGTGCCTGCCAAATCTTGAATCGTTAACTATACATAACCAGTTCATTACACGTATTCCAGATACATGGCTTCAAAAATTGCAGAAATTGAATTGCAGAGATTGTTACAGGCTTATTGAACTTGAAGCGCCTCTGATAAAACACTTGATTTCCTATGGTTGTATTAGGCTTAAAACAATTACCGCTTCCAATGCAATTGATTTGGAATGCAGTCAATGCGTGTCATTATTGGATGTTAAAGCATTTAAGGCAGAAGAATTTAATCACTTCGCGTGTAATAAGCTCAAACTTCTAATAGTTAAGAAAGGTTGCAAAATAGACAATGTATTGCAAAGGGAGTTACCTGCGGATTGTAAAATCGAATATGTCGATTAGTGGGCTATTGGTTTTATTTCGTCCAACACTATTACTTATTCGATTATTTTGGCCTGAACATAAAGCAAAGCTGCCTCACCATTTGTGACAGCATTGTGAGTTATATTTTGATCAGGATCAGCCCTATTGTGCATGATAAACAGCAAGATCGTATATATGTTCCTGATAAAGAATTCTGGCTCCTATAAGGTCATTATTTGCTTTTTTTAACCAAGCATTATGGCTTTGCATATATCTTTATTCCATCTTTTGTCACTTTATGGCAAAGAGATGATACATCTTGTGCCTCTTTCTCAAATTATTTTTTTGTATAGACAAGTAAATCTTTTGGAATTTCTAATCCCCAAAGGGCATGATGGCCTGCAACAGCTCTTTGATAATCATTATGTTCTGATTGTTCAACAATGATGAGTAAATCCAAATCACTATCATCAGTTGGGCTACCCCAAGCGTAAGAACCAAAAAGCTAAATAATGAGAGGATGGTAAGTTTTTACAAGACGTTTGACCGCCTGATCTAAAATTTCTCTCGCAATCATCAGAACTCCCTATAAGATTAATTACCATTGCTTTCCGCATTATACTAGATAAAAGGATTCTGGACAAGCAGCCAAAATGAAAATAAATTTGTAAAAAAAAATCTATGCTATCGGAAAAAAGTAAAAAAATGTAGGAAATATAATATGATTTTGTTATGATAGCCATATTTTAAATTAATGGAGAATTAATTATGGAGTCAAATGTAAGTAATGTGTTGTTTAGTCCATCGATAAAATGGGAACTGAAATACAACGGAAAACCATTGCATAAAAAACGCTTGATTAAATTCACACAATTTATTCTACAAAATGAGAATTGGGTAGCAGAGAATCCTGACAATGTAGGAAAATTTTGTATCTATGTAGAAGAAATACCAATCAAAACTAAAAAAATTAAAAATGTTTGTCAAACTCTTTTGAAAAAATTCCCTCAGCTTTTTCCGCCTCGTGTTACTGTACAAATTAATGAGGAAGTAAGGCAAATATCAAAGCTTAGGCTAGAAAAGTGCAGCGAAGTACTTTCACTAATGGTTAATGGTAGTTTTGGTGAAGCTCATGCGAATATGATCCATCTCAAAGGTTTTGAAGGTATTGAGTCAAAAGAAATTACTTGCTTCCTAGACTATTTAGAAAATCACAGCGTAAATTTTGATGAAGTTAAGGTTGCGCAATTATTGCGTATATCTCACCTATATGGCGTGAATGACCTATTTACTGCGTGCTTGGATCAAAGATTCATATATTTGGAATACAGCGATATTTTGGATGAATTGCTAATCATTTTAAATGAATTATATTTGTTAGATCTTCATGTTGAATTATATAAATTATTTGATTTTAAGATTCTGCTAGATAAGATTTCAAGCTTTCTTGATGTTTTGGCTAGTGAAGAGAAAGAACTTTTTAACTCTCCAGATTGCAATGATTCACAAAAGGAAACATTTATTGATCCATTTATAGAGTATTTGAAATTGATTCAGAAATCCTTTACATTAGATATTCGAATTAATTTTGAATATGTTTACAAGGAAAGGAATCACTACTGTCCCTCTCACATGCTATCTTTCAGTGATGAAATATTTGAAGCATTATTGACTGATTCGATCTATCGTAGCGTTAATCTATCTTGGGTTGAGCTTAACAAAGAAGTCTTAACTGTCCTTGTGGAGCTAAATAAAAAAATATCGATCAATGAACTCATAATTGAAAAAAATACTTACACGGATGATGATCTGGAGAAATTAGCACTCTGCCTGCCAAATATTGAATCGTTAACTATACATAACGAGTTCATTACACGTATTCCAGATACATGGCTTCAAAAATTACAGAAACTGGATTGCGGGGGTTGTTATGGGCTTAAAGAACTTGAAGCGCCTCTGTTAAAAGACCTGGTTGCTAGTGGTTGTACAAACCTAGAAAGAATTACTGCTTCCAATGCAATCTTTTTGAGATGCTGGCGGTGCGTGTCATTATTGGTTGTTAAAGCATTTAAGGCAGAAGAATTTAGTTACTCCGAGTGTTATAAGCTTAAACATCTAATAGTTAATAAAGCCTGCAAAATAGAAAATATATACGACGAGAAGTTGCCTGCAGCTTGTAAGATCGAATATGTCGATTAGAGGGCTATTTGTCAAGTTCGATGAAGGTATCGTCAACAGATAGGAGGAGAGTTTTCAAGAGTTTATTTAGGTCATTTTTTCTTTTGAATCTAGTTCTTTTACCAGATCATTCTCAACTTTGGCCTGCACCGGCATTGCTTCATCAATAAGCCTTTTTCCTTTTTCCGAAAGGCGTACACGTACTTCTCGCTTGTCTTCCTCGCTTTGACGTTTTTCGATAAGACCATCTTTTAATAAACGGGCCATGAGGTTCGCATGGTGCCAGATCATTCTATTTAATGAACATCATCACATGTTTTAAATGATTTATAGTACAAGATAGTGAACATTAAAGATGATTTAGTCTTTATTTTAATGAAAGGAAATAGTCATGCGTTCGCTCGATTTGGTATGGCGCGAACATAGGACTCGGCCCCTTTTATAGAGTCTCAGAACTTTGATTTTTTCGATTCTCTAAGAACGTAAGAGAGCATCAGCGAAGATTCTATCATCGAAGCGTTTTACTTCAAGCCCAATGTAAGCGTCAAACCGGAGCCGTTGCCTAACTCAACGCTCAGTCTAATTTGGAGTGACCTAATTCATTAGGTCTTTTTCAGGGCTGAATTTATTCGGCCCTGTGCATGGCAAGATTTCGCCATTCACCTAAGGAGGGCAAGGTGTCGCCCTCCACCGAGCCGAATAAATTCGGCTCGGAAAAAGACCCAATAAATTGGGTCACTCCAAACCGGAAATACGTAAGCGTCAAACTAACCCCTCCTGATATTTGCCCTCGCCGTTTGTGGGTCTGCTGGCTCTGGCAGCAGACCTCAGCACGGCGATAAATTCAAAAAATTGTACAAGGTCAAAATTATTAATTATTATACATCAAGAATTCTTTAGCATTTACGGATTCTATCTCCCCAGGTGCTTCTGAATAACATTTAATATTTAAAATAATGGAAGGTTTTACAATTTCGGAGACGCTAGTTGATGTTGAACAATTGCCATATACCGAAGCAGAATTTGAATGTGCTTTGAGATTTGCCTGATTATTTGTATAGCTGCTTGAAACAAGAGTTCGTTTTGTTGTATCTTGGCTGTCTATAACGGAGAAATATGAGAAGCCATTCTGAATTGTTAATTCAGAGGCACGTTTAAGGGCATATTTTAAAACCGTTTCAGAAGACGTAAAATCATTGCCGTAAAATGTCACGACAAAAGAATCACGTGCGACTCTAAAGTCGGAATATCCTCCCGAAATAGAGTTTGGATGGTATTTCGTTGCACAACTGCAAAATACTGTTGCAACAGATAAAGAGAGTATTAAATATTTTACATTCCAGTTCATTTGCTATTTCCTTTTGATGTTATATTATTAAGTTAATTATTGTAATCAAAACTGAATTGTCAGTCAATATAATATGGAGAATTAAATTTCACTTGTGTTTATATTAAAAATATGTTAAATTTTATTTTTTAAGACAATTTAAATAATAAAAAGGAGTTAAATTATGAATTTCAATAAATTAATGTTATCAGTCTTTTTGGTTGCAAGTGCCTCTGTTTTTGCATCGTCAGTGTTGGCAGCTTCCGATAAAATGATAGAAATGTCGCCCGACTTTGGTAACGGTAGACAAATCGATACTAAGAATTGGATCCGATTACCTATCAATGTTGTCAATGATCAAGGTAAAGGAGAAACTATTGAGCTTTTTCTCCCATCAGAACCAGAATTTATCAATTCTCCAGTAAGTAATAAACCACTTATTGTCGCGAAAGACTCAGAGGGCATGACTTACAAATTTTCGAGAATGATACTTCCTAGTAATGAATATACTCTTCGTCAATCTTTTGAATTTCTTCTTGAGACTCTCTCTTTAAATTATAGTGTAATATCCTATGCATACCCTTTAGATAATTCGATTGATTCGGCTTTTGGGATATCATATGTAAGTAATGATGGAACAAGAACGATGCTTACCATTAATAAGAGCAAGAATTTTATCTATTTTTTTGAAACCACTGCCAGCAACAAGTTGTATGTGGGTCTTAAGTCGGCAAAAGAAGGCGATGAATTAAATGAAGTAATGATCCACGACATCTTAAAACACGCTATCTTTTCTCGATCATTCCTTACCCTTATTGAATGCACTAGTAAGTAAGAAAGCCTTCAAACTTCACTGTTTAAAACGGGGGTCAAAGAAAACTGGGGGGATCTAATTTCATAGATAAAAAATGGTAATGCCTCAATGCGATGATGGGCACTCCCGAGCAGGGGATTTAATTGCTTGGTTTTTGCATGTTCTGATGCCTCGGGATATATGATCTCTTTCTGATCCTTGAGCTCGGGGTCACCACCAATATCTCCAGTTATTGGGCACGTTTAATTTTCCGCATCAATCGAAAATAAATCGAGGACGAGATGCCGCTTAAATAAGGTCGTTGGGAGCGTGAGTAAATGAATATCAGTTTTGACGAAATATAGATCTACAAGCCGTTTTCTAAATGTGTAAATGAACTGCCTTAAAATATCGAATTCCGGCATAAATATTTGATATTGCCGAGAGGCTAATTGAAAATTGGTGATCCGATCAATCGACTGAATCTGATCCATCTTCTCCAATAATTGAGGAAGCTGCTCTTTTGAAAACCGATAAGGGATATCAGCGAGAGACTCATCCATCATTTTATGAAAAGGAAACTCGATAAATTCTTTTAGGCGTACTTTCAAATCGCCTACAAAACTTAAAAAGAGTTGATAGCATTCTTTGTATACGTTCTCGTGCCGGCTGGCCTCGAATTCCCTCTTATCTAGGATCATTTCAATTCCATCCACACAGTCATCCACCTGATAGAGGTCGCGCAAAAGATGAATTACAATTTTGTCAATCTCGTTATATACTTCAAATTGCATAAAAAAATTCCCTTGTTGAAATGCTTTAAAAATCTCCATAACAGCTTTCCAATCTCGTTCAAAGTCAGGAGCGTTATGGAGGATTGGCGAAATAAAAATTGGCAATAAGGATTCTATCTTGATCAAGCAATTTCGGAGTATCACTCCCTTGGTCATCTTCGAGCTTTTTTGGATCTCGGGAATTGCGGAGTGAATTGCAACAATCACTTGCAATATTTTACTCCAGGGAGGAGCTATCCTCGGTAACTTACCAATGATTACTTGCAGTTCTCTTGGTTTTCTTAATTCGTAATTTTTCTTATTTCTTATATTTGTTACGTCGAGCACTCCCGATGCTGCTAAATGATCAAGTGCAGTCATCAGGCTTCTTTTAGAATATCCTATTTCGATCAGATCAGAGGCTGAAAAGTGCATTCCATTTTTCGTCAAAAAGTGTGTTAGTATATCGGCTTTTGCTCCAGGGCCAAATAAATTTCGTAAACGAAGCATAAGCAGAGAGGGTGAGTCGAGTGCCGGCAATGAAGATTTCCCGCTAACTTTAGCTTTAAAGTGAACGACTTCTTCCCCGTTCGGCCATTTTGCTGATGATACAGAATTTAAGGCCGCAGCAAATTGTGAAAAGGAGTGCACCACATCAGCGCCCATTTTTCTTAGAAAAGTGCGTAATCGACTCACTGAAATACATTCATGATAACGGGAGGACCAATCCAAAGCCTCATCTCGTAAACGAGGGTCATATTTGGAGACGATCGTAGTCAAAATAATAAGCTCTTCTGGTTGGATTAGACAATTCTCGTAAAATCGATCTGTTCCGGCTACTCCCAACTCTCTCCAGGAGCTCCAGGCAATTCCAGCAAGATAGTGGTCAAACTCCTCTCTCATTGTGTCCATTTTACCCTCCGAGTTCGCTGCAATGCTGCTATTAAACATCCTGCAAATTCTTCTGAAACGTCATGAGTTTTACACCAATTTGCTGCTTTTTTAAGTTCCGCTGGGTTTGGTTGCAAAAGCTTTAAATCTTCGAAGTGTTTTGAATTAGGCCCCTGATCCACTGATGCATATAGTTTAAAGCAAATCTGATCAAACCTACTCGCACAATAAATCGTTAACCCTCCAAAGTGGAGCGGGTCTAAACGATCCTGAAATCCTTCCGGTAGACCCATTTTCCACAGGTCTGCCGGGGCTGAATTGATCCAATCTTCAGGAAGCTTGAGTGCTAATCCCACCTCTCTAATTGCCTCAAGTAGTGGAGCTGGCAGGGGATGGGCAGAAATAAGTTTTTTTTCATCTATTAAAGCAACTATATCCAAGTCCTTGGTAGGTCGAATAATGCGTCCCAGTAGCAATAAGGCCCCTCCGCCGATTGCTGCCATTTCATATTTCAATCCTTTATCTGATAAGTAAGAACCCAATACCTCTAACGCTCCATTCAATGTAGTTGAATCCACAATACCCCCTTAATTCGTGAAGTTTAACTTCGTGTTTCGATAATATAATCATACCAAAACATGAAATATAATGCAATTTTTTCAATAAAAGAGAAAATTTTTGCTTGAGTTTCCAGATGTTAGGACTTGAGAAGCGGAAAATGTTTCATTGTTTCCTAAATATTGCATTTATAACACATCGTGAATATTCATTTCCATTTTTGGCTATTTTACGAAAAAATTGGTAATATAACAAGTGAAAATCATCGGGAGCACCACCAAAATCTCCAGTTACTGAGTACACTTCGAACTTTTCCATGGAAAGACTATCAGCAAAATTATCAAAATTTTTATCCGTAGCTGCTTAAAATAATTTAAAAACCACCTTGAAAATAATGCATTCCAAAAGATACAATACTCGTATCGGCGAAAATCCGTTTGAAATTACCTGTTTTTTCATTGGAATAGTAATTACTTTAAAGAAGATTGAAAAAAGTGGAAAATAAAAAGGCTTACTGGACTATTTGTCCGAAATGTTATGGACGCGGCAAAAAAAACTTGAAGCTCCGCAAGAAAGCGAGACTCCGCTACCAAATAGCAATTAATGAATTTGAAAAAACTCAGGGTGAAGGAAAGGCTTCGGTTCGCCCTAAGATTACTCAATATTTATGCGATAATTGCAGTGGATCTGGCTTGATTCCTGCTACTAGTCACCCCATAGCAGATTCAGAAAACTATCCACATGTAGCAATTATTGGTGCAGGTATAGGAGGCGTGGCGCTGGCTGTAGCTTGTTTGCATCGTGGCATTCCATTTACCCTTTATGAGCGCGATAGCAGCTTCGATGCACGAGCTCAGGGCTACGGACTTACCTTGCAACAAGCAAGTAACGCAATTAAAGGATTGGGTCTTTTCTCTTTAAAAGACGGGGGTAATTCCACACGCCATGTGGTGCATACTACAGAAGGAAAAGAAATTATTGAATGGGGAATGAGGACGCATTCAAACATTAAAAAGTCTCCAAAGCGTATAAATGTGCATATCCCGCGACAGGCCTTGCGCTTAGCGTTGCTTGAGCAATTGGGCGACCATGATGCCGTGCAGTGGGGGCACCGCTTAGTTTGTTTTAAACAATGTGAAGATAAAAGTGTTGAGCTGAGCTTTCAAGTTAACGGAGAGATGAAGAATGCCAAGGCAGATTTGGTGGTGGGTGCCGATGGTGTTCGTAGTGTTGTGCGCAGCTTGTTGATTGGTGAGGATATTACTCCTTTACGTTACCTGGGTTATGTGGTAATTTTGGGTATTTGTTCTTTAGAGGCTCTTAAGGGTGTTGAGAGTTCTTTGCTCGACTCAGCCACCGTGTTTCAAACCGTCAATGGCCATGAGCGAATCTACATGATGCCTTACTCGTTAGACTCGGTAATGTGGCAACTTAGTTTCCCCATGCCCGAAGAAGAAGCTAAGGCCTTGAGTGCACAAGGAGCTCAGGCACTTAAAGAAGAAGCGTGTCGTAGAACACAGTGGCATAAGCCCATTCCTCAAATTTTATCAGCAACCCTGCCGGCACAAATTTCAGGTTATCCCGTGTACGACCGAGAATTACTCAAGTCGGAATTATTGGAAAAAGCTGGGGCATTTACTTTGATTGGAGATGCAGCTCACCCTATGAGTCCATTTAAAGGACAAGGTGCAAATCAGGCTCTGTTGGATGCACTGGCACTGGCTCGTAACATTTCAATAGCATGTACTCCCTTGTCTAAATGGAGAGAAACCGGATTGAGAGAAATTGTACTAACTGAATTTGAAGAAGAAATGTTAGCACGTAGTGCTTCTAAAGTGAAGGATTCAGCTGAGGCTGTGGAACTTCTACATTCCAAAGGTGTGCTACGTGAAGGTGATGGACCTAAAGGACGGTGTTTACGAGGGTCTCGTGAGTGGGGCTCGGCCATAGTTTAGAGAGTCTTTTGGATAATTTAATTATTCCGGAGGACCGAAGGTCTGACTCTTGACAGTCCAGTGCCGCCAGGCCTGGTATATTGTGAAAAAAAGTGTGAGCTCTGAAAGAGTGGCAAATATGTGCCGTCCCTTGCAGGGCTCAATTTTTTTTTCGCATTAAACCCACTTTTAACGGGTTTGAATTTCACGAAAAATTATTGACTTTTTAATTCCTTGACAACAAAAATTTTGTTATTGATAGTGTATCATGGAGGAATCAACTATGAAAATCAAATTTATTACCCTCGCTTTAGTAACTGCTACAGTCAACCTTTTTGGCGATCAATCTTCTCCTTATCGATGCAAAATGTCGGGAAACGAACTAGAGGCAGATATCATAGTAGTGGGTGGTGGAGCGGCAGGTTGCATATTGATGAACCAGCTATCAGAGAATGGTCTCTTTTCAGTATTAGGAATAGAGGGGGGGCAAATTTAACAAATGATCCAGCAATAGAGGCTGTGGGTCTCCCAGCATTCCTATTGGCTGGGACAGGAAAGTACAAGTATTTTTGGCCGGGATGGAATCAAACCGTACCAATGCCAGGGCTCAATGGACGAACAAGTGATTGGACAACAGGAATGGTATTGGGCGGTGGCTCATCGATTAACGGATTATACTATGGTCGTGGCTCGAATGCCGTGTACTCGCGTTGGGAAGGAGTTTCTGGCAGCAGCAATTGGAGTCTGGACAATATTCTGGCAACCTTCAATGCTCTTGAGAACTACCAAGGATTGACAATCACACCAGGGGCACGAGGAGACAACGGTCCTGTCAATGTGCTACAGACACCTACGGTGTCGCAGATAACATCGAACGTACTATTGCCCGCGTCACAGGCAGCGTTTCCTGGAATTCCAACTGTGGTGGACTATAATGATCCGAGTGTGGAGAATTGCATAGACCCTCGTGCTCAGTGGTTTATTGATCCTACAGGTACCAAACGAGTGAGTAGCGCGACAGCATATTTAAATAGCACGGTTATGACGCCAGAAGGTCAAGGAGTTAATGGACACAAACTGTTTATGCTCTTCGATTCGGTAGCTGTGAAAATAATATTTGACAAACATGGGCGTGCCAAAAAAGTAAAATATATAAAGGACGGTCAAACTCTTCGAAGCACGAGCTCGGAAAGCCGTTGTTTTGGCGAGTGGCATCAACAGTAGCAAGTTGCTACAGCTTTCGGGCATAGGTCCGTCGGAAGCGCTAAAGAATGCAGGGATCAAGCCCGTTTTCATCAATGAGAACGTAGGAAAACATCTCCAAAACCATCCGCTCATCTTTATTACGATGCTAGCAGATCCCGCACTTAGTGGTATACCAGCTGGAGCTCCGTATGCATTTACTATCAATAATGTCTACTTGCCAGTAGTGGGCGGTAGTGCCAGCGACCCACGAATGCTACAGATTTTGTTCGAATACATACCGGCTACCGCACAGACACCTCCGCTATTAGCCATTGGATTTGATCTTTTGAACCCAGTGAGTGAGGGTAGTGTCACAATCCAAAGCGACAACTCATTTCAGATAGCCGCAGCGGACGACGGCTTTTACCAAAATCCTGTAGACCTGGAGAATATGAAGAATGCCGTCTCAGGTCTATATTCGCGCTCTGCTAGATCAACTAAATCTCTTGTACCCATTCCCCTCGCCTTACTTTAAACCCATTTTAAGTGACCCGATCAACTTAGTCATCCTTTCTGGTTATAACGATGCAGTGGTTGAGCAGTACGTGAAAAATAACAGCAATCTTTCACTGGATGTACACCACTTTGTATCGCACTGTAAAATGGCTCCTCTGGACGCCGGAGGTGTGGTAGATGGCGACACACGTGTTTATGGCACAAAGAACGTTTTTGTAGCGGACAACTCCATCTGTCCGGTGATTCCTGATATCAATACGACAGCACCAGCTATGATGATCGGATTACGGAGTAGCGAAATTCTGAAACGTGTCTTGCGCAAATGAAAAATAACAATGAGATCATCAACATGAAAAAAAATATTCTGCTACTTTTAATGTCACTCTTATTTTTCATGGCAGCTGATGCACAAGCTCAAGAATGGTGTGCTGAAAACTCCTGCTGTTATGAAGACAGCTGCTGTGTTGATGAGACAAATTTCTATGCTAAGATTTTTGAGCGGTGCTAATTTCTTGCAAAACACTGCAATCGATGGAAACAAATCCACATATCAGACAGGGTATATTGTTGCCGGTTCGTTGGGTTATTGTTGGCGTTATGGCTTGCGTTTGGAAGCTGAATATGCTTTTAGAAGAAATGCTATAAGAAAAATCCATTTCTTTGGAGAAGGTTCTTCCAAGCATGGACATTTCCAAACTTCCTCGTATATGGCCAACCTATTATGGGATTTGCCTTTATCTTCGTGGGGGTGTGCATTTTGGAATATCCAACCTTTTATTGGAGCTGGCATAGGCTATGATTTCCAACAAATGCATTCCTCAAATTCTCGTATTGATTTTTAACCAAAAGTGGAACCATTTTTCTTGGCAAGTGATGGCTGGGTTAGCCTATCCGATCTTCTGCAATACAGAGATTACTTTGGAATACAAATTCCATCAGGGAGGCTGTCATTTCTATAACCACTCCATCGGAGTTGGGCTCGTATATAAATTTGGCTTCTTCAAGTAGTTTGGAGAAGTTTAAGGCTCATGCATTAACTTTTTTCATGTAAAAAACTGTCATTTTCTGACAATATCTTGCATAAAAAATGCGAATCCATTATCTTATGTAAGAAACCATCAAAATGTGACAGCTAACAGTAGGTTATTATGAATAGCAATCTTCTTGAAATTTTGCTGAATTGGCCGAAGCCTTACATCTCTGGAGTTGATTTATATTATATTTTGGATAAGACAGCCGATTCTCGCCACGCAATCATTAAAAGGGCTATCCGAGAAGGTTATCTTGTTCCCATTCGAAGAGATTTATATTTAATAAAAAATGCCAAAAGAACCCTTCTTAATTACTTTGAGATCGCTTCGATTATCTATGGTCCATCTTATCTAAGTTTTGAATCAGCATTGAGCTATCATGGATGGATTCCTGAGGCTGTTAGAACAATAACCTGCGCATCGGTTAAAAGAGCCAAAGAATTCGAAACCCCGGTGGGCATTTTTTCTTATGAGCATATTCCGATTAAAGCATTTTCTTTTGGAGTTGAACAGCATCAGCAAGATGCATTAACTTTATTTATTGCATCTCCTGTGAAGGCTCTCGCTGATATTGTCTATGCCAGAAAGCGAACATGGGAATCGATGGAGGATCTTTCTGAGGATCTTCGTATCGAAATCGAAAGCTTTCAAAATTCCGATAAAAAATTACTCGGTGAGATTATCGAAAATTATCCAAGCCCTAGGGTGAAAAAAGCTCTTAATGTTTTGTTAAAGGGACTGCAACCATGACTATCACAATTATTCAAGAACGACTTAAAAATTATAAATCACTTTCTAAACAAGAGGAACTTAGTGCTCTAAAAGAAATCTATCAAGAAATTGCATTGGCTGGTTTAGCAAGAAGTGATTTCTTTAAATTAGCTGCTTTTCAGGGAGGAACAGCGCTAAGGATCGTACATCAATTAAGAAGATTTTCAGAAGACCTAGATTTTGTCCTTTTGAAGCCATCGAGATCATTCCAATGGCAATCCTATCTGAAGGCTATTGAAGTGGAATTCAACTCTTTTGGGGTAAATCTAGAAATTAAAGAACGTGCTGAAGCTAAAGGAGCTATCAAAACAGCATTTTTAAAAGAGGACTCTTTTGCTCGAATTCTGGAATTAACATATGATAGGTTGCCTTCTGATGAACAAAAAATTACAATTAAGCTGGAAATTGATACACAACCTCCTGAAGGTTCTAATTTTGAGAATGCATTTTTAACCTATCCTTATCCATTCTCTATTCTCATACAAGATTTTCCCAGTCTATTCGCTAGCAAATGCCATGCATTGCTTTGTAGAAAATATGAAAAAGGGCGTGATTGGTTTGATTTTCTTTGGTATCTGTCGAAACAAACACCAATAAATTACCTTTTACTTAAAAATGCACTTTACCAAGCTGGGCCATATAAAGAAAAAGAAATACCTTACAGTAAACAATGGCTATATGAAGAATTTGAAAAAAAAATCACGACTTTGGATTGGAAATCAGCTAAACGTGATGTTGAAAATTTTCTTCGACCCGAAGAAAGAAAATTTGTTGAAAATTGGAGTGGGGAATTTTTTCAAAAACAAATCGAAAAAATAGAGTTGGTTTTGTTCAAAGCGGTAGTCTTTAGAATTGCTAACGGCACAGCTCCATTAATTGATGACAAGCTATTTTCATCTGCTATTACCAATCTCAACGGAGACGAAATTAAAAAAATAATTGAGTCTGGCACCTATTGGTTTCAATCATTTCAAGAAATCGAACTCTTAGACGATCAAAGTAAATATTTATGCATTTTTATACGATTTGACGATCCTGGACATGTAAAAGAAATGAGCTATCACCATCAAAAAAATCAGACATTAAAAATAAATGCTATCCCAGGTAAGATGCACGAAATTCCAGGGTGGTTTATTAAAAATTGGAATTTTCGCTCGCAAATTTACACCAATAACATTCCACGGGCTCTTTATTGGTTCCAACCTGTTATTTTAACTCCAAAAGAAATACAAAAGCAGATTGCTTCATATGCACAAGAAACTGGCATAGAAAGACACTCAAGATTATAGAAGAAGGTTTTGGGTGTATACCGAAGGTGATAAAAGTTGGTTTGTGTTTTTTTCAAATACCGGTTAAAAGCGAGAAAAAGCGCGTTCCCAGAATTTAGCATCTAGTTTATGTTTAGACTCTGATAGTGTTACTCTCATTCCCATCCACCACAAATTCCTTATTTTAACAAAGACATCTATAGCTTTTAATTCTGAATCACTTAATTCCAGAATAGATTGATATCCATCCAAAAATGAATGCCATAGTTCTATATCAGTAGAGCCCCGACTCCACTTAAATGTGGCTATGTCATAAACTCGGTAACCATACGCACAAAACTCAAAATCAAACATTGTAATATGATTATCTTTAGTAAAGTGCTGATTATGCCCATGAACATCTCCCCCAACAATTCCATAGTTAAAATTGTCTAGATCTAATTCAGAAATTTGTTGGGTCAAGTTTTCAGCTAATTCATCAAGAAAAGTGCAAGTTTTTTGATCCGTATCCCCGAAAAAGTCATTAATACGCTTTATGGAGTCATTAATGAGATTGTCAATACTCAAATGATTTCGGTTAAGAGTCGTCTTAAATTGATCAGAAGCCATATGAAGCTGAGCTAAAGTTTTTCCTAGAACAAATGCTTGTTCTACATTCATATCGGTTGTTCCTTCAGCATAGCTAAATAAAGTGAAGAAACGAGGACCTTCTGGTGCTTGTATTAATCCATATAACTGATTGTCTAATCGCCGGATAGGATATGACACAGGGACTTCGTGCTGATTTAAAAATTCGAGCCATTCTAATTCAAATTGAAATTCGGACGCTGTCATTGTCAAATATTTGTCACCACGTGATAACCGTAAAACAAATTTCTTGTTTTCTGTTTCTACTAAGTACATGTCATTAATGCCTATACTTAGAATAGTAGCTTTTAGTGGTCCTTCAAGATCATAATACTTTTCAACAATTTTACTGATTGTTGACGAATCAACCAAGGAAACGACAATTGACACCTCTGACCCTTTAAGATCAAAAGCGTCTTTTTCTTTTGATAATGTTTTATTTTCAAAGCTTGATAACGAAGTAAAAGCTAAAGTTGTTGTTAACAGAAAGAAAAGTTTATTAAAGAAATACATATTTTTTATTTAACCGCTTGTGATATTGATGACCAAATTTTATCAGGTCTATACTTAATTTACCAATGCTTTAGGGGCATTCAGGTAATCCTGCAGTCCTATGGCTGCTTTGTAAATGGTTGAGGAGCTCTTTTAAAGTTGAACGATAACTGATGAAAATGTCCATAATTTAAACGAGAGATTACAGCAGAAATGAAGGCGCATTTAAACTATATCAGAATTGCTTTGCAATTCTTAGCATAATCTCGTTGGAAGTATAATGTGAACCAAACTGCCCTTCATATCCAAGAGAAATAGAAACATCCCTTTTTTTTCCCACATTTGCTTGGAATTCTAAGTTGAATGCTCCCAAATTTTGCACCTTTGTAAAAGACCTCAAGGTAACGAATTGAGGAGAGCCCAAGATCGCTGTGGTTACTTTACCTGTGCCAAAAGGAGCTCGGTTAATATAGCTTACGCCTTCTTTAAGACAAAATTGACCAGATGACTTACAAAATGATTGATGCAACTTCACTCCAATTTCTGATTGTAACATGGATGAAGTGTGAGATTTTTGATACATATCTAAGTCGCCTGCACCATGTTCTTGTAAACTTCCTTCCCAGTTTACTACCCAATCAAAAGCTGCAAAAGTTTCAATAATACCCCAAGACACATCTATGTCGTATCCTAAACCTAAATGGGGAGCTATCTGCCATCCATTCATCGTACCACTAGCTGTAACATCGATGCTACCGTAGGAAATATATCGTTTATTGTGAATTTGATGAAAAACAGCCCAAAAAGTTGGTTCAATATAGAATTTATCAAGGATAAAACTTCCATAAACTGCTCCAAAGTAATAGGGAATATTAGCCTCTCCATAATGGTCGTTATCGTGTATTTGAGAATGGGCAAAACCAAGACATCCACCTAGTTGCAATGTATCAAATCGATTATAATCGAGACCTAAAAGGAGAGCTTTTGACATAAAGTTAAAGGAGGGGTTTCCACTCTCTTTTGATTGATGAGTGAAGTCAACAAAACCACTAACCCATAGATCAAATGCACCATCTCTTTTCTTAACAGTAGTACCTGGTACACAGGAATTGGAATTATCAGCTAAAAAATTTTGATGTTGGATCCCAAGAGCAATTGGAGTTGTTTCTGAACAGGTATGAAAAGGAGAAAATCTTTTATTATTCAAATGCCGTCTTACAAGCTGACTTAATGAAAAAACTGTCTGCTGTGTGACATAAGGGCCAAATGCATTTCTAGCAGGCGATACATTGTTTATAGCGTTTGGTTGCTGACTAGTTGGAAGCGTGACCAAAGCAAGATATTCTGAAGACACAGGAGCAGAATTATTTAGATAATTTGTAAATGTAAGGTCATTTCCCGAAAGCCCACTTGTTGAGATTGGCTGGACCTCATAAAGCAAATAAATTATGTCAGGACCATAAGCTAGGTTAAATAAAAATCCTGAAAGAGCCCCATTCACTATCGAGGAAAACTCACCTGTATAAGCTCCAGAAAGAATTGTATATTGTCCACTTCTCGCGTAATTGCCGTAATCATTTTGTATTAGAGAAACATTTCCACCTAAAACGATATTACCTCCTCCAACATTTACTATTTTTGAGGAGTTTGAAGAGTTGAGTTCAATTTGAGTAACAGAAGAGCTTCCTAAGGTTAAATCACCATCTGCCGTATTGAATGTAATCGTACCAATAGAATTCCCCGGGGATAACATTCCATTAATGGTTCCTCCACCGGAAATAGTTCCTATTCCTTTAAGGGTGGCTCCTGAATTTATCGTAATCCCACCAGTAATTGATCCATTAACCGCAAGTTGACCTGCTTGTACTGTTGTTCCTTCTGTATAGGTGTTATTTCCGGTTAAAGTAAATGTTCCTGAACCTCTTTTGATAATCTCACCACGACCTGAAATCACTCCCGCATAAGTAGTATCATTTGAATCTCCCAGCGTCAATGATCCTGCATCACCATTATCAAAAGTTACGTTTCCTCCTAAACTTCCTCCTCCTGATAGATTCAAAATCGTATTTGAGAGCCCTTGGTTATTTAGTTCAACTCCAGCAACATTTGCAAGCACAATAGCAGAATTATGAGAAAAAGCGTCTTCAAACCCTGCCCGAAAAATTCCTTCATTGACAAAAGTTGTGCCACTATAAGTGCAAACATTAGACGTACTCAATATATCTGATCCTGTTTTAATAATTCCTCCAGTACCTGTAATTGATCGACAAGCTAATTGTGCATTGGTAATTATTGAAATATCATTTTGAAGAGAGAGGGTTGTATTGCAAGATGCGCCTCCAGTTGCTTCTTCTACGATAATAGAATCATAAATATTTAACGTGCCACTATTTAGAGTAAAAAAGAGTGCAGTGGTAAAATTTAGACTGGCTACACTAAAAGTTGAATCTACATTGCCAGTGGCAAAAGTACCT
This sequence comes from Waddliaceae bacterium, assembly GCA_963724325.1. Lineage (GTDB taxonomy): Bacteria > Chlamydiota > Chlamydiia > Chlamydiales > Waddliaceae > CAVRUH01. Next base: position 505,335 of record CAVRUH010000007.1, on the reverse strand, counting down.
GCTGCATCGGTAAACGTTGCAACATCAGTAGAACTATTTGGAACAGTATTAGGATCCCAGGTGCTTGTCTCGGACCAATTGCCGCCGTCTTGAACCCAGCTAGCAGAACTGGCAAACAGCTTTATGTTTATAGCTAAAAAAATCAGTGCAAATCTCATTTAACTACCCTTGAATGTTACAAGCCAAAAAAACATTTATATCAGTTTTAAATTTTAAAACAAATATTTTTTTTTTGCGATTACCTAAAAAGAAAAGGCTGTTAAGAAACATCTTTCAGTTAGCATTGCTTTGCTCCACCCATTGGAAAAAGGCTTCTTCATCCAAGAGAACTCTTCGGCCTACTCTTCGAATAACCTTATTGAATCCATTGGTTCGTGCATGGAAAATTAAGTGTCTTAAACCCCCCGTTGGAGGCCATGAATGCGACCATTCGGTTACTGAATTATATTTTATTTTGGAAATGAGAATATCACGGACCTATTATAGGCGTTATACGCAGTGGACCATTTTTGCAAGTGTGCGAATTGTGGGGTTTTTGCTCTTGAATGAATTATAGAGGGTGGAACGGGGGAGATGTGCTTCTTTTGCTTTTTTTTGTTTGTTAACAACGGCGAGATGCGACTGGATTATTTCCACGACGCCTTCAGCATCATTATTTTTTAGACAGTCCCAGATAGCAAGTGCGATGAAATTTTCGTCCAAGAGTTCATCTGTTGGGCTGTATTCCGTTAGACCTGTATCAGTCCTTAATTTAAGCTTTGGTGTGCTTTTTAAAGATCTTTTTCGACTGTGTGATATCTTTACTTTGTCCATTTTTGTTCCCTCCTAAGAGAAGCATTATGTTATCTTCAGGGATATATGCGTAATAGACTCTTCGTCCATTTACCCATTTAAGTTCCCAGATATCGGCGCCAAGGTTTTTATGGTTGCCAAAATGGCCTTCTGTCTCGATTAGCTCCAAGCGAGATGCTATCTGCACCCGGGACTTGGGAGTTTCCCGAGTTAACCATTCCTTGTATTCTGGTGTCGTTATGATTCGATATCGCATTTCATTCCCTCTAGCTTAAGTGTACCATATTATGGACATTTTTGCAACCCCCATTCCTTCTCTCTATAAGATCAACAAATCCATCTACCTTTACACCGCGTTGCCTTCCACCACCAAATTCGCTTCCATTGTCCGTCTGCACAATTACTTCACTCAAATCAACCTTGAAATACTTTAGCCAATCTAAATAAAACGAAGTGAATAGTATTGAATACTGTTCACTGTATTCATCAGCGAATCCTAAAACTGTACCACCACTTTCGTATCTCTAATCGTATATGGTGGGGATTCCCACCGATTTTTTAAGTATTTGTAATTTTTAAGGGGTTTGAAACTGTTCACATAAATCTGGATATTTCTTGACAAATCTACACATTTTGTGTAGATTTTTGTGATATGAGAATAAGTATTGGAAAAGCAGCTGAAGAACTTGGGGTTTCCATAGAGACTCTTCGTCGATGGGAAAATTCGGGCAAAATCGTGTCCGAGAGAACACCCAAAGGGCATCGTAGATATGACTTGTCAAAATTGCGTGGAATAATACCTAATAAAAATTGGAATACTAAACGAACTATCGCTTATGCTAGAGTATCTAGTCATGATCAAAAAACAGATTTACAAAGACAAGTAGCTGTCCTTGAATCATTTTGCGCCAATCATGGTTGGACATTCGAAATTCTTCAAGATCTTGGCTCTGGTCTAAATTACAGTAAAAAAGGTTTAAAAAAACTAATCAAAGAAGTATGCTGTGGAACCATTGAGAGATTGGTTATTACACATAAAGACCGCCTGTGGAGGTTTGGTGCAGAGTTGATATTTTCTTTATGCGAGCAATTCGGCACCGAAGTGGTCATGATAAATGCTGCTGAAGATTCAAGCTTTGAGGATGATTTGGTACAAGATGTCTTAGAAATAATAACCGTTTTTTCAGCCAGACTATATGGCTCTCGTAGCCGGAAGAATAAAAAATTGATTGATGCACTTAAGGAAGCCGCTAGTGAAATCTGAAGACCGCACTTTTACTTTTCAAGCACGCCCAGTACTTGACTGCGATCCAGTACGTATTTTATCTGAATATGCTAAGCTAGCAGGTAAAGCGGAGAGGGCATTGTTTGCAGATTTGGCGAAAGGAAAAAGTGTAAGAGAATTAAAGCCTTCCTACATGAGAAAGTATGGAATCACATCGCGTCAGTTTAATGCTCTACGTGTCCAAATTGAAGGGAAAATAGCTTCGATCAAGGAACTTCGCAAGGATCAACTCATTGAATTAAGAAAGAGAAAAGATTCCTTAATAGCCAAAATCCAAAAGTTGGAAAAGAAAAATGATAAAGCTTTACTCATTCATCAGAAAAAACGAAGGCTCGCACGGATAGGTTCACGAGTTAAGGCTCTCGAAACAGAAATTGCTTCAGGAAAAGTACGACTTTGCTTCGGTTCGCGCAAGTTATTCCGTGCTCAGCTCGATTTAAAAGGCAATGGATACAAAACGCAAGAGGAATGGCGGCAGGATTGGACAGCCGCTAGAAGCGATAGTTTCTTTGTTCTAGGCTCTAAAGATGAAAGCTCCGGTAATCAATCCTGTACGGCAACATTAGAAGAAGATAATAGCATATCCTTAAGACTCCGCTTGCCGGATGCTATGTCCCAATATGGGAAATACCTAAACATTCAGAAAGTTAAATTCACCTACGGCCATGGCGCAATCATCAGTGCACTTGATCGTTGCAATGAACGTAAACTCTCAAAAGATAAGGATTCAGGAGTCGCAATCAGCTATCGCTTTAAACAAGATAAGAAAGGATGGGTTATCTTTGTGAGTGTATCCATACCCGAACCCGCGAAGATTACTCGTAAAGGTATAGGAGTCATCGGCGTTGACATCAACGTCGATCATCTTGCCATTGTCGAGACTGATCGTTATGGAAATGCTATAGCAAGAAAAAAAATCCCTCTTAATTTGTATGGGAAAAATCAAAATCAAACGAAAGCTCTTATCGGAGACGCAATTGCCAAAATAGTTAATTGGGCCTGTGAAACCAAAAAACAAATTATTGTCGAGCAGCTATCATTCCAAGAAAAAAAGGCAGAGCTTCACGAGTCTAGTAATAAAAAATATTCTCGTATGCTCTCCTCATTTGCCTACAAAGCTATTTTAACCAGCATAAAATCCCGGGCATGGCGTTTTGGTGTAATGGTAGCAGAAGTAAACCCAGCCTATACATCAATCATAGGCAGAGTTAAATTTGCTAAAAGATATGGATTATCAATTCATGAATCTGCGGCTTTTTGTATTGCCAGAAGATTCTTAAGAACTTCCGAAAGACTTCCGCGCCAAAAGGATCAAATTCCTGATGGCAAAGGTGGCCATGTCACTTTATCTCTACCCGTGAGGAATCGAGATAAACATGTATGGACATCGTGGCGGCTTGTAAGAAAGAAGCTCTCAGCGGTGCATGCAGCACATTTACGGGCGATGAGAAATCGATCCCCAGGCCGACAACCTTCTGCCTGTCGCGATACAGAGGTCCCGGATATTGTTGGTGAAATTCCAATACGCGAATCGTCTACAGAACTGCTTGGTAGACGTATTTACGCAAATACACATTAGCCAAAGGCCAAATGTATAGAATTGTGTAGGTTTTTTATAGCGGCTGTGTGCTAAGTGCGGATGCGGAGGACCTTTGACGAATTCAACGAATTTTAATGAAGCTTCTTATTGACCACTAATTCGATTTCCTTTTTAATAGGCTTTAACTTTTTCTTGATGATCGAACAGACTATGCAGAGTCTTGTAGAATTTTGCAGTCATCGATCAAATAATAAATAAGAAACCGGAGGTGTTTCATGAATTCAATGCCATCATCCTTGACTGTTGCCACGGCAAACGTTCAATACCCTTTGTATGCCTGGCTTTGGTGGACAAAAGGTCTAAGTGAGAAGGGAATGCAAGAGCAGGCTCGAATAAAAGGACTCATAGATTCCAAACAGATTAAATTTCCCGAGGGGGTTGAATTGGTGAAGAACGCAATTCGTACTGGAGAAGGAGATGCCTATCATGACTGGCCAGAGCGTGTTGTAAGAGTGAGAGATATTCTCTTGAAGAGGCCGTTAGACGCTGTGCTTTTTCAGGAAGTAAGCTACAAGGAAGGTGAGGACCATAGCAAAAATATTACCAATTGCGTCTCAACATTGGGTAACGTGCTTCTGGGCACAAATATGAAACTGGCTCAATATTGCCCGTTTGGTATTTCTTTTAAAGATGAAGCTGATCGTGTGCTTGAAGAAAGACTGCAACGTGGAAATGCTGTTGTTGTTGGCGAAGGGAATATTTCTACAAATGCAGCTAGAATCGATTTCGTGGTAGAGACCGATGCCAAGCGTCAGGTACGAGCGGCTGCCGTCACGACGTTTAAAACTCGCGTCCTTGGGGAAGAGATATTTGTTAGGGCGGTATCTGTGCAAGTAAAAGGTTATTGGTCAGGTGCTTACAGGAACCTACAGGCATGTAGGGATGAAGTTTCTTGGGCCGGCAATAAGCCGAGCGAAGATTTGCTAAAAAAACTTCAGAAGGCAGAAAGTTCCTATGAGACTTTCAAGACAGACTACAATGTTGGCAATCAAGAATTGATAAGCTATCTGGAAAATCTAGCACTAGATAATACTCCGGATTTGACAATTTTTGGCGGTGATTTTAATTTTTGCAAAGTAAGCGGAGACGGCGTTGTGGAGTCTGGTTTGGAAACAAGAACCGCAATTCTCCAGCGCTTCGGTTACACTGTTGATGAAAAATTTTCCGCACCCACCCAAGGAAAAAGAACGTTAGACTATATTGCGTTCAAGTTAGGAGAGACTGCTAAGGATAGATTTAATGTAGTAGCAAAACTGTCTCTGATTGAGCAAGATGGAGGCGACTATGTTTCCGATCACGGCTTTGTGGCTTTGACTCTTAATTTTTCGACGAAGTCTATGATGTAACCTAATGACGAGGGACCGGTTTTATCTGATTCGTGAGATCAAAAAAATTCATGAATCTTAAAAACCGGTACTTGCCTAAGTACTTCACTTTCGTTAGTATGTCCATTTCTTGCAGAAGCTCGCGAACAATATATCGCTCAATAAGCGTAGTCTTTCTCATTTCCCTACCTAATCTGCGACTGTCAGTTTAAGCGCACGCTCTGATCTTTCGCCCTTTTCGAGGCATTTAGGATAAAAAGAAAGTCCACGAACCTGAGGTATTTGCACACTCAAAGAACCCATTCGACGCATGTCAATGCAGATGAGACTTGTTTGATTACGGCGAAGACAGTATTGGATTTGGCAAACGAGGGCTAAGGAAATCTTCATAAGTTCGAAGATTGCCTGAAAAACAGCAATTATTGAATTTTGTCTTTTCGAACTTGAAATTGGATGGGAAAAAGCTGTTAGTGACATTGCGAGAGCCATTTCTGACTCTATGTCGCAATGTCACATCAACCAGCAAATCTCCGGAAGTAGGATTCGAACCTACGACCAATGGATTAACAGTCCGCTGCTCTACCGCTGAGCTATTCCGGAATAGGAAGAACAATATATTACGAAATGACGAATACATAATGCTTGGCAAGAAAATAAAAAAAAGGAGGGCGCACTTGCGCCCTCATTTTACTTTTTAGTAGTCCATGCCGGCTGGCATTGCGGGAGCAGGCTTTTCTTCTGGGATTTCAGCGACGATTGCTTCTGTTGTCAGGAGCATGGCAGCGACAGAAACTGCGTTTTCTAATGCGCAACGCGCCACTTTCGTCGGATCGAGAATTCCGGCTTTGATCATATCGACATACTCACCTGTCAAGGCATTGTAGCCATGCGTTTCAGGTAGTTTCTCCACTTGCTGAAGATGATCGCTCCTTCTTGACCTGCATTTTCGGCAATTTGACGAAGAGGTGAACTCAAGGCCTGCAATAAGATGCGCGCGCCGGTCTTTTCATCGCCTTCAAGCGTCTGCAAGCTTGTTGACAGCAGGGATGCAGCGGACATAAGGCCACTCCGCCGCCAGGAAGAATGCCTTCTTCGACAGCTGCTGCTGTCGCATGCTGAGCATCGTCGACGCGGTCTTTTTTCTCTTTCATTTCCACTTCTGTCGCAGCTCCTACGCGGATGACTGCAACGCCGCCGGACAGCTTTGCCAGACGCTCTTGGAGTTTTTCACGGTCATAGTCGGAAGTCTGTCTCTTCAATTTGACGTTTGATGAGAGCGATGCGCTCTTGAATGGCTGTTTTTGTGCCAGCGCCTTCAACAAGGGTTGTGTCATCTTTGCCGACAATCACTTTTTTGACTCGTCCGAGCATTTCGATGGTGGTGTTTTCCAGTTTCATGGCCGAGCTCTTCGCTGATGACTTGTCGCGCCGGTGAGGATGGCAATGTCTTCTAGCATGGCTTTGCGGCGGTCGCCAAAGCCTGGAGCTTTGACAGCGCAGACTTTCAGGCCTGCGCGGAAGCTGGTTGACAACGAGTGTTGCCAGGGCTTCGCCTTCGACATCTTCAGCGATGATCAAGAAGGGCTTGTCCGTTTCTGCAACAGCTTGAAGAAGAGGGATGATATTCTTTGATGGCGGAGATTTTCTTCTCGTAGATGAAGATATAAGCATCTTCGAGGATGCATTCTTGTGTTTCTGGCATTGGTCATGAAGTAAGCAGAGAGATAGCCGCGGTCGAAATTCATCCCTTCAACGACATCCAGTGTTGTTTCAAATCCTTTGGCTTCTTCAACAGTGATGGTGCCGTCTTTGCCGACTCGCTCCATCGCTTTTGCAATGATTTCGCCGATTTCTTCGTCGTTGTTGGCAGAAATTGTGGCGACTTGCGCGATTTCTTTTGGGTCTTCAACTGTTTTGCTGCGTTTTTGGAGTTCTTTAACGACTGCTTTGACAGCCTTTTTCCATGCCGCGCTTGAGGTCCATGGGATTTGCTCCGGCAGCGACGTTGCGCAAGCCTTCGCTATAAATGCGCTTCGGCAAGACAGTAGCTGTTGTGGTGCCATCGCCGGCTTTGTCAGCTGTTTTGCTTGCCACTTCTTTGACCATCTGGCGCCCATGTTTTCATGCTTGTCTTCGAGTTCGATTTCTTTAGCGACAGTGACACCGTCTTTTGTGATGTGAGGTGTGCCGTAGGATTTGTCGATGATGACATTGCGGCCTTTAGGGCCGAGTGTGACTTTTACTGCATCGGCAAGGATTTGACGCCTTTGAGAATTTTTTGACGCGCTTCTTCTTTAAATTTAATGTTTTTTGCTGCCATAAGTATTTACTCCTTTAATTATTCTTTGATGATTGCAATGATGTCGTCAGCCTTGACGATGACGTATTCTTCATCGTCAATGGTCACTTCTTGGCCGGAATATTTTTCCATGAGGATGTTGTCGCCGACTTTGACGGGGATGGGGATCAGATTGCCCTTTTTGTCTTTTTTGCCTGTGCCGATGGCAACGACTTCAGCTCTGTTCTTGTTTTTTCTTTGCTGTGTCGGGCAGGATGATTCCTCCTTTTAGTTTTTCTTCTGCTCGAGGCGGCGTTAGGAGCACTCGATTGCCAAGTGGTTGGAACTTAACGTTCTGAGACTTGGTGGTTTTTGATTTCTCTTTGTACTTGAGTCATAGTTGATCTCCTCTTGTAGAGTTAAGATTATTGGAAATTCCTAATTTATGGCTTATGCCGAAATTTTTTGCAAGCGAAATTTAGCACTATTTGCTTGCTGAGTGCTAATTTATTCTCTTCCAGTAGCATTTTCTAGTTCGGTCGACGAGGTTGCCGAATTTTTGGATGGCCGCTTTGACTGGCTCTGGCGAGCGCATGTCTACTCCGGCCATTTTGAGCATTTCAATTGGGTATTTGCTGGATCCTCCTTTGAAGAATGAGAGGTAATCTTCCCGCTCGTTGTTGCCTCCATTGACAACTTTTTCGGATAAGGCTAAGGCGGCGCTGATGCCTGTAGCGTATTGATAGACGTAGAAATTGTAGTAGAAGTGGGGGATTCGGGCCCATTCGATTTCGATTTCTTCGTCTATTGTGATGCTATCGCCGAAGTAGATTTCATTTAGTTTTCTGAATTCTGTATTAAGTAGTTCTGTGGTTAGGGGGGTGTCATTTTCGGCCATTGTGTGAATGAATAGTTCGAATTCGGCAAACATTGTTTGGCGGAAGAGGGTGCCGCGGATGTCTTCGATTTTCTGGTTGATGAGGAAAATTTTTTGCTGAGGATCTGTGGTGTTCTGCAGCAGATAATTGTTGAGTAGATCTTCGTTAAATGTGGAGGCTACTTCTGCAAGGAATATGGGATAATCACTATATTGATATGGCTGGGTTTTGCGGCTTAGCAGGCTGTGCATGCTGTGTCCTGCCTCGTGGGCGAGAGTGAACACATCTCTGATGATGCCTTTATAGTTCATCAGGATATAGGGCAGCTGTCGTAGCATCCACTTGAATAGGCGCCGGATCTTTTATTTTCATTTTCATAGCGGTCTACCCAGCGCTCATCGATTAATCCTTTGCGGAGAAAGTTTTGATATTCAGTTCCAAGAGGTGCTGTGGACTCAATTGTGGCGTTGACAGCTTCATCGTATGTCATTTTAATGTCGACATTTGGCGTGAGAGGGACATAGATATCGTAAAGATGAAGTTCATCGACTCCGAGGATTTTTTTTCTTAGATTGATGTATTTGTGGTGAGCTTCCATGTTATCGGAGACTGCTCCTACAAGGGCGTGGTAGACTGAAAGGTCTATGTTCTTGGGGTAGAGGGCAGCTTCGACACATGATTGGTATTTGCGTGCTCGAGCATTAAAGAGGTGAGTCTGTACTTGACCATTGAGCAGTTCGCACAGGGTGTTTTCATAGTTAAAATATTTTCCTAGATAGGATGTAAATGTGTTTTTGCGGAGGACTCTATCTTGATCGCGCAGGTACATGCCATATTGTGCATGGGTGAGCTCTTTGGGTTCTCCTTTAGCATTAAGGACGCTTCCGAATTTGAAATCTGCGTCATTAATAGCCGAGAAAGCTTTATGTGTAGATCCAAGGGCTTTTCCTGCAAGTGCAAGAAGTGATTCGCTTTCTTGAGAAAGAGTGTGTTCTTTCATTCTCAGGATTTTTTCTAGGTAGAATTTATATTCAGCAAGGGATGGTTCGTTAATGATAGAGGTTGGGAGAGTGAGAATTTCGGGTTCGAACCATGATATTTCTTCGGCGAAGTCGTGCAAAATAGCATATATTTTGGAGTAAAGGACTTTGTTTGTGTTATCGGTGATCTCTTCGTCGTGTTTTAGGTGTGCGTAAGTGTAGAGAGCTGTAAGTTTTCTGTCGATTTTGAGGATTGTTTCCAGAGCTTTTTTAAGTGTGGCGGTACTTTCAGAGAGTTTCCCTTGAAAATGTTTCAATTCGGGCCAGTGCGGTCGTTTTTCTGAAGAAATGGTTTTTTTGAATTCATTTTCCCAATCTTGAATTGCGGGGAACAGAGCCTCTACATTCCAGCGGTCTTCTTTTGTTACGTCCTTTCTTTTGGTTGCCATATAATCACCTCGTGTGTTGAAAATGATTAAATATAACTTCTTTTACGGATTGAGGTCCACCCATTTTTTAAATTTTTTTACTTCGATATAGCCGAATTCAGTATTTTCGACGAATAGGAGATAGCCTGGTTTGGAAAGATGGTCGAGTTTGCCAGAAAATTTAGAGCGTTGATAGTCATCATTGAAATTAATATAAAACTCCTTCTCGCCATCGGAATATTTTAATATTCTTATTTTTGGATCATTTTCTCCGACGAACTGAATAGTTAATAGTTTCTTAACATACGTTCCAATAAATTCTACAACTCTTCCTGAGGGTATATCTTTTAAGTCGAGATGAGACATTAACAACATGCTATCGGCAAATTTCGACAATGTTAATATGGGAATCGATGTTCGTTCCCTATCAAGTAGTTCCTTTAGTTTAAAAATGAAATCAGCAGGAGTGAAATCATTTTCATTGCTCAGGTCCAGAAGGTTAAAAGGGTCAATGCTTTTATTTTCGCAGATTTCAAGAACATCGGGTAAAGAAAGAGTGGCAGCTCCGGTAGAGGCTATTCTCCAAATATTAAAATCGGTTCCTGTTGCTTTATTTACGTCATGTTTACAAAGAAAAGCGAGTGCAAACAAACGATAAAATGGAACATTATGATAAGTGTAATCTGCAAGGGTTTTAACATTTGTCAGTTCTGAAGCATCGAGCAATCTATTTATTTGAGTGCGGGTGGATTCAATCACCATCTCGGTGTCAAACCATCCCTTAGGAAGTTTAGCAAGTTTTTTTTGTACTGTTTCAGATCTAACATATTGTTCAAATTCAGGTAATTTACTTTCCAATTTTTTTACATAGTTAATGAGGTATTCTTTTTCCGATGCGGTGAGCTCTATATGGCATTCAGGAAGTTCGATTAGTCCGCAACGATGGATCAGATATACGCTTGAACCAACCGCAACGAGGCTTGGAGAATTTGCAAAGCTGTTGGCATTATCGATGAAAATTATTTGACCATCACCCATTATTAAGATGTTTTCGGCATTGGCATCTCTCATTCCGAAAACATGTGCTGTGACACATGCTTCGATGAGATTATTCATGATCTGTCCACGTTCTTTATTGAACTCGAATATAGAAATTTTTTTTTCAATGATTGTATTTAGCAAGATGCCTTGAAGTGCGGGTTGAAAACTGCCAATGGTGTTGGGATTTTTGTTAAGTTTGCTAAAGACAACTTTATCTATTTTGAGCTTTTCTGCTTTCCTTGGGGAGATTCGTATTGTATTTGTGGGGGTGAAGTGATTTTGTACGCCAAAAATGCAAGCATTTTCCCATACAAATTCCTCCATGATGGCAGAGCCGTCATCCCCAGTACGACCGATTTTAACATAGGCCTTGTCGTTGAGGTTGAAGACGTAGTTTGTAGTTTTGTGATGTGTATTAATCTCATCATTTTGTTGGAAATAGTTGACAACGAACGATTTTGTTTTCGCTGTGCCAATCATAGGGAGAACATGCCATGAAAAGTGTTCTCTGATGCCAGGAATAAAAGTAGTTGTCTCCATAAAAATTCCTATTTAAAATTTTAATGACAAAAGAATCTATGTACTGCATTGTCAAAAATTTGAAAAGGATTTTTTTAAAGATTTTGTTATTTCTATTAAACAAACAGGATATGCAAGATCGCAAGCGGCAGGATATGAATGATCTATGTAACTTCTTACCCTGCTTTAAATTAAAAAGTAATTGACAGCATCTTCCTATAATCCTTCATATCCCATACGCATCATCCTAAAATATATTTTACCACAGAGAACACAAGAGAGGTCATTTAGTGTAAAATAGTTCTCTCTGCTGCCTCTGTTCTCTTGTGTTCTCTGTGGTAAAAGATATTTTAAGTTGATGCGTATGCCTTCATATCCTGCCGCTTGCGATCCTGCAAATCCTGTTATTTTTTTGCAGGCTTAGTCGGGAGGGAGCGAGACTGTTTTTTCTAGGACTTCGCGGGTGCAGTAGACGGGGACGTTGTTCATGAGGGCCAGGGTGATGCAGTCGCTGGGACGGGCGTCGATTTCGAGGATGTGACGGATTTCTCCTGCAGGAAGTTCTATAAAGAGACGGGCGAAGTAGATGGTGTCTTGGATATCATTAATAACGACTTGTTTGATGCGGATATTGAATCCCATAAAAATGGATCCAATAAGATCATGGGTGAGGGGTCTGATTTTCTTGCCCCCAGTCAGATGCAATTGTAATGCTTTTCCGATGCTAGGCTCAGTATAAATGGCAAAACGTTTGTTTTCACCCGCAAGGACGACCACAGTATAAGTCCTCGTTTGCATGATCTTGTCAAAAGACAATTGTATGAGCTCATTTGCCATTTATTTTATCCCTTTGTTTGAATAGTGTGCAGTCATCATATTAGTATGACCATCCGCATAACCTACTATCACATTTTTTGCTAATCCAAAGAAAAAACCTGTTTCTACGACGCCTGATACTTGCTTGATTTTCTGGTGATGCTCCTCGGGGTTGTTGCATGGGGCGCCTAACTTAATATCGATAATAAAATTTCCTTGATCTGTCACGAAAGGGGAGCCGTCTTTTTGTTTACGCAATATTCCTTGGTATCCCTTGTTTTCGAGTCTTTTTTGAGTTGTTTGGTAAGCAAATGAAACGATTTCTACTGGAAGAGGAAATTTCCCGAGATCTGTGACTAATTTATTCTCGTCGATGATGATAATGACATTCTCGCTCATTAAAGCTACCAATTTTTCGCGTAATAGAGCCCCGCCGCCTCCTTTGATCATGCGATGGTTGCTATCGATTTCATCTGCACCATCGACAGTAAGGTCGACTGATGTGATTGAATTGATGTCCACTAGGGGGATGGCGAGGGATTGTGCGTGCTTTTGTGAAGCTTCGGATGTGGAAACTGCTTTAATTCTGAGTCCTTCTACGCATAGCTGGGCTAATCTTTCGATGAAGTAATGGACGGTTGATCCGGTGCCAAGTCCGATTGTCATTCCGTTTGTCACATGTTCTACAGCGGCATATCCTGCAGCTTTTTTTGCTAGTGTCATTTTTGAATTCTCGAGATAAATTTTTGTATAGATTTACTTGGATCCTTTATCTGTGTAATTGTTCTTGAGCTCAATTTGATTCTTTCTGGATTATTGGCTAGATGAGTTTTTATCGCTTGCTTTACATCTTTTAGGGCTTCGTAAGTGATTTTTGGTTTCTCAATCTCAAATTTTTTTTCAATGCTTTTTCTGAATCTTTTGATCTGCTTGCTATTTCCAGCACTTTCTTTTTTCATATAACGCCCTCGCCTTTTTTTCATTCTAGCAGATTCAAGAATATTTTGTAAAATTGCGTAGCCCATTGACAGAAAAATACTTAAAATCAGAGAATGTGCTGCATAAATGAGGAAAATATGAGAAATGTAATTGATATTTTACAAGAGAGGGGCTTCATTGATGCCCTGACAAGTGAAGATGTTCGCGAACAAGTAAATAAGCCGGTTAATATCTATTGCGGGTTCGATCCTACTGGAGACAGTCTGCACTTGGGGAACATGATCCCCATCATGGGACTTGCCTGGTTTCAACGTTTTGGGCACACACCTTATATCATTCTTGGCGGAGCTACCGGAATGATCGGTGATCCTTCAGGCAAGTCTCAAGAAAGACAACTTCTAGATGAAGAAACCATTACACAAAATATCGAAGGCATCAGGAATAACTTTTCGCATATTATCGACTTCAATCATCCAACCTGCAAACCTGTGATGTTGAATAATCTCGATTGGTTCAAAAATTTTTCCATAATCCATTTTCTTCGCGATGTCGGTAAACATTTTAGGCTGGGCCCCATGCTTGCCAAAGAGAGCGTCAGAGCAAGAGTCAATTCGGAAGAGGGGATGAGCTATACAGAATTCAGCTACCAGGTACTCCAGGGGTACGATTTTCTCCATCTTTTCCAAAATCACAATGTTACCCTCCAAATGGGAGGTAGCGACCAGTGGGGAAATATCACTGCTGGTATAGATTTAATCCGTAAAGTCCAAGGTATTTCTGTCTCTGGACTCACTTTTCCACTTTTGACAACGAGCGATGGAAAAAAATTCGGAAAATCGGAAAAAGGGGCCATCTGGATGTCTCCAGAAAAGCTTTCTCCATACGAATTTTATCAATATCTATTCCGCATCACCGACGCAGACGTCATCACGATGATGAAACTTCTTACTTTTATGGAACTGTCGGAAATCGAAGAATATAAAGAAATGATGTCTCACAATGACTATCAACCCAATACTGCCCAAAAAAGACTTGCCGAAGAGGTAACCCGCATCGTCCATGGGCAAGAGGCCTTAGAAAGGGTTTTGAAAGCTGTTGAAGCCGCTGCACCAGGCGCAAAAGCATCCCTCGATGCTGCAACACTTGAACAAATTGCTTCAGATATACCAAGCAAAAATCTACCTCTTCTTGAAATCATTAACCATAAACTCGTCGACCTGGTCGTTAACATAGGCTTTCTTCAATCTAAAGGCGATGTTAAGCGCCTCATACGAAATGGTGGAGTCTATTTGAACAATAACACTGTGACTGATGAGAATATTGTCATTGCCGAAGAAGACCTCATCGAAGGTCGCCTCTTACTCCTCGCCTTAGGAAAGAAAAACAAAATGCTAATACGTGTATCTTAAGGTGATAAGCAAAAAAAAATCTTGAAGCGAATTCGCGAATCATTATGATAGGAAAGTACAATAAAAACCCAAAGGAGTTAATTACCATGTCTTACAACAACCAAAAATCTACAATGACTAAAAAGAAATTGATCCACTCGATTTCACAAGATAAAGGAATTCATCCAAATGATGTCCGCCAGGTTATCCAAGCTTTTTTGGATAAAATGACCGATTGTCTTTCACAGGGTGAGCGCATGGAATTTCGCGATTTTGGCGTTTTTGAAGTTGTGGAGCGAAAACAAAAAATTGGAAGAAATCCCAAAAATGCTGGCATTCCAATCATTATTCCTGCCAGAGCCGCAGTGAAATTTACTCCTGGGAAGAAAATGCGTCAGATGATTGAAGATATCAATGAACCAGCAACAAGCAACAAATAATAGAAATAGTGTTGGCAAAATTTCTAAAAGAGAGTATGATGATGGTGTCGTTTTACTTTTAGATTGAGGACTATACGATGTCATTATCACGAGTTATGGGTGTCTTCGCTATTCTATTATTTATTGGAATAGCATTTACTGCTTGGATGAAGGGGAGTAAGGAAGAAATTATTCCTGAAAATATTGAGTTTCTCAATTCTCCTGTTGAAATAACTGTCGAACCACAGGAACCTGTAGAAGTTGCTGAGCCAGTTGAGGTCGCCGAAACACCCGCCCCTGCTGTCAAAGAGGTGCCAGTTCAGGTGATTACAGAGGCGCCAAAAAGTGTCGATCGCATTGAAGAATTTTTTAATCGCTCCGAACCAAAACTTCCCATTGTCAAAACGATTACCTATAAAAGCAAGGTGACATGGATGAAAGGACGTCCGGCTTGGTTGTCCGATTATGCCTCTCATTATAAGACCTCAAGACATTTCATCGCTCGCAGCTTGAACGGCAAACCAGATTATTTCAAACAGGATATCGCCGAAGGGGATCGCTTTAATGTTTTATGCGATGACAAAAATTTTGAATTCTATCTTCTTGTTGACCTCCTTACCTGCAAAATGTGCTTCTATTACTTAGATAATGACACACATAAGATGACACTCGTTAAGACGTATGACGTCGGTGTCGGCCGCGTAGATGAGAGCACAGCCTCAGGATACCGCACTCCGCTCGGTAAATACTCGCTCGGAGAAAAAATTGCCATTTACCGTCCCAAAACAATGTCTTTTCACCAAGGTGAAAAGGTTGAAATGGTTCGCATCTTTGGAACCAGATGGATCCCTTTCGGTCAAGAAGTTGAAGGTTGCACTGCATCACCTAAAGGGTTTGGATTGCATGGATTGCCCTTTGTAGCAGGCCCTGGCGGTCAATTAACTGAAGATCTATCGAGCCTCGGCACCTATCAAAGCGACGGCTGTATTAGATTAGAGACCAAAGCTATCGAAGAAATCTTCGCGATTGTTATTACACACCCCACAACAATAGAAATTGTCAAAGGATTCGAAAACGCCAAGTTACCGGGTGAAGTGCAACAATAATATGGATATCCTGCCACACGAAAAACAAATTTATGAGTACATCAAGACCATTGATCACTTGAAAAAGCAAAATGGTGAGAGTGCTCTATTCAATAATGAAATCAAAAAGCTCGAAGACAAACTTATTAAATTGAAAAAGAAGGTTTATTCGGAGCTTACTCCTTGGGATCGAGTGATGATTTCACGTCATCCTCAAAGACCCCATACCATTGATTACATTAAAAATATTTGTGAATCATTTTATGAGCTATGCGGAGATCGGACCTTTGCAGAAGACTACGCTATTATTGGGGGATTCGCCAAAATCAATGGCATGAAATGCGTCATTATAGGCCAGGAAAAGGGAAATGACACTGAAAGTCGCGTACACCGGAATTTTGGGATGATGCGCCCAGAGGGCTTTCGCAAGGCTTTGCGCCTGATGCGTATTGCTGAAAAATTCAGGCTTCCCGTTGTTTCTCTTATCGATACACCAGGAGCTTATCCTGGTCTTGGAGCTGAAGAAAGGGGGCAGGGATGGGCCATTGCGCTTAACTTGAGGGAGATGACCCAAATAGCTACTCCAATTATTGTAGTTATCATAGGTGAAGGGTGTTCTGGAGGAGCTTTGGGGATGGGTGTTGGCGATGTCGTTGGAATGTTAGAGCACGCCTATTACTCTGTTATTTCTCCTGAAGGGTGTGCCTCAATCCTCTGGAAAGAGCAGAACAAAAACGTCGATGCAGCGACTGCACTGAAGCTCAATGCGGAGAACCTAAAAGAACTCGATATTATCGACGTTATCATCAATGAGCCGCTTGGCGGAGCGCACCACGATCCACAAGCAGTCTATGACAACGTCAAAAATTTTCTCGTTGACCAATGGAAGGTATTAGGCCGCATCCCCCCGGAGATCCTTCTGGAACAGCGCTACATGAAATATAGAAATATGGGGAAGTTCAATGAGAAATCTGCTTAACCTAGCGTTCCGCAACAAAAACAACCGCTACTTGGCATTGTTTACTTTATTCACCATGGTCTTTTTTATTGTGGCCTCGTACTTGGAAGTATTGGCTTTGGGCATCATCACCAAGAAAGGACAGGAATTCATAGGTGATGCAAAGGTAAACGGATTCATTCAAAATGTGGTCAACTTTATTGATCATTATATTCCCATTTCGACGAACCTGAATTATCTTGCAGCAGCGCTTCTTTTTGTTGCAATCTTCAAAGCTATTACGCTTTTTGCTCACAAGTTTTCAGTTAAACTGATGGCCATTCGCGTCAGTCGCGACCTTCGTCAGCACTATTTTGAACATCTCCAAATCATGCCAATGGAATTTTTTCAAAAGTATAATATTGGATCGCTTTCCCAAAGGGTTGTAGGGGATGCTTTTCAAATTGCAGAAGCAATCACAGCTTGCATGATGAACTACATTCAGACCCCCGTCACAGTAGTATCGACGCTATTTCTTTGCTTCCTCACGTCATGGCAGCTGTCACTCATCATTTTTATAGGGTTTCCTGTCATTCTTTTTCCCATATTCTTCATATCGCGTCGAGTCCGGAAAATTTCCAAGAATATTCAGCAAAATCAGGAACGTTTTACTTCGGTTTTAATCGATTTTCTAGCAGGCATACAAACAGTGAAAGTCTTTGCTATGGAAGAATTCTCCATGAAAAAATATGCTGAACAAAATGAACAAATTGCGAATCTTGAAAAGAAAAGTGCGCGCTATGATCTCTCATCACGCCCAGTGGTGCATACTATCGCAATGTCGTTTCTTTCTATTGCCTTGCTCTATGGGCTGCATGTTCTTGAACTCAGTGTTTCAGAAACATTCTTCTTTTGCGGACTTTTGTATGTTTTGTATGAACCAGTTAAGAAATTTGCAGAAGAAAATAGTCATATCCAAAGGGGGATAGCTGCAGCTGATCGCATGTTTGAAGTAATGTCGCAAAAGCCGCAAATTGTAGACCAAATGAATGCGACAGAAATGGGAGATTTTGAAGGTCCTATTGAATTTAAAAATGTAAGCTTCAGCTATGACCAAAAACCAGTTCTTAATAAACTTAGTTTCACTGTGCGAAAGGGGGAGACAGTGGCCATTGTAGGGCCCACGGGCGCTGGAAAATCGACTATTGTGCAGCTTTTGCCTCGTCTTTATGAGATTGATGAGGGTGAGATTACCATTAATGGAAAATCGATTAAAACCTATACGCAAAAATCCCTTCGTGAGAACATTGCATTTGTTCCACAGAAACCCTTTCTATTTTTGGATACCGTTGCAGAGAATATTTCCTTTGGACGAAAATTTTCCCAGCCGCGAATTGAGGAAGCCGCTAAAATGGCCCATGCGGAAGACTTTATTCTGCAGCTTCCCAACGGATATTCTACGGAGTTGGCAGAGGGAGGGAAAAATCTTTCTGGCGGTCAACAGCAGCGTCTTGCGATAGCTCGGGCGTTGGTGAAGGGGGCTCCGATACTTGTTTTGGACGAGGCTACATCGTCTCTGGACAACGTCAGTGAAAATTTAATTAAACTCGCCATTAAGGAGCTTCGCGGTAAGATGACGCAGATCATTATTGCACACCGCTTAACGACCATTGAAGATGCCGACCGTATTATCTATCTCGAGAACGGAGAAAAAGTTGCCGAAGGGACGAAAGACGAACTCCTTCAATCCTGTTCCGGCTTCCGCAAAATGTGGTTTGCCCGAGAAACATAAGTAAAATTCAATTATTGACAAGATAGGCAACTTTAATTATTTTTTTGCTAGGTAAAAATAAATAAAGAAGAGTGTTTATGGGGTTTTATTTAGATCATGTCGTAATATCAGGCATGGCAGGTGCTGTTTGGGCTGCGCCGAATGCTGCAATGCAAGTGTTTGGTGGGACACTAAAGTGTGCAATTACAAAGGTGGCTCTAGGTGCCCTTGCTGGAGCAGGGGTTTCAGCTGCTGGCCTTGCCATGGTCGAGGTTGTTGATCGATTAAAGTTCCGCGAACCTTTGTCATTGACTCTTCCAATTATCATAATAGCTGTGACAATTACTGCTATTCCTTTTGCCGCTTTTGGAGCAGCCTATTTAGGAGTTGGCTGATGTCAAATATAAAGCTCATTAGACATACACTTCAACTTAAAAAAGTTTAACACCAAGTTCACAGAGGAAACAGAGGTGGCACAGAGATATTTTAGGTTGATGCATATGTCTTAGTTAGGATTCGCTGCTAGAACGATGCGGATCTCTTCGTAGGAGATTTCTAGAGGAAGGGTTTCTTTGATAGGTTTAAGCCTTTCTCTGCCAGTAATGGCTGCAGAGTCGAGGATGGCTTTTTCTTTCTCGGGGGTGACGATGCGGCGTAAATCAATCTTTTCTCCCAATACTACCATTTTTGTAATATGATCGAAAATTGTAGAGGGAGCAAGGCACCTGATCTTGGAAATTTCCTCAATATTTTTCCCCTCCCTAAAATATTTCATTGAAACTGATTCAGTACCTTCCTTGTTGGCATGCCTAACGCCTGTGTCGGCATGATCTTGAATTATTTTCAGGAACATATCCCCGTATTTTTCCCACTTAATAGGGCCAACGCCGTTGATTGCCATAAAAGCAATAGGGGTTTTTGGAAATATTGCAGCCATTTCCATAAGGGTGCGATCTGAAAATACGACAAAAGGAGGAACTCCGTGCTGCTGCGAAATCTCTGTTCGGAGTTGGCGCAGTCTGTTATATAGATCGGGATTATAACTTTTGATGTCTGGATCGACTCGCCTTGACTCACGGAAAAGTTTTTTCTTAAATTTAACTTCAGTCTTCCCTTTGATGACCCCATTGGAAAGGTCCGTCCACTTTAAAATAGGATATTCGCCATCTATGCGTTGTAAAAATCCCATGCGAACCAATGAATCAATATAATATTTAAGTTCTGGTTCGGGATACTCGTGCATGATGTTGTATGTGCTAAGTTTATCAAAATTTTTGGATAAGACTTTTTGATTTTTTGCTCCGCGAAGTATATCTGTGACCATCTGAGAGCCAAAATTTTGATGTATTCTCGAGATGCAGGATAATATTTTTTGGGCAATGATCGTCCCATCAATCAGCTCCAAATCATCAAGACAGTTATCGCAGTTTTTACATATAGGGTGCGGAAATTTTTCTCCAAAGTAATTAAGAATTTCGATCCGCCGGCAAGAGGAGCTTGAGCAAATATTGAACATCTCTTTAAGTTTCAAAGATTGATTCTGCTTTTCAGGACCTTCATCAAGTTGATCGATGAAGTAGCGGTAAGTGTGCAGATCTTGAGAATCATAGAACATCATGCATTCAGCGGGAAGGCCATCTCGACCGGCTCTTCCGATTTCTTGGTAGTACTGTTCAATCGATTTAGGCATATTCATGTGGATCACGAAGCGGATATCCGGTTTGTGAATGCCCATGCCAAATGCAAGGGTGGCCACCATTAACTTTAATTCGTCATAGATGAAGGCATGCTGTGAAGTTGATCGTTCGCTTTCTGTTAATCCGGCGTGATACTTGCCAACGTTAAATCCGTGATGCGTCAATTCATTGTAGGTTGCATCGACTCCTTTTCGGGTCGAGCAATAGATAATTCCAGATTGGTCGTTATGTTGTTTTAGGAAGTCGAGGAGTTGATTGGAGGTATTGAGTTTATCGTTAATTCGGATGGTTAGATTGGTTCTGTCGAAGCTGCTTTTAACAACTGTGGGTTTTTTCATACACAATTGAGTTATAATATCTTTTTGTACCTCTTGGGTCGCGGTAGCCGTCAGGGCTAAGATAGGACATTCAGGAAATTCTCTTTTTAAAAATGAGAGTTGACGGTACTCAGGACGGAAGAAGTGTCCCCACTGAGAGATGCAGTGAGCTTCGTCAATGGCGAAGAATGAAATGGGGAGATGACGAAGTTGTTCTCGGAAATCTTCGTTTGAAAACCGTTCGGGGGCGATGAAAAGCAGCTTGTAGTTTGAAATATTTTCGATTAATTCTGAAGCCTCTCCTTTTCTTAGACTGCTGTTTAAAAAGGCGGCGGGAATCCCGCTTTTGTTTAGGCTGACGACTTGGTCTTGCATAAGAGAAATCAGGGGTGAAACGACGATGGCGAATCCTGGGGACATCATAGCGGGCAGTTGATAACAAAGTGACTTACCAGCTCCTGTGGGGAGAATAGCTACGACATCTTTTTTTTCACAGAGATGTTGGATAATTTCTTTTTGGTGGTCGCGAAATTCATTGTATCCAAAGTATTTTTTTAGACCTTCTTCTAAAGTCAGCATAATTCCTTCCCGCTACTTCTGCGGATTCCGCCATGACCTTTTGTTTTCCTTTCTGTAAGTACATTTAATTTTCTGTCCAAACGATACATAATGAATTCTTTTAGGTATTTGGGATAATTGTGGATCACTTCTTTAGAAGTAGTTCCGCCATATTCCACAAGATATTTCGGATGGCTGAAAATCCACTCATTGACCTCTGCATCAAACCAGGGCTTAATTTCCCCTATTTCATTCAGGGCAATTTCTAAGTGTTCTTTGATTTCTTTTGCGGTGGCCATAGCCAATCCCCTTGTTCAAATTCTGTTCAGGCGGTCTTAAGATTGCTGCCAAAATATTTTCCATAGTGCAATGCAGCATCCGCCAAAAATGCGGAGCGACTAAGGTTGAGTCGTCTAGCTCGCCTGTCGATAATATTGAGAACATCTTCAGGAAGGGTTATATTAATTCGTACAGTATGGTGAGAAGGGACTTCAACTAGGAAAGCAATGGCACTTCTATTCTCAGGGCAGGTCATAATTTCTTCAAGACTAGTGGGAGCGGGGACTGGTTCGTGCATTTCTTTAAGGACGTTAATATGACTCACAACGGCTTCTTGAGCCATTGTTTTAGCTTCTTCCAGAGTTACGCCAGCTGAAATGCAACCGGGAAAATCTGGGAAGCTCACTCCATAGTCAGAGCCTTCTTCCTTATGAATTAATGCTATATAGTTCATGGTGTTCCACCTAATTTAATGTTAGCTTGCTTTTCAATGCTTTTTAAAGTTCCTATCGGTAAGTCCCGTTTGGGGTGCGGGACGGTTACCAAGCCTTTCTTTGTAGGATGCACAAAATGATGATGGCTTCCAGCGGTCCGTTTCAGCACCCAACCGTCATTTGTTAAAAACTTTATAATCTTACGGCTGTCCATCCACACTCCTTATTATACACACTATACACACTAAAGGCAATGAAAAATCAATATTTCATTTGTACTCCTTTAAATTTAGCCAGAATTGTGCCAAATCTGCGCATAAATAGCAATGGGGCAAATCGCATTAATTTCGAGTTGAAGCTTTGTGGCTGAAAAGTTTACAAGGTACAAGAAAAGGCTTGCAGAACTGAACAATTCTCAGATAATATATCGCACAAAGGGACCGGATATTCAACACGCATTTGATGATCCTAGCTACCAAAAAAAAATTAAAAGAATTAATCGATAAGGCTTATAGAAGAAAATAATATTCGAACATATGTGGCAACAAGCTTCACTGTCTTCAATCTTTTAATTTTTGTATTGTTAGTACTTACTGCTTATATTGCACCGATGGGATTTGCTTGTTCTAGTTATCAGCATACTGCAATCGCCTTCATTATTATTACTCTTTTTACTCCACTTTCAGTGCCTTTTGGAGTCTATAAGGGACTGTGATCTTTGGGTTACTTTAACTGAGCTATAGTTTTCTCAAGTGCAGTCACACGCAATGTAAGATTCCGGACTGCTTCTTTGAGCTCTTGTACCTCATTTGGGTTGTTAGGTTCATGCTTTCGGCGTTCTATTTCGCTATTAATGATTTCAAGGTTGCCCTGATCCAAAGCGATTGCACTTTGGGAAAATATAATGTAGTTTCGGGTTTGTACATTGTCAGTGAAATACTGAATATCCTGTTGCAACTGAGTGCGTATATGCATTAGCTTGACTTCATCCATTTCCTTTAATTCTGATTTATTTAATCTAGTTAGATTAGGACAAGTATGGCAAATCCTGCTCATATCTCCTGGATGAGAACCTACTTTATAATGACTTATTCCTGGTAGTGGTCTGTCATATTGGTGTGTTGGTGACATGACATTTTCTCCTTGTTAGGGTTTATCATGGCAATCTACACAATGAGAACATTTCCTTCCACTACAATTCAATTTGAGCTTCTTGACTCTTTCAATTACTGAAGATCCGTTGATATGTCGATTCATTCGACATATGAACAAATCATGTCGAAAAAAACACAAAAATCAACTTAAAAAAGTTTAACACCGTTTCTTCAACGTGGTGTTCATTCTTGGTGTGTCGATTGGGGAAAAAGGTACGGAAGAGGAGGGATTTGAACCCCCGTCACCATCTCTGGTGATTCTGTTTTCAAGACAGACGCAATCAGCCGCTCTGCCACTCTTCCGTGAAATGAATAACCTTTATACTCTTTTTCTGGGATTTGAATCAATCTTTTTCGGTATTTTTAGGTAAAATTTATTCATAAATATAAAAATCCCCTGTAGTTCAGAGTTAATTAATTATTTTATTTTAAAATAATAATTTGTATGAAATAATATAAATAGATGAATAGATAAAACTTTAGATAGGAGCTTGGTCATGCTAAACAAAAGGAATCACGAGACACAACGTAGTGTATCAGTTATGGAAGCCGTCGAAACTTTAGCTGATATAGGGGATTTAGACTTTGAAAAAGAGGTCTCTATCGCCAAAAAAAATGAGATTAACGAGCAAAATAGACAAGTTACAGAATTAACTGCAAAAAAACTCCATTTGGAAAATGAAGATCCCGATACGACAATCAGGGCTCTTAGAGAGGCATTTCATATTGTTCTTGAATATGTTCGGAATTTTTACAAGCCGGATCAAAATCATTCGACTAAGGAAGAATCTGCTGAGGGCGTCAAAACAATTATGGTGATTGTTGGAGAGGCTGTGCAGAGGCTGGATAAGTATACGACGCTGTTCAGTCATACCAAAGAGAAGACGGTAGCGCATCTTAAGGAATATAAACAATTGCAGGAATTTTATTTATCGCATATTTCGAGAAAAATAGACCAGGGGGTTCTTGGAAAGTGGATTTTAGAATTGGCTAGGGATGCCATCGCAAGGCAGGAAGAGTTGCAATTGGAACGACGAACGACGACGGAGACAAAACATGTCTTCATTGATCTGGATGGTGTTAGAAAGGATACAGATTATGAGTTATTTTTTCTTAAAAAGGAGGATGGCACGCGGTTTTTCAGTCCACGATTGATACGAAATATTAAACTCGTATGTGATTTTGAAGGCAGAATGTGGAAGGATACGACTGTGGATAGTTTTGAGGGATTGCAGTTTTGGCATGATGAGTTTGCTTTTGCTGCCTCTAAAAATATTATTGGTTTTTTGGGTGGTACTAGCGATCGTTTTTATAGGGAGACCAAGCAAAATTCTCGTTGGGATATCGTTTTATATGTAAACAAAGCTATCATGGCTCTATTGTTGAGTGGTAATTCAAGAAATTTGCTTCGTTTCGCGCCATCAAAAACCTGTTATGAATATTTTAATGATTTTTTAGGATTTCTTAGGGCATCCATGATGACTCGGGAATATCAAAAATGGATTGCATATCCCCCAAAGAAAACAAATAAGGTCGCTCATAGTATTTTGGATATGATTCATGCTATTTGTCAGGGGTTGATCACGACAAATAAGAGCTCGAATGAGGTGATTGATTCTTTAAATAAAATTATTGGCGAGCCAATAAAGTCGAATTATATTTGGAGTCAACTTGTAGATACGAATACAAAGCTTCAAAAATTGATAAAGATGCATCCAAATGGTCCATTGGTCAAGGTTTTGGAGATTATTAAACAGGGTGGGTATTATACTTTTGATCCATTTGCTCAATACAATATACCGGATCAGCTTTTTTCGTTGTATCATCAAGAAAATAAAATCACGAATCTGAGGATTCCTTCTCCGACTATTCAGGAGTACATTCACAAGGCTGGCATTGTTGAGGAGTTTAAGGGATTTTTGAGAGGATATCAATATGATGTTCGAAAGAAAAAGCATCTTCTTGTTAATTTGCAAGATAGGACATCTTGGAAAGAGCATTTTAGGTCTATAGCACTTGAGGAATTGCAAAACAATGATGAGTTTAGCAAAACGCTCACGGTTGTGACTTTGGCAAAGGATACAGAGTTTTATGAACAACTTCCCCCATATGATCTTGATAGCCATGCCGATGTATTTATCAGTCATTTTCAAGAACAATTGCATGACGAAAACTGTGGATTTTATTTTCCTGACAGTATTAAGAAAGAGATTTTCCCGAAATTTGTCAATGGCGTAATAGCAGCTATACATAGAGTCTTTTTCAATGGAAAAAATGTTCTTTCAGTCAGCAATCGGCGCGATTTTATTGAGATATTCTATCTGTTTTTGGAATTGAAATTGATTGATATTGTGCAGCCGGATTCCTTCAGCTTGACTTGTAAGGATGGTGTGGATGTTGGTCAGGCTGCAAGTGTATTGTTGTATCTCTTTATTGGTGCATTGAATGGAGGTGACGACATTAAAAAGGCGAATGGGATGATATATTTACCTGCGCTATTAGTTCGTGAGCGAGTCATGCAGCAAGAAAGATTTAATCGAATGATTGATGCCTTAAAACTTATTGAATACATCAAAGAAGAATATGGGGCCAAACAGTTCGATTCCATCATCAATGATGCTTTTGGCATCTTTTACAATACACCCATTCTAAAGGTAGGCGTCTAGTCAGTAAGGCTAATACCTGATCATTAATGCCTATATAGTGGGAACAGGATATGCATGATCGCAAGCGGCAGGATATGAGCATCTTCCTAGCATCCTTCATATCCTGTTTGTCAGTTGTATCACTACAATACCCTGGCTAATCCCTGCTAAGTTCGGAGACGTGAGCCTTGACGCTGGCAGCAAGGGCTAGCCATCAATCCACTCATCAAAATCACCAACATTGTCGCCCTTCTTCTATTGGCCATGATGTCCTAAATAATTACCGTGTGACCCAATTCGTTGGGTCGCACAAATTTCTTAAAAACATGTGCGGCACGACTTGTAACAGGATATGCAGGATCGCAAGCGGCATGATATGCAGGATAAGAAGAGGATAAGAAGGTGAGGGGATTGATTTTTATTTCCTCACCTTCTTATCCTCTTCTTATCCTGCATATCATGCCGCTTGCGATCCTTCATATCCTGTTTGTCAGTTGTATCACTACAATACCCTGGCTAATCCCTGCTAAGTTCGGAGACGTGAGCCTTGACGCTGGCAGCAAGGGCGCCTAGATTATACCCTCCTTCCAGTACAGAAATTATTTTACCATCAGCATACTCATCTGCAATCTGTTTCACCGCTTTGGTTAAAGCAGCAAAATCTTCAGTCTTCAACCCCAAATGACCCAATGGATCATCTTCATGAGCATCAAAACCTGCTGAAATCATTACCAACTGCGGACGAAAATCTGCCATTTTTTGACGAAGCAATACCTGAAAGGCTTGCAAGACTTTCTCACGAGCTTGTTTTCCAGGCGCAATAGGGACATTCAGCTTTGACATAGCACCCTTGCCAAAGCCTGTTTCCTCACTCGAACCTGTGCCGGGATACAACGGGAATTCGTGCGTGCTAAAATAGTATACAGTAGGGTCCTCATTAAAAATTTCCTGCGTCCCATTCCCATGATGAACATCCCAATCGACAATTAACACCCTGCTAACCTGATACTTTTTCTGTGCGTAACGAGCGCCGATAGCTATATTATTGAATATGCAAAATCCCATTCCTTTGTCCCGGCACGCATGATGACCCGGCGGCCTCACGGCACAAAAAACTCTCTTCGCCGTTCCTCCGATCACAAGATCCACCGCATTTAGAACTGCTCCGGCAGCTCGGATCGCCACATCATAAGACTTAGCACAAATTTCCACATCCCCTGTACTCAACGTGCCCAGTCCTGCGGCAATATCCCTTTTTACAATTTTCAGGTATTCAGGTGTATGACATGTGAGTAAATCTTCTTCAGTTGCATCCCTAGCTGGAAAAAAAACATACCCGTTTAATGCCTCAATCACTGAATCATACCTTTTCGATCTCTCAGGGTGCCCTGGAGGCGTTATATGCTCCCGAAAAATTGAGTCTGCGATGATAAATGTCATAAATTTTTCTAATTTTTTCTTATATTATTACAGAAAAAATATCGGAAAACAAGAGATTTATGAATAAAACGCTTGCGGAAAATTAGGGGATTGGAGTATGTTTACAGCGTTATGTTTGGGGGTTTAGCTCAGTTGGTAGAGCATCTGATTTGCATTCAGAGGGTCAGGAGTTCGAGTCTCCTAGCCTCCAAAACGCGGTTATAGCTCAGTTGGTTAGAGCGCGACACTGATAATGTCGAGGTCCCAAGTTCAAGTCTTGGTAACCGCAATCAATAAATGGGAGATTCAAAGCATGAAAGCAACATTAATAACTTTGTTGTGCTTAATGGTCTGTATTGGCTTTGGATCCTACGCTTTTGGAGATGAAGTGAGTCAAAAACGTAAAGTAGTCATTCTTTTAGGCCCTCCAGGCTCCGGAAAAGGAACCCAAGCAAAGTTGCTTACCGATAAACTTGGCATTCCTCATATCTCAACAGGTGATATATTTCGCGCAATCCTGAAGGAAAACAGCGAACTTGCAGAAAATGCAAGAACTTACATGAATTCAGGTAGACTTGTTCCCGATAATTTGGTTAATGCAATCGTTTTCGATCGCATTACACGTCCTGACTGTTCCAAAGGATTCATGCTTGATGGATTCCCCCGCACGATACCGCAGGCAGAAGCACTTGCCGCCAATTTAGATAGCACAGCTGAATTAATGGTAATTAATATAGAAGTCCCTGATGACGTCGTAATAAAGAGGATATCTGGCAGACTTTCATGTCCACAATGCGGCAGCGTCTTCAATATTTATTTTAGTTCTCCAAAAAAAGAAGGGATTTGCGACAAGTGCGGCGCCGGCCTAATCCAGCGCCCTGACGACAAACCAGAAGTTGTCCGTGAGCGCCTAAAAGTCTATAACGAACAAACCAGCCCGCTCATTCAATATTACCAAAAGCAGGGTGTCCTATTTAACGTCAATGGCGAACAAGAACCTGATGCCGTTTTTGCTAAAATAATGTTACTTATGAAGCACTAGAAATTCTTTGAGGGTTTTTTTGGAGAAAATGCAGGCTGTTTTGAGATCATTTACAGTATAAAGCCCTAACTTTTCTAGTGTTAGTCGAGCCAAAGAAAAAAGTTTTTCTTTCTCATTATGATCTGAAATATCTTTATCAAAATCTATCGATGTATCTACGTGCGGAAGAAGCCCCAATTCCAAATAGTCCTTCAAATACCATACTGATAACTTTGCTAGCCCTTCAATGGCAGGCTCAACCTCACGTAATGACTCGACATTCTCAGGATGTTGGGGATCACCATAGATCCGAAATAGCCTCTCTGTCAATTGATTATATAATCCTGAAGACTCTCTAATCTCTTTTTTGCCAATACCATGAGTAATAAGCCTTTGACACATATCTTTAATTGCATTCAATGACATAATTAAATCAAGCCGGGTAGTATTCCAAGCAATGCTCAATGCTGTATTGGTCCTGTCAAGAAGTTGAAGCAAAGAAGTAGAGAGATCACCAATTCTACTATGGAGGTCTCGAACGTCTTTAATTCCTAATATATTAACATCTAACTTATTGATATTTAATAACATGGACTCGATCTGATTTCTCAAATACTTCACAGTATTTTCCAATTCGTGAGTTAATAGAGTTAGATGATGTTGCACCGGTTCTGTCACACTGTCTAGTTTTAGAAGATTAATTTCTTTTTCACCAGCGGATTGCAGAAACTTAGAAAATGTATCATGTGAGATTCCAACTAATAGGGGAGATAACTTCCAGTGATGTTTATCTTCGATGCCGAGGAGTTTATCTAATAACTCAAATATTTGAGGTATTGAAAGTACTTTTCCTGCCTCTTCTAGAGTTGGTTTTTCAGATAATCCCATGATTGCAGCACGAATTTTTTTTCTCCATTTTGAATCATTTCCTTCGTCAATTTTTTGAATGACCGCCATAACTTGTTCCTGATTCATTTTGCCAATGGCGGATTCTAGTGCATCAGGGGTGGCCTGTAATGCATAATCAGCCGCGTTTTCTGCGCTGAGAGCTTTAAAGTCGGGAGCTTTCACCATATTTTCAATCCTCAACTTCTACTTATGACTGAAAATTAAAATTAAATATAGGGAATTTTTTAGGGAATTAGGTTCAAAGCATATAAAGGAATGTTGTAAAGGGAACTTTGTAGATCAAAATTCATCGGAGAGGTTCTAAGAATCTTGGATGGCTTAAATTTTTCCGCATATATGAGAAGGCTTTTCTTTTTTTTATTTTCTCCCGATTTGACCTCAAGTGGAAAAACCTCAGTGTCCAATGGGAATACAAAGTCAACTTCGGCAATCCCTTCACTCACCCAGTAGTAAAGTCGTTTTTCAAGCAGAGGTGTCAATTCCTGTGCAACATAATTTTCTGTAAATGCACCTTTGAATTCAACAAAAAGAGAATGTCCTTCTAAAATTATTTTTGGGGCTAAGTGGCTCATTGCTCCAAGTAAACCGACATCTAGCAGATAAATCTTAAATGCCTTTGGATCCAAATATCCTTCAAGCGGGTGTTTTGGAATTGATATTCTATTAATTTTGATGATAAGGCCAGCATCTTGAAGCCACTGAATAGCTTCCTCATATTCGCGAGAACGGGCGCCAGAAGCAATCACTGAAAAAACAAATTTTTTATTTTCTTTTGCAAGTTGTGTTGGAATGGCGTTCCAAATGGTTGAGATTTTCATAACTTGAGTTGCCGGAGCGTGTTTTGCAAAATCAAGGCTATAAGCTTCAAGAATGTTTTTTTGGATTTTCCTGACACTTAAAAGATCGTCCTGATTGGAAATAAACTGTTGAACCGCCTCAGGCATTCCACCTACAATAAAGTAATATTTAAGCAGAGATAATAATTCTACATGAAAAGGTTCAGGGATTGATTCTTCACCTTTTTTTTCGATAAGAAATTTCTTGAGTTTGACCTTGCCGATAGCTTGAAGAAATTCTACAAATTTGAGTGGGTATAATTCCAAAAAATCGACTTTTCCTACAGGAAACCCTTTTGTATGAATCATTTTTACGCCGAGTAATGAACCTGCGCAAATTACATGGTATTGTTGAGCTTGTTCTTGAAAGTATTTGAGGCTGTTTAATGCTTCAGGACATTCCTGAATTTCGTCGAAGAAAATGAGAGATTTTTCGGGAATGATTTCGATTTCAAAGTAAATATTCATATCGCGAATGATTCTTTCTGGATCGAGGTCGCCAGTAAAAAAATTTTTTAAACTAGGTCTTTCATCGAAGTTAATATAGCATAGGTGTTCATATTCTTTATTTCCGAACAATTTAATGATGTAGGTTTTGCCTACTTGTCTTGCCCCTTTTAAAATGAGAGGTTTTCTTTTGGGATTACCCTTCCAGTCGAGGAGCTGCTTGTAAATTTCTCTTTCCATAATCCAATGTATAACAAATTTTGTTTTTTATGACAAGAATATGTTGGCAAAATGTGATATTTATCACGAAATTCATTGGAAAAATGTGAGATATCTCACGAAATTCGTTGGAAAAATGTGATTTAAACCGAAAGAAGACCAAGTTGTGTGAAAGTTTCTTTGAGTTCTTTGTTTTCAGGCTTGTCGAGGGCTCCATTAGCCTTTAGCCAGGCGATATAACTAGATGGAACGTCTTTCAGCGGCTGCCCTTGATATTTTCCAAATGGCATACGACCCACAGCCTTCGGCTTCTCCATGAGCTCAACAACCTGTTCCATTGTCAAATCATCAATCATCTGACTAAATATCTGATGCAACACAATGACGTCATCCAAAGCGCGGTGAGCATTATTCGATGGAATTCCATAAATTTCCCGTAAGAATTGCAAAGGATGCCTAGGCAAATCGGGTCGATACCTCCTGGCCCACTTCAATGAATCCAATGTTTTCAAAGCGGGGAATTCAATGCTATGCCTTGCAAATTCACTTTTAATCATAGGCAGGTCAAAATTGTCATTATTATGTGCTATTAATATAACATCACCTGCACAAAAAGACAAAAATTCTCTTCCGGCCTCAGCAAATGAAGGGGAGTTTTTAACCATTTCATCAGTAATTTTATGAATAGCCGATGCTTCTGACGGTATGGGAATACCCGGATTAATTAGCATTTCAAAAGTACGATCCTGAACAGGATCAAACGCAGCGATTTCAACAATGCGATCTTTATCCGTCTTAATTCCCGTTGTTTCCGTATCGTAATATATAGGCCTCAGACTCATCTTTTTTGCACCCCTTCAAAAGTGGCAGCTCCATTAGCAACTGTTATAATAGTGGGGGCAAAATTTTCGCAAATAATCTTCATTGAGTGCAAATACGATTTCAGCATTACACTGTCAATTTGAGATTCAAAAGAGGGGAGCATGATCCGATAAAATGGGATTTTGGCAGTTTCATCCATTCCAAAACCAGGAACATCAATTTGCTTATTTATCAGGTGTAAAAGCCTCCCTGCATCATTGAAGGCCCCCTCTTTGATTGCGCTGGGAATGAATACAATTAATTGAAGCAACTTACTCTCTTCAAATATCCTAATAAAAAGAGGAAAGTCTTGGCGCAGAATTTTTAGTATGCAATAAATCTGTCCAGTTTCTGCTTGAATATGTGCCTCGTATCCCTCATCTTTGAGAAATTGCAGAATGTTTTCAAGATTTAATGGTAACATAAAATCGCCTCCTAGCATAGTTTAGAAGCCTGCTCCAGGCATCATGCTTTCGCCAACGCCTCTAGTTACATCAGGGTTATTTGTTGCCGGTACGAGAGAATACTCATCATCATTAGGCATTCTATAGCAAGAGGTTAAAGCACATGTCATCATGAAAATCATGAGAAATTTGGTGATTGGCGTCATTTTTCTGTCCTTTGTATATTAACAGAATCATTGTACGCATGTGAGAGAATTTGCGCAAGCACATACATATCTCTCTCATGCTTATATAGTTATAAATTATTTTAATTATAGTAGATTTTTTTATAAAAAAAATATTTACCAAAATAAGGAAATAGTGCATATGTGAAATTAGATAAGGATAATGATCCTTAGACATTTTGCAAAAGATGTTTCTAAATTAACTCCATGGAGGAGATTATTATGAAGAAATTTTTATCATTAACAATATTGGCTTGCTGTCTATTCTGTACACAGTACGGATATTCAGATGAACCAGCTAAAATGGATCAATCTGCAAAAGCTACAAAGGCTTCAAAGAATAATCCAAGCAGAGCTGAAGCAAATAATGAATGCCCAGCTGAGCATCCTGCAAATCCAGAAGATCAAGCTACTGGTGAATGCTATTGCTTATATGTGCGTTACTGCCCACGCTACTACACCACACAAAAATGTGTAGAAGAACAAATTCCATGCACAAAAACTTGCTGCAGAGAAGTTCCTGAACAATACGAAGTGAAGCGTTGCAGAATGGTTCCTGAGTATTATACAGAATGCTGCACAAGAATGAGAAAAGAAACATATGAAGTGCCAGATTGCAAAACCGTAAAGAAAATGGTTTGCGAAGAACACTGTGAATATGTTCCAGAATATTATTGGAAGCATACATGTGGAAATCCATGTTGCCCAGAAAAAGGTAAGAAGTAATCCTTCTTTTCCAGGGAGCGGATCGAAATCTCGATCCGCTCCTTTCTTTTTTTGTTCACTTTTGATAAGATAGAGCTTCATAAAGAATGGAGCATATATGGATCGAGTTTTAGCAAATCAATTGTTTGAACATGTCAGTAAAGAAGTAGAAGTCCGGGGCTGGATAAATAATGTTCGAGCTCTCGGAAAAGTGATTTTTTTAATCCTACGCGACCGAACAGGGTTCATCCAAGTGATCATCGAGGATAAAAATGAATACCAGAAAATAGCCCATCTCCAATCTGGCACAATTCTAAGAATTAAAGGAATGGTAGCTGCTTCTGAGCATGCAGATTTGAAGGTTGAGCTTACGCATCCTCAAATTACAGTTGAAGTACCCATCTACGATGTTTCACCTATTGAATATCAAAAGCCAAAACTGATAAATGAACTCGACTTTATCCTCGATCACCGCCCCATATCTTTGCGCAATAGGCAAATACAAGCAGTTTTTAAAATTCAATCGGCCATCGCCCATGCTTATCGTCTGTTTATGTATGATACTATAGGAGCCGTTGAATATTTTGCCCCAAATTTGATTGGCGCTTCTTCTGAAGGGGGAGCCGAATTCTTTTCTGTCGATTACTTTGGTTACACAGCAACATTGGCGCAAAGCAGTCAGCTTTATAAACAGATTATGGTAGGAGTTAATGAAAGAGTTTTTGCTCTTATGCCATTTTTCCGTGCTGAAAATTCAAATACCCCGCGTCACCTGACAGAAGGAAAGCAATTTGAGTTTGAAATGGGCTTTTTCGAACACTGGCATGAAGTTTTAGATGTCCAAGAAA
Organism: Waddliaceae bacterium; assembly: GCA_963724325.1. Taxonomy (GTDB): domain Bacteria; phylum Chlamydiota; class Chlamydiia; order Chlamydiales; family Waddliaceae; genus CAVRUH01. Next base: position 471,877 of record CAVRUH010000007.1, on the reverse strand, counting down.
ATTGCATTAAATTCATCGTCAGTTATCTACATGAAAACTGCGCTCCAGAAATAGCCACTTTAGGTGGAGAAATCATTAAAGCGCCGAAGGATGTGCCATTCCCAAGACTTACCTTCGCCGAAGCGCAGGAGCTGTTCTTTCAAAGAACCGGTGTTGACGAACGAAATGAACCTGATTTGAGTCCAGCGGCAGAAAGAGAGCTTTGCCGCTATGCCAAGGAAAAATTTGGTACCGACCTAATATTTATTATAGATTGGAAGACCATTAAGAGACCTTTCTATTCGTATCCGCAAGATGGGAATCCCGAACTTACCAATACATTCGATTTGCTTTGTGCTGGAACAGAAATTACTTCTGGCGGACAACGAAGACATACATTTGACTCCATGGTTGCAGGAATAAAATCTAAAAATATGGATCCCAATAATTTCGAAGATTATCTCAGCATATTCAAATACGGCATGCCGCCGCACGGTGGATTCGGCATGGGGTTAGAAAGGTTGACCATGACCATATTAGGTCTAAAGAATATACGTGAAGCATCTTTATTTCCATCGGATCCAAAAAGAATTGCAGGAAATCGCATTAAAGCACATATCTTCTTTGGCTCTGAAAACGTGAGGAATGAGATTATCAGACTCTTAAAGCATCATGAGTTTGATTTTATCCATAAGGTCAATGAAGAGCAAAAGGAAGGGGGGATTAAGGCCCTTATTTTGAGAGGTAAATCGAGCAAAAAGAATTACCAAGTGAATATTTTAACGCATTTAAAGCTCGACATGAAGGCCGTGGCCGATATGGTAGGAGAGAAGTGTGAATTTGAAGATGCGCATGTGATTTTAGAGCGCTTTGGTGTCGCAGTCGGAGGAATCCCTCCTTTTGGACCTCTGTTAAATCTTGACACTTATTTCGATGAGAAGATTAAAGATTGCGACAAGATCTCTTTCAGTTGCGGGTTGCAGTCTGAATCAATTGCAATGAGGTCCTCAGATCTAATCAAAGTTGTCCAACCCAAATTCGGCAACTTCGCAAAAGTCTAAGTAACAACACGAAGTGTAGTTTTCTCATAAAACACAACATAACATACATTATCAGACCATACGTGCTGTGGCCTGCTCTCTCCGAGAGCAGGCTTGGTACACAACGAAATTAAGGTAGTTCCCAAGAGGAGCGCACCGCACTGAAAATCATCCTATACCGATAGTTTGCCTTGCTATCGTCCCATACCAAACCTGCTCTCGGAGAGAGCAGGCCACAGCTCAATGCCTTTTATCTTTACATCCAAATCATGTCATGCTACTATTATTTCTTTTTTATACATCAAAGAGGGATTATGTTTAAGATGCTACGCAAATGTTTATTGATTATTTCATTATTTTTTATAGTAAGTCTTTTTGCTGAAACCAGCTCTGCAGAGTTGGTTCAGGGCTGTATCGATAAGATACGACAGCTTCCTGAAGCACGAGAATTGATTACAACCATTCAAAAGGAAGGTCCTATTCGCTTTGCTATCTCCGAGCATGAACTTGGCAAGAAGTTTGGAGCTTATTGGGATGTCGATCAACGAGTCATTTGTATTAATCCAGAGTTTCATGAATCTGAAGGTCGAATTATTGGCTCCATGCTATTCGAAATGCAAAATGCCTTTTCTACAGCCGTTATTGAAAAACTTTATGACTTAGTTTCTCAAGGTAAGATGGATAAAGAAACATTTATAAGATCCATGGAATTTCAGGAATACACAAATTCAAAGAGGGCTGCGGCAATGGCTCAGCGAGGAATTGATTTGGGAATTTTTCCGAAATCAGCTTTACTCCCCACTTACAGCAACTTTGAGGAGCACTATCATTATCAAAAGATAGGTGGTCATTCGGCTTGGTTTGCAAAATATTATGACCAGATGGCGCCTAAGTAATACTTATTTTACTATGAATTAAACATAGCTTCGCATATAACCTTACTTGTTTTCTTCAATAAATGGAGAAAACAAGGAGAACTTAACATGAAAAAAATTATATTGACATTACTTACTTTAGTCACCATGCAGGTATCTGCTCGTGAGTGTGAAAGTTGCACATCTTTTAATTATTTCACTGTAGGAACCGGCCCTGTTGTGCTCATCCCAAGCATTGGCGTTGGTCACCGCTCGCATGAAGGTCGAAAGGGATTCGATATTTCTGCTAACTATTCAACTATTTTCGTTGCACATCAGTTTCAAGGAATTGCCGTGTACCATTTTTACCCAAAGCCATTTAACCGTAACCCAGTCTATTTAGGTGCCGGGGCAGCTGGAGGCATCATTTTTACCAATAAGCATAGAGATGGAGATCGCGCTTGGACAATAGCTCCTGACTTTGTTATTGGAAAGGAATTCCGTCAATCTGAGGGGACCAAGAATTTCCTCGAAGCTCATGTGCAGGGTCCAACTTGGGCAAATGTGGGTAACACCGGATTTCATAATAAATCAAGATTAGATTTCCCTGTCGTGTATGTAAAATACGGCATCGGCTTCTAAAAAAACAGGATGTGCATTTTTACATCGATACCTTGTTAACTCCCTCCAAAAGGAAAACAGGATATGAAGGATGATAGGAAGATGATGTCGATTACTTTTTATTTTAAAGCAGGATAAGAAGTTACATCAATCATTCATATCCTGCCGCTTGCGATCATGCACATCCTGTACCTCTTCTGGCGCAGTTTATCTTTTGTTCTTTTTCTGTTTTGTTTTGACCTGTTTTTTGCTATAATAATGCTTTAAGTCAGGTGGTTTCCATGAAGCTTGTTACAAAAATTGTGTTCACATCAGTCGTGTTGGCGGTCATCACTGTCGCGGCACTCCCCACTCTTCTTTCTCGAAAATCTTTTCAGCCAGCGGTTGTTGAACATTTGAACTCGTATATTCCGGGGCGAATTGAGATTGAAAACTATTCTTTGAGTTGGTTTGGGGGCATTCATATTGAAAAGTTCACGTTGCGTGATGCTGATGATGCAATTGTTGCCGAATTCGAAAAATTTTCTACCGATAGTTCTTTGTTCGCTGTTTTATTTAATTCGCAATTTGATAAGAAAACTGATATATTGGCATTAAATCTAAATATTATTAAAGAACCCTCTGGAAAGACTAATTTGGAGGAAAGTTTAGGTGCTGACCTTTTGCTGGACCTTCCCTCCCCTCTTGTTTTAACTGATATGCAACTGCAATATTATCCAAAGTCAGACCAACAATTTACAGCGAAGTTATCTGGAATAACGAAACAAGAAAATCTGAAGGGCAGTTTTGATATTGAAATGGCAGTGAAAGATGAAAATCTTCATGTAAAAGCTGATATAAAGGACTTTCCCGTGGGAATTTTAGATGCGCTAGCTACCTCGAAAAACCCTGATTTATTTGGCATGCTTCCAAAATTATTGGGAAAAAGCTTGAATATTTCAGTTGATAAGTCAATGGTAAATGATCATTTTGAACTAAAATTGGTGGGGAACTCTCAGTCGAAACCGATTTCTTGGGCTGCCACAGTTAATTTTGACCAACCTAAGTCTGTAGATAATCTTACAACTTTACTTACTGCTATGAATAGTTATAACATTCAGATTAAGGAAGTTCCTGCTGCACTTTTAGATGAAATTTATGGAGAAGGCGAACGTTTTCAAAATACATTTGGCGACTTGATTTCAGTGTCTCTTCAGGGTACAGGAGCTGACTTTTCGAAATTTTCAGTGGGAATCTTTTCAGACAATATAGAAGTTCCTGAGGTTGTGGTAACGTTAAATGACATAAGCCAAGAAAATCTTTCTGGTTCCTTTTCCATTGGCAAGTTGATTTTTATTGATGAAGGTAAAAAGCATTTACTTTCGGATTTACATATTGTTTGGGCGTATAATGGAGTGAAAAGAGATTTTTCTGCAAATCTGAACGGGAACGTTGCTGAGGCAGGAAAAATTAACGGAAAGGTTAAGTACATTGACGATGAATCACGTATAAATGCATTTTTGCAAGGGAAACAGGTCCCAGCTCACTTTTTTGAGATCTTTTCAGGACAGAATGTATTTGCTCCTATTTTTGGGCACCTTATTGATACTGAGATAGAAGTGGACACGAACGGCACACATGGTTATGCCAATGTTGATTTGAAGGGAAACAATGGATACTTGGTATTTAAGGGATTGATCACGGATAACATGCTGACATTGAAGGCCCCCCTCTATTTGCAAACTCAGCCGTCGGAGCAGCTGGGGCGCGAGTTATTTCGGGAGTATCTTCCTCCACTTGGAGAGCTTTTGACAGGAGATTCTCCAATGAGTATTTTGATTGATCCAGAGGGATTTGTAGTTCCAGTATCCGACTTCGATATCAATATGGTGAAGATTAAAAAGGCAAAGCTAGAATTAGGGAAGCTGATTTTTAGAAATAAGGGAGAAGTCAAAAAAATAGCAAAATTTTTGAATGCGAATTCAAATGATAATGTGTCTATTTGGTTTACTCCACAGTATTTTAGCGTAGATGATGGACTTGTTGAGATTTCCCGCACTGATTTTCTTTTGATGGACCGTTATCCATTGGCCTTTTGGGGAAAAATTGATTTAGCTAGGGATTATATTGATGCAACTCTTGGAATTTCGGATAGAGCTCTTGAAAATGCGTTTAACGTAAAGGGATTGGCAGCTAATAGTCTGTTACAGATACCGGTAAAAGGGAAGCTTGATAAACCTAAGGTCGATACTAGCATGGCAATAGCCCGTATTGGGTCCCTTGCTGCCAAGCAAAAAGGAAGCCCGGAAGGTTTGCTTATAGGGACAGTCTTAGATATTGCCAATGGAAGCAGCAGAGAGAAAACACCCGCACCGACGACAAATCCCCTACCTTGGGCTGACCAAATGAAATCCAGCTCAGTTTCAGAAACAGATTCCAGCAAAAAGGGCATTGAAGCACAGGCCAAAGACATCCTCAAAGGAATATTTAAGAAATGAAAACAGTTTTATAAATTTTTCGGTAAAATCAGGTAAAGATTGACCCCGTTGATACGAGAATGTACTTATTTTATCTAAATCCACAGTTTTTATCAAGGAAAAATTATAAGAAACATCTATATTCCAATCACTTGCGCAAATTTGTTGCGGTGTTTTTTTACCTTTAGAAAAATTCACCCTCGTGAAATTAAAATATAACCGATACGACTCGATCTTTTTGAAGAAGTCATCTCGATTCTTAACCTTTATTAAGTCAAAAAATTCAACTTCAATCGTTTGATGTGATGATTCAACATCCGCATTTGCATTACAATGACCAGGTCTTATGTAATTATGATTAGCCCCATGGGTCTTTTCAATCATTTGAACAAAGGGAGCTGTTTCTACTCTCCTTGCTTGACCGCTAAATTCAGATCCATTATCCGTTTGCACATTAAGTTTCTCGATATCAAAGGGTAAATCGAGCTTCATTTCGCTTATTATATGATCAATCATCGTACGTGCATTTAATTCCGATAGCTCATCAGAATACCCCAAGAATAGCATTCCTGACTTAGAATCACGGACGGTATATTGGAACCTGGGTAATCCCATAGGTTTTATCTGTTCCCAATAGTTAGGAATGTCCGTTAAGTATTTTACATCCATCTGCAGATACGTCATCGATGCACGCTTAGCCTTAACAGCTCTTAAGTCTCTTTTTTTCTCCTGCTTTTTCTTTTGTTTCTTAGTAAGATTATGAGATCGAATAACCCGACGAATAGCTCCAACAGAACAATTTACATTGAAGTAGAACTTTATTCTATTAGGGCCAAAACAAGGTGCCATCGTGCGAATGCTAACTATCCTTTCTTCCTCGTCAGGAGGAATTTTATGTGGAATAAAATTGGGTCCCTTTCTCTTATCGATTAGGCCTTGCTTGCCATGTTTTTGGAATTCTTTAATCCAAGATTTCAATGTATTTAAAGCTATTTTAAACTTTTTAGCCGCTGGTTTTTTGCCAAGTTCCTCAGCTGCGAACACCGCATCTAACTTAAATCCGAAAGGATATGCTTTACCTTTTCCTATACAATATGTTAAATATGAACTATGCCCCATGGTTTACACCTCCTTGATGGTTTGGTTACTACAATGAGATAACCCATTTGGGGCTTTATTTCTATTTATTTTTATATATTTATTGGTTAGTATGAGATTACCCAAAGAAGTAGCCGTGGCCCCCTCGACCGAAGGGGCACGGTGAATTATTTTCAGGCATCGAATGATTATTTTACCGCCCCCGGAGGGGCGTTGGCCCAAAGAAGTAGCCGTGGCCCCCTCTCCCTCAGCTAACAACAATAAATTAGTTGCCTTCTGAATGATTACGATTACTTTCGTAATCCAAGCTCTTTTTCTAAGCCCTGAACAGTGCGAATAAGCCTTGAAAAGCACATTGGACTGAAACATGGTATGACCTCCAATTTTAGGGGGTCAAACTTTACCGTTCCTTTCCTTTTTATAAATTTTTCTTTACATATTCTTAATAATTATTTGATATAATTAGAGTTATTAAATTAACTTGGAGGTTATATGTCATACTTTATTAATCCAGAACGTCTTAGCAATCCTGAAAAGACTATTAATTATTTAACTTATCCCCATTTAGTGGATCCAAAGCAAGCGCAAAATTCTGTTGACGCTAAAAAGTATGAGGTACGAAGGATTGCTGCCATTGTAATTCGCGTATTTGTCTCTTTATTAACAGCAGGTCTTCTTGAAGTTGTGGTTTGCCTGGTCAACTTAGAAAGAGAAAAAATATTCGGCAAAGAAGATTTACAAAAAATTATATTGGAAACAGGAAATGGATCTCTTGATAAAATTCGAATTTACCAACAATTTCTAGAAGAGTCAAAATATATTATAAAATACAATTTTCACTACATTGAAAAAACACAAGGTACTATTTTAGAAAAGTGTACAAAAGTTGTAGAAAAATCAGATCAAACTTTCTATTTAACTGATCCTGAAAAAGAGGTAGTTGCAAGAGGTCTAGAAGAATATTATACCTATTGCTTAAACAAGTAGTGGAATAAAATCGAAAAGGACCAAAAAACTGTATTTTTGGTCCTTTCCTGTATTGGGCGACAAGGTTAATGCTGCCGGTTTTTGATCCCTTCGAAGAAAGCGTAGCGGGTGACAAAGCTATTGGCTATTTCATCAACTGCTTTGTCTATTTCGGCTCTAAAAGTATCTTTGGGTGCTATCACAAGCAATTGCTTTTCCCATGTGATGGCTTGGAAATACATGTTCTTTTCGGTAATAAAGCGATCTAAATGGACCGATTCAAATAGACGTCCCTCGCAAAGCACTGCGTATCCCTTTTCTACCGGTATAATCATAATCAGCATATGAAAAAAGGGAAAAGGGGGTGTTGATTCTGCTTTTGTTGTAATCGATCCCTTCTTAAAAAGAGTTTCTATAGATGTTTTAATGGCTTCAGTATTAATCTCTTCCGTAATTGTCGGTGACTTCTGCACTTCAATATAGACTTCAATTTTGTTGGTTAGGTTGAAAAGGTGATCAACTCCAACCCATTTACCATCTTTAAGTACAATGATCCCGGGCTGCGCAAAATGGTCGCCATTTGGTGGTTCAATAACCTCGGCAAAAAGGCATAGAGGAAAGAATAATGTCATTAAAAATTTGGTTTTCATTGTTATTTCCCAGATATAAGTTCAAAAGAGTTTGTAAAAAAGTCATATTCACTATGTTCAGCCAGTACCTCTGGCGATATCTCAGTGAGGATGTATATTATGTTACCCACAACGAATGTCTTAACATATATTTTTACGTTGTCTCCATTCAGAGAAAATGTCAATGCATGATGGCCCTGAAAGGTACCTTTTTCTGTTTTGATCATGACATTTTTTGGGTTGGATGTAATCATATCACTTGCCACTGCTGCGAGTAATTCGTCATCATCAGCATTTGCTTTCTTTTCAGGGAAAGTGATAGTGCTGACCATGAATACAGTTCCATCGCCCATTTGGGAGACGTGCATTTCATAAAGTCGCTTCTGGTTAGTGTTTGGATCTGTAAATACTTTACTTGTCGTTTGTGGTAAAGTGGGAAATTTGACTTTAAAGCTTTTTGTTGGTGAAGTGTATTCTAGCCAATTGTATTCTGCAGCAGGTACAGGATTTAAGTGTGTTCCTAATTTTAGAAAAACTAATCCAAAAAAGACCGAAAAAAATAGGATCCCCAGGATAATAAACAGTCCTTTAGCGTTTGACATGTTGGTGCCTCATTGATTTACCTTATTATCTCTATATAGACTATGTCGCAAAGAGGTGCAAGAGAAAAGTGATTGATATTTATGGGAATTTCATATTTAATGGCTTTTCTTAATGGAGGGTCCTTATGCGTTCATTACTTATCCTAGTATTGATTTTAACAGTTGGTTGTCAGTCAGATAAAGAGAAAAAAACAACCCGAGAATGGATGCCTGATATCCGTCTAGCTTCAAAAGACGATTTAACATCGTTAGACCCGCGCTTGGTACGCGATTTAATTACTGTGACACCGCTTCATATGCTATTCGAAGGATTAACAACTGTAGGACTAGACGGGAAATTACAGCCCGCTGTTGCAGAATCCTGGAGTATTTCGAATGATCATCTAACCTACACATTTAAATTGCGTACTGCTTATTGGTCGAATGGGGATGTCATTACTGCTCAGGATTTTGAAGAAACTTGGAAAACTATTTTAGATCCAAGATTCCCTGCTCCGAATGCATATCAATTGTATGTGATTAAAGGAGCAAAAGAAGCCAAAGAAGGGAGACTTGCTTTGGATGATATTGGAGTCTACACCCAAGATGCAAACACCCTTATTGTGACGCTAGAATCCCCTACACCTTATTTTCTCGAGCTTCTCACCACGCATTTCTATTTTCCGGTACATGCTGATACACGTGAAAGCCATGGTGAGCATCCAGAAGGCATTATTTCTAATGGCCCGTTCAAGTTTAATCATTGGAAGCACCATAATGAATTTGGTGTGAGCAAAAATCCTTATTATTGGGATGTTTCACAGGTGAAATTGAATGCAATTGCATTGGTCATTGTCGATGAAAATACAGCTCTACAGCTTTTTGAACACAAAGATGTCGATTGGGTGGGTTCTCCCCTTTCAACACTTCCACAAGATGCTGTTCAAACACTCAAAAATCAAGGTCGCTTAAAGGTTTCAACTGCCGCGGGTACTCATTGGTTTAGACTGAATACTTCAAAACAACCCTTTGATCAATCCGAAATTCGAAGAGCCTTCGCATATGCATTAAATCGAAAAGACATTGTAGAGCATGTTACACAAGGGAATCAGTTGCCTGCATTGGGAATTATACCCCCTTCAATGAAAGACGATCCAATGCCATTTTTTGTAGATAATGAGGAACAACTGGCGCAAGAACTTATCGAAAAAGGATTGAGTGAAAAAAATATCACCCCTGCTGAATTTCCTTCGGTTACTCTTTTGTATGCGATGAACGATCGAAATCATAAAATTGCTCAAACTGTCCAGGAGCAATGGAATAAGGTGTTCGGGATTACTGTTCAACTAGATGGATGCGAAAGCCAGCTTTTCTTTTATCGATTAAAACAAAAAGACTACCAAATTGCATTAGGCTCTTGGTATGCGGATATTCGGGATCCAGTCAACTTCCTTGAGGTATTCAAATTCAGCAAAAATGCCACTAATAATACCGAATGGGAGAATCCAATCTATATAGCTCTTCTTGATCTATCACAGAATGAATTGGATGCTGAAAAAAGAGCCAATTTCCTCAACAAAGCTGAGGCGTTATTGGTTGAGGAAATGCCTGTTGTGCCGCTCTTTTTTGGATCGTACAATTATTTGAAGGCAGATAGAGTAAAAGGAGTTTACTTTTCTGATTTGGGGTATCTTGATTTTAAACATGCTTCGGTTGAGTGAGGTGTAGGTGAAGCAATTTGCTTCGTTTATCGCAACCTTATGGGTGCTGTTGACTCTAACATTTGTTTTAATTAGGATTATTCCTGGAGATCCGTTTGCTGATGAAAAGTCGCTACCCGAGGAAATACAAGCTGGACTGAGAAGACAATATGGACTTGATAAACCTTGGTACAATCAGTATTATTGCTATCTTAAATCGGTTGTTACCTGGGATTTCGGCCCCTCTTTTAAGTACAAGGACCGAACGGTGAATCAAATCATCAACGAAGGATTTCCCATATCACTCATTTTGGGTCTGGAGTCACTGACATTAGCGATTGCACTAGGCGTTGTTTTGGGAACCTTTTCTGCCCTAAAAAAGACAAAATGGCAGGATCATATGTTGGCGATTTTGATTACTTTGGGTGTTTCGATTCCAAGTTTTATGATAGCTACCCTTCTACAGTACATTCTGGGGGTGAAACTTGGTATATTTCCAGTAGCCCGCTGGGGGACCTTTATGCAATCGGTGCTGCCCGCGATATCACTAGCTGCATATCCAACGGCAATTGTAGCTAAGTTCGTCAGAACCAACATGATAGAGGTTTTAGATAAAAAGTATATCACCGCAGCTCGCGCAAGAGGAATTCCCGAAAACCGTGTAGTCTATTTTCATGGTCTAAAAAATGGTTTGCTTCCTATACTCCCCTATTTAGGACAGCTTTGCGCCAATATTCTTGTCGGCAGTTTTGTCATTGAGAAAATTTTTGGAATACCTGGTTTGGGGCGTTGGTTTGTCGTCAGTGTTATTAATCGTGATTACTCAGTAATAATGGGTGTTACAATATTTTATGGGGTCATTCTCCTAAGTTGTGTGTGGTTTTGCGATGCCCTATACAAAAGATTAGATCCAAGGATTATGAGGAAATAATGTCATCTCGAATAGGATTCGGAATTATTTGTTTTATTGTATTTATGGCCATCTTTGGTCCTCATATCACGCCCTACACATATTCTCAGACTTCTCTTGCACAAAAAAATATGGCGCCTTCTATGGCCCATTGGTTTGGCACGGATGATCTTGGCAGGGATATTTTCACACGGGTGTGGTATGGAGCCAGAATTTCCCTTTTTGTGGGGACAGCGGCCGCATTTGTCGATCTTGTGATTGGTGTATTGTGGGGAGGAGTTGCTGCGCTTGCAGGAGGAAATACTGATCGTGTGATGATGCGAATAGCTGATTGTCTTTTTTCACTCCCCTATTTGCTGATTGTGATCCTTTTAATGGTGATGATGGGGCCTGGATTGTTTACTATTATTGCAGCCATGAGTGTGATCGGATGGATTACTATGGCTCGAATAGTACGTGGTCAGATTTTGTATTTAAAGGAGCAAGATTATGTCATGGCGGCGCGTTGTTTGGGTGCCGGATTTTTCAGGATATTGTTTAAGGAAATATTACCCAATGCTTCAGGTCCCATTATTGCAACATTAACGCTTACTATACCGGCAGCGATTTTCACTGAGGCCTTTTTGAGTTTTTTGGGTCTAGGTGTGCAAGCACCTGCGGCTAGCTGGGGAACAATGATCAGTGAGGCCCTTGCCTCCATGGAGTACTACCCATGGCGTCTTTTCTTCCCAGCCACTATTATGAGCATCACGATGTTCGCCTTCAATCAGTTATGGACCGATCAGTAATTGCAACAGATAAATAATCAAAAATTTGCGCAAAAATATGTATTATGATATAATAGAAATCAAAGGAGGTTGGCAATGAATATCGGTCACCTAAAGAATGAAACTCTCGTCAATGACTATAAAATTTTTGGTTACTCCACTCGAACGCAATTAATCGATTCTGCGCTTGATCTTTTGCGGGAAAAATTAACTTCCGAAATGAGACAAAAGTGGAAACAGGAAGCATTTAACGATTATATCGAAGGAGAAAGTGAATATCTTTGGGAGGGTGTAGATGCCGAAGACTTCACTAATACTTGAAACTGGTCACGTAGTTGTAGCAAATCTTAATCCAACACAAGGCGATGAAAAACAGAAAAAACGGCCGTGTGTCATCATAGAAGTTGGGGGTACACCATTAAAATTGGCTATAGTCTTGCCAATTACAGACGATAACGGGAAAAGAGCTAGACATCACTATGTTTCCATACCAAACTTCGATGACATAATATTATCAAAACCTTCTGTGATTGATTGCTATCAAATTCGTACACTTTCAATGGAACGCTTAGAAAAGAAAAGTGGTGGCTATGTTATCCTAGGTAAAATTTCAACCAAAACTTTAGATCAAATACGCTGCCGATTGGCCTTAATCCTCGATATCACTGATAAGCATACTTCAACGTGGTAAAAGATATTTTAGGTTGATGCGTATGCCTTCATATCCTATTTTCTTTTTTTAGTGAATTTTAAGAATGATCTGTGATCAGTATTCTTTGATGAGACGGTCGACGATCACCCTGACATCTTGATTTTTTTGATATAATTCTCTGAATTTGAGAGTGGGAATTAAGATGACTTTAACTAAATCATGTGCAATAGCAGTGGCCCGTCGCGGTTGGCCAGTAATTATACCTAATTCGCCGAAAATATGATCCGTTCCAATGCTATTAACTATCGCACCAGCCTTAAATATATCTACTTTACCACTCAAAATGTAATAGACGCCTTGAGGGGGCTGCCCTTCTTTAATAATTGCTATGCCCGGATTAAATTCTTGCGTCTGAAATGATCCCTCATTCAGAAGAAACTGTGAAAGATTAAAGCTCATTATAAACCTTAGTAATTGATATTAAATTTACTTTCGGCCAGATCCAGTAAAGCATCAACAGCCTCCTCGGCATCCGGTCCCACTGCTGTTATTTTAATACGCGCTCCTTTGCCTGCTGTCAAGATTAAAATTCCAAGAATGGATTTTGCATTGATTACATTCTTATGGTAAGTGAACTGAATTTCTGAATTGTACGAAGATGCACATTTTACAATCTCGGTTGCCGGCCGGGTATGCAACCCGCGGTCATTTTTAACGACAAAATATTTGGTGACGGAAACCTCGTTGGCAAATTCTTGAATCATGAGTTTATTCTCCTATTTTGTGTGTGTGAGACATAAATACATGTAAGAAATTTTTTTAGCAAATCTTTTTTTTATTTTTTTTGTGAACATTTTTTGTTGCTTGTTACTGCACAGTGGTTTAGAATTTTGGTAAAGCAAATATATAAAGAAGGGAAATTTACTATGCGACGTTCCATTTGTTTCTGTGAACCAAACCAGGCAACAGCGGGAGAAGTCAACACCTGGAAATTTATTTACACTACGGCTTCTCCACTCCCGAAAGGATCAAGACTTCGTTTTGATCTTATGAGTGATGGAAGAGAAATTGATTGGGAGATACCCTCGATAAACATCAAAGAAGCTGGAAATGTAATTTATGCAAAGCTGGATGACGGGAAAATACTCCAGGCACATGAAGTTGACGTTCCTGATCGTTTTGCCCCTGTTTTCGAATTCACACTACCTCTAAAGCTGGAAACCGGTGATAACATCACAATCATTCTTGGTGCAACTAAAAATATCGAAAAAACAGGACCAAAAAACGGAACTCGAGCTCAATCGTACTCACAGAGAAGGCGTACTTTTCTTCTGTCAATTGATACTTCAGGCAAGGGACAATTTGGAGACCCAGAAGTCTTTTCATTAGATATCCGCGGGAGTGAACTTTTCACTATTAAATTGTTGTCGCCTTCTTTCGTCACTAGAAATAAACGCTTTGATGTCATTGTTCGCTTTGAAGATGAATTCGGCAACCTTACAAATAATGCACCCGACGATACTCTTGTGGAATTAAGTTACGAAAATTTAAGAGAGAATCTTAACTGGAAGTTATTTGTCCCTGAAACGGGATTCATTGCTCTCCCCAACCTCTATTTTAACGAAGCAGGCGTCTATACAATTCAACTTCTCAATAAAGCCACAGGGGATATTTTCCGGTCGGCTCCAATCAGATGCTTTGCCGATAACGAAAAATGCCTTTACTGGGGACTGCTCCATGGTGAATCTGAGCGCATTGACTCAACAGAAAATATTGAAAGCTGCCTTAGACATTTTCGCGATGAAAAATCGTTGAATTTTTTTAGTTCTTCTTCATTTGAAGATATTGAAGAGACTCCTGCTGACATTTGGAAATTGGTTTCTCAAAATATTGCCGATTTTGATGAAGCCGAACGCTTTGTCACTATGCTAGGCTTTCAGTGGCAAGGCGATGACAAAACCGAAGGGCTCCGCCAGTTTATCTGGTCAAAAGAGGGAAAGCCTATTCTCCGCAAAAAAGATATTAAAAACAGCAGCCTAAAAAAAATATACAAGACTCATTCTCCTAAAGAGTTCATATCAATCCCCGGCTTTACTATGGGGAAGGGAACCACCTTTAACTTCGATGATTTCAATCCCGACTTTGAGAGAGTCGTAGAAATTTATAATTCTTGGGGGTCTTCTGAGTGCACTCAAAAGGATGGAAATCCGTTGCCGATAAAAGGTCCTGCAAAAAAAGGTGTTCAAGAAGCCACTGAGGGGGCAATTCAGACAGCCCTAAAACAGAATAAACGATTCGGATTTGTTGCAGGAGGTCTTGACGACCGCGGCACCTATGCCGATTTCTTCGAAAATGAACAGGAACAATATATGCCTGGTATGACAGCGATCATTGCCAATGAGCATTCTCGTGCTGCTCTTTTTGAGGCTTTATATAATCGATCTTGCTACGCAACAACAGGTGCGCGGATGATTGTTGGCTTATATGTCGCTGGCATGCCGATGGGTTCCGAGACAAATACCATTGATAAGCATGGATTGATGATCAACCGACACCTTTCTGGTTATGTTGCAGGGACTGGAGACCTAAAGCTTATCGAAATCATAAGAAATGGCAAGGTAATTCAAAGTTATAAGCCAACAGGATATAGTCTAGAGTTCGCTTACGACGATTTAGTTCCTCTTGAAAAAGTGACCATTGATGCTAAGGATAAGAAGCCTCCATTTGTCTATTACTACCTAAGAGCAACGCAAAAAGATGGCAATATGGCTTGGAGTTCTCCCATTTGGATCGATTACGTGAAAGGAAAACCGGTAAAAAAGATTTATAAACCTTCTACTAAACCTGTAAAGAAAGTTGAGAGTCTAGATGAAGAGGAAGTCGATGATTTCGACGATATTGATGATGAGGATGAGGGCGAAGAATAGAAATGTCAACACTTTTTGTGACAACAGGTTTAGCGGCTATTATTCTGTTATTTGCCATTTTGGGAATTGGCATAAGTTGGGTTATAACAGGAAAATCACGGGTTAAACTTGGAACTTGCGGGCGTGATCCGACAAAAAAGAAAAAAGATTGCAGTGAGGAGACTTCTTGCAGCATATGTGAGAAAACAAAAAAATGACTGAATATAAAAAAGAAGATCCTCAGACAATTCAGAGTATGTTTGGAAACATTGCAAAGCAGTACGACAGGACCAATGGAGTGCTATCTATGCAAATGCACAAATGTTGGAATCGTAAATTAGTTAAGGAAGTCGTTGGGACTCGCCTCCCGGATAATATTTTGGATCTTTGCTGTGGAACTGGAGAAATTGGCTTGAATTATTTAAAGGGCCGTACAGTTCCTTGCGAGACCTTTTTGCTGGATTTTACACCCGAAATGTTAGAGTGTGCAAAAATTAAAGCGGGCAAATTGTCTTTGGACCGACATCTGATTCATTATATTCAAGCGGATGCTCAGGAAATACCACTTCCAAACCAAAGTATAGATGCAGCGACTATGGCCTATGGAATTCGAAACATCAAGGACCCACTAAAATGTGTAAGGGAAGTACATAGAGTTTTAAAATCGGGTGGTGTTTTTGGAATTCTTGAATTGACTCAGCCAAAGAACAGAGTTCTTCGTTTTGGGCATTCTGTTTATCTTCGTTACGTGTTGCCTATTATGGGACGATTTCTGACTTCGAATAAGGATGCCTATCAGTACTTATGCAACAGCATTCATACCTTTGTTCCTCCCGAGACTTTAGAAAACGTCCTCCAAACAGCGGGTTTTCACAATACTAAGCGCATTTCTCTAACAGGCGGAATCGCTACCATCGTTATTGGCACGAAATAGAATTAACCTTTACATATAAAACATCAAGCGAATATAGTTATATTTTACTATAAACAACAAGTAGATCCCAATGGCTTATGACAAAAATATTGCAAAACTGTTCTTGCTAAACTTCAACGAGGCTTATCGTTCGGCTAAACTATTGTTAACGTCCTATGACAGAGTATCAAATATGATTCCTTTAAATAATGAATCATTTCAAGGATTAAGCGAAGATGACATGGATAAGCTAGACGCATTTCGTGTTCGCTATTGTGATTTACAAGACAGTTTGGGAAATAAAACTTTTCGAAGCATATTATTACTTGAAGAGGAGCAAATTGGTTCAAACCTCGATATTCTCAATAAAATGGAAAAGAGAGAGATCTTGAAATCTTTTGAAGATTGGAAGGAGCTCAGAGACATTCGTAATTTATTTTCGCACGACTATCCTGAGACTGATGAAGAAAAGGCTGAGGCCTTAAATGCGGCCTATTCTGGTACATTAAAGCTACTTGAGACCCTTGAAAAAGTCATTGATTACATGGAAAAAAAGCTGAATTTTTCAATGAAGCAGTTTCCCCTGATTTTAAATGAAAGGAAGAAAAATTGAGGCTGACGAAACAGCAGATTGATTGTCTGACAGATGCAACGCACAAGGCTTTTGGTGCTAATGCTGATATTTGGGTGTTTGGTTCGCGCGTTGATGACGCCAAAAAGGGTGGGGATATTGATCTCTATATCGAAACTGATTTAGAAAAAGGGACCGTAGCAGCAAAATTAAAAATGCGTGCCTTAATATGGCCCATATTCGGGGAACAAAAAATCGATATTTTAACGAGAAGTCGCTGTCGTGAACCTTCGCCAATGCATGAGATTGCAAAATCGACAGGACAAAAATTATGACAAAAAAATCACTCCCTCTTGCTGAAGTATACAAGTTGCTTGAACCGGGACCTGTCGTGCTGGTCACCACTGCACACAAAGGGAAAGAAAATGTGATGACTATGTCATGGCATATGATGATCGATTTTGACCCCCCTATAGTTGGAATTGTCATGAGCAACCGCGACTATTCTTTTGATATCCTTAAAGAGACCAAAGAATGCGTGATCAATATTCCTAGTGTAAAGCTTGCTGAAGCAGTTGTCAAAGTAGGAAATACATCCGGGAGAAACCTAGATAAATTTAAGAAATTCAATCTCACAAAGGCTCCAGCTTCAGTTGTACAGGCGCCTCTTATCGATGAGTGCTTTGCCAACCTAGAATGCGTGGTGATTGATACGAAAATGGCAACAAAATATAACATCTTTATTCTTGAGGTCCGCAAGGCCTGGATATCCACCTTGAAAACAAGGCCTAAAACAATCCACCATTGCGGCGAAGGAAATTTTGTCGTGGATGGCCCTATGCTTAAACTGTCCTCTAAGATGAAATAGTAAATATATTGCAATTTTTATAGAAATTTGGCAAAGTTGTGAAAAAAATTGGAGTATCCTCATGATTACTTTAAGGGTCTTTTTTTTGTTTCTCTTCTTTTCTGCTTCCAACCTCTTTGCAGCAATTGAAAATGCTAAAGTGATTTTGGAAAAAATCAATGAATTGTCTAACGAGAAAAGATATGCGGAGGCAGCGCAACAATATAAGTATTTTGATTGCTTATTGGTCAATGAACATGTTATTGCACATAGCAATAAAATCATTGAGGGATTGAGGAGTCAAGGTAAAGAGATTATTGCCTCAACAGATCCACATCGCGAACCCAAAGATAATGAATTAGTCATCGTCTATGGTAATTATCATCATGCGCACAATAATCTTCCTTACCTTAACAAGATATGGCGCCACCCTCTTTATTATAAGGATGTTGTGCATACTAAAGTCGAATATGACCCCGCTTGGGAACCTGTAGGAATAATATATGTCATCAATTTAGAAGAGCGTAAGGATCGATATCAGGAAACTCTTTCTGAGCTTTGCAAGATGCATGTTCCTTTAAATCGGATTTATCACTATATAGCACAACGCGAAACTGTTACAGGTGACAAATTAATTGATTTGATGTTAGGGTGTACTAAAAGCCATGCTAATATTGTTGAACATTACTTAAAATCTCCTCATCAACACGCTGTTATTTTTGAAGATGATGTCACCTTCACAGCCGACATTGATGGAAACTTGGCACGATTAAAATTATTTTTTGATCGCAATTACGACTATGAAATTTGCTTGTTAAATGCCAGCAAATACCATGAAATTAGGGAATTTGACGATCTTTTGTTGAGGTCATACCAGGAGTGCACAACGGGTTCTGCATATCTTTTGAGTCGAAAAGGAGCTGAACAAGTCCTATTTTATATGAAAGATGGATATGAAAAGATGAAACAAACTATGCATACAAGATATGTTTGTGATCGCTATTGGACGCAGATGCAAAAAAATAATAAGTTTTTCCTATTCCGCACTAAGTTTGGCTACCAACGGTGTAATTATAGCTCAATCACTGGCAAAACAGAGTGCCACTTTGATTAGGGATTATTCAAATATATCTTGCCAGTAGGTGTCCGCTTTATTTCGGGACTCCTGACTTCTGCCAAAATTTGAATATCCTCAAATATCCAAAAAAAGAGGTTTGATTTGCAATGGGTTGCAATTTTTCTTAGTGCAAAAAACCGCACTAAGCTCTATTTTTAGTAGATGCGGGGAAATCTTTCTATTCGAAAAGTTCGCACTTCATCCGGTGCGATTGCTGTACAAATAATTCGTTACGCCCAAGGCAAACGTATTATCATTCGTCATATTGGTAGCTCTCATACTGATGATGAATTAGCTGTGCTTTATCAAGAGGCTGAAATTGTAAGAGAACAACTATCTCTTCAACCCTCTCTTTTTTCAATAATAGAAAAACCCTCAAAGATCCTACATGTAGACCATTTACAATTAACTTCAATCACCCATCGCTTTGCTCATTTAGCCTTGAAAAAATGCTCTCAATTATGTGGATTGGCATTTCTTCATCCTTTATATCAAGATCTTGCTTTGATGCGTATAGTAGAGCCTGCTTCAAAATTACGCACAATTGAATTATTGGAAAATTATTTTGAAATATCTTACGCAGAACGATCTGTCTATCGTTTACTTCCCAAGCTTTTAGAGCACAAAGATGCTATTGAAAATGCAGCCTATCATACTGCTAAAGTACATTTTAACGAGTCGTTTGCTCTTGTTCTCTATGATGTCACGACTTTGTACTTTGAAAGCCACGAACCTAATGATGAGCTAAGAGCTCGAGGATTTTCCAAAGATGACAAATCAAAACAACCGCAAATTGTTGTAGGATTGCTAGTAACTCAACAAGGGTTTCCTCTTAGGCATGAAATCTACAAAGGGAACACTTTTGAAGGACATACAATGCTGGATGTAGTTAAGGTATTTCAAAAACATCATTCCAATTGTAAGCCGATCATTGTTGCTGATGCCGCCATGCTTTCTCAAGAAAATATGGATCTTCTGGAGGCTGAAAACTATCAATATATTGTAGGTGCTCGGCTTGCAAATGGTTCGAAAGCTTTTATTGAATTAATTACATCACGATTGAAAAAGAAAGAAGGAGATATCATTCGTTTACCTTATCCTAATCGTTCTTACGAGATAGTCTGTTCTTACTCGGAAAAACGAGCAAAGAAAGATCAATATGAATTTGAAAAACAAATCATGAAAGCCCAAGAGATAATTGTAAAGCAGGAATCAGGAAAACGAGCCAAATTTGTCAAAAAATCAAAAGCCCATAATGATGCATTTGTTTTAAATAAAGAATTAGAAGAGAAGGCAAAAAAACTTATTGGTATTAAAGGGTACTGCACAAATATTTCTGAAGGCATTTTATCAAATATTCAAGTTATTGAATACTATCATGCGCTTTGGAATGTGGAACAAGCATTTCGCATGTCAAAAACAGATCTTAAAGCTCGTCCAATTTTTCATCATACACACGATGCTATTAAAGCTCATGTCTTGCTCTGCTTCATGGGACTAATGATGGGAAAATTTTTGGAAATTAAAACAGGTCTATCTTTGCGAAGAGTGCGAGATATTCTCTGGAATGTTCAAGAAGCTCACATCAAGGACGAATTAACAGGAAAAACCATTACATTACAAACCAACATGAAAGATTTTAATGAAAGTAAACTTGTTGAATTTCTGAAACCGCACTAAATGGCAGAAGTCAGGAAACTATGCATACAAGATATGTTTGTGATCGCTATTGGACGCAGATGCAAAAAAATAATAAGTTTTTCCTATTCCGCACTAAGTTTGGCTACCAACGGTGTAATTATAGCTCAATCACTGGCAAAACAGAGTGCCACTTTGATTAGGGATTATTCAAATATATCTTGCCAGTAGGTGTCCGCTTTATTTCGGGGACTATTTGGATGGAGCGGATTTTGGCGAATGGAAGGACTGCGGCATTGTAGGCTTCGATTAGAGATTGTGGAATGGTTTTTTCAGCTATTAGATGAATGACTTTCCCGAGTCGCGGATCGGGAGCAGTTGCTAGAATGATATCCTGAGTAAGTTTGAGTTTGTCTTTTACTTGATACAGGATGGAGCGAAGTTCGGATAGATCGACGCTTTCGCCACCAATTTTAATGAAATCTGAGGACCTTCCAAACACTGTCAGAAAACCATTAATGATTTCTCCCCTATCTTCAGTTTTGAGCCATCCGTTATTCTTTGGATCAATAAGGCCCTCATCGAGATAGGCATAGGCAGTGAGCAATGATTTGCTTTGGATATGTATGAGACCATCGATAATTTTGACGTTTACGTGCGATAGTATTTTTAGTTTTGAGGTGTCTGGAGTCGATGTGGCAACTTGTGATGAGCATTCGGTAAGGCCATAGGATGTTAGTATAGGCCAAGAGAGCTTTTGAGCTTGGTCGTAAAGGGTAGTTTCAATCGCTCCTCCCCCAACAATGACAGATCTTAATGAGGCTGGTGGAGTCATTTGTAACTTTACCAAATCATAGAGTTGTGTGGGAACAAGAGAGGAAAGAGTAACCTTATGTTCATTTAACGACTTGCAATAGGAGTCTGGATTCCACTTTTCCTGGCAATGGTAAACATGGGCTCCAGACAAATGCCCTCTTGCGGTTATTCCTAGGCCGCCGACGTGAAATAATGGAAGAGGGTTCAGCCAAATGTCGTTCGAATCTGATTCGAGATGATTATTTACTGATGCAGCAGAAATTAAAATGGCTTCTTTTGATAGGGCAACAAATTTTGTTTGCCCCGAAGTGCCGGAGGTAGCAAGCCACATGTGACCCTTAAATGAAGAAATTGATTCTAGAAATCGATAAAACCTTGAATATTCTTCTGGTGAGTATCTTGGATTCAGAAGAATTTCTGTTTGGTTATTTTCCCAATTAATCATGAATGGATCTCCATGTAAGTTTTTCGAGAAGATCATTAAATCCAAAGCCTGTGCCCTCGTTTGGTGGAATTAATTGAGGACCTTGATTTGTAATTCTTTCACTGAAAGCGTTGAGTTTATATACCAGGTGAGAAAGCAGGCCGCATACTTCGCTATTTTTGAGGTTTGCAGCTGTATAGGCAGCTCCGAGCTGTCCTAAGGGGTGATCTAGGTAGCTGGTGACAATGATCCGATCGCAATGTTGAAAGAGATCGATACTGTCAACTGCAGGTTTAAAAATAGAAATTGGTCCTTTTAGAGGCTGGAAATCTGTCGCTAATGGGATAGAAATTGAATTCCATTGATTGTGCTCGTATGGAAAGGGGTCTTCAATGAAATCTATTTGGTCTTTAAACTCAAGGAGGCCATCGAGAATTTTTAAAAAGGATGCATGATTGTGGCTATTATTGAAGTCGAGTCGAATTTTTACAGCTTTGGGCAATGCTTTAAGATATTCCGGAAGATTATCACGCCCCTTGATTTTTACTGTGGTAAACTGTTCGGGAATAGGTTCTTCGAATGATTTCACGAGATAGTGGCTCAATGGAATTTTAAGGTTTGTAAATAGGTTGCATTTGTTCACACGAGCATTCGCGTCGATTTTTGCAAAGGTGAGAGATTGGGCAGTTAATGGTGTTGTTATTCCCTCGTTTAGAAGGGAAAGTTGTTGCGCTAGAGGGAGGTCGCCTAGTTCGTGCCAAGGGTGGCAATCACAGTATCCAATTTTTCCATCGTTATATTCTACAAGTAATAATGCCCCTTCTCTATTTTTGAATGGTGGAATTCCTTCAAGGAGATAGCGAGAGTAAAAAATCTTCATTTAAAATAGAATCCGGCAGCAAGAGCTAATCCAAACAACAGATGAAGAATCGTTGACATTCCAAAAAAGGTGTTATAAATCCGTCCTGGTTCAGAAACCCAAATTTTATATCCCAGCAAGCAGGCAATTGGTAGGGTTAACCACGGGAGAATAAAGCCCCACATGAAATTTAGGAGATAAGGTGCAGCTAAGAAACCCAAAATCATCACTTTAGCCCAAAACTTGCCGCACCTAACAGCGAGGGTCCGTTTATTGACTTTGGCATCTTGATTAATGTCTCGCAAATTGTTAATGGCAATAACTAGCATGGAGAGAAATCCTATCTGGGTACCTGCTACAATGGTATGAGCGCTCATGTGTTCGGTCTGCAGGTAAAATACGGTGCAGGTGCTAATCCATCCAAAAAAGATCATCACGAAAAGTTCCCCGAGTCCTAAATAGGCCAAGGGATAGGGTCCGCCGGTATAAGTATAGGCACATAGAATTGAGATAAGGCCAATGAATAAGATATTGATTCCTCCCCTTTCAATGAGTGGAATGCAAAGAGCTAAACTAAACATGAAGCAGATTAAGGCCGCGAACATCACTTGTTTTGCACTGAGAAGGCCCATTTGAGTGACACGGACAGGGCCTAATCGCTCATGGGTATCGGCCCCCTTTTTGAAATCAATTGCGTCATTGACAAGGTTTGTTCCAATCTGAATTAATATCGCACATGCAAGAGCGTAAATTGAAATAGTCCAGTTGATTACTGGCGCCATGACAGTTCCGACTAAAACCGGAACAAACGCGGCCGTCAGAGTTTTCGGCCTTACAGCGATGATCCAAGGGTTCATAGATTACCTCTTGCCAAATCGAGTATATTATCTCCTAGAAAATAACAGGATATGCATGATCGCAAAGCGGCAGGATAAGAAGGATGGGAAAAGATGAAAATATTCTTTTTCCCATCCTTCTTATCCTGCCGCTTTGCGATCATGCATATCCTGTTATTTTTAGGAAGATCCTTGATCATGGGAGTCTCTTGAATTGACTGAAGTCGGGTTTTCTTTTTCGGCCTTACAGCGATGATCCAAGGGTTCATAGATTACCTCTTGCCAAATCGAGTATATTATCTCCTAGAAAATAACAGGATATGCATGATCGCAAAGCGGCAGGATAAGAAGGATGGGAAAAGATGAAAATATTCTTTTTCCCATCCTTCTTATCCTGCCGCTTTGCGATCATGCATATCCTGTTATTTTTAGGAAGATCCTTGATCATGGGAGTCTCTTGAATTGACTGAAGTCGGGTTTTCTTTTTCGGCCTTACAGCGATGATCCAAGGGTTCATAGATTACCTCTTGCCAAATCGAGTATATTATCTCCTAGAAAATAACAGGATATGCATGATCGCAAAGCGGCAGGATAAGAAGGATGGGAAAAGATGAAAATATTCTTTTTCCCATCCTTCTTATCCTGCCGCTTTGCGATCATGCATATCCTGTTATTTTTAGGAAGATCCTTGATCATGGGAGTCTCTTGAATTGACTGAAGTCGGGTTTTCTTTTTTCGATAAATGCTTGTTTTCCCTCTTGAGCTTCTTCGCTCATGTAGTAGAGAAGAGTAGCATTACCGGCAAGATCGAGTAGACCCATTTGTCCATCGCAATCGGCATTGAGGGCGGTTTTAAGGCAACGGAGAGCAAGTGGAGAATGTTGCAGCATTTCTCGGCACCATTTTAGGGTTTCTATTTCGAGTTCGGCAAGAGGAACCACTGTATTGACCAATCCCATATCAAGTGCTTCTTGGGCATTATATTGCCTGCAGAGGAACCAAATTTCGCGTGCTTTCTTTTGACCCACTATGCGTGCTAGGTAGCTGCTGCCGAGCCCGCCGTCAAAAGAACCAACTTTGGGTCCAACTTGACCGAAAATGGCGTTATCAGCGGCGATAGTGAGGTCACAGACGATATGCAGGACGTGGCCGCCGCCAATGGCGTACCCCGCCACCATTGCTACGACTGGTTTAGGAAGGGAGCGAATTTGTTTTTGGAGGTCGAGAACGTTGAGGCGCGAGACCCCATCTTTTCCTACATAGCCCTCGTCGCCACGTATTCGTTGATCGCCGCCTGAGCAAAAAGCGAGGGGGCCTTCTCCGGTAAGAATGACGACTCCAATATCAGGGTTGTTTCGACAACTTTCGAAGGCATCTTGCATTTCGGTGACTGTTTCGGGTCTGAAAGCATTGCGTACATGAGGTCTATTGATGGTGATTTTCGCGACTCCATCTTCGGTCATGTGAAATTTGATATCTTCATATTTTTTGACTTCAATCCAAACTTGTTCTGCGACTAGCGACATAGAAAGCTCCTTACCTCTTGTTGTAACCATGATTTTTGTTGCCATGGTACCCGATGACCAGACCTTGGCGCAACACTTTTCTTCGATTCGGGATGTTTGAACTTTATTTTTATAGAACTGTATTTATGATCGTTTTCTCCGGTGATCCAAAGAATTGGGATGTTTAGTTTTTCAATGGCGTCAATGAGGCAAGTTTGGTGTCCCACCGACCAGTTTAAAATAGCTTTTGAGAGAGCTTCTCGGGAAAAATCTGTCTCATTGCGATGAACATTGATAGAATTTAAGACTCCTTGATTATTCCAGTCTTTTATTAGAACGTCCCAAGGATCTGAGAGAAATCTTTGGCTCCATAGGGTGTCAGTTTTAAGTCGATCCTCTTTTTCTTCTTCGATGGTGTGTCCTGGATGCCCCGAGATAATAATTACCTTTTCCCATTGGGATGGATTGGCCACCAGAGCATGTAGGGCAAGACGACCACCCATAGAGTAGCCCGCAAGGATATTGCGACCTTTTGCCATTGCATTGAATGTTTTGACCCATTGAGAAACAGGAGTAATTTCTGTTCCAAATAAGTTAGGAGCACATATTTCAAATTCCTTGGGGAAGATGTCGTTCCAGTCTTCGGGTAGACCTAGGAAACCGTGGAGAGCATATATTGCCATAATTCTTTATGTTTTTTTGCAAATCGTTTTGTTGATGTATCGTCGGGAATTATTTCTATAAGTCGATTCTGCTTTGCAGAAGAAATGGGGGTGATAATTTCCCATTGTTCATAATTTAGTCCCCACATATTTGCTAGAGGCTCAAAATTGTGCGAATGCAGATTTTGTATCTCGGTATAAGGGAACATGCCGGCGAAGATTTTTCCTCCACCGTTATTGATGACGACGATGTTGACATTGATATCGGAAAGTTGAGGAAGAATCCAAGGACCTGCCATATCGTATAGGGTGGTAAGATCTCCCAAAATTGCCCAGTTTTCCTGATATGGCTGGCACAGCCCTAAAAAGGTTGAAATTTGTCCATCGATTCCGTTCAGTCCTCTTGAGGCAAATATTTGAAACTCGCGATTTGTGTAAGTTGCAGATGAATCCCATTCTCGAATGGGCATGCTATTCCCCAAATAGACTAATGATTTGCGGGGAATTTGGAGCGAAAGAGCATGGACAAGACTTTGCTCGGATCTGGGCTCTTCGCGAATGAGTTCCAAGGTTACTTGATATAAATTTTGGTCCGCTTGAATTGCGGGGTGATCGACAGGAATTTTATCCCAACACAATGATTCTAAGAATGATGTGATATCGCAGTGAATGACATTTCCCCAGCTCAATCCTGAAAAAGGGAGATGACTTACGGAATATACCGGAATTTTTCCTTCAAGGTTTTCAAGGTCCCGCCAGTAGCGAAATGTTGGGACGCCTCCTATTCGCAAAACACCATCAATATCCCATAATTTCTCTATGTATGTAATTCGAAGATGCTGTAAACGAGGCTCCTCCCTGATTCCAGAAACACCTTCCAGGTACACAGGAAAGGCGAGTTTCAGGAGAAAATGTACAACGGCTTCCCTATCTTTTTTCAACAATGTGCTTACAACAACCAGGGGATTTTTGAAATCTAAATTCATAACAGCGGCTCCTCGAAGCATACGTTAAGATGACATGGTGATGTGCGATTCCATTGCGATAAATCGCATGCTTCATTAACGGCAATGTCTTGGGAAAATGGAGCATACATTCCAAATAGCCCAACTTGCTCACATGTTTGCGGAGCATTGGAACCTCGGAATCTTTTTGGACGATCAGCAGTGATTAGAAGGAGTGGAATTCCAGTATAATAGGCTTCCATAGTTGCAGGAAGCAAATTAGCCACGGCAGTGCCTGAGGTTACAATGACTCCGACAGGTTTTTCGGTCAAACGGGATCTTCCTAGGGCAAAAAAAGCTGCTGATCTTTCTTCAAACCAGTAATAGCATTTGATTCCCTTTTGTGAAAGTGCCGGAACAAAAGGGGCATTCCTGCCTCCGGGACAGATGCAAAATTCGGAAATACCTGTTTTGCATGCCTCTTGGAGGACTTGTTCGACGATTTGTTTATTCATACCGCGAGTATATCTTTGATCGACTTTATTTTTAAGAGAATTTCATTCCATTCTGTTTCAGATTCGCTAGCATGAACGATGCCGCATCCAGCTCCCAGTTTGATTTTTTGATTATTCCATTGAATGTTTCTGATTGCAACTAGGCAAGAGCTTTCATTTTTATTGATGAAACCAAAAGGAGCTCCAAAACGTTCTCTTGGAATTAATTGATTGTATTCCTCTAACCACAGCCTCCCCTCTTCTCGCGGATAGGCTCCTAGCGCTGGTGTCGGATGCAAAAGAGGGATTATCTCTTCGAGCGAAATATTTTTAGATAATTCTAGAGCAAGCGGGGTTATGAGGTGGCAATGTTTTGTATATTTTTGGACCTGTGTCGTTCCCACGTGGAAATTTCCATATTGAGAAATGGACTCTTTAATTCCTTGAACAACAAGATGATGTTCGTGAAGCAATTTGGAATCATGTAACATGCTATCTGCTTCTCCGATAGGGCAAGTGCCTGCAACAGCAACTGTCGTCAGGTCATTTCCAGACAACTTGAACAGGAATTCAGGTGTGGCGCCCAACATGCCATTGTTTTTATCCCAAAAACCGTATGGATGCACCGCATGGGTTTGTGCATAGGTTAAAAGAGAACAAAGGGAGTTGAGTAAAATAGGCGATTCCATCTGATGCTTTGCCTCTTCAAAAACATATGGAACGACTTTCTGGAGGGGTCCCGAACGGAAGCTATTGAAGGCAGTATTAAATGTTGATTTTGCCGCATTGGTCCATTTGATTGAGCATTGAAAGGCATTGGGCTTGAGTAGAGCTAGCAGTTCATCAAAACGATAAATTGCAGTGTGTTCATGTGTGAACCAAGGTTCTTCGGTTTCGAGAAAAAAATCTGGAGCATAGAATGAGATATCTCCAGTTTTTTTCCACGTTCTTTTCCCCCATCCCACGATGCATCGTTTATCCCCCGCATCAACAAGAACCCCGCATTCCAAAAAACTTTTCTCATCCATAGTGGATCATTTCTTTATTAGATTCCATTTTACGGGTGTTCCCTTTTTGACATTGATGTTTAGGGTCTTGCCAATAATATGATCAATTTCCTTTGGAGGAAGCCCCATTCCAGGGCGGACCGAACGGATATGATGAGGCCTAATAATTTCACCTGCAGTAATGTCTTCAACAAAAAAGAGCGATGGTCGAAAAGTCATGATAGACTTTTCAGATTCTACTGGAGCATAGCGTACTTCTCCCAATGCTTCCCAGGCCTCTTTGGCGTTCTTACCAAGCATTTTAAATTCTTCTGGCTCAAGCGAAAAGGCGGCATCGACTCCCCCTTCCGCGCGTGAAAGAGTTATATGTTTTTCTATCAGGCATCCTCCAAGCGCAACATTGGCAATGGGAACACCTAAACTCAATGTGTGGTCCGAAAGTCCAGTTAAAACGTGAAACTTTTTCATTAAATCAGGAATTGTTTTCAAATGAGCATCAGTCGCTCGGGCTGGATAAGCTGCTGTGCATTTAAGTAGAATAAGGTCCTTACAGCCACCTGCCCTTGCTGTGTCAACGGCCTCGCCGATCTCTTCAAGAGAAGCGCCCCCAACTGACATGATCATAGGTTTGCCCGTGTTTGCGACCTTTTTGATCAAAGGTAAATCCACAATTTCCAAAGAGGCAATCTTATAGCATGGCACATTGAGATTTTCCAAAAAATCGACTGCAGTTTCATCGAAAGGGGTGCTAAATGCTATAAGTCCAAGCTCTCGAGCTCGATCAAAAATAGGCTTATGCCATTCCCATGGGGTATAGGCTTCTTTGTACAGATCGTATAATTTTCTGCCGGTCCAAAGTGATTTTGGATCGCGTATTACGAAATCTCCCTCAGTGCTATCTAAAGTAATTGTATCTGCAGTGTAGGTTTGTAGTTTAATTGCCTGGATTCCTGCTGCTTTTGTTGCTTCAACTAGTTTAAGTGCACGATCTAGCGATCCATTGTGATTTCCGGACATTTCCGCAACAATAAATGGAGGATGGTTCTGGCCGATTTTATATTGGCCAATTGAAATTTCTTTCATTTTCGTTTTACCTTAGCATTTTTATGGTTATGGGTACTGAATCTGTGATTTCTGATGGTCCAAAGAACTGTATAGGACCCGGGTAGAGGTATTCGTCATGAATTTCCCAGTGTTTTCGGTGCTTTTTAAATTCGATGAACATCTCTCGATCAAGATCGACGAGTGTCTTACGAATAACAGCCTTTTGCTTTCCCTTTCTTTCTTCAAGATGAATCATCGTTGTCAGTGGTATGCCAGACATCTTCCATATGTCGGAATCCCGTTGAAGTTCGTTAACACAGGCCATGTATCCAGTGAATCCCCTGTCAATAAGAATTGCGGCCACATGACCTAATACATAGCAGTATCCACAATCGAAATTAGAGGGTAGACATGATCTTCCCTCATATCCTAGAAATAAGGGCTGGGCACTGATAGGTTTGGCCTTTCGTCTATGGAGTTCCATCTCGACGGCATCTATAAATAATCGTTCGGTTTCAATTTTAGAAACTTTGACGTTTCCATGAGGATCTCTATCCATAGTGATTTGTTTCTGTATATCTTTCGGAAGAGATTCTAAACATGCCTTTGCTTCTGGGCTTAAATTAGTCCCTCTATTCAGCTCTAGGATAAGCATCTGAAATTCGGGAATAAATTCTATCACACCTTCTGGAATTATTATGACACCGTAGTTTTTATCTATTTTAGCACGGGCTTCAATCATGTCGCAAATTTGATTGGTTATATCCTGAAATGACATTTTTTTTGCAGCGATCTCTTCTCCAACAAGTGTCATGTTTGGATGGGTCTGCATAGCACATTCAAGGGCAATGTGCGAGGCCGACCGACCCATAATCTTGATGAAAAAATAGTATTTTTTTGCCGATAACGAATCTCTCAATATGCTTCCGATAATTTCGGAATACGTCTTTGTCGCTGTATCGAATCCAAAAGGAATTTCGATATATTCATTCATTAGGTCGCCGTCAATAGTTTTGGGAACGCCGATCACTTTCGTTTTGATTTTATTTGCAACAAAATACTCCGCCAAAAATGCGGCATTGGTGTTCGAATCGTCACCACCAATGATGACAAGTCCATCGAGATCAAGTTCTTGAACAGTTTTTGCTGCCGCCTGAAATTGTTCAGGTGTTTCAATTTTGTCCCTTCCAGAACCAATTAAGTCGAATCCACCCTGGTTCCTATAGGACTCAATTTTTTGTGAATTAATGAGAATAACATTATTCTCCATAATCCCTATAGGGCCATTCAGAAAACCATAAATAGCAGAATCGCGATTCATGATTTGCAAGGCGTCGAGGAGGCCAGAAATAACATTGTGTCCGCCCGCGGCTTGCCCTCCAGAAAAAACGACACCCACTTTTAAGGGGTCATGCTTCATATAGACCGAATTCCGTGACAACCTTAAAAAAGGTTTCCCAATAATGTGCGGAAATATATTATTCAATTCTTCAGGGTGCGCTACGGACTCCTCATGAAAAAGGAGATTTTCAAAATCAAATAAAACATGAGGCATTTTTGGCTGGTATTCAAGTCGAGCTTTCTGTAATTTCCAGGTCATAAATTCTCCTTCAGCCATTCACATGTCAACTGAATCGCCTTTGTCTTCTCCTCAGGATGAGTGAAGTCATGATCGCTATGAGGCAGGCGCAGAAAGCGTGTTGCTGCACTTGCATTTTTTCTGTGTTTTGCGAATTTGTCAGCATGGTCAACGGTAACTACAGTATCCTTTTCTCCATGGATGTGGAGCATAGGTATTGTATCTAAACTAGATAATCCCTTTGTCAAATCGAGCTTAAAAAGCTCTTCGTAGAATTTCATTCCTGGAAGCTGTCCATCAATTCGCATAAGCTCATGACGAGTCCTTTCATCAACCTGGCCAGTACTCACAAGTTCCCAGGATTTTTCCCATTGTGATACATCGAAAATTGAGGCCCAAAGTGCAATTGCTTTTAGCTTTTTAAATTTTTCAGCTGCCATAATAGCAACAGCTCCACCGAAAGATCGGCCGAAAATCCCTATTCTTTGAGGGTCTATGAAAGATAGTTCTGATAAATACGTGAGAGACATGAGTGCATCATGAACTTCGCTGGTATAGGTCATATCGGAAAATGAACCTTCGCTATCTCCTGAGCCTCTGAAGTCTATTCTCAGACTGGCAATGCCATGTTGTGCAAGGCACTCTGCCAAGGTAACATACATCCTATGTTTTCCAATTTTATGTCCCGCAAGACCATGACAAAATAGAACTGCGGGAACTTTTCCCTGTGTTATTGGCTTGTGAATAACGCCAAAGATCTTTTTCTCGTGAATTTCAATTTCAACTGAATAACGTTCTTCAAATTTTTCCATGCGCACTTCCTTTTCCTATTTTTAACATTCTGGAACGTTTACGGCAAGCCCCCCAAGAGAAGTTTCTTTATAAATTGATTGCATGTCCTTTCCGGTCTGGCGCATCGTATTAATGACCTGATCTAGTGAGACTCTATGGTTGCCATCAATTTGAAGCATAGCCAATAAAGAGGCATTAATGGCTTTAACGGAACCCATTGTATTTCGTTCAATACAAGGGATTTGCACCAATCCCATTACTGGATCGCAGGTGAGGCCTAAGTTATGTTCCATCCCAATCTCAGCTGCATTTTCTACTTGCTCTGGGGAGCCTCCAAGTGCAGCTGTAAGTCCGGCTGCTGCCATTGAACATGCCACACCCACTTCTCCCATACAACCCATTTCGGCAGCAGAAATCGAAGCACCCAACTTATAGAGTATTCCGATGGCACCTGCTGTTAACATGAAGGTAATAATCCCCTCCTCTGTCGGATTCTCTGTAAAGATATCATAGTAGTGCATAACTGCTGGAATAATCCCTGCCGCTCCATTCGTTGGAGCAGTTACCACGCGACTGCCTGCCGCATTTTCCTCGTTGACAGATAAAGCCCATAAACTGACCCATTTCATTACTTCTACTGGATCTTTTGCATTGAGTTTTTTTTGTTCGATAAGCTGACGATAGATTCCGGGCGCACGCCTTCGTACTTGAAGGCCTCCTGGAAGAATTCCTTCTTCATGGTTATACCCTGCTTTGACGCAATCCTTCATGATATTCCAGATATTAAGTAGTGCATTTCTAGTTTGTTCTTCGGTGCGCCAAGTTTTTTCATTTTCCATCACTACTTTTTGTATGGGCATATTATGCTCTCTGCATAGTTCTAATAATTCATCGCCAGAGGTAAAATGATAAGGAAGTTGATGGTTCTCCTCTCCAAGATGCCCTTCTTTATCAGCATGGTCATGATCTACAATGAATCCCCCGCCCACAGAATAGTAAATTCTTTCGACGAGCGATTCCCCTAAGATGTCATAAGCTGTATAGCGCATTCCATTCGGGTGAAAAGGAAGTCGTTTATCTTTGTGAAAAATGAGTTGGGAATCGATATCAAAGGGAATCGTTTTCTTTCCCAGCAGGTTTAGAACTTTTTCTTTGTGCATTGTTTGGATGCGAGAACTTATTTTTGCGGGATCGATCGTACTAGGTATTTCACCTTCAAGTCCCATAAGTACCGCAAAATCTGTGCCATGCCCTTTTCCTGTCAGCGCTAAAGAGCCATACAGATCTACTTTGATCGTATTAGTTTTGTCGATCATGTTATTATTTTCTAGAAAATTAGCGAAAAGCAATGCGGCTCGCATGGGACCAACCGTGTGTGAACTAGAGGGTCCAATTCCTATGCTATAAAGATCAAGTACGCTTATAGACATTAGTCCATTTCCTTATAAATTTTTAATTTGTTCAACGCTAAGTCGTGTAATGCGTGCAATCGTCTCAAATGCATATTTTTCTTTTATAAGAAAGCGAGCCGTCTCATACTTTTCTTCTAGTTTGCCTTCTATGATGCCTTCTTTCTTGCCTTCTATGATGCCTTCTTTTTTGCCTTCTATGATGCCTTCTTTTTTACCGTATTCAAGGGCATATTCCCTGACAGCTTTGTCAGCACAGATTTTCATATCCACGGAGTCGTAATTAAGAAGATCCCCAGATTTCCATGAAAATCGATTAAGTTCTTCAAATGCACGTTCAATAATTTGATCGGAACCGACAATTTTTTTAAGATCGGCTTCACTTGTGCAATCAGCATTTTTAAAAAAATAAGCCCATTTATCAGTCATTGTCTTAAGTTGATCGATATCCTTTGTGAATTTGGGCAGCTCAAGGAACGAAAAGGAAAAATCTTTAAGATCTCGTTCGCCCGATTCGATATCGAGGACTTGGTGATGACATAAAAAGCCTGGTTTATTTGGAAAGATCGTAAATTCAGTAATCGCGAGAAAAATTACTTGTTGTAAGTCTTTATACTCTGTGCCCTTCTGACGCTGATTTATGTATGCTCTTGCTGCATAATATTGTGCCCGTTTTTCGAATCCAGCTTCATGCTGTACCTGCATTTCGATAATAAAATGATCGCCATTGACAGCTTGGCACATAATATCCACAATACTAACGCGTTGAGAAGCTACTTCGGGTTCCTGAAAGGTCTTAAGAAAAGTCACCTCTTCAATGATACCTGTTTGTTTTGCGAAAATATCGTTGAGAAAATGGATAAGAATATCTTTATTTTTCTCTGACCCAAAGATTCGCTTAAAGGCCAAGTCGTTTTTCGGATCTAAAAATTTGCTCATTAACATCAGAAAAAGTCCATTATAATAATTGTTATATGGCCTGATCTTACTAGAAAATGCAATAGAATTCAAGCGAATTATTGCATGCGAATTTTGAGTTCTGCGAAGGCATACCTGATGAGAACTCTGATCCAAGCGAGCAGAAGACGGAGCATAAAGAAAATGCGTTTGCTTGCTTCAGCAACAACTGCAACAAACTTCACCATATAGCCCCAAATTTTTCCAGGTAGCTTTATTGATTGGATAAAGAACCAATCCAAGGCTTTCGATAATTGCTGTTTTACCTTCTTCATATGTTTTGAAACCCACTCAGAAGCAGAATTACCCTTTTCTTTGAGAAACTTACTCATAAATTTCCCCAGACGAAAAGTTCCTTTGACAAAAGAAACCATTGGTTCAAAAAACTCTTTAAGAGAATGCGGCGCCAATCCAATCATCCTAGAAACCACGCTTCTAGCAAAAGGGATCACAGCTTCTATTGTACCTTGATATAATTTTACCGCATATTGGCCCGCATTCTGCACCCACTCTCGGAGCACCTGCTCCTTTGCTCTAACAACATCTATGACATTCCATGCAATAGTTTTTACCTGTTCAGTAAACTTTTTTACGGGTTCCTCAATATGTCTAGCAAATGATTCTGCCAAAGCGGTGCTCAATTTTTTTGTAACCTCAGAGATCTTTCGCGCAGCAACTTTAAGGGGTAGCGCAATTTTATTCAGCGATTGGGATGTTTTTTTACCAAAGGCTTTAACAGAATTAGCAAAGGCTTTAACAGCTTCATTTTTGTTTTTTATCCAATGTCCTGCGGCCTTAAATGGAGTAATGACTTTGGTCATTTGCTGAAGAACAATAAGAGCCATTTCCTGGGACTTTTCAATGACCCCCTTGATGAGAGCTGCTGTTTTACGAAAGGGTTCCAACGCGGCATCATATGCTTTTACTAATGCTTCGATTCCTCGATTTGTAACGAATTTAAATTTTTCAGGGATCTTTCTAATGCCTTCAAAAAATTTGGATGCTGTCTTTATTATTTCCCCAGTTTTTTTAGCAAAATTAGACATCTGCTGGGCAATTTTCTTCGAAATTTCCATTAATCGAGATAAAACATGTTCATTTAAGAGCGTTTTTAAATTTTTCCCACCTTTTTTTAGGCCTCTGAATCCCGCAGGTAAAACCGATACAAACATCCATTTTGGGAATTTAACAAGTAGAAAAAGCGTCGGAACCATCATTAAAAGAAAAATATCCTTACCGAATTTAGCGAGATAAAGGATTCTTTCATCAGAGTTTTCAAAGTAACCCTCTTGCATCCGCTTAAGCAGTTCTCTTTCGAGGTGAGCCTGCGTAGACAAGGTGTCCTTTGAACCTTCGACACGCGAGCGTTTCATTAAAGGATTATTGTCATGGGTAGTATTATATTTGTTGTAATAGTTGCTGCAACTGCCTATTCTATCCCTTGTAAATGACATATTGTTAATCTCCTTTAAAGTAAAAATTATACATTACTTGGCTATTTTTTTGCAAGCTAATTTTAAAGGTTTTATGAAGAGCCAACATAGAGCAGATCCAAAAATCATCCCAATAAATCCATAAACTAACCCTTCTAAACTAAAGGAAATCCCCCAAGTGAAGTCCTGCCAAGTCATCCAAGCGACATTCCACTGAAGATTACTTATAAATATCAAAGGCCTGGTCAACGGTGTCGCATGCAACATCGCTTCGTATGCATCCGATAAGTCCATATAACGTACCAACATTCCCTTCATCAAGCTTCCTTGCAAAGAAATGTCCATGTCTACGCTAGATTGAAACTTACTTATAAACTCGGGCAACGTTTTTCCCGACTGAGCCGCAATCTTATACATCGCATCAATTTGCAATTTTAATTCAGACGCATGCCCGCCCAAACGCTGCGTATAATGGACAAAAAAATTTGGGATTTGCAGAAATAGCAAAGCCCCTGCCACAACGAAAATCCGATCAAGAACAAATGATAACATCTTAAGCATACTTACCTAGATATCATTTCTGCGATTAAAAAGCTTGCGATGTTTTGACAAAAGATGTATCATGGACTACATAAAAATACAGGAGTATAAAGTATGGTACGCATCAGCAAACAAAATGAAAGACGGTCGGTTTCTCCACGCAAAAATAGAAAACCATCCGCAAAAACAGGACCTAGAAAAGATAACCTCCCAATGGGATTTAAAGAACATGCTAACGCCCTAGAAGGCGAACTTGCAACAATGGCATTTATCCCAAAAATCAAATAACAACTGAAAAACATTAGGATTATATCATGTCAAGACACCCAAGCTACGGAAACAGTACAAA
This sequence comes from Waddliaceae bacterium, assembly GCA_963724325.1. Lineage (GTDB taxonomy): Bacteria > Chlamydiota > Chlamydiia > Chlamydiales > Waddliaceae > CAVRUH01. The sequence goes on along the minus strand of CAVRUH010000007.1, from coordinate 435,982 downwards.
AACTGCAAAAAAAAGAAACGTTCTTAAGCGTTTCGAACGTGTTGAAAAACTCAAAACCCTCGGCAAATGGACTGAAGGCCAGCGTGTTACCGGCCTCCCCAAAACGCTAGTGGCGGCAGTGTAGCATTCTACCTCAGTGGAAATACACGTATTCAACGACCAAAAGGATCTTGTGATCTCTCCAGCCTCAGTTATTGCTTTGGTTAGAGAGGTCATTAATTTTGAAGGACAGCCCTGCCACGAAGTTTCCATTCATTTTGTAGATACACCTTCAATTTGTTCACTCCATGACGAATATTTTGATGATCCTTCCCCTACAGATTGCATTTCCTTTCCTTTGGATGAGGATATTCATGAAAAGTATCGTGTTTTGGGAGATGTGTTTGTCTGCCCGGAGGCTGCTATTCATTTCGTTGCTGAAAATGGTGGAGATCTTTATCAGGAAACCAGTTTATATGTCATTCATGGACTTTTGCATTTGATGGGATATGACGATTTAGGTGAGGAAGAGAAGAAAATGCGTGCAGCCGAATCACGACATATGCAAAATGTAAAGTTCAAGGATCTTTTTCTGAAAAGGTAGGAAGCATTGTCATTATTTAGTTTTATCACCCCAACAGCGTTCGTTTTCGTCGGCGCTTTTATTACAACCGCTTTAAATAGTGCGTTGCGTAGACTATATAACCGGGATTTGGACCTCAGCGCAGCGGACAAACATTTCTTTTATCGAGACATTCACCGCAAAATCTTGCCTGAAGATGAATATGAGGGTCTTTTAGTGGCCACTTTGGTTGCTCAAAGCCTCATGCGATTTCTTTATGCTGGTTTTGCATTATTGATCGTTTGGGAACTCACGGTAGATTATGGAACACAATGGACTATTCCCCTATTTTTTGCCTTTTATCTCACCAGTTTTGTTTTTAGTGAGTTTTTAGCTCGAATTACCGGTGCCAAGTATCCCAATATGACATTAAAATTTATGGGACCATTAGCGTCAGTCTTGATGCTGCTGTTGTTTCCTCTTACATGGCTGGTGATTATCCTTTCCAAATCGTATTTTCATCTCATAGCAATACGAGAGCCCTTAAGTAAAACTCGCAAAGAGATTTTTGAGATTATTCAAAGGGCGCATTTAGGGCAGGAATTGACGATTCAGGAGAGACAACTGATTGAATCCGTTTTGACCTTCAAGGAGCGCATTGCTCGCGAGGTGATGGTGCCTCGTGTCGATGTATTTAGTTTAGCCGCCGATACCACTATTTTGCAGGCTGCAAAGTTGATTAAAAGCGAGGGTTACAGTAGGATTCCAGTGTATCGCAACACCGTCGACAACATTGTAGGCGTCCTAATGTATAAAGATATACACAATAAAATGATGGAGTACATTGAAAATGGAAATGATCTTTCGGTTCTTGAACAACCCATTGAATCAATCCAAAAAGGTGTCCTGTATACTCCTGAAACAAAGAAAATTTCAAACTTGCTTCTTGAATTCCGCAAAAAGCAGGTTCACCTCGCAATCGTCGTAGATGAATATGGAGGTACGGAAGGGATTGTTACGATTGAAGACATCCTGGAGGAAATTGTGGGGGAAATTGAAGATGAATACGATTCAGAAGAAGAAATGTTTGTCACCCGAGATGCAGATTCATGGATTCTCGATGCCCGTATGAATAATCTAGATATTGAAGAACAGCTTGGAATTAAAATTCCTCCTGAAGGCGACTATGACACTATTGGAGGCTATATTTTTCATTGTGCAGGCTCAATCCCAACCAAAGGTTATGTCATACAAGAGGATGGTTTTAAAATCGAAATTCTCAGTTCAGATGAAAGACGCGTGAAAAAAATAATACTAAAGAAAATTGCTAAAGCAGAAGGAATGAATAATGACGATTGAGGAAATAATCTCCTACTTTTTAATGTTTTTTATTGGAGCTGGACTAGGCACCTTCTGCTACTGGCTTTTCTATCGAATGAAGCTAGGCAGCTTTCAACAGATGGGGCAGGAAATACTTAGACGGGCAGAACTCGATAGCGACCATATCCGTGCGAGAGCTGAAAATGAACTTAAACGGCGGCAATTCGACCTCCAGAGGGAATTTGAAGAATCAAAGTTGAGTGAACGAAGCAAATTGATGAAAGAGGAAAGCAGATTAAAACTAAGGGAAGACAAGCTTGATTCCAGAATGTCTTTAGTTGAAAAAAAACTCACTGAAATTGAAAAAAGGGAATCGTATTTAACTGACCTCAAAGAAAAACTTGAAGCTGAAAAACTGAGGATCAAAGACAAAGAAGACAGGCTTGTTTTAGAACTGGAAAAAATATCAGGTCTCACGACAACAGAGGCACGTCAGATATTGATAGATCAATTTACCCATGAGGTTAAGGCAGATGCAGGAAATCTCATTCGTCGCATCACTAAAGAGGCAGAAGAAGAGGCAGAGCTTAGAGCTTCCAAAATTATTGCCACATCCATTAACCGCCTTGCTGTACCATGCGTCTCAGAAACTACCATTAACACCGTTGCAATCCCCTCTGATGAAATGAAGGGAAGAATCATAGGCCGCGAAGGTCGCAACATCCGAACGCTTGAACGTGAAACAGGTGTCAATTTCATTATAGATGATACCCCTGGAGCTGTGGTGATATCCGGTTTCGACCCAATTCGACTTCACATAGCGAAAACAGCGCTCACAGAGCTCCTATCAGATGGAAGGATTCATCCGACACGCATTGAAGAGGTGGTTATAAAGGCACGTGAAACCGTGAAGAAGAAAATATGGCAGTATGGGGAAGATGCCGCGCTTCGTGCCAATCAAATGAATTTACATCCAGAACTCATTACACTTCTTGGCAAACTTAAATTCCGCTATAGCTATGGTCAAAATGTTCTGGATCACTCACTAGAGGTCAGCCACATCCTTGGTATGATTGCCGCGGAACTCCAATTAGATGTGGCAAGGGCCAAAAGAATTGGGTTGCTCCATGACATCGGTAAAGCCGTAACACATGAAATTGAAGGCACCCATGCTCTTATTGGTCGAGACCTGGCTCTTAGGTTTGGGGAATCTGCTGAAGTAGCTAATGGAATAGGGTGCCATCACCGGGAAATCGAGCCCATTTCAATAGAAGGAAGCCTTTGCGGCACTGCCGACGCCATCTCAGCCTCTAGGCCAGGTGCGCGCATTGAAGCGTTGGAGGAATACATCAAAAGACAGCAAAACCTCGAGAATATTGCTCTACAATTTCCAGGAGTCGAAAAGGCCTACGCTCTCCAGGCGGGCCGTGAAATCCGCATTGAGGTCCTTCCCGAACAAATCAATGATGATGGTGCTTTGGCACTGGCCCGCGACCTTTCAAAACGTATTGAGCAAGAGCTCAGATATCCCGGTAAAATCAAAGTAACGGTAATCCGAGAAAAGCGCGTTGTGGAGTACGCTTTATAGGATTGCATATACTGCTATTATTGACTTTTTTTGGTCAATGTTAAAATAAATAAATTATTAAATATTCGTTGACAAATAAATATAATTTCTTGTATATTTAACATAAATTCAAATAATACTAACAATAAAGGAGATATATATGAGTTATTTAAAAATCACAGAATCAGTAGTCAATAACCCAGACTTTAAATTTAAGATCGGTCGACTTGCTAAGGATTTCTTAAACTTTAACGGACATAAGGTGACCGCGGTTAGTGAAGGCGATGGGCTATTCACATTTTCAAACGTAGCAGCTACTAAAGAAGGCAGATTCTTCAAAAACGTTTTAAGAGTTGCAGCTTGCTTCACGTTGATTCTTCCACTCTTGGCAATTATTGGCGCTCTCGTATTCCACACCAAAAACACCTTTGTATCTGCGCAACATAAAATCAATGCTGATAAAGATGCAGAAATTGCAAATAGGGACGCGACTATAGCAAATCTTATAGCAGCCAAAGCAAGTAGGGATGCTATGATAGTAGATATACATGGTGAAATAGAAGATAAAGATGACGATATACAGCAAAAAGATGAGCTAATACACTTAAGAGATCAAGAGATCGAAAGAAAAAATGAGGAAATAAAAACCATAAAAGAAGAAAGAGACAATGCCCTTCTAGAAAAGGATGCGAAAATCGCAGAAAAAGAAGCTGAAAATTTACTGTTGCAGGGTAAAATTAGTGCTAAATCTGATACAATTTGTGATCTTATTAATGAAGCAAGAGAATATGAAGATGAAATTAGTGGATTGAAAGTTCAAATCGAAGAAATGAAGTCGCAATAAGTTCTAATTAATTTACCTATCAGGCAGTCGTTCAAGACTGCCTGATTTTTTTGTCATTGCTACAAGAATTAAATTAAAAGATTATTAAGTATCTGTTGACAAATAAATCTATTTTTTTATAAAATCGTTTTAAAATTCAAACAAAAAAGGAGATATATATGAGTTATTTAAAAATCACAGAATCAGTAGTCAATAACCCAGACTTTAAATTTAAGATAGGTCGACATGCTAAGGATTTCTTAAACTTTAACGGACATAAGGTAACTACCGTTAGTAAAGGTGATGGTCTATTCACATTTTCTAACGTAGCACCGACTAAAGAAAGTAGATTCTTTAAAAACGTTTTAAGAGTTGCAGCTTGCTTCACATTGATTCTTCCACTCTTGGCAATCATTGGTGCTCTCGTATTCCACGCTAAAAACACCTTTGTATCTGCACAACATAAAATTGTTAGTGATGCTGCTGACTTGCCAAATAAGCTTGCTGATATAGCAAATAAGGATGTGGCAATAGCAAATAAAGACGCGGTAATAGCAAATAGGGATGCGACACTAGTACACATGCAAAATGACCTTAACCAAAAAGATGAGCAACTAAAAATAAGAAATGAGGCAATTGCAAAAAAAAATGACGAAATGGAAAACTTAAGGCATGAAAGGGACAATGGTTCAGACGAAAAGGACAATATGATTAATCTAAAAGAAACTGAAAATTTAGCATTGAAAGGTGAAATTAGCACTAAGAATAATGAAATAAGTATCCATCTTATTGAACTTTCGGCAAATGTCCTTAAAATTAGTATATTGAATGACGAACTTAATGCAAAAGACACTGAATTGGCTCGTATAAAGCATGAACTTGACCACCTAAAAGAAAAAATTGAACAACAAGGAATTAATTTGAAATAATTAATTTACATATCAGGCAATCGTTCGAGGCTGCCTGATTTTTTTTGTCAATGCTATAAAAATTAACTTAAAAACTTATTAAGTATCTGTTGACAAATAAATTTGTTTTTCTATAAAATTATTTTAAAATTTAAACAAAAAGGAGATATATATATGAGTTATTTAAAAATCACAGAATCAGTAGTCAATAACCCAGACTTTAAATTTAAGATAGGTCGACATGCTAAGGATTTCTTAAATTTCAAAGGACATAAAGTGACTGCTGTTAGTGAAGGCGATGGCCTATTCACATTTTCTAATCTAGCACCTACCAAAGAAAGCAGATTCTTTAAAAACGTTTTAAGAATTGCAGCTTGCTTTACTTTGATTCTTCCCCTATTGGCAATCATTGGCGCCCTCGTATTCCACGCCAAAAACACCTTTGTCCCCGCACAACATAAAATCGCTACTAACGCGGCTAATTTACCAAATAAGCTTGCAGATATAGCAAATAGAGACGCAGATATAGCAAATAGAGACGCAGACATAGCAAGTAGAGATGCAACCATAGCAAATAGGGATGCAACACTATTAGACGTCCAAGCGGAATTGAGGAGAAAAATTGAAGTAATAGATGCATTACAAGAAATGGAATCAATTCAAGAAAATAAAATCGATGATTTATATTCTCAAATCGATAGGAAAGAAAATGAAATTAATTCACTTAAAGAAAAAGTTGAAGAAAAAGAACTTGAAATTTCATACATAAACTCTCAAGTTAAAACGGTACAAGAGCAACATATAGATTTAAAAAAGGAATTTGTTGAATTAGAAAATAAAATTCTCCAATTACAAGAAATAACAAAGATTGCAAACTAATTAATTTATCTATCAGGCAGTCGTTCGAGGCTGCCTGATTTTTTTGGTAAATTCTCTTGCAATGAAAAAAAACATTGAATAAAATGTGTGGATTTAACACAATCCGCAGAGATTCAAAGTAGTGGGTTTTTTAGGCAATGTTTCAGTTTTTTGTTCCAGCTATTGAGGTATTAATCATCAGTGTGATGGTTTATTACCTATTGTCTTTTTTCTGGAACACACGAGGCATGGACCTCATTTTTGGCATACTCGCCTTCTTAGTACTGTATGGATCTGCTATTGTCTTCCATCTCCCTGTTCTACAAAAATTGCTTTGGTACTTCGTCAATGTGGCCGTGATAGCTGTATTAATTATCTTTCAACCAGAGCTCCGTTTAGCTCTTTCTAGACTTAGCGTCAAAGGGAAAAAATACCGCGAAGTGACAGAATTTGACAAATTCTTGGACGGAATCTCACACTCAATCTACCGCATGGCTGAACGGCGCACGGGGGCTCTTATTATCTTTGAAAATCAAGATTCACTTGATGAATTTGCAAATAAATCCGTCATATTAAATGCCGATTTTACACAGGAATTGCTTGAGTCTATTTTCAGTACAACAACTCCCCTGCATGACGGTGCAGTCATTATTCGGGGTGCCACTATACTTTCCGCAGCAACGATTTTACCATTGGCAGATGACAGCGCACAGATTTCGAAATCCATGGGAACGAGGCACAGGGCAGGACTGGGAATCAGTCAGATCACAGACGCCCTGGTCGTTGTGGTCTCGGAAGAAACAGGAAAAGTCTCTATTGCAAGGGACGGGATTATGACTCGTGGAGTCAAGGTAGATCGCTTTAAGGGAATTATGCGCAGCGTCTTTACGCCGCAGAAAACAGCAGTTGAATCAGGATTGGATTACTTGGGACGTTTCAAAAAATGGAATCAATAATAACAAAGTTCTTTTTTTCAAATTGGCAGCGGAAGCTGATTGCATTGCTTGTCGCCGTGATCGTGTGGGTATTTGTAAATCAGTCGATTACCACGACTAAAACAATTTCAAATATTCCTGTGCGAGTGGTTAATATACCTGAAGATAAAACAATTCGGGGATTGTTGCCAAATGGATATCTTGAACATCGGCTTACCCTTGCATTAACGGGGACAAAGGATACTGTAGACAAGTTGGAGCAGGGCGATCTTGAAGTAAAACTCGATGCCACCATGGCCGATTCAGATGATTGGATTGTACAAGTCACCAAAAAGAATCTAGTGAGTTTGGAACCATCTGTAGATCTTTCTCAGCACATAAATAGCGTAAGCCATTCTGAATTCGTGATTAAACTCGATAACCTTGTCACTGACAAAATTCCAATTCTTATCACTCATCCGATTGGGCATGCTCCAAAAGGTTATGAAGTTTTGGATGTATGGCCGCAAAGATTACTCCAGACAGTCAGTGGGCCAGAAGAAGAAATTAAACAATTAAAGATAAAAGGTCTAAAATTAGCTTTTGACCTGAATAAAATTAGTTCTGAGGAACTTGATGCACTTAAAAATGTTGATTCAAAAGAGCATTCCGATGAAGTGAGCTTTATGATTCCGAAGAAGTGGAAAAAAATTGCCATTCCATTTTTGAAGTATGCCCAGGAGGACATAAATGATCCAGATGCCGACCATATGCGAATCGATTTTCTTAGGAAGCAACTTTTATCAATAAAGAAGGAAATTCAGGTTCAGGTATTTTTTCCGGAGAAATATAGCAACAATTTGAATCCACAAACATATGCTTTTTTGAACAACGAAGATATTCACCTGAAGAATGGTTTAGCATATTATACGAAACCTATTTATGCACAAGATGTAAGTCGTTTATTTTTGGATGTTGTACAGGATAATCTAACAATCATATTAATAGCATCCCCTAAGGGTGAGCAAGAGGCGCTGGCGTGGAATTTAGAGTTGATTGATCCGCAAAGTTTGGAAAATGCCTATGTTGAGCATCATATTAATGAGGCGAAATTGAATAAATCTACAATTAACTTGCAACAGTGGGAAGAGGTATTAAGACATCGATTCCGCGAGTATAGCCGAAGAATGTATTTGGCAGATGAAGCGGGACACAGACTCAATTTGCATGGGGTATTGCAGGACCATAAAATTATTATAACGACCCCAGAGTAATATGCCGGACAATCGATTTTATTCAGACTCACCTTTGTTAGAGGATAGTACAGTCGTGCTTCAGGGGACAGAATTCCATCATTTGGTCAATGTTATGCGTGCTCGCGAGGGAGATGCGGTAGAGATTGTTAATGGGCGTGGCGATCTAGCAACAGCAAAAATCAGTAACTTGGCAAAAAAAAGTGCTGCATTGTTGGTGCATAGTGTCAACCATTCTCCAGAATCTAATGTAAAGCTTATCTTGGCCCAGGCGGTTCCTAGAATGAATCGATTGGATTTCATCATTGAAAAGGGAACAGAACTGGGAATGACCGAACTATTGTTGTTCCCGGGTGAGACGAGTGAGCGCAAAAAGCTTACAGAGGATCAGGTGGGACGTATGCAAAGCGTTGTAATATCAGCTATGAAGCAGTGTGGAAGGCTATACTTGCCAAGAATAGAACTGCGTCCTCTGTTAAGCAAATGGTCAAAGATTGAAGGCAATGCCTTTTTCGGAGATATTTTACCTGAAGCTCCGCCATTTGCGGAGGTCTTAAGAAATCAAGCAAGAACTAATGATTTGATCTTCTTTGTGGGCCCAGAATCTGGTTTTACTGATGCCGAGATAGCGATTTTGGTTGGTTTAGGGGCACGAGGCGTTAAGCTGCACGAGAACATTTTAAGAACCGATACAGCCTCCCTAGCAGCACTAGCAATTGCCTCACAATATATTTCAAAAGACTATTCGAAATATTTCTAACCGCATTTCCAAAAAAAAAATACAACGCAAAGGAGCAAAAGGCGTTAGAGTAGAGACGGGCTAAACACCCGTCTCTACTCTAACGCCTTTTGCTCCTTTGCGTTGTAATTTTTTTTGGAAATGCGGCTCGTGCCTCTGTTAGAATAGTTTGGACAAACATATTCTCATTACCTGTAATTTGTTATAAAATTAATTTTGGGTTCCTTGTTTTAGTAGATAAATGAAGTTTCCGAAGCCGAATAGAAGCATGAAGATTACAACGGCCATTGGGTAATTTAAACCCGCAACTCCCCTTACATAAAGAAAGTAAAAAATTGAGAAGGATCCCATGTTAGTAAAAAAGCGAGATATGGGGCTGTTCATGTAGACGTCATTAACCCAAAGCAGAGCTTTTGCAGCAACGTCAGGACACGTCTCCTTTGCCATTCTAGTGAATGGATAATGCATATGGGGATCTGTTTTAATAAATTTATTAGTCAGCGGATCTCCTTTTACCACTAATTCTTTTATCCAATTTTTAAAGTGATCTACCTCGAGTGCAGAGGGTCCTAATTCTTGAATAAACTCCATGAGCTTTGCCATATCTTTCCCTTTACAATTTTCGACGATCCAATGCACTAAGTTACTGCTGTGTAAATCACATTCGTGTAAAAGGTTAAATCCGGAGTCCCACAATTGCTGTAATGGCATTTTATTTGAATTATAAAGAGCCTCCCACAATTCCATGCGATAATTCTTATAGCTTCCCGAAAGCAATTGAATGAAATAATTCTGAACATCTTTATCTAATTTACCTGGGATTTTGGCATATTTCGGCAAGTTTACTATGGCACATCTCGCGATATTGATCTTAGATACATCGACATTCTTCCAGAGTTTTTCTCCATGTACTAGCACTCGTCCCCATAAAGGAGGCGATAGTTTAGTATTATTTACGAGTGTCATCCAATGTAATTGAATATCCTCTGAAACTAACATACATTTTTGAATGGTTTGGGCTCTCTTTTCGAGATCTTTCGTTGCATTTAATACTTCTAAAAAGACCTCGGGTGTTAGTTTGACCTTTTCAATCACCTCATGAATCCAATCGAGGTGCCCGCTTTTGATTAATTTTGAGATGGCATTAGAGTCAATAATACAATCCCCTATTGGATTTTTTTTAAGAAATTCGCCAATAGCAATGACAAGATCGATATTACCTTTGGGGTGCATAAGCGTTGTGATAGCTAATTCAGTGAGGAGCTTAATGTTTTTTTCATCCCTCTTATAATTTTTGAACTTGCCAAATACTTTTGCTGCTGTTTCTGAACCATCCTCAATTTTCATGGCTTGGAGTGTCAATTTATAAAGTAGATTTGAAGAAACTGATTCTTTAATTTCTAGAACTAATTCTATGCCCCGTTTTGTTGTAAGCATTTTCTCTAAAACAGGTTCTTCTTTTCCTTTGACCAAACAGAGGCATTCTTTGTAAAGTGAATGCTCTAAATTTTCAAGTAATAAGTCTTCCTTTAAAGCCTTTTCTACCCACCATCTTTGGTAACATTCGTCTGGCGGACTGATTGCTCTAAATAGCGAGGAATAGAGGCTAAAGGGACAATGTCTAATTTCGCGTAAAATGCTTTTTGCTGATTGAGCTTTTTCGAAGATCTCTTTCCATTTAATTTGGCTATTAAAGAACTCCAGGAGATGTATATCGACTTTTTTCTTGTCCCAATTTTTAATAAGTCGTACAAGAACGGACTCGCGAAGAGTATCGTTAAGTTTTATTTTTTTAAGTTTTTTAAGAAGTACTTCTGATGGCTCGGTACTTTCGATAATTTCATAGCAAGTTACAATGGTTTGAGAGTCGACATCCTTGATTGTTTTGAAAATAGGAGGGAGAACTTCGCCGCGGCTGATGCATTCATTAGCTACGGTATGCCACAGAGTTGGTTCTTGGATTTGCAGCAGTTCGAGGAATTTTGCCTTATTGAGCACACCGATATTTTTCGAGAGGAAAACCGCACACATTTGGTCTTCATGATGTTTCTTAGCAACGAATCGTTCTGACCGAAAATAAGCAAGTAACCATTCCAATTTAAATGCGTGGGGCATGTCGATAATAATATTGCTTATAGCCTGTTTATATTGAGGTGTAATAAATTCTGGTCGATCCATTTTTTGGATCCATAGAGGAGCCGTTTTAGGTTTGGCTTGTACTATTTTATACAACATATCTTCGTTCAGACTTTGATCTTGAATATCATCAAAAGAAAAAATCTGCAGGAAAGTCTCTCCTAAGACGTTTGCGGTATCTATCAATTTTGCCAATAATTTTCTTTTGGAGCCCTTTTCCTGGACCAAAAGAAGCCAATTATCGTCTCCAATATCGGGAAAGGGGTTGCATGCTTTGCAGATACTAATATCGCTGCGAGCATTAAGAACATCATTAAATAGAGTCGCGTATCCTTCAGGGGGGACTTCTCCTGCCTTTCTAAGTTTTTCGACCAAATCAGCGGCATGAATCAAAGACTTTCTGACAACCTTCCAACACAACTTAAGACGTTTAATAGGATCATGCTTATAATTATCAAAGACAAAATTTCCTGCCGCAATGAGTTGCTTTGGATCATCAGATTCATCAATTTCAAGAGCAACTATTGATTTTTTTCCTCCAAATTGAATTTTTCCGTTGGAACAAAGTAACGATTTTCTCAGCTTTTTGGCGGCATCTGGATTTAAGCCAGCGCTTAGAAGTGATTTTTTATACTCTTCTGTCATCTCTCGACAATGTATACCTTCAAAGGATAGCGAACGAACAATGCCTCTAATGATTTCGGGATCAACACCAACTATTGGATTCAAGGAATCTTTTGGATTAAACTTGAAAAGCAGGTCTTTTTTTCCAAAGTCGCCTCGGAATCGAAGTCGCATGACCTGTTCACCGCCATGCCAGACTACTTTTGCTGTGAAGGGATTATCCTCCCATCCTTCACATAAGGCGATATAACCGAGCCGTTCGATAATGTTATGAATCGATTGGATATTGGCCCCGTGAACCTTCATGGCTTTAAAAATAGAATTAAGCCATAGTGGAATATCTCCCTTTAAATTGACATTTACCGCTTCTCTAAGCATTACAGGGTCTTTAGTATGGGTAAGGATCAATTGCTGCAATCGGAGGGCCAGTAAGTAACGCGAAAGAACGACTCCAGATTCGTGGTCTTCCCACTGTTTATTCAGTATGAAATTCAATGGATCAGGTTTTTTTTCGGCTTTAAAGTTGTAGTAAGCATTAACCCAGCAATGGAAGAGCTCAACTTCCATATTGTCTGTACAAACTTCTCCTTTGAGGAGTTTGCCTAGAAGTCTTGGGAATAATTCATGAACTCGTCTTCCTCCGTTTCCAATGAGGCCAAAGGCTTGTGCGCGCAGCCATTCCCAGGGATATTTGCTACTGACGATGACTGTATTAGTTTTTAAGTCGGTTGCGTCAAGACTAATGGTTAAATCGTCGCCATGAAAAGCGAAATCAGCTTCTAGAGTTTTAAAGACAACCACATCAAGCCTCTGTTTTTTTCCTTCTCCGATGGCAAGGAGGATGACGTTCTGGCTGGAATACTTGACACGCCATTCCTTATGATTCAAAAGCTTGTTTAAGGAGGCTCCTGACTTGACTCTGATTTTCATGTCCACATCAGAAGTGTGAAATTCTTTCTTTTTGAACTCTTTTTTAAGTTCTTCTCGATCTTCTAATTCGGATTTTTCAGTTACGTAATTGAGGTATGGTAGATAAACTGTCGCAACTGAAGTACTTCCTGCCATGCGTGTTTCGATTACGTCCGATGTTCCAACTGTGTTTTTGATGATGGTTAGCCATTCCTCAATTTCTTTTCCTTCGACGATAAGCTTCAAGACGCTTCTGAGGCGGTCTGCTACAGTTTCATTCGAAAATTTCCAAGGAAATTTGTTAAGAGCGGGAGCAACAAAATTTGCAAATTTTGCCCTTGTACGGGCAATTTTTGAGGTAATATGATCAAGTGGCGGCGTCGGCCTAACATTATGACCAATCACATTAGTATTTTGCGTATATAATAGGTCCATATAGGTATATATTCTACAAAATCACTAATTTTTCAGAAAGAGATAACACCTGCTGTAATCTAAAGAATATTACAGGATACGAATGACCTTACGCCAGTTGCTTTGCCTTGTTGATTATATACACGCAACAAGCTATCAGTGCAGCGTAAATCATCATGAATTTAGGCAATCTTGCTATATTGCCTTGTCTGTATACACTATGAAGCAGGTAAAGTGTCACAATGCCTTCTACGAGCAATATGGCGAAATCGAGGCCTGGTGGGTTCTCAAGCACCCAAACAGCTGCTTTTGATGTACTATTTTTTAATGATCGAACGGTTCTAATTAACGAATTTCCCCTTATGGGAATGGCTGCAGCACGCAAAATTTCTCGCAGCTGTTCTAAATTATTCCTTTTGGAATTTTGTTCCATCCATATAGGAAAATCTTTTGCAAAAGTTGTATTATATTGTTCCAAAGGAACAAGGCCAAATTTTTTTAAAAGAGCAAATCCAGAATCCCATAAGTGTTCAATATTCACCTTTTTTGATTTATAGAGCGCCATCCAAAAGGCATAATTGAAGGGAACATCAAGTTCTGTTATCAACTTGATAAAATAATTGTGCGTTATTCGGTCCAATTTTTTTGCAATTTTTGCATATTTTGGTAACGTTGTCATAACTATTCCGGCTATTTTTTCCACGGGAATTTGAAGCACTTGCCCATGCATGCACAATCGACTCCATACATCGATATTTAATTTTGCATCTTGAAGACATGCTTCCCATTGGAATTGAATTTTCTCTGAAACAAGCAGACATTTTTGAAGAACTTTGGCTTTTTTTTCTACGTCTTTGGTTGCATTTAAAATTTTAGAATAGACATCAGGAGTTAGTTTATTAAGATCTTCCGGACTGGTTTCTTCCAACATCTTATAGATCCAATCGAAGTGCCCGCCCTTGATTAATTTCGAGATGCTATCTGCATCAGGAAGGTGCTCTCGTATTGGGCTCATTTGAAAAAAATCGCTAATTGCAAGGACCAGATTAAAATTTCCGCCGGGTTGCATTAACATTTTTGTTGCTAACTCGGTTAAAAGCTTGGTGTGCTTATTATCCTTCATACAATTTTTAAATTTAGCAAATACCTTCTCAACCATTTCAAAGCCGTCGTCAATTTTCACAGCATTCTGAGTCATTTTATAAAGAAGTTTTGGGGTAACTGACTTTTGAAAATCTACGATCATTTCTATGCCTCTTTTTGTCGCTATCATTTTCTCTAAAATGGGATCTTCTTTTCCTTTGACCAATCGCAGACAGTCTTGATATTGTGATTGTTCTAGATGTTCAAGCAAAGAGTCGTCCTTTAGGGCTTTTTCCACCCACCATTTTTGATAGCATTCGTCCCAAGGACTTATCGCCCGAAAAAGCGAGGAAAATAGGCTAAAAGAAAATTGTCTAATTTCGAAAGATTTTATCTTATTAAGCACACCGGCATTTTTTGAGAAGAAAAAAGCACATAATTGATCTTCTGGATGCTTCTTAGCAGTAAATCTTTCAGAACTTAAAAATGCCAGAATCCATTCCATTTTGAATAAATGAGGTATTTCGCAAATTAAGTTGCTGATAGCTTGAGTATATTCGGGAGATTTAAATTCAGGTCGATCCATTTTTTGAATCCATTCAGAAAGTATTTTGGGATTGGCCTGTATTATACGAAACAGCATCTCTTCACTAAGACTTTTATCTTCAATATCATCTATGGTGAAAATATGCAGAAAAGTATCGACTGACATATCTACATACTGAAACGATTTTCGTAATTTTTTGACAGCATCCGAATTTAATCCTACGTCAGCAAGTGATTTTTTATAATCTTCGGACATCTCCCGCAAACGGATTCCATCTATTGATAGCGATTGAAGGAATCCTCGAAGTATCTCAGAGTCAGTTTCATCGATTGTATCCAATAAATCTTTTAAATTAAACTTGAGCAGCAGGTCCTTTTTCCCAAAATCGCCTCTAACACGAAGCCTCAAGACTTGTTCACCCCCATGCCAGATAATTTTTGCTTGGAAAGGATGCTCCCATCCGCGGCTTAAGGCAATTAGTCCTAGACGCTGGATGAACTTATGAATTAATTCGATATTGTTCTCATTAGTGTTCATCGCTTTAAAAGCAAATTTTATCCATGCAGGGACTTCACCCTGCAAATAAATGCTTGCCGCTTCCTTGAGCAACACCTTGTCATTACTGTAGGTAAGGATCAATTGCTGCAATCTGAGAGCAAGCAGGTAGCGTGAGAGCACGACTCCAGATTCGTGATCCTCCCATTGTTTATTCAGGATGTAATTCAATGGATCAGGTTTTTTTTGGGCCTTGAAGTTGTAATAGGCTGTGACCCAACAATTGAAGAGCTCAACTTCCATATTGTCTGTACAAACTTCTCCTTTGAGGAGTTTGCCTAGAAGTCTTGGGAATAATTCATGAACTCGTCTTCCTCCATTTCCAATGAGGCCAAAGGCTTGTGCGCGCAGCCATTCCCAGGGATATTTGCTACTGACAATGACTGTATTAGTTTTTAAGTCGGTTGCGTCAAGACTAATGGTTAAATCGTCGCCATAAAAAGCGAAATCAGCTTTTAGAGTTTTAAAGACAACCACATCAAGCCTCTGTTTTTTTCCTTCTCCAATGGCAAGGATAATGACGTTTTGGTCGGAATACTTGACACACCATTCCTTATGATTCAAAAGCTTGTTTAAGGAGGCTCCTGACTTGACTCTGATTTTCATGTCCACATCAGAAGTGTGAAATTCTTTCTTTTTGAACTCTTTTTTAAGTTCTTCTCGATCTTCTAATTCGGATTTTTCAGTTACGTAATTGAGGTATGGTAGATAAACTGTCGCAACTGAAGTACTTCCTGCCATTCGTGTTTCGATTACGTCCGATGTTCCAACTGTGTTTTTGATGATGGTTAGCCATTCCTCTATTTCTTTTCCTTCGACGATAAGCTTCAAGACGGTTCTGAGGCGGTCTGCTACAGTTTCATTCGAAAATTTCCAAGGAAATTTGTTAAGAGCGGGAGCAACAAAATTTGCAAATTTTGCCCTTGTACGGGCAATTTTTGAGGTAATATGATCAAGTGGCGGCCTCGGCCTAACATTATGACCAATCACATTAGTATTTTGCGTATACAACAGGTCCATTAGCAATCTTTTAGTGAAATAATTTTGAATGAGAATGAATGATATTGCAAAAAAAATAAACATATTTTTTTCAATCCTTCATATCCCATACGCATCAACTTTAAAAAAAAATTAACACCAAGTTCACAGAGAAACCAGAGAGAGCACAGAGCTATTTTATACTCAATGATCTCTCTTGTGTTCTCTCGTGTTCTCTGTGGTAAAAGATATTTTAGGTTGATGCGTATGCCTTCATGCCCTGCCGCTTTGCGATCATGCATATCCTGTTTTCCTAGTGTCCATGCGATGATGTTATTGTTAAACCTCTTTGATCTGAATATCCTGATAGGCGCCGGTATAACGTGTCAACAATGGCTTAATTGCGATATTCCACACAATGAGGACTAGCAATAATGGATAAAATATATCCAATATCGGACCAGTTATATTGCTGATCCCTTTAAAGCCCAAAATCGACATGCCAAAAGTTGTTGCCAAGGTGAGCAAGGAACCTGTTTTCTTAGAGATTTTTCCTTTTAATACGTTGTTGGTCAAGAAATCGGAATAAACGATTTGAAGAGCAATCGAAGTCGTAAAGCAGGCAAGAACGACGGCTATCGTCGATACAATACGCATCTGAGGACCAAGAAGCTCAGTTACAAGTTTAACGAGCAGTTCATCTTTTGGGACTCCTACCAGAATGTGTGCATTAGCGGCAGCTACTCCTACCAATCCCATATAAACAACGGAGAGGACAGCCATGCCGATCGCGCAAGACTTCATGGCAACGCCAATCACATGCTTTGAGTCGCTTTCAGTCTTTGCAATCTCACGTAAAGTAACGATTACGGTAGAAGTAAAGAAGAAGGAAGCAATAAGATCCATGGTGTAGTATCCTTCATAAAGCCCAGTAAGCATTAGCGAACCTTCTGTCATCTGAGATGGACCAGTTCCGGGAGAATAACGCAGGCCTTCAAAGACAACAAATCCGAGCGAAAGAAGCAAAAGAGGCGTGAGAACATATCCAATAATATCTAAAGCTCGGCTTTTTTTGGAGGCGATTACGTAAACCAATATGCAATACGCTAAGCTAAAGATCCAAATCGGAAAATCGCCAAGGACAGACTTAACGTTAACAAAAGAGAGTGTGACGCAACGTGGGGCGCATCCAAGAGGAATCCAAACGGAAAGCAAGGCTAAAGTAAATAGAAAGCCTATATTTTTGCCTAATGTACCAAAAAAGCGAGTATAATCCCCATCATAAATGACCATAGTGAGAACACCAAGGAAAGGTAAAAGAACCCCAGTCAAACAGAAGCCAGCCAATCCCCAGAAATAATTTTCCCCTGCCAACTGTCCGACATATAACGGGAATATGATATTTCCTGCTCCAAAGAACATTGCAAAAATTGCCAGGCCTAGCACTAAAATTGAACTCTTACTTGGTGGTTGCATATAATTTCCTATACGATTTAATTGTTAGAGCAATTATACCATACTGAAAATTAAATATGCAAGACTATTTGACGGAGTTTAAATATTTTTTACTATCTTCTATGTATGCCCGTACAGCAACTGAAGGATTTTTGATTTCTTTAGCGACTGTATAGACTTCTTTTGCCAATTTTGAATTTTTGTTATCAATGGTTGCGATGCTCTTATCGTTGACAGCAGCCGATATTTGCAGGCCGCGAGCGCCGGAATTCCATTCAGTGTTGTTTTGACTGGCAGAAAACTGATGGATGGTATGCATGATTTCATCATCGGAAATTGAGCCGTTGAGAAGTTTTTTAAGTTCCATTTCCTGTACGGCATCATCGACTCTGCCTGATCGATCTTCACCGCTTTTGCAATTGAATTCAATGCAATTAGACATTTTTGAGTGAAGGTTAATATAGATTTTTTGAAATTCCATGACTGTATCGGACTTAGCAAAATCGCCTGTAAGAAAAACCTCTTTAGCACGGCAAAATAGTTTATAAATATCCCGTTTTTCTGGATCATTTATAAATTTCAATTGTTCATTCATTTCGTTGAGATTTCTTTTTAAATTATTTCCACCAGTATATTGTTTACTAAATTCATTGACTTGTTTTAAGTTTAACTTCCCTAATTCCTTTTCTTTTTTTTCGATCTGGCCAGTTAAATTGTCAATTTTTTTCTTGATATCATCCGTGTTTTTACCTTCCTTATCGAGCTGAAGCAGTTGTCCATATGAAGCATGTAATTCAGAAAAATCATTCTGGATATTATTGTTAAGCTCGTGCATTGTTTTTGGGACATCTTTATTTTCCAGGCCAAGAAATTTGTTTATATCTCTTTGGAATTCTAGAAATCCTTTGGCGTTAAGTGCATCTTGCCTACCCTGTTGACCTAATAATTTCGTTAATCCCTGTGCAACTCCTCCTAGAACAGTGTTCTTTGCAGCGACTTCGTTGACCCCCAAATTCATTGTTGAGCTACTAACTTTAACCCACTTTGGATTACCTTCTGTACCAATATCTATCGTTTGATTATTGAAAGATGCTAAAATAAGCGCACTCTCTTTAAACTGTGTGTATTCTCCTTCTCCCTTCCATTTTCCGTTGCTTTTGTTTCTCAGGAAATCATCTCCGACAACAGGTGTAAGGAGCATCATCGTTCTTAAATCTACTTCGATTGCTTGTTCTTTTGTGTCGCCGTTGTTTTTATCTGTTTTCTTTTTATCTGCCCAGTCTTTGAGCGATTGTTTCACATTATTTACGCCCATTGCTTGACGGGTGTGTTTATCTTCGATGGCGATAGGGGTAATGATTGTATGTCTTACAGCTTGGTAACTAATATTGACCTGATTATTTTCATTGAGTTCGCCAAAAGCTGTGGTTACATAATTTGAAAGACCATCCTTATAACGGACGGAACTTGGGAGCGCCTCTCCATGTTTGGTTTCGGGAAATTGAGCGCTCACAAATTTTTTATCTCCGGCAAAAAAAACATTAATTACGACTGGACGACCGTGATTTACGATGTAGTCTTTTTCCATTTGTTGAAGATCGGCCAATTTGCAAGGTTTTGCACCTTGAGTTCCAACGCTGTTTCTGAGATGGACCGAATCTGTAAGAAATTGTGCAATTTTCTCCTCAGCAATCGCGTGCGCCTTTTTGTAGTGTGGTATAGAAGTTTTGGGATCTTTCATCGTCTCAACATCAAGCTGGCAATTTTTGTTGATGTCACCTTTACATTCGTTATAAAGTTTATCAAAAATTTGTAAAAATTTTTCATCTCCCGCGAATTTTTCCCTTATTGCCTTATAAGCTGTATCGAGGCGGACGATAAATCCTTCGGTTTTGGCGCCGTTATAAGCACCTTTCTTATAGTAGTTAATTTCGTATTTAACGCCGTCAATCTCTCCTTTTTGTTGAGATACCCCATACTTTTCAAAGTGTGTTTGATCAATGTCTCCATCGAGATTTTCTATGGCATTTTGGATCTTTTTAGCCGTTTCTGCCTTTATGTCTGGGCCATTTGCAACTGGTTGATTTGAAATATTTCGGGGTAATGACTCAGCGGTCTTTGCTTGGACACGAACTTGGTTTATATTTCCACTAGGAAGAGGTGGAAGTGGTTTTTTTGGGGGGCCGCTTGCGAGTTTAGCGGCTTTTGCGTCGGCAATGCCGAGTTTACTTGGATCTAATTTAACGGTTTGTCTTTGAGAAAACCTTGAATTTTTCTCTAGTTCCGGGTTTTTCGCAGTGCGATCCATGCGATGCTGTCCCAATTTTGCTGTAGCAGTGTCATATTTTGCTCGAACTTTTTCTATGCCCTTTTTAGCGTAATCACCTATATAATTCATAGCCCAGGGAATTGAAATATTGACACCATTTCTTATGGACATTTTATATCCTCTTTAGTGTTACCTTTATTATAACATGTTACTATTTATTTTAAAATACTTTATTAAATCGTATATTATCACGGATTTATTATTAATAATGAATTGTATGTGAAAACAACTCGATTAATTGGATTCACACGTTCGTTTTTTTAATTCTTGACAAAAGATTTTTTTATTGATAGATGGATATATTTGAATATAAATACTGATGGAATATGTCGACAACTTATTACCCTCCGGGCGAAAAAGCGATACTTATTCTTAAGATCTTTGGATGTCTGGTCATTCTGCTCAGCCCTATGGATTGGAATACCACTATTGGCTTTCTGATGAGCGGCCTTGCCATCCTGCTTGCGGCTATGAAAATTAATACACCGGTTATTTTCCCGGCCTTAGGAGTTCTTATCTATAGTCTTCTTGGGACGATGCCTCCGGATACGCGGCTCTGCTTCTTTTTGCTTGGAATTGCTATGATCCTCATGAGCATTCAAAAATTTCCTATAATTATACGAATTATGGGAGCTGTCGTTGTGGCATTGAACATCCTTTCTATTACAACCTTTTTTGTAGGTGTTGATCCATCTCCAGGCTGGGCAGCGTTCACACAGTTAGACAATCGCTCGTCATTTGAATTTTTTTTAACAGCAATAGCCACTGTCGTATATGCTTGGACATACATGAAGAATTATCAAGAAGCATTGCCGCCATTTCTACCGTTGCCTACAACATGTGGTGTTTTTTTGACATCCTTCTTCTTGTGGCAAGCGCTTACTGGTGAAGAACATGTTCAATTCCAAAGACTTAATGACCAGGAAGTTGAGCAAGTAAAATTGACAATTCAGGCCTATGTTGATGATAGAATTAAATCGTTGCAAAACATCGCGGCAAGATGGGAAATTAGAGGGGGCGTCCCCAAAAATGAATGGGAGCAAGATGCCTCCATATATGTTGAACCTGAAAAAGGCCTTCAAACTATTGCTTGGACAGATTTTAAATCTAAGGAACGATGGGTTGTTCCTGAAGCAGGGAATAATGACGGTGTGCCTGTCCATATTCCTGTTTATATTAAAAATGTTCTTATTGGAGAAATATCGGGCTATTTCAGTATCCAATCGATGGTCAATGGGCTGCTTGCGCAGGATACCCTTCAAAACTATATTGTTACCATTGTGGAGGGCACCTTAAGCAACGAGGGAAAGCAGATCGATGTTCAGGGTAAAAAATTAACTGTAATTTTGAGTCCTCTAAAGAGTTTAATTGATAAAAGTATCAGTTCGCTCCCAAAATTTGTCCTTATTTTGGGAGTATTTCTCTCCAGCACCACTTTTTTGGGGGTTTATTTTGCTCAATCGGCATATTACCAGGTGAAAGCGACCGAAAAAGCCGAACAGCGCTTCCGTTCTGTTGTTGACAATTCCGCCTCCCCTATTTACATTAAAGACCTTAGAGGTCGATACCTCGATATCAATAATCAATTTCTCCAAGTGTTTGACCAAGACAGGAAAAAAGTCGTTGGCCATAAAGATATGGAAATATTCCCTGAGCACCTTGCTGAGCAGATGCGGGCTGATGATCGCCAGGTGATCGCCACGAAAAAGGCATTTTCGCGTGAACAGGTCGTTGGCAATCACACCTATCTTTCCGTGAAATTCCCTCTTTTTGATGTCATGGGTCAATTATTTGCTCTAGGTGGAATTTCAACAGACATTACGGAGAGAAAACTCACCGAAATCAAGCTCCAGGAAGCCAATGCAGCCAAAAGTGCATTTCTTGCCAATATGAGTCATGAAATCCGCACCCCTCTTAATGGGGTCATTGGAATGACCTCGTTGCTCATGTCTACACCTCTAGACGAAAAACAGGAAAAATATGTTCAGAGAATCAATTTATCTGGGAAAATTCTCTTAGATACCATTAATGATATTCTCGATTTCTCAAAAATTGAGGCTGGAGAGCTCAAATTGGACCCGATTCCTTATGACTTGAGCGATCTAACTCATGAACTTTGGGACCTTTTGTCTGTGAAGGCCCATGAAAAGAATATCGAGCTCATTTTGAGGTATGCTCCAGAGGCCCCGACACAACAGGTTTTTGATCCGGTACGTATGCGGCAAATTCTCATTAATTTGATCGGAAATGCTATCAAATTCACCAAAGAGGGATATGTCCTCATTGAAGTTACCTGTAAAAAACATGAAAAGAATCAAGATATGGTATTGTTTGAGATTTACGACACAGGCTTGGGAATTTCTGAGGAACACAAAAGTAAATTATTCCAAAAATTTTCTCAAGGGGATATTTCCATGACCCGAAAGTTTGGCGGCTCCGGACTAGGACTGGCAATTTGCAAACAGCTGGTGGAGTTAATGAATGGAACTATCGGATTTTCTTCAACTGAAGGAGAAGGGTCGCTGTTTTGGTTTGAAATTCCTCTATTTTCTAATGTCAAAAATTCTACTTTAGTGTAAAATCTTTTACTATATGTTAGTATTAGGTATTGAAAGCACATGCGATGAGACCGCGTGCTCGGTGGTTCGGGACGGGATTGAGATTCTTTCGAATGTCGTAGCATCCCAAGAAAAGCTACATGAGCCCTATGGCGGGGTTTTTCCCGAGGTTGCCGCTCGACGTCATGCGGATGTTATCATTCATATCATTCACAAAGCAGTGATCGAGGCAGGTATTCAGTTGAGTGATATCGATTTGATCGCCGCTGCCTATGGTCCAGGACTTATGGGTGCTATCTTGATGGGTTTAAATGCCGCCAAAGCTCTTTCATTAGCTCTTGGCGTCCCGTATATTGGAGTCAATCATGTGGAGGCTCACTTATATGCCGCTTTGATGTCTCATGCCACTCCCCTTTCGTTCCCGTGCCTTGGCGTCGTTTTGTCTGGAGCCCACACTCATTTGGTATATATGCAGGGAATTGGTAATTACGAGCTACTAGGGCAAACAGTTGATGATGCATTGGGTGAAGCATTTGATAAGGTGGCTCGTGTTATGGACCTTCCTTATCCAGGAGGCCCTCACGTTGAAAGGCTATCGAAAGTTGGAAATCATCAAAAATACCCATTGAAGACGGGACGAGTGAAGAGTAATCCCCTGGATTTCTCATTTAGCGGCATTAAGACGGGAGTTCTTTATGCAGTCAAGGGACAGAACGGTCAAGGGGTAAACACCCTTTCTGAGGCAGATAAATGCGATTTGGCTGCCTCATTTCAACATAGTGTATTTACCGATGTGATCAAGAAAACTATTCTTGCCGCCTCAGAAAAGGGGGCTCGAAACATCATATTTGGGGGGGGTGTTACTAACAATCAGAAGTTGCGCCGTATGTTTGCCGAGGCTGCTCCTCATTTGAACCTGTTTTGGCCATCTAAAGGTCTTAGCCTTGATAATGCCGCCATGATTGCCGGCCTAGGCTATCACCACTTCCTGC
Organism: Waddliaceae bacterium; assembly: GCA_963724325.1. Taxonomy (GTDB): domain Bacteria; phylum Chlamydiota; class Chlamydiia; order Chlamydiales; family Waddliaceae; genus CAVRUH01. Next base: position 412,479 of record CAVRUH010000007.1, on the reverse strand, counting down.
ATCGCAAAATAGGCGACACCTACCAACTTGAAGCCATGCCAAGAATTCCATTAAAAAATTAACTGCTTTTAAATAAATTTTTTACCGCCGGCTCTCTTCAAAGCTCCATAGTCGCCTTTTCCTTGACTCTCTTTAGCATTTTTATCATCAATTTTTGATTGTTGTTCTCGAGCTTTCACTCCTTCGGTGAAATTTTTGTCAAGGGCCTGAGTATATTTTTGATCAGTCGCCTCTAAAGTTTTAGTTAGGCTGTCCATAGCTTCCTTGTCTAGACCTAATTCCTTTGCGACTTTGTTGATTTCTGAAAACAATGCTTCCTTTAGTTTTCCCTGTTCTGTTGTATTTGCATCAGCTTTTAAAAACATTTTTAATTCTTGTAATCGTCCAATAAGATTATTTGCCTTATCACTTAATCCGGCCAATTCCCTTGTGTCATTTTTATGGTCTATTATTTTATCTTTAGAATCTAAATTGTTCTTCATTTCCTTAAGCCTCTCAAATCCTTCAAATCCAGTTAGAGAAACGCCAGATTTTGAGCTTTGAGTCATTATCACTGCAAATGCAAATGCTACAGCTGTTTCTGCCAATTTTTTGTACTCTTTAGTAAGGGATGCTTTATCAAATTTTGCATTCGTGTCATTAAGTCTTCCCGCTGCAGAGTTTATGTAGTTATTGAGTTGTCCATTTCTAATTGACTCACCAACTTTTGATTGTACTTCATATTCCTTTATGCGATTATCGCCTCCCATTCCCTTTACAGCGGTAGCAAAAAAGTTTTTCTTGTATTCTTTTACCTTGCCGGCAAGAAGAGCGTCGACTTGTTTTAATTCTTTTGCAGAAAATGTTACTTTGCCTTCTATTGCACCCTCACTAAAGGCTTTTATAACCAGGGCCCTTTGAGATTGACTTAAACTTTTAAATGTAAATTTTGCCGGGTCAGCAGAAACAGTATGGCCAGAAAGATCGACTTTGGTTGCTACCCAAGTCTGAACTCTTGAAGCTGCCGTTTCATGAACATTATTTAAATTCGTAATATGGTTAAAATTCATAAAAATCCCTCACTCCTATTTCTTCAGTTAACTAATTATAATGCTTTTTAATTTAATTTGTCAAATTTGTTTTTTAACTAATCTTACATGCAAAAGCTGTTGATTAATAATATCGACTTTGCGAAAGTGAAGAAATGGATGCATCTGAACGGCAAAAACTCTATGATTATGGGATAAAGCTTCTGAAAGCAAACACCCCAGCTGCTGCTTTTCTTTGCTTCAAGCCCCTTTCGGAGAAATATAAACTTTATCAGGTGGGTAGGTTTGCCTCTAATGACTTTATCCTCCCCCATATTGCACAGCTGCGCAATGTTAGACTCTTTACAGAGCGATGGATATTATTCGACAAAGACAAAATTTGTTGGATCGAACTTTCACAACGCAATTTAAATCCTCTTTCTATTGTGAACGACAGAGTAACCACAGATATCAAACATGCTGTTATTGAGGAACCACCCGCCCCAACATTTCATGTTCCTCAGACCTGTATTTTCCTCGGGGGAGATGAAAACTACTGCCATTGGATCAATCGATACCTTATGAGGCTGTCGCTTATTGAAAATGCTCCCGAACTAAAAAAACTTCCTTTATTGGTCAATGAGAATCTTCATAAATTCCAACGTGAGTTCTTTGATATTCTTGATATCAAAGAAGATCGCCTAATAAAAGCCCCTGCAAATTCGATGATTGAATGTGAGGACCTTATTGTTCCGGTGAATGTTCGCGGGACCTATGGAATAAAGCCTGCATGCGAATGGCTCAGAGAAAAGGTTGCAAAGCATTTTGTTCCCCAGACTGGAAGGCGGATATATGTTTCGAGAGAAGATGTATCTGGTCGGAATATGCACAATGAAAAAGAGGTATTGGAAATTCTTGACAAGTATAAGTTTGAGAGGGTAATTCCGGGCAATTTGAGTATTGTAGATCAGATAAAGACTTTTTCTGAGGCTTCGGTCATTGTGGGGCCTCATGGAGCTGGGCTTGCAAATCTGGTGTTTGCGACGCAGGGCGCTTTTGTTGTTGAGTTATCTGATATCATTATGAGTTACATGCATGATTTCAAAGAAATTTCCGAGTCAATTCCATTGAGGTACAACAATTTAATGTCGAACCAAGTTCGAACCTATCCAGGCAAGTTCATCCACGATTTCCACGACTATATCGTAGATGTCAAAGCGCTCGATTCCATACTCCAAAAGGAACTAGGAGTATAAATTAATCTCCACAGCAGAAATCAGTGGAGTCGTGAGGAAAGGTCTTGGTTTCGATGATAGATGCAAAGGGGATATGTCCTTTGTATAGATGATAGTACTTATTATTGCCGCCGGGATTCGATTCATAAACAAGATTTCCTTCGAGTTTGGCCGTCTCTAGTTTTAGAACAACAAAATCTGGGGCATCTGCCCAATATTTAGTGATGACGTGATTGAGCTGATCGTCTTTTGCAAGGTGAATGAAGGCACTGTCATCTGGCGAAAGAACAAGCGTCATTCTCTCTTGCGATGCATGCCACATCTTATTTGACATGATTTTGTACAGATATTTTGGTCTTATAGTTTCCATAGTTAATCATTGTACCTTTGGGGGTGATTTTTGCAGGGCATCGAACTCTTTTGCAAGGATCATACAGTCGTCCATACTTAGGGAGGGATCTTGCATCCGTTGAGTAAGCTCCTGGCGCCTTACCATCCAATTCCGATGGAGTATCTTCTGTATGGTATCAAGGAAATGCTCCTCGGCCTTTTCTAAATTTACTTTTTTCTCCATGAGCTCCGTGACCAAAATTTGATCCTCATCATCGGCCATGACATCTAAAATCTCTAGCTCGGGATGATCGAGATATTTCTGAAATAATTTGGAGCAAATAGGATCATGGAAATTTTCAGGTGACAGATTCATTTTCGCAGTAGCAAGGAATTGAGATTTTAATGACGGCATCCGAAGAAGCCAGCGCAGGCAATCGGCTTCAAGAATGCGGTTGGGATTAATCTGGTGAATGCCTACATTACCCGACTTTCTAATATGTATATTAGGAATAAAATGTTGATTAAGTCCTACCATTTCTTCAGGAACATGAAGCAGATGCGCCATTTTCCGAAGGGATTCGTGGACCATCAAGGGTTGCTTCCATTGCCTGATTTGCTTCCCCATATGCTCTACAAGCTCATTTTTTCCGGCTGGCGTCTGAATATTGATGACTTTTGAATAATGGTCGACTAGGAAGGTTATGTAATCCCCGCTGGTATCCATGAGATTTTTGAAGCTGTCGACACCTTTTTTAAGGATGAATGCATCAGGGTCTAGGCCCTCAGGAAGTTGAAGGACAGTGACCTCGACCCCCTCCTTTTGGAATAAATCGCCAGTTTTCACAGCAGCTTCTTTTCCGGCATTGTCAGAGTCCATGCATAAATAAATTCTGTTCACACCAAGAGAGATCAATTCCTTCACGTGACCCTCTCCGAAGGCAGTCCCTTGTGAGGCAACGGTAATATCGATACCCGAATGTATGAGCCTTAGGGCGTCGATTTGACCTTCAACAACGACAGCTTTTCTCTCTTTAGCGATTCTACGACGGGAATGGTGGAGTCCAAATAGGATGCGTGATTTTTTAAATAGTGGTGTTTCAGGGGTATTTACATATTTGCCGCCGAAGGTTTCTTCCTTGTATTTCCTTGCTGAAAATCCCACCATAGTACCTGTGGCGTGGTGAATCGGAAAGGTAATACGGTCGGAAAAAAAGTCCCGATAGCCTCCATGGTTTGATTCTGCAATGAGTCCTGCACCCATAAGGATTTCATCAGAAAATTTCTTTTCGAACATGATTTTTCTAAAAATTCCTGGCACGTTTGGTGCGAAGCCAATTTGGAATCGATTAATGAAGTCGAGGTCAATGCCGCGTGAGTTGAGATATTTAAGTGCTTCCTGTCCTTCAGGGGTGTGTAGGAGATAAAAATGGTAAAATTCACAAGCAGTTTGGAGGGCCTCTCTCATTTTTGTTTTGTTTGGTCCCTTGTATTCTTCGCCCCCTTCAATTACTTCGAGATGAACATGGAATTTTTCAGCAAGATAAGTCACAGCGTCCATGAAATTCATTTTCAAGTGATTAATAAGAAATTGGATTGCATCACCATGTGCGCCGCAACCGAAGCAATGATAGTGACGGTCCCCTTTCTGAATCATAAATGAAGGTGTTTTTTCGTCATGAAATGGGCAGAGGGCCTTGTAGGCAGCTCCAGAGCGCTTGAATTCCACATAAGGGGACATCACTTCAACGAGGTCGATGCGTTGACGTAGATTATCTAGACTTTCTTTTGTATATAATGGCATGCAGCTATTATACACAAAATGACCATTATCGTGTCAAAGCATCGTTAAAAGAATCTTCAAGTTTGCCGGGCCATGTGACGGTGTTGTCCGCTTCATCCATGTCTTCAATTTGGACATAGTGTTGGGCAGTTTTTGGTGGTACTTTTTTCTCAGCTTTTGGCTTTTCGTCGCAAGGCTTGTCTTCTTCGCAGAAATCTCCTTCAGCATAGAGCATTGGGGTCATCATTAATAATCCAAAAATCAATTTTTTCATATATATTACCTCCTCTTTCCTTTTAATCTTTAAGTCTAATATTGTAAAAGAAATTCCGTTATCATAGAATGACTAACTTCATGAAGAACAATATCTTTGGATACATCGAACGCATTACCTTTCAAAATCCTGAAACAGGATTTACTGTTGCTCAACTACAGGAATCTAAGAAGTCGGATCTCACTTGTATTGTGGGATTTATGCCTTCCGTCCAACCCGGCGAGTCCATACGTTGCTTCGGCTTTTGGAAGTCGCATCTCATGTATGGAAATCAATTCGAAATTGAAAAATATCAGGTTGAAACCCCAGCAGATGTCAATGGCATTAGAAAATACCTGGGTTCTGGGTTGATCAAAGGAATTGGACCGACTTATGCGCAGAGGATTGTGGATACCTTCGGGGTTGATACTCTCCATGTCATAGATAAAGAGCCCGAAAGGCTTAAAGAGGTTGCGGGTTTAGGCAAAAAAAGAATTGGACTGATTACTACTTGCTGGTCTGATCAAAAATCTATCCGCGACGTGATGATCTTTTTGCAATCCCATGGAGTAAGTCCCACTTATGCGCAAAAAATCTTTAAAACGTATGGCAATAAGAGCATTGAAGTGGTCAAGGAAAATCCTTATACTTTAGCACGTAATATCCATGGCATCGGATTCAAAACCGCAGATGATATTGCAGGAAAAATGGGCATTGCCAAGGACTCCCCTATGCGCATTGTTGCTGGTCTTGAGTTTATTCTTGCGGAATTATCAAAGAATGGTCATGTTTGTTATCCTCTCACTGAGTTTTTTGCTCACGCTATCGAAACCCTTCAAGTCACTCAAACACTGATCGACTACGGAATGGATCAACTGAAAAAAGAGGACTGCATTGAAATTGAAAAAATGGTTTATGATGCAACCCTGCAAGATTTTGTTTGGAGCAAGTCTCTTTTTGTTACGGAGTCGGGAATAGCGCGTGAAATAAGGAGGATCAAGAAAGGGATTGCCGACCTTCGGACTGTAAATGTGCAAAAAGCTCTTGATTGGGTTGAAGAAACGCTCAAAATCAAGCTTGGTGAAAATCAAAAAAGTGCCGTAGGTAATGCTCTTGAGGACAAAATTTGCATCATTACAGGAGGTCCAGGAACCGGCAAGAGCACCATCACAAAGGCAATCTTGGCAATTACCGAAAAATTAACTGACAAAATATTGCTCACTGCTCCAACTGGAAGGGCCGCCAAACGAATGAGCGAAATCACAGGGAAAAAGGCTTCGACAATTCATAGCCTCTTAGAATTTGATTTCAAAGGAGGATTCAAAAAGAATCGCGACTCTCCTCTTGAATGCGATCTTATTATCGTTGATGAATCAAGCATGATTGATACTTATCTCATGTACAGCTTGTTGAAGGCAATTCCTACAAAGGCAAGAGTCGTGTTCGTTGGCGATATCAATCAGCTCCCAAGTGTAGGTCCTGGAAATGTTTTAAAGGATATTATCACTTCGCGCTACCTTCTGGTCACAACTTTAAACGAAATCTATAGACAAGCCGCCGGATCTGATATCATCACTAATGCTCACAAAATCAATCAGGGAATAGTCCCCTATTCGAAAAAAAGACCTGACAGCGATTTCTTTTTTATCGAAGAACAGGAGCCAGAAAATGTTTTGAAGTCGATCATTGCATTGGTAACACAACGAGTTCCAAAGAAGTATAATTTTGATCCATTAAAGGACATACAGGTACTGGCACCTATGAAAAAAGGAATTATTGGTACAGAAAATCTAAACGTAGCCCTTCAAGAAGCCTTAAATCCGAAAAATACACCATTGTACCGCTACGGAAAACGATTTGCCCTAGGTGACAAGGTCATGCAGCTAAGAAATAATTATACGCGTACGGTCTTCAATGGTGATATAGGTCTAATTACTGACATTGACCATGGCGAACAGGAACTGATTGTAACCATTGACGATCGTGAGGTCATATATGAATTCAATGATCTCGATGAATTGTCTTTAGCTTATGCAATTTCAGTCCATAAGTACCAGGGAAGTGAATGTCCCTGTATAATCATGCCAGTCCACACAACGCACTTCAAATTGCTTCACCGCAATTTGCTTTATACAGGTGTCACAAGAGGAAAAAAATTGGTCATCCTGATAGGCACAACGAAAGCATTGGTGATCGCCGTTAAAAATGATGAAGTCAAAAAGAGATACACAGGCCTTCTTCAATTCATGCAAGAGATGAATGCTAAGCTATGAAACAGTTTCGAAAAACGGTCATATTAGCTCTATTTGGAATCGTACTTTTCACTGCTCTTAAATTCAACATTTCAAGCATTGTTTCGCTCCCTCAAACAGATCAACAAATTATTCTCTATTCAAATCAAGCCGATGATGACCTTAAACAGACTTTTAGCCAAGCTATAAATGAGGCGCATGAGTCCATCCTTTTGATAATTTATAGCCTGACGGATAAGACCTTGATTTCAAACCTCAAGCAAAAGGCTAGTGAAGGGATCGATGTGACAGTTATTTGTGATCCTGAGGCCTCTGTTGGAGTGGAACGGCGCCTGGGGTCACAAGTAAAAACCTACAAACGACGTGGTCAAGGGATCATGCACATCAAAATTCTAGTAACAGATAGCAATAGGGTATGGTTAGGATCTGCAAATATGACGCCCCAATCTTTACTGATTCATGGAAACTTAGTCGCAGGATTTTATTCTCCAGAAATGGCTGCGTATTTACGTCAAAAGAGCGAATCTATGATCCATACAGGATTGAAATATGAATATACACACCGCTCATTTTCGATAAATGGCCAAAATCCTGAATTGTGGCTTCTTCCTGATGACAAAGATGCTGTTGCAAGGATAAAACAACTGATTAGAACCGCCCAGAAAACTATTCAGGTTGCTATGTTCACCTGGACCCGCATAGACCTAGCACAAGAGCTCATAGAAGCACACCAAAGAGGGATACAAGTTGAAGTCGCTCTGGATCGCAATTCATCAAATGGAGTGAGCAGCAAAGTCACAAAATTACTCAGAGAAGAAGGAATCCCCGTGAGTCTAAACGAGGGCTCAGGTCTACTGCACCACAAGATGGTGCTCATTGATCAGGAGACTCTTGTTTTTGGCTCAGCCAACTGGACCCTTGCCGCCTTCGAGAAAAACAATGACTGTTTCGTGGTCCTTCCACAGCTAAACCAGGAACAGTGCATCAAGCTCCAAACTATGTGGAGAACCATAATTTTAGATTCAGACGCCGAAAATAACAAATCATCAACCTAAAATATCTTTTACCACAGAGAACACAAGAGAGATCATTGGTTAACCTCGCTGCAAAAGGAAAACAGGATATGCAAGATCGCAAGCGGCAGGATATGAAGGATTATAGAAAGATGATGTCAATTACTTTTTATTTTAAAGCAGGGTAAGATGTTACATATATCGTTCAAATCCTGCCGCTTGCGATCTTGCATATCCTGTTATTTTTCAGAAATAACAAGATAGCAATGATCTCTCTTGTGTTAAGGAAAACAGGATATGCAAGATCGCAAGCGGCAGGATATGAAGGATTATAGAAAGATGATGTCAATTACTTTTTATTTTAAAGCAGGGTAAGAAGTTACATTTATCATTCAAATCCTGCCGCTTGCGATCCTGCATATCCTGTTTTTTTTAAGAAATAACAAGATAGCAATGATCTCTCTTGTGTTCGCTGAATACGTTTAATGGATGGCCATGCTTGTCCGAATCCGTTCAACGCCGAAAATAACAAATCATCAACCTAAAATATCTTTTACCACAGAGAACACAAGAGAGATCATTGGTTAACCTCGCTGCAAAAGGAAAACAGGATATGCAGGATCGCAAGCGGCAGGATATGAAGGATTTTAGGAAGATGATGTCAATTACTTTTTATTTTAAAGCAGGGTAAGAAGTTACATTTATCGTTCATATCCTGCCGCTTGCGATCCTGCATATCCTGTTTTCCTTTTGTAGGGAGGTTAATAAGGTATCGATATCAATGATCTCTCTTGTGTTCGCTAAATACGTTTAATGGATGGCCATGCTTGTCCGAATCCGTTCAACTTCGGGAAGCATTCCCATTGATTCGGCAAGATTGAGCGCTTTTTTGAATTCATCTTCCACTTCATTTGGCGGAACTTTACCTTCAAGCCTGTCAATTTCAGCTTTAAACCTCCATCCATAGACTTCCATAACTTTGTGCTTCTGTTTCTCAGCAAGTTCAAACATCCTATCGACAATAGCTTTCGCCCGTTCGATTTTTTTGAGATTAATATACCCCTGACAGAGGAAATCAAGACTTCGTGATGCAAAGAAAATGAAATCTCCTTCTTTATCCATCTCGTAAGCTCTATCAAGAAGGACTTCTGCTTCTTTATTTTTATTTTGCAAAGAGTAAATGTAGCCTTGCACGCTTAAGACTGCATTTAAAGCTAAGGTAATACCTAGTTGACGTCCAATTTCTCTAGACAAATCTGCATATTTTAATGCCTGTTCCCAATCTGCAATATTGGCGTAATAGACACACAATCCGAAATAACAAATATGTAAAGCAGCAGATGGTTTTTCAATCTTTAAAAAACGCAATAGGTCGGTTTCACATTTTTTACCTACAATAGTATCTCCGATCAAGGCAGAAGCCATGATAATCCAAACCTGAATAATTGTCCAAACAGGCCCGCCTGTCGTTTTATCACTTTTTGTAGGATCTTGTAAAAATTCCAAAGCACTAAGACCATAATCTATCTCTTTACGATATTCATCAGAATAATGGTATGCATGTACGAGTGCCTGATATACTAAAACTCGTAAATCTTCATAATTTGCTCTGGTCTCTTTTTCTACCTCTTCTAAGACTGCTAATGCTTTTTCTGCATATTTAAGCGCTTCAATGTACTTTCCTGAACCCAAGTTACCTAGGTTGCCTAGAAATGCATTTAATTCGATTTCCGCAATTTTATCACTTGAAGCAGTAATTAAGTCTTTCCCCGTTTCAAATAATAATATTACCTCTTGATTCCTTCCCAGCCAAATACATTCATGCCCCTTCCTATAAAGTGCATTCAAATATCGCTGTGTCTGCTCCTTCGTAGGATTTACTATGTTGTAGTATGCATCAGTAGCTTTGTCAAAGTGTGCGATGGCTTCCAATGGCGAAGATCGGAGGTGCGCATTCAATTGCAATGCAATGTAGTAATTAAGCGCTTTATCCCAGTTTTCCCCCCTAAATGCGTGGTGAGCCTTGATTGTCATTTGTTCGAGATCATTTCCTTGATAATTTATTTCAAGACTATGCAGCAAGCTTAAATGAATTATTTTTTTTTGCTTTTTTAGAATCCCTTTGTAGATGGTGTCCAAAACAACATCATGAATAAACGTATAAATGATTTCTGGGAATTCTTGCGTTTTCGAAATGAATTTTTTATCCGAAATCTTTGCCAAGGCTTGTTCTAAATCAACTTCCTTTACGTTGGAAACTAACTTTAATAAATTTAGGGGTATCGTCTTTCCAATAACAGCACATGTTCGAATGATTTTTTTGTCCTCGTAATCTAGCAACTCTACACGGGCCTCCAAGACGGACTGGACTGAGTTGGGAAGAATAATGTTATCAACAGGATGAGTCAAAAAGTAGTTTCCTTGACTCCCTTCTAGCTCACCATGATCCTTTAAGGAGCGGACAGTTTCTTCAAGAAAAAATGGGTTGCCATGACAACGTTCGACCAGCTTTTGTTTTAATGGCTCTAGCCCAGCATCCGGCCCTAAAATATTAGTTACCAATTCATAAAAATTATCACGAGGCAAAGGGACAATGGGGATTCTCGCAAAATTGTTCCTGTCATAAGCACTATCGTCAAATTCAGGCCTATAAGTCAGGATAAGTAGAATTTTGTGATTTATAAGCTGCTTGCCAAGCCTATTCACGCATTCAAGTGAATCTTCATCAATCCATTGGATATCTTCAATCAACAAAATAATAGGTTTTTGTAAATCCATAGAAATTATTAACTTAACAAAGCCATTTAGGGTTTTTACACGTTTAAATTCAGGTGATAATGATTCCCATTCAGGATCTTTTAATGGAAAATTCAAAATCGCAAATGAAACATTGAGATATTCGTTATAATCTTCTTTAAAGACTTCCAAGGTTTTTCTGACGATTGCTTGCTGTTCCTCTGGAGGCTGATCAAAGATACCAAATATGCCTCGTAATATCTGTCGTACAGAGAAAAAGGAGTTGTTATTCATCATCGCTTGACACTGAGATATGTATTGGACATGATCTTTCGCACTAGAAAAATTCATGAATTCATAAACCAGTCTCGATTTACCCTCCCCGGGTTCACCTACAATACCAATGATTCTACCTTGCCCCTGTATAGCCATAGCTAAAGTAGAATTAAGCAACGACATCTCTTTGGTACGTCCCTGAAATCTAGTCAGTTGCGAAGTCTTGAGCTGCACAAATCGGGTAAAATCCTTCTTTACCCCGGTCAACTCAAAAATTTCCATAGGTTCTGGAAAGCCTTTCACTAGCTGCATCCCATTGGACTTCACAAGAACTGCATCCTTTACTAATTGATAGGTGTCTGTAGAAATTTGCACAGTTCCAGGTAGTGCCATTTGTTCCATGCGTGCGGCAAGAGCAACAGCTGTTCCCATCGCATCGTACTCTTTTCGGGCGTCACTACCGATTAGATCGACAATAGCTTCTCCGGAATTAATGCCGACTCGTACCGATATTTGAGATTTAAGTTCCCTTATTGTTTTTTGCAAAAGTAATGCGGCATGGCAAGCCCTCAGGGGATGATCTTCGTAGGAAATCGGGGCGCCGAAGAGAGCCATAATACCATCACCTGCAGCTTTAATTACGGTACCCCCATATTCGTGAACAGCACTGCTCATTGCTTTTAATACCGGCACCATCATTTCACGTATTTTTTCGGGATCAAGCCCTGAACTGAGCACTGTAGATCCTGTGACATCAGAGAAAAATATAGTCACATGTTTCCTGCTACCCTCAAATTGATCAATCTCTTTGGATTCTTCTTCTGTTGTTTTTTCAAATGAAGGCGGTGTTGCGGCAGTCAATGAAGTGCCGCATTGTTGACAAAAACTGTCCTGAGGGTCCACTACAAGTCCGCAAGAAGGGCATGTTTTTTGTATCAGCTTACCACAAGACCGACAGAACTTTGATCCGTCTGGACATTCTTTATTACAATTTGGACATCTTATCATTAATTTTTTCCTTGCTCAACCTACTTCCATAAATAATAGCGAAAAGTATAAAAAGTCAATAAAATAAGATTGTTATTTTTCAGTGCATTGATACTTTTTTAATTCGTTCAATTTCGGGAAGCATTCCCATTGATTCGGCAAGATTGAGGGCCTTTTTGAATTCTTCTTCCACTTCATTTGGCGGAACTTTACCTTCGAGCCTGTCGATTTCAGCTTTCAATCTCCATCCATAGGCTTCCATGACTTTGTGCTTCTGTTTCTCAGCAAGTTCAAACATCTTATCGACAATAGCCTTTGCCGGTTCGAATTTTTTGAGATTAATATACCCCTCACAGATAATGTCAATGCCCCTTGAAGCAAAAAAGATAAAATTGCCCCTTTTTGCGATATCATAAGCTTCGTCAAGAAGGCCTTCAGCCTCTTCATTTTTATTTTGTAAAGTAAAAATATATCCTTTTATACCTAGAACAGCATTTAAGGCCAGACTAAGTCCCAATTGAAAACCCAATTCTCTAGCTAAATCTGCAAATTTCAAAGCATTTTCCCAATCGCTAATCCTAGCGTAGTATATACAAAGGCCAACATAAGATATATATAAGGAGGTTGATGGTTTTTCAAATTTTGTAAATCGCAAAAGATCAGTCTCGCATTTTTTTGCTATATCCGTATCACCAACAACTGCAGAGGCCATGATGACCCACATCTTTATAATAGCCCAAACAGGTCCGCCAGTTGATTTATCCCTTTCAGTGGGATCAGGTAAATATTCTAAGGCACTTAAACCAGAATTTATTTCCTTACGGTATTCTCCGGCATAATGATATCCGCGCAATAATGCCGCGTTTACCAAAACGGATAATCCTTCATCTTTGGTTCCGGTTGTCTTTTCCATTTCTTCCAGAATCGCTAATGCATTCTCAGCACATTTGAGGCCTTCAACATATTTCCCAGATCCAATATATCCAACATTACCCAAGAAGGCATTTAACTCCACTTCTAGTTTTTTATCATTTAGATTTAAAATTAAATCTTTTCCTGATTCAAATAACAAAATAACTTCTTGAAATCTTCCCAACCAAACACACTCATGGACTTTTCTATTCAGGGCAGTTAAATATCGCTGTATCTGCTCTTTCGTAGGATTTGCTATATTATAATATGCCTCGGTAGCCCTGTCAAAGTGTGTAATAGCTTCCAATGGGGAAGATCGCTGATGGGCATCCCACTGTAATGCAACATAATAATTTAGAGCTTTATCCCAGTCTTCTCCCCGAAATGCGTGGTGCGCCTTAATTGCCAATAATTCAAGATCATTGCCTTGATAGTTTTTTTCCAAATTTCGAAGCAAACTTAAATGCAAGGTCTTTTTCTGTGTGTTTAAAATACTTTTGTAGATTGTGTCTAAAACAACATCGTGTATAAAAGAAAACATAATTTCAGGAAATTCTTGTGTTTTTGAAATGAATTTCTTTTCCTCAATCTTATTTAAAGATAATTCCAAATCTTCGTCTTTTACATTGGCAACCAACTTGAGTAAATTAAGAGGTATAGTCTTTCCGATGACAGCACAGGTTCGAATGATCTTTTTTTCCTGAAGATCTAACAGTTCTACACGTGCTTCCAAAACAGACTGGACTGAGTTGGGAAGATCGATTTTCTCCACAGGATGGGTTAAATAATAGTTGCCCTGGCTCCCTTCAAGATCATTATGATCTTTCAAGGAACGAATGGTTTCCTCAAGAAAAAATGGGTTGCCATGGCAACGTGCGACCAGTTTTTGTTTCAATGGTTCTAGGCCGGCATCTGGTCCTAAAATATTAGATACCAATTCATAAAAATTATCACCAGCTAAAGGATCTATGGGAATTCGGGTAAAATAGTTTTTGTCAAAAGCACTATCATCAAACTCAGGTCGATAGGTCAGGATAAGTAGGATTTTGTGAGTCATAAGCTGCTTAGCAAGCCTATTTACGCATTCAAGGGAATCATCATCGATCCATTGCATATCTTCAATTAACAAAATAATGGGCTTTTGTAAATCCATGGCAATTATTAACTTAACAAAGCCATTTAGGATTTTTACACGTTTAAATTCAGGTGACAATGATGTCCATTCTGGATCTGCTAAAGGAAAATTCAAAATCGCAAATGAAATATTGAGAAACTCATTAAAATCTTCTTTGAAGGGCTCCAAGGTTTTTTTGATGATTTCCTGTTGTTCTTCTGGAGGCTGATCAAAAATGCCAAATAGACCTCGTAAAATCTGTCTAGCAGAGAAAAATGAGTTGTTATTCATCATTGCCTGACACTGAGATATATATTGTACATGATCTTTTGCTTCTGAAAAATTCATGAATTCATAAACCAGTCTCGATTTACCCTCCCCAGGTTCACCTACAATCCCAATGATTTTACCATGTTCCTGCATTGCCATTGCTAAAGTAGAGCTAAGCAGCGACATCTCTTTCGCACGTCCCTGAAATATAGTCAGTTGCGAAGTCTTGAGCTGCACAAATCGGGTAAAATTCTTTTTAACCCCTGTTAACTCAAAAATTTCCATAGGTTCGGGAAAACCTTTAACTTCTTGCACACCATTGGACTTCACAAGAACAGCATCTTTTACCAATTGATAAGTGTCTGTAGAAATTTGCACAGTCCCAGGTTTCGCCATTTGTTCCATGCGTGCGGCAAGAGAGACGGCTGTACCCATCGCATCGAACTCTTTTCGGGTGTCACTGCCTATTAGATCGACAATAGCTTCTCCGGAGTTAATGCCCACTCTGACCGATATTTGTGATTCAAGTTCCTTTATTGTTTTTTGCAGAAGTAATGCCGCATGGCATGCTCTTAGGGGATGATCCTCGTAGGAAATCGGGGCACCGAATAGAGCCATAATACCATCACCTGCAGCTTTAATTACGGTACCCCCATATTGGTGAACGGCACTGCTCATTGCTTTTAATACTGGCTCCATCATTTCACGCACTTTTTCAGCATCAAGCCCCGCGCTTAGGGCTGTCGAACCGGCAACATCCGAGAAAAAAATAGTCACGTGTTTCCTGCTGCCTTCAAATTGATCAATTGCCTTAGTGGCTGCTTCAGGCTTCTTTTCAGGGTGAGGAGGTGGGGGTGCCGTAGTCAATGAAGTGCCGCATTCGGGGCAAAAATGATCATTAGGGTCTACCATATGCCCGCAAGATGGGCATTTTTTTTGCATGGGATTGCCACACGACGGGCAGAACTTTGAACCCTCAGGGCATTCTTGGTTGCAATGCGGACATTTTATCATTAAATTTTCCTATGTCAATCCATACTATCTATATTGTATTTGAGGATTAGAAGTCAATGAAGGATGCTCTTTTTTATTCGTTCGACTTCGGGTAGCATTCCCATTGATTCGGCAAGATTGAGGGCCTTTTTGAATTCTTCTTCCACTTCGTTTGGCGGCACTTTACCTTCAATCTTATCGATTTCAGCTTTACATCGCCATGCATAGACTTCCATTACTTTGTGCTTCTGTTTCTCAGCCAGTTCAAACATTTTTTCGACAATAGCTTTTGCCGGTTCATTTTTTTTGAGATTAATATACCCATGACAAACAAATTCAAGACATCGTGATGCAAAGAAATTAAAATTGCCCTTTTTATCGAGCTCATATGCTTGATCAAGTAGTTCTTCTGCTTCTTTATTTTTGTTTTGCAAAGTATATATGTAGCCTTGTACACTTAAGACTGTATTTAAAGCTAAGATAATACCCAGTTGATGTCCGATTTCTCTAGATAAATCTGCATATTTTAATGCCTGTTCCCAGTCTGCAATATTGGCGTAATAAATACACAATCCGAAATAACAAATATGTAAAGCAGCTGACGGTTTTTCAATCTTTAAAAAACGCAATAGGTCAGTTTCACATTTTTTACCTGCATGGGTATCTCCGACCAAGGCAGAAGCCATGATAACCCAAACCTGAATAATTGTCCAAACAGGTCCCCCACTTGTTTTATCACTTTTTGTGGGATCTTGTAATAACTCCAAAGCACTCAAGCCATAATCTATCTCTTTGCGGTATTCTCCCGCATAGTGGTATGCATGCACTAGTGCCTGATATACTATGACTCGTAAATCTTCATATTTTGTTCCAGTCTCTTTTTCTAACTCATCTAAGGCTGCTAATGCTTTTTCTGCATATTTAAGCGCTTCAACGTACTCTCCTGAAAGAAGATTACCTATGCTACCTAGAAATGCATTTAATTCAATTTCTGCAATTTTATCATTGGATTCAGCAATTAATTCTTTCCCCGATTCGAATAATAATATTATCTCTTGATATCTTGCCAACCAAATACACTCGTGCGCTTTCCTATTAAGTGCGTTCAAATATCGCTGTATTTGCTCTTTCGTAGGATTTACTATGTTGTAGTATGCCTCGGTGGCCTTATCAAAGTGCACAATAGCTTCTAAGGGGGAAGATCGCTGGTGAGCATCCCACTGTAATGCAACGTAATAATAAAGAGCTTTATCCCAGTCTTCTCCCCTAAATGCGTGGTGAGCCTTGATAGTCATTTGTTCGAGATCATTTCCTTGGTAGTTTATTTCTAAACTGTGCAGTAAGCTTAAATGCACAGCTTTTTTTTGCGTATTTAAAATACTTTTGTAGATGGTATCTAAAACAACTTCGTGAATAAACATGTAAATTGTTTCTGGAAATTCTTGTGTTTTTGAAATAAATTTTTTATCAGAAATCCTTGTTAAAGCCTGTTCTAAATCTATATCGTTTATAGTGGCAACCAATTTTAATAAATTAAATGGTATCATTTTTCCGATAATTGCACATGTTCGAATGATCTTTTTGTCCTGGGATTCTAGCAACTCTACTCGGGCCTCCAAAACGGATTGGACCGAGTTGGGAAGATCAATTTTTTCAACAGGATGAGTCAAAAAGTAGTTTCCTTGACTCCCTTCTAGATCACCATGATCCTTTAAAGAACGGACCGTTTCCTCAAGAAAAAATGGGTTGCCATGACAACGTTCGACCAGCTTTCGCTTCAAAGGTTCTAGTCCAGCATCTGGCCCTAAAATACTAGTTGTCAATTCATAAAAATTATCACCAGCCAAAGGAACAATGGGGATTCTCGTAAAATAGTTTCTGTCAAAAACACTATCGTCAAATTCTGGTCGATAAGTCAGAATAAGTAGAATTTTGTGATTCATAATCTGCTTAGCAAGCCTATTTACACATTCAAGGGAATCTTCATCAATCCATTGCATATCTTCAATTAACAAAATAATCGACTTTTGTAAATCCATGGCAATTATTAACTTAACAAAGCCATTTAGGATCTTTACACGCTTAAATTCTGGTGACAATGCTGTCCATTCAGGATCATTTAAGGGAAAATTCAAAATCGCAAATGAAACATTGAGATATTCCTTAAAATCTTCTTTAAAGACCTCCAAGGTTTTTCTGATAATTGCCTGCTGTTCCTCTGGAGGCTGATCGAAAATCCCAAATATACCTCGTAAAATCTGTTTAGCAGAGAAAAATGAGTTGTTATGCATCATTGCTTGACACTGAGATATGTATTGTACATGATCTTTCGCACTAGAAAAATTCATGAATTCATAAACCAATCTCGATTTACCTTCCCCTGG
The DNA here is from genome assembly GCA_963724325.1 of Waddliaceae bacterium. Classification (GTDB taxonomy): domain Bacteria; phylum Chlamydiota; class Chlamydiia; order Chlamydiales; family Waddliaceae; genus CAVRUH01. The sequence continues at coordinate 394,934 of CAVRUH010000007.1, read as the reverse complement.
TTCCCCCATAATCCCAATGATTTTACCTTGCCCCTGCATAGCCATTGCTAAAGTAGAATTAAGCAGTGACATTTCTTTGGTACGTCCCTGAAATTTAGTCAATTGCGAAGTCTTAAGCTGTACGAATCTGGTAAAATCTTTTTTAACCCCAGTTAACTCAAAAATTTCCATAGGTTCAGGAAAACCTTTAACTTCCTGCACTCCATTGGACTTCACAAGAACAGCATCTTTTACCAATTGATAAGTTTCTATAGAAATTTGCACAGACCCAGGTTTTGCCATTTGTTCCATACGTGAGGCAAGAGCAACGGCTGTACCCATTGCATCGTACTCTTTTCGGGTATCGCTGTCTATTAGATCAACAATGGCTTCTCCGGAATTAATGCCCACTCTAACCGATATTTGAGATTCAAGTTCCTTTATTGTTTTTTGCAAAAGCAATGCTGCGTGGCATGCTCTCAGGGGATGATCTTCATATGAAATCGGGGCGCCGAAGAGAGCCATAATCCCATCACCTGCAGCTTTAATTACGGTTCCCCCATATTGTTGAACGGCACTGTTCATTGCTTTTAATACTGGCTCCATCATTTCACGTACCTTTTCGGGATCAAGCCCCGCACTTAGGGCTGTCGAACCGGCAACATCCGAGAAGAATATAGTCACGTGTTTTCTGCTACCTTCAAATTGGTCAACCGCCTTAGGAGACGCTTCAGGTTTCTTTTCAGGAGGAGGAGGAGGAGGAGGTGATGTTTCAGCCTTCAATGAAGTGCCGCATTCCGGGCAAAATTGGTCCTTAGGGTCTACCATATGTCCGCATGAGGGGCATTTTTTTTGCATGGGTTTACCGCAAGATGGACAGAACTTTGACCCATCAGGACATTCTTGGTTGCAATGCGGACATTTTATCATTAGATTTTCCTATGTCAATCCATACTATCTATATTGTATTTGGGGATAAGAAGTCAATTAAGGATGTTCTTTTTTAAACGTTCGACTTCGGGTAGCATTCCCATTGATTCGGCAAGATTGAGGGCCTTTTTGAATTCTTCTTCCACTTCGTTTGGCGGCACTATACCTTCAATCTTATCGATTTCAGCTTTACATCGCCATGCATAGACTTCCATTACTTTGTGCTTCTGTTTCTCAGCAAGTTCAAACATTTTTTCGACAATAGCTTTTCCCGGTTCAATTTTTTTGAGATTAATATACCCCTCACAAAGTAATTCAAGACATCTTGATGCGAAAAAATTAAAATTACCCTGTTTATCCATTTCATAAGCCTTATCAAGGAGGTCTTCAGCTTCTTTATTTTTATTGTGCAAAGTGTAAATGTAGCCTTGCACACTTAAGACTGCATTTAAAGCCAAGGTAATACCAAGTTGATGTCCGATTTCTCTCGCTAAATCTGCATATTTTAATGCCTGTTCCCAATCTTTAATCCTGGCGTAATAAATACACAATCCGAAGTAACTAACATGTAAAGCAGCAGACGGTTTTTCAATCTTTAAAAATCGCAATAGGTCGGTTTCACATTTTTTACCTACAACGCTATCTCCGATTAAGGCGGATGCCATGAGTACCCAAACCTGAATAATTGTCCAAATAGGCCCACCGGTTGTTTTATCACTTTTTGTAGGATCTTGTAATAATTCCAAAGCGCTCAAGCCATAATTAATCTCTTTGCGGTATTCTCCAGCATAATGGTATCCATGCACTAATGCCAGACATACTAAAACTCGTAAATCTTGATACTTTGTTCCGGTTTCTTTTTCTACTTCAGCTAAAATTTCTGATGCCTTCTCGGCGTACTTAAGCGCATTAATGTAATCACCTGATCCGGTACTGCCCATATTACCTAAAAAAGCGTATAATTCAACTTCTTTTAGTTTGTCATGCAATTCACTAATTACATCTTTTCCTGAATCAAATAACAAAATAACTTCATTATATCTTCCCAGCCACACACACTCGTGCACTTTCAGATTAAGGGCAGTTAAATAACGCTTTATTTGCTCTTGAGTTGGATTTACTATATTGTAATATGCCTCAGTGGCCCTATCAAAGTGTACGATGGCTTCGAATGGGGAAGATCGCTGATGAGCATCCCACTGTAATGCAAAATAGTAATTGAGCGCTTTATCCCAGTCTTCTCCTCTGAACGCATGGTGGGCTTTAATAGTCAATTGTTCGAGATCATTGCTTTGATAGTTTTTTTCCAAACTCCGAAGCAAACTTAAATGCAAGACCTTTTTCTGTGTGTTTAGAATGCTTTTATAAATGGTGTCTAAAACAACATCATGTGTAAAAGAAAACATGATTTCGGGAAATTCTTGTGTTTTTGAAATGAATTTTTTTTCCTTGATCTTATTTAAAGACAATTCCAAATCTTCGTCTTTTACGTTGGCCACCAACTTGAGTAAATTAATAGGAATAGTCTTTCCTATGACTGCGCAAGTTCGAATGATCTTTTTTTCCTGAAAATCTAACAGTTCTACACGTGCTTCCAAAACAGACTGGACTGAGTTGGGAAGGTCAATTTTCTCAACAGGATGGGTTAAATAATAGTTGCCCTGGCTACCTTCAAGGTCATTATGATCTTTCAAGGAAAGGATGGTTTCCTCAAGAAAAAATGGGTTGCCGTGACAACGTTCGACCAGCTTTTGTTTCAATGGCTCTAGGCCAGCATCTGACCCTAAAATAGTACTTACTAATTCATAAAAATTATCTTCCGCCAAAGGATCTAAGGGAATTCTGGTAAAATAGTTTCTGTCAAAAGCACTATCATGAAACTCGGGTCGATAGGTCAGGATAAGTAGGATTTTGTGATTTATAAGTTGCTTAGCAAGCCTATTCACGCATTCAAGGGTATCCTCATCAATCCATTGCATATCTTCAATTAACAAAATAATTGGCTTTTGCATATCCATGGCAATGATTAACTTAACAAAGCCATTTAGGATTTTAACACGCTTAAATTCAGGTGACAATGATGTCCATTCTGGGTCAGTTAAGGGAAAATTTAAAATTGCAAATGAAACATTGAGAAACTCATTAAAATCTTCTTTAAACACATCCAAGGTTTTCCTAATGCTTGCCTGCTGTTCCTCTGGAGGCTGATCAAAAACATTGAATATACTCCGTAAAATCTGTCTAGCAGAGAAAAATGAGTTGTTATTCATCATTGCTTGACACTGAGATATGTATTGTACATGATCTTTTGCTTCCGAAAAATTCATGAATTCATAAACAAGTCTCGATTTACCCTCCCCGGGTTCACCCACAACCCCAATGATTTTACCTTGCCCCTGCATAGCCATTGCTAAAGTAGAATTAAGCAGTGACATTTCTTTGGTACGTCCCTGAAATTTAGTCAATTGCGAAGTCTTAAGCTGTACGAATCTGGTAAAATCTTTTTTAACCCCAGTTAACTCAAAAATTTCCATAGGTTCAGGAAAACCTTTAACTTCCTGCACTCCATTGGACTTCACAAGAACAGCATCTTTTACCAATTGATAAGTTTCTATAGAAATTTGCACAGACCCAGGTTTTGCCATTTGTTCCATACGTGAGGCAAGAGAAACGGCTGTACCCATTGCATCGTACTCTTTTCGGGTATCGCTGTCTATTAGATCAACAATGGCTTCTCCGGAATTAATGCCCACTCTAACCGATATTTGAGATTCAAGTTCCTTTATTGTTTTTTGCAAAAGCAATGCTGCGTGGCATGCTCTCAGGGGATGATCTTCATATGAAATCGGGGCGCCGAAGAGAGCCATAATCCCATCACCTGCAGCTTTAATTACGGTTCCCCCATATTGTTGAACGGCACTGTTCATTGCTTTTAATACTGGCTCCATCATTTCACGCACCTTTTCGGGATCAAGCCCCGCACTTAGGGCTGTCGAACCGGCAACATCCGAGAAGAATATAGTCACGTGTTTTCTGCTACCTTCAAATTGGTCAACCGCCTTAGGAGACGCTTCAGGTTTCTTTTCAGGAGGAGGAGGTGATGTTTCAGCCTTCAATGAAGTGCCGCATTCCGGGCAAAAATGGTCCTTAGGGTCTACCATATGTCCGCATGAGGGGCATTTTTTTTGCATGGGTTTACCGCAAGATGGACAGAACTTTGACCCATCAGGACATTCTTGCTTGCAATGCGGACATTTTATCATAAAGAATTCCCATCAAAATATACACGTTAGCTCTATCATGTTTAGTTATAGGAAGTCAATAAAATAGGAGCTCAAAATTCCCATTTCGGCTATGATCCGCAGTTTAGGAGGTTGATCATGAAAATTGCACTGATTGGGTATGGAAAAATGGGTAAAATGGTCGAAAAAATGGCCCTTGCAAGAAAACATGAAATTGTCGCCGTCATCGATTCTAATCAAAAAGCCTTTGATTTAGGTAATGCCGAAGTTTGCATTGACTTCACAAATCCACATTCTGTACTCGCAAATATTAAAAGATCGGCCGCGCAAGGGAAGAATCTCATTATTGGAACCACAGGTTGGCATGCAGACCTCCCAAAAGTCGAATCCATTGTCAAAACAAATAATATCGGCCTGCTTTATTCAGGAAATTTCTCAATCGGTGTCCAAATTTTCCGAAAAATCCTAGCAGAAGCTGCAAAATGGGCCAAACTATATCCGCAATACGATATTGCCGGTATAGAAGAACATCACAATCAAAAACTTGACGCCCCTTCCGGAACCGCATTGGACCTGACCAAAATAATTAAAGACAATGCCGGCAAGGAAATTACATTTACAAGCCTCCGCTGTGGTTCTATTCCAGGAACACATACTATAATCTTCGACTCCCCCATCGATACCATCACACTCACTCACCAAGCTCGGAACAGAGAGGGCTTTGCAGAAGGATCCATCATGGCTGCCGAATGGATCAACAACAAAAAGGGAATTTTTACCATTGAGGAGATGTTTCAATAATGACACAATTAAAAGGAATATACACAGCACTGATAACACCCTTTGACCATGACGGGTGCCTCGACACAAAAGGGCTTATAGATAACATCAGAGAACAGATTGAATCAGGTGTCGACGGCCTAGTTCTTTTAGGGACTACCGGCGAGACCCCAACCCTTTCCTCAGCAGAAAAAAATACCATTCTAGAAATTGCCAAAGAGCAAATTTTCGGTAAAATTTCATTTGTTATCGGAACCGGATCCAATGCCACTGACGTCACCATTCAAAACACCCTCCATGCAAAAAAAATGGGTGCAGACTTCGCACTCATTGTGACCCCCTACTACAATAAACCAACACAAAAAGGGATCTACCTACATTTCAAAGCAATTGCTGAAGCTGTTGACATCCCTATCATCCTTTACAACCATCCTGGAAGATGCGGAGTCAATATTTCGACAGAAACTATTATTGAACTCTCCAAAATTCGCAATATTGTCGGAGTCAAAGAGGTCTCTGGAAATCCCTTTCAAGTGAGTGAAATAATAGAAAAAACAAATAATTTTTCAGTTCTTGCCGGCGATGATCCATTTACATTGCCTCTTATGGCAATGGGAGGACATGGGATCTTTTCAGTTGCAAGCAATTTGATACCTCAAGAAATGGTGACCCTTGTCAGAACACTTGAAGTTCAGGATTATACTTCAGCTCGCAAAATTCACCACGAGCTCGGCCCGCTTTTCCGCGCTTTGTCTCTTGAAACTAATCCAATGTCCATAAAAGCCGCTATGTCCATGGTCGGATTGGCCGCAGGAAGCTGCCGCACCCCCCTCTGCGATATGCAATCAGAAAACCTCCAAAAGTTAAAAATAGTCTTAGAGGGATTGCAAACAGTTGCACTATAAAAGTATTGCAATTCTTTTTGGATTTGTGATAACATTCATAGTCATTATGAGCAATAGAGTAAATAATGCTGTAGGAGCAGGAAGAGTTGTGTGGAATTTTGTTAAAAATCCCCCTCAGATGATTATTATAGCCATCACAGGTGCCGTTATAAATATTTTTTCGCTGACGCAAGCCCTTCCCTTTTATGGCGCAACCCTAGGAATCTTGGCTTGGAAGTTTACAGCAATTTTTATTAATAAATCCATCGGGGAACGTATTTGTAAGTTCGATCAAAAATTTTTTTTCATAAAAATTATTGCCGCTTTAGCTGTTTTTACACTGTCATTTCTCAATCCCATAGTTGGTTTAATAGGTGGAATTATATTAGGTATTTACTTGAGCCCCATTCTCCAACATAAATGGCATAAAATCCAAAACAACGTTTAAAATAGAGGATAAATGGAAATTTTTACAGTTATTTCAATATCAGTTGCGCTTTTCTTAATCGCCAATCCCATAGGAAACGTACCGGCAATCATCAATCTGATCAAAGATTTCGACTTCGAAACACAAAAAAAAATCATGATTCGCGAATCGTTTTTCGCCTTAGCTATTGCCCTATTCTTCCAATATCTGGGAACCGTTTTCCTCAACAGCCTCGAGATCCAAAGATACACCCTAAGTACTTGCGGAGGTGTTTTAAATCTTATTGTCGCCCTCAACATGATCTTTCCCAAACAACAAAGCGGAGCAACTCACGCAATAAAACAAATGCCAATCCTAGTCCCAATCGCGACCCCGCTCATCACAGGCCCTGGAGTTATGACCAATATTATGCTATTTTCAGCTGAAACTGCAAATCACCTCCTCCTCACAACCTGTATTCTCGTCACGTGGATTGGAGTCACAACTATATTGGTATTAGCCCCCTACCTGCAAAAAATTCTAGGAAAACGAGGCTTAGTTGCCATTGAGCAGCTAATGGGACTCATGCTTGCTATGATGTCTGTGGAAATGCTCGTTAAAGGGGCGTCACTATTTTTAAAAACTTTACATTGATTAAGGATTACACAATATGTCACTGTTTACCGTTGCTATCGTTCTATTTTTAATTATGGATCCTATCGGAAACATCTCATCATTTTTGAAGATGATCGAGGGGATGGACAAAAAAAAACAGAATTACATCATTATGCGCGAGATGTTGATTGCGCTGATCATCATGATCGCCTTCAATTATATAGGCGAGGTTATCTTTTCGTTGCTGCAGCTTTCCGAAACTACTGTACGCATATCCTCGGGAATTATCCTATTTCTTGTGGCTTTGCAAATTCTTTTCCCCGACTTAAATAGCATTCGAAGCAATTTACCTAAAGATGAGCCTTTTGTTATTCCATTAGCCGTCCCTCTTGTTGCCGGTCCATCGCTCGTCGCAACGATTATGCTTTATGCGCACATGGAGAATAGTCAAGGACTCATGCTCAGTGCGATCTTCATTGCCTGGCTTGCTGCTTGCGCAATTTTGATGTCATCGCGATTCCTTTCGCGCGTCATTGGAAAAAATGGGCTGCTGGCTTTAGAAAAGCTGATGGGGATGATCCTTATTTTACTTGCCATTCAGCGCTTCCTTGATGGAATCAAAGTATTTGTTGAAACCTATGCAACCGTTGCATAATATCCGCCTAAAGCTAGCCTATGATGGAAGTAATTACTTAGGTTGGCAGAAGACAGAAACTGGTCCGAGCATTGAAGGCGCCTTGCAAGAGGCGCTTGAATCGCTTTTGCAAGAACCAATTGCCATTCAGGCGGCTAGTCGAACTGATGCTGGGGTCCATGCCCAAGGTCAAGTTGTTAATTTTTTCACACATTCTCCTTTTATTTCTCTAAAAAATCTAAACGATCTTTTGCCAAAAGACATTTCAGTACTGACAGTAGAGGAAGCTCCAAACGATTTCCATCCAACGCTCGACTGTATCGGCAAGGAATACCGCTATCATATATGCAATGGCCCTGTAGTGATGCCCAAAGAGAGATATACCCACTGGCATGTGCCCCAAGAACTGGACCTAGAAAAAATGAAAATTGCAGCGTCGAAACTAATCGGAACTCATGACTTTGCTGCATTTTGCAACAGTAAAAAAAATGAGCCTTATGAACATACCATCCGAGAAATCACAAGCATCATTATTGAAAAAACCGAAGACAATCGCATTACGATTAAGATCACCGGAAGAAGTTTTTTGTATAAGATGGTCCGCAATATCGTTGGAACACTTATTGGCGTCGGGACCGGCAAAATTCTTGTTGAAAGCCTGGAGACTATACTTTCCAAAAAAGATCGCACCCTAGCAGGAGTCACCGCTCCAGCTCATGGCCTTACCCTTTTCTCTGTTTTTTATTCAACAAGCTAAAGCATAATCAATTGAAAATCATGTACGAGGGAAATTTGAAAAAATACCTTTTAGCTAGCTTCTTAATGGCGTAATGGCAAATCTCCCCACGGAAAAAGCAAATTCACGTGCGCCGTAAGCGTCAAACCGGGGCCGTTGCCTAACTCAACGCTCAGTCTAATTTGGAGTGACCTAATTCATTAGGTCTTTTTCAGGGCTGAATTTATTCAGCCCTGTGCATGGCAAGATTTCGCCATTCACCTAAGGAGGGCAAGGTGTCGCCCTCCACCGAGCCGAATAAATTCGGCTCGGAAAAAGACCCAATAAATTGGGTCACTCCAAACCGGAAATACGTAAGCGTCAAACCGGGGCCGTTGCCTAACTCAACGCTCAGTCTAATTTGGAGTGACCTAATTCATTAGGTCTTTTTCAGGGCTGAATTTATTCGGCCCTGTGCATGGCAAGATTTCGCCATTCACCTAAGGAGGGCAAGGTGTCGCCCTCCACCGAGCCGAATAAATTCGGCTCGGAAAAAGACCCAATAAATTGGGTCACTCCAAACCGGAAATACGTAAACGTCAAACCGGGGCCGTTGCCTAACTCAACGCTCAGTCTAATTTGGAGTGACCTAATTCATTAGGTCTTTTTCAGGGCTGAATTTATTCGGCCCTGTGCATGGCAAGATTTCGCCATTCACCTAAGGAGGGCAAGGTGTCGCCCTCCACCGAGCCGAATAAATTCGGCTCGGAAAAAGACCCAATAAATTGGGTCACTCCAAACCGGAAATACGTAAACGTCAAACCGGGGCCGTTGCCTAACTCAACGCTCAGTCTAATTTGGAGTGACCTAATTCATTAGGTCTTTTTCAGGGCTGAATTTATTCGGCCCTGTGCATGGCAAGATTTCGCCATTCACCTAAGGAGGGCAAGGTGTCGCCCGCCACCGAGCCGAATAAATTCGGCTCGGAAAAAGACCCAATAAATTGGGTCACTCCAAACCGGAAATACGTAAGCGTCAAACCGGGGCCGTTGCCTAACTCAACGCTCAGTCTAATTTGGAGTGACCTAATTCATTAGGTCTTTTTCAGGGCTGAATTTATTCGGCCCTGTGCATGGCAAGATTTCGCCATTCACCTAAGGAGGGCAAGGTGTCGCCCTCCACCGAGCCGAATAAATTCGGCTCGGAAAAAGACCCAATAAATTGGGTCACTCCAAACCGGAAATACGTAAGCGTCAAACCGGGGCCGTTGCCTAACTCAACGCTCAGTCTAATTTGGAGTGACCTAATTCATTAGGTCTTTTTCAGGGCTGAATTTATTCGGCCCTGTGCATGGCAAGATTTCGCCATTCACCTAAGGAGGGCAAGGTGTCGCCCTCCACCGAGCCGAATAAATTCGGCTCGGAAAAAGACCCAATAAATTGGGTCACTCCAAACCGGAAATACGTAAGCGTCAAACCGGGGCCGTTGCCTAACTCAACGCTCAGTCTAATTTGGAGTGACCTAATTCATTAGGTCTTTTTCAGGGCTGAATTTATTCGGCCCTGTGCATGGCAAGATTTCGCCATTCACCTAAGGAGGGCAAGGTGTCGCCCTCCACCGAGCCGAATAAATTCGGCTCGGAAAAAGACCCAATAAATTGGGTCACTCCAAACCGGAAATACGTAAGCGTCAAACTAACTATTTTAGGACGCGAGCCTTTCTCTGTTTTTTACCATGGACTCCATCACGAAGACGAGGGTAAATCCGCCTATAATTAAAATGGTAGATAAAAGAATTTGCCCCACATCCGTGGGAATACTTTGATAAGGCCAAACAACCCGTAGGGAGCCAGCAAGAAATCCTGTTAAAAGAGATAAGGTTATTTGATGATAATTGGCCAAAAGCCAACTAATCACCCTGGAAAAAAGGATCGCCCCAACTACAAGACCAGCACCTAAATTCGCTAGTATCAAAAATGAATCGATATCGAACACAAGCACCTTGGCATTGTTAACAAAAGATGCAAGTGCAGCTAGAATGCTAGGATATACCCCTAATATGGTCAACATATAAGAACCAGAAACTCCGGGCAATAACAGAGCAGAAATAGCAACAACGCCGCAGATAATTAACCACGGATCTATCAAAGTCGGCACCCGTTCAGACACAAATTGAGACCTATCACCGCTAAAAATAAATGCTATTGTGGCTCCAACAACAAATGCAAGAATATAACGAAGATGCCACTTCGTTACCTGCTTAGCACAGAATAAGATAGAGGCCAAAATAAGCCCCATAAAACCTGAATAAAGATAAATTCGATAAATATCATGGTTTAGGAGGCTTGTAATAAAATTAGCCATGCAAATAATCGAAAAAGCTATTCCTATAACCGTAGCTAATAAGAAATCCCAGGCAAAATTCTTTAACGGAAAACGAAAACTTTTGATGCTTTTGAGTAGATCTTCGTAAAATCCCATGATAAATGCAACTGTACCTCCAGAAATACCTGGAACTACGTCTGCAACACCCATGCACATTCCGTAAAATAGCTGACGCAACCAGTCTTTAGGAGACCTCAGTCTTGGGGCAGATGCCATTAAACAACCTCAAGGAACCTAGCAAAGAAATAAGCTGCAGCGAGTACAAGGACGAACGCGCTTATCCAGATGACATTTGGGACCCACTTAACACTAGCCCCTGGGTTGCCGCGCATTTCCATGGTGCCGATGCCATAGGAGAAATCTTGAACTTCGGGTTTGCCGAAGATTTCGGGGTGTTCTCGGTAGACCTTGTCTGAGTCTATACCGAGGAAAGAAGAATACTGTTTGATAAACCCTTGAGCGTATACTGGGGAAATAAGTTTGCTTATCTCGCCTTCTTCTATGGCTTGTAGGAAATTCATTCGGATGGAGGTAGCATTTTCTGCCTCTTTCAAAGAAAGATTGCGTTCTTTTCTTCTCTGTTTGAGAGAATCACCCAGGTCTTTAATGCTTTGCTTACTCATGTGAATCGATAAACTCCAACCAACATATATATCCCAAATGAGAATATATACACAAGAATAATTGTTCGTATACAACAATTCAACCTATATGCTATAATACACCTAGACAGACTAGACATGAGGTTTTTATGAAAAGTTGGCAAATTCAGGAAGTAAAACAACATTTAAGCGAAGTTATTCGCTTTGCCTTAAATGAAGGACCGCAAAGGATCACCTATCGCGGTGAACCGAATGCTTGGATTATTTCGGAAAAAGATTATGCAAAATTAGTCCAGCGTCGTGAAAGTATAGTGGATTTTTTTCAACGATCCCCTCATCGAAAAGTTAAAATTCCTATTAAACGAAGAAAAGATCTCCCAAGAAACGTAAAATTATGAGTTATTTATTAGACACATGCACACTAAGCGAACTAAGAGGTAAGGTTCCCTTGAAGACCCAAATATGGTTTGAGAGCAAGAACCAAGACTTATTTTACATAAGTGTTGTAACTATAGCAGAATTGTGGGATGGCATCGAAAGACTATCGCCATCTAAGAAAAAGAAAGACTTAGAAGATTGGTTTTATGGTGACATCTATAGTCGTTTCAAGGACATGATTCTATCTATCGATGATCGTATTGCAAAAGAGTGGGGGACAATGAACTCACAATTACTTAAAAGAGGTATAACGCTTGGAGTACAAGATCTCTATATCGCCGCTACTGCTAAGTCACACGGACTAGAACTTGTTACGCTAAACACCAAAGACTTTACAGAGGTTGGGATACCTATTATTAATCCTTGGGAATAGCACAAAAATATTCAACATCATCTTTTTGTGATACAAAACAGGCGAAGGTGCCGAGGAAGAGTGCAAGCAATATAGCTTTTGAATGCATGGTATTCAAAAGAGAATCCCACAAATAAAACCATTCACCCGCAACAATGACAAAGCCAATCATAAAAAGGGAAAATCCCAAAGTCAAGCCTGCCGTTGCAATCATTTTGCCTCTATTATAACTTACATTTCTGAACATCATCACAGCACCTCCCCAACAAACGATTGCCGTGAGGGCTTCCCAAATTATTATGAATAAATAGAAGGCCTGTTGCAATAATGGACTCGTTATAGCCCGCCACTGGATGTCTGTAGCTTTAATGGATTCCATATTAAGAACAGTTCTAACAAATCTGAAGTTAGTACAGTAATCACTTATATTGTTAAACGCGATAAAAGTGAACATTAATGCAATTGAAATAGTGATTACAATTTTTAAGCTTCTTGTATTCATATTATTTAAATCCTTTTTGATTAATGCGAGCAAGCTCTGCCAATACCAATTCGCTCGCCAGTTTTTGTTCGTCAAGAATTCTCATTACCTTTTCACTTGCTTTTCCATATTTTATCATACGATCCATAACACCACTCTTCGAAAGAGACTCCAGCATTGAAGGAGAAGCCCTCCCAACAGCAGCTATTTGAGAGTAAAGTAATTCCCATCCTTTTGCATCGGGAAACCGTTGTACGCCGTTATTACTCAGTATTGTACTCGAAATAGGTCCCATATCGAGATCATGGCGTGTGTGACCGTGAAAGACTACAGACCAGCGTTCTGAATCATTTCCAGGCTTCGATATTACCCTGTGAACCCCGCTTCGGTAGAAACCATTTGTTAAATTTTCAAGACTATCTCCGACATTGATTACTAATGCATCTTCAGGCACAACTACATCCTCCCACGACTGGTCTACAAGCTGCACTTGAAGCCCCTCAGAAGAACTCCTGGGAATAAATGTTAGAAAATTCATGTCAGTATGTGCTGCTGCCCAAGGTTTACTTTGATTAGGGCTTCGTAAATAGTGAAGAAACCGTAAGAGGTGATCGCCTCCTCCCATCATTTTAGAGAAGAGTTCCGAAGACTCCCCTAGGTATTCGGCGGCAGCACATGCAATTGGTTGCATTATCTCTTCCATTGGTTCATACAAAGGCATTACGGAATCTTTCATATCGGAGTTTTCAGGCCAAAGATTTTTTGGATAGTCAAATTGTTCCTGCTGGAGGTCATTGGAAAATTCTCTTCCCACATGGAGAATTTCCTTAAAATCGGTCACTTCAATCGGTTGGTTTTTGGGTGTCTCTCCGGTCACATAACCCCGCTCGCCACTATTTATAGTACTTTGAATAGTACGTTTATATTCAATATTCTGGGCAAAAAAATCTCTGACGGCGCTGTATGCCTTATTGAGAATTGATTGGTCTATCTTTGCATTTATTACTGCTGCAAAACCATGATTTTGAAAAGCCGTCCCCAACTTCTGAACAAACCTGCTCCTTGATGCAGGGTCGTAGAAGTCACGAAGATCGACAACGGGTATACGCGAGCTAAACTGTGACATAGACTCATATGAGTTATTTGCAGGATTCATAAAATCTCCTTTTAAATTTTTTAAACTAAAGCAAACTATTCTGCTATGGCAACCTCAATATCTAAGGCAATCAGAGATGGAAAACGCTCGAGAAGATGTAACTGTAGTTTAGGCTTAAGGCTTTTCCAGTTCGAAAGACTCACTGGGTGCATCTTAAAGAACTCGTCCATTGCCTCATTTATCCATAGATAGTCGGGATAATCCGACATAGCTGGATTTTCCTTTATACTCCAAGCTACATTAATATTTAGGGAACGAAAGGTTTCTTGGCAAATAATATAATTTAGCTTAGTGAAGTTAAAAGATTCTCTAAGAAAATCCGAATTTCTATGAGATCTCACGATAGATTCACGAGGAAAAAGTAGAGTTCGATCGGGTGCTAATGTTAGAGTGTTCTTTATCGAAATAATATCAGGATACGATTGTCTCAATGAATGCACAAGATTTGTGTTCATTACTTCCCAAAAATCATTAGGATTGGGGTAATTTTCTAAAAAAAGACGGATGTGTTTTTTCATTGCCTGAAGATCCATGGAATTTCCACCAGCATCTGCTTCATACTCCATATTAATGGACAGATTACGCCATTCATTTTGATGGCAAATTTTTAAACCTTTAAAAGAGATTCCTGTGACCTCCACCAAGTCTTCTTCATTAATTTTCGAGGCAAAAGAGACTCCAGGAGTAGTGGTTGACATTATCATTATAAAAGTTACAATCAATTTCATTAAAATTTTCATTAATTTCACCTTATTGTTAGAAACATTAATTAATCATAATAATAACGTTAAAAATGTTATTAATACAATTCTACCATATAAATGCATATTTTGTATACAAAAATGATTCTCTTGAGCGATAATTATTGGATATGATGACGAAAGTAAGACGGGTGCTTTTCGTTCTATTCCTTTTTGTTTTTACTGGTTGCTTTGCTGATGGTTACGAAGTGAAATTTGAAGGAACGGAAGATGCATCAATAATCAGTACATTGATGGAAAGATCGGATTTGGTAAAACTACAGGAGAGGTCTCCAGGTTCCGACTTGGCCCTCCGCCACCGCGCCGAAGATGATGTCGCCCGCCTCGTCGATGCCCTCCATAGCATGGCCTATTATAATGCACGTGTCGAAATGAAATACGATTTCTCACAAACCCCTGCTGTTGTGATTGTCAATGTCGAAACAGGTCCGATTTATCCATTAAATTCATTTAAAATCCTGCCCGAATCTTTAAAAATATCACCCGAAGATCTGGATCTTGCCCTTCCCTTGCCAGCCCTTCCTGGCACTATTTTGGAAGCTGAAAAAAACCTTATCTATCTTTTGAAGAAACAGGGACATCCACTCGCAAAAATCGTCAAAAGATCTGTCGTTGCAGATCAGTCAACCAAACAAATTAATGTCACTATTGAAGTTGAAGCAGGCCCTCTAGCCTATTTCGGACCCGCAACAATTAAAGGGAATGACGATGTTTTGGAAATTTTTATTCGCAATAAAATCTACTGGTGTGAGGGAGAAGAATATGATCCAGACAGAATTGATCTTACTTTAGCAGCTTTGGAGTCAACAGGACTTTTCAAATCTATTGCAATCATTCCTGCTGATGATGTTCTGGAGGGCAATATTTTACCTATAGAAATTGATGTGTCTGAGTCAAAACATCGAAGCATAGCTTTTGGAGTCTGTTACTCAACGCAACGGGGTGCAGGTGTTACGCTTGAATGGAGCCATCGCAATTTATTTTCCATGGGAGAAAAATTGTTTTTCGAAGCGAACATACTGCAAAAAACGCAGGAGTTAAAACTTAACTTTTTAAAACCCGATTTTTTGATGCTGAATCAAGATTTGGTTTCTAATGTCGAATTAAAGCACGATGTAACCGAAGGATACACAGAAAGATCGGGAACAATAGGAGCCGCTTTAGAGAGGCAGCTGACAAAAAAATCGCGCGTTTCTCTTGGAATTACCTACAAGCAGCTTCAAACAAGCGATTCTGACAACAATGGAAGTTTTAGTCTTTTGAAAACACCCTTTCAGTATAAACTTAATAATACCGACGATTTACTTGATCCCACCACTGGTTATTCTCTATTTTTTAGAACTGTCCCAACTTTCCAATTTTTGAATGGCAAGTTCTTTTATGAAGTCAATCAATTTATTGGATCAGCCTACTATCCAGTCAAATCTGATGGTTCCTTCGTCATTGCTTCCAAAATAAATGTGGGGTCTATTCTGGGCGCTCCAGAAGGAATTATACCCACCCCAGAGCGTTTTTTTGCTGGATCCGAAAGTACTCTGCGAGGCTATAAATATTATACTGTAAGTCCGTATGAAAAGCACGAGCCAATTGGAGGCCGTTCCATGATTATATATACTTTAGAGGGACGTTGGAAGTTGACTGACACTTGGGGTGCAGTCTTATTTATGGACGCCGGTAACGTTTACAGGCCAGCCATTCCAAATTTTAATAAAAGGCTATTGAAATCTTTTGGAGTGGGTGCTAGATATTATACTCCTGTAGGACCACTTAGACTTGATGTCGCTTTTCCACTAAATAAACGACCAGGAAAAGATAATAGTTTTCAACTGTATTTCAGTGTGGGGCAATCGTTTTGAGGAAGTTTTTTACATACATCGCCGCATTTATTCTTGGGAGCTATCTCCTTCTTTTTGCTTGTTTGCACACAGATGCTGTTAAAAATTACGTAAAAAGCTATATCGAAAATTGGACGAAAGAAAATACCGATTTTCAAATCACCATTGGTGAAATCAGTTTACTTCCCCCCTTCCACGTTACAGCAACTAATATTCATATAAACCATGACGCAGAAATCCATTCCTTAAGCCTCAAAGTATCACCCATTGACTTCATCATAAACGGAAATCTGACCTTTCATTATCTTCACATTGATGATATCGACATAAAAAAAATTCCCGAAGTCTCCAAAAGTTCCGGCTCTCTCCCCTTCAAAATCATTATCAATGACCTGAAAATTCAAAACGTCAAATCCCCATTCGATGACCTCAATATTTACACAGAGAAAAGCATTCTCGAAGGAAACGTTTCCATAGATCCGGAAATCGATTATTTTAATGGAATTCTCAGATTTACAAATGCTAATGTCCCAGGAAAAACCTTCCAAACAACTCTTTCGCTTTTAAAGGATGTAGGCCATTTTCGATTAACCCTGCCGACAGCTGATACTCTAGAAGGCAAATTTGTGTTTATGAATAATGGAATCACCAATCTTAGTGAATTAAAAGGGCGAGCGGGTCCCGTCCTGTGGGAAGGAGAGCTTGATATCGACAAAGACTGGAAAATCCTTCGGTCGAATGTTGTCATTAAATCCCTTGAGCTGTCCAATTTTACTCGAGTTCAAGGAAACTTCAAAGGGAATATTCAGTTGAGCGGCAATATTTTAAATCCCAAGCTGCATGCAGAGTTTTTTAGCGATAGAATTCAAAATGGAAATGATATTTTTGAAAAAATTGCAATTATCGTATCGACTCAAAGCAAATTGGGGCTAGACTTCATCAAAGATGGACGGGAATACCATTTCTCAGGAAACATGACCTGGGATTCCCCTCTTTCACCCAAATTTGTAGCATCGCTCGAAATAGCCGACATCATCAGACTGATTGGTGCCGATACCTCAAACATTCATGGGCAGCTTTCATTTGGAGTTGACTTTTCAAATGGTACGCCTCTTTGCGATATTGACATTAAGAATTTTGCCTATGAAAGCTATGATCTTGGATGTTCATTCAAAGATATCGAATGCAAGGTGATTATTGAGGGAGAAAAAGTTACCCTTAGCCAAATAAAAGGAACCGACACCACAGAAGGAAAATTTTCTGGCAACGGGGAAATGAAATTAAGCCTCCATGAACATTTTCCATTTGAAGTGCGTTTAAAAATTGAAAATACTGAAATTTTCAACCTAGACATCTTCAAGGCCTATGCTACAGGAGATGTCACATTCAAAGGAAATTTCGAAGGAGCCGTCATAGAAGCTGAAATAGTAGCTGACTCTATCAAGTTTCATATTCCAGATCAAGCTCCGACAAATAGAAAAAATTTGGAGGTCTCATACATCAATCAACCTGCCAATGAGCCGCTTCCCACGAAGTTCAAAAAATCAGGTCTAGGATGGCCTTTGGAATTCAATATAAAGGTCAAAGTGAATAAAGAAGCTTCAGTAACTGGGACTGGATTAAAATCCGAATGGAAGGGAAAAGCAGTCATTACAGGGAATGTCGACGAATACTTAGTCAATGGTGAAATGCGCCTAAAAGAGGGTTCCTACCTGTTTCGCGGAAAGCAATTTGATATTAAATCTGGTTCCATTGAATTCAAAGGAGATATCGAAAAAGATACAACCATGTATGTTATTGCTGAAATGGAAATTGATAGAGTGACCGTCCAAGTGATCGTAAAAGGGTCGACCCAAAACCCTGCAATATCTTTTCGATCCACGCCCCCAATGTCTCAACGTGAAATTCTTTCATGGATTCTATTTAACAAGGGACTTTCAGACATTTCACAATTCCAGGGAACGCAACTAAATGAATCAATCACTGACCTGATAAAGTCTGCTGACAACAGCCAGGACCTATTGACACGCCTGCAAACGTCCCTGGGAATCGATCGTTTGGAATTTTCCGGATCAAATGGCACTGATGGGGTCAATCTTCAAGTCGGCAAATATATTTCAAAGAAGACCTTTCTGACCTTAAGTCGCAATACAAATACCAGCACCACCGAAGATGTCCATAGCGTTGGCATCGAAACCATCCTTCGCAAAAACATAAAATTCCAAGCCGAAGTAGACGACGACGGCAATGGTCAAGCAAACCTAATCTGGAAAAAAGAATATTAAAATGCTACATGAACCTGTGAATATTATATTAGCTAAGAGTTGACTTTATTTTTTGAATAATGCTAATAAATGACAATTCATTGTCTATTGCTTTGTCCAAGTGACCAGAAAAAAGTTTACCTTGAACTTTTCTTCGTTCTAATTGATATGTATCCGCCAATTTCAATCTTAGTTCACCGAGTTCATCCTCAGTTTTAGTACTCGATGCGAGTTGCTTCAATAACCGATATGTCTTCGGCATATGCTTCTTAACGGTAGCTTCACCTACTTTATTTTTCGACAACATTTTTAGTTCATTACTAATTGACCCAGTATAAGCTGTTTTTATTGATTCTTTATCAGTTGGTGAGAGTGCTGCCATTTCAAATTTAAATACATCAAGTTTATCATTCTTACCAAAGTGCCGTGCAAAAAATGGTATTACTTTACTATCGGTTGCCTTTTCATGTTTTTTATTCAAATCTTTACTAATAGTAATAATTTTTTCTTTTAGCTCTTTAAAGTCAGCAATCTCTGCTGTGTTTTTTGGATCAAGGGTCTTAGAGATCTCGAGAAATTTTTTAACAACATCTTTCAATGCAACGTTTCCTTCAAATCCTTTCAAAGTGACTTCCCTCCCTCCCCACTTGCCTATTTGGCGATCTAAGCCACCTACCAGATTCTTTAATTCACCTATTGAATTAGTCTGATTTAAATGTGATCTAATATTCATGTCTGACATAAAACACCTCTAATTATTACAATCTACCTATAACTATTAAAACATTAAATTAATTATTTGTCAAATTTTTGGTATCGGACAAATTGGGAACATGTTGACCCCCCTCTCCAGGGAAAAACTGACTTCTATATAATTTATCGAGATCAACTATAGGTGTAAATAACACGGACGGGCTAATATTTCTATCTTCTGTTATTATTTGTACAGGTGTCTTAGCTTTTTTAGAAAAGTTAGGTCGCGAAAAATTATAGAAATTTTGATACATTTGAGTCTTTATGAAGAAATCATCCCTTGAACTGAACTTCTCTAAATCAAAAAATTCAACTTCAATCGTATTGTGTATACTTTCGACATCTGCATTCGCATTGCTCATACTCGGAGGAATATAATTATGCTTGGCACCAAACCGACTCTCTATAAGATCGACAAATCCATCCACCTTTACACCGCGTTGCCTTCCACCACCAAATTCGCTTCCATTGTCCGTCTGCACAATTACTTCACTCAAATCAACCTTGAAATACTTTAGCCAATCTAAATAAAACGAAGTGAATAGTATTGAATACTGTTCACTGTATTCATCAGCGAATCCTAAAACTGTACCACCACTTTTCGTATCTCTAATCGTATATTGATATTTAGGAAGGCCTAGTGATTGCATTTGTGTCCAATAATACGGAATGTCCTTCAGATGCTTAACATCTTCTTGATGGTGTGTGAGTGCTTTATATTTTGCCTTAATTGCTCGGAGATCGTTTTTTGTATGGTGCTTTTTCTTTCGCTTTCTTGCCAAGCCCCTGGACTTAAGAATCCTTCTTATAGCATCTTCAGAAGCCTTAATCTCAAAAAACCATTTCAGTCGTTTCGGTCCGTAACACGGAACTTCCTTGCGACACTTAACGATATAATCTTCGTCTTCCTGAGATGTTTTATGTGGAATATTCTTAGGGGCCCGGCTACGATTAACTAGTCCGGAACGTCCTTCAATTTTATATCTTTCAACCCAAAGATCAACAGTATTTTTGCTACACCCAAATTTCTTTTCGGTAGCATTTTTCCCATGTTTTTCGGCATATCTCACCATTTGCAAGCGAATTGCCTCTTGTTCTGCTTTACTTCTTTTGTTAACCATATTACAGTACGGTGTTGGTTCATGTTTTGACTTCATTACGGATGCCTCCTTTACTCGAAGGTCATCCTAGTAATGAAGTCTTTTTTTTAAAACAAATTCTTGATATAAATATGCATATTGCATGCCAATTTGGAGGTAGAAGTATGCATCTGAATAATACCAGTAAAACCAACGAAATCAACAGCAAGTCACCCTACAAATTAACCGCGGAACAAAATAGGGTATATTTATGGCTAAAGAAGCAAAAGCTTAATGTAGATGATGACACTCTTAATTATTGGACTAGAAAATACCATTCACAACGCTTAGTAGATGTAGTGAAATTTGCCTATAAAAGAATACACGAAGGAAAACAAATCAAAAATATCGGGGGGTGGATACATAAGCTACTCAAAGACGGCTCTCCCGTAGTAAACGATAACTGTCATAACAATCTCGAATTTCTCAAGCTATTTATGAAAGATCATCCTTGGCAAAGCCTGAACGTTTATGAGAAGTATGTGAAAGATAAAATAACAGGGGATGATTTATCGCTAACCATACAACCAGCAGAATTTCGCAGGGCAGTGGTGGCAATGCACAATCGAAGCCAACTTTAATTTTCATTGCCTTATTATATTCAAATTTTTCTAGGAATGTTTAAAATTATTTTTATATCTTCATAATAAACTTTCATTGCATACATTAATTTCTCTTTATATTTGGTTCCTAAACACTTTAATTTAATCTTATCATAGGTGGTAGGGGGGTCAACATGTGCCCCTACTTTCCCGTCAAATTTTTGGTATATTCCATACCTGCTGGGAAAAAGAATATTGAAATATTCATCACATTCTGCTAGTATTTTTGATATGGAGACAATCAATACAATACAGTCAAATCTTGAAATCCCTCTAGAAAGGATTAAAAGATTTTGCTCAAGAAACCACATACGAAAGCTTGCCTTATTTGGCTCAATATTAACTCGACGTTTTCGCAAAAAAAGTGATGTTGATATGTTAGTTGAATTCGATTCAAAACATATACCTGGACTTCTCGGAATATCTGAAATGGAGTTTGAATTAGAAGAAATTATCGGCAGAAGAGTTGACCTACGCACTCCAAAAGATTTAAGTCCCTATTTTAGAAACGAAGTTATCGCTGAGGCATACCAATTATATGGAAAAGAACGATTTTGTACGACTTAAACATATGCTAGAAGCCGCACAGGCTTCTCTTGAATTTGGAAAAAACAAAGAGCGTAAAGAACTTGAAAGAGACAGAATGCTTTGTTTTGCGGTTATTAGAGCATTAGAAATCGTAGGTGAGGCAGCTGCTAATATCTCAAAATCATTTCAGTTAAAATACCCCAAAATTCAATGGCGAGCAATCGTAGGAATGCGCAATAGATTAATTCACGCCTATTTTGATATTGACTACGACATTGTCTGGCAGGCTCTTTCCGAAGAAATCCCAAAGCTAATCTTGCAACTTGAAAAAATTCTCAATGATGCTCAACATTTACCCACTAACACTTTTAAGAAATTAAATTAATTATTTGTCAAATTTTTGGTATATTCCTATTTGAAACATTTGGCATTTTCTGTTAGAATGTTGGGATTGACGAGGTATTATTATGCAAAAGACAGTTGGTGCTATTCTTCTTGTCGCGGGAACATGTATAGGCAGCGGGATGATCGCACTCCCCATGGTATTAGCTAAATTGGGCCTAGTCCCTAGCATATTGCTTATGCTTTTTATCTGGGTCATCATGTATTACACTTCATTGGTCAATCTAGAACTAAACCTCCGCGCAGGCCACGGGCTATCACTTGGCGCACTCGGAAAACTATTTTCAGGTAAAATTGCTGAATTTATTGGAACTAGCTGCCTTAAGCTCCTTTCATATTCACTTCTTGCCGTATTTATATACGGAGGCTCATCTGTCACACAAGAGCTCATCACTACCCACTTTGGCAAAACATATGCTTTCGATTATATAGCTGGCTGCTACGCAATGGGGGCCACCGCCCTTCTATTACTACCAATCCGATGGATTGACTATCTCAACCGGTTCTTATTCGTGGGTTTACTTGCCGTGGTCGCTATTTTACTTGGCGGCTTGGTTATCGCTGTCGATTGGTCGCATTTACCCCTGTTTTCAGAAAACTATACCGATATCAAAGTTTGGGCAGCAATTATCCCCGTTGTATTCACCTCATTCGGATTTCAGGTAATCTTTCACACCCTGACAAACTACTGCCATAAGAATATAAAAATGCTCAAATTAGCCTTCTTTTGGGGAAGTTTAATCCCAGCTATTGTGTATGTTCTCTGGACAAGCTGTGTTTTGAGCGTCGTTTATCACGATAATCCCTCTTTCTACACTCAAATGACCTTGGGCAACGTAGAAGTTGGCGAACTCATACAGGCATTGAGCAGTATCGCAAAATGGCACGCCGTTCAATTATTAGTATGGTGGATTTCACTATTGGCTATTGCCACTTCGGTTATTGGAGTTGGAGTTGGACTTTGTGAAACGCTGCAAGCTACGCTATTCAAAAATCGCTTAATATCTGCAATTGTTACTATACTTCCTGCCTATTTTGTGGTAATATATGTACCTAACGCCTTCATTGCAGCCTTGGGATTTGCGGGTATGATCTTGGCTATAATAGCCGTTTTATTGCCAATATACCTCTTAGGGCGTATCGGACAGCACAAATACCATTATCCAGAATTGGAAAAAAAATGGCTGATTGGATTGTCTGTCTTGGTGGGCATTGCGGTCATCGTTAGCGAAATTTTTAATATGGTATAAATGGCTCTTTTAATCGGCATTCAAAACTTAGGCAAGTCATTCGGCTCGCAAACCCTCTTTGAAGGGATTTCATTTACCGTCTCCGACGGCGATCGCATTGGCATTGTTGGCCCTAACGGGGCCGGTAAATCCACGTTAATGAAAATCCTGATGGGAATTGAGCCGCCTGACAGCGGTCAAATTTCCCGTACAGGAGGACTCCGACTGGGATATGCCTCGCAAGAACCGGAATTTCCGGATGAACCCGTCGAAGATGTACTTGTAAAAAATGGAATCGAGGGTGATGAATACGAAAAACACACTCTTGCGCGCATTCTGCTTAGCAAAGCAGGATTTACTGACAACGATCAACATGCTTCTAAACTTTCAGGGGGCTGGAAAAAGCGTCTCGATATTCTCATGGCCCTCATGAAAAAGCCCGATTTGCTTCTTCTTGACGAACCAACAAATCACCTAGACCTCGAAGGCATCCTTTGGTTGGAACAATTTCTTCAAAAAGAAAAAGTTTCATACATCGTTGTTAGCCATGATCGATATTTTCTCGAACACGTCACCAACCGGACTATCGAATTAAATAAATGTTATCCCCAAGGGATCTTTGCCTGTGAAGGCAAACTCAGTACTTTTGTCGAACTACGCGAAGAATTCCTGAGAGGACAAGAAGAACAAGAACGAGCTCTCCGAGGTGTTGTAAAAGATGAAATCGACTGGCTTCGCCGTTCTCCAAAAGCACGCACAACAAAATCACGCTCCCGCATCGATCGAGCCGAGGGACTGATCCAAGAACTTGGCGATCTTAAACGTCGAAACAAAAATGACCGTGTCGATATTGATTTTGCTGCTTCTGATAGGGAAACTCGTAAGCTCCTTGTAGCAAAAAACATCTCAAAATCCCTTGGAGGAAAACAACTCTTCAAAGGAATCGACCTCACGCTATCTCCTGGATCCTGCCTAGGCATCGTTGGCGCCAATGGAACAGGAAAAACCACACTAATGAGGATGCTAGCCAAACAGATAGCTCCAGATACAGGAACCATCAAATATGCCGACGAGCTCAAGCTTGTCTATTTCGACCAACATCGAGAAAGAGTTCCCACTGACGTCACCCTTCGCCGTGCCCTTGCTCCCAACAGCGATACGGTGACCTACCTGGGACGTCCTATCCATGTAAACGGATGGGCACGACGTTTTTTATTTGCCTCCGATCGTTTAGAACTCCCTGTAGGCTATTTATCTGGTGGAGAGCGAGCTCGAATTCTCATCGCCCGTCTCATGCTCGAACCGGCAGACATCCTATTCCTTGACGAACCAACAAACGACCTCGATATCCCTACTCTCGAGGTGATCGAAGATAGCATTCGAGAATTTCCAGGGGCCGTTGTCCTGATCTCTCACGACCGCTACCTCATGGACCGCGTTTGCACTCAAGTGATCGGTCTTGGCGAAAATTGCGAAAGCCAACTCTATGCCGACTACGCACAATGGGAAGAGGCCCGCAAAGAGGAAAAGGCCAAACCAAAAGCGAAAGAAGCTAAACCAGTCAAACAAGCCACTCCTGCAAAAAAACTCAGCTATACCGAACAGCACGAACTCAACGGAATACAAAAAGCCATAGAAACCGCAGAACTGACACTCAGTGACCTACTTCAAAAAGTGGAATCTGGTGATCAGAAAATCTATAAAGAAATCGAAAAAGCCCAAAAAACACTCGAAACACTCTACGATAGATGGGAATTCCTCGAAAAAAAATCTCAATTACTCTAATATGAAAAAAAGAATTGATTTTTCAGGAATCACGGTATGCTTAAAAAATTGGCCAACGGATTTGTTGCCCTAGGCGATTATATCAACATGACTCTAGAGGTCGTGTGGCTAAGCATTGCCCATCCCCCTTCTCTTAAACTTATCAGAAATCAAATGTACGAAATCGGAGTTCTTTCACTTCCCGTAGTGGCCTTTACAGGATTCTCGACAGGAATGGTTCTGGCAGCTCAATCTTTCTTCCAACTATCAGATAAAGGGCTCTCAGGGATTACAGGACTCATGGTAACCAAAGCCATGCTTGTCGAACTCGGACCAATCCTCACTGCATTCATGGTCACAGGAAGGGTTGGAGCAGCTATGTGCGCCGAACTAGGCACCATGCGCGTAACCGAACAAATAGATGCTCTTTCCTCAATGTCCGTTAATCCCCTTCAATATCTGGTCGCACCACGCTTCATCGCTGGAACATTTATGCTTCCCATTCTCACTATTTTCAGCTGCATTATGGGTATAGCTGGTGGTTATGTGATCGCTGTCTACTATTACAAAATGACCTATATCTCATTTTTCGACCCAGTGAAAGTTTATGTTCGAAATTTTGATATCTTTAGCGGATTCGCAAAAGCAGTCTTTTTCGGCATCATCATCGTCACCATCTCATGCTACCGAGGAATGATCACGAAAGGCGGCGCAGCCGGGGTTGGAAGGGCAACTACGAATAGCGTGGTGATTTGCTACTCGGCAATATTGATCACCAATTTTTTCCTCACAATGGGATTAAATGAATCCTATATGTTCCTAAAAGAGAATTTTCCAGGGTGGGTAGCATAATATGGCAATCAATGTACATGACCTCTGGAAAAGTTATGGTGAGCAAAAGGTACTCACTGGACTAAATTTGACAGTTGCAGAAGGTGAAACATTAGTCATATTAGGCAGATCGGGTGTAGGAAAAAGCGTTCTTCTGCGACAAATCATCGGAATCGAAAAACCAGATAAAGGTCATATTGAAGTTCATGGTAAAAATCTAGGCTTACTTTCTACTAAAGACAGAGAAATAGAAACTATGAAAATGGGAATGCTTTTTCAAAGTTCTGCATTATTTGATTCTATGAATGTCGGAGACAATGTTTCCTTTTATTTAAGAGAACACCAGCCTGGCTTGAAAGAAAAAGAAATACAAGAGCGTGTTCTAGAAGCACTTAAGATGGTCGACCTAACAGATGTGCGGGAAAAAATGCCCTCAAATCTTTCAGGCGGAATGAAAAAACGCGCCGCCCTAGCCCGGATGATCATCTATAGACCAAATATCGTATTATACGACGAACCAACCACCGGGCTCGACCCAATAACCGCCATGCACATCACCGAACTTATCAATAAGGCCCAAAAAGAACTCAAAGCCACAAGCATTGTCGTCACACATGAAATTCGCTATGCGCTCGAAATTTGCGACAGATTAGCATTCCATGCAGAAGGAAAAATACTACATATTGCCACAAAAGAAGAATTTATGAAAATTCAAGATCCGCTATTGCAAAAGTTCTTAAATTACGCTTTACTGACAGAAGATGTAATTAAGGGTGATAATAAAAGGAGTTAATGTTTTATGCCAGATAGAATAAAGAATTTGCTTATAGGGATTTTCGTCTTTACTGCCATTGGCGTGATCATCTGTATGCTGCTCTTTATACATCCATACATAGGCGACGAAGCTCAAAACATCCGAGTACTATTTGCAGATATAGATAAGGTCAACGTCGGGACTCGTGTCCTCTTCGCAGGAAAACCAGTTGGAGAAGTCACCGTCATCAACGAAGTACCCGATGCCATCATCTATCGTGCTCAACATGGCGGAGACATCTATCCCTATGAACTTATATTAGCTATAGATAGCTCGATTAAAGTATATACCACTGATAAAATCGTACTCAGAACTGCCGGTCTGCTAGGTGAAAGGTCTGTCGCTATTGACCCCGTACCACTAAAACCAGGTCAGAAACTCAAACTCGTCACAAAAAATGAAATCATGTACTCAGAAAAAGTAGGAACCGTCGAAGATACCTTTAAAGAATTTAAAGATGTTGCCGCTCGTCTTGATTTACTCTTAGACAAGATTCACTCGGCATTTGTGACGCTTGATGAAAAAAAGGCCTGGGAAAATATCGGTGATGCTATAGACAATATGAATCAAATTATTGCTAACGTAAAAGAAGGCAAAGGAACCGCCGGAAAAATATTTTCTAATGACGAACTCTACCTGAACACCATGGCCCTTCTAGGGAAAGGTGAGACTATTCTTGATGACATTAACCACTATGGAATCCTATTCCAAAACGATAAAGGATGGCAACGGCTCCGCGCACGCCGGATGAACCTTCTCGAAAAATTATCCACTCCTCAGGAATTTAGAAATTACTTCAACGATGAAATCAATCAAATTCAAACCTCTCTCGCACGTGTCTCAATGGTCATGGACAAATCCGCCCAATGCAACCTCATTGAGGACAAAGAATTTACTAAAGTATATATTGAACTCATGAGGCGGGTGACCGCACTTGAAGAAGAGATTAGAATGTATAACACACAGCTTGTTAATGGAGAATAATCTTGGAAAACCTACCCTATAGTCAAATTCAGAAAGGAACCTTTATGATATCCACTCCAGACGTTGAGGGAGGGATATTTTTTCGAAGTGTGGTTCTCATTTGCGAACACAATCCTAATGGATCATTTGGTTTGGTAATCAATAAGAGTCTTAATTTGGAATTGCCAGAAGAAATCGTCAGTGTGAGCAACCTAGCGAATCCAAATGTTGGCATACGTGCCGGCGGGCCCGTACAGACGAATCAGATGATGTTGCTGCATACTTCTAATAAGATCATTGAGCAGACCCTTGAAGTATGCCAGGACGTTTTTTTAGGCGGCGATCTGCAATTTTTGCAAGAAATAATATCCAATCCTGAAGGACCTGAAGTTCTTCTTTGCTTTGGCTATTGCGGCTGGGGCGCTGGTCAGCTAGAACGTGAATTCCTGGATGGCGGTTGGTACCTTTATCCTGCTTCCAAGCGTCACATCTTCCAGGTCCCCCCAGAAAAGCTCTGGCAGACCCTTCTCCGCGAAATGGGCGGCAAATACGCCACCCTCGCCATGATCCCAGAAGACCTTAGCTTGAATTAGTCGACTTTAGCTCTCTTGTGATCAGACTCTCCCTCATGCTCTGATGAATCGTCGATTTCCAACGTGGCAAGCAAAATTTTTTCTGATGATAGAATAAGCTGCAATTCATGAACATTATTTCCATAAGAATCCACCTTCAAAGATGGCGGTCGTCTGGCTGCTATATCTATAACTTTGTGCTCTTTTAATAGCTGTGACACAGGCACCCTGATTCTCATTTTAGACGCATGAATTGTTGAGCCTAAATCAGGTTTTTTATTAGACCTATCAACCAGCCATAGAGTCATTCTTTCTCCATTTTCTGGAGGAACCCAACACACTTCTACAGCCCACACCGGTGAATAACAATTCTCCACGGTAACATGAAGATCCGTGCCGTGCAAATCTGCCTCGAACACATTAAATGTTGTAAAAGCAATTAGATTAGCCTCATTGTCCATCTGATGTATTCCACCAGAGAAATATTTCACTTCATTTCCCAATAGTTTAGATTTTTTCGAAATGATCAAATTTTCTATATTTTTCCTATAGTTTTCATCATCGATAAAACCTTTACATTCAACTAAGGGAATTCGAGTTACTCTTTTCAATTTACTTTCTACAATATTATAAACCTTTTCGATAATATCCAAAGCTCTTCCATGAGGAAAATGTTTGCGCTGAATATGCTTAAAATGAAGTTTCATCCATGGAAGCGTTGCATGAGGCTGGATAGTGTTTTCAGTTAATCCTTGAATAAGGCAATGTATTTCAGAACCACAGAGATCAACAGAGTCTTTCCATTCAATAGACTTAGGAGATTGCTCTGCGGAATTCTCATGTTTCCATTGAAAAGTAAATAGGCATGAGTGCTCACAATCATGATGATTCCACTCGTTTAAATCGGAAAATTGAGAACATTCAGGTTTAACTTCAATTTTAGAGACTGAGGATAATAAATTCATTATTTGCTCCTTTTTAAGAAACAATATTGCATAAAACACCCCATTTTTGCAACTCTTATTTGCAGCCGTCAGCAAACAAAAATATTTATCTAATTGAATCAATGCGACGACGCGGAGTCGCAAAGCTACGGAGAAAATGACCGAAACTTTTTCATTTTTTTACTAGAGTGTTACGTAGTTTGCGACACTCATGGATGTAAACTGGACTGCAACTACAGTTGCAACTTGTAGAACTACAGTTAGTCCCCCTGATAACGTACTGTTTATTTCTAGTTGTTCAACACGTTTGATCGCTGCACAGCCTATGCTCATGATGCCTGCACCAACAAGCGCACCAGCTGCCACAGCACTGACAGCATCCGCTAAAGAATTATGAACGAGTTCCTTTGTCATCCACGGCCAAGTTGACAAAGCACCCAAAAATCCTCCCAATGTAACTAACATGTTATGTTCATTCATAATTATCCTCCTTCGTAAAGTTTTTAAATCAACACAACACAACTTAACGAAACGCCTAGGTTTTTGTCAAGTGACTCTATTGCGCTGTGGACTGCTCTCTCCGAGAGCAGGTTTGGTATACAACGACATTAAGGAAGTTACGCTGTGGACTGCTCTCTCCGAGAGCAGGTTTGGTATACAACGACATTAAGGAAGTTACCCATAGAAACGCACCAGCATTTGAAAATCTTCCTATACCAATTATTTGCCTTCCTATCGGCCAATACCAAACCTGCACTCGGAGAGTGCAGGCCACAGTTTTTCATCGTATAGTGAGCAACTACTTGACGATTTCATAATGCAGCTGGGCGAGTCCGCTCTGATAGGATTGGGATGATATTAGTCGACAAGGAATCTCTTCCATTGCATGGAATAAAGGAATTCCACCACCGAGCACTATAGGTATCACTGATAGCGTCATTTCGTCAACAAGCTGTTGCGAGAGGAATTGAGAAATTGTATGCCCTCCATCAACCCAAATATGTTTGATTCCTTCATTATGCAACCTCGCAACTAAATCTCCTAAATCCCCTCTATAAAGCTCCATTCCAGGCTTCACAGCTTCTAGACTGTTACTTAAAACTAACACTCTTTTGCCTGGATAAGGATCCTGAACGGTCGAAGCAACTTCATACGTTTTACGGCCGATAATCAATGCATCAATGCTAGCAAGCAACTCTCGCAATCCATAGTCTTCTTCATATCCCGCGACGCGGTCAAGCCAATCCAGACTGTCGTCTTTACGGGCAATATATCCGTCAATACTTAGCGCAATATAAATGGAGATTTTAGGTCTTTGTTTTTTATTCATTAGAAACCAGTATAGCTTAGAGGACTTAAGATGTTAGCGGTAGCCGGACTTGAACCAGCGACCAACGGATTATGATTCCGCTGCTCTAACCACTGAGCTATACCGCTGAAGAACAATAGCGGGGGGTGGATTCGAACCACCGGCCTTTGGGTTATGAGCCCAACGAGCTAACCCCTGCTCCACCCCGCGTCAATCAATGAACAATAACAATACTACGTTCGGGTAATTTCTTTCAAGCACTTTTCTGTTTTATTTGTAATTCCTTGTAAATCAGCCAGCATTCGCAGTCCAGATGCCCCCATTTCACTCACTTTTGCTGGTGAAGAAAGGAGGTCGATAAGCGTTGCAGAAACAGCCTCTGAAGGTACTTGGAGGCCTGCTTTGTATCTCTGAACGAGTTCAATCATATCGGGTTGCGAGTACATGTACGGCCCATAAATTACTGGGACTCCATACCTAGCAGGTTCAATGATGCTATGGCCCCCTACTTTTGGTGTATAGGTGCCTCCAACGAAGGCAATATTTGCAATTTGATAGCATTTTCTAAGCACTCCCATTGCATCCATCAAAAGCACTTTTTTGCCTTCACAAGGTGTTTTGAGAGAGAAAATAGCAAATGGTATCTTTTGTGCGTCAAGCAGGCTGGCAACCTCATTAAATCGTTCTTTATGCCTCGGGACGATAATCACAGCTAAACTTGGGAATTTCTTCCATACTTCTTCGAGCTGATCAAGAAAAAGTTTTTCTTCGGGGTCATGAGTTGAACCTAGGACCAAAATTGGGCGGTTAGAGTCGATTCCTAAGGTATTTCTCCATTGTTCTCTCTCTTCAGGGGGCATTGAATCATCTTTTTCGTCGAATTTCAGGTTGCCGGTCACACTGATTTTTTCTTGGGGAATTCCGAGTTGTCTGAAACGTTCGGCATAGAGTTCGCCTTGAACGCAGAAGAGGTCAATGCTATTAAAAAAGGGGTCAACAGCCCAGTGGAATTTGGAGAATCTGTTAAGCGAGCGGAGAGATAGTTTTCCATTAACTAGGACTACTTTGGCTTTGTTTTTTTTGCTAGCGTCGAGAAAATTAAACCAAAATTCTGATTCGGAGAGGATGACGAGGTTTGGTTGGATTCTTTTGACGATTGGTCTGATGATCCATCCGAAGTCAAAAGGAAGGTATGCGTGGAAATCTGCTTCTGGGATACTTTTGAGTGCTTCAGCGTGTCCTGTTTCGGTTACTGAAGATATGAGGATGATGGGATTATCCCATTCTATTTTTATTTTTTTTGCAAGGGTGGCAATGGCTTTGGTTTCGCCAATGGATGCAGCATGGATCCAAATAAGAGGTCTATTTTGTTTATTGATTTTTGGAAAATCGAATCCGAGTCGGTGCAGAATATTGGATCGGTATTTCTTTTCAAAGATAAGTCGATACAAAAACATTGGCATGGCAACTAATGCCAACACTATCAAACCTAATTCATAAAAAATTTTAAATATCATTGGTTTCACACTGGATTATGAAATCTCTTGGATTGAGAATTTCGATGTTTTGATATTTTTTAAGATGCAGCAAATGTTCGTCTCCACTGACTATATATTTTGCTAGACCTTCAATGGCTGCAATAATGAATTTGTCGCCATCTGGATCATCCTTTACTATTATAGTATTGTAGTCAAATATGGGGGTAACAAAATGAGCGACAATTGTAATTGCTTCAACCCAATGGTGAATGTCATCATCTGTGCCTTTAATTCTGCATCTAACCTTGGGATAAAATAAGACTCTTTTTAATTCTGTCAAAATAGGCTCTGATACAACAATTTCAAAAGTAGGATTAGCAATTAAGCGCTTAAGCACCTTACCAGGTGCGCTAGCTGAATTCATTAATGCGCTAGCTAGCACTTTTGTGTCTAATACAATACGAATTTTCATTCTTTATCAAGATTTACGAATTTTATTTTTGGCTTCATCAATGATTTTATTCATTTCTTTAGCTGAAATCTTTCCCTTCTGTTCGTTCATATATTCTAGGAGATAGCGTTTAGCAGCTGAGTTTAAAGCATTAAGTTTTTGCACTGGGATAAGAGCAGCGAGAGCTTTACTTTTCCTGCTAATAATGAATTCATCACCTCGCAAATAAACACAATCAAGGATTTCTCCCATTTTTTTACGAACCTCATCCGTTCCAATATCTATTGGCATAATAACCTCCACATCTCATACAACTATGATAGTTGATATAGATTATTTATTCAACTCAATTATGCATAAATAGGATAACATCCCCATCTTTTACGGTGTATTCTTTCCCTTCGGAACGGGCTTTGCCGTGTTCGCGGGCGGCCACGCGGCTGCTGTATTTTATCATGTCATCAAATGATACTACTTCGGCTCGAATGAATCCTTTTGAGATATCTGTGTGGATTTCGGCGGCGGCTTCGACGGCTGACATCCCTTTGTGAATGGTCCAGGCGCGGGTTTCGATCTCTCCAGTGGTTAGATAAGTAATTAGATCTAGCATATGGAATGATTCCCTTGCGAGCCGGTTCAATCCTGATTCAGTCAATCCCAATGTCTCTAAAAATCCTTTTTGTTCTTCCTTGGGAAGCTGTGAAATTTCTTCTTCAAGCCTGGCGCAGATGGTAATGACGCTATTTCCTTCGGATTGGGCATATGCGCGCACCTTTTGTACGTAGGCATTTTCCATGGAAGGCAGGTCGTTTTCGGAGACATTGGCCACATAAAGAACTTTTTTAGAGGTCAAAAAGGGGTAGGGTTTTAGGGCCTCTTTCTCTTTATCGGTCAATTCCAATGTTCGCATTGGCAAACTTTTGTTGAGATGTTCGCTCACTTTTTTCATAGCATCCAATGCAGGAATGAGCTCTTTTTTGCTTTTTACCTGTTTTTCTAGTCTTTCGATGATATTTTCGGCCGATTGGAGGTCGGAGAGGCAAAGTTCTAGGTTAATGACCTCGATATCGGCAATTGGGTCAACGGTTCCTGCGACGTGGATGATATCTGTTGAATCAAAACATCTTACAACATGGCAAATGGCATCCGTTTCTCGAATATTGGTCAGGAATTTATTCCCTAGGCCCTCCCCTTTCGAGGCTCCCTTGACCAAACCGGCAATATCAACGAATTTTACCGTTGCATAGACCAGTTTTTGGCTTTTTGAAAGGTCTGATAATTGTTTAATACGGGGATCTAGCACCTCTACAATACCAACATTTGGCTCAATTGTGCAAAATGGGTAGTTTGATGATGGAGCTTGATTAGCCGTTAAGGCGTTAAATAATGTGGATTTCCCCACATTGGGAAGACCGACGATTCCGCAGGATAACTGTGTAGGCATAATAATTTGCACCAAATTTAATCATTAAATGTTATATTATGATAAACGGAGCGTGTGTAAATTACCACTCCAAAATTTACTTGACAAAGACCTAAAATAAGTTATATACTAAAGATAGAGTGAACGGAGTTACCTAATTATGTCAGAGAAGACTGAAAAAGCGACGCCGAAGAAGTTAAGAGACGCCAGGAAAAAGGGGCAGGTGGCTAAGTCCCAGGATTTGCCTTCAGCCTTTACTTTTGTGGTTTCAATAGCAATTACTGTTGCAATGGCGTCTACTCTGTATAGTTATCTTGGAACATTTTTCGTTACCACATTTAAAATGTCATCTAATTCAGGACTTGATAAAGTTTTGCCTGCTATGTTTACCGAGGCAATGTATGTCATTTACGTTACTTCAATTCCTATTATGGCCGGGGTAGCGCTTGTAGGTGTTATTATCAATTTCCTGGCGGTTGGCCCTGTATTCTCACTTGAAGTCTTCAAATTTGATATGAAAAAATTTGATCCGGTCCAGAATTTAAAGGCCAAATTCAAAATGAAAACTCTCGTGGAATTGATAAAATCTATGCTAAAAATCAGCATTGCTTGCTACCTGATTTATGGCGTCGTTATTAAAAGCCTTCCCGTCATATCCAAAGCTGTTGCGATGCCACTGAGTGGTGCGGCGATTATTTTTGAGACTTTCTTGATGGAAGTAGTCATTAAGGTTGGGGTATTCTTTCTTGTTATTGCTGTTATCGACTTCGCTTATCAGAAATATACCTTTGGCAAGGAAATGATGATGGAAAAATTCGAGGTCAAACAAGAGTATAAGAATACTGAGGGCGACCCTCAAATTAAGGGAAAACGTAAACAGATTGCTCACGAGATTGCTTATTCGGAAGGTCCAGCTGGAGGAGTGAAAAAATCTGCAGCCGTTGTTACCAATCCAACCCATCTAGCAATTGCGATTGGATACAATCGAGATCTTGATGCAGCGCCCTACATTACGACTATGGGAGAGGGACTTCTTGCTGAACGAATTATATTTTTCGCTGAACAGTACAATATTCCAGTAATTAGAAACATAGATTTAGCGCACAAATTATGGGCAAATGGAGACGTTTATGAATATGTTCCCGAGGACACTTACGAAGCAATTGCAGAGATCCTAAGCTGGATTGCCTCTTTGGACAAAGAGGGAGAAGAAGTGGATATTGAGTTGAAGGATACACCTAAATTAGATAAAAAGTAACATTTTGGAGATTATTTCATGTTTCAGTCAATTAGAAAAGTTCTAGATGGAATCACCGCAAGGCTGGGTGGAGAGCGATCGTTGGCAACAATTTCTAGGTCAAGCGATGTCGCCCTTGCGATGATTATCCTTATGATTTTGGCCATTATTATTTTGCCCGTTCCTCCTGATGTTATCGATTACTTAATTGCGGTCAACTTATCGGCCTCTGTTTGTCTTTTGATGGTTGCCTTGTATATCCAGAGTGCTGTCCAGTTGTCTATATTCCCCTCGCTGCTTTTGATTACTACTTTGTACCGCCTGTCGTTGAACATTGCTGCGACACGGCAAATTTTGCTGCACGCCCACGCTGGGGACATCATTTTCCAGTTTGGTAACTTTGTGGTCGGTGGTAACTTTATTGTTGGTGGTGTTGTTTTCGTGATCATTGCGATGGTGCAGTTTATCGTTATTGTTAAGGGTGCTGAGCGTGTTGCTGAGGTAGCAGCCCGATTTACTTTGGATGCTATGCCTGGTAAGCAGATGAGTATTGATGCCGACATGCGTGCGGGTATATTGGACTCCAACCAAGCCCGTGAAAAACGTTTAGCCATTCAAAAGGAAAGCCAGCTCTATGGTGCTATGGATGGTGCCATGAAGTTCGTTAAAGGAGATGCAATCGCCGGTATCGTCATTACCTTGGTCAATATTATTGGTGGTTTGTCAATCGGTATGGGAATTAACGGCATGTCTGCAACCGAGGCGATTCAAACGTATTCCATTTTGACCATTGGTGACGGTCTGGTTACACAAATTCCAGCGCTGCTCATTTCTATTACTGCCGGTTTCGTTACCACGCGGGTAACGAGTGAAGCTAAAAATGCTAACTTGGGTAGAGAAATAAGCTCGCAAATCATGGGTCAGCCAAAAGCCTTGATGATTGCTGCAGGATTTTGCCTAGCATTAGCTGCCCTTCCTGGCTTCCCAAAGCCTCCATTCTTGGTACTTTCAGCTCTATTTGGTCTCATTGGATATGCCCTATGGACCACGCGTCAACAAAGACTTGAAGCTGGCGGACTACAGGCAGCAGAAGGCGGCGCCTCCGTCGAATCGGCTGGTCCGACGTCCGATACAGCCGTTGCGGAACACACAGCTGTTACAGGTGGCGGTGTTGACAGTTACGCCTTGACACTGCCAGTTATTCTTGAATGCGGAACGGGACTGAGTGGTGAAATCAAGAGGGCTCAACGAGGCAGAAGCTTTGTCGATCAAATGATTCCAAGAATGCGTCAAGCTCTCTATTCTGACCTTGGCGTCAGATTTTCCGGGGTTCACGTCAGAACTGACTCCCCCATTTTGGAAAAAGATGAGTATTCCATCCATTTAAATGAAGTTCCAGTAGTACGAGGAAAGGTATTGCAGGGTTATGTCTTGACGAATGAATCGGCTGAGAACTTGAACCGATACAATTTGGCATTTACAGCTTATAAAAACTCGCTTGGGATGCCCTCGTTGTGGATTGAGGAAAAAAATAAAGATCTTTTGGATAAGGCGGGAATTAAATATTGGTCATCATTGGAAGTGATGATTCTGCACTTATCTTACTTCTTTAGAAGATATGCCAATGAGTTCGTAGGAATTCAAGAAGTGAAATCAATGTTGGAATTTATGGAAAAATCATTTCCAGATCTTGTTAAAGAAGTCACTAGACTTATTCCTCTACAGAAATTGACAGATATATTTAAAAGGCTCATACAAGAGCAAATTTCGGTAAAAGACCTTCGCACGATATTAGAATCGCTTACAGAATGGGCGCAAACAGAAAAAGATACCGTTCTTCTGACGGAATATGTCCGTTCATCTCTCAAGCGATACATCAGTTATAAGTATTCACAAGGTCAGTCAGTCCTTTCGGTATATATTCTGGACCCTGAAATCGAAGACCTTGTCCGTGGCGCTATCAAACAAACTTCGGCCGGATCCTACCTTGCGTTGGATCCAGATACAGTACAATTGATCCTGCAAGGAATCCGCAATACTGTGTCGCCGCCACCTCCGGGAGGTCAATCTCCTGTGTTGCTGACGGCAATCGACGTTCGCCGATTTGTTCGTAAATTAGTAGAAATGGAATTTTCTGATATTTCTGTGGTTTCATATCAGGAAATTGTGCCTGAAATCCGCATACAACCACTAGGACGTATACAACTTAGTTAAGTAGGAGTCCAAGATGCCTGGCGATGATATGTCAGTTCAAAGACAAGACGTTACTTCCGCCGCCTTCGCTGAAGTCGGCAACGAAGACCGTCAGGAACTTGCTGCCGAGAAAATTAGTGCTCAGAAGTCTGCACAATTAGAGGCTTCAGAAACTGTCATACGCCCGAGGGCCGAAAAAAAAGAGAAACCAATCAAGGCTAGGTCCTCAAATATCAGTAAACTCAAAGAGGCCATGAAAGATAAGCGTCTCATGCCCGTCGAAAAAATGTCGGATGACGCTGCAAAATACGAACACAAAAATCCCGAGCTTCAAGCAAAAGTTCTAGTCCTCCTTCGTGAAAAAATCAAACCAGGTGACACGGAAGAAGAAATCCTCGAAAAACTCGAAGAATTCTATCAAGACCCCTCTCTTGCTGACGAAGCATTGGAATTTCTCCTCGACACCACCGAAGGCGAACTGCACCAAACGGTCCAAAAAGCCAAAGACATGCTCAACGATAACAAAGGCCGTGAAATTTCTGCTGGCCGCAACATCTCCGAACAAGCTCGAGCCGCAGCAGAAAAAGGACTTGGAACTCCCACCTCAATGCGCGATATGTACCGCGATGTTACAGGAAATCCTCGCGATGCTCAGACTCTCTTTACCGAACTCTCTTCGAAATATGGCTACAAAGAGCTTACGAAGGTTGTCAACTTCTTATTCCACTCTTTGGGCGCCGACATGAAGGCCAAAGGACCATCGATACCTCCAGGCGAACTTGCTATGCTTATTAATGAGGTCAAAGTCTTCCAGGCAATCATGGGAGTTTACCGTTTCTTCAAAGGCCGCATGAAACTCATGGAAAAACTATTCGCCAAAGGCGGCATGAAAATGCCGAAGGGACTGACCTTCGAAGCCATGGCCAAAGCCTTCATGAACCTCGTTTCAGAGCGATATCCTTCTTCCGACAAAGTAAAAGGACAAGGAAAAACCTTAGATATCGATGACTGGATTCTAGCAAAAATCATTGCCTTCAGCCAATTCCGCGACTCAGTTCGCGAACTTTCGATGCTTCAAATTTACCGCAGCCTACAACACCGTGATGAGCTTTTCATGGCCATCATCGAAGCCCTTGAAGATCTTGAAGAAGAATTCGAGGAAGAAGAAGAGGAAGAAGAAAAGAAGAGTGCCTTCGTAGATGAAATTGAAGAAGAAGAAAAGGAGGATAAATAATGGTTGCCAATGCCTTTGATTCAATACTGCAAGAATTAGGATCATCTCTGAATATCAAGGACCTCAGCCTAGATGAACATAATACCTGCCTGATCAAATTTCCAAATGGTTTAGAAGTATATGTTGAGCCCGCTGCTAGTGGAGAAGATTTGCTTTTATATACGAAACTCGGCGAATTGCCTCCAGGAAGATACCGTGAGGATGTTCTTCGCGAGGCCTTAAAGGCCAATGGATTCCCCTACCCGCGATATGGCACCTTTGCCTACTCCGCAGGCAATGAACAGCTTGTCTTGTTTCAGTTTTTACCCATGAAGAACCTCACCGGAGAGCGCGTGGCCGATTTCTTGACGCCTCTAATGAAAAGAGCCCTTGCCTGGAAAGAGCTCCTCAATAACAACCAAATACCAGTCGCCACCACCCTAGAAAATATCAGCGCCGGCGGCCGCTCCCGCGGCTTCTTCGGCGGGCTTATGTAAACTCAGCCGCCAAATACCCGAAAGGACCAAAAGGACCCAAGAAGTGCATTTTGGTCCTTTTTTCCTATGCACAACAAATTCTTTATTATTTCTTAACATTTTTAGTATATAATTAAATATATAAATGATAAAATAAACTTAAAAAATAATTAAAGGAGATAAAATTATGCAAATCACAAAACTAGACACTTATGGCACAGAGACAGCAGGTCAAAAATTCACAAAAGGCCTACGCGGCATGTTAGGAGGAAGAGAAATTACTCCAAGAGCCGATGGTCGCGGCGTTCAAGAGAAAAAAATTTACTGCGTTGCAATCAGAATACTGCTAGCACTAGCCCTCGTATTAAGCGTTGTTGGACTTCTATATACCATTCCAGCAGCAATTATTGTGCGTAATACACCAAGACCAGAACAATTAAGCGTATTTGCTCACTGGAGCGAACAAAGACAGCAGGAAAGTTTCAATGCACTCATGCCTGTTGCAAACCAATTGTTTCCATTCTTAAATGGTGCATTGCAAATACATGTAAACTCGACAAACGAATTGCAAGCTAAAGCAACCGAATTTTTGGAAGACTTAAAAACATCAACGGATAATTCCCCTCTTAAAGTGATGTTACTATTAGATACAATTACCGCGAATAGTTCATTCACAAATCCAGAAATTATGGGTCAAGCTTTCGCACTGTTATCGATTAACCTTAAAAAATTTAAGGATGAAAATGACATAAACGGACCACTTGAGCAGAATAGTATTCAAACTGATTTTAGTGAT
Source organism: Waddliaceae bacterium (assembly GCA_963724325.1). Lineage (GTDB taxonomy): Bacteria > Chlamydiota > Chlamydiia > Chlamydiales > Waddliaceae > CAVRUH01. Next base: position 355,359 of record CAVRUH010000007.1, on the reverse strand, counting down.
ATGGCCGTTGATTTCTAAATGATTACAGATCGAGCCCAAATTTATTGGGCTCGATCACTTCTTTACTTTATTTCTGTTACACTTAAAATTTCTACTGGCTTAACAGGCACATTGGCATTTGGACCAATGGTCGTTGTATCTACAGCCTTAATTTTATCTACGACATCCATTCCATCAATGACTTTACCAAAAACGCAATAACCAAATTCTTGAGGATTATTGCCTCTATAATTCAAAAATGCATTATCAGCGACGTTGATGAAAAACTGTGACGATGCACTGTCGACAACCGAAGTTCGTGCCATGGCAATCGTACCACGGGTATTCTTCAATCCATTGGCTGCTTCATTCTTAATCGGTGCAAGATTGCTCTTTTGGGACATATTGGCTGTAAAACCTCCGCCTTGAATCATAAAGCCATCAATGACACGGTGAAAAATTGTGTGTTCATAATACCCGCTTTTCACATACTGAAGAAAATTCTGCACTGTGATTGGAGCCTTGTCTGGATAAAGCTCGATTTTAATGTCCCCCATGGATGTTTTCATGAGTACGACCGGATTTTCTACTTTTGTATTTTGCATAGGTGTTGCTTCCTTGTTAGATGATAGAGTGAAAAAACATGTAGTTAAAAATGTTAAAATAAGAAATTGATTGAAAAGACGCATGGATTCCTCCTATTTTTTTGGTGATTATATATGATTGAACTGAATCCGAGCAAGATAAATGGCAGTTGTCCCTTCATGTGATGAGTAATAACTCATCCAAAGGACTCCATCATCATATACCAAACCCGGATAACTTGTATCTTCCCCGCCGCTCGGTAAATAGAGCTCAGGACTTAATTTATGCATCGTCATTTTCGCCAATGCCGTTTTTTCAAATACTCCATAAGGAGTAGGTTCTACAATTCGGCCAGCCGCCCACATATTTCCATGAGGGAGAATGACAAAATTTGGTCCGCCTAAATGATTTTTAGCATCATTCCATTGCCAACTCTTGTATGGAAAGACGCTAGAACCGATCCAGGCATTATTGTCGTTTCGTTTTTCTCTTCGAACTAAAGCAATCATGGTTCCGTCCTTGAGAAATTGCAACGTAGCCTCGCTTGGATACCCTGGAATATCCCATTGGGTGATTAGATCATAGGCAATGCCATCCGAGCTTTTAAAAAGTTTGATGTGCCATTCATCACGCATGTTTTCAATATTCGAGAGACTATAAGAGGCTCCATAAGCGATGCCATCGTGCCACGTAACCCTCCAGAGCCATTCATGCGGCGTCAAGATCGGTTTAGGCTTGGTCCACTCAATACCATCCGCAGAAAAACTAACGCGCGGCTGTCTATACACATATTTTTTGTTTTCGTAATATGTCACGCCGAATAAGAGCATCAATCTCCCATCCGGAGTCAACGAAAATTTGGGGTCGCGAAAATCAGCGCCCGGCTCACCGAAGGACATCGCATTTGTCCAATCAATGCCATCGGTGCTTTGGATGATTCGAATGAGCCCATCCCTGCCATGGACGTGCCTATCCGACTCGCGGAAGGCACAGAACCAATTCTCTTGAAAATGGATCAGGTCCGTCATGGCACAATGAGGTTCTGCATCCCAAATTTTTTGTGATGAAATCAGCTTGGGTTTCATCACTCTGTTTTAAAAGATGCCATAAATGGGCATGATTCAGCGGTTTTATTGCTCACTTCGTCTTCCGAAACGACGACGATGGACACATTTGGTTCGGATGAAAATTGCTTTCCACAGTCCAAGCAGCGTTGATTTTGCTTGCCGTGCCGTGTGAATCCGTTTCTTTTAAGAGACTTTGAGTTACATCTAGGGCATGAAGTGATCATTTTACGTTCCTTTGTTTTATTTTTTCTTAAGCCAAGAGCTATACACTATTTGCCTTGAATTTGCCAAGAGAAATTTTGATCCTTGAAAAAAAATTCGAAATTGCGGTTAATGTTACGCATTATGAAAAAGAAAAATCAAGACATAAGTGTGATGAACCTCATGCATGAGGATCGCATTTTTCTACCTCCAGCTGCACTGTCGAAGGGAGCACATATTCAAAACCTTCAAGAATATCGAGAAATGTACCGCCGCTCGATAGAAGAGCCCGATGCCTTCTGGTTAGAGCAGTCGAAAACATTGGAATGGTTTCAAAAGCCCGCAATGGCATGCAAATACGACTGGAACAGTGCCTCAAACACGATTCGCCACACATGGTTCGAAGACGGGAAACTCAATGTCAGCATCAATTGCCTAGACAGGCACCTATCAGGCAAACCAGCAATCATATGGCAAGGAGAACGAGACGATGACAGGCAAATCCTAAGCTATTCTGAGCTTCACAAACAAGTTTGTAAATTTTCAAATGTTCTCCGTTCTCTCGGAATCAAAAAAGGAGACCGCATTTGCATTTATATGCCGATGATTCCCGAGCTTGCCATCGCGATGTTAGCCTGTGCGCGCATTGGGGCCGTTCATTCGATTGTTTTCGGAGGTTTTAGCGCCGAATCTCTCGTGCATCGCATTAATGATTCTCAATGCAAACTTTTGATCACATCCAATATTTCTTTACGTGGAGGGAAGCATATTCCCCTGAAAGGGATAGCGGATGAGGCGCTCCCTCACTGCCCTTCGATTGAGAAAGTAATTGTTTTTAAACGGACCGACGACCATTGCCACATGACCCAAGGGCGTGACCTATGGTGGCACGAAATCATAGAAGGTGTTGCGGAAACCGCAGATCCCGAAGTTATGAATGCTGAGGATCCCCTTTTTATCTTGTATACTTCAGGTTCCACTGGAAAACCCAAAGGAGTAGTCCATACTCAGGCCGGATATCTTTTACATGCAGCTTTGACGCATAAATACGTCTTTGACATTCACGAAAATGACATTTACTGGTGCACAGCCGACATCGGATGGGTCACGGGACATAGCTATTGTGTTTATGGTCCCCTGGCTAACGGTGCCGCAACTCTGATGTTTGAAGGGATCCCCACTTATCCCGATGCAGGTCGATTTTGGCAGATCATAGATAAATACAAGGTAACAGTATTTTATACCGCCCCAACGGCAATCCGAACTCTGATAAGCATGGGTCCCGACTACCCCATGAAATACAGCCTTGCATCCCTGCGCATCCTTGGTACAGTGGGCGAACCCATAAATCCTGAGGCCTGGATGTGGTATTATGAGATCATTGGCAAGGGAAAGTGTCCAATAGTCGATACATGGTGGCAAACCGAGACAGGAGGGATTATGATCACCCCCCTGCCTGGAAGCCATCCAATCAAGCCAGGATGCGCCACAAAGCCCTTCTTTGGGGTCGACCCTGTCATCCTTCGGGATAATGGAACCGAGTGCCTTCCCAACGAGGGTGGCAGCCTATGCATGAAGCGCCCCTGGCCAGGCATGATGCGTACCATGTGGGGAGATCATCAACGCTTCATTGATGTGTATTTTAAACATTTCGATAACATGTACTTTACAGGCGATAGTTGCCGCTGCGATGCAGATGGGGATTATTGGCTCATGGGACGCAATGACGATGTGGTCAACGTTTCAGGCCACCGAATAGGCACGGCAGAGGTGGAGAGCGCTCTAGTGAGCCATGAGGCCGTGGCTGAATCAGCCGTGGTTCCAATTCCGCATGAAATCAAAGGGCAAGGTCTATATGCCTTTGTTTCCCTAGTGAAGGGTGCACAAGCGAGCGAAGCATTAAAAAAAGAGCTATTGGAGCATGTAAAGACTGAAATCGGACCTATAGCGGTCCCTGAGAAAATTCAATTTGCAAAAGGGCTGCCAAAGACCCGTTCGGGGAAAATTATGCGTCGTATTCTTCGAAAAATCGCATCCAATGAACTTCACGATCTCGGGGACACCAGCACACTGGCCGATCCCACAGTTATCGAGGATCTGCTAGAAGATAATTAATTTACAATAGAGATTAAGAAGGCATATAACAACATTTTTCCCATCCTTCGCATCATGCCGCCTGCGATCCTGCATATCCTGTATTTTTCTCAGGAAAGCTTATCTCTGATAGAGTCCGATGAGTTGCGCCGTTGCTAGCACGTGACCAATGATAGATGCTTCAAGCTCTGACTTGGGACTCCCTGATGCAAGATCAAGTTTATCCTTGAGTGCAAACACCTTGAAGTAATATCGATGAGCGGGGCCGCGGGGTGGGCAGGGGCCGCGGTAGCGAAGTTCGCCAAAGTGGTTGCGCCCTTCTACAGGGGCTTTAGCTTTTTCTGGAATCAGTTCTTTTGGCGTGATATTCCATGCAAGCCAGTGGTCGAATGTGCCAACTGGGGCGTCGGGATCTTCCACGATGATCACTAGGGATTTGGCATTTTTTGGGATATCTAGAATTTTAAGTGGAGGGGAGATGTTCTCACCCTCGCAAGTATATTTCTTGGGAATTTTTTCTCCTGCCTTGAATGCTGAACTCTCAACTTTCATTCTTGACTCCCCTTACCTGCACCCTCGCTAGGTTCCACTTTATGGCCCAGACGAAGAAATTCTGAAAGATCTTTAATCGATTGATCAAATTGTATTAATTTATGGGGGCTTAAGGTGGATATTAAGGCAGTTACAGCCTCTTCTTCCTCTTGTTGATTTTCCTTTTTAAGAATGTCAATCATCAGCTGAACTTCATTAAGGCTTTCTTGCGCTTTTTTTATACTTGATCGGTCAGCGTGCTTGATGTTGTTGGTGTCAGACATAAAGGATTTAATATCAGTGAACAATGAGTCCACTGATTTAGCAAACTTCTTCTCATCATAGCCGGCAGTTGCATCAACCATGCGCTTACTTAATTTTTCTATATCCATTTCCATCTTAATTTCCCCCTAACCTTTTACTACTATATTTAGTAGTTTATTGGGAACAAAAATCACTTTAATTACTTCTTTTTGATCAATAAATTTATTTACATTATCATCGCGGCGAGCAAGCTCAAGGATTTCGTTTTCGCTTTTATTGACTGGAAGATCTAGCCTCGTCCTAACTTTGCCATTCACTTGAATGACATATGTTGCGCTTTCTTCGACTAAATATTTAGGATCTACCTTTGGCCAGGGAGCATAGGACAACTCCTCTGTGCAACCCAATACTCTCCAGGCTTCTTCGGCCACGTGCGGAGCGAATGGCAAGATGAGTTGAGTCAGCATTTTTAGAACATTTCGAGGATAATGCGATAATTTAGTGAAGTCATTCATGAATTCCATCATTTTTGCGATAGCCGTATTAAACTGCATGAGTTCTATATCGCGCTCAACGTCATGAACCAGCTTGTGTCCTAACTTCAGGGCTTCTGGGGTATCCTCTTCTATAACTTTATCTGAGCAAACCATTTCAAAAAAACGACTCAGAAATCTTCGGCAGCCGCTTACAGCATCGGTATTCCAAACTTTTTCTCTGTCTAGAGGCCCCATAAACATTTCATAGAGGCGTAGGGAGTCTGCTCCAAACTCTTCAATGACTTCATCAGGCACCACTCCATTGAGTTTTGATTTGGACATTTTTTCGATTTGCGAGGCGAGCTCTTCCCCGGTCTCTATATGTGTAGTAGACCCCATTTTTCTCTTTCACGAGATTTGCTGGCACATAGACATTGCGGCTATTTTTGAAGGAACGGGAGACGATTAATCCTTGGTTGCGCAAAGTTTTGAAAGGTTCTTTCGTCGTCACGTACCGCAGTCATAGAGGACTTTATGCCAAAAACGAGCATACAGTAAGTGTAGAACGGCATGTTCGACACCTCCAACGTACACGTCTACTGGCATCCAGTATTTTTCCTTTTCCGGATCTCCAAGCTTGATTGTTGTATTAGGGGATCGCAAAACGGAGATAATACCAACAAGATCCTGCCCATTGCGGCATAGTATTGGTCTCTCTTAAAGCCTTTTTTCCTGTTTTGGGATCTGTGATCTCGACCCAAATCTTACCTTTGCCAGTGGACCATTTGTGTCACCCGATGGTTTGAAATCGTCTAGATCAGGAGGGCAAAGAGGAAGCTCATCAAGTCCTAAAACCCTTTTAGAGCCATCTTCAAAGTGCAGGATTGGGAATGGTTCGCCCCAATAGCGTTGTCGTGAAAACAGCCAGTCGCGCAGTTTGTACGTCACAGCTGCTTTTCCAAGCCCTTTGGATTCCAGCCATGATGTGATTTTCTCCTTCGCTGCATCTGCTGCAAGTCCATTCAAGGATACTTCCTTGTTTGCGCTATGAATGCAATTTGTTTCATCTGGAGAATCATATACCTCGATAATAGGCAGATTATGCTTGCGGGCAAACTCTTCGTCCCTCTCGTCATGCGCAGGAACTGCCATGATAGCTCCTGTGCCATAGCCCATAAGGACATAGTCTGAAATCCAGATCGGTATTTCTGCATCATTCACCGGATTAATCGCGTAGCCGCCAGTGAAAACACCTGTTTTTTCTTTAGTAATATCGGTCCGGTCCATATCGCTTTCCGATTCGGTCATTTTTTGATACTTTGCAACAGATTCTTTGTTGTCAGAGGTCGTAATTTCTTTCACCAAGGGGTGCTCGGGAGCCAGCACCATAAAGGTAGCGCCAAATAGCGTGTCCGGGCGTGTAGTGAATACAGTCAGTTTTTCCTTGCTGTTTTTAACAGTGAAATCGACATGAGCTCCTTTACTTTTGCCAATCCAATTAATTTGCAATTTTTTTAGGCTGTCGGGCCAGTCGAGCTCTTCAAGATCGTCAATGAGCCGTTCGGCATATGCAGTGATCTTTAGAATCCACTGTTTCAATGGCCTGCGTTCAACAGGATGCCCCCCTTCTTTGGACTTTCCATTCTCTACTTCTTCGTTTGCCAACACAGTTCCTAGAGCTGGACAGTAGTTTACTGGCATATTTGCCTCGTAAGCCAGACCCTTTTCATACAATTTTGTGAAAATCCATTGGGTCCATTTATAGTAAGTGGCATCACTTGTCGCAATTTCGCGATCCCAATCGTAACTGAAGCCCAACGCTTTCAGTTGTTTACGGAAATTATTTATATTTTCCTGCGTTGTAATGGCTGGGTGTGTTCCGGTCCGTATGGCATGCTGTTCTGTCGGCAATCCAAAGCTGTCCCAACCCATAGGGTGGAGCACGTTAAATCCTTTTTGCCTTTTATAACGAGCCAGAATATCGGTCGCAGTATACCCTTCCGCATGCCCCACATGTAGTCCTGAGCCCGAAACATAGGGAAACATATCGAGAATGTAGTACTTCGGTTTAGAAGGATCGTATTCAGTTTTGAACGTTTTATGTTCGTCCCAATATCTCTGCCACTTAGCTTCGATTTTCTTATGTTCATAACGAGGATTCATATTTTCTCCAAATTGCTTTCTTAATTGGCACAATTATGCTACACTTTTCATTAAAGATGAATGAGAAAATTAACATGAAACGCTCACACAAAGAGAGCAAGCTATTTGCCAACCTGTCCCGCCTCACGGAACAGTACATTTCCGGTCGCGCCTATTCCCCTATGACGCGCACTGAATTAATGAAAAAATTATCACTTCCAACTTCACATAAACCTCTATACAAAGAAGTTTTGGAAGACTTAGTCTCACGAAAAGTAGTGAAACTCAAAAAGAATCGCTACTCCATCGTCGAAGACGGAATAGATATTATCCGAGGTGTATTACGCCTTCACCCGAGAGGTTTTGGCTTTGTTCAGCCTCAAGACCCAACAACTTTGACTCAAGATATTTTTATTCCGAAACATTTGGCAATGAACGCCGTCGATGGCGACATTGTCGAAGTAAAAGTAAATTTGCTGGCTGTGTCAGAAAAAGGACCAGAGGGCGAAATCGTTGCGATCGTTGAAAGATCACGCACCCACATCGCTGGCGTTATCAGCAAAATCGAACATGGCGACACCTCCATTGCATATGTACCCATTTTAGGACAAGACAGACGGGTCCTTGTGCAAGATTGCGAATGGGGCGAACTTCGCGTAGGAGACAGAGTCGTCCTCGAGGTAGTCGATTGGGGTGAAAAAGGAGGCGAAACAATCTGCCGCGCCACCCACCACCTGGGACATATCACCGACCCCTCATGCGATATTCAAGCTGCCATAGAAGAATTCGAAATCCGCCAAGACTTCCCATCAAAAGCCGTTGCAGAAGCAAAAAAATTCGGAGAAAAAATTCCTGAAGCAGAAATTAAAAAACGAGAAGATTTTCGCAAGCTTGAATCAGTTACAATCGATCCCGATACCGCCAAGGATTTCGATGATGCACTCACGCTAACGAAAGATAGGAAGGGAAATTACCACCTAGGAGTCCACATTGCCGACGTTGCATACTATGTATCGCCAGGCACTGCACTGGATGAAGAGGCCAAAGCCCGCGCAAATAGCACCTATTTCCCCGGCACATGCGTTCCGATGCTGCCGCCTGAACTCTCAGAAAACCTTTGCAGTCTCCGCCCCAATGTCGAGCGTCTGACCGCTTCAGTCATGATGACCTTCGACAAACAAGGAAATCTGCTCGACTACCGAATGGCACGCTCAGTCATTAAAAGCAAAAAAAGATTTACTTATAAAGAAGCCAAAGATGTCCTGGATGGAAAAGTAGAAAACCCTTACTCAAAAACTCTGCAAAGAATGGTTGATCTCTGCCTCCTCCTCAAGAAAAAACGATACGAACGGGGAAGCATCGAGTTCTCCATTCCTGATCTCGTAGTTATGGTGGATGAAAATGGCAATCCAAAAGGAACAGACCGAATCGAATACGACATCACCCACCAGATGGTTGAAGAATTTATGCTCAAAGCCAACGAACTTGTCGCCGAGCACCTCAGCAAACATGGAAAACCTGTGACTTATCGCGTTCACGAAGAACCTTCTCCCGATAGTTTGCGTGAATTCACTCAGCTGGCAACAGCCTTCGGCTTCAAACTCCCAAATAATCCAACTCCTCATGAGTTCCAAGAATTCTTCGACGAAGCCCTCAAAACCACTTTTGGACAATATTTGGCTACCAATTACATTCGCCGCATGCGTCTGGCGATATATTCTCCGGAAAACATCGGTCACTACGGACTTGGCCTCGAACACTATTGCCACTTTACAAGTCCTATACGCCGCTATATCGACCTCATTGTACACCGAATTCTCTTTGGCGAAGATCTCTCCATGGAAAAACTCACCGCTATCTCAAAACACTGTTCCGAAACGGAACGCATCAGCGAAAAAGCCGAAAACAGAGTCGTCCTCATGAAGAAATTGCGTCTTCTTGAGAACCTCACCAAAAATGAGCCCTACAAACAATTCGATGCCGTTGTCACCCGCGTAAAGCCCTTTGGAATAGCTTTTGAAATTGCCGACCTAATGCTCGAATCATTCCTGCATGTGTCTGAACTAGAGCAAGATTACTTTGTATATGACGCCGACAAACAACATCTCAAAGGAAACCGGACCTCCATCACCTATTTTGCAGGCGATGTCATCCAAGTGATGCTCAAAAATATCGACCTCATTTTTCTTGAAACCAGCTGGAACATCGTTCCCACAAAAGTAAGAAAGAAAAAGAGGCGCCGATAGAATGAAAAAACACTTCATCACCGGATTAGTACTTTTACTCCCTCTTGCCCTCACAGTCATGATCATTTTTTTCTTTGCAAACATGCTGACACGCCCCTTTGTCGGCATCGTCAGCGCTGTAATGAGGCAACTGCATATTTTTGACAATGGATTTCTCTTTTTAAGCGCCGAACAAGCCCAGCAATGCATCAGCGAAATCTTTATTTTGACATTTATCTTCTTCTTTATCGTTTTATTAGGTATTTTTACACGTTGGATTTTTGCTCATTATTTTATACGGTTTGGTGATTTCGTCCTTCACAGAATTCCTCTTGTGAATACCATCTATAAGACCTCTCAAGATATCATTAAAACAATGTTTGCTTCAAAAAGCAGCGCCTTTAAACAAGTAGTTTTAGTGCCCTTTCCAAAAGCTGGCTCATATACCGTAGGTCTCGTCACCCGCGAATCAATACAAGGACTGCATAGCAGCATCCAAGAAGATATGGTTGCTGTCTTCGTACCAACAACCCCCAATCCTACCTCAGGATTCCTCATGATGTACCCCCGCAATGAACTGCTTCTTCTCGATATGACCATCGAAGAAGCCTTTAAGTACATCATCTCTTGCGGCGTCGTCTATTAGTGATAAGCATACTAATTTTTGTTATGGAGCGACCCGATTCATTGGGTCTTTTTCCGTGCCCAATTTATTGGCGCGGTGAACGGCGATATCTTGCCATCCACAGGGCCGAATAAATTCAGCCCTGAAAAAGACCCAATGAATTGGGTCGCTCCAAATTTCAGGCTATCAAGTTTTTTAGACGTTACAGTGTAGCGGAGTTTAAAAAATTGTTAAAAATTTTTTCAGACTCAGTTAGAATAAACCCTGATATTAGTTTTTCAATTTCAGTTATTGTTACTGCCCTTTGTAAATGTAATTGCTCCAGCATGCTATCTAATAAAGATTGATAACCTTGTGTCTGTTGTAAATCAGCTAGATTCGGTTGTTGACAGGATTCTTGTATGGCTTTTGCCTTTGCTACATCATCTTCTGTTGTTTCATCCTTCAAGAAAATATCAATTAAATCGAATACATTATTATAAGATTTTTTATAATAATCTAAAATATTTGTATCGTCTTGAGAAATGCTCAACCCTCTAATAGCATTATCAAATGTTGCATAGTTTTGTCTAATCATGCTCCAATCGATAGATTGTGCTTGTGAAATAGTGTTATTAATGGCATCCAAGGCATTCTGTCCCAACAATGTTATAGAACGTATATCGTCTAAAGCATCATGAATCTGCCGCATATCGGGTATTGATTTAAACATCATTCTATATTGTAAAGTCATACCGGCGTTACTACTTTGTGCGAATAAATTGTCTCTTTCATTTGACTCAATTATTGGAATCAAGCGATATTCTACATCATTTTCAGCAAAATTTTGCATCATTCGTGTGCGGTATGTGAAAACATGATCTGCTAATTCCATCTTTCTAGCATTTAATACCACTTTACCTGAAGCAACATCGACATTTAAAGAGCTCGAAATTAACTTATCACAGCACTCCTTAATAGCATCTTTTCCAACTAATGAATTTATCATTAAGTCTGAAATATCATCCCCTTTCATGAATGCGTTGTTATTTTTAAATTCATTGTCTAATCTCAATTTTACGGCGTGATCGATTAAGGTAACAGCATCACCAGTGCTAAGCAGTCTTAATGAATCTTGAATCTCGTCCCAAGAATCATTATTGTTAATTTTCATGTTAATTGCATTGAAAAGAGCGTTATTTACATCCCTTTTTTGGGCTAATTGTGGTATTTTTGCGATTTCTGTAAGTGCATCATTATGACGATTTTGATTACATGCGAGTATAAATTGATTGTAGGCATTAGTTGTTTGGGTAACTTGCGATGCCATTTTTTTCTTTTCCCATATCCATGGCAATGTAATGACTTTAACTGCAAGGCTTGCTAGTGAAATAATCGCAATAGGGAAAATCAAAACTGAAAAAAATATGACTGCCACCTTTTTTGCAGTAGACATTTTATCATGCCATTGTAAGGACTTTAAATAGACATTTCTACCGCCTAAGACTCTGCGGCAGGGGGTGCTTGCCCAATCCAAAAACGAATTAACGCGATTTTTATCCGAAAAATCATAACTATTTAGTATTGAATAATTTTTTGGGTCTGTATAATCCATATTGCTCCTATAAGATTTAAATAAATTAATATAATTATTATACCACAAAATCGAATATTATAGCAAGAATTTGTTATCTCTAAAGAAGCATGATCGCAATTTTTTATGGTGCGACCCAATTGATTGGGCGCGGTGAACGGCGATATCTTGCCATCCACAGGGCCGAATAAATTCAGCCCTGAAAAAGACCCAATGAATTGGGTCACTCCAAATTTAAGGATCTGTTATGGAGCGACCCAATTCATTGGGTCTTTTTCCGTGCTCAATTTATTGGGCACGGTGAACGGCGATATCTTGCCATCCACAGGGCCGAATAAATTCAGCCCTGAAAAAGACCCAATGAATTGGGTCACTCCAAATTTAAGGATCTGTTATGAGAGAGTAGAGGAGACCGGTCACCCGGCTCCCCCCTCATTAGATCCCACCGTGCCCAATTAAGGCAGTGGGCTCCCGACCTACCACTCGCTCGTTCTCTCAAAATAGCCTATGTTTAATAACCACTGCGGGTAACGGGTGTTTTAGTCGAAACCTATCAAACTTTTCCCAAGTCATAGATCTTCTTTGACTTCTGCGGTTCATCCATTTAAAGAATGTCTTTTTGGACTCTTCTATGAATAGTTTTACATTCGCGAAGTTGAAGGAGACCCCATAGTATTGGATGTGTCCCCTCAGTTTTGAGCAGAACTTTTTCCATAATGGGACTAGTTTGTATTTGTTCCTGTTTTCTTTAACCCATGTTGTGACTCGTTTCAGTTTCGTCACACATCTTTTCTTTGCAGTCTTCAATTTTGGTATCCATTTACCCATCTTGGATTTACCGAGGTAGAATGTGAATCCTAGGAAGTCAAAGGTTCCCTGTTGTATGCCTTTACCGGCTTTTGCCTTTGAGAAAGGTACAACCTTGGTTTTGTCTTTATTTAATTTGAGATTAAATTTTGCAAGACGTTTATCCAGTACTTCCAGGATTCTTTTTGCATCTTGCTCTTTTTCACAGCATATGATAGCATCATCAGCGTACCGGAAGAGTTTCACCTGTCCACAACATTTGGGTTGAATTATTTCTTCAATCCATGTGTCCAAGACATAATGCGCGTATATGTTAGCCATAATCGGGCTGCATACCGACCCCTGAGGTACTCCTTCCTCCGTCATTCTAAGTTCTCCTTCTGATATTATACCAGCTTTGAACATTCTAATGATGTATCTCATAAACTTTGGGTCCTTGATTTTCATTCGCATGAAATCTTCCAAGATCTTGTGATCTATGGTACCAAAGAAGTTTGCCATGTCCATATCAATAACTGTATCAATTTCGTTTGTGTATAGAAATTTATGCAGTGCTTTGATAGCATCATGGCAGCTTTTACCTGGTCTGAAACCAAATGAGCAGTTCTTGAATATTGGTTCATATATACTTTCCAGTATTCTAGCCGTTTGCATCTGGATCATCTTATCTTCAAAATTACTGATACCAAGTGGTCGATATGCACCTGGCTTATCTTCCTTTTCGATCAGTACTTCCCTGATATTACCTGGTCTATAGGCCATCTTCCTCATGCGTTCCAGAAGGTTGTTAAGATTTTCTCTGAGGTTTAACCCATAGTGGTCTTTTGTCACCTTGTCGATACCAACCGCCTTCTTTCCATCCAGCGTTTGATAGCATTTTAGAAGTGATTCCTCGTTGTAGAAATGCATTAAACATGTAAATTCCTTACGAGGATCCTTTGCAGAGAGCCAAGCTACTCTTGCAAGTTTCGTGTCCGTATCCCGCTTTGGGATTGCAGTCTCTATTGTACTCATACGTTTCCATATTCAGATTGATAAAAAGCCGAGGATTCCTTCCCTCCAGTGACTCCGCGGAGGCATTTTGCCCTCCTTGTTCGTCCCTTCATCGGTACTATGAATCCATCTGACTTCCTCTTCGCCATCCCATCTTCCTCGCTTTTATACTAGGGAGATGGTACTTCTATCTAGAAGAGCTAGAGGATATCCCACGTTCATCATTCTATCTTCGATACATGCCCTGCTCTACGACCCCGAGGAGTCCCGTTTCTCATTCCCTTAGCGAGTAAACGTGATATTGCCTTCCATCAACACTCACAGTGTCGGCCTCCTAGATCTATTAATAACGGAGCTCAATCACACGGCCTGCATCTTCCCTGTCATACGCTTAACTCATTTTGTTACCTCCAGAGCCCAATGACTTGGTATAGGTTGTTTGGGTTTAACTTACCTAGTGATGACCTTCCCATCACTGATAGAATGACGCCTCGTGGCGCACGAGTGACCCAATTCATTGGGTCTTTTTCCGTGCTCAATTTATTGGGCACGGTGAACGGCGATATCTTGCCATCCACAGGGCCGAATAAATTCAGCCCTGAAAAAGACCCAATGAATTGGGTCACTCCAAATTTAAGGATCTGTTATGGAGCGACCCAATTCATTGGGTCTTTTTCCGTGCTCAATTTATTGGGCACGGTGAACGGCGATATCTTGCCATCCACAGGGCCGAATAAATTCAGCCCTGAAAAAGACCCAATGAATTGGGTCACTCCAAATTTAATGATTAGTGATAAACTTGCAAATTTCTGTTATGGAGTGACCCAATTTATTGGGTCTTTTTCAGGGCCGAATTTATTCGGCCCTGTGAAATAGCGAGACGTTACGGATTAACGGGGTTTAGGATATCGTTCATTATTTTTGTAGCCTTAGGAGCCATTGTGTCTTTTATTAGTTTAGCAAAAGCTACTATTGTATTCATTTTTTGTAATCGTAGCTGCTCCAGCATGCTATCCAATAAGGATTGATTACCTTGAACTTGTTGCAAATTAGGCATATTGATCTGTTTCACGTCGGCCTTAATAGCATTTAACTTTGCTTTATCTTCATTTGTAATCACTGTTCGGGAAGAAATATCTACTACATCAAATATTTGCCGCTTAAGTTGTTCTTGAATCAAATCCAATACTTTTCTTTCGCCCTGTGAATTACAAGCTCCCCTTAAAGCATTATCAAACCTGCTACAGGCTTGTCTAATAATACTCCACATGTTAACTTGTGATTGTAATATCGCATCATTAATCTCATCAAAGGCATCCTGACCAATTAACGTCACATTACGTGTGGTCTGTACAGCATCATGGATCTGCTGCATATCAGGCATTGATTTAAACATCATTCTATACTGCAAAGTCAAACCTGCATTACTTCTTCCTCCGAATAAATCGTCTCTTTCATTTAACTCAAAAATCGATGCCGCTTGATGTTCTATTGCATTTGCAGCATAAGATTGCATCATTCGTGTGCGGAATGTGAAAACATGATCCGCTAATTCCATCTTTCTAGCATTTAATGCCACATTACCTGAAGAAACATCGACATTTAAAGAGCTCGAAAGTAACTTATCATAGCACTCCTTAAGAGCATCTTTTCCATCTAATGAATTTTTAATTAAATCCGAAATATCATCCCCTTTTATAAAGGAGTAGTTTTTGTTAAATTCATTGGCTAATCTAGCTTTTACGGCGTGATCGATTAAGCTAATAGCATCACTCGAGCTAAGCAGTTTTAGTGAATCTTTAATCTCATCCCAAGAATCATTATTGTTAATTTTCCTGTTAATCGCAGTGAAAAGAGCGCGGTTAACGGTTATATCCTGAGCTAATTCTGGTACTTTTGCGATTTCTGCAAGGGCATCACTATGACGATTTTGATTACATGCAAGTATAAATTGATTGTAGACATTAGTTGTCTTAGCAACTTGCTCTGCCATTTTGTTCTTTTCCCATATCCATGGTAAAGTAATGACTTTAACTGCAAGGCTAGCTAGTGAAATAAGCGCAATAGGAAATATCAAAACTGAAAAAAATATGACCGCCACCTTTTTTGCAGTTGACATTTCAGCTTCATGTTTCAAGGACCTTAAATAGACATTTCTACCGCCTAAGACTCTGCGGCATGGGGTACTTGCCCAATCTAAAAACGAATTAACATGATTTTTATCCCGAAAATCATAACTATTTAGTACAGAATAATTTTTTGGGTCAGTATAACTCATATTGCTCCTATATAAAGAACTAAGTTAATTCATCTTCTATTCAGAGAATAACAAAAAATCAAATATTAGTGCAAGGATTTTTTTTATTTCTTGATTATATCTCTGAAGAAGCCATATGATGACTGCAAAATATTGCCCTGGTAGCTCGTGATAAGAAACTGCTTATTTACATTTATCCTTTTGCCTTTAACCCTTTTCGGGTACGGCGTAGACCTCCGAGAACCCGTCTATGAGGAGGGAGTCCTCCGCACAGATAAAGGCGGTATCATCACCGGACCAAACTTGCGAATCCAAGCCATCAGAATGGCATATACACGCAAAACAGGTGTCGAAAATGTAGAGGCCGAAGGCGACCTCATGGTCGAATGCGGAGAATATGTCTTCGCCGGCAGCCGAATCGAATACGATCTCATTTCACGCTCAGGAATATTGTATGAAGGGCGCACAGGCGTAGAACCTTGGTTCCTTGGAGGCAAAGAAATCCACCTTTTAGCTGATGGCAGTTATAAGATTTTTGATGGATATGCCACCACCTCCGAAAATATTGATCTAGATTGGGAAATTGGCTCGGAAGAGGCCCTTCTAGAAGAAAAAAAATACCTCACAACAAAAAATGTCTACTTCAAATTTGTAAAACTCCCTCTTTTTTGGCTTCCTAGCTTCAAAATCAACCTAGACGTAATCTTCGATAACCCCATAAGATATACCGCTAGAGTCGGCGGCAGCCAAGGACCACGCGTCGGCATGATCTACGAAATATTTTCATGGAAAGAATGGAAAGCCTTCCTTCATCTTGACTATTTGATAAAACGCGGGCTCGGCGGCGGATTCGAAACAAACTACCGCTCAAAAGATGGCAACCACAGCCTAGATACTATCAACTACATCGCCAACGACATGACCCTCTATAATGCTAAATTCACTACCCGTTACCGCTTCGAAGGTCTCTATGGCGCCATTTTCAATGACGAGAAAACAACCATAGACCTTTCCTGGGATAAACTCAGCGACAAAGATATGGCCTCTGACTACGAAGACAAAGGCATCCAGCTCGATACAGCTAAAAGAACCCAGCTTCATATCAGGCACGAAGAAAATAATTGGATCATGAACTTTCTGACAAGGGTCCGAATCAACAACTTCCAAACAGTAAAAGAAGAACTTCCGACACTTGCCGGAAACTTCCGAGCATTCGAAATAGGCAGAACGGGAATTATTTCCGAAAATAACTTTAAAGCATCTTATCTGGAACTCGAATACAACAAAAACACCCACGAAAATGATTACAACTCTCCACGCTACGAATTTGCCAATTCAATCTATCGCCCCTTCCACTTTTTAAACCTAAACATGACTCCGGAGATTGGTGGAGTTTCTATCTACTATGGAAGCAGTCCTAAACACGGCGGCGAAAGATGGATGAATATCGGCTATTTGGGAGGAGAAATTAACTCCAGTTTTTACAGATATTTCAATTCACATAAACACGTGATAAGCCCTTACGTAAAGTACCACTACTACAGTTTTCCAACATATAATCCAAACAAAGTCTACATCTTTGATATCGACGATGGTTGGTATCACCTAAGCCTGATGCGCGTTGGATTTGATCAATCTCTATACAAAAAAATGACCAATAGCAGTATCTCACGAGATCTCTACCTAGACGTTTGGACAAATCTTTTCTTTAACACGGACACAGTTCATTCGGTTGCCCCCATTGCATATGCAAAATGTGTTTATAATGCTACTCCATATCTCAGACAAGGAATAACAACCGGTTGGGATTTCCGAGAAGGTATACTGGATCATTATAATTATTTGATCGAATGGACCTTAAGCGAACGTTTAGCTGTCTCCACTGAATACAGATATAGGAGCGCTTTTTCATGGAGAAAAGTGGACCATAACAATTTCATGCTAGACTCGTTTGTCCCTGTAAAAGAGTTACGAGATTCTCAACTTTCGGACAGACGGGATACCCTTCTGTTAAATTTTTACTATAAATTTCATCCCTACTGGGCACTGCTTGTTAACTCTCGATTTGGTTGGGATAGACCCCGCCAACCTCAGTACAAAGAATACCAAATCAACCTCCTTGGCACCATACGTTCGACCTGGCATCTCCAATTCTTCTATAGGCACCGCGAAGATGAAGACAGATTCTCGATCAACTTCTCCGTCGGTCTCCGAGCCCCCAGCCGCGAAGACTACAACAGCTTCGTCCCTCGCATAGAATTTTAACAGTGATACCCCATAGAAACATAACATTCGGCATGATGTGCTAGCATACGCATCAACCTAAAATATCATTTACCACAGAGAACACGAGAGAACACAAGAGAGATCATTGAGTATAAAATAGCTCTGTGCTACCTCTCTTTTTCTCGGTGAACTCGGTGTTAGAATTTTTTTTAAGTTGGTGCATATGCTTGCCCATCATGCCGCTTGCGATCTTGCATATCCTGTTTTTTTCCAAGGAATAAGAGCATAGTAAAGAATCGGTATTGAGCGATATAGTGAAATATGGTAATATTTGCTATCAAGATCAATGATAGGAAACGATTATGGAATTATTAGTTATTGGCATAGGATATGTTGGACTCGTCACGGCGACCTGTTTTGCAGAAATGGGACACAAAGTAGTATGCCTAGATATCAACACAGCAAAAATCGCCAAACTTAATGAAGGCTTTATCCCCATTTATGAGCCAGGTCTTGAAGAAATGCTCAAAAGAAACACGAAAGCACACCGAATCCGCTTCACTACCGACTACACAGATGCGATGAAATCGGCCACTGTATGCTTCATATGCGTCGACACCCCAGTCTCAGAAGATGGCAGCGCCAACCTAAGCTCAGTGAAAAAAGTAGCTGCAACCCTCGCCGAACAAATGCACGACTACATGATCGTCGTAAATAAATCTACTGTCCCCGTCGGAACTGCCTCCCTCATCGAAGAAACCATTCTAAGCACACTCGATAAACTCAATAAAAATATCGATTTCGATGTCGTAGCCAATCCCGAATTCCTCAAAGAAGGAAATGCAGTCCTCGATTTCATGAAACCAGACCGTGTTATCATCGGCGCCGATAACCAACGACCCATCCCAGCAATGCGTGAAATATACTCCCCTTTTATGCTCAGTCACGAAAGACTCATCATCATGGATATTCGCTCTGCAGAACTTACTAAATGGGCTTCAAATGCAATGCTGGCAACTCGAATCTCATTTATGAATGAGCTTTCAGGTCTATGCGAGATCACCGGTGCAGACATCAACAAAGTGCGCAGAGGAATGGGTGCCGACCCACGCATCGGCTACAGCTTTCTATACGCAGGAATAGGCTATGGAGGTTCATGCCTTCCAAAAGACGTCACCGCTATGCGCCATCACGCCAATTTCCTGGAATACCCTACTCCCCTTCTAGATGCAGTTTGCAACGTGAACGCCCGCCAAAAACTTGTTTTAGGAAACAAAATCAAAAACTACTTCGAAAAAAGAGGCGGCCTCACCAATAAAACTATCGCCATTCTGGGCCTCTCATTTAAACCCGATACAGATGATATCCGCGAAGCTCCTTCATTAGTCCTTATTGACCAGCTATTAAAGGCTGGAGCCTCTATTCGAGCCTATGATCCAGTCTCAATCGAAAATATGAAAGCTCTTTTAGGTGACGACCCACGCATTACCTGGTGTGCAGATGAAGAAGAAACCGCCACCGGTGCCGATGCCATTGCACTTGCGACCGAGTGGAAGCAATTCCGATTCCTCGATTTTCCAAAAATCCTAGCCAAAATGAAAGGTACTGGATTCTTCGACGGCCGCAATCAGTACAATCCCAATGAAATGAATAAATGGGGATTTGATTACTATTGCATCGGCCTAAAGCCTCGCTTTGCCGAAATGCTGCAAGAGGAAAGTGTATTCTGAATATGGTAATAACGGACTATCTCACTTCGCAAAAGGAAGTCATCGAGAAACATCTCGAATTTCTTTTGCCTTGCGAATCGAGATTGCACGAAGCCGCCAGATATTCACTTCTTGCAGGAGGAAAAAGGATGCGTCCGATCCTCACTCTCGCCGCAACTGCGGCTTTTAATGGCAAAATTGAAAATGCTTTATCCCCAGCATGTGCTTTAGAGATGGTCCATACGTATTCATTGATTCACGACGACCTTCCCTGTATGGACAACGACGACATGCGCAGGGGCATTCCGACCTTGCACAAAGCCTTTGGTGAGGCAGAAGCGGTCCTTGCAGGTGATTTTCTGCTAACTCATGCCTTTCAAGTTTTGTCGGAGGCCCCTCATCTTTCACCCGAACAGAAAATTGCCCTCGTTGCTCTGCTGGCTAAGAATGCAGGAGGCGAAGGGATGATCATAGGCCAGCTAATGGACATGGATTCCGAGGGTCAAACGATTGATCTTAGAACCCTCGAGCAAATACATCACAAGAAGACTGGTGCACTAATTACAGCATCTGTACTATTTGGAGGCATTATTGCAAATGCCTCTCAAGACGAAATGCACCATCTTGAGGAATTCGGACGAAATATTGGGTTAGCATTTCAAATTGTGGATGACTTATTGGATCATGTTGCCACAGGCTCAGACGCCTCTAATCAAAAGGCCACCTATGTTACCCTGCTGGGCATCGAAAAATCAAAAGATATCGCCGCCAAACTACTTAACTCAAGCCAAAAAAATCTTACCTCTCTCGCTGGGGATACCTCTCTTCTCTGTGCCATCGC
Source organism: Waddliaceae bacterium (assembly GCA_963724325.1). Classification (GTDB taxonomy): domain Bacteria; phylum Chlamydiota; class Chlamydiia; order Chlamydiales; family Waddliaceae; genus CAVRUH01. The sequence continues at coordinate 334,764 of CAVRUH010000007.1, read as the reverse complement.
CCACTTCATCATCTCCAGAGACATTTAATATTTTTCATTGCAGACAAGCGACTCTCTATGCTATATTCTGGAATCGATAAATACAATTCTACACAGGAACAATAAATGAGTCACTTAGTATCATTTGATCAAGCAGGGGTTTTTGGTCCAGCTATGACCCTTATATATAACTGTAATTCTTATGATGAAAAAGAGCTAACGGACTTAACCAAATATTTAAAGAAAAAATTTCTGGACCTTGCGAAGGTTAAAATCAAGGGAAGAAAAGACTTTTGCGCCTTTGTACAACAAAAAAAATCTGAAAACTCCACTGCCTCCCCTTCTGAGATCATTTACAGGAGTTTTTTCCTAAATATGAGAGCTCCGAGACCTTCAGATGAGTATCACGATAGAATTATTAGTCTTATTGTTCCCCGCATGATGCAAACCGTTGAAGAACATTATACCCGGGCAAAAATTCTAAATGACGAAACTCTTCAAGTGCACCAATGGACGGCTCTATTTTTACAAAGCTATATCGACAAAGAAAAAATTGCAAAGTTATGTTCATACCAAGGTCCAAATGGCGAAAAGATCTTGGATGAACGTAAAAGAATTGGCACTAAATTATACGGAGAAGCCCTGGCGGGGGAATTTACAGAAAGGGATTTGTTAGCCCTTGAGGCTATATGCAGGGTGGCTGCTAACCCAATTAAGCAAGTAGATCATCTTGCAACAGTTTTAAAATTTGCTGACATGTATGCGAATCTATTTGCAATGAATGAAGAAAATCCCAAGGCATTTGCCGATGAAGTTTTACAGTCCCTTATGACAACTTTCAAGCAAAAGTTTTTTGCAAATAAATAATAGATGAGGAGTTATTATGCCCAGTGTAAACACAGTAGCTACGCATAAATTTGTCATTGTTCTGAACGAAAAGTCCCCCATTGGCAAACTACTCAGTGCAACGGGACAACTTGCGGGTAGGACTATTTGGCCCTGTCGAGGAATTATCTCTATTAACCAAAAAATTCTCGATTTTTAAATAATTTAAATAAAGCGGCACCTTCGTAAGCGTCAAACCGGAGCCGTTGCCTAACTCAACGCTCAGTCTAATTTGAGAGAGTAGAGGAGACCGGTCACCCGGCTCCCCCCTCATTAGATCCCACCGTGCCCAATTAAGGCAGTGGGCTCCCGACCTACCACTCGCTCGTTCTCTCAAAATAGCCTATGTTTAATAGCCACTGCGGGTAACGGGTGTTTTAGTCGAAACCTATCAAACTTTTCCCAAGTCATAGATCTTCTTTGACTTCTGCGGTTCATCCATTTAAAGAATGTCTTTTTGGACTCTTCTATGAATAGTTTTACATTCGCGAAGTTGAAGGAGACCCCATAGTATTGGATGTGTCCCCTCAGTTTTGAGCAGAACTTTTTCCATAATGGGACTAGTTTGTATTTGTTCCTGTTTTCTTTAACCCATGTTGTGACTCGTTTCAGTTTCGTCACACATCTTTTCTTTGCAGTCTTCAATTTTGGTATCCATTTACCCATCTTGGATTTACCGAGGTAGAATGTGAATCCTAGGAAGTCAAAGGTTCCCTGTTGTATGCCTTTACCGGCTTTTGCCTTTGAGAAAGGTACAACCTTGGTTTTGTCTTTATTTAATTTGAGATTAAATTTTGCAAGACGTTTATCCAGTACTTCCAGGATTCTTTTTGCATCTTGCTCTTTTTCACAGCATATGATAGCATCATCAGCGTACCGGAAGAGTTTCACCTGTCCACAACATTTGGGTTGAATTATTTCTTCAATCCATGTGTCCAAGACATAATGCGCGTATATGTTAGCCATAATCGGGCTGCATACCGACCCCTGAGGTACTCCTTCCTCCGTCATTCTAAGTTCTCCTTCTGATATTATACCAGCTTTGAACATTCTAATGATGTATCTCATAAACTTTGGGTCCTTGATTTTCATTCGCATGAAATCTTCCAAGATCTTGTGATCTATGGTACCAAAGAAGTTTGCCATGTCCATATCAATAACTGTATCAATTTCGTTTGTGTATAGAAATTTATGCAGTGCTTTGATAGCATCATGGCAGCTTTTACCTGGTCTGAAACCAAATGAGCAGTTCTTGAATATTGGTTCATATATACTTTCCAGTATTCTAGCCGTTTGCATCTGGATCATCTTATCTTCAAAATTACTGATACCAAGTGGTCGATATGCACCTGGCTTATCTTCCTTTTCGATCAGTACTTCCCTGATATTACCTGGTCTATAGGCCATCTTCCTCATGCGTTCCAGAAGGTTGTTAAGATTTTCTCTGAGGTTTAACCCATAGTGGTCTTTTGTCACCTTGTCGATACCAACCGCCTTCTTTCCATCCAGCGTTTGATAGCATTTTAGAAGTGATTCCTCGTTGTAGAAATGCATTAAACATGTAAATTCCTTACGAGGATCCTTTGCAGAGAGCCAAGCTACTCTTGCAAGTTTCGTGTCCGTATCCCGCTTTGGGATTGCAGTCTCTATTGTACTCATACGTTTCCATATTCAGATTGATAAAAAGCCGAGGATTCCTTCCCTCCAGTGACTCCGCGGAGGCATTTTGCCCTCCTTGTTCGTCCCTTCATCGGTACTATGAATCCATCTGACTTCCTCTTCGCCATCCCATCTTCCTCGCTTTTATACTAGGGAGATGGTACTTCTATCTAGAAGAGCTAGAGGATATCCCACGTTCATCATTCTATCTTCGATACATGCCCTGCTCTACGACCCCGAGGAGTCCCGTTTCTCATTCCCTTAGCGAGTAAACGTGATATTGCCTTCCATCAACACTCACAGTGTCGGCCTCCTAGATCTATTAATAACGGAGCTCAATCACACGGCCTGCATCTTCCCTGTCATACGCTTAACTCATTTTGTTACCTCCAGAGCCCAATGACTTGGTATAGGTTGTTTGGGTTTAACTTACCTAGTGATGACCTTCCCATCACTGATAGAATGACGCCTCGTGGCGCACGAGTGACCTAATTCATTAGGTCTTTTTCAGGGCTGAATTTATTCGGCCCTGTGCATGGCAAGATTTCGCCATTCACCTAAGGAGGGCAAGGTGTCGCCCTCCACCGAGCCGAATAAATTCGGCTCGGAAAAAGACCCAATAAATTGGGTCACTCCAAACCGGAAATACGTAAGCGTCAAACCGGAGCCGTTGCCTAACTCAACGCTCAGTCTAATTTGGAGTGACCTAATTCATTAGGTCTTTTTCAGGGCTGAATTTATTCGGCCCTGTGCATGGCAAGATTTCGCCATTCACCTAAGGAGGGCAAGGTGTCGCCCTCCACCGAGCCGAATAAATTCGGCTCGGAAAAAGACCCAATAAATTGGGTCACTCCAAACCGGAAATACGTAAGCGTCAAACCGGAGCCGTTGCCTAACTCAACGCTCAGTCTAATTTGGAGTGACCTAATTCATTAGGTCTTTTTCAGGGCTGAATTTATTCGGCCCTGTGCATGGCAAGATTTCGCCATTCACCTAAGGAGGGCAAGGTGTCGCCCTCCACCGAGCCGAATAAATTCGGCTCGGAAAAAGACCCAATAAATTGGGTCACTCCAAACCGGAAATACTTAGTTTGACGCTTACGATGCGGACTCATGAAATTTGATGCAATCACCAATATATGCAAATTGCATTAGCTATTTTGTAATCGAAAATGATATGATGTTTTCAATTAATATATGAAATTATCATGTTATCGAATGATGTAAAACCAATAGCCAGGGATGAGGCAACACTTGAACTGTGTTGCTCTGGATTAAATTTTGCTCCGTGCCCCCTGGCAAAAGGGCCAGACCATTGCTGGCTGACAATAAAAGGCCGCGAAATTACCATTGAATGGATAAAAAAAGCCAGTGATCATCATCTTCTCGTGATCTGCGAACTGGCCTATGACCTCCTCAAATGCGCCAACATAAATGAATTCAGTCTGCTACAATTTACTCAATCCCTGGACTTATTCCCCGCTCCTATACTTTGCAACTACCTGCTTTCAACGAGAGAATACGATGATCGCCTCTTTAAAATATGGTCAGCAATCCCTGAAGAAGATAAACAACTCTTTTACGAATTCACTGTCGAACGAGTTCTGGACCATGTATGCTATAAGTTTATACATCAGAATAACGATCAAGTTATTCTAGATTTCGTTCATAGAGGAATGTGTGAACGGATTCCAGAGAAACCTCAAGCAAAAATACTAATTGATAAACTTATCAGGATAGCAATATCTGAAAAAGACTTACTAGCTGTAAAAAAAATATTATTAATATCTAAGGATGGATTAAATCTTGAAAAGTCTGTAATCGATGATTATTTGAAATCCAGTGTGATTATGCGTGATATAGCCCTTGCACAACTGTTTATTGATATGGGGGCAAATCTAGGCAAATTCCCTACAATCCTGCATGTATTCATTAATAGCGCCCCGCAAGCTGCAACTCGCGAAATGTTACCTTTCCTCATACAACAGAGCGCACAAGTTACAGCTCTTGATACAAATACATTCACCCCATTGGCCAAATTTATTAATTGCTGCAACATGTTTGAAGATGATGCCTTTGTTTTTAGAACCTTGATCGTTCACGAAAATCCAAAAAATCTCAGATCTCTTGCTCTTTTAGCATTGAAACAAGGATGTAAAAATGGCAAGCAAATAGAGTCCACTTTGAGTCTCTTCAAAGAGTACGGCTTAGACTTATTAAAAGATCCGACGCTACTCGATCTTATTTGCAAATTAGCTGTTCCAGGAAGGGGCAAGGTTGTACAATTCCTCTTGGACAATGGCTTCAAGGAGTTGCTCCAAAATCGGAATTCAATTCTTGCGATTAATAATGCAGCTGAAGCCTATCTGAACACAAGTATTGTTGCAGACGATGTCATTGAAGCTCTTCTTGCAGCAGGAGATTCCTTAAAAAAAATTACGGACTCTAAACTCCGTTTCTATTTAGCATGCCGCTTTGGACAGCTTCATATTCTAAAAAAATGGTTGGGCACATTTCCACTGAATTTCTCTGCTCACCCAGGTAGATTACAATTTGGAGAGACCCCCTTTTATGCAGCAATCGAGAGAGGACATCTCGATGTCTATAGATTCCTTGTAAAAAGCTATCCTGATTTATGTGAAAATTATTTTAAAATGGCTTATATCGCTATCGCAGCGGCTCGCAATGGCCATGTCGATATGTTCGATGCGATAGTGAAAGACGTTCCAAGCATCCCATGGCATAGATACTCCCCTTTTGTAGAAATATCCAAAGGAAAACATGCAGTAACTGCACTTTTAAAAATCTATCGAAGCTATCCCGACTGGATATGGCATATACAAGATGGCAATGGCAACTTTTTTGAAAATATATGCACAAACTTAGCTACTAACCCAAAAAAGCAAGAGCACTACTTAAAATTAATTTTTCTTTTTTTTGAATGGATACGTTCATATTCAACTGAAGACAAGGAGAAAATATTAAGGAGAGGCTTTATTCGCCTCTTTTCTCCAAAAAACAATTGTCTATTTAATATACCTCGTTTAGAGCGAAGTGAAATATTTGATATTCTGTTCACCAAAAGGCAATGGGAAATTCTGAATAGAAAAGGACAAACACCTCTACACCGGATCTATGAAATGTTTTCCCATAACACATTGAGCCTGTCCGATTGGGAAGAGATTAAGTCTAGACTTATAGTCTGTCAGCCAGATTTTAGCGAAAAAAATTTTGACGGTGTCACACCATTAAATTTGATTTGCAGGCACCAGGCAAAGAACTTCGAGCCTATAAAGGATATGATCCATTTTGCTTGGAATCAGGGCGGTAATCACGCAATCTTCCCTCAATCGCAAACCCCACTTCATGAAACTACTGCGTTGCAAGAACCTATTCCCTATATCCAAGAATTGCTCAAACTGGGCCATCCTATTAATATCCCTAATGAGCAAGGCAACACGCCCCTTCACATTGCGGTGGAAAAGGGAAACAAAAAATCTGTTGCTTGCCTTATAGAGGCTAACGCCGATTGTAAGGTTCTAAATGAAAATGGCAAAACACCCCTCAGCCTTGCTTTGGGAATGAAAGCACTCGATATTCTGGCAATTTTATTGAAGTATGATCAACTCAGAAAAAAATCCCATGTAATAACAAGGGCCCATTTTCAGCTAAAAAGCCCAATTCTCGAAATTGTCATCGCAAAACTCGGTGAAGAACCTGATGGAATCAAAGCAATCGGCTGTATGCGACGAACCTCATTTTCTGTAAAGGAACGCATCGATAATATTATCCTCAAGGGGGTTATGTTCCGAATGAGCTTTGATAAGAGCCCTCTTCAATTCGTGGCTTTTCACGTGACTAAAGGAGCAAATGAAAGACTTAATCATCTATACCGTCGACACGAGAATAGACGAAACTCTATGAGTCATGAAATAATAGCTTCAAAAACTTTAATAAGTTTACTAGCAAATGCATATAAACATAATTCTATGAATGAGATCAGTCAAGCACTTCATTTTGAAAAGCCTCTATTTAATTTGCGTGAGTACTGTAACGATGGATATACCGCCCTGCATTATGCGTGTTCATCTGAAGCAACTATCGACCATATTGATTTTCTTCTAGCAAACGGTGCCATGCTAGATCAGCCTTCAAAAGCGGGAACAACCGCCCTATCCTGTGCAGTTCAAATGGGAAGATTAGATGTTGTTAAATTCTTACTGGAGAAAGGTGCGAATGTAAATGGGACAGGATGGAGCAAAGAGAATTCACCTATCACGTGGTGCAGCGAACTAATTGAAGAAAAACGCGAAATGATTCTCCCGATGGTTCGGTTGCTTCTTGATGCGGGGGCAAATGTCCATTCGAGAGATAAGAAGGGCAATACACTGTTACATATTGCCGCTAAGTGGGGACATTTTGAATTAATCAAGGAACTCGTTGAAAACCGGAAATTTGCAATTAATACTCAGGATACACTTGGTTTAACGGCCTTGTCACATGCATCTACAATAGAGATCATTCAATATTTGTTAAAATTTGGATGTCAGGTCAAGCAATCGAATGAGATTCAATTCAAGCGACCGAATGAGATTCAATCAGGTTTTAATATATCTTTCCGACATTATGTGGCCCAGTCGTTTCAAACCAATAACTGGCATTCTGTAATAGAAAAAATTTGCAATTTTTGTTGCACTCCGCATGCATTTTATTTAGTTGAGATTCCTTTTATTGAATTAGTCATCGACTATCTTTCGCACAATAACAAATTAATTGGATTACAAATTCCATTGCGACTTAATACAGCAGATACCGATTTGAAAACTTTCAAAATTGTTAAATCTTTAGAACCTGCATTTAGCTCACTTACTATTTTTGACGCCTTTGGCAATGGTGACATTCCTAAATTTTTATCTTTTTCTAGGATCAAAAAACTAACGCTTTCTAACTGTGAGAATCTAACTGATCTAGGGCTTCAGCATTTAGCGCGATTTGTAGAACTCGAAACACTTTATTTACATCACCCTTCAGAAAAGTTATCTGGGGATTTCTTGATCAATATACGCAAGCTTAATTACCTAGAAATTTATCGTGCTAAAGATAATTCAAAATTAATTTTCAATATAACTAATTTAATAAGCCTATCAAAACTTCGGTTGAATGGCTTAAGAGATGGGGATAGTGATGGCTGGCTTGGACTCTCTAAAATGCGTTCACTTGTTGCTCTGTCTATTATTGGTACCGACATTAATGATAAGGCTCTTTGCCAAATAGCTCAATTGCCAAAATTACTGACTTTAAAATTAATTAGCAATAAACGGATGAGTAATTTGGGGATATTGGCGCTTATGAAGATCAAAACCTTGCGTAAACTTGATCTCTCTGAAAATCCACAACTGACTATAGAGGCCATAAAAACCCTTTTATTCTGCGTTCCTCTTATAGATCTCAATGTTGCTGGAACACTACCTGACGATACCGCCTTAATAACATTGCAAGCATTATTCCCAAAATGCCGCATTCAAAAAAATTAGGCTGAAGGCTGGCCTCCTTAATAGCCCAGACTGGATTGATGCGTCGTCCTTACAGGACTCCGAGATATTATCGCATTCCACCCAGGCCTCGCTTCGCTCTGCCTGGGCTATCAAGGGTCCGGCCTTCAGCCGTCTGCATATGCCTACTTTATTTTAATGAGGCATTCGCACGACGGCTGAAGGCTGGCCTCCTTAATAGCCCAGACTGGATTGATGCGTCGTCCTTACAGGACTCCGAGATATTATCGCATTCAACCCAGGCCTCGCTTCGCTCTGCCTGGGCTATCAAGGGTCCGGCCTTCAGCCGTCTGCATATGCCTACTTTATTTTAATGAGGCATTCGCACGACGGCTGAAGGCCGGACCCTTGATAGCCCAGGCAGAGCGAAGCGAGGCCTGGGTTGAATGCGATAATATCTCGGAGTCCTGAAAGGACGACTCATCAAAGTTTCTCTGGAAAATATTATAAACATCCAACATAATATCTTATAAAAAACACTAAGGATCGTATGACACAATCCTGTTTAAGAGTTTACCTACATCAGGAATTCTATGATCTCATTTAACAAAGTGCCAATAAAATTCGAAACGTGTTGCGATGGAGAGCTGGGTTTGGCCCCATGTGCCGCAGCTTCAGGGCCTGAATATTGGAAAAAACCGGTATTCAAAAATCGGCACCAGTTAAACTGCGAAGCGGCGATTCATTGGATTCGCAAAGTAGAAGATCATCAACATAGACTTTTCATCACCTGCGATATCGCATTTCGATTTTTAACAGAAATAAATGCTTTTGATAAAGGACCGAATTTTTACGCTAAATTCCTCAAACTTATTCCTGGACCGGTATTATGTACCTGGCTAGAAAATTCTTATAGCCTAGAATATTTTAATAGGAATCTTTTTAATGTCTGGAAAGCAATTCCCAAGGCCGATGAACAGCTCTTTTACGAATTCGCCGTGTTTAAGGCTTGGGATTGTTTGTATTTATCAAATTCCTATCGCGAAAATAATAAAATTTACATCGATTTCGTTTATAGGGGGATGCTTGAACATTGTCTAATAAAATACGATACAAAAATATTATTTAAACTTATTCAGATTTGCATCGATGAAGATGACATTACAACAACCAAGATTATTTTCTCTTTTCTTGATGGAAAATTATCTATTATACTACCACAGCTCAATAAATACCTTCAATTTTGTAGATTGAATAAATCCAATGAATGGGTTGAATTGATGATCGACAATGGTGCTAACCCTTGCATTCCTCCTCCAACTCATCATATCCCCATCCACACTGAAAACTATAAGGCTATTTCCACAAGAAACGATGATGTGGAAACGATGAGATTGATGTGGTATTACTCTAAAAAATTGGAAAAACGTGACGCTATTATGACTTCCCACCAGAAGCCAAAAAGCCCTTTTCTCGATTTTATCCTCATGGAACTTAGTAAAGATAAAATCGGCATCAAAACAATTGCGCATATGCGACGTGTATCACGAGGCCTCAAAGAACGCATTAATGATATTGTTCTCACTAGTACCATTTTCCGATGGGGCTTTCATTCAAGACCTGTCGAATTCCAAGCTTTTTTCCACAAGGGCACGGTCGCGGAAAGATTGAATCAGATTTTCTTACGCAAGTTGAATATGAATGAATTGCAACTTCGTTCAAATGGTGAGCAACTATATCAAGCAAAATCTAAGATTGTGCATCTGCAATTTAAATTTTTCGTTAATAATTTCCACGAAATCGAATTTAAACTTGATTTGGAAAACAAAATATTTAACCTTTGTGAGTACTGTCCGTGTGGATATACAGCTCTACATTATGCTTGTATTTACAAAGGAACTATCGACCAGATCGATCTGCTCCTGGCTAATGGAGCTCTAATGGATCAACCTGGAATCGATGGATCTACAGCCCTTTGCAGTGCCATACGAGCAGGGAGATTAGATGTAGTCAAGCACTTGCTGGCCAAAGGGGCGAATATACATGGTGTAGAATGGTGCAAAACTCCCCCTCTCCTGTATTGTTATTGGCCTCCTATAGTATTAAACTTACCTAGCATGCATAAAATGGCGCAATTCCTTCTTGATAGTGGAGCCGATATCCGCTCCCAGGATGAAAATGGTTTTACATTGCTGCATCTTGCCATTCAAGAGGAAGATATTGAGCTCATAAAAGAATTGGTAGATAAAAATTACCAAATTTATGATATGCTAGACGATTTAACATTCAAAAAATTACAAGATATGCTTCCTGAGAGCAACATAAAGAGATAAGGAGAACTATGAATAATCTCGAAAATTCTATATTTAACAATATTCCGTGTATATTACAACATGTCCCCGCGAATGATCTTATCAATGTCGCAAGAACCTGTAAGCGTCTAAATATTGCAATAAACACGCTTACAACCTCATACTGGACCAAACAAATTGAACTTGATGCGAAGATTTTTGATGAAAAAGGCTTTCCTCCTCATGGTGTTGTGAAATGGCTCAATATGGTACAAGATCGCCACTTAGCGAAAATTACCTACATCACCTTTAGATTTCTGTGCAGTTTAAATAAAAAAGATGTAGTATTAGACTTCTGTAAAGACCTGAAGTCTATGATTCCTGCACCCATTCTTTGCACGAGACTCCTTAACACTGATTTATCCTCGTTTCCAGATTACCTTATGTGGGCATGGGAGGTAGTTCCTGATTCAGATAAACAAATCCTTTTTGAAATGATTGCCGAGAAGAGCCTAAGCAGCGCCCTCCTCGCATTTCATAAAAAAACCGCTAAATGCTATGCGGATTTTGTCGATCGCGGCCTGAATGAACTCATTGATCAATATCCTGAAGACACCAGAGATTTAGTATTTCGCCTTTTAATCGAATTTGTAGAAATCAACGAACTTTCCGCAATCGACAAATTGTTAACATTAAAAAATAAACCATTATCAAAAAACGATCTGAATGCACTTTTAGAAGGGGCATGTAAAGTGAAGTGTAAAATAACAATTTTGCAAAGAATTATTGATGCTGGAGCCAAACCGGCGGAAATCACCATGTTGCTGCATCAGGTTGTCACTTACCGCTCCGTCGATGAATTACCAGATATTTTATCTTTTTTAATCAATTATGGTGCATTAGTAACCACATGGAATATAAAAGGGAATACACCGCTTAAAGAATTCATTTGCCTGAAAAGGCTTCGTGATGGAGGAGAATTTGTAGTCGAATTATTGGCTAAACATGGCGACCTGGAAACTGCAAAGGAATGCTTTAATGAAATTCTAATAAATTGTGGGTCACTTAAAATTTTTCAAGTGCTTCAAGATCTAGGAGCATATCAAACCCCAGCGTTCCATGTGGCTCAATTGCATTATGAGAGTTGTAAATGGGATCTAGCTTTATTTCGAGCTTTGTTAGTTGCGGGCGAGGATCCCAACACTCTTACTGAAAATGGGAAATCAGTCTTATCGTGGCACATTGAAAGGACATATTTTCATGCTGAAGAAATCTTTTCTTGGCTGTCCCTTTTCGATAAATTCAAAGCCGATTTTACTAAAGATCGTTCTTTACTACATGTCATTTGCAAACGACAGCTTCCAAATAGAGGGAAATCTGTAAAATTTTTATTAAATAAAGGCCTGAAAGCAACTGAAGAATATGATAATACACGCCCCATTAATCTTGTTGTTTCGAACTATGACCCGGACACCTGCGATGACGTTATTGAAATCCTCCTCAATGCCGGCGAAACCCTTTCCAGCATTTCTGATGTTAATTTACGTTTCTTTTTGTACTGTTATTTTGGCAAAATCAATGAAATCAAGAATTGGACCGGAGATTTGCCCGTTGAGCACCGCCAAAAAATAAAAGGTACAGTTGCATTACCAATTGTAGCAGCAATTAAAAACAGACATCTTGATATTGTCGAATTTCTTTTAAAAAAAAAGGGACAAAAGTGCCTCAAATTTAATTGGAATGGATTTAATCCTTTTCGAGCTGCGTTACAATTAGAATACGCCCCATTGAGACAAAAAATGATCAAGCTTATCGTTAAAGAATTAGGAAACTCTTCACTTGCAGTTTGCTTGTCTCTATATAAATTAATTACGGCAGAGGACTTCCAACTCTTTAAAGAAATCTTTAATTCAATGAGCAAAGATGTAAAAATAAAATATTTATCCGAACATGGATGTCATGTAGTTGATCGGGCCATCAAAACCTACAGTAAAGGACATATGGATATCCTCGAAGAAATTATAAAAATATTGCCGAATGAAGCATGGTATTTTTCCCGTGCATTATTTAAGCTCTCCAGTGAAAAAAATGCTCAGAAAATTCTCCAAAAACTTTATGAAAAACATCCCGAATGCTTGACCCACAAGAATGACGTATCTGACATACGTCCAAAAAATTTTTATCAAGTTATATGTTCACGCATGACAGCAGATAAAAAATTTCAGGTGCACTATCACCAACTTTTTCTTCTTGTGAATAGCTGGATTGAAAAAAAACCAAAGAACGAGATAAAAACCTTCCAAAGGGAAGGATTGATAAGTTTGTTTGAATCATTCTACTACAAAGAATCTTATTTATTTGATCTTAAGGTTGAAAATCTACCGAACATTGTTGACATTCTTTTCAAAAGAGAGCTCTTTAAAATCAAGAAGGATACGCAAAAAAATATACTCTCCTTAATATACGACGTATTTTTCACCACATGTCAAACGATGAAAAGTTGGGAAAAGATGAAAAAAATTCTTAAACCTTTGCAACTCAATTTTGGAATAAGAAATAGATATGTTCAGACACCTCTTCATAGTATGAAAATATCAAAATCGAAAATAGCTCACTCACTCAAAAAACAGAACGACCCGACTAAGCTTCTTTTAATATATAAAGATATGATCCGTTTTGCCTATGAAAACAACGTTCAAAAAGGGATTTTTCTTGATGCAGACGTATCACCATTGCATAAGGTAGTATCAATTGATGGATTGCAAGGGTTTTTTGATAAGGACATAAAAGTAAGAGCAGAACTAATTTCATTAGCGCTTGCTGATGAGCTGATTAACTGCGGACATCCTATCGATGTTAAAGATCTTAACGGTGATACTCCCCTCCATAAGGCTGTCAGGGACCAAAATATGCCTGCGGCATTTCGACTCCTCAAAGCCGAAGCAAACTTCAACATCAAAAATAAGATAGGCAAAACAGCACTAGATATTGCTAAGGATGCTCAACATTTAGACCTTATCGCCGCCATGAGCAAATACAACATATTAATAAAAGAAAAATCCTGCATGGCAACATTATAAGCGCACGACCGGAGCCGTTGCCTAACTCAACGCTCAGTCTAATTTGGAGTGATCTAACTCATTAGGTCTTTTTCAGGGCTGAATTTATTCGGCCCTGTGCATGGCAGGGTGTCGCCCTCCACCGAGCCGAATAAATTCGGCTCGGAAAAAGACCCAATAAATTGGGTCACTCCAAACCGGAAATACGTAAGCGTCAAACTAACCCATCCTGATAATCGTATATACCTGAAGCCTGGCTAAAAAATTTGGAGCTTAATATTTTTGAAATATGTTAGCATTGTCTCCATGAATAGTCTCCAAGAACCTGTATTTTATAATTTATATCCGTGTATATTACAGCATGTCCCTGTGGATAATCTTATCCATGTCGCAAGAACCTGTAAGCGTCTAAATATTGCAGTGAACGATCTTACAACCTCATACTGGACCAAACAAATTGAACTTGATGCGAAGATTTTTGAGGAAAAAGGCTTTCCTCATCATGGTGTTGTGAAATGGCTTAAGAGGGTAGAAAATCACCACTTAGCGAAAATTACCTACATCACCTTTAGATTTCTGTGCCATTCTAATAATAAAGAAGTAGTGTTAGACTTCTATACAGAAAATAAGTCTATGATTCCAGCACCCGCTCTTTGCGCGAGACTCCTTAACACTGATTTATCCTCATTTCCAGATGACCTTACGTGGATCTGGAAGGCAGTTCCTGATTCAGATAAACAAATCTTTTTCGAAATGATTGCCGAGAAGAGCCTAAGCAGTGCTCTCCTAGTATTTCATAAAAAAACCGCTAAATTCTATGCGGATTTTGTCGATCGCGGCCTGAATGAACTCATTGATCAAAGTCATGAAGACACCAGAGATTTAGTACTTTGCCTTTTAATCGAATTTGTAAAAATCAACAAACTTTCCGCAATCGACAAATTGTTAACATTAAAAAATAAACCATTATCAAAAAACGATCTGAACGCACTTTTAGAAGGGGCATGTAAAGTGCAGTGTCAAATAACAATTTTGCAAAGAATTATTGATGCTGGAGCCAAACCGGCGGAAATCACCATGTTGCTGCATCAGGTTGTCACTTACCAATCCCTTGATGAATTACCAGATATTTTATCTTTTTTGATCAATTCTGGTGCATTAGTAACAACATTGAATGTTAAAGGGAATACGCCGCTTAAAGAATTTATTTGCCTGAAAAGGCTTATTGATGAAGGAGAATTTGTAGTCGAATTATTGGCTAAACATGGCGACCTGGAAACTGCAAAGGAATGCTTTAATGAAATTCTAATGCATTGTGGGTCACTTAAAAGTTTTCAAGTGCTTCAAGATCTAGGAGCATATCAAACCCCAGCGTTCCATATGGCTCAATTGCATTATGGGAGTTGTAGATGGGATCTAGCTTTATTTCGAGCTTTGTTAGTTGCGGGCGAGGATCCCAACACTCTTACTGAAAATGGGAAATCAGTCTTATCGTGGCACATTGAAAGGACATATTTTCATGCTGAAAAGATCTTTTCTTGGCTGTCCCTTTTCGATGAATTCAAAGCCGATTTTACTAAAGATCGTTCTTTACTACATGTCATTTGCAAACGACAGCTTCCAAATAGAGGGAAATCTGTAAAATTTTTATTAAATAAAGGCCTGAAAGCAACTGAAGAATATGATAATACACGCCCCATTAATCTTGTTGTTTCGAACTATGACCCGGACACCTGCGATGACGTTATTGAAATCCTCCTCAATGCCGGCGAAACCCTTTCCAGCATTTCTGATGTTAATTTACGTTTCTTTTTGTACTGTTATTTTGGCAAAATCAATGAAATCAAGAATTGGATCGGAGATTTGCCCATTAAGCACCTCCAAAGAATAAAACATGAAAATTTATTACCCATTGTAGCAGCAATTAAAAAGGGACACTTTGACATTGTCGAATTTCTTTTACAAAAAACAGGGATAGATTGCGTAAGCGCCTTTACGAGTTCAATAAATCCTTTTCGTGCTGCGTTACAATTAAAATACGCACCATTGAGACAAAAAATGATCAAGCTTATCGTTAAAAAATTAGGAAACTCTTCACCTGATGTTTTCTGGTCTCTAAATGAATTAATTACAGCAGAAGATTTCCGACTCTTTAAAGAAATCTTCAATTCGATGAGCAATGATTCAAAAATAAAATATTTATCCGGTTTTAGAAGTGCAATAGCTGAACAGGCCATCAAAATCTGCGGGGAAGGACATATGAATATCCTCGAAGAAATTATAAAAATATTGCCGAATGAGGCATGGAAGAATCACCGTCCATTAATTATGCTCTCCAGTGAAGAAAATGCGACGACAATGCTCCAAAGACTTTATGAAAAACATCCCGAATGGTTGATCCACACGAATTCCGTAGCTGCAAAAAATCTTTATGAAGTTATATGTACGCGCATGTCAGGAGATAAAAAATTTCAGGACCACTATCTCAAACTTTTTTTTCTTGTAAATAGTTGGATTGTTGAAAAACCGAAGGACGAGATAAAAACCTTCCATAGCCAAGGATTGAAAAGTTTGTTTGAACCACGGGTCTGCGATGAATATTGTTTATTTGATCTTCACGTAAAAAATCGACAGAAAATTTTTGACATTCTTTTCAGAAGAGAGCTCTTTAAAATCACAGAGGATACGCAAATAAATATACTGTCCTTAATATACAACATATTTTTCACAACGTGTCGAACGATGGAAAATTGGAAAGAGATGAAAGAAGTTCTTGAACCTTTGCAACTCAATTTTGGAAGAAGAAATAAACATGTTCAGACACCTCTTCATATTATTGAAATATCAAAATCGAAAATAGCTCACTCACTCAAAAAACAGAACGACCCGACTGAGCTTCTTTTAATGTATAGAGATATGATCCGTTTTGCCTATGAAAACAACGTTAAAAAAGGGATTTTTCTTTATGCAAAGGACGTATCACCATTGCATAAGGTAGTATCAATTGATGGATTGCAAGGGTTTTCTGATATGGACAAAAAAGAGAGAGCAGAACTAATTTCATTAGCGCTTGCTGATGAGCTGATTAACTGCGGACATCCTATCGATGTTCAAGATCCTAATGGTGATACTCCCCTCCATAAAGCTGTCAGGGACCAAAATATGCCTGCGGCACTTCGCCTCCTCAAAGCCAATGCAAACTTCAACATCAAAAATAAGAAAGGCAAAACAGCACTAGACATTGCTAAGAGTGCTCAACATCTAGGCCTTATCGCCGCCATGAGCAAATACAACATATTAATAAAAGAAAAATCCTGCATGGCAATATTATAAGCACACGACCGGAGCCGTTGCCTAACTCAACGCTCAGTCTAATTTGAGAGTGACCTAATTCATTAGGTTTTTTTCAGGGCTGAATTTATTCGGCCCTGTGCATGGCAAGGTGTCGCCCTCCACCGAGCCGAATAAATTCGGCTCGGAAAAAGACCCAATAAATTGGGTCACTCCAAACCGGAAATACGTAAGCGTCAAACTAACCCATCCTGATAATCGTATATACCTGAAGCCTGGCTAAAAAATTTGGAGGTTAAAATTTTTGAAATATGTTAGCATTGTCTCCATGAATAGTCTCCAAGAACCTGTATTTTATAATTTATATCCGTGTATATTACAGCATGTCCCTGTGGATAATCTTATCCATGTCGCAAGATCCTGTAAGCGTCTAAATAAAGCAGTGAACGATCTTACAACCTCATACTGGATCCAGCAAATTGAACTTGATGCGAAGATTTTTGAGGAAAAAGGCTTTCCTCCTCATGGTGTTGTGAAATGGCTCAATATGGTACAAGATCGCCACTTAGCAAAAATTACCTACATTGCCTTCAGATTGCTGTGCTATTTTAATAGTAAGAAAATACTGCCATCCGATTATTCAGTCCATTACTCAATGTTTCCAGCACCCGTACTATGCGCGCGGCTCCTTAACCCTGATTTGTCTTCCTTTCAAATCCACCTTAATAAGATATGGGAGGCAATTCCAGATTCTGATAGGCAAATTTTTTTCGAAATGATAGCCCAAATAAGCCTCAGCAGTACCCTTGAACAGTTTTCTTCAACAAATGCTAAATGCTATGCAGATTTTGTCAATAGGGGGCTAGATGAACTACTCGATAAAAAATCTATAAAAACCGGCATTTTTGTGCCGCAACTTTTACTACAATTTGTAGAAATCAACGCACTCTCCGCCATCGATAAATTGTTAATGTTAAAAAATAAACCATTATCCCAAAACGGTCTAGACATACTCCTGCATCAGGCAAGCACAGGGTATGCTAATATAACCATTTTGCAGAGAATCATCGACGCAGGAGCAAAACCTGCGAATAACCCTACCTTGCTGCATCGTGTTGTTACTTCTCGCACCCCAGATGAATTACAAGATATTTTACCCTTATTGATCCACTCAGGAGCATTAGTAACCACATTAAATGAAAATGAGCGTACACCCCTTGGACAATTCTTGAGTGTGACAAAGTATTTTGATGGAGCCGATTTTGTAATCAAAATTTTAGGTAAACATGGCGACCTGAATACTGTAAAAAAATGGTTTAATGAAATCATGATGTATGCTCATTCGTATAAAACTTTCCAAATGCTTCAGGAACTAGGAGCATATCAAACCCCAGCGCTCCCACTGGTTCAATTACAACAATACAATTGTAAAAGAGACCTTTCTCTATTTCGAGCTTTATTGACAGCAGGTGAAGATCCCAAAATGATTGCTGAAGGTAAATCGGCCTTGGAACGGCACATCCCAAGGTGTAAAGACGGTGAAGAAATCTTTTCTTTGTTGACACTTTTCGATGAATTCAAAGCAGATTTCACTATAAATAACAATTTACTGCATGTTATCTGTAAACTAAATATTTCAAATAGAGGAAAGTCCGTCAAATTTTTATTAGACAAAGGCCTGAAAGCAACTGAAGAACATGATAATAAACGACCCATTCATCATGTGGTTTCCAAGTATAACCCCGACACCTGCGATGACGTCATCGAAATTCTCCTGAATGCCGGCGAAACCCTTTCCAACATTTCTGATGTTTATTTACGTTTACTTTTGGCTTGCCAACTTGGCAAAATTGATGAGATTAAAAATTGGACCGGATTTTCGCCTGTTATGACACCTCTAAAAATAAATAATCATTATTGTACACCTATTGTGGCTGCAATTAAAAAAGGACATGTTAACATTGTCGAATTTCTTTCACAAAAAGAAGGGCAATATTGCCTTTATTTTGATTATTACGCTCCAAGTCCGCTCCATACGGCTATAATGTTAAAGGATGCATCTATAAGAAGAAAAATGGTCTTGTTTATCGTTAATGAATTAAGAAACTCACCAACAGAAGTTCTCCCATATCTACACAATCTAATTGGCATGAAAGACTTCAAGCTCTTTAAAGAAATTGTTGATGCACTGAGCGCGGATTCACAAAAACAGTATTTATCTAAATATGCAAATGAAATAGCTTCTGAGGCCATCAACATAAGCCGCGATGGTAATCTCGAAATCCTAGAAGAAATTATAAAAATATTGCCCAATGAGGTGTGGGCGAATCAAGCTCCCCTATTTACATTATCAGGCGAACAGCATGCAGAAACAATTCTCAATGTACTTTATAAACGTCATCCAGATTGGTTATATCACAAAAATGCGATAGAAAAAATGAATCTTTGGGCATTTATATGTGTGAAAATATCAAGTAATGATAAGTTACAGTCGCATTATCTAAATCTTTTTCATCTTGTAAATCAGTGGATTTCGGAAAAACCGGAGGATGAGATAAAAAATTTCTACGGCCAAGGATTAGTAAGATTATTTAATATAGTGAACTGCAATAAATATTGTCTATTTGATTTGACCGTTGAAAATCGAAGAAAAATTTTTGCAATTCTCTTCAAAAGAGAGGTCATTAAAATCACAGAAGATACGCGAATAAATATACTGCGCCAAATATACGAGGTATTTTTTAAAGCGTGTCCAACGATGGAAAATTGGAAAGAGATGAAAGAAGTGCTGCTACCCTTGCAACTTAATTTTGGTGAAAGAAATAATCATTATGTTAAGACTCCTCTTCATGGCATTGAGGTAACAAGTGAACAAATTGTGCATTCACTCGAAAAACTGAAAGACCCGACTGAACTCCTTTTGATGTTTAGAGATATGATTCGCTTTGCCTATGCGAACAAAGTTAAAGAAGGAATCTTTCCTGATGCAATGGAATCATCACCCTTGCATAAAGCTTCATTGATTAAGGATTCGTCCATTCTTACTGACATAGGTAAGGAAAGGGGCGAACAAATTTCTTTTGCACTTGTTGATGAGCTAATTAACTGCGGACATCCTGTGGATGTTCAAGATTCTTCTGGAAATACTCCCCTTCATCATGCTGTCAAGGAACAAAATGTGCCAGCGGCACTTAGACTCCTCAAAGCTAACGCAAAATACGACATCAAAAATCACTTCGGCCGTACTGCATTAGTACTTGCTAAGGATACTAAAAATTTAGTCCTCATCTGCGCCATGAGCAAATACCACATTTTAATTCATTGACTTCCCTTTTTTCATTTGGTATAGATATAATTTATGAAAAAATTTTTATATTTACTTACTGTAACTTGTTTGACAACAATTTTACCTATTCAAGCCGATGTTTTAACAAAATTGAATGCAAATAACGATCATGGAATCTGGACCGATCAGCGCGTCTCCATAGGGCTGACACAAAACCTTGAGTTCCGTTATCGTATGGAACAAAGACTAGGAGCAAATTATCAAAAATATTGGTTCTACGACTATGAAGGGGTCCTTCAATATAATATCATTCCTCTCCTTCCCGAGTGTTTTTGCAAGCTAACATTACTCACTATCGGTCCTGGATTCAACGTCACCAATCAATTTCAAAAAAACACAGATAGTGTTTACCATTGGGTCTGGATTAATCGTTCAGTCTTAGAAACTAGAATTGCATTTGACTTCTATAATTGTTCCATTGAGCAGCGCATCCGTGGAGAATATTGGGAGTATACAAAAAAACATTATAAGGACTATGCCCTTTATAGGCACCGCCTTACCATATTTGCTCCTTGGAAATTCACCTGCCTAAAATTTAATCCATTTATCCAGAATGAATGGTTCCTCAGAAATGACACATACAGCTCAACACACACAAAAGGTCTAGTTGGAGGATACTACGAAAATCGTTTCCATGTAGGTGTCAACAGCACTTTAACAGACCACATAAAAACTTCACTATTTTGGCAATGGCGGGCACTCAAACAAAAACCTGGAACACACCCAGGTTGGTACGACAACTTTCACTACTGCTTTGACATTAACCTCAATTTCTGATCAGGGATATGAGATCCGGGTCATTTCTATCTTATTTTTAAGGAATTCGTGCGACCCAACGAATTGGGTCACACGGTAATTATTTAAGACATCATGGCCAATAGAAGAAGGGCGACAATGTTGGTGATTTTGATGAGTGGATTGATGGCTGGACCAGCTGTATCCTTGTATGGATCGCCGACGGTGTCACCAGTTACTGCAGCCTTATGAGCTTCAGAACCTTTTCCTCCATGGTATCCCTCTTCAATATACTTTTTAGCATTATCCCATGCTCCGCCGCCAGAAGTCATCGAAAGCCCGACGAATAATCCGGTCACGACAACTCCAAGAAGCATCGCACCGAGAGCTAAGAAAGCTTGCTCTTCTCCGACGAATATCCTGATGAGATAGCAGAGAATAAATGGAGCTCCCACAGGAAGAAGTGAAGGAACGATCATCTCGCGAATTGCTGCTTTAGTTAAAATATCAACAGCTTTGCCATATTCCGGCTTGGCTGTTCCTTCCATAATTCCAGGTATTTCCCTAAATTGACGTCTAACTTCTTCCACAACGGCTCCAGCAGCACGGCCAACTGCCATCATACCAAGAGCACCGAAGAGGTATGGAAGCATGCCTCCAATAAAAAGACCAACAACAACATAAACGTTATCCAGCATGAATACTCCTGAATGATCAGGGAAGTAGTGCTTCAAGTCTTGAATAAATGCTGTAAATAGTACTAAAGAGGCAAAACCTGCAGAACCGATAGCGTAGCCTTTGGTGACTGCTTTCGTCGTATTACCTACTGCATCTAATGCATCAGTTGTTTTACGTACATCGCGTGGAAGATTAGCCATTTCAGCGATTCCACCTGCGTTGTCAGTAACAGGTCCGTAGGCGTCAAGCGCTACGATCATTCCGGCAAGGGCAAGCATGCTTGTAGCTGCTATTCCAATACCGAAGAGGCCTGCATTTGAGAAAGCGACTAAAATTCCTACGCAGATAACAATTACTGGAAGAGCCGTTGCTTCCATTGAGATAGCAATTCCTTGGATGATGTTGGTACCGTGCCCAGTAGCGGATGCTCGCGCGATGCTGCGTACGGGACGGTATTTCGTCAGGGTGTAGTATTCAGTAATCTTGATGAGCAAGCCTGTGGCTACTAAACCTGTCAAGGCGCACCACAACATATTCAGACCATTGAAGGTTACTTCGCCCGCAGTGTAGCTCACATCGAATCCAAGAAGCATTTTTGTGACGATAGCAATTGCAATCACGGAAAAAATTGCTGTACTCACAAATCCTTTATAGAGTGCTCCCATGATATTATTTGACTTCCCAAGATGGACAAAAAATGTGCCCATAATCGAGGTGATGATGCAGACAGCAGCGATGGCAATAGGATAGATCATCATTGTGTTAACAAGATCACCTGTGAAGTAAATCCCCGCTAGCAGCATCGTCCCCACAATAGTGACTACATAAGTTTCAAAGAGGTCAGCGGCCATACCGGCGCAGTCGCCTACGTTATCTCCTACGTTATCAGCAATAACTGCGGCATTGCGTGGATCATCTTCTGGGATCCCGGCCTCGATTTTTCCAACAAGATCAGCTCCGACATCGGCGCCTTTAGTAAAAATACCGCCGCCAAGTCTTGCGAAGATGGAAATTAAAGAAGCTCCAAAGCTTAGAGAAATTAATGCCTCAAGCATTTGTCTTTGAGGAAGATTAATGTGTTTTAGGTAGAAGTAATATCCAGCGAGCCCGAGAATTCCAAGTCCTACAACAAGCATTCCTGTGATAGCTCCTGACTTAAATGATACACTGAGGGCAGTTTGGAGACCATGTCTGGCTGCTTCGGCGGTGCGCACGTTAGCACGAACCGAGACGTTCATTCCAATATACCCAGCAAGGCCTGAAAGGATCGCACCAATGGCGAATCCTATGCCGGCATAAATCCCAAGTACCCACACGAGAATTGCCAAGATCACAACACCTACGTAGGCGATGACTTGGTATTGTCTATTGAGGTAAGCGCTTGCTCCCTCTTGAATAGCAGCAGCAATTTTTTGCATTGCTTCGTTTCCGGTGCTGAGTTTAAGAACTGATTGAATCATGACGATTCCGTATATCAGCCCAAGGACTCCGCATCCCAAGATAAATTGATTCAAATAATCCATGTTTTAGAACCTCTCTTTAAATGTAGCGACAGTATGCCAAAAATACATACGAAATTCAACTGGAATTTTTCTCCTCTATGTGATACAATCAATCTCATTTTGATAAACACTAAAGGAAATTAAATGAGTACCGGTTCAGATCGCCGCATTTTAGGCGTATTTTCGCTGACGATGATCAACGTCGCAGCGATTATCAGTTTGCGCAATTATCCCATGATGGCCCACATAGGTTGGCAGTCTATTTTTTTCTATGTCTTTGCTGGATTTGGTTTTTTCATACCTGCGGCATTGGTTTCTGCTGAGTTAGCAACTGGATGGCCATCGCGCGGAGTTTATACTTGGGTGAAGGAAGCCTTTGGTGAAAGATGGGGGTTTGTGGCGATATGGATGCAATGGATTGAGAATGTGATTTATTATCCCGCCGTGCTTTCTTTTGCAGCTGCCACATTGGCTTATTTAATAGATCCTAGCCTTGCTGAAAATAAGGCATATATTCTCTCGGTCGTCCTTTTTGTCTACTGGTTTTGCACATTTGTTAACTTTTTTGGAATGAGAGCCTCTAGTTTAATCAGCAGCATTGGGGTTATTGGTGGAGTATTCATTCCTAGTGGAATCATTATACTTTTGGGTATTGCATGGTTAATTTTGGGACACCCTAGTCAAATCCCTTTTAGCGGCGAGGCGCTTATTCCGGTCGTTAAAAGTGCTGATGATCTCGTTTTTATGGTAGGAGTATTTTTAGGGTTATGCGGCATTGAAATGTCGGCCGTGCATGCTAGAGAGGTAACAAATCCACAAAAAGATTATCCGAGGGCGATTCTTTTTTCCACAGCGATTATTTTAGGATTATCTTTGATGGGATCGCTGGCAATTTCGATTGTGATACCTTCGAGCGAAATCAGCCTTGTTGAAGGGATTATGCAGGCGTTTACAGAATTTTTCAGGTTTTATCATATCGAATGGATGACGCCGATTATTGCGTTAATGGTTACCCTTGGGCCGATAGCTGCTGTGACCTGCTGGATCGTTGGACCTAGCAAAGGATTATTTCAAACATCTGAAGAGGGATATATCCCTCCTGTTTTTCATAAACGCAATAAATATGGAATGCCTACAACGATCATGATTTTCCAAGGGGTGATAGTGACGCTGTTGTGTTTCGCATTCTTGTTGATGCCCTCGGTAAATAGTTCGTATTGGATTTTGAATGCTCTTGCCGGCATGCTGTATTTGATTATGTATATCCTGCTGTTTGCCGCAGCAATTCGTCTGCGATATAAGCGGCCGGATGTTGAGCGTGATTATCGTGTTCCCGGTGGGCGTAATTTTGGCATGTGGATTGTTGCAGGCATAGGATTTATTTCAAGTACTGCAGTCTTTTGCTTGGGCTTTGTGCCTCCTGGCCACCTTCATACAGGCGATTTATTCACATTTGAACTATTCCTCTGTTTAGGAGTCGGCGTCATGTTCATCGCTCCCCTAGTTCTCTTCTCAATGAGAAAAGAAAGCTGGAAAAACATCAGAGATATTTCGGAAAAAGAGGAATAAATCACAAATTCTGTTCAACAAAAAAATTACAGGATATGAATGATCGCAAGCGGCAGGATATGAAGGATAGGAAAGGATAAATATATTCTTTCCCATCCTTCATATCCTGCCGCTTGCGATCATTCATATCCTGTTCATTAGTAGGAATAAATTATTTTTTTGCTGGTATTTTTTGTCTGTTCAACAAAAAAATTACAGGATATGAAGGATAGGAAAGGATAAATATATTCTTTCCTATCCTTCATATCCTGCCGCTTGCGATCATTCATATCCTGTTTATTAGTAGGAATAAATTATTTTTTTGCTGGTATTTTTTGTTGGGAAGCCTTATGCAAGAGGGATGAAAATGAAAGAGTCGCCTGCTTATAGCCTGTTCACTGACCAAGATATTTACCTATTTAAGGAAGGGAAGCATTATCGTCTTTACGAAAAATTTGGGGCGCATCTAGCAACACACAACCAAGTGCAAGGCACTTACTTTGCTGTTTGGGCGCCGAATGCTGCATCGGTTTCTGTAGTCACAGATTTCAATAATTGGAATAGACAAGCCAATCCCCTCTTCCAACGATGGGATAGCTCTGGAATTTGGGAAGGATTCATCCCAGGAGTTACCAATGGAGCACTCTATAAGTACTATATTGTTTCGAAATTCGGTGCATCAGCAGTAGAAAAAGGTGATCCCTTTGCATTGATGTGGGAAACTCCCCCAAAAACAGCATCGGTAGTTTGGGATGTTCCATACATTTGGAAAGAAAATTCGTGGCCGATCCAACAAGCTCAGGTGAATAACCTAAACTCCCCTATTTCAATTTACGAAGTCCACCACGCCTCCTGGCGTCGAATCCCCGAAGAAAATAACCGCAGTCTCACCTATCGGGAAATGGCAGAAATCCTTCCCAATTATCTTGTTGACATGGGATTTACCCATGTCGAGTTCATGCCTATGATGGAACACCCCTTTTTCGGGTCATGGGGTTATCAGAAAGTTGGTTATTTTGCCCCCAGTTCTCGTTTTGGGACCCCGCAAGATTTCATGTATCTTATCGAAATGCTGCATCAAAAAGGTCTTGGGGTCATTCTGGATTGGGTGCCCAGTCATTTTCCGTCCGATGAGTATGGCCTGGCCTATTTTGATGGAACACATCTTTACGAGCATGAAGACCCAAAAAAGGGATTTCATCCCGACTGGACCAGTTATATTTTCAATTATGGCAGAAATGAGGTGAAGGCCTTTTTGATCAGCAGCGCCATGTTTTGGTGTGATAAATTTCGAGTGGATGGGTTGCGCGTCGACGGTGTAGCTTCGATGTTATATCTGGACTATTCTCGAAAGGCTGGAGAATGGGCTCCTAATCAATTTGGGGGAAATGAAAATCTCGAAGCCGTTGCCTTTCTAAAAGAATTAAACACCTGTATGTATGGGAATTATCCTAACATTCAAATCATTGCGGAAGAGTCAACAGCATGGCCGATGGTTTCACGCCCCACATTTTCGGGTGGACTGGGATTCGGCATGAAATGGAACATGGGATGGATGCATGATACTTTAAATTATTTTAACAAAACTCCAATTCACAGGAAATTTCATCATAATGAGTTGTTATTTAGCATTGTCTATGCCTTTTCTGAGAATTTTGTTCTTCCACTATCGCACGATGAGGTTGTTCATGGAAAAGGATCCCTGCTGTACAAGATGCCAGGAGACGACTGGCAGAAATTTGCAAATTTGAGATTACTTTTTGGTTACATGTATACGCATCCTGGCAAGAAGTTGCTGTTTATGGGTGGAGAGATAGCTCAAAGAGATGAATGGAATCATGAAAGCTCCTTGCCGTGGCATCTTTTGCAATATGCGCCGCATCAAGGAATGCAAAACTGGGTTCGGGACCTGAATAGATTTTACAAGACCACTCCCGCCCTTTACAATAAAGATTTTTATCAAGATGGCTTTGAATGGGTTGACTTAGCGAATCGGGAGGATAGCGTCATTGCCTATTTCAGGAAGGGCAATACTATTGAAGATCGCATTCTTATCGTATGTAACTTTACTCCAGTGCCGCGTGAAAAGTATCGATTTAAAATGTCTGAAAAGGGTATTTGGAAAGAGATCTTAAATAGCGACTCGATCTATTACGACGGAAGCAATCTAGGCAATTTAGGGGTCGTCAAAACAAGGCAATACAAAGGGGAACATTTCCTCAGTGTCACTCTCCCTCCCCTGGGCGTTGTTTGCTTCTCAAAGATTGGTTAATTTTTAACATAGAAAAAAATTTCAAAAAAATATATGACCATGGTATTATGACTGATGAAATGGATTCACTATTTTTCACTTCAATAGCACAAAACGCAAGTCCTACTTGCACTCAAATTATCAGAACAACTTGCATTTTGCAAGCATTTATTGAAAAATTCGGAGACTGCAGGCCACGATTAGCCAACAAGTAGTGCTGCGGGGTTCTCGAGGAGGTTTTTAAGTGAGTTAAGGAACTTTGCAGCAAGGACGCCGTCGATGACGCGATGATCGACAGATAAGGTCAGATTCAGGATCTTTCCTGGCACAATTTGACCGGCTTTGACAACTGGGATATCATGTATTCCCGATATTCCTAGAATGGCAGCTTGGGGAGGATTAAGAATTGGACTCACTTCGGTAACACCATACATCCCCAAGTTCGAAACTGTGAAGGATCCACCTTTGTATTCGTGCATTTGCAATTTTCCTTGCTTAGCTTTTTCTCCAAGACTACGAATCTCGACAGAAATTTCTCCAAGGTTCTTATAGTCAGCATGCCGTATAATAGGCGTAATCAGTCCCTGAGGAAGTGCCACGGCAACACTGATATCGATTGTTTTAAATCGGATAATTGAATTATTGACAGAATTAAAGCCACTGTTGACCTCAGGATGTTCCTTTAAGGCTACGGCACAGGCTCGCACGATGAAATCATTGTAGGTCACTTTAATGTCAATATGACTTAATTGATTGCGCATCTGAATTAGGTTCACAACGTCAACACTCTGACGGACATAAAAATGAGGGATAAAGGTTTTAGCTTCTTGCAGTCTGCGAGCGATCACTTGTCGCATCGGAGATAGTTTTTCCTCTTCATAGGTCCCTGGCTTTATTTTTGGCATTTCGCGGCGTCCAAACACCACTTTTCCAGCTTTCTGAGCAAGGTCTAGATCCTCTTGCACGATTCTTCCGCGGGGCCCGGTTCCTTTTATAGTCGTAATATCTAGTCCTTTTTCTTTTGCTAATTTACGAGCCAGCGGTGAAATTTTTATCTTTCCTTCAACAGTTTCTGTCGGCATTGCAAAGGCATAATCCTCTAGGGGCTCTTCAGGAACGAATACTGCTGCAGGCATTTGCGTGACTTTTTCAACTTTTTTGGTTTCTGTTTTCGCAGCCACTTCAATAGGCGCTTTAACGACTTCTTCCAATCCTTCGGGCTTGTAGTTCTCGATGCTTTCGTCTTTCGACTCTGTGAAGATTGCAATCGCCTGATTAACAAAGGCCTCATCTCCCTCTTTAACCAATATTTTTCGGATAAATCCGCTGTCAAGGGCATTATGCTCAACAGTGGCCTTATCTGTCGCTATTTCAATCAAAAGATCCCCGGATTCCACGGCATCCCCTTCTTTTTTATGCCACTTGACGATGGTTCCTATTTCCATTGTTGGCGAAAGTTTCGGCATAGTAAGAGTAAAAGGCATAGTACGTGGGCTCCTAAATATTTTTAACTTTTTTTATTGCGAAAATTATTCTTTCTACCGTTGGGATTGTCTCCCGTTCGAGCACTTTAGAATATGGCATGGGTGTCTCTCTTTGAGAAACCCTTTCAATTGGGGCATCGAGGTAGTCAAAACAATGTTCCATAATTTCAAAACCAACTTCAGCACAGATACCTCCAAAGATATGCCCTTCTTCCACTAAAACGCAATAGTTTGTTTTTCTGACCGATTGAGCTATCGTAGCGATATCGAGAGGTTTTACAGTTTGGAGGTCGATAACTTCAATGCTTAATCCTTGTTTAGCCATTTCTTTTGCAGCTTCGAGACAGAGATTGACCATGCGGCTGTGAGAGACTATTGTAAGGTCTTTTCCTTCCCTGGCGATATGGGCTTTTCCAATGGGGATGAGGTACTCTTCCGTAGGTATTTCCATTTTGTCTCCGTATGAAAGTTCGCATTCAAGAAAAAGAACCGGATTATTATTGCGAATCGCGGACTTCAATAGACCTTTAGCGCTGTAGGCATTGCTTGGGGCAATGACGATCAGGCCCGGGATGTTGCCGTAAATAGATTCCACGCAGTGCGAATGTTGACAGGAGACTTGTGCAGCAGCTCCATTGGGGCCTCGGAATACTATCGGAACAGAAAAGCGACCACCTGACATATAATATGTCTTTGCAGCAGTCGAAATAATTTGGTCTGCAGCGACGAGAGAGAAATTAAAGCTCATGAATTCGATGACGGGGCGAAGCCCGCACATAGCAGCTCCAACACCGACGCCGGCAAAGGCAGCCTCGCTGATGGGAGTGTCTATGATCCTTCTAGGGCCCCATTTATCGAGCATTCCCTTGGTGATTTTGTAGGCGCCATTGTATTCTGCAACTTCTTCTCCCATGATAAATACGTTTTCATCACGGGTCATTTCTTCATCAAGTGCTTGTCTGATGGCTTCTCTGATATCAACGAGTTGGCGGGGCATACACATCCTCCTCAAGTGTTACGATGTCTGGCCATGGAGATTCTTCAGCATATTTCATGGAAGCGATTACTTTTTCTTTTAGTTCTTTATCAAGTTTTTTAAATTCTTCATCGCTTAATTGTAACTTGTCTTTCATTAGATCGATGGGATCCCTTTTCATTTTTTCTTTAAGTTCATCTTTAGAACGATATAGGCCAGGATCGGAAATCGAATGACCTTTGAATCGTTCTGTAATACATTCGATGAGGACGGGACGTCCAGTTTTAATGACCTCTTGCTGAGCCTCTTGGAATCCCTGGTAGCAGGCTAGGAAGTCCATTCCATCTAGTGTATAGTTTTTGATGTTGTAGGCGGGACCGAAGCTTTTAGCCAATTCTTTAACGCAAATTGCCCGTTCTATGGATGTCCCCATTCCCCAATAGTTATTTTCAATGACATAGATGCATGGAAGGCTCCATAGGGAAGCCAAATTCAGGCATTCGTGAAAGACTCCCTGGGCCACAGCGCCATCGCCAAAAAAACAGACAGCGACTTGATCCTTGATATTTTTATATTTCAGAGCGAAGGCAGCTCCGGTAGCTGTGGGTAGCTGGCCTGCGACGATGCCAAATCCACCAAGAAGCTTGTCAGTATAGAAGTGCATCGAGCCTCCCCTGCCTTTGGCGTTTCCGGTTGCCTTGCCATAAAGCTCTGCCATGAGTTCGTTCGTCGTGGCCCCAAGCAAAAGAGCTAAAGCGTGACATCTATATGAGGTAATCCACCAATTATTTTGGCCAATCGCCATGACGGCACCGGTTTGAATTGCCTCTTGGCCTATGTAGGAGTGGAAAAATCCACCGATTTTTCCTTGAAGATAGGCTGATTCGGCTCTTGTTTCGAAATTGCGTATGAGCATCATTTTTTCGATCGCTTCGCGCATGAGCTTTTGATCATTTTTTGTTTTCATTCTAAAATTGCAACCCTTTTGGCTTATTAAATATTTCTTGGATCATGATAGCTTGTTTTAACGAGTCCAGATTTTCTAAAATATCTCGACCCTCCGAAATATTTTCTTTTTTGATTTCGAAAGCACCCTGGTGCATAATAAAGGCCTTTTCATTTTCTGCAGGCTTGGGTTTTGGTTTTGGTATAGATTTCGTACGAACGACCACTTTTTCGGGTTTCTTTTCTTGCTCGGCATCAATTGATTCCAAAATATCATCCATCGACTCTGCCGCTACTGATTTATTTGGTCCCTTTTTGAGAGACAAAAAGACCGAAGCAACCATGATGATCATAAAGCCTATAAACTCGATAATGTTCATGATGTACTTGATCCCTCTTTAGGCTTTGCGATAGAGGTCCTCATTTCGGTATCGGATTGGATATTTTGGAAGCGAAGATAGTCCATGATTCCCATATTTCCTTTTCTGAAAGCTTCTGACATGGCCAAGGGAACTGAGGCTTTCGCTTCGACAAGTTTAGCTTCCATCTCTTTAATCTTAGCGATATTTTCTTGTTCAGAGGCCACAGCCATTGCGCGACGTTTTTCAGCTTCAGCTTGGAAAATGCTCATATCAGCTTGCGCTTTTTTAATACGCAATTGAGCTCCAATGTTTTCCCCCAACTGAACTTCTACAATGTCGATCGACAGGATAATGAACGCTGTAGAGGAGTCCAATCCCCGTTCAAGTACGCGACGGGAAATCTCATGCGGGGATTCAAGGACGACCAAATAATTTTCGGATCCACCAATAGCACTTACAATCCCTTCACCCACACGGGCGATGATTGTTTCTTCTGTAGCACCTCCTACGAGCTGTTGCAGGTTAGTGCGGACGGTCACGCGAGCCCTTACGAGCACTTGAATACCATCTTTTGCAACGCCTGTCATGAAGCCGCCATGACTTGGGCAGTCAATGACTTTTGGATAAACTGAGGTTTCGATAGCTTGACGTAAATCTCGTCCGGCCAAGTCGATGGCAGTTGCCTGTCTCCATCCAAGATTTAGGTTTGCTTTATCAGCGGCGATCATCCCTCGTACCACTTCAGGGACGTGCCCGCCGGCCAAATAGTGAGTTTCAAGGTCAGCAACGCCGAAGTCTTTCAGTCCTGCTTTAAATGAATTAATTCTTGCTGTAACAATAACATGCGGGGGTATTTTTCTGAGGCTCATGCCGATGATATTTAGAAGAGAGATCGGTGTTCCAGAAACAAATGCCTGAAACCAGAGGCTTAAAAATCTAAATGAAATCGCAATCAAAATCAGGAAAATAAATCCCAATATAATGAGTAAAAATGTAAATTCAACACCAAAATCAGAAACTGTATTCATACTATATTTTCCTTGTTATACAACTTAACAATTAAACTCTCACCATCTCCACCTAAAACGAAAATTTGACTTCCTTTCGGAAGATATCCGCTTTGGGAGATGGCTAAGTGCTTTTTTTTCTCGACAATCACTTGACCGCCGGGCTTTAAATCTGTTGCGACCACACCAATTTTTCCAATGGCCGTCTTATCGTAGGACGAGGCAACGTATCCTTCCTGATCTTTACCCGAATAGATACTTTGGCTTCTGATGGTCCTCAGAGTAAACTTAAAGAGTACCGGGAGCAATAATATGTTTGCAAGAACATATACAGCAACCCAAATGGGATAGGGATAGGTCCCTGCAAAAATAAATATGCCAAATACCAGTGTAATCCCCCCTAGAATCCCCAAAAGAGCACCAGGCATGTAAAATTCAAGGAAAATCAATAAGAAGCCCACGGCAGTAATCAAAAAAGGCATCATCTTATTCACCCCCCTGTTCTTCAACGACGATGACATTGCCATCCAGTCGAGTGATCACAATCTTAGTTCCTATTTCAAGATATTCTCCCTCTGAAATTGCATCGTATATATTTCCTTCAATCACAATTTTTCCTGTGGGACGCAAGGTAGCCATGACCTCTCCTTTCGCACCGGGTTGAGGCAGTGTTTTGGCTTCTACTCCAGCAATAAATCCTTCCTGCTCTCCGCCAACCAATATTAATTTACTGAAGCGTCCAACAGAAGGCATAACATACCTACCCAAGAGAAGGACACAAGCAATGCTCAGCAGAAATGTTCCTGCAAGCCAAGTCAGATGATGCATAAATGTTTCACCTGCTGCATTAAACGTTTGAGTATCAAATTCATAATGCACATTTTCCAATCCAGGAAGCATCAACCCAAATAATCCAACCAAGAAGAAAATACCACCGATAATCCCCAAAAGGCCAAAAGTGGGAATAAAGAATAAATCGATTACAATAAAAGCAATTCCAACAAAAACCAAAATAACTTCTAAAATATTACCAATTTCCTGCGAAAAACTCGACATCACTATCAATGAAAGGCACGCAATAGCAATCGAGCCTGGCAAACCGGCTCCAGGATGGTTCATTTCCATATAAAATCCAATGACCATTCCCAAAAACAATATGGAACTCACCATAGGAATTGCTAAAATGACAAAAAAACGGGTCTTCCAGTCCATTTGATACGCTTGAATTTTCGCATCTGGAATTTTTGCAAAGAAAGAATCTTGAAAAAGAAGGTTTTTGCTGGCGGGCCACTCCCCTTTTTGCAATTCAGCCTCTGTAATGGGCTCTAGCTTTTCTGGAGGCAGCATGATATCGGCCACACCATATTCAATCATCTGATCAGCCCTTAACGTCAAAAGCTTCCCTTTTGGTGAAATGATCGTGTCTGTTTTGGCGATCTGATCTTCCGCATTCAACTTAATGATGTTTCCATCCCTGAGGACAAGGATAACATCTTTGTCTACCATTGCTTCAGCGATATAAGGATTGCGGTCAAAAAATCTGGCTCGATTTGAAAAGTCTGCTCTAACGGCTGAATTTACTTTTTCGGTAGCCGTTGTCATCTGCCCCCCTTCCCCAATAGTAATCGGCTCTGCAGCACCCATGGCGGCATCCTTTGTGACGGCAATAAACCTGCAAGAATAAGCAAGCATGGCTCCTGCCGAAATAGCCCAATTATCAATAAAAGCAACGACAGGAATACTATACTGAGTGTCCAAGTCTTTCAGAAGATCCGATATTTTTTCAGCCGCAAAGAGCTCTCCACCTGGGGTATTGAGTTGTAATATAACCATGATCGGTTTTCTTTTCTTGTAGTACTCTACAGCATTCTTCACGTATATCAACGTGGATTGATTAATCTCGGCACCTTTGTCATTAATTTGAATAAGGCCGATCTCATTATGTCCAGAGGGATTAAACTTTATAAATTCTTCAAGTTTTTTCTGTTCAGCATAAATAACAGATATCGAAAAACAAAAAAGCAACAATAATGAAATTAATTTTGACATATATAATTTGCCTCAAGGTCAATATAGCTTATTTCTCAATTTCAAGCAAAAACAAGAAAGATTTAAATATTTCCATCTTTTACCATCCTGCTTATCACTTATCCATTAACCTAAAATATCTTTTACCACGGAGATCACGGAGAACACAAGAGAGATCATTGAGTGTAAAATAGTTCTCTCTGCTACCTCTGTTTTCTCGGTGTGCTCAGTGTTAATTATTTTTAGGTTGATGCATATGCCTGCTTATCAGCCGCTTGCGATCCTTCATATCCTGTTTTTCAAAAGGAATAACAGGATATGCAGGCTACTGCAACTGCGGTAATGCTAAGAAAAATTCAATGATCATATCGCTTGTATATTTGAGGTGTCCCTCTTCATGCACAGTAGAAACAAACCATGACTCCTGCTGAGCAGGCGGAATATATATTCCCTTTGCATACATGTATCGGAAAAATTCTGCAAATCTCTTATTATCAAGATGTTTTGCTTCCTCACCATTATTAACCGATTTTCTTCCAAAAAATATCGTAAACATTGATCCGACCTGCTGTACGCAAGCATTTATTCCATTATTTTCCAAGTATTCCCTTACTGGCTCAGTAATCATATTTGTTTTTTTGAGAAGTTCATCATATACACCTGCGCGCTCACATAATATAAGTGCCTGTAAACCAGCTTCCACCGCAATAGGATTCCCCGATAATGTTCCCGCTTGATATACGGATCCCAAAGGAGCTAAACAATTCATAACATCTGCTCTACCTCCAAAAGCTGCTAGTGGAAACCCTCCTCCTATCACTTTTCCTAAACAAGTAATGTCCGGTTTGATTCCGTATAATGATTGGGCACCCTTCAACGCGACTCTAAAACCTGAAATCACTTCATCTAAAATCAACAAAGCTCCGCTCTTTTCAGTTTCCTCTCTAAGCATTTTTATAAATTCCACGGTAGCAGGAACGACTCCCATATTTCCGGCAATAGGCTCCACAATAACAGCTGCAACCGAATGTGTTTGAAGATATTTTCTACACGTTTCAATATCATTGTATGGAAGCGAAACCATATCCTTGACTACATTATGCGGAATCCCAGCAGAAGAGGATGAAGGCATATCAGTAAGCCCTGAACCAGCATTTACAAGGAAGAAATCAGCATGACCGTGATAATTACCATTAAATTTTACAATGGCATCGCGACCAGTAAACCCTCGGGCAAGCCGGACAGCACTCATTGTGGCCTCTGTTCCGGAACTAACAAATCTGATTTTCTCTATAGAGTCTATCGTTTTACAAATTTTGCGCGCTAACTGCTCTTCGACAAGAGTGGACATGCCAAAGGTTGTCCCCATGGCCATTCGTTTTCTGACTCCTTTCATTATTTCAGAATGACAGTGTCCGTGCATAAGGGCGCCCCACGAGCAGCAGTAGTCAATAAAACGCTTACCGTCAATATCATAGATACAATCTTTGGCTCCCGATTCAACAATCAGAGGATCTTGCTCCATACCCTTGCAGGAACGAGCAGGAGAGTTGACACCACCAGGGATGACTTCGCACAGTGATAGATAAGATGATCGATTTTTCGATTCGCAATGCATAATTTACCTCGTTTAAAGTAAGTAATTTACCTATCGAAAAAAAATATTGCAAGAGGAATATTCAAATTTCTTTGTGAAAAAATTATTTATTGTATTAAATTGAGCTCATGAATCCAATTGACCTACTTAGAAACACTCGCCTGTTTAACAAAATCGATGAAGCGCAGCTCGCAGAATTAGCTTCGCATGTCAAAGAAGTAAAGTTCCTTGCAAATGAAACAATTATTAAAGAAGGCGATCCCGCCGATTCTCTTTACATTATCAAAGAAGGCGTTCTTCAAGTATTCACACATGATGTACAAGAGCAAGAAATTATTCTAGCTAGGCTAGAGAAGGGATTTTTCTTTGGTGAACAAGCCTTGCTCGCCACGGGCAGGGGAAAAAGAAACGCAAACATCCGCACTTTAACGGATGCCACTCTGCTTAAAGTTGACCATTCAGATTTCCTTAAGATCATCGAGAGTGATGCAGAACTGAAATCCGAATTAAAAACTACCGGTGTCAAACAACTTCTACATAAATTGCGCACTCAAGAATCGGAATTCGATATTTCTAAACACCTAATCGACGAAAAAAATACCTTTGAAACGAGAGAATTCGGAGCAGGTGCAATCATTAGTGCCGAGGGCGACGCTCCTGACGGCGCATATTTTTTACTTTCGGGTTCTGTAGATGTATTGAAGGGGGGTGAGTTGATTCGTTCAATCGCGCCAGGGAATCTCTTTGGGGAATTCGGCATCGCACTAGAACGGGAGAGGCAAGCGACAATTAAAGCACAGGATAATGTTAAAACTCTATTTATTCCCATTGCACAATTTAAGCAACTTTGTATAGAGCGACCAAAACTCAAAGAAATAATAGATACTCTGCAACACATCTACCGTTCAATTGCTCGTGGAGAGGTAATCCAGCATACTAGTCATTTCCTTCACATGCCAGCAATCATTAGTAAATTTCATTTAAAAGATAATCGCGAAATTACCTCAACATATGTGATAGGAAAAAATATCCGATTACTCAATGAATCAGCCATTAAAAATCCAAGCATTTCATCTTACGAGGACAAAAAAGTATATCGAGAACTCCAATTTGCCGATAATCGCCTCGTTGGCGTTATTGCCTATGGAGAATGGGATGCCCTTCAAGAACTATATGCCAGAGTATTTGATAAACGGAATCTTACCGATATTGAGCTAAAAAATTTCAATCAACACGGCAACATAACCCTTCCAGAAGCTATACAGCCTGTTGAAGGGAGTGAATTAATTATTTGCAATTGCATGTATATATCCAAGGGCACCATTTCTACATGCATTAAAGAGGGAAGCACCACAGTCGAAGAAGTTGGCAAAATTACAGGCGCAGGAACGATTTGCGGATCGTGCGTCCCAACTATTCAGTCGATGTTAGGGCATAAATCATGGAAGGCGATGCATATCATAAAAGTGGAAAAACTAACCCCAGAAATATGGTCGTATAAACTCGCTCCGGTTCAAAACAAGCCCCTGAACCCATTTCAAACGGGTCAGCATGTCGTCATTCAATGTGAAATTGATGGTCACTGGGTGGAGCGTTCCTATACTTTAGTTTCTGCCCCTAACAATCCTATGTACTATGAAATTGTCATAAAACGTGAAGAAAAAGGTCTGTTTTCTCGCTGGATGTTTGATAACTGGGAAAAAGTCCCTTTCATTCGCATATCTAATCCAACGGGCAATTTTTCTTTCAATATAACGGCTTCGAATCCTCTAGTTTGCTTTACAGCAGGCATCGGAATTACCCCTGCTGTCGGTTTCGTCAGAGCCCTTCTTGAGCGCGAAACTTCCCGTTCGTTGTTTATTTATGCTGTCGGCCGAAATAAAGAGCGTCTGGCCTATAATGCTGAGCTTGAGTCAATCTCAAGTAAGTCATCAAAAATTCAGTATACTAATCATTTCTCGGAGGAGAAGGGAAGGATGAAGTCCGAAGATATTAAGAAGATCATTCAGCAACATCCTGAGGCAGATTTTTTTATTTGTGGGACCAAAGATTTTGAGGCCATGGTCAAATCTACCCTTAAAGACTCCGGTATTAGTGAAAACAGAATCTTAATTGAACAATTCATCCACACCGGCGGCCCCGCCCCAAAGTGATCAACAGTCCATGGCTATGCTGCTATGCCAAGACAGCCTTTGAATGGTGGCTTTCTCTGATAGGTACAAAACGAATTTCCACTCTTTTGTCTAACGCCATCGCAATACGATTAAGCATAGCTAATGAATACCGCTCATAATCAGCGTTTTCCAGACGGCAGATAACAGAAGCGGTCGTTCCTATTAGCTTGGCAAACGCCCGTTGAGAAAGCCCTGCTTTCATGCGCAAATTATATATTTTTCTTGCTATAGCATTATCTGCACGAATTTTCTCAAGTTCGTCAATTCTCTCTGGATTTCCAGCGATAAAACGACGATGCATAATTTCAACTGCATCAACGGTTTCATCCCTCTCTTTGTAAAAAACAACTTTTGTCTGCATTACATACCTTCTTTGATATCATGTTACAAATTTGCGAACAAATGTCAATAGGAGTAGAGGTATTCGCATTAAATTTAAATTAGAGTTAAATTGGGGCACCGACTCTTTTCCACTCTTTCAAAGCCTACTTTTTATTGTTAAATGAGCTTTCGAACAAGCCACTTTTCAATATTTTTAAGGTAAATCGGTTTATCCATGCCTCACGAAGTAAAGTTCCTTTTTGGAAATCATCTAATTCCACTGGAAAAAAAAGTCCAAGGGTTGTTTTGCGGCTTGCATTAAGTCCAGTTCTACTGATTCTTTTTGTGTAATCCATCTGTAGTTTACATGTTCGTTAGACAGGCAAACCTCAGGCAGATGATCAAATTTAACACCAAAAATATGGTAAATATAATCAATTTCAGGCTTACGGATATAAAGTTTTCCTATTTGGAGTAGCTTTTCATGTGAAATCTCGATTCCGGTTTCTTCAAAAAGTTCCCTGCTAGCGCCGTGAGCTGGCATTTCACCGTATTCAAGTTTTCCAGCTGGCACTCCCCACTTCGCAGCCTCTTTTTTGTGCGATGAATTTTTAAGCAACAAAACTCTGCCCTCTACATCAATATAGATTGCGGCAATTTCAACTTTTGGAAAAAAGTCCTCTGGCCTCACTTCGTAGACAAGGACATCCCCTGATAACTTATTATTTTCTTCTTTAATCATGTCGGATATTAGTGTAATTTGAATGCGCCATCATAACAGAAATTTCAATGAAATTCAAGTTGAATTTTCTCTCGGATTCAAGTTATTCAACTACTGCTGAAGGCAGGCTCTTCTCAAGTAAGATACCATTTCGTTATTATCTTCAACTGTAATAACTTTTTGTACAAGACGGTTTACATGTTTAATACGTCAAATAATGATTAAGTAATTACGAGCCAGTCACGCTATATTTACTCATATTAATAAGTATTTTTATTTTTTTTATTTTGTTTAAAAATGCTTGACTTCTGTCTATGTTTTTAGTAACATATCTGTAATTTAACTTAAGGAGCCTTAGAAATGTTTAATTTTATGTTAACTGAAACAGGAAGACTGCTTATTGAGGGCCATTTTGGCGTATTTAATTATGTTTCTTCTAATATTAGTACTGAAACTAAAGATCAGTTTAAAAAAAAATTATCACACATATTTCATAATTATGTTTTAATTCCTCTTTTAAAACACGGCTCCTCGAAAGAATATGATCTACAGGAATTTCCTATTCCATTGCAGCCTGAGCGGGTGAAAGTTATACTCTCGGTTCATTCCCTAGTCCAAGCGCCCATAGTAGCGAAGATTTTCTCGCATTTAGGAATAGAAGAACAGATCCTTTGCATGAGGGTCTGCAAAGCATGGTATCGCTTGGGTAAAAATCAACACTTTCGCACTCTCGCCGGAATGAATGAGACGAACGTGACTTGGAGTTCCCACTCTCATAAAATGATGCTTTATATGCTAAGAGCGATCCCTGAATTTAGAAATCTGAATAGAAGCGCCTATATTCATTTTTTTAAGCAATTTTCAATAACGGTATTAAAGGAAAGTGCAATTATTGGCATGTGTTACATCACAAATAAATTTTGCCAGGATTTTATAGATAATAACATCAATTCTTTAAATTCAGGTTCATTAGAAGAAAAGATATCTTGGATGACTAATTATAATGACAGTCCAGTTTACTATGGCGATGGTGAGTTTAGACCCCGTGAGCCATACGAAAAATTTGTAGATCCGCTTAAATATGTTTCATTTGAGATAAGAAACCAAATCAAATGTAAAGGGCTGACAAGCTTTTTTTTAGGCGGACTAGGTGTATGGCGTTTAAAGACCGCTGCATCTGATATAATTTCTATTTGGCAAGAGAAGTTTAATGTAGCCCATCAGCTTGCGACAAGTCAATTATCGTTGCCTCTGAGCCTTGCTCAAGACCCTGTTCTGAGCCAATATGTTTGTCCTCTTTCAGGAAGAGTTATGCTTCTTCCTGTGCAAGATGAGTGCCCAATAGACGATGCAGCCCTTACCAATGGTCATCATCACATATTCGATTACCTTGCTGTACAGAATTTACAAGAACAGGTTGTCTGTCCTATCTCTGCACGAATTATACCCATGCAAAACATAAACTTTAGATTAGATATTTTCAGAATGGTACAAAACCGTCTGAAAGAATTAGTTGCAAGTCAATCCCCGCTCTTGAATGGAAATAGTTATAAACATTTTGATATTACTTCGCCGATTCCATAAATGGAAAAATGATAGATTTTATGGATAAAATATGGTAAATGCAATCTACTTTATTATTTGAATGTTATTTTTGATAATCTGTGCTACTTGTTGGAGTTCTTCTGAGGGGGATATGGCTCGAGTGCCTGGTCGGTATAGAAAGATGCGTGGCTCATATTGTAATATTCCAGCATCATCTTTTTTCCGCGGCACCACGTGCAGGTGAAAATGCGGCACAGTTTGTCCAGCATGCTCTCCCATATTCCACGCAAAATTAAACCCTTCTGCATCAAATACCTTTTTCAATGCTTGGCAAACTTGATGCTGCAATTCCAATATGGCTTGCCATTCCTCAATGGTTAATTCTTCACAGGATTCGACAGCACGGATAGGGCAAATTAACAGGTGGCCTGGCACAATCGGCATATGCGCTAAAAAGGAAAACGCCAGGTGATTACGTGCAACAGTTCTCTCTTTTATCCCCGGATTTTCTACATCAAAAGTTTTCATATTAATAACTCCATATGTCCACCAATTGTATTAGCTAAATCAACATTGCTCTCAGACTCAGCACGTACTACTTTCCACACATTAAAATTCACTTTTGTATTTCTCCTTTACACTATATTGCTGGAAATTATCAAATTTTTAATTCATAATTATTATATCACAGTATTAAAATTATATGGAATATAAAACTTCCAATCTCCACCTTTATAAGAGAAGAACATTATGAACAATTCAGGCTCCCAGGTATTTCCACACCATTAATTCGCCTTGTCTTTCACATATTGAATGACTACAATCGCTTTGAAGGATATACATGGCTAAAAAATGGGAAACAACCATCCGCTCTCTAAAATCTATACATTTCTATACAGGGCTTAGTTCCTGCTTCGACCAAGCTGGTTGCGGTGATGTTTTAAGCATTACTACAGAGCCGTCTTGTCCACAGGCGTCAATTCCGGTAGAGCTTACTGTAGTTAGTAATTGTTTTAGGCATAATGCTGCATTATGATCACGGTCCATCTCAAGATTACATTTAGAACATTTATATGTTCTTTCTGAAAGGGGTAGTTCTTTTTTGCAGTGTCCACATCCCGAGCACCGTTTTGACGAAGCATACCATTTGTACAGATTACTGCAAGCTGTTACGAGCCCTCTTTCTTACATTTTTCAACTTCAGGCAAAAAAAGTTGAAAAAAAACAGTCTATACCAGCATCGGTTCGGGTATTGGTCTAGCAGGTTTCAGTTCATCTGTAAACCTTTTCCTTTGACATTTAAATTCAAAAAGTAATACAATAAAGAGTATATGGTAATACCAGGAGGAACCTTATGCAAACAATTACTTTTAAATGTCCTGAAAAATTAGCTAATAAGTTGAGGGGTGAATCTAAGGGAAGAAAAATACCGAAATCAGATCTTTTGCGACAGGCATTGGAATTCTATCTAAACCAAAAGGGAGTAACGTCCCAAGTCAGTTTATACTCATTGTCAAAAGATTTATGCGGATCAATTAGCGGACCTGAAGATCTATCAGAAAATTCCGCTCATTTAGAGGGCTATGGCCAATGACAAATTTAATTATTCTTGATACGGGTCCTTTAGTTGCTTACATCAACCTCAAAGACAAATACCATGGATGGGCAAAAAAGCGGTTTCAAGAAATTGCACCACCTGTTCTTACGTGTCAGGCGGTTATTTCTGAGGCATGTTTTTTAACGAGGCACATCGATCGAGGGAGGGAGGTTATTTTAGAAATGATCGAACGTAACATAATCCAAACGGAATTTAATCTAAATGTGGAAGCAAAGTCATTAAAAATACTAATTAGTAAATATCAAAATGTTCCTATGTCACTTGCAGATTCCTGCCTTGTCAGAATGGCTGAACTCTACGAGGACGCAAAAATTATGACTCTTGACAGAGATTTTATTATCTATAGAAAGAACAAAAATTTATCCCTATCATGCATCACACCTTTTGATCATTAGGAATTGTCCGAACCCAATTTATTGGGTTCGGGAAATGACCTAAGGGATTGCAAGGAAATGTTAAGCTTCACGTTCGATGACGGGGAGGTCCTGGCGGACGACACGGGCACGCTCGCGGGCTCCGGTCCAAAAGGATAGAAGCACACAAGAAACTAGAAATACAAACGCAAGCCAGCCGGTAAACTTCTTCAAAACATCTGCTGTAGATGTCCCAAAAAGTGAATCCGATGACTCACCGCCAAAAGATGCTCCTAAACCTGTAGTTTTGCTCTCTTGGATCAAAATAACAAAGCAAAGCACTGCACATAAGATCATAAACAGTATGATCGAAATAATATATAGTAAACCCATTGTTTCTCACCTAATTTTGAATAATTTTTGTAAACGAATCCACATTTAACGAAGCTCCGCCAACGAGGACTCCATCGATATCTTTTTGAGCCATCAAGGCCCGGGCATTCTCCGGTTTAACCGATCCGCCATATAAAATAGGAACATCAATCCCCCACTTTTCCTTTACCAGTTGGCGTATATAGGCATGCATTTCTTTAGCAATCTCTGGTGTTGCCGTCTTTCCGGTTCCAATAGCCCATACGGGCTCGTATGCCAATACAAGGGGTTTCATTTTATCGGGTTTAATCCCGGCAAGACTCATTTCGAGCTGTTCTTTTAGGATTTTTTTCGTTGTGCCGGCTTCATATTCTTCAAGGGTTTCTCCGATGCATAGAATGGGCTGAATCTGCTCTTTCAATGCCATTTTCACTTTGTGGTTGATAAATTCGTTAGTTTCGTGAAAGAGGTGCCTTCTCTCGGAGTGCCCAAGGATGACGAACTTGGCCCCGGCGCTTTTGAGCATTTTGGCTGATATTTCCCCAGTATAGGCACCTTCGGCAGCGTCGTGCATATTTTGAGCGCCGATGGTAACGCTGGTATCAGCAGCAGCATGGGATGCCGCGGCAATTGCAGTAAATGGGACGGCGATATACGAAGGTTGCGAAACCTTCGCTGCGAGTTCTTTTACGAAACCCACTGCTTCGTCCCCGGTTTTGTACATTTTCCAGTTGCCTACTATCATGGTTAAAATGATATGATAAAAGGAAATCAAAAAACAAGTGAAATATACAAGATGACGACGACAACTCAAGAAGCGCCCATTTTTACGGTCTCGCAATTGACCGCTGATATCAAAAGTCATTTGGAAACTTGTTTTCCATCTGTTTGGCTGCAAGGTGAGATCAGCAATGCCAAAATGCATACATCGGGTCACTTCTACTTCTCATTAAAGGATGCAAATGCTCAGATTACGGCGGTGATGTTTCGGGGGCATGTATCGGGGATGAAGATAGTTCCAAAGGACGGTGATAGTGTTATTGTTCATGGCGCGTTAAATGTTTATCCTCCGAGTGGAAAATATCAGATTGTGGTGGACCAGATGAGGCTTGCAGGGGTCGGCGAGCTTCTTTTGAAGTTAGAGGAATTAAAAATCAAATTAAACAAGCTAGGATGGTTTAAAAAGGAACGCAAGAGAGCGTTGCCCAAGTTTCCGCGCAGAATTGGGGTGGTAACCAGTCCGACAGGTGCGGCGATACAGGATATTTTGAATATTTTGACTAGACGGTACTATGGATTCCATTTGATTTTGAATCCTGTGCGCGTACAGGGTGAAGGATCAGCCAAGGAGATTGCTCAGGCAATCAAGAATTTTAACGAGTACGAGCTCGTGGATGTGATGATTGTGGGGAGAGGCGGCGGCAGTATTGAAGATTTGTGGTCTTTTAATGAAGAAATTGTCGCTGAGGCCATTTTGAATAGTAAAATTCCTATTGTTTGTGCTGTTGGGCACGAGACAGATCATTGCATAGCAGAATATGTGGCTGATGTAAGGGCTCCGACTCCATCGGCAGCAGCGGAAATTGTCATTGGAGAACGGTTGCAGCAGATGAAGTTTTTGGAACAGACACAGCAGAGGTTGCGACACACCATGCAGCAATATTTAAGGCAATGGAGGAACCAGCTTAATGCCCTGTTGAAACAGCCGATTCTGCGGTCTCCCTATCCAATCTTAGGTTCATGGATGCAAAAGCTTGACGATGCAAGGCAAACGATGGACAAGACGATGCAACAGAGGCTCCTTCAAAACAAAATGGTTCTGGAAGGACGCAAAAAAGTGCTGCAATCCCTAAAGCCAACAGTTGTGATCGTACACTACAGAAATAAATTAAATTCTATTGAAAAACAGTTATTTAATTTATGGGAAAGAGGGGTTAGCCTCCGCAAGGAACGACTTAAAAATATAACTGACAAACTGATTACGATCGATCCTAAAAATTTGTTGACAAAGGGGTATAGTATTCTCTTTTCTGAAAAGGATAAATCGGTTATAAAGTCAGTAAAACAATTAGAAAAAAACATGGATCTACAAATAATGCTCCATGACGGTAAAGCATTATCTATAGTTAAGGAAATTATAAGCAGTGACAAAAAGTAACGAAAAAAAAGAAGAAGTCTCTTTTGAAAAGGCTTTCAGCCGTCTTGAAGAGATTTTGGAACAGATGAATGCCGGTGAAGTCAGCCTAGACCAATCTCTCATGCTATATGAAGAGGCAGACAAACTAATCAACACCTGCGGTTCACGCCTGAATGAGGCTGAACGACGCATT
Organism: Waddliaceae bacterium; assembly: GCA_963724325.1. Taxonomy (GTDB): domain Bacteria; phylum Chlamydiota; class Chlamydiia; order Chlamydiales; family Waddliaceae; genus CAVRUH01. The sequence goes on along the minus strand of CAVRUH010000007.1, from coordinate 290,216 downwards.
GAAATACTCATTAAAAATCGAAATGGAGAGCTTGCTCTCGGTCCTGAAGGAAAACCCATAACACAGAATTTTAACCAATGAAGCAAAATAAAATCCTTCCTCTGATTGAGTCACCCGATGATATCAAAAATTTATCCTTTGGGGAGCTGACTCAACTTGCAAATGAGATCCGAGAAAGGATTATCGAAGTACTTTCAGTAAATGGAGGTCATTTGGCCTCAAATTTGGGATCGGTAGAACTAACACTTGCCCTTCACAAGGTGTTTAGTTCACCCCTCGACAAATTCATTTGGGATGTAAGCCACCAGACTTATACTCACAAGATTCTGACTGGACGAAATCCGCAGTTTCACACGATCAGACAATTTAATGGTTTGTGCGGCTTTTCTCACCCTAAGGAGTCCATGCACGACCACTTTTTAGCGGGACACGCCGGAACAGCATTGTCGCTAGCGCTTGGTGTTGCTAAGAATCGGGATCTGACCAAAAGAGATGAGTACATTATCCCGATCATTGGTGATGCGACACTCACTTGCGGGATGTCTTTGGAAGCTTTGAATAATATTTCGAAAGACCTCAAGAAATTTATCGTCGTGCTGAATGACAATGCCATGTCGATTTCGGAGAATGTCGGAGCTATCACACACATTTTGAGTCGTTTTATTAGCAATCCGTTGACGAATAAATTGCATCAGGAGGTGGATGCCTTTATATCGAAGATTCCGAGCCTGGGAAAGCAACTTGCTAAGAAGGGGCATAAGATTATGGAATCGATTAAAAATTTGGTTAGTCCTGCGGCTTTTTTTGAACAATATGGCGTAAGATATATAGGCCCTGTAGATGGACATGATATTAAAAAGTTAATAGACACTTTTGAAGGGTTGAAGGATTCCGCGTGGCCTGTTGTCGTGCATGTTTTAACCAAAAAAGGGCAGGGCATGGAAATGGCGACGCAAAATCCGATTAGCTACCATGGCGTCGTTCCTTTTGATCCTTATACTGGCAAATTCCATCCACAGGTTTCGCAAAAGCCTACTTTCCCAAAAATTTTTGGGAAGCACATCCTGCATATGGCTGAGAATGATCCTAGCTTGGTCACAATAACACCAGCTATGTCGGCAGGATCACAACTTGACCCATTCATGAAAAAATTTCCTGAGCGTTGCCTGGATGTTGGTATTGCTGAGTCGCACTCAGTTACATTTGGAGGCGGAATTGCCTATGGTCGAAAGATGAAGGTTATTGTGAGCATCTACTCTACATTCTTGCAAAGGGCTCTGGATAACCTTTTCCATGATGTTTGCATTCAGGAGCTGCCAGTTGTGTTCGCTATCGACCGCGGAGGTATTTCGGGCCCTGATGGAACAACACACCACGGAATTTACGATATTTCATTCCTCAACGCCATGCCGAATATGGTGATATCTCAACCTCGCAATGGCAAGGTATTAAAAGAGCTCCTTGAATCCTCATTCAGTTGGGGACGTCCCGCTGCAATAAGGTATCCGAATATTGCTACGGATGAACCTGAAGGACCCCTCCAATACAGAAAACTTGGAAAAGGAGAAGTTCTTGCTGAAGGTGAAGATGTACTTATCATTGCCCTCGGACATATGGTTAATACAGCATTTGAAGTTAGAGAAATGCTTGCCAAAAAAGGAATTTCTGCAACTATTTTAGATCCGGTTTTTGTGAAACCGCTTGATTCCGAGCTTTTGTGCAGACTTCTAATTGACCATAGCCGCATTATTACTATTGAAGAACACTCGGTTGTCTCAGGCATGGGATCGATAGTAAATAATTTTCTAATGACTCAAGGATATGGAAACGTACAAGTGTTGAATATTGGTGTACCAGAGACCTTCTTGCAGCATGGAAGTTATAAAGAAATCATTAATTCGATTGGATTGACACCAGAAAAAATCACGAAAAGGATCATTTCTCACTTTGGTTTAAAATCAATTACTGAGTATTCACACAGATCCGAGGCAGCAACATGAATATTCTAATTTATAGGAATAGGACAAAAGAACATTCGAAGTCTCTAGCCATTGGAATATCAGATTATTTGACTTTAAATGGCATCACCGCTGTTGCCGAGGATGAAGATGCGATCTTGCTCAATGCTGCTCCCCTATCAAAAGTGGACCCTAAATCGATCGATTTTATCATTACACTTGGAGGCGACGGAACTATCCTCAGAGCCATCCACAGACATTTAGAAGTAGATGCTCCTATTTTAGGAATCAATATGGGAAGCTTGGGTTTTATGGCTGAGGTGCAAGTGAAAGACACATATCCTTCCCTAGACCAGCTTTTGAAAGGCAATTTCGGAATTGAAAGTCGTTTTACGATGGAAGGAGAAACCTCGCACCATGAAAAATGCTTCGCCGTCAATGAGATTGTTTTTCACCGAGCCAAAAATTTGAGGCTCATTGACATCGCTATCCATGTTGATGGATATTATTTAAACACATTTAACGCTGACGGCATCATTTTTGCAACTCCCAATGGCTCTACAGCCTATTCTCTTGCAGCAGGAGGTCCGATTTTAACTTCTGAACTTAATGCCATTGTTCTTACACCAATATGCCCTCATACTATATCCAACAGGCCAATTGTTTTGATGCCAAAGAAGGAAATCCAGGTGCAATATTTATCGCAAAATCAGAATATTGAGGTCACTTCAGACGGATTTTCTACCTTTCAAATAAATACTGATGAGATTTATCACATCCGTCCTTCGAAGCGGCTCTTTCGGATGGTCACTCTGCCCAATCACGACTACTATTCGACACTGCGCACCAAGCTCGGCTGGGCCGGCAAGCTCAAGATGTAAAAAGGCTGGAATCGCATTTCATAGAACTTTCTTCAACGCAAAGGCGTTAGAGTAGAGACGGGTGTTTAGCCCGTCTCTACTCTAACGCCTTTTGCTCCTTTGCGTTGAAGAAAGTTCTATGAAATGCGAGTTTGACACTTTGTTCATTTATTTATAAATGCTTTAATATCAAATATTTGTGTGGTAACTATGCAAAAAAGTTGGGTCTATGGGAAAATTTTTGTGGAAGAATTATTCGAAAAGACGTATTTAGGATAGCTAAAGCCTTAAAAGAGGTTTTATATAAACAACAACAAACACAAAAGGAGACTATCATGTCAAGATTTGCATCATTATTTGCACTATGTGCTACAGCATTCGTTTTAACAAGCTGCTGCTGCCAAGATTCTTGCAGCCCTTGTGCACCATGCCCAACCCCATGCTGCCCAAAGCCTTGCTGTCCAAAGCCCTGTTGTCCAGCACCTTGTGCACCAAAACCTTGCTGCAACTAATATAATACCTTCAATGGTATGACCGGAAGTTTTACTTCCGGTCTTTTTTTTATCATAACGTTTTTCTGGAGGAATTCATGAAATCATTAAAATCGATCCTAACTCTATCTCTTTTTGCGATGGCACTATCAAGCTGCGCCAGTTTCAACTGCTGCGAACGCACGGAATGCTGCGAACAAAGAAAACTCGAACCTAGATTGACCCATTGCTGCCCAAAACCTCACTTTTGGAGCAATACCTGCTGCGATCCAGGCAACTACCCTCTCTAATGCAACGTGCCGTTCCTCACGGCACGGTAAATTATTTCACTACATCTTTTTTTGGTTGAACTATGATGCCTAGATGTTGATAATGGATGTCAACACAAAAGGCAGGTAGAGACGTGATCACATTTCAGGAAATACTAAGAAGGTTATCGAAATATTGGGAAGAAAAGGGATGCATCATCCATCAAGGCTACGACTTGGAGATTGGCGCTGGAACAATGAATCCTGCAACATTTTTACGTTGCCTTGGACCTGAGCCCTACTCAGCTGCATATATCGAACCATGTCGCCGTCCAGCTGATGGACGTTATGGAACAAATCCAAATAGATTACAACACTACTTCCAATACCAAGTAATTTTGAAACCATCTCCTTCTGATATGCAAGAATTATATTTAGATTCACTGCGAGCTCTTGGAATCGATCTGACCAAGCATGACATTCGATTTGTTCACGACGATTGGGAAAATCCAACTATAGGCGCGTGGGGACTTGGCTGGGAAGTTTGGATGGACGGGATGGAAGTCACTCAATACACCTACTTCCAAAGTGTGGGTTCCCAAGTGTTAAAACCGATCACTGGAGAGCTCACTTATGGTATAGAAAGGCTCGCCATGTACCTGCAGGGGGTAAATAGCATCTTCGATTTGAAATGGAACGAATATCTTACCTACGGCGACATATACCTTCGCAATGAAGTCGAATTCAGTCATTATAACTTCGAACAGGCCTCAACAGAAATGTGGTTTCGTCACTTTAACGACTATGAAAAAGAATCTCAAAAACTGATTTCTCATCACCTTCCCCTGCCCGCTTATGAATTTGTCATGAAGGCCTCACATGCATTCAATATTTTGGATGCTAGAGGAGCGATTTCCGTTTCCGAACGAACTGGCTACATCGGGCGAATTCGGGATCTGGCAAAACAAATTGCAGAATCATATATCGCAAGCCGTGAAAAAATCGGCTTTCCTTTGCTTGAACGATTCCCCTCTCGCCCTCATATTCCGGTTCATCTTGCAAACATACCTCAAGAACTTCTAAATACTGCTTCAGATGCCAAAGAAGATTTCTTACTGGAAGTAGGTTCGGAGGAGCTTCCTGCAATATTTGTTCCTATCGGGAGTAAAAATTTAGAAAAAAAGGTCTTACAGCTTCTTGAAAAAGAGGGAATCGCTTACGGATCTATCTCAAGTTATGCAACTCCAAGAAGACTTGCCCTGATCATCACAGACCTGGCTATGTGGATCCCTGAGCAATCAACTGAAAAGCGAGGTCCTTCAATTGACAAAGCTTTCGATGTAAATGGAAAAATTACTGGTCCTGGTGAGGGATTCTTCCGTTCTGTAGGCATCGAACCTATACCCTTAAAAGATATTAAAGATGGAAAAAATTCTGCAATTTCTCTGCGTCAACTCAAAGATTCTGAATATATATTCGTTACGATAAAAACTCCAAAGCGCTCGACGGCAGAAATTCTTGCTGAACAGCTTCCCGGCATTATTCTGAATTTGGAATTCCCCAAGAAAATGAAGTGGTCAACGCTTGACATCACATACGCAAGACCTCTCCAGTGGATTATCGCCCTCATTGGCAAGAAGGTACTCCCCTTTATTGTTGGTACTATTCAATCAGGAAATAATTCCATGGGGCACCGTCAATTGAATCCAGTCCAATTCCCGATTCATACACCTAAAGATTATATCGTATCCCTGAAAAAACATCACGTTATGGCCGATCGCGAAGAACGTTGGAATAGAATCATTGAGCAGCTTGATGGATTGGAAAAAGAATTGGATGGAGTAATTAATTTGCGCGAAAGAGTTCTACCTCAAGTAGTAGATCTTGTAGAGTGGCCTCAGCTCACTTCGGCAACTTTTGATCCAGCATATTTAAAGGCTCCGAAAGAGGTATTGATATCCGAAATGGTCGAACACCAAAAATACTTCCCTGTGATGCACCACGATGGTACACTTATGAACCGATTTGTCATCACAGCTAATAATACTCCCTCAGACAAAATTCGCGAAGGAAATCAGAAAGTCCTATCGGCTAGACTCAATGATGGAGTATTCCTTTACGAAAAGGGCAAAAAACACAAGCTTGAACAGTTTAATGAAAAATTAAAAGAAGTGACCTATCTTGCCGGCTATGGCAGTTTGAACGATAAAGTATTGCGCCTAGAGAAACACATAGAAGTTCTGCAACATGCCCTTGGCATAAGCGACAGAAAGAAAGCTTTAAGAGCAGCACATTTGTCTCAAGCTGATTTAGCAAGTGAAATGGTATATGAGTTCCCAGAACTTCAAGGGACCATCGGAAAATACTATGCTTTGGAACAGGGAGAAGACCCCGAAGTGGCGCAGGCCATTGAGGAGCAATGGATGCCTCGAGGAGAAAATGCGCCCTTGCCTAAAACAGAAACAGGGATCCTATTAAGCCTTGCAAACAAAATGGACAACCTTCTTTGCTGTTTCGCGGCAGGATTAAAGCCATCATCTTCTAGTGATCCTTATGCATTAAGACGTCAAGCACTGGGTATTATCAAAATATTGATCACCCAAAAGCTTCGCTTGCCATTATTGGAGACCTTTAAAGCATGTGCTGCGCATATTCCAGGAAAAGTTGATGTGAAAGAAATAGAAGAGTTTTTTGTAAATCGGATTAAGACTGTTTTCCAAGATTTTGGCTTTAAACACGATGAAATTGAGGCTAGTGTATCTTATGGTTTCACAGATTTGTATGATGCATTCTGCAAGGTGCAAGCATTGAATAAGTTCCGCAATGAAAGTTCCCAATTTGCTTCCTTGTATGAGGTATTTAAGCGAGCAAAAGGTCAGACTGACAACATGGAAATGCAACTACTTTCAAAAGACCTTTTAGTGGAAAAGGCCGAACAGGATCTCTTTACTCAGTTTAGTGCGAATCAACCTGCATTCGATCAAGCTCTCCAGACGCATCATTATGACCAAGCCTATCAGTTGATCGCTGATATTCAACCAAAATTGAATTCTCTGTTTGATCATGTACGCATCTTGGCAGATGATCCGAAGATACGGAATAACCGCATTGCGCTGCTTCAGCAAGTTTTTGGATTGTTTGCCAAATTGCTAGACTTCAGTAAAATTCGTGAGAAGGAATAGTGATGAAACATCTTGTGTTTTATGATGGAAGTTGCGGCCTTTGCGACCATGTGGTGGAATTCCTCTTAAAACATGATAAGAAATCTGTTTTTCTATTTGCTCCTTTACAAGGGAAGACTGCCAGCATCGAATTGCAATATCTCCCTGATGAGATGAAGGGCGAGGACAGTTTAATTTTGATAGAAAACTACAACGTCCCTGGTGAAAAATTTTACATGCTTGGTAAAGGTGCCTTTCGGATCCTTTGGCTGATGGGCGGCCTTTGGTCGGTATTAGGAATAATAAATTTCTTTCCAGACTATCTCTATAATTGGGGCTACAGACTAGTGGCGCGAAAACGTCACAAGCTCTTCAAGCAAGATGTCTGCCGCCTCCCAAACGAGAACTACAAAGGCCGTTTTTTGGAATAGAATGTATTTAAATTTGGATTGTCTTGGCTAGTGCTTATGTGTTATACTGAGTTTTTTAACAAAGAAATTACTAAAATTTATGGCAAAAGCAAAACTCCCCTTAGGAATCCAGGATTTTGAATCCATAATCTCCGGTGGGTATACTTATGTTGACAAAACCAAATACATCTATCAGATCATCACACAGGGAATCCCATACTTCCTTTCGCGTCCTAGACGTTTTGGGAAATCGCTTTTAGTATCCACATTTCATGCCCTTTTTTCAGGAAGACGCGATCTTTTCAAAGGACTATGGATCGATAAAAGTGACTGGGATTGGACGGAATATCCTGTCATTCGCATCGACATGTCCACCGTTAATAATCGAACTCCAGAAAGATTCGAGCTAGATTTAATTAGAGTGTTAGATGACATTGCCACACAACATCATTATAGTTTAACTGGTTTATCTGCAGCCAATCGCCTTGAAAATTTGATAAATCAACTATCGGTGAAACAAAAAGTCGTCGTTCTAATCGATGAATATGATAAACCATTAATCGACCGATTAGACAACATGGAAATTGCCCAGGCAAATCGGGAAATTCTGAGGGAATTTTATACTATTTTAAAAGCCGAAGATCGACATTTAAAATTTATTTTCTTAACTGGTGTTACGAAATTTTCAAAGGTTTCTGTTTTCTCGGGTCTTAACAATTTAAATGACTTAACACTATCAAATGATTACAGCGTATTATTAGGTTACACCCGCGATGAACTAGAACGTTATTTTGCAAATGAGATTCAGGATGTAGCCAAGGCAAACGAACTCTCTATTGAAACTTGCTACGATCAGATTAAAGAATGGTATAACGGTTACCTGTTCTCAAAGCATGGTGAACGTGTTTATAATCCATTCTCCACTTTAAAACTATTCGATTCAAAAGACTTTGCAGCACATTGGTTTGAAACAGGAACCCCTGTTTTTTTAATAGAGCTACTGAAAAAGCGCGAATTCGACTTATCCAACCTAGAGCAAATTAATGTTAGTGCTATGGGATTTAGCTCGTTCGATATTGAAGAACTTCCAACCCTTCCCCTGCTTTACCAGACCGGATACCTAACGATTAAAACGTTTTTGCCTGATATTTCTGCCTACTGCCTTGGATTTCCCAATCGCGAAGTTAGCCAATCTTTTTCTGAAAGTTTACTCACAACATTTGCAAAATCCAAAGCGGAATGCAGCAAATTATTATTCGATATATCTACAAATTTAAATGGACCTATATGGGACAGTGTTCAATTTTTTGAAATCATGGGCAGATTATTTGAATTGATTCCCTATGATCTCTATGTAAAACACGAAAAGTATTTTCATAGCCTCTTCTATCTCACTATTAAACTTGCGGGGTTCCAGATTGGCGCCGAAATTCATACTCAACAAGGGCGCACGGATGCTGCATTAGAGGCAAAAGATAAAATAATTATTTTTGAGTTCAAATGCAACGCTACTGCACAATCGGCAATGGATCAAATTATGCTTAAAAAATATTATCAAATTTATCGCTATCACAATCTTCCGATTTATTTAGTTGGAATCAACTTTAATGGTCAGCAGCGTACCATAGATGGTTGGGAAGTTCAACAAATATAATTTCGTGTAAATAAATCCTTTATCTTATATAGGTTTAAGAAATTATATTGGATGTTTTATGGACCCCGTATTTTCTGATAGATATTCAGGATTGATGATCGAAGCCCTCCCTGTTCAAAAACAAAAGAAAAAAACTAATAATTGGCTTACACGACTATTTAATAAAATTTTTAAATCCATGCAGCCGCCAAATCATGAAGAACTTTATCAACACATCCTCAAACATTATCATGTCGTCGAGGGAAAATTGTTTTTTAATAAGACAAAATTCTGCACAGGGTTTCTTGACATGGAAATCAAATCTGGGCTTGAGACCGCCTTCAACAATGCTAATCAGGATAAAAAATCGTTTAAATTTTGGTGCGATTCTAAGAGAGACAAAAAGTATCTAATCAAACGATTAGCATATGGATCCAATGCTCGCATTTACCTTTTTATGGATCTAGTAGATTCAGTTGCCGGAGTGTTCAAGAAAGCAAGAAAAGGCAATTACTTGATCCCCTATAATAGAACCAGGGAGCAAATCGAAAATGAATGTAGAATTTTATCAATAATTCATCAAAAGGGCGCTGTTTTGGGAATCCAGGAAAAGCCATATGGATTGTATAACCTTCAAGTTATGAAGATAAAAGATGATCTTTCAACAATGGTGAATAAATATGGCTACGTCGGTCCCAGATATGATCATAACTACTGGGACGAGATAAACACCAATAAATCTCCAAGTGAAGAGGTGGTATTATTTGAATTTTATCAACTTGCTTCTGCTCTATGTCACTTAGTAATCTATGGCATAACACATGGAGACTTAGGTGCAAACAACATATTAGTACGTAAAAAAGATGGCATGAATAATTTGTTTATAGCAGATTTCGGAGAAGCACGATGCGAAGATGATGATATACCTCTTGTACAATTTGTGGCGGCCGTGGGCCGCATGTCAACCGATATATATACTTTACACATAGACTCGCAAATAGGAAAAAGTTTAGTACTAGAAAATGACAAACCCGCTATTATTGCCTTGGAAATGGCTAGAGATGTCTATTCTTTGGGTGTGGTCATGACAGAACGTCTAAAGTATGCGCGGGGTAATCTTTTGAATGAGCTATGGCCATTCATAGAATCTATGAAGCGAGACGACTACCGGAAGCGTCCCTCTGCAATAGAGGTTTTTAAAACCATAGATAATCTCATGCATCAAAAATACCCTGATTTAGCAAACCTTTTACAAATATATCCATAATACCTTAGGATCGAATTTTGTTTAATAGAGGCTGGTATTCATGGATGCTACGAAACTTTTTGCAGCAGCAACATGCGACAGATATAGTTATAACACAAAGTATGAAGGCGGAAGGGATGAAGATGCAATAAAATTCCTCCTGGGATTTTCTAAGCTGATGCCAAATCAACTCATCATCGATCTCAAACAATGCTTGGTTAAATTGACTCCCCAGGAAATCGTAGATAAACTTCAAAGCCAAGAACGTGTAGTCTCTCTAGGGGGATGGTTTGGAAGGCCATCCCATTCGATTATTTATGAAGCTGACCCAAAGTCGGGCACATTTTCCATGTATAATTCAGGTGATGGTCTTGAATACCATGTACTCAAGCGGATTGATCACATGTTTAAGAATTATCCAAAATATACCCTTCGCAATATTCCCTTAAAACAATTGGCACATCTACGTTTCTGGGAGTATCTCAAGGATATGTATGAGAAAAAACCAGAATTTAGCCAGGAATATTGGACGGGAAGCAGCCTTTATGAATATGTTAAAGGTAAATTAGCCGCTGGAGTACTTGTCGATTATTCTTCGAATGATGATGCTGAATTCTCAGCTGCAATGGACTCAGGCAGTTGTTGGTTTAAGACTGCTTTACGTTTTTGCAAGCTCAATATGCCTAATAGGGATTATCAAATATTGAAACAGCAATTTAAAATGACATTGTTGAGTCAAGACTATCATGATGTTCTATTGTTTCACAGGGGGGTGCAAAGCCACGCGCGCAGCCTAGCAAAATATCTTAACCGCGGAATAATCCATGATGTGGTATATACCTGTGAGGTTAAAAAGCTTCGTGGATTGCGCGATGAGATTTTAATATTTGAGACAAAGCGGGCTAAAACATTGAATGAGCTGAGCTGGAAATATCATTGGGATATTCAGAATGTAATCCCGAATCTGAATGAAAGCTGTCCTTTGATAGAAAAGCCGGTGCATCAGAATTCAAATTTCGATTGTATAGGTGGTGAAATACCCTTAGATAATGCTGTTAATCATTGTCGTTTATTGAAAAAATATGGAAGAACTCTAGAATTATATCATTTTTGCCGCGAGGCAATACGATCGCTCCCGCTGCAATCATCTGGAGCAAAAATTCAATCTGAAACACTACTTGCACTTTTGGGAATATTGAACTCCACAAGTAGTGAAAGTCCAGAGCCAACAGACTTCATCCTCCGTTTAAAGTTATTTTATTCTTACATATTAGCCGTCAATACAATATGGAAGGAAAAGTATAGTATTGATTTGTTAAAGTACAAGTTATTTCCTCCTGAAATTATGCTGCTTCCGCATCATTTTATCTCTGATTCAAGGGATTTAATGACCTTGAACGACATCTACGGCCTGTATCAGCCAGTAAGTGAATGTGAGAGCATTTTACAATTCAATATAGGGACGATTGGAAATAAAAAGAGCATATTGATACTTATTCCGTCATATCCGTTAAAAAAAAAAGAAACCTTTCCTTTGGTTACATGGATAGGTCGATTATTTCCCAACTTGTCAGAGGAAAAAATTTGGGAGATTCAAACAGACCCAAACATGATATTCCAAAAGCTATTTACGGAGGATGGGCACCCAGATTTTAAAGAGCTGCTGAACTTTGCAATATCGACATACAGTGGTTCTAAAACAGGAAAGAAAAATACGATACGATTTATTAATGATGGTTTGAGACCTGAAGGACAATATATTTTATGTGAAACTCATACAAAAGAAGTGGTCTCCAAGCACTTCATGGTTGAATATAAAGCTGCCGTGGAAAAAAGGCGAATTGGCAGTAAATTGTCTGACACTTTAAGAACTATTAGAATTTTTGATATTCTCAAATATTGGGAGGAACACCCTGACCTTCTTAATACAGAAGCAGAGTATAAAAGTTTAGAAAGGAATCTATTTTATAGGGTGGGTCTTCCTCCTCGCTTTAAACTAGATGACAAAGAATCTGAACACTTAAAAATAAAATTATGCAAATTAATTGAACAAACGTTAATTGATGCTAAGAATTCAGGAAACTTACACCTCCTATCGCGTGGATTTAACATCATATATTTTACACATAAGTTCGCTCCGGAAAACGTGAAAGCTCGCTTACTCTCACAAAATAAAATAATAGAACTCATTTTACACGCAAAAACCATACCAAAGGGTTTTTGGTTAAGTTTAATCAATCTTTATCAAAAACGGGATGACGCATATGTCCTATTTGCCCACGTATGTACAGCTCTTGATATTGAAAAAGCAGAGGAACACTATCAAATTCGTTTGATCAATGGTGAACCTAAAAAAGTGATTCCAGCTGAAACTTTAGAGACTTTAATCAAGATTCTAAAAAAACATAATCTCATTGAAAAATCGTTGAAGATACTTAAATACAATCCATTAATTGGATGTATTGAATTCTATGAAGACAAATATTTGTACTTGACAACTGGAGTATTTTACTCGGGCAAGATACCTCAACGTACCTTATTGAGTCCAGATAAAAAGGAGCTGATTAGTGATGATGAGTTAAAAGAAAAACTTCAGACACCTATTATAAAAGGAAACTATCAGCGTATTAATAATAAATCAGCCAATTTAGTTCCAATATTTAAGGCAAGAAATTACGAAGCTTGGCAAAACGTTGATCAACCTTTTATATATATCCTTGATGTAGACACAAACTGCCGTTTTTATGTTAATGGGCTCACTTCCATATGCAAGGATTTGAAAAATAATTTAATTTTAATGACTCAATATAACAAAAAAATTTCTCACCTTGATCACTTAATGGAAAATTTGGAACATAAAGAATTTATACACCTATGGGGCTATACACAAGCTGGACGCGTTGAAAGAGTTGAATTTCCCCGGCTTAGGATAAGTTTTAAAATATGGGGAACGGAATTACAAAATGAACAATATCCAGGTTATTTTTACACCGCCTATTCTGTTGATATTCCTGCCTATTTTGCTGGAATAGGAATCCTCTTAACAAACTTAAAAAAAAATGAAATTTTCATTCTCCGAGAAGACAATCTTGAAACCTCTAAGAATTTTTTATTCCCTAAAATAGCCCCAGGAAATGATCCAAATACACGTCCTAGGACTTTTGTTCTAGTTCGTAAGTCATCAAATGATCTTTTTGAAGGAAGCCGTACTGGAATGTTGTTTTTAGTCTATATTTTTTTACGGGCGCGACAATATCGACAAGCAATCAAATATTTCACAATTATACCGAAATATTATGGGCCGAATAAAGCAGAGAAAACTATGATCACACGCATCATAGATATAATAATCTACAACAAAGAGCCAGATTTATATGCATTTTTGATGCAATTTATCTACTTGTGCAAACAGTCCCCTCTTTTTTATACAATGGGAAAGAATGTCGAGGCCATATACAGTCATTATATCAAGAGATTTACAAATACCACCGGCGCCCTTAGGCTAAGTCTCAGTAGCGATTATATCCCTCATGCATTTCATCAGGAAAATCTAACTTGGTATTGCAAACCCACATACAAAAATTTGATCGGAACCAGCATCTCAAACTATAAAGACATCAAATATCCTGAATTATCCTCCTCCTTTGACCCAGAAAAGCCACTAGCAACAACGCCAATGCATTTTTTTACAAACAGTTGGCTGGATCATGTCTATTTCTTCATTTGCTTTTATTTAAAAAATGATGGCCCCTCTATTGAGGCTCTCCATGATAAGATGCTAGAATCCTCTTGCTTAACACAAGCTGAAGAAAAAAGTTGTTTAAAGGATTTCTTAAAAATCATGACTATTCCATTAAAGGAATTGGGAATCTTGTTCACTTCGGAACAAAAAATTGCATTTCAACAAATTTCAAAAAACGATCTTCGAATTGCCACTTTTACCTTGCATCAAATGCTTGAGGCAACCATCTTTTCAGTGCATCCAATTCATGATGTCCAGAGAAAAATGATATCTCCCGAAGAAAATCCAACTGGTTACGCTGTCACATTAGGTAAAAGCCACGGAAGGATGGATGATTATGTTCGCATTGAATGTTTTCTCAAGGGAGCGCAGCCCTTACAGCCCATGCAAATTGAAAGAACAATTAATATTCCAACACATTTTACCAAGGCTTCAACATTTATATTCGATGGAAAACTCGACTTTCCGATAGGAAAACAACTTATCAATAACCTAATGGAGGGTTGCGCAAGAGCGAGAATGGCGCCTTCACTCCCTCACCGATTAATATCTACATCAAAAAGTCGTGCCACGGTTCAGTTTCACGTAGAAAGATATCTCAATGAGTGGAACCATCTTTCTTCCATAGGAAAAATCCACTATGAACGTCTACTTGTATCTGAAGAACGCGATCAACTAGATATTTCAACGGCATTTGGGTGGCTTGTGATTAATAATGATTTCACACCCCAAGCAAAAGCTCTTAAAAATGCCCTTCTGAACTACATTGGCGACACCTCATTAGACCCACGCATTGCTTATTTTGAATATAAAACTGGAATTACTCTTCATCCCAACCAAATTGAATTAATACCGGTCATTGAAAGCAAAAAAAACCTTGTATTGTGCCTCCCCTGTGGAGCAGGTAAAACCAACATCCTTACATATTTAATAAATGAAATTTCAGATAAAGTAATAATTAACGTAGTACCACAGGAACATTTTGAGACACATATAAATATCGTGAATCGCCACTCGTGGAAACTGACCGGACATCCGGTCGATGTTCTTAAATTCAGCGTGTCGGGATCCTATAAAAAGATCATTGATCAAATTATTTATTGTCAAAAACATAGGGTCATCATGATCACCACGCCATACGACCTCCAATCCCTTGTTCTGAGATACCTCAGCGCCCTCAACAAAAATTCGAGTGAAGCAGCGGAATTAATTGAAATTTTCAAAATGTTCAAGTCCAAGTGTTTAATGCTCGGTGATGAAATTCACGAGATCCTGAAAGCCCTTTGGGAGCTCAATTATGGGACAAACGAACAGGTAACCATGCCAGAAGAGAGATATGTGATCCCGCTCATGATTTATGCATTAAAAAAAACTAACGGAGACTATATCACCAAATTAGCGCAAAGAATTGTGAGCGCTGATGAAGTTAATACCTGCGTTCAGTATCTTAATGCAATTTCCGAAAAAATATCCGATAAGGATAGGGATAGATTGCATCAATGGTGGATAACACAGAATCGTAACACAAAGGTTCAATTGCAAATAGCTCGTGCACAAATCACAAAGTATATTCCATTCTCAACAGGCCTACGGTGTTTTGTCGACTATGGGCCCACCTCAAAATCATCAATTGCAATCCCCTATAAAGCGAATAACATTCCTTCGGAAAGCTCATCTTACTCTTTCTATGAAACCAAAATCAATCTAACCATCCAAATGTACTTCGAAATAGGCCTTAAAGATGAACAAGTTCTACAACTTCTTACAAATTTAAGGCTTCAAAACTATGCAGAACAGAGAGTCTCAAAAGAAACGCAAGCACAACAGTTTTTTGACAGCCTTACAAAAAGGATAAATGCACCTCCACTATCCCTCAACCATCTTCCTATCAACAACCCCGATGAGATGGCATTTTACCTACATTCACTCAAACATGATGATAAAGCAATCGTCTACATGCTTAGAAACTACATCCTTCCTAGCATCACTGTAGATGCCACAAAATATCACTCCACAGGATACGATCTTCTCAATATTTTTGACAATTGGATCGGAATGTCAGCCACAATATCCAATAGCGTCCATTACCCCAACGACATCCATTATTTCTTCGACAAATCCCCAAAATCCGACTACTTACGAAATATAATCAATTCCGACTTCACAAAAGTCCTCTGCGTCGAGAAAATTGAATTAAAAAAAATTGTCAGCAAGAAAGGAGTGTGTTGCATTTTAGACCCCGGAGCCTTTTTCCGAGGAATAAACAATCGCGATGTTGCCTTAGAAATGCTCTCATATGCACCAATAAATATCAATGTGGCAGCCTATTTTGATCTCAAAAGCAACCAGCTCATGGTCATAAATCGAACCGGAGAGTCAACCCTCTACCTAGAAAACACAGACCCTATAAACACCATCCTTTGGTACAACGACCAATCACACTGTATAGGTCACCATAGTGAAAAACCCCAAAATGGAATCGGCATAGTCCTAATCACCACCAAAATGCCATTCACCACTTTATATCAAGCCTGCGAACGCATGCGGGGATGGGGGGACACTCAAGAAATTATACTTGTAATTACTAGAGAAATCGCCGATGAAATTGGGTCCCGAGAACTTTCTAATATCTGCCTATGGGCGCTCGGTCACGAAGGAAAAGAACTTGAAAAAGTGATTCCTTCTATTTTCCAAGAACTCATGCTCCAAGAATGCAGGAAATCCCTAATAGAAAATTGCACTAAAACCCTTCAAAAAGAGAATTTTGACATTGTTTTTGAACGATTAAAACACGATCAATATGTCAACGATTCCAGCTTAGAAAAACCTATAAGCGCCAAACAATTACTGAATTTATCTGCTCTTCATTTTAAAGAGAAATATAAACCACTCCTTGGAAATGAAGGATGCCTAAAAATCGAAGCTCTTTTAAAAAAGGCCTGCGATCTTCTACCCGATGATGTCCTTGTTTCCTCCTGCCATAACTTTAGCCAAACTTCTGAGCAACAAGTTGCCTGTGAATCCCACGAGCAAGTGATAGACCCTCATAGAATCTTCCAACCAACATACCTCGATGCCGAATCAATTATTCTTTCGGAAGCCATGCAATCCATCAGCAATAGCCTGCACATCATCATAAAAGATGTCTATGCCGGCAGCCAACTGAGAAGAGTATTTCCCCTAGATGGATTTTCCCCAACAATCTACTTCACCAGTAATTTTTTAGCCTCTAAAGGGAATGTCCCCGAATATGGTTCCCCAGACTTCGTGATACTCTGCCGATTTTTCCCCAGGATTAAATATGTTCTTCGTGTCATGAAGAAATATTTAGTAGTCGATGATCATGAAGCAGACACCTTCGCCGAATACATATTAAAAAATAAAAATGTTATGGACATCTCCCTATACCACATCAATGGCGAAGTCGTCGTAGGAAGACCACAATATGTCGTCGAGAATGAATCTACTTTTTCTCAGCTTAAATTCTTGAACTGCTCGAATTCAGGATTTTCTCCCGATACCGTAGAGAAAAAGAAACTCTTCGATTTGTTATACCACCTCCGCCGCGATGGTGTCACCGCCAACCAAGTCTATAAGACAAACATGGATCAAATGGACATCATGGATATCATGGATGCCTAAAGATGATAGCAATCCTATAATCGCATGCTTAAAAAATAACAGGATATGGCGAGGTAATCGCCAGCCTAGAAAAAAAACAGGATATGCAGGATCGCAAAGCGGCAGGATAAGAAGGATGGGAAGAAGGGGTAACCTTTTTTCCCATCCTTCTTATCCTGCCGCTTTGCGATCCTGCATATCCTGTTATTTTTCTAAGCATGCGATTATGGGGGGATATCCCGTTGATAAATTGAGACCAGACAAATTTTTTTAGTAGGATTATAAGTAACTTACCGGTACAATGTTCGCTTTAAAGATATAAGGATGATAGTAATGGAATATCCTGGACCGTTTGCTTCGCAAGACCTCTTCGATTCATTTGCAATAAAATTCCTTACTGCAAATGATGTGGGTCGTATTGCACCATTTTGCAGGCTAATAAACGAACGCATCAACAAACTCAGTCATTTTTTTTGGGCTAAAGAAATTTCAAAAATCCAAATCCCCGTTCTCGATACTGGTGTAGTAGTCAAATGGATAATTGAGACCGAAGATAATAACCTAGCCCGTATCTGTTACATTACTCTTAATTTCCTATGCCTCAACAATGGTTACAACCTGGCAAAATTAAGTAAAGAATCGATTGAAATATTACCGCCACCCATTTTATATTCATGGCTTTTAAGTACTACCGAAAAAAAAATATTGGGAAATACAACTGAAGATCTTATCGACGCACTTCTCGTCAATAATTGTAATAGTATCGATGCTGTTAAATTACTCATTGAAGCTCGAGCCAAACCCGAGAATATTCCTGAGGCAAAGTGCAATCTGGAGCAAGAACTAACACCACTTGGAATAAACATTAACTGCGAATCCGAAATTAATGAGTTTGCATTCGAACATCAAGTGACAAGAAAAAAAATGGTCCATCGCATGCTCGATGAATTTCCGCTAAATCGGCATGCACTTGCAACATTAATATTGCAATCTGATCCAGATTTATTTTCAGAGTTATTTTTTGATATAATTAATAAATTAGACTCAAAAGAAAGAGAAGAATTTTTACGATTTAATAGATCAGATATTATCAAAAAAGTTATCAAATCAGTCGGAAATGGTAAAACAAATTTAGAAGACTTCGAAGCAATCATAAAATTCATGACTGCACGTGCCTTCACTAAGATATTTGCCCCTCTAATCGATCTTGCAAAATATGATCATGCTATCACTATTATTCCCGAACTTCTGAAGCGCCATCCTGAGTGGATTTTTCACAAAGAATATGGTGATGTCGGTGTGAACCTCTTTGAGCATATTTGCGAAGGACTAACTCTGTGGAAACAAACACATTATTTGAATCTCTTTTTTCTTCTAAAGACAATAATATCAACTTACCCCGTACACGACCAGAAGCAACTATATGGACAAGCCCTCAAAAAACTTTTCCGGAGGCCCGTCATAAGCGATCCCGGCCTAGGCATAAGTTCTGCTCCCAGTATATTTGACATCCCTGAAGCGCAGCGTAAAGAGATATTTGATATGCTATTCAATAAGGATCAAATGTCATCATCTGACGTTCTTAGCAAGATATACGGTTATTTAGTGAAAATATGCATTTCCCAATCTCATTGGGAAGAGATTAAATCGAGGCTTATTCCTCTCAAACCTAATTTTAAAAAGATCGAATTAGGTGGCTCTAACCGCAGGAGGCATAGAAAGCCTGATAGAAATAAAGAAATCTCCAATGAAAGATTGGAAGTTCTCAGAGACATGCTCCGCTTTGCATGGGCACATGGAGGAAACAATGGAATTGCCGATAAAACCCCAACTCCCCTTCATGAGGCTGTATATATCGGAAAGTGGCAAAATGAAAATATATCCCTTGCACTTGTGGATGAATTGATTAAACTAAAACATCCATTAAATTTTAGAAATGATAGAAAAAGAACGCCGTTGCACGTTGCTATTAAACACAATATTAACTCAGTTGCTCTACGTTTAATCAAGGCTGGCGCTAAATATGACATCAAAAACATGGATAGTCAAACAGCCAAGGATCTAGCCCTTGAGAAAAATAATTTTTTCCTTGCAATCAAAATAAGTAAGTCTCATCAAATTCTTCCAAAAAAATGACACAAAATGGCTAGGTAATCGCAAGCCTAGAAAAAAAACAGGATATGCAGGATCGCAAAACGGCAGGATAAGAAGGATGGGAAAAAAGGTTACCCCTTCCTCCCATCCTTCTTATCCTGCCGCTTTGCGATCCTGCATATCCTGTTATTTTTCTAAGCATGCAATAATAGAGGCATATCCTGTTTTTTTCCTAGGCGAGGATATGGCGAGGTAATCGCCAGCCTAGGAAATAACAGGATATGCAGGATCGCAAAGCGGCAGGATAAGAAGGATAGGAAAAAAGGTTACCCCTTCCTCCCATCCTTCTTATCCTGCCGCTTTGCGATCCTGCATATCCTGTTATTTTTTAAGCATGCGATTATGGGGCATATCCTGTTTTTTTCCTAGGCGAAAAAAGATTCTTTACAAAATTGAAGGGCTTTGCTATATGGGAAATATGGAGAATAAAGAACTACTCAGACATACCAGGCTATTCCTAAAAATCGATGATGAACAATTTACCGATTTGCTTTCGCACGTAACTGAAGTACGGTTCCCTCCCGGCAGAACAATCATTCATGAAGGCGAAACTGCTGACTACCTCTACATAATCAAAGAAGGCGTCCTCCAAGTATTTACTACAAACCCCAAAAACGAAAGAGTCATCCTAGCAAGACTTGAAAAAGGCGCCTACGTTGGTGAACAAGCCCTTATACAACCCACCCCAGGAAAAAGAAACGCCTCCGCACGTACCCTTACAAGCGTTACCTTACTTAAAATCGACCATAGCTCTTTCCTCAAAGTCCTCGAAAAAGATAGCGAACTTAAAAAAGAATTAAAATCCATTGGCTTTAAACAACTAATCTCTAAACTTCAGGCATTAGAAACTGAATTTGATATTGCCCAGTACTTGTTAGAAGATAAGGAATCATTTGAGACAAAATCATTTAAGGCTGGTGAAACCATCATTAACCAAGGAGAGCAACCTAATGGTGCCTTTTTGCTACTTACAGGTAATGTCGAAGTTTTCAAAGATGGCAATTTGATTTGCACCACAACCCCAGGTTATCTCATCGGCGAGCTCAGCTTGATCATTAATCAGCCTAGACAGGCCACTGTTAAAGCACAGGGTGATGTATCCACATACTTTATCCCAACAGACAAATTTAAGGAACTCTATCAAATTAGACCAAAGCTAAAAGAAATTACCGATACCCTTAGACACGTCTATCAAACACCTCAGCGTGGCGAAGTGGTCCAATTCATTGGTCGTTTTCTCAATATGCCAGCAACAATTACTAAATTTTCCTTAAAAAGTGGAAGAGAGATTGTGGCATCTACCGTCATCGGAAAAAATATGAATTCCATTAGAGATACCGATATTAAGAATCCGGAACACGTTGCATACGAAAATAAATCAATATATCGTGAGCTGCAATTTATTCAAGATCGGCTTGTCGGTGTCACAGCCTATGGAGAATGGTCTACCCTAAAAGAACTTTATTCTAGGGTTCTTGAAAATGAAAAAATCACTAAAGAAGAACTCGATCTATTTAGTAGCACAGGAGAAATCAGAAGCGAAACAAACACTACAATAGTTCCTAAAGATGATAATGAAATCATTTGCAATTGCATGTGGATTTCCAAGAAAACAATTGTTGATTGTATCGAAGAAGGTTACAATACTGTTGATCAAATTGAAGAGAAAACATGTGCCGGCATGATTTGCTGGGCCTGCATCCCTGCGATTCAATCTATGCTCAAGTCTAAAACAAAATAAAATTTAGATCCCTTTCCTAATTCACTTTCGCAGCCAATTTCACCATTGTGTTTTTCTACGATCGATTTAGAAATGCTCAATCCAAGACCTGTACCCTCTTTAGGACGTTTATCAAAGGAATCTAATTGAGTAAATTTCTGAAATAACCTGTCTTGATCCTGTTTTGAAATCCCAGGTCCCCTATCTATCACACTTACCTGAAGTTTATCCTCAACATTTTCTAATCGAATGATCACTGTTTCATTACGAGGTGAATATTTAATTGCATTTGAAAGAAGATTTGTCAACACCTGAGTGATCCGGTCTTTATCTACATTCACAAATACTCGTGAAGCATTTTTTTCAATAGCGATATTTACCCCGTATTGCACAGAATAGGGTTTTAATGCTTCTACAGATTGTTCTATCAGTTGAGCCAAGTCCAATTTTTCTATCTGAAGATTCATCATCCCAGCTTCCATTTTTTCCACATCTAGGATGTCGCTAACTAATCTCACAAGTCTTTCCGAATTGGAATAAGCCATTTCTACGAGGTTTCTTGCATTTTCAGGAAAGGCATCATGCAAGGTACCAAGAACAAGTCCTAGTGAACCCCGAATGGCTGTCATAGGAGTACGAAGCTCATGGCTTACGTTTGAAATGAACTCTTGTTTCATTAGCTCAATTTTTTTACGTTCTGTAGTATCGCGTAAAATCCAAATATACAATTTTTTGTCTTCAAAAGTCATACTGCTTCGAGTTAACTCACCCGAGAAATTTCCTCCATTTTTTCGATGACAAGAAACTTCAATAATTTCTGTACTTGTTGTGGGCTCGTGCGATTCAGCATGAAATTCAATTAGCGCTTCCATTTCCTTTTGTGAATATTGAGGAAAGAAGAGACTAACATTTTTTCCAACACATTCTTCGGCTGAATATTCCAGATTTTTTTCAGTTGTCAAGTTGATCGATTGAATAGTTCCTGTTGTGTCAATGACAATGATGCTGTCGGCAATATTATCGAGAAGAAGTTTATATCTGACCCTTCGTTCTTTTAGGGCCTTTTCCATTTTGTAGGACTTTTCAAGTGCCTCATTAAGCGGGATGGAGTTCAGATTATATTCTACAAGTGTAGCTAAATCTTTTAGGATATGGAGTTCTTCAGCGGTATATGTTTTTGGTTTTGTGTCGAAGAGGCAAAATGCACCTACTTGAGAACCCTCATTTGTTTTTAACGGAAATCCTGCATAAAACCGAATAACGGGATTGCTAAATCTGGGGTCCTTTGCTGTATCATTAATAACAAGAATATCATCATTGATAAGTCTGTGAGCCTGCAGTAAATCTTTGTGTATGACTTCAGTGATTTCTGGTCCTTGCCTTGATTTAAACCACAATCTATTTTTATCAAGCAATACGATGGAAACAACTTCGACATCAAAAAGGCGCTTGGCAATACGGGTTACTGCATCAAAGCGTTCCTCAGGAGGGGTATCTAAGATATGAAGTCCCCTTAAAGCTTTTAATCGAATCTCTTCATCTTCTTGCATTGGAAATGTTTTCATATGCCCCTATTTATTATAATTTATCCCATAGTTGAAGCACCGATTCGGGTAATGTCATGGGATCAAACGGTTTTGTGACTACACCCAGTGCACCAAGTCGGTTATACTCTACAACTTCATTTGGCTGCACTTTTGCTGTGATAAATACGATTGGAATGTTGCGCAATTTCGAATTTTCTTTAAATTTTTGAAATGTTTCCGAGCCGTTCATTAATGGCATCATCATGTCAAGCAGAACAAGGTGAGGATTGAAGCTTTCAGCTTTTGTAAGCCCTTCAGCACCGGAGCTGCTTACTTCGGTTGTAAAACCACCTACCATTTCGAGGGACATTTGAGCGATTTTTTGAATATCGTCGTTATCTTCGATGATTAAAATTTTCTGAAGTTTTTCTCTTTCCATAAACATTAGCTCCTTATAACACAATCGAGAACAATACAGTATCCATTCTTCATTTCACGATCAAGTCTGCCACTCAATTTTTCAATAATTGCTTTAGTAATATTCGCAGCTGAATTGGAATGATCAATTTCGGGCTCGGGTTTGATCGGCTCTTCAAATTGATTACTAAATACACTTACTTTGAGTTTATCTTCAGAATGCTCGATTCTAATAGTAATCGTTCCATTGATTTGAACCTGCTTAATAGCATTTGAAAACAAGTCTTTTAGAACATAGATGAAGCGATTTGCATCAGCATATGCAAAACATGGTTCTGAAGGATATTCTACAATAATTTTAACTTTTTTTTGTTCAGCAAGTGGACGTACAGAATTAATTGCATTTGTAATAAGAGGGTTAACATCTACCTCTTGCAATTTAAGACGAGATATTCCCCCACCATCGATTTTTTTGCCATCGAGAATTTCATTCATCATATGAACAAGTTGTTCGCTCGTGCCATGTGCGGTTCCAATGTGTTTTTTTGCGTCATCGGTCATATTTTGATTAAATAATCCCAGAATTAGCCCCAATGCACCGTGAATAGCAGTTATTGGGGTACGAAGTACATGATTAACGGAGGATATGAAAACATCTTTTATGCTATCAGCTTCCCTTTTCTGTATGTTATCACGCAAAATCCAAATGAATAATTTCTCATCTTTAAAAGTCATAGAACTTCCAATCAGTTCACAAGTGTGTTGTGTGCCATCTTTACATTGCCAAGTCGCTATCATAAATTGTGGTGACAAATCTTCACTGTCAACTTTGGGATCTTGTCCAAACCATAATGTAAGTTCGTTTTCTACACATTGTTGAAAAAACATACTGATGTTTCTTCCGATGCAGTCGCTAGATTTGCATCCTAATTTTTTTTCTGCCGCCAAATTTATTGATTGAATCATCCAATTAGAATCAATTACAAATACGCAATCTGCGATATTTTCAAGGAGTGTTTTATAGTGGGTTTCCCTTTCTTTGAGTGCCTTTTCTATCATTAAAGACTTTTCAAGGGCATGACGCAAAGCAATGGATTCACGATTATGCTCAATCAACAGAGCTAAATCCTTTAATAATTGTGATTCATCACCAGAATCAATACTAAGAAGGTGTTGTGCAACGCGTGACATGACATTAAATCGTTCTTCAGGCATTGTATTTAAAATATGTAGATTACGGAGTGCTTTTAGACGGGCCACCTCATCATCCGCGACGGGAAATTCCTTCGTGTAATCGTCTGAGCTATACATGAGGCCTCCTAATAAAGTACCTAACCTCATATTAATAAATATTTTATTTAAGTCAAATCAAATCATATTTATTTTCTGAGCTCTTGAAGCTGCCTTACCTGGATCATTTTATCCACAGCATCAAAGAAAAGATCCGGATCTATAGGCTTTTGAAAGTTATATTCTACCCCATTTTCCATGAGCAGAATCTTACTTTCCAGGTCATCATCCATCAGCATTACCCCATAAGCCGCCGATTTCAAGTGTGGTTTCTCTTGAAGTCGATAAATGATATCTAAACCAGTGATTGTTGACCCCGAAAATCTTTGCGAAACAAGGACCGCTTTAGGCATAAATTCCGGAGAATTTAAACGGTCTAAAGCCATTTGCGGATCTGCAGTATATGTAAGCTCGATAGAATATTTACCTTTTTCTTTCTCAAGAAGTTCCAGAAATTTAATATCGCTATCAGCTACAAATATAAGAGGTCGTGTAAGTTTCTGTGGTCTCGAGGTTTCTTTAGGTGGAAAGGTTTGTTCTTCATTGATCTGAAAATAGTGTTTTACTTTCTCCAAGAAATCATCCAGAGAAAGGATCCAATCCTTTTCGATCACCTTACTCAACTCAAGCTCATCGACAATACTCTTCTCCATATCCCTGCAGATTTCGGACACCCCAAGAAAACCATACGTACCTGCACTTCCAGCGATTTTGTGGACCACGCCCCTCAATTCTGTAAGAGTGGCCTTATCCGGATTCTGATGAAGAGATGTAATAAGCGAAGTTAAATTCTCAAGCTTTTCGGGAATTGTCTTTTGATAGGTTTCCCTCAGTTTTTGAAGTACCGAATTAATGCGCAACTGCTTTATATCGCATTTATTGGCTAGTGTAGCGAATAGCTTGTTAATTTGTTGTGGATAAATGGGTTTATCAAGAACGAATTCGATTTTGTATTTTTCCCTGAGACTTTGAATGACCATTGGGTCTCGATTAATACCGGCGACGGCAACAATAGGATATTTATTTCCTAGTTTTTCATAAATTTCTTTGATGAGGTCCTGGCCCAATCCATCGGGCAATTTTAGGTCAATTATATAAGCTGCATAACTTGATGTATTAATCTTTTGACGGGCTTCCTGCATAGAGGCGGCCGTGTCGCAAATTATCGCAAATGGCTCTGCCGACAACAGAAAATAAGCCAAAAAATCAGGATCATCATCTATCAAAAGAAAACGAGTAGGTATGCTCATAATATCTCCTTGCTCACATTATGCACATAAGCTTTGTTTGTTCAAGAACTATTTTAAAATGTCGCGCACAATTGTTGCAATCTTGGCCAATTCCGAGTGTACGTTTGTATGTCAAAGGCATCGCGCTCTGCTTCGGAAAGGAGGCCTTGACTCAACCCGGTCACTTCAAGCGCTTTTTCCCTTAGCTCATCTATGTTGACAAACTCCGCTATCCACTGAATTAGTTCTATTATTGTAATTTGCCCTAATTCAAATCTCTCAATCATTTCATCGGCAATCAAGCGGATGACGTCGTCAGCACCAAGATAATTTGCTACCTGGCCGATAGACTGCAATTCAGAAATACCTTTGGGCAAGTCCTTGTCCCCTTTTAGGATGCTAAAACACAATTGGACATCGTCCGTTTTGTAATTTGGAATAGACATTTCAGCGTCATTGAAATCAACATTTGGGTCACCGTAAAACTGTCCCACTGTTGTACACTTTTCCTCAATCCAAGTCTTTTTGAACGTCATTTTTGTTCCGTTAGTGTCTAGTGTAACAACGTCTCCTGGGACATTATATCCACTAATTATGTCTAGTTGTGAAATAAGTCTGCTTTTAAGATTTCCACTTTCTTGATTAGCGATTTTTCGAATCATTCTGAGTGCAAGATCATTTGTGCTAAGCATCGTGTGGAAAGTTGGATTACCTGTTGCAGGATCTATTTGATGGAGCTTAGCTTGAGGACTCATGGTCTTGAAATCTGTGATCAATTTCCATTCAATGCGGGCATTGTTTTGAGGATATCCAGAGAAATAATTTCCTATTTTTTTCGACCCTAATATTTTTTGTGCCTGAGACAGCTGCAAAAAATTCATTTTTGAGATCAAATTGCCTTTAGCGTATTCGTCACTGTTCTTTAGAACTTTCTTCATCCACTTTATTGATAATAGATCACTCAAAGTCTGAGTCTGCCGCAACTCGGTGCAGATTGCCCGTTTGGGTTCAATTAATATTTTTCCAAAAAGGAAGGTGGTGATTCGCTCAACGATTGCAAATGACCAAACACAGCCATATCCGATACCCACAATTCCCACCACGACAGCTGACACTATCCATAATCCTCCCAGACTGCCCAAGAAAGTCGCAGCCAAGATCGTCACTGCAAGGGCAGTTATAGAACCTGCTGAACCTGCAATCCTTCCAATGCGGTTAACAATTGTTTGGCATCTTGAAATACTCCAACCAAATGGAAGCAGAGCTTGCCTTACCGTTAAACCAGTCACTTGTATGCCCATAGACACCTCATTTTTGAAATATTTCGGATCTTATCCCCCAATTGTTAAGAAATCATAAAGAGAAAAAGGAGTGGAAAAAATAGAGCCTGGGAAGTATAATGACGCGTGAATATGAAAAAAACTGAAAATTCGGATCTGGTCTCCAACCGAAAAGCTACACACAACTACGAAATCATCGAAACCTTCGAAGCAGGCATCGTCCTTACCGGCACCGAAGTCAAATCACTGCGCGACAATGGCGGCTCCCTCCAAGAAGCCTACGTCAAAGTCATCGACAATGCCCTATGGCTCGTCAACTCCACCATCGCACCATACCGCTTCGGCAACGTCTATAACCACCAAGAACGGCGCGAACGAAAATTACTCATGCACAAACGGGAAATCGCTAGACTCAAAAGAGAACTACAAGAAAAAGGACTCACTATCATCCCACTTGCCCTCTACCTCAAACAAGGGAAAATCAAAATCAAAATCGCCACCGCAAAAGGGAAAAAAGCCTTCGACAAAAGAGAAGCCATTAAATCCAGAGACGAAAAGCGTGTGATCGATAGAGCCAAAAAGGAATTCCGTTGATTCGCATCAAACTGCTATCGATAGGAAAAACAAAAGAAAGCTGGCTCGAAGAAGCTGCCCAAGAATATGTAAAACGTCTATCAAATCAAGTAACTTTTGAATTCTCCTGGGTAAAAGATAATGAACAACTCATCGCCCATGCTGCGAAAGATTCTCATGTCCTTTGCCTCGACCCAGCAGGCACAGCCTTTTCAAGCGAAGAATTTTCCCCTTTTCTCATGCAACAGATCCAAAAAGGGAACTCTCGATTGACTATCATTATCGGAGGAGCCGAAGGGCTCCCCCATGAGATGAAATCACACTATCCTTTGATCAGTCTTTCAAAAATGACCTTTACCCATCAGATCACCCGATTGATCTTGATGGAGCAAATTTATCGGTCATTTGAAATCGGCAAAGGATCACAATATCACAAATAGCGTAGAGTGATCGTGGAACCATTAATCATCGCAGCACCCACTGCCACATCGACCATCCCACGAACATCATTTGGAATGCCCAAGTATTTGATCCCCATGCCCAATGCCATCATGCACCCAATAAGCACACAATAAGCTGGCGTAAACACAGTGGACAAACCAGAAGGGTTTGGAGCAGAGCGAACTCTTTCAACTATTCTTTTTGATGACTTCCCAAAAACAAATCGTCCCTTCATGTAACCGATGAATAGGGCTATAGCAATCAAAGCTACAGTAGCCTCTTCCAATCCACCAAAATAAGGCGAAGCAAAGAGAGCTAGAGGGCGAATATCGCTTTTCACGAGAAGATTGATCCCAAGAGGAAGAAGGGACATTCCAACACATAACCATAGCAACCCGGAAATGGCAATTAATTTTGAATGACTTAACTTTAACATGATAACTCCTTGTTTGTCCTCGACACTGTACAAAATATCCAGCAATAACGTCAAGAAACTTCATCCCAAAGTAAAGGATTGATGCCTTGCTAACCTCCCTGCAAAAGGAAAACAGGATATGAAGCATACGCATCAACCTAAAATATCTTTTACCACAGAGAACACCAGAGAACACGAGAGAGATCATGGAGTATAAAATAGTTCTCTCTGCTACCTCTGTTTTCTCGGTGAACTCGGTGTTAAATTTTTTTTAAGTTGATGCGTATGGGATATGAAGGATTTTAGGAAGATGATGTCAATTACTTTTATCATTCATATCCTGCCGCTTGCGATCTTGCCTATCCTGTTTTTTTGTTAGAGAAATAATAAGATATCAATGACCTCTCTTGTGTTCTCCATGATCTCGGTGGTAAAAAATATTTTAGGTTGATGCGTATGCCTTCATATCCTGTTATTTGCGGTGTACAGATACATATGAAAGCCACTTTAATGCACTTTTCAGTCGGATTAAGCATCAATGATGCTTTACAAAAAATCCAAAAAAATATATAAATGGCACTTATAGCAGAAAACAGTACTAACAATTTAAGGAATAAATATTATGAATATGTCTTTCATTTTCGTCAGATTTCTCGTAGTGGTTCTCAGCATTTCATTTTTTACAATGGCCTCAATAACCTTCAATGAAAGTTTTCATCTACTCAATTGCCTATTAGGACTCGTCGAAGGCCTAGTATTCAGTTTCATACTAATGGGTACCGATTTCTATTTTCGCCGAACAAATTTAAAAGCTTTCAACACGACAGTGCTAGGACTATTTTTTGGATGTTTGCTAGCTCACAGCTTGGTTTTTGCCTTCTCAGGACTCATCGATTTCGGCCATTTAGCTCTTTCACCCCACGCTGCCCAAGTCATTCTGATCTCAATCTACCTTTTCAGCATTTATACCGGAATTAGCTTTACCGTGCGCGCCGCTGACGAGATCCATATCAGCATTCCTTTCATCAAATTCCAGCCCACCATGCAAAAGAAGAAAGACATCCTCCTAGATTCTTCAATCCTCCTAGATCCTCGAATCATTGATTTGGCCTCTTCAGGCATCGTCAATAACCTACTCGTATTACCACAGTTTATCATCAAAGAACAGAATCAGATTGCCGAAGGTCCACTCGATTCTAATAAATCTAAAGCACGCAGAGCTCTTGATGTAATCAAAAAACTAGAATCATTAACGCAGCTTCAGTTACGCTATATTGACACCGATTTTCCTGAAATCAAAGATACCACAGCAAAAGTAGTGCGATTAGCACGTTTGACGGATGCCAGCATTTTAACAGCCGATATCAATCGCATTGAGCAATCTTCCATTGAAGGCATAGCTGTCATCAATATCCACATGCTAGCCAATTCATTGAAACCCATCAGCCAATCAGGCGAATACATCACCATTAAAGTACAAAGATATGGAAAAGAGGCTCGCCAGGGTGTTGGGTACCTTGAAGATGGAACGATGGTCGTTATTAATGGTGGTGCCGAGTATATTGGCGAGACCATTAAAGCACAGGTATTGTCTGTGAAGCATACTTCGTCTGGTCGGATGATTTTCTGTAATACAGCGGAACAGGCTTTGCTGTCGGAAGATGATATGGAGCAGACATTAGCGAAGTATGAGAATGTCTCAAAAGATTATTTTTCAGCATAATGGAAGTACACGGAATAGGGAACGATATCATTGAGATTGACCGTATAGAGCATATTATAGCTAAATACGGTCAAAAGTTTTTGGATCGTTTATTTACGGAAAATGAACAGGCTTATTGTTCCAAGTATAGACACTCTGCCATTAATTTCGCGGGTCGTTTTGCAGCAAAAGAAGCCGTTGTAAAGGCCTTGGGGACAGGAATTAGCGAGGGTGTTTCATGGCTCGACATCGAAATTCTCAATGATGCATTAGGGAAGCCCTGTGTGACACTTTCTGATAAATTACAAAAAATGGTGCCAGGAAAGAGCATTCTCCTTTCCATCAGTCACTCCAAAAAATACGCCACAGCTGTTGCCATCTTGGTCTTGCAATGACAAATGCAGAGCAGCTATTTCTTATTGCGAATCCTTTTGGGGAGGTCCTGATCTACGATTGCGAGTCCAGCTGGATCATTTGATAATAATTCGGATAGATTATAATCAAGGCTCATGACAAAAAGGACTTTGGCATAGATTCCAATGGCAACAGAAGGATCGCCTTTTTCAACTTTAGTGAGAGTAACGCGGCTAATTGAAGCCCGCGTTGCCATCAATTCCATGGTATATTTTCTCCTTAAGCGTGCCTTTCGAACGTCTTGACCTAGTTTTTTCAGTCCATTTTTGACTGAGGAGGGTAGTGGAGCTATGGTACGCATATCCTATCCTTTTGGTAAAATACCTGTAACATATATCTTAATGCACATTCAGTCAATACATAAAGATTACTATCACATACATTAAACTTGTTAATGTATGTGATAGTGTACAACCAAACACTTGCCCTCCTTAAAAAAAAACAGGATATGCCAGGTTGCAAGCCCTCAAAAAAATAACAGGATATGCAGGATCGCAAGCGGCACCCCATCAATACTCAATTGGCAAAATTTGTTTTGAGAAAATGTTTGATAGAAGTACAATCGGTAAATATTCTTCTCGAAACAAGGCTCAGAACATTGTCAAAATGCATCAAAGTCCAAAAAATTGTACTCGAATATCACCCTCAGAGGAATCAAAGAGCAAAATTAATCAAGGGCTTAGCGATATTGCTCAACAGCACAATATCAATTCGGTCATCCATCAATCAGGAGCTCCATCATGAAGAAAGCCGCAATATATGCCAGAGTCTCCTCACAGAAGCAAAAAGAAGATGAAACGATCGAAAGTCAAGAATTGGTTCTTCGAGAATTTGGACTCAAAGAAGGATATCAAATTCCAGAAACGTGGCTTTTTCTTGATAACGGTATAAGTGGTCAAAGTCTTCAAAGACCTGCTTTAGATGATTTACGAGATTTGATACGAACAGAGTCTGTCGACGCGATTTTGATCTATGCACCAGATAGGTTAGCCAGAAATTATCCTCATCAACTTATTTTGTTAGATGAATTTCGACGATGTGGAGTGAAGGTTCTTTTCATTAGAAATGTTCCTCAAGGTGACACTCCTGAAGCAATAATGTTTACTCATTTTCAGGGGATTTTTGCTGAATATGAAAGAGCATTAATATTAGATCGATCTCGTCGAGGTACTATTCATAAAGCAAAAAGCGGAGATCCAGCTATTCTTCCTAAGCTACCATATGGCTATCAGAGGATAAAAAATGAACGTCAAACGGTGATTGAAATCGTTGAAACAGACGCGAATGTTGTAAGAAAAATATTTTATTTATATGTTCATGAGAGGCTTTCATTAAATGGAATTTGTCGAAGGTTGAGCGAGGTCCAAATTAAAAGCCCAAAAGGAAATTCCTATTGGTTTCCAGCAACCATCTTAGGGATATTAAAAAATAAGGCTTATATAGGCACTGCAGCCTATGGTAAATCAGAAAAGTATGAGGGTATAGATAAAATAAGGCATTATAAAGGCTTAAGACGGCTGAAGCCAAAAAATCCACGAAAAAAAACTAATGAAGACTCTTGGTACGAGATAAATATTCCAATTATAATTAGTGAAAGTGATTTTGAAACAGCACAGGAATATATAAATAAAAATAAAGAATTAGCCTTAAGAAATACCAAAGAACCTTCCTTGCTTCAAGGATTAATCACGTGCGGCGAATGTGGTTGTCAATTTTATAAAAGAATGAGAAGATATAAGGGAATAAGTAAAAATTATTATCATTGTCGAAGCCATTCGGATAATAAAATACCAAAATGTTCTAATGGATATATACAGCAGGATGAGCTCGATGATTTGGTCTATAATGAAATAATTCAAATGCTTCAAAATCCATTTATGTTGCAGGAAGAGTTTAAAAGAAGAGAAAAGGAAAGCGGAAATATCGAGGAAATCGAGAGGCAGGAAATTTCGATGAGAAAAGAATTAGAAAAGCTTATAAAAGAACGAGAGCGACTTTTAGATGCATATCAAAGTGGTTTATTAGATTTAACTTCTCTAAGTCAAAGAGCCCAGGGGTTAGAAAAAAGAAGAGGCGAACTTGAGAACGAGAAAAAGGAACGATTAAATTTAAAACTTATGAAAGAAATAGGATCCGGTTGGGAGCATGCTTTTGAAAGTATTTTAGAAAGAGTTAAAAAATCGGCTCCAGATTTGCCATTCAATGAGAAGCAAAAACTAGTGCGTTTAATAGTTGAAAAAATTATCATAACCAAAGGCGAGGTAAAAATCATGCATTGCATATCACCGAAAATGCTTTATGAAAATTGCCAATTGAGTAGTGATGGGGCAGGATATGAAGGATGTAGGCGGAGGATAGGAGGCAGTGGCGTCAACTTAAAGAAAAATCTATAATTTTTGTCTATATAGACAAGAGGTAGGTTTTGGAAGGCTGAAAGCCCGACTCATTAATAGCCGTCATTTGATGTATCGGGCTTTCAGCCCTCGCAGTTCTATTTGTCACCCAACCCAGACCTCCGTTCCGCTCGCTTGCGCTTGCTCCACTGCGGTCTGGGCTATTAAGAGCCCGGCCTTCAGCCTTCCAAAACCTACCTCTTGTCTATATAGACAAAAATTATAGATTTTTCTTTAAGTTGACGCCACTGCCTCCTATCCTCCGCCTACATCCTTCATATCCTGCCGCTTGCGATCCTGCATATCCTGTTATTTTTTCTGGGCTTGCAACCTGGCATATCCTGTTATTTTTTTGAGGGCTTGCAACCTGGCATATACTGTTTTTTTTCTGGGCTTGCAGCTTGGCATATCCTGTTATTTTTTCTGGGCTTGCGAGCTGGAATACGCGAATTGAGAATTTTATGTTAATTAAAATTGGAATTTGCTATAATGAACTATAGGTGGGGTGGAGATCATTGATCAAACTCTGCCAAGGAGTCCAATTATGGGAATCGATCCCCTTGTAAATGCACCGGCTGGTGGCGTACCATTATCAAACCAAGAGCTTACCCTAATAACGC
Organism: Waddliaceae bacterium; assembly: GCA_963724325.1. Lineage (GTDB taxonomy): Bacteria > Chlamydiota > Chlamydiia > Chlamydiales > Waddliaceae > CAVRUH01. Next base: position 256,672 of record CAVRUH010000007.1, on the reverse strand, counting down.
CTATTCCGGTGAGTTTGGGAGATACAATAAGCAATGCCGGGCAAACTTTCAGCAGTTCATTTCCGGCACCTTCAAGTCCCCAGCTTCCACCATGGGATATTTCCCTTATTTCAAACCTAAAAGCTGTAAATGAAGGTCAAACCGATATCACTGTAGCCCAACAGGTAATGACAGCTGGTAATGTCTCGTTCTCAACCAGTCAATTAAGTGCTTTCGTGTCTAATTTTGCTGATTTTCAGAATCAGCTTAATCAATTGCTTCTGGATTCACAACATTGGCCTGCAACATTCAACAATGCACAAGCATCCGTAACGAGTTCTTATAACAATCTTATTTCAGACTTCACTGCCAATAATAATGCACCTGCTAATCTTAAAGCCGCCACAGATAATCAGGCGACAGCCCAAGCAACCTACAATACTGATGCGGCCGCCCAAGTAGCAGCACAAGCAGCCTATGATACGAATGGAACTCAGGCGAATTTAAATGCACTTAATGCCGCGACGAACTTGGCTAATAGTGATTACGCTGCTCTCCAAGGGGCAAATCAGGCTTTAACATATGCTCAGAACATATCCAATAATGGTACCAGCATTGTAAATAATGACTATGTTAGTTTGTCAAATACCATTAACAGCAGTAATGGATCGCTTTCACAAATTAACAGCCAAAGATCGGGGCCGTCAATTCCTTCTATACCGCTGCTGCCTGGAGTTGGGTCTGTTGTTTCGCTTGATAAGAATGGCAACGTCGCGAGCGTTGGTTCACTATCAAGCCTCATTGGTTCGACCTTTAGCAGTCCTCCCACGCCCACAGATGTGTTTGCGTCCTATGACTTTCTAGATCTAACAGCAGCACTTCATGCGCAGGGAACTTTGCTTAATATTTTTACTACAAATTATCGAAGTGATGTCAAATCACTATTGGACAGTCAGAAGCCCAATCAATCGGGGGGAATCTTACCGAAGTCTTTTGTCGAAAAGAAACAAAAGCCAGAGGTTTCACAGCAGGGCTCGACTGGCCCATTGCAGCTTGGCGGTGCAGTATCATCGGACGCAACTTTACTTGCTGCAACTGGTAATCTAGCTACTGTTACGTCAAGTATAAATATACCTAATGATTTTGGATCACTTGATCCGGCAAAAAAGAAGTTACAGCTCACTGTTTTTGGGGCACTGGAAAGTTCTGGTGTTCAAGCAGGAGTTAGTGCGGCGCAAACGCTCGGAAATGAAGTCGAGGGTGTGCCCACAAACAGTCCGGCAGGCGCTGCTGTTGTTGGAGCGGCTGTTGGGCATCAAATTAACAACGTGGTTAACACTGACGCATTAAAATTAGTAGCGAATGCCCAGCTGAAAAAGGACCTAGGTACTGTTGCGTCAACAGGACAGATCGCTGCTGTAGCTAATGCGGTGACTCCACATTTGAATCTCGCGCTATTAGGAGTAGGTTTGAATCTGTTAGAGAAATCATTGGGTATCACAAATTTAAGCAATCAGGTGTTATCTAGCGTTGAAGGATTGACTCCGAGTGAAAAGCTAATAGTCTCATCACAAGCACAAGCACAAATTCAAGCTCAAGCACAAGTACAAGAAACAGTGCCAGCTGGTGCTCCTGCGACCAATCCAGTGGCTGCTCCAGAGACGAGCGCAGTTACGACGGCAGCAGTAAATGAGCCGACTCAAAGCAACCCTGCGGTACTGGCATCGCTATTCTCTACCGAAAGTATCAAAGAGTTTATTGTGAATCAGATTGGACAGGACACTAAAAACCTGTCGCAAATTGTCGATGAGGCCGCTAAAAAGGATCAGTTAGAACGCGCTGTACAGAATTCCTTAAATGTCCATAACGACCTTGCATTTTCAATAAATCAGGCTCAAATAAATACACCTAAATTAGTACTTAATCAGACAGGACCTACACAAACTGTGGATGTTCATACACAAATTTCCGATCATTTAGACAATCTCTTGGCAGATTTGGGGCCTGTTAAGGCTCAGGTGGTCAAACAGAGCATTTTGAATACGATACAGGATACAACTAAGCAGATTGGGAATCAGATTGCAACTATAAAACAAAATGCCATAGATCTGAATATTAACAATGAACAGGATACAATTAACAATTATTTAGCTAAAGTCAGCCAACCCTTGGGAATATCTCAGCATATCAGCACCGGAATTGGCGATATGGCTATTAACACAACCAGTAGTTTACGAGGTGCAATGGGAGCTCATATGTCGGGTGATACATTGGGAGTTTCTTCCCCTGTATAAGGAAATGTTAGTTCCATGGTTGCAATTAAAATAAAAATTATGTATAATGAGAATAGAGGTATAGGAGGCAATATATGTCAACCCCAACACCAGTCGACCTAGTTAATGTAACTATCGGTGGAGTGCAGTATCAGGCACAACCTGAAGTGGCAGCAGCGGCGGCCGCAGCAAGTTACACAGCTTATATTGGTACGTTTATTAACTTTCTCAATAATGGAGGAACGTATACGCCAACTAGCGCAGATGCTGCGAATGTTTCTGCTAGTATTAATGGATTGAACTCTTTAGCTGCATCAGGGCAAATGAGCCTGCCGATGGGACAGGCGTTAAGTCAGGTATACGCCACGTTTACAGCAGCCGGCATTCAACCTTCGGGTCCAGGTGCAGTAACCGTTACACAAGCACAATTACAAGCATGGCAGGACCAAGCCTTTGCGACGAGTTCAGTTACTGGAACAGCTTTGACAGGAGCCAACTATTCAGGTACGGCAGGAAACCAGTCGTTGCAGGCCCTTGTGGAACTCGTATACGTCAATACTGGAAATGAAATCATTTCCGATAATCTTGGTCAATTGCAAAGTGCTTTGAGTGCTACTTCAAGCGTGTTGACTACGTTGAATCAATTGCAAACTTTGCACAACCAAATTACCGTTGTTAATAAAAACACCTTTCCTTCAGCCGTGAACATAATTACGGGTATTTCTGGCCGTCTTGCATTGTCTTTGAGTGCGCATAAAGCTGCAGGTGTCTTCTGGACTAAGTCGCAAATCGGCGGTGTGTCACTGTTCTTGGAACAGATCCAAGGCATTGCTTCAGCACACTTTAGTGCAATTACTCCTGAATTGACCCCATCTATGACCTCAGCGCTTGCGGCAACGGGTGCCTATACGCCGGCCGTAGTTCAATTTTTGCAGTTACGCGACCAAATACGTCTTGAGATTTCAACATTAGCTGGCCAAACTTCAGTGGGAGCTCTAAGTAACTCTCAGTCACTGCTAGGTCAATTAAGAGTTGTTTATAGCGGAATGAATACAGCATTAAATGCAGCGGCAGCCGGACCAACGATGACACAATCGAGTGTTTACAATTTGATTTCCGGTGCCCTTTCAGGTGCACCGGCTTCATTAACGTTTAGCCAGTATAATTTAGCGTTATATTATGCTAACCTTTATGGAACTCAACAAGGAAACCCTGCACTTAATGGTCTTAAATTATTTCCGAATCAGATTTCGGCAGCATATAATGTATCATTCGTAGTTGTGCCTATCCAACGTAATGTACTGCCAAATGCGGTTAAAATCTGGTTGTTGGATAACTATAGCAATTCTCCAAATGCTGCCACAGGAGCTGCAGGTACTATACAGACGGGAATTAACAATGCGATAACTTCTGGCGAAAACTTGAATAACCAACAGCAACAGCAGACACAGCAGTATTTGTTCGTGTTCCAACAGTTTTATCAGTCAGCAGCTGCGATATTGACAAGTTTAACTCAACTCATCCAACATTTCGCACAGGGAATATCGCAGAAATAGTAACAATTTTAGTAATCAGGAGGCAATATGTCTAGTCCAACCCCAGTAGTAATCAACGGTCAGGCTTACCCTTTTGTGGCAAACCTATCCAATCTTAATGAGCAGGTCGCCGCGGCTGTACCTACGGTGAGTCCGGTCTTAGCAACAGTTATCAATAATATCGCAAGCAATCAAACTAGTTCATATCAGACATTCGGAAATTATGTACCAACTTCGTTAAACGGTATGCTTTACTCTTTCCTAACACAAGACCCAACCAATGGAACCGCCAATTATAATGCCTTTATAAATACGTTTTACGCTTCCTATCAACAGACTTTGGGAATCACAACCGGCAGTCCTAATGACACAGGAGACTTTGCTGATTTAGTAACCCCACCTCCTACAGATGCGCAGATGCAAGCACAATTTGAGTCCTCGATGAGTGCCTTTTTGGCGAGTTATCCTTACTCCAATAAAGCACAGCCCACTTTGGGAACGCCTGCGCAATTTGTCACTAATTGGACCAATTTCATGACGCAAACTGCTGTTGTGCAATCGTCCTCAAGCACATCTGTGCCATCATACCAGGAAATTTATCAGGCCTATTTCCCTAACAGCACGCCTGCTCAGTTTCAGGCAGCGTTTAATCAGTTTTACACCGCAGAACTGACAAAAACTGGCAGCGGCAATCCAGCAAATGGATATTTTATTCCAAGCCAGATGTTTAATGATTGGGCTACAGCTGTCACATCACAATATGCAGCTGCGAATGCCACATCAGTTACAACTGCAAATACGAATAAAGTAGCAGTCATCAACCAGATATTATCATTGTTAGTGCAGCTGATAGGTATTACACAGAATATATCAGCATCACAAGCACAGAGACTTAACTTCTTAACCCAATGGCAATCGGCATACACGAACCTGTTATCACAGATACCTACCTTTACACAAGGTGACGGTACTGAAGTGGGTTCGGGTAGTGGAAACCAGGGTCAGAAAACTAGTGCTCGTCAAGACTTAACGACAAGAATGCAATCAATATCTGAAACGGTACAAGCGTTGCGCAGTGACGTTGGCGACCAGGCACAAGCTATGCAGTCAGTTGTTAACCAAAGCCAGAACATTGCCAACCAGCAGACAACGATCGCGACAACGATCTTGCAAGAGTTGGGAACAATAACATCATCGTTATTCCATTAGGATGAGATCGGAGGTAGCAGATGTCAGAAGAGAAAGAAATCAAACGGGCAGTGGCCGCTGTTGGAGCGGGTGCATCGAGTCGAATTGAAAAAAGCTTTGGCAGGGTTACTGAGGACGTTATGTCCAAGGAATTCTTGCCAAAGAATGCGCTCGGAATGAGCGATGCTATGGTCGAGGGTGTATATGGCCAGGCCTATCGTTTATATAACACAGGAAAGTACAAGGAAGCTTCGGAGTTGTTTCGTTTGCTTATCATGATGGATTCAACCCAGGCGAAATATACGATGGGATTAGCAGCATGCTTCCACATGATGAAGGAATACCAGGCGGCGGTAAGCACTTATACGTTGTGCGGGGTGATGGACCCTGAGAGTCCAGTCCCCTTTTACCATGCTTCGGATTGCTACCTGGAGATGAAAGATATTACATCATCGATTGTCGCATTGGAAATGGCTGTGAAGCGTGCAGGGATCAAAGGCGAATATCAGGCATTAAAGGACCGTGCCCTTCTTACAATTGAAAGCCTAAAAAAAGAGATGAATAAAGAAGATGCAAAAAAGAATGAAATTAAAGCAAAACATAAAAAGAAATAAATTTGAAATTGTTTAGTTAAATTTTGTTTGTTGTTAATAAAATTTTATAAGCTCGGAGTTAAATGATGGGCGCTATAAATAGTAATATAAGTCCAAATCAGACGCAGCTGCCTTTACAAGGAACTGATTCTACGACCGACCCTCAGGCAGCTCTTCGGCTGGAAAAAGTCAATGGAACCATTGTTGATACTATTACGACAACGGATGTTTTACTTACTGGCACCGAGAATTTAAACCCCAGCCAGCCTGTTCTTCCTAAACCTGATCGAGATGCCAGTGATATTCCTCATCAGCCGCTCGTTCTGCCTCCGTCCTATAATGATGTCTATAGCCAGAATTTTTCCCTAAATTATCAAGATGTCAGCGCCGGGCTTACAGATACGGAAAAAAATGAATTATTGTATGTGATCCATAATCCTGATGCCCCAGGGGGCGATCCTTCCATTAGGAAACTTGCGGAAGCATTCACTAAAAAGATGTCCGATCAACTCAAAGCAAAATTTCCAAATATACCAACATGGGGCAGCGTCCTAAAAAAAGCGGATGAGAGCTCAAAAAAATTCGGTCAAGATGCCAATACCGCAGGTGCTGCTTTAGATGATATAGCCTCTAAAATGCCCCAAGGAAAGCAAAAAGAAGCCATTCAAGCTTTAAAAGAACAGTTAACCAAAGGAAACCTAAACGACCTGCAGGCCCAATTGGATAACTTGGCAAAAGGAAACCCTATCGGAGCAAATATTGGAACAACTCCAGCTCAAGATTCGCAAAAGATGCTTCAAATGATGAAAGATACCGGTGTCGACTTGCCCGGATTAGCTCAGAAAATGAGTAATCAAATCAATGACATGCTAAGCGCCCAAGATGGCATGGTCCCTGTAGCCATTAGTTCCGGACAGATTACCAATTTCGAATTTAGCCCCAAAACGGGCGACCTTAAAGTCCCCTTAAAAGACACTTTAGATCAAATTAAAACCCTGTCAGCTTCCTATGATTCAGCCTTTGAAGATGCCGTAGGACAATTAAAAGAGAGCCCAGAAACTGTTGCCAAACTCCAAATGGCCCACTATTTTCCTCAGTTTGCCGATCCTGCAGTGAGTGATTTGCTTCAAAAAACTGATGCTTCCGCACTCGGAAAATTTGGCAAGCTCCTTGATATGCCCCCCAATGGCGCTAAGCCTCCTGTGGATAGCCATGCCTTTCAGGTAGGTATAAGCAATAAGTTCAACTCTGCAGTCGAAGCCCACATTGCAACCTTGGGAGCCAAGGCAGGAATGACCCCGCCGCAAATTCAGGGCGCCGTCTTTCTCTTCAACCATCCTGGCGCTGTTACTAACCCTCAAGTAAAATCCGTTGTCGATGCAGCAACCACCTTGACAACACAACAGATGAACATTCCTCAAGGTTTCCCTATTGTCTCAGGTCAGTTTATGAATGACTCCAAACTACAAGGCAACTTTGTTCAAGATTTCCAAAGCAATCTGCGTTCTCTTCCTTTAACGACCCCGCAATTTGCTCAAATTAAAGGAGCCCTTGCTGACCCAAATCAAATGGCTACTCTTGATCCAGCCATGGCAAAAGTTATCGATTCTACATTTGGGCAAGCGCTTAGCTCAGTACAAAGCACCTTTGGCCTTCCAGCAAATTGGACCCCAAATGTTGCACCTGCAACACTCAATACCTACACGACGATGTTTGCGGGCCTAGACACAGCAAAAGATATCGTCAATCAACTAGCTGCCCAATATGCTGCAACACATCCTAATGCTCAAGGGACATCCTACATGAATGCAATCAAAATAGTTTCAGAAGCCATTTCGGAATTAAAGAGCCAAATTAGCTCAATGGAAGTTCAAGACTCTCAAAACGCCCAGGTCCAAAGTAAAGCAAAACTCGCGATGAAGCTCGATGAAGTTGCCAAACAAAAGCAAGAAATGCTTACAAACAGAGCTAATGAGAAAAAAATGGCACAACTTGCGGCTTTGGGTCCTTTGGGTAAAGTTTTTGAAGCCCTGATGATTGTCTTCACTGGCGGAGCAATGCTTCCCTTCCTGCTTCCGGTATTGGTTGCAGACGACATCGTGGCAGCCACCAACAATCAGGGACAAGGCTTATTTCAACAAATGTTTAATGCAATTACAACAGGCCTTGAAAACAGCATCAAACCCAAATCAGTGGCTGATGGAATAGCCTCCGCCCTCAAATTTATGCTCGTTACTGCTATCTCAATGACAGGCAACGTCATGGTATTTAGTAAATTATTATTTTCGGACTCTAATTGCCTTACGAACTTCCTAACAGCGTGCGGAGCAACAGATAGCGCGGCTCAAATAGCCAATATGGCTATGGGATTAGCCTTCCAAGCTGTTATTTTGGCCGTACAGATCATATTATCAGGTGGCGGTGCTTTAGCTGGCGTCATGGCAGAAATGGCCGCCAAAGTTGCACAGCTTTTACCAAAAATAGTAGGCACAGTATCGAAAATTTTGGATAAAATCACAGAAGTTGCTCAGAAGATGATGGATACAATCGTCAAAGCCGCTGAAAAAATTGGGCCAAAATTTGCAAAGGTTGTCCAAGGATATTTCGACACTGTACAAGGCGCAACACGTGATAGTGCTGAAGGAATGTCCAAATTCACTAAGGTACAACTGGTTGTAAACGTAGCAGGCACAGTGGCACAGGCTGCTTCATCCGTCGGTTCAATAATTCAAAACGTAGGTGAAGCGCAAGCCGCTCAACAGAAGGGTGAAATGGAAGCCTATGTGGCAAAGTTGGAAGCTATGCTTCAAGTTTTACAAAACGTTTTAGACAAACTGCTGTCAGGTCTTAACAACGATGCAAATTGGATGAAAAACATCAGTGATTCACAGAACAAATACTGGCAAGGTTTGTCTCAAGCAGCTACAAGTATTGCAAATGCAGCATAAAATAGGAGAAAAAAAATGAATGATGCGGAAATAAAAGAAGAATTAAAAAAAGTAGCTAAAGATGCCGTGGCAGAACACATGTCAAAATTTTCGAATGCAGAAAAGAAAAAATACGAGGAGCTTCTCGTGCAAGTTGCTCTTAAAGAAAAATCAATGGCTTCAGCTATAGGACTCGAAAAGCATCACTTAGAAAAGATCTATAACCAGGGTCATATACTATTCAAGGCAGGTAAATACAAGGAAGCAAAAAACATTTTCGTAGCCCTCTCCTCTTTCGAACCCGAAGACCATAGATTTCTCGCAGCCGTTGCAGCAACGACCCACCACCTTAAAGATTACGATCTTGCAATTGTTTACTACATGACTTGGGCGATGTTAGAGATGAAGGACCCACTTCCACACTACTATAGCTCAGATTGCTATATGAAGCTCAATCAACCTCTTGCAGCTACTATGATGCTCAAAGTGTCCATTGAACGCTGTGGTAATAGGAAGGAATATTCCATGCTTAAGGAGCGAGCATCTGCAGAACTTAAAAAATTAGAAAAAGACCTTAAAAAAACAGAAAAGGTGAAAAAATAAAATATGGGAATCGGCGCAGGACCAGGCATTGCAGGATCTTCAGTACCTCCCCAAATTAGGGAGATGGAGACGACTGCTTTTGTCCAAACGACAAAGGCCGAGATCAATATTGTACCTCAAGAGACCTATGAAATTTTGCCATTCATCAAACAAGAGGAAAAGGATGTCTACAAATCAGCGCCGAAAGACCCGCTCCTTAAGCCTATGGCGCATGATAGAATGGGAGAACTAGGTCAAGCCGCTTCAGGCAATACATCCATCCCAATATATGAAGAACTTGTCAAAAGCCTGCCATCTATTATCAAAGATCAGCTCGCAAGCGAAAACAACAAGCCGCTCCTCTCCAGAAATCCCAATTACGTAGTCCTCAATGAAGCCCTATCGACAACGGCAAAATTCATCGACTGGGCCGAAAGCGCCGCCGTTCCACCCGCCCCCGGAACACCGGCAACAATTCAAAATCGAATGAACCAACTCCTACCTCAAGTGGCCCTAAAATCGGGCATCGAAACAACCGCCAACGCTTTGCAGTCCCTTACAAGCTTCTCTGCTCGTAATGATGAAGTCTCAAGCGCCATTAAACAACTCAACGACCTAGTTTCACAGCTCAACAAAGGTGTTACGGAAGGATTTAAAGAAATTTCGAACTCTGCCCAACAAATTCTAGAATCAGTTAAAAAAGACGAAAACCGAAAAGAATTCAACATCGTCACCGATATGTCCCACATGCTGGCTGTCGTCACCGCTTCGATGACTAGCCCGAATCCTAGCCTGCTTTTAGGGACTGAAATTGCTAATACCGCCCAAAGCGGCACATTCAATACCATCGGAAAAAGCATCGTCGATGGACTCAATCAATCAATGGAATTTGGAACAAGAACAGAATTAAATGAACTTAATGATCTCAAAGGCCGATTGCAGGCAATGGGGAACTCATGAAAACAAAGAAACTAGCACCAGATCTATTGAGACTGCTTAAGAAATATGGAATTGATGCTCCCAAAAATGAATGCACAAAAAATGATATCAACGATCTCATCAAAAAAGTAGATGCCTGCATAGAGAAAAAGAGAAAGGGGCGCCTAGGAGTCCCCAACTACGGAAGCCGAATGCTCTTTTCAAACGTGGCCATCAAAGCTATCTTCACTGCAGTTGCCTCAGCACTGGTCCTATTGGAACATGGGCTAGGAAATTTCCCAGGAAAAGAAGAAAACGAAAAAATGCGAGCAAAGAAATTCTCTTTTGATGTCGCCATGCACATGCTGATTTCCACCGATTTGCTATCCATCGTATTCAATGAAGTCGCCAAAACAACAGACACCAACGAAAAGAACCAGAAAATTATCGCAGAAACCCTCAAACTCACCGCCCTTTTGCTGATGATACAAACAATCTCAAAAGACGATGGAAGACTTATCGAAGACTTTTCAGGCTATATCGACAAAAGTCTCAATATTCTAGGCTCATTCCTTAATGAAATGCAACACGTCCCCAAAGGAAACGCCGATAAAATTACTCTCGACATCCAAAAAGGGAAAATTGCCCTCGAGAAGGGCGATATAAACACGTTTTTAAATGCATGCAAAGAAACCCTTGCTCTCTTAAATATCAGCCCCGATCTCCTAGAAAAGGGCTTAAAAGATATGACCAATATGACCCGAATCCTAGAAGACGCGATGACCGCAAAACACGAAAGCGTCACGTCTATAGCCCGGGCATTGTAACAAGTTAGGAATAAGGAGGTATTTTATGCCAATAGATGCAACCCAAGGGGGAGTTCCAATAACCCCAGATACAGTACAACAAGCTGCGGCGAATCAATTAGCGAAAATTGCAAACGTGTCGCCTGCTCAAGCCAAAGCAATGGTTCAAAACGTCAAGGATAGCGTTGCGCAGTCACAGGGCAGCATCGTGCTGACAGGTGTCCCACAATCAAGCAGTCCGGGCATTCCAGCACCGAACCAAGAATTGCTACATGCAGGCAACCCATGGCTCGGAGCGAACGTCGCTGTTACCTTAGTTATAGCCTTAGCAGCAATGTCGACAGTCATGCGTTCAATGAAACTTCTCGAAGGTACAAAAATCTCTCCAAACTTAACAAAAATGATCATGTCCATGGCCAAAGATCAAGCGGCCAATATCATGGCCACAACCAACCAACAAGTAGCCCAATACATCACCTCAGCCGTCATGGCCGGTGTCGGACTTGGCGCCTCCATTGCTGGCATGGGCGTTTCAGCAAAGATGATGAAGGGAGTAGATACCAAAGCAAAAAATGAACTCATAAGTGAGAGGCACGGCCTAAAAAACGATCAAGAATATAATAATGATACTAAACTCAATAATCATGATGGTAGTCCGAGCGGCAAAACAGAAGAAGATGTTGCTAAAGAGTACATAGAGTACAAGGCCCAAAATAACAAATGGCTGACAGAAAATAAAGCAAGGCAAGATGAGGCAATGAAAGTTTTGGATCCTCAACTGGATAGTCATGGCAACTTTACAGATAGTCATGGATCTATTCCACCTCAACCAACAGAACCACCATTGATGAACGCTACCATCAAGGCAAAAGTTGAAGCACATGAAGCTTTCGACCAAAAGGTCTCAGAAAGAACTAATAGGTTAGTGACCAACATACAAAACCAAACGTCACAGTTTAATACTATGGTTCAAAGTTTGACCGGCATGGGAACAAACATTGGCCAGGCAGTAACGCAAGCCAATATAGGTGCCTTACAAGCAGAAAAGGCCTTAATTGATGCCTTGATACAATTGACACAATCATTCAAAGGCAGAATCGACCAAGACTACAATAGTCAGGAACAAAACATACAGCAATTATATTCTACCTGGACGCAAATGTTGACAAGCATGCAACCTGGCATGCAAAAAATATAGGTGATTATGATAAACAAATATATGGAACAGTTCGCTAAGGATTTGGAGATCGACGGGACCTTTGCTACCGAGGTTCCCGGGGTCTTCCAAATCCCCATCGACGAAGGAGTAAATGTCTATGTGACCGAAATTCCCCAGGGATTTTTACTCAAGGCCAATATTGTTGAATGTCCCAAAACCGGGCAAGGAGACTTCTTTGCCGAACTCATGAATGCAAATCTGTTAGGAAAAGAAACCCACGGCAACATCTTAGCCCTTAACGAAGAAGGAGATACAGTTATCCTTACTCGTGATGTCATCCACGAAGTCAACTACAAGGATTTCAGCTTTATCCTTGAAGATTTCTTCAATCAGATTGACTTCTGGCGCGAAGAAACAGTAACCTATGGTAAATAATTGCCGAAACTGTTATGAATTTGATATATATTAAAGAAAAAGGGATATCATGGAGCAGGAACCTAACGACGAAATAGTTGACAAAGATGAAACACCACACCCTTCGATATTCGAAGAGGCCCCCAAAGGGGATAAAGGGGTGTTGGCAGAGATCGATTTCGACCTGAGAGAGACCGGTAGATGGCTTCTTAAGGTTATCGGCGGCCCTAATAACGGCGCCGAATTTTCGATGCTTCCCGGCCATAGCTATCTTGTGGGAACTGATCCAAATTCCGCAGACATCATCTTTCACGACAACAGCGTCTCGCGTCAACATGGAAGAATTACCATAGCTCAGGATGAAAAAATCACCATCGAAGACCTCGGAAGTCGCAATGGCACCCTCGTCGACGGCAATGCCATTAAAGGATCGCAGCCTCTGGAAACAAATACCCTCGTCAGCATGGGCACAACCTCATTTATCATCTTTGACCGCGAAGGAGAAATGCAAACAATCATCTCCCCTCTCCTCCCTTCAATCGTCAAAACATTGCAGAAGGAAGACGGAGAAGATCAACAACCTACTGAACAAACCGCTGCAGAGTCCACTCCTGAACCTATTCAAGTTGAACAAAAGCCTCACAATGCCCTAGGAGCCTTTATTCTCATTGGAATCATCACTGGCGTCTTCGTCGTCGTCGGCCTCAGCGTCGCTACTCTCTTCCAAAGCGTTCCAATAGTGAAAGAAGAAGCAGACCATACTCCTGAAATCAATGCAATCATCAAAAACTTCCCCACCATCCACGCCACCTATAACAGAAAAACAGGCAGCCTTCTCGTCGGCGGGCACGTTTTGACCGATATTGATAAAAATCAATTACTTTATACACTGCAAGGACTCCCCTTCATAAAAAGTATCGATAGCACCTCTATCATCATCGATGAAAACGTTTGGAGAGAAATCAACCTCCTCCTTTCAAAACGTCCACAATGGAAATCAATCAATGTTCACTCGCCAAAACCAGGTAAATTTATAATATCTGGATACCTTCAAACAAGAACTCAAGCCGAAGCGCTCAATAATTATGTAACTTCCAACTTTGCCTATGTCGACTTACTCACCTGGAATATTATTGTTGAAGAAGATATCAAACAACAAATACAAAGCGAACTCCAAAACGTTGGAATTGCTAATATCCGTATTGAAATGGATAACGGTGAAGTTTCCCTCACCGGCGGAGTCAATAAAGACCAACTCCAAACCTTTGATTCCCTTGTAACTAAATTCAAACAAATTCCCGGAATACGCAATCTCAAGAATTTCGTCACTGAATCGGCTGCTGAGGAATCGATGATTAACCTAACCGGCAAATATCAAGTGACTGGTTATTCGCAACAAGGCGAATTTAACCTAAATGTTGTGATTAATGGCAAGATTCTATCTAAAGGAGATGTCCTTGATGGCATGACTATCACTGCTATCAAATCCAACACAATCCTCCTTGAGAAAGACGGTGTCCGCTACAGAATCGATTATAATCAATAACAGTATGGCCACCGCAAGAGTGGCCATAAGTTCATCCAAACTTTTCTAATGCAGGCTCGAGTCGCATTTCAAAAATTATTTACAACGCAAAGGAGCAAAAGGCGCAATGGCGCAAAGTAAGAAAGGACGGATGTTTTACCTAAGCTCTGGTTTTGCAATAATTTTTTTTTTCAATAATGACATTGTAGGTTAAAGCATCCATTCTTTCTTCCTTTGCGCCTTCGCTCCTTTTGCTCCTTTGCGTTGTAAAAAGTTTTTTGAAATGCGATTCGCGCCTTGTTTTTATAGTTTTGTCATGGACCCGGCATGACTACAGGTCAATGACATTGATTTAAATTCTACAATTCTGTATAATGGTCTTCCATAAATAATAATTTGGAGGCAAAAAAATGAAAGCACTAGTAAAAAAAGAAGCAACTCAAGGTATTTGGATGCAAGACGTCCCCATGCCTACCATTTCCGATAATGACGTTCTCATCAAAATTAAAAAATCCTCTATCTGCGGAACCGACATAAACATCTACAAATGGGGCCCATGGGCTCAAAAAATGGTACCGCTGAACACAACAATAGGTCACGAATTCGTCGGTGTCATCGAAAAAGTAGGCAAAAACGTCAAAGATTTCAAGGTTGGCGACCGAGTCAGCGGCGAAGGCCACCTGGTCTGCAACACCTGCATTAACTGCAGAAAAGGACTAAAACATCTCTGTCCCAATACAATTGGCGTAGGAGTCAAAACAAACGGCTCATTTGCCGAATATCTAAGCCTTCCGGCAGAAAATGCATTTCTTATCCCCCCTCAAATTGAAGACGATCTCGCTGCTATCTTTGATCCGTACGGCAACGCTGTCCATACAGCCCTATCATTTCCTCTGACGGGGGAAGACGTCCTTATCACAGGTGCTGGCCCTATTGGGATGATGGCAGCTGCAATCGCCAAGAAAGCCGGAGCCCGTAACGTGGTTATTACCGATGTCAATGACTACCGCTTAGAGTTAGCTAAAACTATGGGAGCCAAAACCACAGTAAACGTAGCAAAAACGTCATTAAAAGAGGTAATGAAGACTCTAGGCATCCATGAAGGTTTTACTGTTGGACTGGAAATGTCTGGTAATGCCGAAGCCTTTAATTCTATGCTTGAAATGGCCCAGCCCGGAGCAAAAATTGCCCTCCTTGGAATCTTGCCGCCAAATACCTCAATTGATTGGGATCTGGTTATCTTCAAGATGCTCAATATTAAAGGAATTTACGGAAGAGAGATATTTTCAACCTGGTATCAGATGGTCCATTTGATCGAAGCTGGTTTGGATTTAAAACCATTGATCACGCATCATTACGACATTGACGACTTTGAAAAAGGTTTCCAAGCCATGCTATCCGGCAGCTGCGGAAAAGTCATTCTTAACTGGTAAACTTATTGAGGTAATCCTGATGTGAAAGACGGATTACCTCATGAGCTTCTTCAGCGCCATAAATGTGTGTGATTTGAACTTTGCTATTTATCCTCTCAGGTGCATCCTTGTAGGTCAAAAAGTAATGGCGCAGCCGTTCCACTAAACCTTCGTGGAGCCCCTGAATATCCCGAATCTTTCCATAAACAAAATCGCCTAATAACACCGCAATGATCTTATCATCTGCTTCACCCCCGTCTATCAGGCGAAATCCCCCAATAGGATGCGCCCTCAAAAAGATGTCACCACGAGGGATGACATTTTCCGTCAAAACACAGATATCCATAGGGTCATTATCACCCACAACATCTTTTTTCCCAGTCTTTTTAATGCAGTGGCCGGCGACAAGGTCTCCGCAGTGCGTTTGAGGCAAAAATCCATACAATGTAGGACAGAGGCTCGAATATTTTTGCGGTCTATCCACTTTTAAAAGTCCCGTAGTTTTGTCCAGCTCATATTTAACAGTGTCCGTAGGTACCATTTCGATATAACAATTGACAACTTCAGGAGATTCCTCGCCTAAGATCAATCCATGCCAAGGATGCGAGCGATATTGCACCTTATCTGTCTTGCCATTAGGCAGTTTTTCATCGTTTTTATAAAGTTTTTTCATTATCGATCTCCTCTTCGCAATCATCCATTCCTTGATATATTGCTCTCCCACGGGTGCTAAGATGCTTCATCAAAATTTTCTGTGTATCTTCGGATTCAGCCTCATTGTCATCAAGTTTTTTACGCATCAGAAAATCTAAAGCTAAGCGTGCCACTGATCTAAGCGTCCTTATAAAGGGGGTTCTACACTCTTGGTGCACAACCCATTTTTTTATAAACTCTCTTTCTTTTTGAAGACTGGGCTGTCCTTCTGATTTTAAGATGTGATAAATGAATTTATTGCGCGCATTATCTGTGATTAGAGGGTTGCCATCCTTCTTACATACATGCATTGCAGTAAGCAATTTCTCAACGTATATTACACTGGGATTTTTCTTGAGGCAATTGATAGTTTCTTTGGCAAGAGCACCAAGTTCCAAAATGAGATTTTCGTTAGGACAGGCAAAATTAAACTTATTGTGATAAGCATTAAATTCAACAAGAATTTTACCAGCCACTTCCAAAGGGTCATCAGGACAAATTAATTTCATAAGGGGTTTTATATAAATTTCTGCATTCTGCTCTTTAACTAAAAGAGGATTCATTCGTACATAAAGGCTTGTTGCATCAGCAAGAGTATATCCAATACAATAACTGGAAGCTGATGCGCGAATGATATGTCGATAGTATGTAGTTATCCTTTCAAGAAGTGGTGGATAAATATTTCCCAATGCTTGAATGTCCACTTGCAATTGTTGTTCATAATACTTTGGGAAAAAACACATCCCAGAATTCGTCCGAGGTATTTCCCAGTCCTCTCCCTCATATAAGTCTTTGTCAAAGTAGATGGTGTTTAAATCATCTTGGAATTTCTCGGGGAATTTATTCCATGCTGTTTTGTCAAATGCTGGTTGATCGTTGCTTGCAAACATATATACACCTTTGTTAAACATATACATATTAGCATTGACCAAAAATATCCTCAAGGAAATTTATAATACATTTATTTATCCTGCTCAAGATGGTGAAATTCTCATTTTGAGCAGGATAAACGGTCGAATACACTTTATATCTGCGAAGTCAAGATGCGCCGGCGTGAATTAGGCATCGAAGTCATTGGGCCAGCCTCTGACGCGCTATTAAATAGTCGCTATTTTTTCCGTATGATTGATATCGCAGAGATAATATAATACCTTTATGTTAGCCTTTGCAAGGCCACTTGGACATGTTTGTAGAGGTCGCGGTGCTTATCATCGCGTTCTGCAAACTCTAATGCTGCTTTAAGAGAATTCATTGCACTCGCTTTGTCGTTCAAAGCGATATAACACGAAGCTGAATGATAGTGCGGCAAAGGACTATCCAACTCCGTTAAAATAGCCATAGAATAGGCCAACAACGCTCCTTGATAGTCACCCTTAAGTTGTTCTGTCATCCCCAATCCCAACCAATAACTGTGCATGTAGGGATTCAATGTAGTAAGAAAAATAAATGCATCCGAGGCCTTCTCGTACTCTTCCACTGCAAATAAATTACGGGCAATCTCATAAAACTTATCCATTTTTTCCTGCGTATACTCCAGGATTTCTTGGAACGTTCGTCCTTCGCTAACCTGTCGTTTTACTAGATCAGGATCCTTTAGCTTTTCAAAGGCCTCTTTTGGGATTTCAAATCCTTCCATATATTCCATAAATACTCCAACGCTCCCCTGCTTTGGGAAAAAACGGGCTACGAATTATATGATTACCGCTCCGGGTGGAGGTTTATCCTCGTCCGAACGAGCCATTTCTTCTTTCTGAATCTGCTCCATAAGAGCTTGATAACCCTTTTCGAACCTTCCTGGTGTTTTTGAAAATATTTGTTCTTTGACACCTGCAGCATATGCTTCGTATGGTTCTAGTTTACTTTCAGAGGATGTTTTTGCATTTTCTGCAATGGCTAGAGCCAAATTTTCTAAATCTTTTACTACCCATTGCGGCAGTTCGATGCTTCTGTTTTCAGCGCCAGAAGAAGCTGGCAATTGATGTACCTCTGGTTGCACCATCTTAATCTCTTTATTGCGATCAGGTAATATAGGCTCGAACCCACCTTGACTATTCACCTTCATCTAAATACCTCCTTCCCTTGTTAGCCTCATTATAAATTATTTTATAATATTTATAAAATAATATTTTTATGCAGTTGAACGTTTAAAATAGACAAAAATGACAACTTCATATTATAATCAGCAATGAATAGGTAATGTAATTTTAAAAATACCAGGGGAAAATGTTATGAATCAGAGCATTATTAAAAAAAATCGGGTTCTACTAGCCGATTACCCTTATGTGCAAGATATTGAGAATAGGCTACTTATGGCAGATTTATCTGTATTTGAAGTCGATGTAATAAAAGAAATACTCCTTAGCTCAGTAAGAATTGAAGTTGATCATCTTCTGGATAACTTAAATACAACCAGAAAAAAGTTAGATCCCGCCCTCGAAAAACTCAATAAAATGAACCTTCTTACAGTCAATAAAGACATTATTGATGTTAACAAGGAAATGCGAAAATACTACGAATTCCAAATTGAAAAATTTGATGACGACTTCCATGCCGATTTCGAATTCCTCCGCAGCCTTTTAAACAAAGTTCCAATACACGTACTTCCTCAGTGGTATCCCATTTCAAAAACCTCAAATGACATATTTAGCTCGATCGTCGAAAAATTTTTTCAAACCCCTAAAATCTATCAAAGGTATTTAGACGACCTGACGTTTGACGAACCCATTCTCCGTCAAATTATGGATGATTTGTATCAATCTCCCGATTTAAAACTTTGGTGCCACTCTCTTTTGGAGAAATATTCACTGTCAAGAATAGAACTTGAGGAGTATCTACTCATTTTAGAATTCAATTTCGTATGTTGCTTAAGTTACAACCAAAATGCAGGTAAATGGGAAGAAGTAATTACTCCATTCTATGAATGGAAAAAGTATCTGCAATTTCAAAACGAGACCACACCTGTACAAATTAAGGATGTGGAGAAAATCGTACAAACTCATTCCGAGGAATTTGGTTTCGTTGAGGATATGACGCGTGCCCTTCTTGCAGCTCAAGATGTGGAAAATTTGCAAATGACCATGGTAGGGAAGTATATACCCCACGAAAAAGAACCTCGCTACATACAAGACCTTATCGACATGCTTGTGACAATGGGGCTTGCTTCGGTAGATAAAAATAGATTGCTCCCTACAGATGCTTCGGACGAATGGATAAAAAAACCTCTGAAGGAGCAGGCGATGTATCTCTATAGGTTTTCCGGATCACATATTCAGGATAAAGATGTTCGATCTACAGAAAAAAGTTTGAAACAAGTGATGAAGAGCGGTTGGATTTACTTTGACGATTTTATGAAGGGTTTTACCTCACCGATAGGCGATGCTCAACCTGTATTTTTGCAATGTACTGGGAAAAGATGGAGATACATTTTGCCTAAATATACTGATAGGGACATCGAAGTGGTTCGAAACACGATATTTAACAGGTTATTTCAGTGTGGGATGGTAAAAACCGGCAAGCATAACGATAAACTCTGCTTCTCCCTCACCCCCTTTGGCATAAGCTCCCTGGATTAACAATACCCGGGCTGCTTGCAATTTCCGTCATAAATTGACGATTTTTGCTTGCAATTTCCGTCAAAATTGACGATAATTGCAAGTATGAAGAGACAATTTTATCAAAGTCTGCAAGAATGGAAAGCAAGTGGTCACAAAAAGCCATTGATGCTACGTGGAGTTCGCCAATGCGGAAAAACCTACTTACTCAAACATTTTGGCGCGAACGAATTCCCAAATATACACTATTTTAATTTTGAGAAAGAGCCTGAACTTGCCAAGATATTTGAATCGAATTTGGATCCACATCATCTTATCGATCAACTCAGCTTTCATCAGAACAGACCCAATTGATGTGAAAAATGATCTGGTCATATTTGATGAAATTCAAGCTATCCCAAGAGCCTTAACAAGCTTGAAATATTTTCAAGAAGACATGCCCGAACTAGCACTTTGTTGTGCCGGATCGCTACTTGGGGTTTGACTCAATCATGAATCGTATCCCGTTGGAAAAATTCAAACAGGTTATTTATATCCACTTAACTTTTGTCGAATTTTTGCGAGCTATCGATGAGAATTTATCCGCTGATTTAATTGAATCCTGCGAGACTAGACACTGTTATCCCAACTCTTAGTGCATGATCGCATTTGGGAACGTTTGAAATGGTATTTTATTGTCGGGGGTTTGCCCGAAGCTGTTCAGATCTTTATTGATAATAAAGAAAATTTATTTGTAGCTTTCGAAAAAGTTCGTGAAAAACAAACTCAATTGCTCTCTGATTATTATGCCGATATTGCTAAACACTCCGGAAAAGTCAATGCCATGCATATCGATCGAATTTGGCGTTCCATCCCGAATCAATTGGCAAGCACTGTTGATGGTTCATCAAAAAGATATCAATTTATGGCATTGTATTGAAGGAATAGATCGCTACAGCAGGCTTGCAAATGTTTTTGATTGGCTTGAAAATGCTGGACTAATATTCAAAATACCAATCATCCAAACCGCTGAACATCCCCTTTCCGCTTATACTGAGGAAGGTCGTTTTAAATTATTTGTTTTTGATGTTGGGATGCTTGGGGCTTTAAGCGGTCTTGCCCCTAAGACTATTTTAGAATATCAATATGGAACCTATAAAGGCTATTTTGCAGAGAATTTTATTGCACAAGAATTTTTCAGTACGAACTGCAAGGAACTATATACCTGGCAAGACGGACGCTCTGAAGTGGAATTTGTTAGAGAATATTGACGGCGATATTTTGCCCATAGAAGTGAAATCAGGTAATGTCACCCATGCTGCAAGCCTACAAAAATTTGTGGAAAAATACTCATCAAAATATCGAACGATCATGAGTGGCCGTCCATTTAAAATCGATCAACGCAATAGTGTCCACAGCTACCCATTGTATTTTGCAAGTCGATTTCCAATTTTGACAAAATAGTTATCCACACTGCAGGTTGAGACTATGTGTTTTCATCCCAGGCACAGCACCTTCGGTGCCGGTGAGGAAGACCTGCCCTAGGCCGCCTA
The DNA here is from genome assembly GCA_963724325.1 of Waddliaceae bacterium. Taxonomy (GTDB): domain Bacteria; phylum Chlamydiota; class Chlamydiia; order Chlamydiales; family Waddliaceae; genus CAVRUH01. Next base: position 235,585 of record CAVRUH010000007.1, on the reverse strand, counting down.
TAAGCTCGAAAAGACGCCTGCGGCGCGACTCATCAAGGCTCACACCAACGTCATCTATGAGCATTAACGGAATAATTTGCGTCAGTTGACGCATTCTTTCCCATTCAGCCAGCTTCAGCGTTGCCGTAGAACTTCTTTGCTGGCCTTCACTTGCAAAATGACGGGCATCCATTCCACCAATTGTCACAATTAAATCATCTCGATGCGGCCCTGAAAGGGTCATTCCTCGTTCAATCTCTTTGGATCGGAGCGTGTTGTATTTCTCCAAATAATGCTGACGGATTACTGCCTCAGTATCTTGTGGTGCCGCTGAATGATAACTGATATCCATTTCCTTAGTTTCTTTCGACAAAGAATAATATAGCTCTCGGACTAACTTTTTAAGATCGTGAACAGCTGCGTAACGCTGGCACACAATGTAAGCAGCTGCACCAGCCATCTCGGTTTCCCAGCTTTCAATGGTGGAAATGTCACCAGACTTCAACAAATGATTTCTCTGACGCGTCGCCCTCACATACCTGCTTAAATGCGCCAAATAGGCAGGATCGGTCTGCGATAACTGAACATCCAAATATCCCCTGCGACCGCTAGGCCCTCCCTTAATCAATACAACATCATCTGGTGTCATCACAACCCCCTGAATGATCCCAAATAAGTTTGTAAGCTTTCGGATCGGAGTATTATTTTGGTAGATCGTCCGTTCTTTTCCATCGAAAGTTAACTTGAGTTCCTGCTCGACATCATGCTTTGTTAACTTGGCTTCAATTTGGAGCCCTGTTGTCCCCTGACTGATCAAATCAGCTGATTGCGAAGTACGGAATGACCTGCCAATCATGAGCATGTGTATGGCTTCTAATATGGTGGTTTTGCCGGCAGCGTTCGGCCCATGGATCAAATTGATGCCCGGCTCAAACTGAATCAATGAATCGGAATGAACACGGACATTTCTAAGTCTAAGTGAAGCCAGACGCATATTACACTTCGCTCAGCCTCATCGGCATGAGCACAAACAAAGGGGAAATCTGATCTTCCGCCACTGTTTCGGTAATAATGCCGGGATTAAAAGAGTCTGTTAGCCCCAAATTCACCGTTTCCCCTTTGGTATAACGAAGAATATCTAAGAAGAAGTGCGGGTTAAAAGCAATATGCAGCTCTTGGCCTGAATAATTGGCCGGCATGCTTACCTTTCCCTCTCCCACGTCAGCCGCATTAGCATCGAGCTTAAGTTCTCCATCAGCAAAAGAAAGGCGGACCGATGACATAAGACCCTCAGGGGAAAAGAGAGCTACCTGGCGGAGGAGCGTCGATAGTTCTTCGCGATGGAGAGTAACCATGGCATTAGATTTCTCTGGGATAAAGTGATTATAGTCCGGGAATTCACCTGTAAGAAGTTTAGTGATAAGAATAGTGCTTTCTGTCTCAATTGCAATCTTATCAGGCATGAGGTACAAGGTCACATCCCCTTCATCTTCTAAATTTTTCAGAATTTCCTCTACGGCCTTAAGTGGAATAATAAAAGAACCGGTAAATGAGGGATCTAATGAAATCGTCATCTCATTTTTGGCAAGTCGCTTACCGTCGGTTCCTACAAAAATGGCTTTTCCGCCCCCTATTTGGAGGTAGACGCCGGTCAATGTATAACGATTATCTTCACGTGAGACTGCGAATGCGGTTCGGTAAAACATTTCCTTCAATTGCTTTTGGGCAATTTTGATGGGCATTGCACTCTCGAGATCGGGAAGGGCTGGAAATTGCGCAGGGCTCATCCCATTGAGTTTAAACCGGGAGGCATCGGCATTAACTTCAGTGACATGGCGTTCATTGGTGGTTACTTCAACATTAAGAGAAGTGAGCTCTCTTGCTAGTGCAGCGAATTTTTTTGCTGGAAGAGTAGTCGACCCCTCTTCGAGAATTTTTGCTTCGACACTGCAACAGACACCTACGGTTAAGTCGGTAGCGGTGACAGTCAGTTCGTTGCCGGATGCTTTAATGAGAATATTGGCAAGGATAGGCATCGTTGGTTTTGCCGAGACGATATTTTGACATTTATTAATAAGATAAATGAGCTCTTGAGTTGTGACCACAAATTTCATAAAATAACTCCTCTATTTAGGTAAATAAAGGTACCAAGGAGAAGAAATTAGAGCAAGCATTTTTTAATATAATTTTCATAAAAACCTTGGCGGAAAAAAGTGTTATCCCTTATAATTTCGCATATGAAAACACCATTTAGTGAATACCTTAGGGCGCAAATTGATGAGCTCAAAAACAATGGCCTCTACAAAGAGGAAAGAGAAATTACCTCCCCCCAACAGGCAAATATCACCATTACCAATGGCAAAAAAGTCCTTAATCTATGCTCTAACAATTATCTAGGACTCGCCAACAACTCCGAAGTCATTGAAGCTGCAAAAGAAGGATTCAAAAAATTCGGCTTCGGCCTCTCTTCCGTCAGGTTTATCTGCGGAACACAGACTATCCACCATCAGCTTGAACGAAAAATCTCCGAATTCCTAGGTACCGAAGACACCATCCTCTACTCCTCCTGCTTCGATGCGAATGGCGGACTATTCGAAACACTCCTGGGTGCTGAAGATGCCATCATTAGTGACGAACTCAACCACGCCAGCATCATCGACGGCATACGACTCTGCAAAGCTAACCGCTTCCGCTACAAAAATAATGACATGGCCGACCTTGAAAAACAACTACAAGAGGCAAAAAATGCCCGTTATAGACTCATCGCTACAGATGGCGTTTTTTCTATGGATGGAATCATAGCTAACCTCAAAGCAATTTGCGATCTAGCTGACAAATATGACGCCATGGTCATGGTAGATGACTCGCATGCGGTAGGATTCGTCGGTAAAAGAGGGCGGGGCACGCCCGAATTTTGCGGTGTTGCTGACCGCGTTGATATCATTACTGGTACGCTCGGGAAGGCCCTAGGAGGGGCTTCGGGAGGTTACACTTCTGGGAGAAAGGAAATCATTGAATGGCTTCGTCAGCGTTCACGCCCTTATCTATTTTCTAATACTCTTTGCCCAGGAATTGCAAGTGCCTCCATCAAGGTTTTGGACATGCTTGATGCTTCTAACGACTTGCGTACCAAGCTTCGGGAAAACAGCAGTTATTTCCGAGAAAAAATGACTGCATTGGGATTCGATCTAGTACCTGGAGAACATCCTATTATTCCGGTCATGCTTGGAGATGCCAAGGTCGCGAAGGAGTTTGCTACTAAAATGTTAGCTGAGGGTGTATATGTGGTTAGTTTTAGCTATCCTGTGGTTCCCATGGGCAAAGCAAGAATCCGCACGCAGATTTCTGCGGCTCATTCCCGCGAAGACCTAGATCATGCCATTGTTGCCTTTGCATCAGTCGCCGGTCAAAATATATAAAAAAGCAGTTTAAACATATCACTATCTCCTTTCTTCCTATCCTCCATATCCTGCCGCTTGCGATCATGCGTATCCTGTTTCCCTAGGGAATAACAGGATATGCATGATCGCAAGCGGCACCCCATCAATACTCAATTGGCAAAATTTGTTTTGAGAAAATGTTTGATAGAAGTACAATCGGTAAATATTCTTCTCGAAACAAGGCTCAGAACATTGTCAAAATGCATCAAAGTCCAAAAAATTGTACTCGAATATCACCCTCAGAGGAATCAAAGAGCAAAATTAATCAAGGGCTTAGCGATATTGCTCAACAGCACAATATCAATTCGGTCATCCATCAATCAGGAGCTCCATCATGAAGAAAGCCGCAATATATGCCAGAGTCTCCTCACAGAAGCAAAAAGAAGATGAAACGATCGAAAGTCAAGAATTGGTTCTTCGAGAATTTGGACTCAAAGAAGGATATCAAATTCCAGAAACGTGGCTTTTTCTTGATAACGGTATAAGTGGTCAAAGTCTTCAAAGACCTGCTTTAGATGATTTACGAGATTTGATACGAACAGAGTCTGTCGACGCGATTTTGATCTATGCACCAGATAGGTTAGCCAGAAATTATCCTCATCAACTTATTTTGTTAGATGAATTTCGACGATGTGGAGTGAAGGTTCTTTTCATTAGAAATGTTCCTCAAGGTGACACTCCTGAAGCAATAATGTTTACTCATTTTCAGGGGATTTTTGCTGAATATGAAAGAGCATTAATATTAGATCGATCTCGTCGAGGTACTATTCATAAAGCAAAAAGCGGAGATCCAGCTATTCTTCCTAAGCTACCATATGGCTATCAGAGGATAAAAAATGAACGTCAAACGGTGATTGAAATCGTTGAAACAGACGCGAATGTTGTAAGAAAAATATTTTATTTATATGTTCATGAGAGGCTTTCATTAAATGGAATTTGTCGAAGGTTGAGCGAGGTCCAAATTAAAAGCCCAAAAGGAAATTCCTATTGGTTTCCAGCAACCATCTTAGGGATATTAAAAAATAAGGCTTATATAGGCACTGCAGCCTATGGTAAATCAGAAAAGTATGAGGGTATAGATAAAATAAGGCATTATAAAGGCTTAAGACGGCTGAAGCCAAAAAATCCACGAAAAAAAACTAATGAAGACTCTTGGTACGAGATAAATATTCCAATTATAATTAGTGAAAGTGATTTTGAAACAGCACAGGAATATATAAATAAAAATAAAGAATTAGCCTTAAGAAATACCAAAGAACCTTCCTTGCTTCAAGGATTAATCACGTGCGGCGAATGTGGTTGTCAATTTTATAAAAGAATGAGAAGATATAAGGGAATAAGTAAAAATTATTATCATTGTCGAAGCCATTCGGATAATAAAATACCAAAATGTTCTAATGGATATATACAGCAGGATGAGCTCGATGATTTGGTCTATAATGAAATAATTCAAATGCTTCAAAATCCATTTATGTTGCAGGAAGAGTTTAAAAGAAGAGAAAAGGAAAGCGGAAATATCGAGGAAATCGAGAGGCAGGAAATTTCGATGAGAAAAGAATTAGAAAAGCTTATAAAAGAACGAGAGCGACTTTTAGATGCATATCAAAGTGGTTTATTAGATTTAACTTCTCTAAGTCAAAGAGCCCAGGGGTTAGAAAAAAGAAGAGGCGAACTTGAGAACGAGAAAAAGGAACGATTAAATTTAAAACTTATGAAAGAAATAGGATCCGGTTGGGAGCATGCTTTTGAAAGTATTTTAGAAAGAGTTAAAAAATCGGCTCCAGATTTGCCATTCAATGAGAAGCAAAAACTAGTGCGTTTAATAGTTGAAAAAATTATCATAACCAAAGGCGAGGTAAAAATCATGCATTGCATATCACCGAAAATGCTTTATGAAAATTGCCAATTGAGTAGTGATGGGGCAGGATACGAAGGATAAGAAGGGAATAACAGGATACGCATGATCGCAAGCGGCAGGATATGAAGGATAGGAAGAAAATAGGAAGAAAATAAGCTGTCAGGTGCCCTTAAGGGCATCTTTGATGGTGTTGAATTTAGCTTTCCAACATCGATACCAGTCGCTTGTTTGCATTTCGTCAATTTTTAGATCTTGGAGTATCCATTCAATTTTCTGACAACTTGCTCTCCTGATTTCAAGACTCGTATCATCATCAAATTTACCATTTGTGATCACCCGCAGAGAAGCTCCTGCGATCATACATTCGGCGCTAATATCAGGAGCTTTTCCTAAGGGTATGGACTTTTGAGAAATTTGGTCCGACTTAAAAAATGCAGCTCTTTGAAATTTATTAGGAATCTTATCTGTATCTTTATCGGGACCGTACATAAAGGCAAGGACTGCGAATTTTGCAAGATTTTGACAAATAATATCAGAGCTTATCGTTGGATGAAAATTCGAAAAATTATGATAGATTAAATCTAAAATAAATTCTGCCAATTCCTTGTCTTTTAAAAACTCTATATGATTACAAGTTAAAAGCAAAAGTAAATCAAAATGATTAACGACTTTTATTTTTATTTTGCTTATAAGACCACGCACTTGTTCAAGCTTACCCAAATTACTCATAAACTTCGGTTTATCTTTTTGCTCTTTATAATTCATGAGCATGCCATTTAGAGCACCTATATAAACATAGGTAAATTTGACACGAACACTGTCTGCAATATATGCAGGAGCATGATGTTTTTCTTGAAGAAATTGTTTGAAGTAAAAATCGATGAACACTTTAAATAATGGTACAGGAAATTTATATTGTGGCCAGGGCACATATTTCATTAGCTGGCATTGTGATTCCGCTATGACAAAATTGGCCTCTTCAAGGTTTAATTTGCCATGCCAAGAAAGAACGCCAGTGATTTCAGGCCTATATATTTCTGCTAGGGACATCATTACTCCAAAGGCATAATCAGTCCTTTGTGTTTGGACTGAGCTACTGATCCTAAAAAGAAATTCTATAGCAGATTTTGAATTAGAGGTAATTTGCTCTGAAACAATTTTCAATAATTCACGTATAAATCTGATTGATCTTTTCATTAAATATGAAGTCACCATTTCAGGTAAGGTATCGAGGAATTCATCCCATATGGAATTCAGTTCCTCAAATACATCAACATTTTTTTTTCGAGAAAGATGATGTACTCTTTCTTCACAATTAACTATTAAAGGTATGTTTCGGACTATTTCTTGGCAATCCAACGGAAATCTTTCAACTCGGACCACGCCTGAGGGACGCGTTTGAAGGAGATAGGCAAGAGATTTATACGAGTCGTCCTTCCCCTGCTCTGAACATTCCTTAAATAAGATGGCAATGAGCCTATCCCAGGGATCCACTTCATGTTCTTTGTACAGTGTGACGATATCCTGATGAATATATTCAATTAAGTCTGGAAGGATTTGAGGATGCAACTGAAGGATACGCGTTATTGTTGATAAAACAACTTTAAATCTACAAATGCTAATTTCGCGTGCTGCCCTATCTTTGGGAATCTGAATAACGAGATGCTTAAAGAGATATCTAAGGCGTGGTTTTAGCAGATCAGTGCTATAATAGCTTAAATATGCTTCTAGAAATATCTCATTGCAAAGTGAAAATGCATCTGGAAATTGATAGAGCACATGATCAGCAGTAATAAACATAATATGCTGCAAGAAATCTACGGTGGACTGGGTTTTATAATTCTTCAACTCCATAATAATATCCACAATGAATCGTACCTGAAGTTTCATAGAAGGACAGAATCTATGAAATTCGCTATTCAGCATAAGAGTCGCAACAAACAACCGCTGGATCTCTATTTCATTGTAAGGGGATGTTTCAATTTTCCTCCTAGCCTTACTTAGGCGTTTAATAAATTTACATAATGAGTCATGTGTATGCACTAGAATCGATGCCAGCTCTAAGACTTTGTAAATATCAATTAGAAGGTTATAGTCTTCAGGCTTGGTAATACGCTCTCTTTCTAGCGTCGTACAAACATATTCAAAAATTTCAATACGGATATTTTCATTATCTGTCTTCTTGGCTTCTACTAGCATTAACAATGAAGTTTCAATAGAATTCTGTCTCCCAATAATTCCTTGCTTAAGCTTGTCGAATATTAAGAGGTCCCTCCCGTCTTTGGCCTGAAATATGCAATGCAGCAAAGGCGGAAGAAAAGGTTTAAGAGGTAAAACTGAATCATCCTTCACCAGAAAAATAAGTTTTTGTATATAGATTAAAAGAAATGGCAAAGAGTTTTCTTTTTGCATTTTGAGTTCTTCCCTAAATACGATAAGTTGAAATATATATTGTTGCTTTGGATTTAAAGCCTTATCGATAATTTTAAGACATTTTTCTTTAAGAAGAGTGATCCCAAACAACCTTTGAAACATGGCTCCATCTAATCGAATAATCGTTTCAGGTTCTCGCTCAATTAAAACCACAGCCAAAAATATTTTTGTTTCTACACCTGAATCAATAAGAAGTTTAATAAAATCCCAACGCTTATTCCACATGTACTTTTCTGCATAAATTGCCGTAGTTATCAATGACAGACAATTATGGGAAAGAAATTCAAAATTATCGAGAAGTATTTGCTCAGCATCTTGCATTTTGTGAAAAGAGGCATGTGTTGACAGAAAAGCTACATAATCAAGTATAACAGTTATATTCTCATCTTGGGCAAAAGGTAGAATTTTAATAAGCAGAATAACCAACTGTCGTGTCATATTCTGAACATCGGCCCAGTATCGATGTTCAGTAAAGCAAGCAGCATATATGCGGCAAACAAGCAAGATACTTTTAACATTTTCTGAATTGGGTTTACAGCGGTCAATCATCGCATTCAAAAGCAATTTAGTTTGCTCGTAATTTGGGTCAAGGGCCTCTAATTCCTCCATAGTAACAGAGGTTCCTTTTGTGTACTTCCAAAAGAGCTCTTTGGCTTGGGCATGCCCTGATACAGCGAGAGCTTTAAGGAATCCATTAGCGATTTTGTGAGTCAATTCCTCAGGTAATTTGGGTAATAAAGTTTGCATCAATACAAAAAATTCTTCTGAACTACCATGATTTATGTTATCAGCTAACCAGTAAACTAATGCAGATTGAGGAGCATTCTGACTATTTTTGATAATGGAAAGAGCCGAACTCCATAATTTTCCTTTCGAAATTTTGCCTGTCTTTTCCAGGGCCTCCCAAAGTTTAAATATTTCAGGGGTCTTAATGACATCGAGCAATTGATAAACTGAATCAATAAGGCTCAATTCAATATCTGTATTGAAATGGATGTTTTGAAGCACGTCTACTGCAAAAGATTGAACGACATCTGCAGCAATGCCAACTTGATGGCCAATAGTTACCAAATTTAATTTACAGCGAATGGGCCTGCGCGGCTCTCCAGCAAATGCAATATTATACCAAATGTCCTGAAGAGCTGGTGATGAAACCCGACAACCTGAGAGGAGCTCAATTTTCCGTTCAGAGTCTTGCAGTTTGCGCACGATTTCACAATAGAGTTTCGGCTCAACTTTTTTTCTTTCCATAGAATTGCTTTCGTGAAGCATCATAATCACAATCGGCATATACCCTGCTTTAGATAAGGCCAGCAATCGATGAGAAGGTGCAAGCGGAGGCATATCTTTTGGAATAAAGATTTTTGGAATAAGAGCCCATAATCTACCGATAGCATGCAGGTTACCCTGTGGATTTCGCAATAATTGATCGGCATACATAACTACCTGTGCAGCGAGTTCAACATTTTGAATGGTCTTTGCTGGTGAGTTATCAAGCACATAATCTGTTGTTTTACCGTGATCATTTACATCAAATGATGCCCTCAAAAGTAACTCAAATAAATCTTTATCAATATTATCCCTTGCACCAGCTACCTCTATCACAAATGTGATCGTTTTAGGACAAGCGATTTTCTTTAAAAATGTGAGAGCCTTCTTAGGATTTAACATAAGGCATTCTTTGATCCATTTATCTCCACAGCATCTCAAAGCCTGCTCATGCTCAAGTTGATCCATTTTTTTTGTAATCCACCACGAAAAAAGAAATTCAGCATTTTTAGGATTTACAACACTCATTAGGGCCGGAAAAACATTAAACACACCTCTATTAGCTTCCTTTAGATTCGTCAGAATGTCGAGAGGACTATTTGCCTCTTTGACAATCTCTTCCCAGGGAAGCTTATCTTTTGTTGTATCAAGAAGAGTTAACACAGAATGATGGATTTGCTTCTTCCCCCATCCCTTCAAAAGATGTAATAGAACAACTTTTTTAAGACCATATTCATCATCTAACTTTGAGATAATTGGTATAATCTTATCGGTTTTCTCCGCATTTTGAATAATCGTGCACCAGGCGCTTAATGTTTCCGACGGCATACCACCAATAGTGAAATCATTCGGCCATTCGCCTTTATTTCGTAAATATTCCCCTACAATATGTCTCCAAAGGTCTTTATCATGAATTCCAGACATTCGCAGCAACTCAGATTTTACATCTGTGTCAATATCCTGCTTGACCAGAAACGAACAAACATCTTTTTTTTCTCCAATGAACCTACCCGATTTCAAAAAAGCTGCAATCCATGTAGGTGTGAGTGAAGAATATCCCAATGAAGCAATCGCCCCCAAAATGATACCACTTAACTTTTCACAATATTGCAAATTTTTGTATTCAATTCTATCATGCCTATCAATCAATGGACAAACTACTGCTAACTCTTGCGAATCCATGATTGATGTCAGCCGTGCCTCGGAAAGCTTCACTGACTTAACTTTTGTCAAATCGCGAATCCTAAGATATTCCTCATCAGACGCCTCTGATGCATCCACCAATTCAACCAATTTTTGCTTACGACTTCTCGAATCTGCCTTTGCAAGTTCCCCCCAAGCAAGCTCAAAACCATATGGATTACATGTTTGAAGAACAGATTCATTACAATTACCGTCTAGCAGCTTGTTAAAGAATAATTCATAGCCGCACTCCGGCTCTATATTTTCCATGCGCAGCCCCCTAACTAGCTCGGCAGCCTGATTATATCCATGATATTGCAAACAATTCTCCACAGCCTCCCAACATAGTTTCCGTTTGATCTCGGGTTGATCATAATTTGTCAATACTTCCAAACCCTGCCAAAGGAGTTCGGCAGGCTCAGTACAATTCTGAATCAAAAATTCAGCAAGGGTTTTCTGTTGAGATGATATAAATTTATCTACTGAAACACTCTTAACACCATGTAAAAACAGCTGCTTTAACTTTTTATAAAGATCGTTATCTATATATTTATTGATTTCTGAACGGAAGTTTTTGTCGACGGGACGCAATTCAATCCCGTCCAACCAAAGAGAATGCATCACTTTTTTCAAATACTCCCAAGTCTTTTCATCCAAGCCGGATAACAAAGATAAATCAATATAGGGTTGAAATTTGAGTAATAAATCTTGACCCTCAAGGCGCATGCGTAGATACCATTCGTCTTCATGCTTCAGCAATTTAACACGAAGCTTTTTCCATCTTTCACGCAGAGCCACTGCGGCTATCAATCTAACAATCGCATGTAAATAAGGGGCCACCTTATTTTTGGAATTTAAAGCATCAAAAAATGTACTTAGAAAGCGGTTCGACGTTATTTTTCCATTTACTTGGGAGGTTTGATTTATTAGAAACAGCAACTGAGACTGGTCTTTACAATGCTCTAGGCATATGCGTTGAACAGTCAATCTTTTGAAAAGCTGTTGTACCGATACCTCCTCAACCCGTTTATATTCGTTTGGATCCCATAGGTCATAAAAGAAAAACTCTGTCCCTTTCGTCGTTGTATAACGGTTCACTTCCTTATCAACAAGCCTCATGAAGAGATGTCGATTGCCGCTTTTCGTCAAATCGATTACACGAAAAACCTGACCCCTCCACCAACCCCAAGGATTATCGCTTTCGATCCTGTAAGTCTTGAGGTTGATTCGAAGGTTATCTGTACAAAAAGCATAGCCGGATATTTCGCCTGTGTAGACCCAAATATCAACTTTAATATCCATTTGTTCACTAGGAATAATTAATAAACTTCTATCCTCAGCACGATACACCGCTTGAATCAAGGTCGTCTTATTCAAGGTCTCGGCAAGTTGAAATAGATCAACATTAGAATCGACCCTTATTCTATAATCGACATCCTTAAACTCGTTTGTACGTTTAACGATCAGTTTGGCAATATCCTCTTTCATCTCAGCAGGCAAATTAAGCAGAGCAAGGCAATCTAGGAAAAAATCATTTTTGCAAGCATCGTTGATCGCACTGCCAACAAAATGGTATTCGAGAACATCTGCACTTCCTATTTTTTCGATAACCCAATCGAGCAATTTCCTTCCCGGCAGGGAATCGAGCCTATCGAGAATGGCCTGATTTTTTATTTCAAAAGGGAATGGTGGATAAATGAGATGTAAATCCAGAAAAGACGATAGAAGGCTGGAGCGATGCGATACAGGTGAAGCAATATGCACTTCATTCTTTTTCTTCCCACCCACCTCAATAAGAGGCTTAACTCTAGATGTAGCAACAGGCACCAAGTTCGGAATCATAAGCAGGATTATAGTATACCAGCAACGAAAATTGCTATATCAAATCACTTGCTCACTTGCACCCAGAAATCGACAATAATAATTTTACAGAGGTCTTTTTGGTTGATCTAAGATGATTGCTGTGCCACCCTTTAAAATGTATATATTTTCTTCATATCGAGGCATTCGATCTAGATTTTCGCGTGCGGGCACTCCTTTTTTGAATGTGATATCTTGATGTTCAGATTCAATAGCGGCGTTGCTTCCTTCACCCAACCAACTACGCAGTACATCCTTATGCTCATCGTCCAGTTGGCTTAAATCAAGCACACGAAACGTTTGACCACTTTCACCATTAATCGTTAGCTTTTGAGTAAAAATACTTGCTGGGATCATATCTGTCAGACCAGAGCCTAAAACATTTGGATCAATGTCTTTCTCTAAATGCAATCCACAAGCAATTTCGTAAATTTTTTGAGTTAATACACGCCCACTTTCGGACTCTTTAATAACTGTATTAAATAATGATTTCTTCTCCTCCAGAAAATCTTTCGTTGTTTTTTGATTTACAACAGGAGCAGCAACCTCCTTTACAGCATTAGACTCTTTGTGTTTTTGTATAGCAGCATTAATATCCTTTACACCCAATATCGCATTCCCAACAAGCGGGATTGCTCCTGCCACCATTCGAGAATTATCTTTGCTTTTAATGTGCTCAAAATATCGATTTTTTGGATCTGCGCTTGGCATTTCACCTATAGGATTTTTTTCAATATACTTTTTGATAAGCGCATCAATACCATTAGAAATAGAGCCGACGATTGGCACATAGTCGCAAACTTTATCCAAAGCTAACAAAGCTCTATACATCCCATTTCGTATACCATCCATTTAATACCTCCTGTTACTTACCTCTTATTCACCTAGTCTCTTTGGTTCATCTAAAATAATTGCAGTGCCACCTTTTAACACGTAGATAGTCTCTTCCTGTCGTGGTGCAGCTTCTTCATTTTGATTTCCAGACAGACTTCCTAAATCGTTAGAAATAACTGCTTCACTTTCTATCGTAGCTCTGCGTTCTGTACCCCGTTCAATCAACCAGCTACGCAAGGTTTCCTTACGATCAACATCCAACTTGCTTAAATCTAATACCTTATACCTCTGCTCACTATTTCCATCAATCGTCAATATTTGATTAAGTTTAGATACAACAACCCTATGTGCGACTTCAACTGAACCTACGCCAATATAAAGACTGCCTTTGATAATTTCAGGTTTTTTATCTACATCTAATCTACAAGCAATTACATACATTTTCTCTAGAAAACTATCCTGTCGAATCCCAGGCCCATGAAGATTATCCGGAGCTTCCGGTCCTCTAAGAACAACTTCATTAAATAATGATTTCTTTTCGTCCATTATAACCGATTTTTCTTTAGGGGTTTCCATTTGTTTTGATAATATTGATTGAGCCCGATTATCAGCAAATAACTCATTGCGTTTTTTTGCAGCAGAAGCAATATCTTTTACGCCAAGTATGACGTTGCCGACAAGAGGGATAGCCCCTAATGCCATTCGAGAGTTTTCTTTACTCTTGATGTAATTAAAATAATGTTCTTTTGGATCTGGACCACCTACTCTATTACCAATAGGATTTTTTTCAATATATTTTTTGATAACTGCATTAATACCATTAGTGATTGAACCGACCACCGGAACATAGTCACAAACTTTATCCAAAGCTAATAAAGCTTTATACATACCATTTCGTAAACTATCCATATAAAACACCCCCCCATAACTTTATTATAATTAAATAAATATATTATTAGTAGTTATTTTTATAATTTAACAATGGAATTTAGTATTCTCTACAGAGAAAAGCAACACATTTTACCTTCAAGGTCTCCTTGATTTAAAACCCCAAAAATGCTATGCTGTGGAAAAATAAGGAAAAACCATGGACTTAATACAATTTTTCGGACTACTCGTGCCAATGACCGCATTCTTCGGATTCCTCTATCGAGAAATTAAAGAAGAAACAAAATCCATCCGCGAAGAAACAAAATCCATTCGAGAGGAATCCGAACGCATTCGCGAAGAAGGCAGACAACAGGCAGCCCGCACAGACAAACTTCACGAAATGTTCGTCGATCTACTTAAAGATAGAAAAGCTTAATTTTTTTCACTTTTTTATTGCGATTTTTTCACACTTCTTGATAAGTTTACAGCATGCGCACTCTTGTTGAGCAACCTCCAGCAAATAGAAAAAGCTTCCACAAAGATGTGGGACTCGTCATCCAATTTATCCTTTTTGAGCTTCTTTTAAGCGTCAATGAAACCAATGAAATCCTAGCACAACTCAAAAAAGCTCCTCGCAATAAAACTCAAGTTGCAAAATCTGTGAAATCTATCCTTGAATCAATGATCAGACTTAGTGGTTCACACAACTACGACACTATGAGACTCTTCTCAAGAAACTTTAGTCAAGGGATCCTTATCAAATTAAAAAACTACTGTGCCTTTTACGTCGAAAAGGTCGGCGGAACTGACAACTACATGATGGAAGCGGCTGAAAGAAGCTGGATCTATTCTCTGCAAGCCCTAGACATCATCCATCAACTGCACCATCAAGGAGCGCCTAAACCACAGGAGTTCATCGCTTTAAAGGGCATTATTGAAAAAATGTCCCATTGCATCTCCAGTCTTGCCAGGCAAATATCCGAAGTTCTCATCCTATATCGGCAAAATGAAAATATCATCTACTTTATCTTGCGTTTTCATTCCCAACTTGATAGCATATATGGTGAAAAGTTTTGTCAACGCCTGCTTGACAAAATGTACCCAAAAGGGAAAAATTCGATTGAATACTACATCTGCAGACGCTATAGCCAAAGAGGCTTTCACAACCAAATCCCGCATATTAAGCGCTATCTTTCTCAAATTTGAGGTGATAAATTGAACGACCTAATCAAACAGACAAAGCAGTACATTCTAGAGGAGTTTGATAGCGGCGACTGGATATTCTCAGACAAAAAGACCTGCGATTATTTTCGCAATTGTTTCAAAATACAATCTCCAAAAGTTGCTCCCCTGCCACCAGTTCAAACAATAAAGCCTAAACCCAAACCTATAACTCCCCCGCAACCCATTGTTAATCCTATTCCCAAGGCGCCTGTTGTCGACCACTCCGATTTCAAAAAAATGCTAAACGAACACTTCCCAAGTGTGACTATCATCGACTGAAACTATGAATAATTGTAACTTGAATGATAATCACCCATTTTTAGCTATACCTTCTGATGTACTTTGCTACATTATCAATAAAACAGGCACTTTTGACAAAGAAGCGCTTAGACTAACATGTAAAAAACTACATAATCTTATTCATGACAAAGAACTGTTCTTAAATTATTCAGAATACTTTAACGAATTCAAAAATGCCTACGCCAACACTATTAAAGAACGTAATATTAGTTATTCTGTTTTTACTAATTCGAATATATTATACATTACATGTGCAACTTTAGTATGCTTAGGATTAAATGCATTTAGCGATCATTTATTAATGTCCTCAAGAGTCATCAATTGTTGTAAACAAATTGGTTACAACAATTTTAATGATTTTTTAACAGTTTGTTTTGCTAAACAATGCAATTTTCCAATTCCAAAACCTAAAGTTTTTCTGCCTTTAATAATAAATAACTTTGATTTAGGCTTCTGTGCACAATTTTTTTCAGCTATTATCGAAAAAGCATCTCATTTAAAATATCAACCCATGGAAGATTTCGAAGATAGGGCACCCGCATTATTGCCACAATTCGAGGAACAGCATAAGCATCCAATGCTAGAAAAGATTCTTGGATATGTGAGTGCTGGCAATGAAAGAATTATAACTTTAGTACCACAATTTATTCTCTTATATTGGGCGTATTTGGAATCCAATACAGTATTGAAAGAAACAGAACTTATCACGCAAGGGTGTTGTGAGAAGGGCGCTGAAGCACAATCGGATCAAATTCCTGAAGTGTGTTATCGAATCATGAGAATGGCAGTGCCCATCATTATTATTTTAAGCCTTATCATTAAATTATCATGCCGTAAAATTCGTTCCTACAGAAAATAGATATTGGTACTTGTAATATAATTATAAAATTTATATAATGAGGTTATATAACTAGGAGTGTTTGCAGATAATTCAGATGAAACCGAAGTTTATACTGTATTAGATCTAACGAAACTTGACTTAGAAGATAATCATGTTCTACATAATGTGTTACAAAATATGGCCATTAAAAAGAGTGCAGTTGCGTTGAGCGAAACTTTCGTGACAAGGGAATTTGACCATAAACGATCGTGGGTACCAGTCCGAGAGAACACCGTCATCGATGGCTTCAGGGAATCATTTTATGAAATAGGTAATAGCAAGATAGCCATTCTCCTCGAAAAACCTATGGGTATTGTCCGGCAATTTTGAGCGAAATGGTCAATCGGTTAATTTGAAACACCCTCGTCCACTGCCATACTCTCTTATTTCTCAAAATTGTCGAGCAGGTAGGATTGATTGGCTTCAAAAACAATAGGTGTACCACAAGAGAAGTTTTTTCCCTTTTGATTTCTCCTGAGGGAAACTCGAAAGCGCTTCAGCTCTTTGGGAAAATTAAATTGAATCTCAGCAGAGGTTGCTGCATGAAACACCATCCGGCGCAGAGACCTCTTAGTCCATTCCATATCCAGCATTCCCAATGGACCACAAGAGATATTAATCATCCGACCGCAATGAAATTCCGAATGAATAATATCCATCATATTACCCTGTTGCTTAAAAAATAACGAACGAATGGTTTTGCATCCTTCCGACAACAAGGCTCCGGGATTCTGAACAAGTTCTAGCCCCTGATAATCAGTATCTGTGTTGCGTGGCGCCATAATACCGTCGAAATGAGCTTGGAAAGCATGTACTAGAGAAGGAATCTGAGTGGAATCGGTTGGAACTTGCTGTCCTAGCCTATGCCAAAAAGGGAGAATTTCTGCAGGATCCATACGTCGCTTGACCATATCCCAATCCTGAGCCTTGTTACAACCCAAAAAGAGCCTTTCCATCGCAGGAACTACATATAACTGATCATCGTTAACAGGAAACAGACCCTCTTTTGGTGACTTCTCGATAACAATGGAAAATCGACCGGACAATGTACCATGAATTCGATAGCGTAAAAATCCCTCTTGATAATGTCCCCATACTTTGACACATCCTACCTCAAGATCGAGCATAACAGTGAAATCTTTTACTGGACCAGTAAGGGTAATGGGAAACTGTTCTCCATTAACCTCAAGCAGGCAAGGATAGACCGTAACAGGCAATAAAGAACCCGGTAAAACTGTTTTTGTCCCGGGTTGATGAGAAAACGGCCGTTGCCTCTGAGCGATGATGATTCTTTTATCCACAGCAAATCCTTCCCATCAATCCCTCTGGGGTATTTTCTACAAGTTCAACTTCGATTAAATAATTCGAAGGTAGTTCTCCTTCGTTAATGATCACTGGAAGAAAGTTTTCGGTGTGTCCAGCCATCCTGCCGGATGCATCCTTAGACTCCGTTAGGACAACCATCTTTTTACCTACATATTCGGCACGCAACTGATATCCAACTTCTTCTG
Source organism: Waddliaceae bacterium (assembly GCA_963724325.1). Classification (GTDB taxonomy): domain Bacteria; phylum Chlamydiota; class Chlamydiia; order Chlamydiales; family Waddliaceae; genus CAVRUH01. Next base: position 217,945 of record CAVRUH010000007.1, on the reverse strand, counting down.
AAACCCTAAGAACATCTTGTTTGCGCCGTTGGATGGTCTGGTGGGGCACTTTATTTTCATACAAAGCAGCTCGAGTCCGAGGTCTCTCGGAATAGGGAAACATATGTATTTTGGCAAATTTTACTTCACGGATCACATCTAAAGTCTCTGCGAAATCCTCCTCAGTTTCACCAGGAAATCCCACAATGACGTCAGTGGTAAAAGTGAATTTGGGAGAGGCTTTTCGTAGTCTTTCGACTGTATTCATGAAAACCTGGCGGGTATATTTGCGGTTCATTCGCTTGAGAATGACATTTGATCCGGCTTGTAACACAATATGCATTGAGTGACAGGTGTTTTTACCATTAATGATGGCGTCCATGAGGTTATCGTCGACCTCATCGGGGTCTATTGAGGACACTCGAAGCCTTTCAAGGCCTGGAACGTTATCAACAGCCCTGACCAAATCAGCTAGACAATCGGAAGCATCTCCATCAAAATCGCCAATATTAATGCCCGTTAAGACAACTTCTTTGAAACCATTGGCAATGAGGCCTTCGACCTCTTTAATGACATCTGGAATTGTCCGAGAACGAGAGCGTCCCCTTACATAGGGAATAATGCAATAGGTGCAAAAAGAATTGCATCCATCTTGAACTTTTACAAAAGCACGGGTATGGGCCTCAAAATGTTTAATTGAAAATTCCGGGACCTCTTCATCGGGAAAAACGATGGAAAGTAAATTATCTTTTTCCTTATTTGAAACGACATCTGTGACGCCAGGGATTTGTTTGATGGCATCTCGATGTTGCTCGGCAGAGCATCCGGTAACAACTAGGCGGGATGATGGATTTTTTTTGGCAAGCTGTCGAATTTCATGACGGCTGCTGCTGTCAGCAGATTCCGTTACTGTACAGGTATTGACTATGCACAAGTCGGCATTTTCATCCTCATTCGCCAAAGTATAGCCCATGGCCAATAGCTGATCACGATACGCTTGTGACTCATACTGATTCGTGCGACACCCTAAAGTGACCACCTTAAATTTCTTATTCATGCAGGAATTCTAACACATTACCACAATTTTTGAAATACCAATCAAGATATTCCATCATCATTGATAAATTCCTGTTGATTCCTATCTTACATTTCCTGAAATATTCTACAGGATATGCAGGATCGCAAAGCGGCAGGATATGAAGGATGGGAGGAAGAAGGGGGGTTAACTTTTTTTCCTCCTATCCTTCATATCCTGCCGCCTTGCGATCCTGCATATCCTGTTATTTTTCCAAGGCGTGCGATTATAGGGGCATATCCTGTACCTTCCTATCTTACATTTCCTGAAATATTCTACAGGATATGCAGGATCGCAAAGCGGCAGGATATGAAGGATGGGAGGAAGAAGGTTACCCCCTTCTTCCCCCATCCTTCATATCCTGCCGCCTTGCGATCCTGCATATCCTGTTATTTTTCCAAGGCGTGCGATTATAGGGGCATATCCTGTTATTTTTCCAAGGCGTGCGATTATAGAGGCATATCCTGTTATTTTTCCAAGGCGTGCGATTATAGAGGCATATCCTGTTTTTTTTGTGAAGTAACGAGATATCTATGATCCGTTCCAGTCGAAGTCGTCGGTGAAGATCTCTGGAATGGTGGAACCTCTTTTTAGACTAATTAGCCAATAGTTAAAGAATACAAATGGCTGAAATATAAAAGGTTTAAGGTCTTTCCACGAGAAAACAACATCTTGTGTGGTAATGATTTTTTTGATGTACTCTGCCAATCTATTCTCGGTGAAGGCAAATTTCAGTCCATACATCAACATTCCTGTGGCAATTTGCTTGCTGGCACCCTGCTTAGGTATAATGGGTCCTAATGTCTCATTCAAAAAGGCTTTACTAAGATCGTCTTTCAAAGTAAATAAATGAACTCCGCTAGTTGCTCGTGGGTTGCATTCTATAGCGAAAAGAGTCCCGTCCTTTCGTTGAATAAAATCGAAGGCAAATTGTCCTGTGTAATTTAAACCTGCCGCTAGTTTTTCTATCCATGCCAAGATTTCAGGATGATCGAATGCCTCGAAGGCAATACATGAGTTTTTATCTTGCAGGGTATAATAAACTGGGTATGTCGCATGGGCAGACACTTTCCCATGATTGCAAATGCTGTAGGTGCAAAACCTCTCACCGTCGATCCACTCTTGTGCAATCCAGGGATTTGTGGATTGAACTATAATTTCGGGTAGCTCTCCATTGGTTACTTTAAAAAAACTTCTTGAAGCTCGAGAATAGCATGCCTTTATAGCATAAGGGCCGTTTAATCTAATATTTTCCTGCTCCTCAAGATTTCTGAGTAGTACAGTTTTTGGTGTTATTATATCAAGCCTTTCCAATTCTTGAATAAATGAAAATTTATTGTGTAACTTATGCATTAATTCAAATGGAGAGCAAAATACTTTGCATGTATTTGGAAATTGGTCGATTGCCTTCGAAATATAGAAAACTTCTTCCCAAATCGGAATGAGCAGGTCAATATTTTCCCTTTTTATGATATCGATAAGACATTGGATAAAGAGATTGGGCTCTTTGCTTGGGATGGGAGTTATAAAAGATTTCTTTACTGCATTGGAAAACCGAGAAACATGTAGAAATATGGGGTCCGCGACATATACCTCATGGCCTCCATGGTGCAAATGGCGAGCAACTTCAAGGGCAGCTGGTGATCTTGCGGCAGTTAATAATATTTTTTTACATGTCATAACGTTCAGCTTCTGAATCTCTTGGTATATTTGTAATGAGTGCTTTTAAAAATGATTCCCAGTCACGATTTTTAACGTGGGTTCCAATAATTTGATAATCAAGCTCAATATTCTTAGCAAATTCTCTAGTTATTTTTTCGTTGAGATTACCTTTATCTGCCTCGAAATTCAGGGTATTCTTTAAACCGCTGATAAACTCATCCCATACCCAACTCCCTCTTCTTTTTATGGCATGAATATATGCTTTAAGCTCTTCATCGGTGAAAATGTGGGACAAAAATACAAATGGGTGAATGTGATCGATTCTATCCCCCGCTTTTTCAAGTTGGGACTTATATTTAAGGAGCTCAAGAAGCGACTTTCGTGCGAGCGTTTTCATAATAAAAAGAATATCCTTCTGCTCGGTATGCTTAACTGGTTCGTAAAAATCACGGGTTACTGCACTCAGTGACATCTGAACACAGACCATTGTAAAGAGCAAACTTAAGACCAACATTAATCGATTCATGGGACTCTCTTTTTAGTCTAATCTATATTTCAAATGCCTGAATTCATTCAAGAAGTTTTTTCATTTTGACAATCCTAATTAAACATCGTATATTCAGGACTTATGATAAAACGATTACTTATCACAGCGGCGTTGACTTTAGGATTCTTTCAGGAAGTTGGAAGTTTCACCCTCGGCCCGCATTATTTTTATATTGGGCCTGAATTCTCCTACGTGAAGAGAACGAGAGAAGGTGGAAGCAGACAATCTTCTTTTATGTACGGAGGACACTTTCTCTATGAAAGAATGGCGGGCAACTCACTTTACTGGGCTCTCGATGCCTATTATACAACCGGTAACGCCCATGGCAAAACTGGCTCTGGAAGTAAGCTAAAATCCACTTTTACCGATTCCCAAGTTGAAGGTCGGTTCGGACTCACCTGGCATCTTCCATACTTGAATCGTTTGTTTTTGACTCCTTATGTAGCCTACGGGGCATTTTATAGCACAAACAGGTTCCACCACCCCTCCCCAATCAGTTGTGAATTACAAGATTCCTTTCGATATGGCGCGTGTGGTCTGATCACAACTTGGAGCATTCGAGAAAGTCTTGTCGTAGGGATTGATTTTCGTGGAAAATACATGTTAAACGGTAAAGACCGCGTCACACATGATCATGAGCATGATGATGTAAAATTGGACATAGAGTGCATGTGGCAGTACGAGCTGGATATCCCCATTGAGTTCATCACATGTGTTTACGGTAGAAATGTGAGTTTAAGGGCTGTTCCGTTTTATCGCTTTAGACACCTTGGCGGGAAGCCAAATTATCCATACGATTTCTTTGAGACTAAATATAGAATTTATGGGCTGCAAGCATTATTACAAATCGGATTTTAAGAGGATGTAGCAACTCCCTTATAAACTAAAGACTTTTCTGGATCTAGCGTCACCAACTGACCTTCCTTTAAAATACGGGTCGCTCCATCTGCACGAATGATGAAGGACTTATTTAATTTGCGTGCAGCTTCGAATAAAGCCGATTCAGAAGCTTGATCATCAATAGAATTCTGCAGAATCACACCAGAAGCCTCATGAATATGGGAGATGTATGAGGGGTCAAATTTAGTAATAACAACAATATGCCCTCTCACCGAATAAGGTTTGATGCCTTCGGTGGAAAATAACATAAACACATTACCATGAACTCTAGATCCGTACCCAGAAAGGCCTCTGATAAGTACATCTCCAATATTTTCAACAATCATCATATTGGTGGTGCCTGAGACGCCAAATGTTGATCCAGCAATCACCACAACTAAATCTCCATAGCTCAATATCCTATTTTCAAGTGCAAAGTCGCAAATTCTCTTGTATGCCTTAGGCAAGTCTTCGGTTTCCTCATCGAAAAATGGGGTAACACCCCAGAAAATACTCATTTGATGAAAGCATGTTTTATCTGGAGTCATTGCAATTATCGGCATTTCAGGCCTTAAACGGGAAATTAACCTGCCTGTTCCTCCCCCTTTGGTGAATGCTAAAATTGCTTTTGCATCTGAACTATAGGCCGTTTTAACTGTAGCTAGCGTTACAGCCGAGGGCACATCATGATAAACAAGTTTGGAGTGCAAATCAAAGAAATTACGATACTTGAAATCCGATTCTGCTTCTTCAACAATATTTTTCATCATTTTCACTGTTTCGATCGGGTACTTCCCTACAGCGGTTTCTCCAGATAACATCACAGCTGAGGTACTATCGTAGATAGCGTTTGCCACATCGGAAACTTCTGCGCGTGTCGGCCTTGGATTTACCATCATTGATTCGAGCATCTGGGTGGCAGTTACAGAAGGTTTGCCTATGAGATAGCACTTTCTGATCATCTCCTTTTGCAACTTAGGCACCTTGCTCAAAGGGATTTCGACACCCAGATCTCCCCTAGCGATCATAACACCATCAGCAACTTGCAGCGTGCTATCAAAATTTTCAACTCCTTCATTATTTTCGATCTTTGCAATAACCATGACATTTTCAGCATTAAGTTCTGCAAGTAGATTTTTTATGGTGATGATGTTGTCAGCCGAACGGACAAAGGAAGCCGCAATAATATCGATTCCATTTTCACAACCGAAACGGATGTCGGCAATATCTTTTTCCGTTACTGCAGGAAGATTTAGCGAGACATTAGGAATATTGACTCCTTTTTTCGAGCTGATGATACCTCCATCTTCTATTTCAACAATAACACCATCGGCAACCTTTTCAATGATCCGTGAGGAAATATATCCATTATCAAAAAGTATTTTTGTGTTTAGAGGGATATTTTCTAAAACATTAGGCGGAGTTAAGGTAACTTTTTCGTTATCGCCGATGATGATTTCTTTTACTAACTTCCAGCGGTCCCCTTTAGTGAGTTTGACTTGATTGTCCTTTACATTTCCAATGCGGATTTCAGGGCCTCGCGTGTCGAGCATAATGGCTAGCGGGGTGTTGAGTTGAGAACGGGCTATTTTCAGGTTTGTGATAGCGCTCAGATGTTCTTCGTAGCTGCCATGACTGAAGTTAAGCCTGGCTACATTCATCCCTGCCTGGATAAGCTCGATCATTTTTTCAACTGAGTTGCACGAAGGTCCAATGGTACAAATAATTTTAGTGCGTGTTCTCATAACCACCTCTCTCCCGCATTCTACACCATACCCCATTTAAAATCATAAAAATAAACATAATTTACTGCCCTAATCTAAAGCCTGGATAATGTTGTCGAGCAATACGTCGGTAATTTGGGCAAATAAAGCTTCGGTTTTAGGTGCATTTGCAAGAAGTTTTGTTAATAACGTAGTGATGTTTTTAGCAAGCACCTTCTCATCCGACCCAAAAGTATCCCAAAATAAATTGCCAGTATTAAGATATCCATCTTTCGTTCCAGATAATTTTGAAATGTGGTCGTGGACCAGTTTTGCAATATTAACTACACGAGCCTGATCTAATACTACCGGGGCAATGTCTTTTAACTCTACATCCACCTCTTCCTCCTCATCATCAGTTTTATTCTCATATGCCTCTGCAACAGCATCAATGAAAATATTTGGAGAGGTTCGATATGGGGAAATAGAATCGCTCAAAAGTTTGCTCAAATAGACGGTGCACTTGTCACTACTGACATACCATTTTGCCAGAGCAGCAGAAAATCCATTTGCCTTAAACTCTACCTCCGCCAACCTAATGAATTCATCGGCAATAACGCCAAGATCAGGATTCACATGCTGACTTTCAGCCCCGAGAAAATATCTTTGAATCAGCTCAATAGTCTTGACTTGCTTATTTGCTGTGCTTTGAGTGTTATCTTCTATGAGTTTCTTGATTTCTTCTAGAGTCGGCTTCACAATGGCAAAAAAATCGTCCGCATTAGTAACAAGCGCTTTCGATAGCTTCGCCTCAGCATGGACTGTTTGGCGAAGTTGATTACTTAAATTTTGCAAGTTTATATCGCCATTAATAACTTTTAAAAATTCTGTGGCATATTTCCCAACATTTTTCTGGCTAGCCATGGCATTCCCAGCCAGAAGGCGTATAAGCCGGTTCTCTATTCGTGGCAATAATGACTCATTTAACAGGCGAGTTAAACTGGAAACATTGGCATATTGACTGAACAACTTAGAAAGACTTGCCTTAATGAACACTGTAATATCAACGCCTGAATGTACCTTCTCTATCAATGGATTAATATATTGCTCAACAAACGGTTTATATTTTTCAAAACTATTCATCAATTCAGTAATTGCTTCTTGCAAACTGTCACAATTAATCTCTTCAAGAATTGCATAACCTTCTTCAAACAAAGGAGTTAATTCTTCAGGCAATTCAAAAAGCTCAACAGGGGTACTAAATTCATTCTTATTGGTAATAAATTGCAGAAGTTCTAATAATTTACCTGCAGTTAACTCATATGCCTCATCATCTTGAACATGACTTCCAGGTGTTTCTAAATCCTGTAAAAATTCTTTTATCAAAGAAACCGTTTGATCCACTGTCTCTTCATAGTATGTGAATCCTTTTGCTGTCTTTTTAACAACCATATCTCCGGAAAGCAATCCAAGCGGCTTTTCTAAGAAAATATTGGTATTCGATTCATACATTTCATCAATAGCTTTTTCTGATAAATTCTTGAATGTTTCAGTAAATCGTTCAAAATAATCGGTAAGCTTATTTTTGTATAACTTAAGATATGTTCTCTTTAAAACTACATCGATAATAGCCGAATCATTTAAATTGAAACAGGGCATGAAATCCTTAGTGGTATCCCTCGACCACTCGCGCACCTTATCTGACTTTATATACTTTCGATCTTTCGCATCAAAAATATTCAGCAGCTGTCCATTCGATTGAGAATAATGTTTTAAAAGATCTATGAATTTATTGTATGAATAGCCAAATATTATTTTATCTTTAACAGCATCCTTGACTGTATTTGCAATGAGAGAAATATTGAGCCCCTTCGCTGTCTTTTCTTTAAGGGATTTAGTCCCCTCCTGTAATGTAATTGTAGCTCTCCTGGTCAGGGCTTCAAATGGATTTTGTTCACTCGCCTCCCCTCTTCCATTAGGATCAAAAATTCTTGTAACCTGTCGGGGTAATTCTTGTGCAGTTAATGGAGCCAATTTTACTCGTTTACGTACAAACCAACTGCCAATTTTAAGAAAACAATCTCTGATGACCATAAAGATAGCAATTACTACGGCTTTGATTTTCTCTACTAAAGTAACATTTGTTCGAAGTGCAGGTGTTGCTGGAGGGAGGGAATTCCCCCCAAGTGCTGGTTGTAAAGTATTAACTGCGTTCATGACAAAACCTCCATCATTGTACATCTGACTGTACTTAAGTATCGTAAAGATTGTGTTAATTTGGAAGATAAAAAATCGGGAAAGTAGGGGCACATGTTGACCCCCCTACCACCTATGATAAGATTAAATTAAAGTGTTTAGGAACCAAATATAAAGAGAAATTAATGTATGCAATGAAAGTTTATTATGAAGATATAAAAATAATTTTAAACATTCCTAGAAAAATTTGAATATAATAAGGCAATGAAAATTAAAGTTGGCTTCGATTGTGCATTGCCACCACTGCCCTGCGAAATTCTGCTGGTTGTATGGTTAGCGATAAATCATCCCCTGTTATTTTATCTTTCACATACTTCTCATAAACGTTCAGGCTTTGCCAAGGATGATCTTTCATAAATAGCTTGAGAAATTCGAGATTGTTATGACAGTTATCGTTTACTACGGGAGAGCCGTCTTTGAGTAGCTTATGTATCCACCCCCCCGATATTTTTGATTTGTTTTCCTTCGTGTATTCTTTTATAGGCAAATTTCACTACATCTACTAAGCGTTGTGAATGGTATTTTCTAGTCCAATAATTAAGAGTGTCATCATCTACATTAAGCTTTTGCTCCTTTAGCCATAAATATACCCTATTTTGTTCCGCGGTTAATTTGTAGGGTGACTTGCTGTTGATTTCGTTGGTTTTACTGGTATTATTCAGATGCATACTTCTACCTCCAAATTGGCATGCAATATGCATATTTATATCAAGAATTTGTTTTAAAAAAAAGACTTCATTACTAGGATGACCTTCGAGTAAAGGAGGCATCCGTAATGAAGTCAAAACATGAACCAACACCGTACTGTAATATGGTTAACAAAAGAAGTAAAGCAGAACAAGAGGCAATTCGCTTGCAAATGGTGAGATATGCCGAAAAACATGGGAAAAATGCTACCGAAAAGAAATTTGGGTGTAGCAAAAATACTGTTGATCTTTGGGTTGAAAGATATAAAATTGAAGGACGTTCCGGACTAGTTAATCGTAGCCGGGCCCCTAAGAATATTCCACATAAAACATCTCAGGAAGACGAAGATTATATCGTTAAGTGTCGCAAGGAAGTTCCGTGTTACGGACCGAAACGACTGAAATGGTTTTTTGAGATTAAGGCTTCTGAAGATGCTATAAGAAGGATTCTTAAGTCCAGGGGCTTGGCAAGAAAGCGAAAGAAAAAGCACCATACAAAAAACGATCTCCGAGCAATTAAGGCAAAATATAAAGCACTCACACACCATCAAGAAGATGTTAAGCATCTGAAGGACATTCCGTATTATTGGACACAATGCAATCACTAGGCCTTCCTAAATATCAATATACGATTAGAGATACGAAAAGTGGTGGTACAGTTTTAGGATTCGCTGATGAATACAGTGAACAGTATTCAATACTATTCACTTCGTTTTATTTAGATTGGCTAAAGTATTTCAAGGTTGATTTGAGTGAAGTAATTGTGCAGACGGACAATGGAAGCGAATTTGGTGGTGGAAGGCAACGCGGTGTAAAGGTGGATGGATTTGTCGATCTTATAGAGAGTCAGTTTGGTGCCAAGCATAATTATATTCCTCCGAGTATGAGCAATGCGAATGCAGATGTCGAAAGTATACACAATACGATTGAAGTTGAATTTTTTGATTTAGAGAATTTCAGATTCAAGGGATGATTTCTTCATAAAGACTCGAATGTATCAAAATTTCTATAATTTTTCGCGACCTAACTTTTCTAAAAAAGCTAAGACACCTGTACAAATAATAACAGAAGATAGAAATATTAGCCCGTCCGTGTTATTTACACCTATAGTTGATCTCGATAAATTATATAGAAGTCAGTTTTTCCCTGGAGAGGGGGGTCAACATGTTCCCAATTTGTCCGTGGAAGATAAAAAATTTATTTGACAAATTTGGTCATTTTTGAGATAGATCAGAATATATGAAAAAACTACTCATTTTAGCTTCGTTGATTTGTCTAGGATCGCTACAGGCGGAGATCCAATCCGTCGTCGTTCGATGGAGAGAACGGTCATGCAACGAGAACTGCGTCGTCCTCCTCAACGACAGCTTCAAAGAAGTTAAGGAAATTGAATCATTTACAGTCAGTAATCTCTCTGGAACTATCAATATCAAATGGAAGAAATATCAACCTTTTTCCTATAAAGCTATCAAACGACCCATGCAAAGGGTCGGAGTTGGCCTCTATGACATCGCTGTTGTGGTGCGAGGTAGAATCAATGCAACCAAAGATCGAGTCGAGCTAGTTTCTGAAGGGGACAATACAAGCTTCGAATTAGTAAGCTACCGACCAGAGGAACCCGCCGGCAAGTATCTTAAGCTCGATGACAATATTCTCAAATCTATTCAAGAAAATTCGGCAACACATAAAACCTTTATTGTTGAAGGGACTCTCTACCAACCGCATAAAGAACCACCTCTATATCTTCTCGTAGATAAAGTCCACGCAGAAGAAGCACCAAAAAGCAAGTAATTTTTTGACATTTTAGAGGTACCATATGATCGATCCAAATCCTCCTGTCTTTTTTTTCAAAAAAACATTTGATACAAACAAAATTAATAATGAAATCGACCAAAACGTAAATTTTGTCGGTGAGAGGATTATTAAACGATTCAAAAGTAAATTAGAACTCAGTTCGCGCAAACTTGAAGTTGGAAAAATTATTTCTCAAAAATCCTTGCACGATCATGATTCACATTTTTCTATAGATGAACATCATATCGGCCTAAGAGACGACTTCAAAATAATTGCCAACGTAAGCAAAGATTTAGCTCAGATCAAACAGCCTTATTTGCAGGAATTATTGATTTGTTTGGCCATGCAGAAAAATTGCAATAATAGCATCCTGGAATTTGCCATATACCTATCTAAAAACAATAAAGGAGCAATGGAAATACTTGGTAAATTAATTCTTTTATTAGACAAAGAAAAAAAATTCCAACTTACGATTGATGATATTGTCACAGCTTTTGATGAAGAACTAAAAGCAGTGCTGGACAAATTAGAAATGCATTACTTATCTCATAAAAAATCGATGATCCAATCAGCTGATATTGCATTAATGACTCAATTGTCAATAGAACTCGCACAATTAATAATGACAAAAAATGGAGGAGTTAATTTTGGCATTATCCCCTCCCTCATCCGCTGTTTTGTCGACGAGCCTCAACATCCACTCAATTATGAGATCAATATAGTATACACGCTAAATTCCCTTCTGTCATGCCCCGCGCTTAGACAAAAATTAGGCAATATACTAAAGCCAAATACAGAATTTATTCCATCCAATCGGGTGATTCGCGCAGTACTGGATCTTCCAATAACGACGATTCCGACCGATCTTCATGCCCAGCAAACTGCACTATCAGCTTTACTTTCACACGTACGACAAGGCACTGATGGTTCATGCTTTGCAACGCCATTGGTGATAGGACTGCTTTTTTCAGAACTTGATCAGTGTCTGGACGATTTTGCACTCATATTAAGAGAAAGTAAGTTAATACGAAAAGTAAAAAATGTGGTGAAGGACATTCCATTTTTGATGCGATTAAATAATAAGAGCTTAAATCACCTAATTACTATTGATAAAGTCGGGAAAATTTACCGCCAAAACAAGCCTCTCGTGGATCTTTGGGAAGTCCCTGGATTCATTAAAGCTTGCCAAGCTGTTGCGATTGAAAATTATAAAGATGCATGTCAGGGCACCTTGAATTCTATTTTTGCCGATAAACACCAAAATACTGAAGGAAAGATTAATGTAACAGTAATAGAAATCCTCGAAGGCATTGCCGATTACTCCTTTAAAAAAGGAGCCAAATCACCTCTCATCGCCACCTGTTTCGCATTTGAAGGTCAGATTTGCAATCCCCTTTTGGGTGTATGGGAAAACTCAATCGCCGCAATGGCAGAAGTGAAAGAAGGAAGCCACATCTCCTCCAATGTCATTAATGTAACCCTCGATGTCCTTAAAGCTAAGTTGGATAGTATCTCATCTCCCGATAAACAAGAAATACTTAAAAAAATAGAACAAAAACTTATTGGACACATTCACATGCTGTACGATCCAATTATCAATGGATCAACGCCCTCAAAAGACCTCCGCACCACTCAAGGGGCCTTTGTCTTACATACAGGTGCACCAGGAACATTCCTGACCGAATGGAAACGAGTAGATACTCCAGGAGAATTTAAATCCTTTATTTTGGATATCCTTTCGGAAATCGACGTAAAAGAATTGAACGAATTTGTCAATTCCGACGCGTTCCTAGAAAATATCATCAATCAGTACAAACCCAAAACATCAAAATCAACACCAAAACTATCCGAACCAAAAAAAATAAAATATGCGCCATGGATCACCAAAACTGGACATAATTTCAGCCTTGTCGCTCAAATCTATTTAGAATTACCAGAAGCCCTGCAACCCCAAATTATTAAACCTAACAGTACTGAGGATTTGTTCGACTTAATCGTAACATATACCCGTGGTCTCCCTGAAGATGTTAGAAAAAGGTTTGAAGTTAACCCTAACTATCCCATTGCTGCGCGAATAACCGGAGTACATGCTTTCACCTTAATACTAGGCCATCCTACATTTTGTGCTTTCTGGAAATCTAGTAAGACGCTGAAAGATCTTGTCATAAAACCAGGGGAAAATGTGGCTAACAAAAATACTAAATCGGTTTATAGAAAAAAAGTAGTAGAACTTGTTCAAAAGCAGCTATTAGCAACGGCAAATAAAAAAATTATAGAAGAGCTAATCAATTTAAATGACACAACTACGATATGTCAATTTAGGAATCATATCTGCAAATACATCGAAAACCCCATAAAATCAGCTCAGATTTTGGATCGCATTGTGTACCAAGAGTTATCACCCGCTACAAAGCGAAAATTAAATCACAGTGCCGTACATATCGGAGATAGTAATTGGAATGAAGGCCTAAATGACCTCCATTTTTGTTTTGTGATCAATCCCGGAACAGGCAAGCTTGAAATTTGGACAACAAGCGATGACAAAAGCGCTCTTGAGCCCATGATACAGTCCTCATGGCTCAAGCCGTGGGAAATTTTCAGCCCCTTTAAACTCATCCAAAAACTCTAAAAAAACACACTTTTTTCTCCTATGCAATATAATAATTATTTGATATAATGAAGATATAGGAGAGTTTAAGCTATGGGTCCGTTAGAGCCGTCTCATTCTCATCATGTCAGTCCAAGTTATGATCGCAATGCCGGTGGCGCTGTAGGAAAACCAGGTCAACCGCCACCTATTCAAATGCCTCAAGATCAAAGCGAAATGGGAGTTCATCACCATGGCGGGGGTGGTCATCATAAAGATGCAGCGACTCAAACCATTCAACAATCAGAAAGGCCGCATAAATCATGGAAAAGCAACTTTGCTCATATGGAAAACGCCGAAACCATCTTAGCACGAAGAAAAGTCCTTGAAGATGAGGAAAAACGCCTAGAAGAAGAAAAAAAACTTAAAGATTCTATACAGAAAAAAGGGTCCGACAAAGACAAACGCAAAAAAAAGAAAAAAGAGGAAAACCAAGAAAAAGAGGAAAATGAGTCATAGTGAAATTTCCTCTAGGTAATTGGGAATTTTAACATTCCATTTAAGTTTTTCTTCAATGATTTTCTTTAAAGCTTCACTTGCCTCAGCTTCGCCATGAGTCAAAAATACAGTGCGTGGTTGTTCTTGAAAGTTTCTCAACCAAGTGATTAGTTCTTCATAGTCAGCATGACTGGAGAGGCTACTCAAATTTTCTATTCGTGCTCGTATGTGAACTATTTCCCCATGGATTTTTACCTCTTTTGCTCCTCGAAGAATCCTGTCCCCCCGTGTCATAGAAGCTTGAAAACCAGTAAATACAATCGCATTTAAAGGATCTGGTCCAAAATGCTTAATATGATGCAACACCCTTCCCCCTTCTGCCATCCCGCTTGCAGAAATGATGACTGCAGGATAGACTAAATTATTCAAACGCTTTGACTCTTCAGAGGTTTTCACATAGTGAGCGATATTATGGACTGCTTTGCAAACTTCCTCAGAAAGTCGGAGTTGCGATTTAAATCTAAGTAGTAAATCGGTAGCATCTTCTGCCATCGGACTATCCAAATATATTGGGATGTCCGGAATGGCTTTTTCTTGCTTTAGCAAGTAAATTAAATAAAGAATTGTTTGCGTCCTTCCCACTGCGAATGATGGGATAATTACTGATCCCCCTTTATGAACCGTAGATGAAATGATTTCCCCCAACTCTTTTTTGGGATCAATAGTGGAGTGCAACCGATTTCCATAAGTTGATTCCATAACTAAATAGTCAGCATTTTGGATAATGGCAGGTTCTTTCATGATAGGATCATTTGGCCTGCCGAGGTCTCCGGTGAATACTAGAGTAGTATCGCCATTGCGGAAGGTCAAAATGGCCGAGCCAAGAATATGTCCTGCTCTACTCATATGAACCGAAAGGTCGCTTCCCAATTTTAATTCTTCGCCAAACTCATACGTCTTAAATTGTTTGAGGGCCTCGATGGCATCTTGTTCGGTGTACAGGGGAAGAGCTGGTTTATGTTTTGTATAGCCATATTTATTGGCTCGCCTCGTGTCTTCTTCCTGTATTCTGCCACAGTCACGTAAAAGGATGCTGCAAAGCTCTGCAGTTGCGGACGAAGCATAAATTGGACCTTTGTAACCTTGTCGCACCAATAAGGGAATATAGCCAGTGTGATCAATATGCGCATGGGTCAGAACGATAGCACTAATTGAGTTTACATCCTCAGGAAAAGGCTCCCAGTTCCTTAATCGAAGCTCTTTCAACCCCTGAAAAAGGCCGCAATCAATTAAAACTCGTTGGCTACCTTCCGTTAATAGGTATTTTGAGCCAGTAACAGTTCGAGTAGCTCCTAAAAATTTTAATTTCATGCATGCTCTCCTCAAAATTTATGCTCAATCCCATGATATCTATTTATTAATATTTTGGATAAAGAAAAAAAATGATAAAGTGAAATTTATTAAGGTAAAAACATGAAAATAAGCCCTTTAGCCGGAAAACCGGCGGAACAATCACAACTCGTGAATGTTCCAAAACTCTTAACTGCGTATTATGTAGAGAAACCAGATCCAACAGTACTCTCAGAACGGGTTCAGTTTGGCACTTCAGGCCACCGTGGCTCTTCCTTCAGCAAATCATTTAATGAAAATCACATCTTGGCAATTACCCAAGCAATATGCGATTATCGTCTCCAACAAAAAATTAATGGTCCCCTATTTCTAGGAATGGATACACATGCACTTTCTACCCCAGCACTGGCAAGCAGTATGGAAGTGCTCGCTGCCAATGGTGTGCAAGTCATGCTTTCTGAAGGTGATGAATACACCCCAACTCCAGTGATCTCTCATGCCATTCTTACCTACAACTCTAACAGAAAAACAAACCCTGCCGATGGAATTGTCATTACACCCTCCCATAATCCCCCTCATGAAGGTGGATTTAAATACAACCCTCCAAACGGCGGCCCTGCAGACCTCGCAGTCACAAGCTGGATCGAAAAGAAAGCTAATGGATATCTTGAAAATAAATTGTCTGGTGTAAAACGAATTGCATATGAAAAGGCAATAAATGCTCCCACAACTCATCGGCATAATTATCAAGAAAAATATATTAATGATCTTATCAACGTGATTGATATGGATATCATAAGTAAATCCAAAATCAGCCTAGGAGTAGATCCTCTTGGAGGTGCAGGTGTTCATTATTGGAAGAAGATTGCTGATCAATACAATTTGAATCTTACTGTCGTCAGCGAAGTTGTCGACCCCACATTTAGTTTTATGACTGTCGATTGGGACGGTCAAATTCGCATGGATCCTTCTTCTCCTTATGCCATGCAACGTTTAATACATTTGAAGGATCGCTTTGAGATCGCCTTCGCTTGTGATACAGACCACGACAGACATGGAATTGTAAGCAGAAGTTCGGGCCTGCTGCCGCCAAATCACTACCTTTCAGCAGCTGTTTTCTATCTCTTCACCCATCGGGAACAATGGAGTAAAGAAGCAATGGTGGGAAAAACTTTGGTAAGCAGCCAAATGCTCGATCGAGTCTCTGACAAACTTAAGCGAAAACTCTATGAGGTTCCTGTTGGCTTTAAGTGGTTTGTTGACGGATTGTTCGACGGATCACTTACATTCGGTGGAGAAGAGAGCGCAGGGGCTTCCTTTGCTCGAAAAAATGGCTCTGTTTGGTCCACAGATAAAGATGGAATTATTCTTGCACTTCTTGCTGCTGAAATGACGGCACGCCTAGGCAAAGATCCCGGTGAAATATACAAAGAATTAACACAAGAACTCGGCAATCCCATATATGACAGAGTAGAAGCCAAAGCTACGCCAGAACAAAAAGAGCGATTGAAAAAATTGTCTTCTAAACAAATCACAAGTTCGGACCTTGCCGGAGAGAAAATTCAGTCTATATTAACTCAAGCGCCTGGGAACAGCGCTCCTATCGGCGGAGTGAAAGTAATAACAAAAAATGGGTGGTTTGCTGCCCGCCCTTCAGGAACAGAAGACATTTATAAAATTTATGCAGAAAGCTTTTTAGGCAAAGATCACCTAAAAAAAATCCTAGCTGACGCTCAAAATATTGTTAATAATGCATTAAGATGAAAGGTTCAGACCCTTTGTAGTCAAAGTGGGTGCTTAAGTAAAGCATTTTTGAAGCAGATTCTTGAATGCGGCATTATCCATCACTTTTTCTAAGGCCGGTGTCATGTTTTCCCAATCCTTGATGAACTCATCAGTATAAATCACCGAAGTAACTTCATTTGTTTCTGCATACTCTTCCTTTTTTTGTGCGAAAATATCTGCTGGGAAATCTTCTGGCACATTAGCTGACTTTCCCCCAATATGTTCCCCAAGTATATCCTTTAGGGTCTCAGCATCAAGTTCGACTTCATTTTTATTTTTCGCCTTTAGTTGTTTAATAAACTCATCTTTAAAGTTGTTTACTGCATCACTCAATGATAATTGTCTATTTTTTACTTGCACATAAAATTCAGACAAAACATCTGTCATGGTTCCCTTAACAAAATTTATAGCAGTTCTTTGATCTGAAAATTTATCTGGGTAATGCTTGACGAGTTGTTTTTCAAAAGCATCGGTAAGATTATTAGGAGTGACTGATTTTCCAGATGACATTAAATTATCTAGATAATCCGAAAGTACTGGCCTATTCTTTGCATCAATCATTAGTTTTCTCTCATATGAATATGTTTTGTCAACCATTTCTCCAGTATTTTTATCGGGCGCCTTTATTGTCCCAAATCTATATGGTTTTTTATCTTCTAATTCTAATTTTTCTTCTGTTAATCCAAGACTTACTTCTTTTGTTGTCTTAAAAGGGTTAACTTTTGCAATAACTCTGGTCACCGCATTTGTTTTTTTAAGGATTGATTTTGTATTAACATTATCGGACCCTTTCTCTTGTTGGCCATCTATATGGGTTATATTTTTTTTAGATCGTGTAAATTGGAGATTTACCTGCTTGTCCAAGGATTGAGGTGATCTGCGAACACCCCAATCAGGCATTTTACGTAGAGCCTCATTAAAGCCTTCGAACACATCTTTTGCCTTAGAACTTCCCTCGCTTTGTGATATCTTTCTACCTTGATATACTCCCATTTTGGGGAGCTGCAAACCTTCTTTGGCATCCTTCAGGGTTGGGTCCACCCCAGCCCTCTTCCAAACTCCAAGATTATGACTCTCTCCAGTTGGCATTTGCATAACGTACCTCCCTCAATATCACTGTTTTTATTAAAACATAAAAATAATTAAATGTCAACAAAGTGTCAAAATAGTAATATATAAAAACAAGATAATAACAAATATAAACAGCATAAAAATAAGAGTAAGACGAGGGGATGAATAATAATTATTGATTTTTAAATCAAAATCCTTTAATATGAACCCATAAATAAAAGACAGGGGACAAATTTCATGATTTCATCATTAACCAGCACAAAGACAAATTTTGACCAACAGCCATCCCTTTTAAACACAATAAAGGAAAAAGTAAGAGAATTAGTCATTCCGATTCCTGTGGTAAAGGGCGAAGAAAAAGATGCCATCAGTTCAAAAGATAAAGCAAAGTTAACTCTCGAGCGGGCTTATTCCGAAATTCAATCCAGGGACCCTGAAAGCTTGCTCTTAATTAGCGAAATTTTTACAAAATACGGAAGACTTTGCTACGAAGACTGCTACCCTCACTGCATGGTAATGATGCGCGCTTCTCTAAATCTGCAACTGTACGCAATCAAACTGTGCAATCTTTGCTGCATCGATGGAAAAACAGGCAGCCTAGCTCACTTGTTAAATGAATTTATGGATCACGGACCCTTCTCAGCATTTGATAATCTACTACTCAGTCTTGATATTAAAGCATTTTCAGAACAAATTCTTAATTCCAATCTAGATGAGGATCAAATACATACCTTAGGTTACACGCTTTATTGGCTGTGTAATGGCTTAGGTCATACAGCAGGCTTTCAAGAAAAAGATGACAATGCAGATAGACAAGCCTTAAATCATAAAAGAATTGATCAGGTCTGTTTCCTTGCTGATAGCCTGTTAAGTCGTTTAGATAACCCAAAATCCAAGCTGGAGCTTGCGGAACTTTATTATAATGGATTAAGCCGTATTGAACGAAGAAAAAATCCGGAAAGTGTTGATGCATCGCATTTATGGCTTGATAAAGCCTCTCAAATTAATCCCTCACTTCATTTCTTGGCAAGAGTTGCCAATTTGAAGTCCTGCGACTACGCAGTGATCGGCAACCTAGAGCAGGCAAAGAAATTTCTTATGGAAGCAATAAGAATTCGAGAAAGCTTAAAAATTGAAGAGCAAGATCCATTTTTGGTGGCAAATCTCTATTGTAGAAGATCGGGCTTTGCCCTCAAAGAAAGCAATTTCGATGAAGCAGAACTCTATATTGCAAAAAGTTTAGAACACGCAGATGCTTGCAGAAGCGAGCGAAATCCCGAAACTGACGAGCTCCTTGACCACAAAAATGATCATCAATATTTCGGATTGTATAACATGCAAATGGCCAAGGTTAAATTTTCAAAAAAAGAAAAAGATCTGGCAGTTAAACATATAAATAGAGCACTCGATACCTTCAATTTTCACAAACAGGACTCACAGCAATTAATCAAAGATGCCGAAGAGATAAAGAAAAACATCCTTAATGGTTAGAGAAAGGGGTTGTGGAAAGCACCGATTAAATCGGTGCTTTCCACGACCAGATTAGACCCTGTTGCTGGAAAAAAAGCTCTTGCCAGATTTTTACCAAAGACTTATATAACAATTATGTGGGTGCAGAAAAATAGATTATACCTTGATTGATAAAGGTTTATTCTGCTAAAGTGGCTGAAGTTATCGTTTTCGGTTTTCCAAATGGTCGAATAAATAAGGATTTTTATGCTCAAAAGCGCTGAAGACATCGCAGAATATTTTATCTATCTTAGCCTGAAATCTTCTAAAAAAGCATTTCAAATAAAAAGTTGCAAAAACTGGTGTACTATGCACAGGCCTGGACTTTAGCTTTAACTGATAAACCCTTGTTTTCTGAAGGATTTGAAGCTTGGATTCATGGACCTGCAATTCCTTCAGCAAATCATTTAGTGAAAATCACATCTTGGTAATTACCCAAGCAATATGCGATTATCGTCTCCAACAAAAAATTAATGGTCCCCTATTTCTAGGAATGGATACACATGCACTTTCTACCCCAGCACTGGCAAGCAGTATGGAAGTGCTCGCTGCCAATGGTGTGCAAGTCATGCTTTCTGAAGGTGATGAATACACCCCAACTCCAGTGATCTCTCATGCCATTCTTACCTACAACTCTAACAGAAAAACAAACCCTGCCGATGGAATTGTCATTACACCCTCCCATAATCCCCCTCATGAAGGTGGATTTAAATACAACCCTCCAAACGGCGGCCCTGCAGACCTCGCAGTCACAAGCTGGATCGAAAAGAAAGCTAATGGATATCTTGAAAATAAATTGTCTGGTGTAAAACGAATTGCATATGAAAAGGCAATAAATGCTCCCACAACTCATCGGCATAATTATCAAGAAAAATATATTAATGATCTTATCAACGTGATTGATATGGATATCATAAGTAAATCCAAAATCAGCCTAGGAGTAGATCCTCTTGGAGGTGCAGGTGTTCATTATTGGAAGAAGATTGCTGATCAATACAATTTGAATCTTACTGTCGTCAGCGAAGTTGTCGACCCCGCATTTAGTTTTATGACTGTCGATTGGGACGGTCAAATTCGCATGGATCCTTCTTCTCCTTATGCCATGCAACGTTTAATACATTTGAAGGATCGCTTTGAGATCGCCTTCGCTTGTGATACAGACCACGACAGACATGGGAAGTTCGGACCTTGCCGGAGAGAAAATTCAGTCTATATTAACTCAAGCCCCTGGGAACAGCGCTCCTATCGGCGGAGTGAAAGTAATAACAAAAAATGGGTGGTTTGCTGCCCGCCCTTCAGGAACAGAAGACATTTATAAAATTTATGCAGAAAGCTTTTTAGGCGAAGATCACCTAAAAAAAATCCTAGCTGACGCTCAAAATATTGTTAATAATGCATTAAGATGAAAGGTTCAGACCTTACGATTAAACAATAGAAAGCTTACCGCCCAACATAACTCCTGCTTTATGCTGTTTTTATATTGCCTTTTTTCTGTTTAAAAAATATTTGAATTAATATCAATAAATGATATAATTGGCTTAGGTAGTTTAGTGATTGTTAATAAATTGATTTTTTTATAATATTTTTTATAAATAATGAGGTAAATTATGAACAGAATTTCAGGTTTCCATGACGGAAATTGGAATATGCAAACAGAATCTAACCAAGACTCTAAAGCTATTGCTAATAATAAAAATGCACCAAACAAGACACCTGAATCAAAATGCTAAAACATTATAATTTAATCATATTCTCGGAGGTTTTTTATGGATGCTTCAAAAAACTCATCCATCTCAGCTCATCATAATCTAGAATCATTACAAAATGCATACAAAGAGGCTGCAAAAGAACCAAAAGCCGGTTCATTGTCGGGGAAAAAGTACGTTTACCTCCAAGAGGGTGAATTTAAAGCTATGACCCGCATGGAGGCGACAAAAGAAGTATTCAAAAACGGGATTGGAAAAGGCCTAATAGACCTAATAACCGGTAGCGCAAAAGTACAAAAAGTAACAGCTCAACAATTGAAAGATTTCCATACCCAGTTAGACAATATAGCATCAAAAAGTGCAAAAGAATGGGTCAATGAACACGCAGGCTCCATTTCAAGTGGAAACATTAATAATAACGCTGTAACTAAAAAATTTTACGAAATCTTAAAACTTGCTAAAGATACTAAAACTCAAGAATTGGGAATGCAGAAAGGTGAGATTGTATCATCCGGTGTTCCCAAAGATTTCCATATCGACTGGAAAAGTAAAAATGCTGAATCAAGTACCCAAATTATCAAAGACCTATTCTTGGGGCTGGCCACTGGCAAGAATTATGCCAAAGATGATCAAAATAAAAATAAGCACGAAAATGCCATGGCCACATTGGAAAATGAGGTTGTTAAATTGGGCTGGGCTTCATCTAGCGACGTGAAGAAAATTCGCCAACAAGCAGAATCAGAGGCAAAAAAACCATCGACTGAAGATGTCGAAAAGGGAATACCTTATAAACAACCTTATGGTTCCATTCAGATCTTAACACTTTTAACGGAGAAATCCGATCCCGAAAAAGATGTCTTCGGACTCGATAGTTTGCTAAAAAATAAAATTGGCACAGAGTTGAAAGAGCACGTGAAAAGTCTTTCCGATAAACGTGAACAGATTGAAAATGAAATTCTAAAAGGAATCCCTGATACTCCTGTCAACATCAAAGGGGGTGGTGGTATACCGAAAGACGAAACAATTGCCTCACGCTCTTTCAACAATTACGGCTTGCGACCTAAAGAAGGTTCTGTCTTATTAAATGCCGAGGGACGTATAACTTCATTTGTAACGATAGACCCAAATGGCCACGAGACAACAATAGAAAATAAAAACAATGAGGGTTGGCGACATACAGATGGCATGATTTTCCAGAATGCCTCCACTGAGAGGAACCACGACTATTGCACATCGAGTACATCTCAACACTCCCTAAATCTGGTTTTTGCTGACGGGTGCGGACAAAGCGTGGCATCACAGCAGTGCGCACAAAAAGCAGCCAATGCAGCAGCTAAAGCCCTCAAAGATGGAATCAAGCCCGAGAACGTGTCAAGCCTGCGCGATGTAGCCAAACAGCACCTTATGGCTTTAAGGGAAGCAAAAAGTGCAGCCACTGCTGCTAATACAGGCGGTGAGGCAACAATGGGACAGGTCAGCATAATTGGGGGACATGCAGTAGTTTCATGGATAGGTGACTGTAAGGCATTTGTTATCAGTAATGGGAATCCAAGAAAGTGCCAAGAGATTAGCGTCGGCAGTCGAGGCAACCTTACCGACCCAACTGATAGCGGTGGAAGGGTATCAGGCAAAGAGAATGAACCTGACGACTTACGAAGCCTTAGTGTTGCAACACTAATGGTTAAACCAGGTGACCAGATCATTTTAATGTCTGATGGGATTCACGACAACTTGAATCCGGACAATCTCGGCATCACACCCCAAATGTTAGACCCTCAACAGTTTAGCAACGTCACATCGTGGGATGCAGTAGATCATGCGCAGGGCGAGTCAGCAATTAGCAAATTCATGGCTAGTCAAGTCTTAAAACTGACCCAAGGAACAGACACTGTGGATAGTGCACTAAAAACACTACAAGAACACGCATATGTTACAGCAAGCGTAGATGATAAAATTGGTAGGTTGGAAAATCGCAGTAAGTTTAGCGAAGGGGGTCACGTTCGACAAGGCAAAGCCGACAATGCCAATGCCATCGGAATTACCATACCCCATTTCAGCAGGGAAAAGTCTAATTCAACAACTATTGATTCGTTAAAATCAAGAATCAAAGCGAAACAAGATGACCTTAATAAAAAAATATCAACTAAAGATCAAAATTTATTTGGATCTGACTATCAAGATATTATGAATTTACAACTTAGACTTAAAGACATGGAAAAAGAATATCCTTAGTGCTTAAATCTTCCTTCTCAATTAAATAGAGTACTAGAAATGAAGACTGGCGTCGAATCTGACATCCTGTACCCAGTATCTATTACCTATTTCAGTATCTTAATAGATCGAGGCATCAAACATACCGCAGAAGCCTTGATCAGTAAAGCTGTGTTCATGAAGTTGGACATAATCCAGATTAATATAAGGGGTTTGAAACTGTTCGCATAAATCTGGATATTTCTTGACGAATCTACACATTTTGTGTAGATTCGTCAAGAAATATCCAGATTAATGCGAACAGTTTCAAACCCGAAATTGGTCAGCCATTCATCCCCGGTGTGGTGCGAGCGGGCATGTCTATCTATCGTTCCAAAGTTAAGATGGCGTGAAGTTCTACATCTGTTTTGTCCGCCGAGAACAGCCGCATTAATGTAAAATCCATCACAGTTCCAAAGACCGTAGAATCCGCCATAGTAGCTGTTAATTGTTGCTTTGCCGCCAGAATGTTTCCAATCAAAGTTATCATAGGTATAGCTTAAGCTCGACTGCACTGCCTCCAGAGCCGCCGCCAAAGCCTCCGCCCCCGGTTCCGCCGCCGCCAGTGAGTCCTGAACCACCTGCACCACCATGCGAGACGGCATTTTGAACGGTGAGATCTGTAATAGTTGCAGACCCTAAGGCTAATGAGAAAGCTTGGTAAGTGCTTCCACCATCGATAATCACGCCATTTCCAAGAATGGTGAGGAATGATGTTAACGATGTAAAATTGTATCCTATCGCAGGCAAGGAGACTGACAGGTAGATTGTTTGTCCAGCAATGGGAGAACAGTCGATAATATCGCCATCTCCCGCAGCCAGAATAGCGGCTCCTAGAGTACCCTCTCCATAGTCGCTACGAAGCTAGTGACGAAGATTGTGTCAGCGTACAGTGATGGATTATTGATAGTAAAGACAAGGAAAAGCTGACTCCAGACAAAGCGTGCTATCAGTCTTTTCAAGGATTTATCGAACATAATAGTCTCCAAAGAAGTAGCGGTGAATTAAAAGTTATATCTGGTTGTATAGCAAGAGATATTAGGGAATGCAACACAAAAAAAAACCATATTAAATACGGACAAATTGGGAACATGTTGACCCCCCTCTCCAGGGAAAAACTGACTTCTATATAATTTATCGAGATCAACTATAGGTGTAAATAACACGGACGGGCTAATATTTCTATCTTCTGTTATTATTTGTACAGGTGTCTTAGCTTTTTTAGAAAAGTTAGGTCGCGAAAAATTATAGAAATTTTGATACATTTGAGTCTTTATGAAGAAATCATCCCTTGAACTGAACTTCTCTAAATCAAAAAATTCAACTTCAATCGTATTGTGTATACTTTCGACATCTGCATTCGCATTGCTCATACTCGGAGGAATATAATTATGCTTGGCACCAAACCGACTCTCTATAAGATCGACAAATCCATCCACCTTTACACCGCGTTGCCTTCCACCACCAAATTCGCTTCCATTGTCCGTCTGCACAATTACTTCACTCAAATCAACCTTGAAATACTTTAGCCAATCTAAATAAAACGAAGTGAATAGTATTGAATACTGTTCACTGTATTCATCAGCGAATCCTAAAACTGTACCACCACTTTTCGTATCTCTAATCGTATATTGATATTTAGGAAGGCCTAGTGATTGCATTTGTGTCCAATAATACGGAATGTCCTTCAGATGCTTAACATCTTCTTGATGGTGTGTGAGTGCTTTATATTTTGCCTTAATTGCTCGGAGATCGTTTTTTGTATGGTGCTTTTTCTTTCGCTTTCTTGCCAAGCCCCTGGACTTAAGAATCCTTCTTATAGCATCTTCAGAAGCCTTAATCTCAAAAAACCATTTCAGTCGTTTCGGTCCGTAACACGGAACTTCCTTGCGACACTTAACGATATAATCTTCGTCTTCCTGAGATGTTTTATGTGGAATATTCTTAGGGGCCCGGCTACGATTAACTAGTCCGGAACGTCCTTCAATTTTATATCTTTCAACCCAAAGATCAACAGTATTTTTGCTACACCCAAATTTCTTTTCGGTAGCATTTTTCCCATGTTTTTCGGCATATCTCACCATTTGCAAGCGAATTGCCTCTTGTTCTGCTTTACTTCTTTTGTTAACCATATTACAGTACGGTGTTGGTTCATGTTTTGACTTCATTACGGATGCCTCCTTTACTCGAAGGTCATCCTAGTAATGAAGTCTTTTTTTTAAAACAAATTCTTGATATAAATATGCATATTGCATGCCAAATTGGAGGTAGAAGTATGCATCTGAATAATACCAGTAAAACCAACGAAATCAACAGCAAGTCACCCTACAAATTAACCGCGGAACAAAATAGGGTATATTTATGGCTAAAGGAGCAAAAGCTTAATGTAGATGATGACACTCTTAATTATTGGACTAGAAAATACCATTCACAACGCTTAGTAGATGTAGTGAAATTTGCCTATAAAAGAATACACGAAGGATAACAAATCAAAAATATCGGGGGGTGGATACATAAGCTACTCAAAGACGGCTCTCCCGTAGTAAACGATAACTGTCATAACAATCTCGAATTTCTCAAGCTATTTATGAAAGATCATCCTTGGCAAAGCCTGAACGTTTATGAGAAGTATGTGAAAGATAAAATAACAGGGGATGATTTATCGCTAACCATACAACCAGCAGAATTTCGCAGGGCAGTGGTGGCAATGCACAATCGAAGCCAACTTTAATTTTCATTGCCTTATTATATTCAAATTTTTCTAGGAATGTTTAAAATTATTTTTATATCTTCATAATAAACTTTCATTGCATACATTAATTTCTCTTTATATTTGGTTCCTAAACACTTTAATTTAATCTTATCATAGGTGGTAGGGGGGTCAACATGTGCCCCTACTTTCCCGAAACCATATTAAATAGGAATTGACAAATCCCGAAATTTTATTTATAATTTATAAAATCTGGATATTTTATGCATTTTTTGATGAAAAATCAAACTTGAGTCAATAATCCAGAAAAAAATAAATAATTTTAATTACAAACAAGGAGTTTTTTTATGAACGTACCTGATAATAGTCTTCCTATCTTTTATGATGCCAGTGAAAAAATAAGAATCGATTGGGGCCTAGATCTTCACGCCAAAGACGCCGATTATTATTATACAAACTTTAAGGCCTTGAGTAAAGCCTTGATAGATTCTGCAAATGAAATAAAAACAGGTCATCGCTCACGAAATATTCCAAATATAGTGAAAAATTTACAACAACCACTAAGTGATAATAGTTATCCTTCAAAAGCCCAAAAGGCCTTACTGCTAGTTGCCTTTGCATCAATGGATACTTTCTCCGAATTTAAAAAAAAAATAATAGAAAAACTTTTAACAAATCGATTTATTATGTCGTATACTAGTTTAAAGTCGGAAGTCTTCGATGTTGATGAACTTTCATATACTTATTTGAGTAGTGAGCTAAAAAATTTTAAAATTGATCAAAACACACCTGTACACATGTACGAGAAAAAGTTTGGCTTGCACGAATTTAAGGGAACCCCTTCAGAAAAACAACAACATGATACAATGTTCAAGACATCTTTAATGGCTTCTTTAATCTTAATGTACGATTTAGTAAAATGCAAAGTAATTGAAACTATTTATGATGGAAAAAATATTGATAGTATTGCAATAAACAATATTTGTACAGATTCCAAGTTATCACCTATTCCTCTTGATATATCCTTACTCAATAAATCATTACTAACATTATTTTGCGCTTGGAAGTATGATATGGTACAATACACTAGTCTGAAGATGCCGAAAGATATCCTAAAGAAAATAACAAGCTTGGTATATCAGGCATATTCACCCTTACTCATCGAAAAAATTATGGGAGCTGTAAAAACCAAAAATCATGAAGCAAATTAAAGCTTGCTTTGCATAGGGCATATCTTAAAGAAAATAAATGCAAACCACAAAATATCAAATGGCAAAGCGGATTGACAAATCCCGAAATTTTATTATAATATAGGAAATTTGGATATTTACTGCGCTTTTTGTTGAAAAATCAAAGTTAAGTCGATGATCCAGAAAAAGAATTAAATAATTTTAATCACAAACAAGGAGTTTTTTATGCACGCAGCTATTATGAGTAATTTTGATCCACTTGACGAGAATTATTATTTAACAAACCTTTATTTCTATACACCAACGGCAAGTAATCTTCACGCAAATAACCCCAATTATTTTTTTACAGACTTTAAGGCATTGGGGAAAGCCATGATAGATTCTGCAAATGAAATAAAAGACGATCATCGCTCACGGAATATTCCAAATATGGTGAAACTTTTACAACTACCAGCCTGTGATAATAGTTATCCTTCAAAAGGCCAAACTGCCTTACTGCTGGTTGCCTTTGCATCAATGAATAATTCTTCCGATTTTCAAAAAATATTACTAGAAAAACTTTTAAAAGATGATACTCAGTTGCGATCGGAAACCTTCAATCTTGAGCAACTTTCTGATGATTATTTGAGTAATGATCTAGGCATTTTTAAAAATACTCGACCTGATCATATAGAGTGGTCCAAGGAGGATGCAACGTACAAAACATCTTTAATGGCTTCTTTAATCTTATTGCACGATTTATGCAAATGCAAAGTAATTAAAAATCTTAGGAATCAGTCAAATATTGATACTATTACAATAAACCTTATTTGTACAAGCGATTCCAATTCCGAATTATCACATAATCCTCATTATAAATCATTACTCAGTGTTTTTTGCGCTTGGAAGCATTTCACGGAACGATACCATTCTACACAGAAAATGCCGAAAGATATCCGAAATAAAATAGCATACTTGGCACTTTCATCCCCACTCATCGAAAAAATTATGGGAGCTGTAAAAACCAAGTAACCAAAAGTCTTCATACAAGGGCATCAAATTTTTAACACAATAAAATTGAAGTGTAAAATGCTTCTTGCATGCCATAAAATGCAGCCCATTCACGATCTCCATAGGAAAAGTGCCACCACTCTCCATAAAATGGCGCAAAACCTTCATCAACCATTAAATCATGAAGCTGAAAGCGCCATTTTGCTTGCTCCGGGGTGATAAATGGTGAATGCGTTGGAAGCATTGCTGGAATACTGAAGTCTGCAATTCTCCCTCCCATATCCAATTCATCTTCACCACGCACAATTGATAAATCAATAGCTCCACCGGTGGGGTGCCCGGCAACACTTGGAAGGGCGACTAATTGATGCACCCTCTCCAAAAGGGCCTCAAAGTCCAAGTCAGGCTCTTCCTTATATTGAGTGAGAAGTTCTTTCAAATAGTAAGACTCCTGATAAACAGGGCTCCGGTATCCCTCTACAACCAAAAGTCTCAGTTGAGAATCGTAAGCACAAAGCTTGCTTTGCACCTTTTGCAGCCTTTTACAAACAGATTTTCTGACCAAAACTTTGTTCTGGTCAGAATCTTTTCTGCGATACTCACAAATGATATCAGGGCATTCGTCAGTCAAACTCACAAGAAGCTCTCCATTTTCACAGCACCTAATTTGCTGCAACTCCGCGATTGTTGCAATTCTACTTTTCATAAAACTGCTCTTTCAACCGACTTGATCTTACTTGCACTGTACCTAGCGATCATTTCACCCAAAAAATATCCCATGAACGATAACAAGATACTCGCAATTTCTCTTGGAAACTCTATAGGGCATATCCGAAAGTAAACAAATGCTAAAGCACCAAATATCATAGCAATACATGCCGCCAGAAAATTTCCTCTTTTCTTAAACAAAGCAATAAGAACGGGAACAAACATACAGCTAACCGAAAGCTCATAACTTTGAATCAACATATCAACGATATTATCAAAATAGAATGCGAAAAATATGGCTGCGATCGAAATAGTACAGGTGGTCCATTGCACTATACGTATCGTATCGAAACGTTCAAGAACGGCTAATTTAAAGTCACTCGATAAATTCGAGCTAATGGCGTTGATAAGGGAAGTAGCTGTTGAAATAATTGCAGCCAACACTGCACATCCGACAAGTGCCGCAATCCACGGATTTGTGGTTATTGCAATCACTTCCATTAATACGCTGCTTCCCGCAGGGATTTCGAGATTCATACTATTTGCGAGGGCACCAAAGAAAACGGGTACAATACAAACAATCATGGTGAAAATACCAGCTAGGAAGGAGGCCTTGGTTACAATTTTGGGAGAATTACCTGCAAAGCAACGTTGCGCATAATCTTGTTCTATCACTACAACAAGAAGGGGCATTAAAAGCCATCCACAAAATTTTGAAGAAACCTCTGAAAATTGCTCCAATTGCGGCAATCCCACTGATGCGATTGAAGTATTTGTATAAAGGACAAATCCAAAACAAAGCAGAAAAATAAACGAAAAGAAAGCTGCCTGAACCATGTCAGTGGAGATCACTGCTTTCAGTCCTCCCTGCGCAGTATAGATAATCACAATTGCCCAAAACACAATGAAAAGAGGAACATTGCTGAACCCCATGCTAATCAAAAACTTGTTTGAGGCTATGATTTGCGCCACAAGCACCATGAACAAAGCGATCACCGATAAAATCGATGTTATTTTTCTTAAAAATGGCGATCCGTAGACCACTTCAAAGATTTGCGAAACAGTGGAAACTTGAAAACCTGCTAATCTACGACCAATGCCGCACCCAAGCAACATAAGCCCAAGAGCAGATCCCAGAGGATATAATAGCACTGGCCATCCAAATATATAGGCCTCTTCAGCGGCTCCAAGAACTAGTCCCCCACCTACTTGTGTAGCTAGAAATGTCATCATCAAAGGAAAAAGCCTTACAGTTTTTCCAGCTAAGAAATAATCATCCTTGCCACTCAAATTTTTTGAAGACCGTCTTCCCACAGCCCAATAAATAAACTGCAAGATAAACAGCATAGAAACAAAAATTGAAACATTCATCTTTAAATTCTCCTTTTAAATTAATTTTTGAGGGCATTTTGGTAGATAAGGCGCCGATTTCTTCGGCTTCTACCTTTTGTCCCCATTGGTCGTTATATGGCCTAGCTTTTAGACTATTTTTGTACTTAAAAAATCTAAAAGTAATGTTGACCTTGATATTTGTAAGTTTTGCACCGAAATCCAATTTAAGCATTCTTTCAATCTCATCCGGAAGCTCTAAATAATATTCACCTTCATCATTGGGAAGTACAAAAGCAATTTCAATTTGCCTTCGTCCCTGCTCTAATCCCCTCTTAATTGATTCTTGAATCAGGTAATAACCCTCGATGTACTGCATCAATGAGTAAGATTTACAGACATCCATCTCGTTGATGCAATCAAATAATGACACTCTCTCCTCAAAAAATTTCCCTATCGATATGCCGCATGGCTCTCGACCTTCTGAATGTTTGATGAGTCGCACCTTTTTGGGTAACTCCTTATTTAAATATTCATAAAGAGCAACCTTATCTGACACATCGGCACAATACCGAAAAAATGAGGATGAGTAAAAACACTCAATAACCTTCGTATTGATGCGATTAATCGCCTCTCCCAAAGTCGTTAAAACCGGCATGTTTGAAATGCCTTCTTTAAAGTCCCACCCTCGAAGTGAATAAAGACATAATTTTACATCTACCTTTTGTTTAGCAAGAGGCTCCAAAATATTCTGCTTCATAAATTTGGCGCCAGCTATCGGAAGACCAGAGACCCCTTCATACCAGCAATAAACATCCACTGGACCTTTAATGCTTGCTATCTCCTCAACCACCATATCTGGAGAACACGGTTCCTTAAAGAGCTTAATAGAAACGAATTCTTCCTGCATTGTGGCAGGGAAAGTTGACATTTCTGATTTTTCTACAATTGAAAACACAATTAACTCCTATTATTTTAAAAAACTTTTTTCTAATACTTTTTTTGCTGCAACCTCTAACGGATCTATGATTATCAGATCACTTACAGATAAACTTTTCGTAAAAAGGGATAATTCGGTACATCCCAATACAACTGTACGTGCCTCCTGAGCCCGAAGAATCGTCAACAACTCATCGACAATTTGATTTCTCCCTTTAGAACTCGGTCAATGATCCCATCCACCTGCAACTGAGTCTTTGAATCTGGATACACGCAAGGGAAAAACTGTTTATGTACCCCAAATTGAACAGATGTTGAGGTGCAAAGGACCAATGGTACCTCTGATGCAGGAATCTCCTCTGCTACCACTCGCGGCAGGTGTATGAGATCTGACAAATCTTCATTCTCCTCTAAAAATGCGTGCAGTGTATTGCAAGCTATAGCTAGAACAGCAGCGCCATTTTTACGTAATCGATTTAAACACTCACTCAGCTCTCTTCGCAATTTGCAAGACGTCTCTTTCAGGAGTCAACATTTCCGAAAAAGGAAAACTAAGAAGAATTACTTCTGGAAAATCTGCATCTTTATAACACCCATATTCACTTCCCGAAAGGATAAGTATACGTTCAAGCAACAAAGCTCCTGCCAAAGGGCCAGCTCCGCCAATAATGCCAATTGATTTTGGTTTCATAAAAAATCCTCAAATTATTTCCACCTTCCACATAAACTAGTGAACAGGTGAATCGTTAATAAATTTATCTAAAATATGTTTTGATTCTGAATGAGATGGAAGCCTCTAAATGACTCAATCTAATCCTGAATTTTAATAAAAATTTACAGGGAACTATTAATGAGCTGGATGCTCGTGATGATGGGAAAGATGATGAATGGAGGAAACAGACGCTGACAAAGAATTGAGATAACGATTGGATTGCACAGGGATTAACCGCGCTCCATAATCAAATTGTATTGTATTCATTTCATTCTCCTAAATGAGTTTCACTTTGGCAATATTCTGCAAAGTTAATAGAATGGTACACGTTTCTTGAATTTTATGCAAGCATAAAATTGGCCGGGTCCCATGATCGGAGGTCATCGGCTTCTTTCAACTGAAGATAGCTTATTGATTTTACAGACGACGAAAAACTAACAATCAATTGATTGACCTTTTTATTTTTTATATTTACTTTATTCATCGCAATCCTCTCCCCACTTAGTTTCCATATAATTTTACTATAAAAAGATCAAAAAATCTATCAATTTTTTTTGTTATTTAACAAAAATAAGCTAACTTTTAACTCGACAAAATCCAAAATGACTGTTAGACTTTGTTCTTTAATCATAAACCCCAAAAAATCTTATGAAGTTTTATATAGCAACATCCCTTTCAAGAGCGACCTCACATCATGTGGTAAGAGATTCCTTAAAAATATGCGGTCATGAACTCTCGTATGATTGGACTTGGCATGGGAGTGTAAAGTCTATTAGCAAAGAACGCCTTCAAGAAGTGGCTGCTCTTGAACTACAAGGCGTTTCGGATGCCGATTTTGTAGTTGTTCTCCTTCCTGGAGGCGGCGGTACTCACCTGGAGCTTGGGTTTGCAATCGCAAGGGGAAAAAAAGTTTTTCTTCATAGCGAAGACCCTTTACTTTTTGAACTTGGACCTCAGACAAATGCATTCTATCATCATCCTGACATCACCCGTCTTTCCTGCCCGCTAGCTGATGTGGGTGAGATAGTGCAGTCCTTACTAATAGAACCTTCTGTGTCCAAATGCAATCATTAATTAAAAATATCCTATTGACAACATTCCAAAACAGCTATATTCATGTAATAGTAGCAAAAAAAGAGTGTCTATGCTTGGATTATCAATTATTTTTTTAATTTTCGCTTTAATTATCGGATATAAAGGATTACGGGGTGTTGCTATATTTTCAATGGAAATATCGAGATTCCTATTTACACTCTTTTTAATCATTTTTATCATTTTGCTAATTTTAGGTCTTGGACTTATTTTCACAGAAAGTCCCCAACCCAAAATTAAACAAAATGACAAAATTTCTCCTGCCTCTGCTTAATCAATGCACCACAGGCGTCGTTGTTACCACTGGTGTTGGACTAAATATGCCCACTCCGAAAATCAACGTCACAATGAAAATAATAATAAATACTACAAAAAGTATTTTGGAAATTTCAACAGAAATTGCTGCCACCCCAGGCAAACCTAGTACACCTGCAATAAGAGCTATAATTAAAAATAAAATTGCTAAACCCAACATAATTTTACCCCCTTCTTTTGTTTTTGCTTTTTCTCCTTGACTGAAGGCATGTTAGCCTTCTTGCTAAGTCTTCTAAACTCATATTAAACCTTTTTTAATTTAATACCCTAGTTTTAAAGTAAAACGGGTAATAAATATTACCCGTTCAGTTGTTCTAAATAATACCAAAAATTTTTAGGATAATAAGTACACTTAACGGAACACCTAATAACCATAACAATAGGAATTTTCCCATGGGATCTCCTTATAGTTAAGGTTTTTTAATATTCAAATTGCTTGTTACAGATTTCACTCCAGGAACTTGTTGTATTTCATTTATAAGTTTCTGTTGATCTTCTGTAGTATCAATATTCCCCTCTAAAGTCACATTGCCATTGGAAGTATTCAATACAACTTCTTTATAACTATCCCAAAGCCATCCTCGACTAACATCATTTCGAATCTTTCTATTTAATGCTTCATCTGCCTGACTTGCAAAAGTATCTTGTTTAAAGTCTTTTTTTGTTTGAGGAACATTATTTATTTTCAGGTCGCTTTTAACTTGTTTTACACCTTCAACTTTTTGAATCTCTGTCATAATTTTTTGCTGGTCACTCAGATCATTAACATTACCTTCAAGAGTCACAACTCCGTTTGAAGTTTTTAATTTAACATTTTTGTAACTATTCCAGAGCCATCCGCGGCTTACCTTATCTCTAATTTTATTATTTAATTGTTCATCAGCAGATGTCAAGTAAGTATCTTGAGCAAATTCATGGGATCTATTGTCTTTTCCTTTTTCAACAACAGTAACTTCACTGTTTAATTCCTTTACACCATTCATATTTCTAACTTCTTTATCTAATTTGTTTTTATCATCAATATTTTGTACTTGACCTTGTAAAGTAACAACACCATCTTTAACTTGAACAGTAACTTGATCATAGCCTTTAGAAAAATAACCAGAACCAATCTTATCATGGATTTTACTTGAAAGTTCCTGATCTGAAACTTCAGATGCATGAATAATCCCCGCAATGCTTACAAAAGCAACTGCAAAATTTAAAATATACTGTAACATTTCACCCTCCTTTTTTGGTTGTTTACAGGCAATTTTTCTTATACATTTAGTCAGTATTTTTCATCAATTTTTTTTTTAAAAAAAATATAATTATTTTGAACTTAATAACTTAAGATCAAATTTTATAAAAATTAATATAATTATTTTAAAATTAAAAACTTAAGATCATTTTTTTGTATACGCCTAGAGTAAATAAAAGAATTCAATTTTATTTAAAAAAGATCTAGAACATGAATGTAGAAATTCTAATGATGTTTTTTAAAATATTGGACTTCACGCTCATGCTTTAAGGCAGCTTCACGTGTACTAAAAGTTCCGAGATTACGCCTTTTGCCAGTATTAGGATTTTTTTTTCGAGAATATAAACGATACTGACCTGACTTAAGTTTTCGAAGCATAAAACACCTTTTTATTTTAATGCTTTTACAATTGCTTTCGAAAATACAGGTAAATCATCCGGTTGCCGACTACTAATCAGATTACCATCTTCAACTAATTCCTTATCCTGGTATATCGCCCCAGAATTTTTTATATCTTGCTCAAGAGATTTCCAACCTGTAACTTTCCGATTTTTTAATACTTGAGCTGTAATAAGCAATTGAACTCCATGGCATATTGAGAATACTGGTTTGTCCTTATCCATGAATTCCTTAGTAAATTCTACAGCCTTTTTATCAACTCGTACATGATCAGGTGAATATCCCCCAGGAATGAAAAGTGCATCAAAATCATTAGCTGAAGCATCCATTACAGAAATATCTACAGTGACTTTAGTCCCTTCCTTTTTTCCTTCAAGCCTTTTTCCCTTTTTTAGCCCGACATGAATAATTTCATGCCCTGCATCTTTTAAAGCTTTTACAGGCTTTGTGTATTCACTATCTTCAAAGTCCTCATCAATGATAACAGCAACCTTTGCCATAACTACACCTATGCATAATTTTTTACCTTATAATTTACTCATACTTTTTCTAATACTTTATATCAATTATTTTTCACTTATTATTTAATATGATTTTACTTAAGTTACTTACAATAAGTATTTTAACAAATTAAATATAAAAAATTATTTGACAAAATATTCGAAAATGTGCATTGTGGAATTAGGGAGGAATGAGGAAACTCCCTAAGAAGATAGATAAAAAAAGGAAGGAGGTAATTATGGAAAAGGTAAAAGCTTTTCATAAGAAGATTAAATCTAATTCCTTAAAGAATGAAAAAACTAATAGTTCTCCAAAAAATAATCACTCAAAAAACAATTCAAAGCACAATGACTTTAAGGCTCTTTTTTCTGACGAGATCTCTGATCTTTTAAGTGCAGAAAATCAAATGGTCGTTGCATTGCCAATTATCATTCACGCATTAAAAAATGAAAAATTGAAAGAAGCTCTGAAAACACATCTGAAAGAAACAAAAAATCAAGTAATTAGATTAAAAAAAGTATTTTCCATTATTGGTGAAAAACCTGTTTCAAAAACCTGTAAAGGTATGGAAGGTATTTTAAAAGAAGGCTCAGAATTGCTAAATGAGCAAATGGATGCTGAACTTCGAGATGCATTCATTATAGGAATTGCACAAAGGGTTGAACATTATGAAATGGCTGGCTATGGCACAGCCAGATCCCATGCAATTCAATTAGGATTGGAACAAGTTTCTGATTTATTAAAAGAAACTTTGGATGAAGAAGCGAACGCTGATAAAACCCTCACAAAAATAGCGGAGGGCACTATATTTACAACTGGTGTAAATAAAATCGCTTACAAAGTAGAAGAAAAAGAAGAAGTTGCTATGGCAGCTTGATTTTTTAAATAAATATTAATCAGGAGGTATGCTATGAATACGCAAACTTTTAAAGGTAGATGGAATGAAATGGTAGGAAAGGTGAAAGAAAAATGGGGAAAATTGACTGATGATGACCTTACACAAATAAGTGGTAAACGAGATCAGTTGCTTGGGAAGTTGCAAAAGAGATATGGATATGAAAAGGACAAAGCAGAAAAAGAATTAAAAACATTTGAAGATTCTTTTGCTGATACAGAAGATAATGAAGAAAATGAAGAAGAAAAAGAAATTTAGGAGGAAGTATGGAACTCATATTGTTAATTCTCTTAATATTATTGTTGTTTGGTTCCTTTCCAGCCTGGCCATACAGCCGAGGCTGGGGATATAATCCCTTTGGAATCATATTATTTATATTGGTGATATATTTATTATTGGCTCTTAGTGGCCAAGTGGTAATTGTGCATTAATATAAAGAGCCATGAAAGAGATTTAATAGTCCCTTTCATTAGAATATTAGGGTTCGAGAAATGGGATCAGGCATAAAAAAATAGGGCTCGGGTTTGGCATTCGGGCGTTTGATCTACTCAAGTGTCCGGATGCAAGGCCTGATTCCTATTTATCATTTTAAATAGAAATGTCTAAATGATATTGAGTGCATATATTATATAATTTTTTATTGACATATAATTCATTTTTTTGATAGAATAGTGTAAAATAACATGAGAAAGTCTCATGAAGACCGATCAGAATCCAATCCGATTTTGTAGCCATAGTTATAATAACTCTTTAATATAAGGAATTATAATGATAAATAGATTATTACTCTCAATTTTTATAGTTTTTTGCTTGAATATGAATGTAACAGTGTTTGCCGAGACAAGTAAACAAATCCCTACAGAATTGGGACAAAATATTTACGATTCTATGAATAATAACAGAAATTGGCCAGCACTTCATTATGCCCTATTTAATAATCACTTTGAAGCCGCAGAATGGCTTTTGAATAACTATAGTGATACAGTTCAACTTAAAACTCCTGATGTAAAGATTAAAGTATTATTCTGCCCAAGTAGTGATATAAGATT
This sequence comes from Waddliaceae bacterium, assembly GCA_963724325.1. Taxonomy (GTDB): domain Bacteria; phylum Chlamydiota; class Chlamydiia; order Chlamydiales; family Waddliaceae; genus CAVRUH01. The sequence continues at coordinate 180,539 of CAVRUH010000007.1, read as the reverse complement.
ATGCTACCATTATGATTATGGATTTGAGGACGGGTTTAGTGCTTTAGAATTATCGCTTATGAAAGATCAACCAGCTTTGGCTATAAAAATTCTGCATAGTATTTCAGAGAATGATATCAATATTCGACGCAAAGAACTTGAGGGACCATATATTGATTCATGGACTAAAGAACTTTCAATCGGAGGATATTCTTATTATACTATAGATGAATGGGTAAAGGAAATTAATCGATTTCCACTTAAATTAAGAACGACGACACCTTTATACTGGGCAATTCTAGCGTCAAATTCAGAACCTTTAGAAATTTTGTTAGAAAAAAATGTGGACTTAACACAAACGTATTCAGAAACTTCAACCAATCCAACTATAATGAAAATTCAAATACCAAATAGCATACATGTAGATGCCATAGAAACTGCTGCTGCCTGGGGCAGTGATGACGTATTAAAAAAGATAATTGCGCATAAACTAGCTAGGTCAAATACTTCAATTTCAATAGAAAATATATCTGATGAGGTCGTACGTGTTTTCAGAATTTATGGTAAAAATCCACAGGAAGGAACATTACTGTTTCAAGCAATGCAAGCTAACGATGTTGAAGGATTCGAAACTCTTTTGGCTTATGGAGCAAATCCAGAAAATAAAAATGCGCAAACGAGTAAGACATTATTCGGTACCGCCTTAGAACATTCGAATTCTGAATTTGTAGATATTTTAATCGCTCAATTCCCTTCTCAATTATATTTGAAGGATGCTATTCTTTATGATCGTATAGATGTGCTTAACAACTTATTAGAGAAGGGATTGGGTGATTGTACAGATCTTTACGCAGCAATCAAGGCAAACAAATATGATGCTGCAACCCTTTTGATTGAAGCTGGCCTGTTAGACCAGAAAGCTGTTGAAATGATTATTGAAAAAGATATTAGCGAATTATTTGAGCAGTTTGTAAATAAATATTCAATGTCTGGCTTGACAGAAAAAATTATTGAGAATAATGCGATTAAAATTGCAGCGATTTTATTGAAAAATGAAAATCAGTTCACTGAAAAGGATTTATATAAATGCGTTGAGAGTGGGCGTTTAGAAATTTTAAAACTATACAGCCAGCATTTTTCTCTTTCTGAGGAACTAATAGAAAATTTAGCACTCGTGGCGATCCAACATAAGCAAAAAGAAATTTTTGATTTCTTTCTTGCTTTGATAAATGATAAAAGCACGTCTAAATGACTCTCCTTGGGCAATAGCAAGCAGAATTTGTCACCCTTTTAGATCATAATTCCTGTATCCCGTAGGGATATTTTTCAATAATAGCCCATGATGTAGCGCTGTTAGGCGCAAATCATGGGTGCGACAAAAAATATATCTAGCCGCGTAGCGGCGATAGCATAAAATTTAATCGCCGCTACGCGGCTAGGGCAGTATTCGCAAGTACCCACGATTTGCACCTAACGGAGCTACATCATGGGCTATTATTGAAAAATATCCCTACGGGATAAAATAATTACACTTTAAAAAGCCAAACGCTAGGTTCGCACTTAGAGATTGCCCTCCATCAACAAATTCGACTGCGAAAAGGGGTTTAAAAGACTGTTCAATAAATAATCCGACCATTAAGAAAAAAAGCAGTCAGGAAGCCCTCATGACCCTTTTTTTGACATGTAATTCACTTTTTTGATACAATGATTACGAAAATCATGAGAAGGTCTCATGATAATAGTCGATCGAAATCCAACTCGATTTTGCAGCCATAGAACTTCAGAGGAGTCTACGACGTCATGAATAAAGAAAATGAAAATCTCAAACAGTTTGCTCAAAAAAACACTGAAGTAGATATTTTATTTAGCCAGTTATTTCCACAAACTCACCCATTACAGACCTTAACTGTAGATAACTTAAGTGCAGTGCTTCAATTCTTTCCTCAAAATAGCAGTGAATTGTCCAATTATGTTCAAAAAGCTCAGAACGAAGTGGAATTCAGTCTTCATTTAGTCAGTACAATCCCTCCGGATCTGAAAGATTTCAATAACACCTTTTATGCTCTTGATGCTGCAGAAACATTAATTTATTCTAGAAGACGCACAATTGAATCCATATCAAAAACTCATCCGGACTCCTCCTTTCGAAATGAGGGAACTGTCTGCAAAGATCAACTTATTGAATTTTCTTTAAATCTGTTTTCCAGCAAGTCTGTATATAACATGTATAACGAAGCATGCCAAAATATAGAAAAACATGGGGTCTCTTTATCAAAAGAGAAAGAGGATTACATGAACTGGAAGATGCAATCTCTGCGAGCGGAGGGTTTGCATCTCGAAGAAAATGAATATTTGCAAGTTCAAGCTCTGAAAACAGATATCAGTCGTTTAGAGAGCTCCTTTTTGAAAAATATTGATGAAGATCAATCATTTATCTTGGTTAGTGATGAAGAATTATTAGGCGTTCCTGAAAGCACTATGAACACATTCATAAAAGAAAATACCTTTTTAAAAAAAATTACCTGCCAATATCCTCATTATTTTCCTGTTATGCGCTATTGCAAAGTAGAAAAGACAAGGCAATCTCTTTATCGAGCATTTGAAAGTCGCGCTGCTGAAAAAAATGTCCCTATTTTGAAAGAGCTTATTCAAAAGAGAAACAGGCTCGCAAATTTGATAGGTTATGCAAGCTTTGCTCATTTAGATATTTCTGATCAGCTCGCTCAAACACCAGAGGCTGTTGAAAAGTTTATTCTTTCACTTAAAGATGGTATTCAGGGCAAGTATAAATCTGAAATTGAACAGCTTACAAAAGAGCTTCCTGATGGGTTCAGCTTAGATGAAAATAACTGTATCAAACCTTGGGACCTCATGTATTTGCAAGAGGATTACAAAAAAAAGCATTACAACGTAAATGAAATCGCTTTGCAGCAATATTTTCCTTTTGAAAGAACTCTAAAAAAGCTAATGATAATGTTTGAAGAAATTTTTTCTTTAGAGATCGAAATCATTGATACAGAAAATAAAGGCCTATGGAATACTCCTGGTTGGATTTTAGTCGTTAAAGACAAAGTTAATAAAGGAAGAATTGCGGGCCATATCATTCTCGATCCTTTTCCACGAGAAGGAAAATTTCCTCACGGCTATTGTGTTGATATTCTATCCCCTTGTCGTTTACCATCCGGCGATGTTAATCCGGCAATTGTGCTGCTTTTAGTAAATTTTACACCTCCTAGTGACATGAGAGAGTCTATCCTTCGACATGATGAATTAGACTTCTTATTGCATGAATTTGGGCATGCATTTCATCAATTATTGGGTATTGCTGAAATGCCCTCTCGTTCTGGTTATCATATGATTCAACGAGATGCCATAGAATGGCCATCAAGACTGCTTGAGTTTCTTATATGGGAAAAAGAAAACCTAAAGAAATTTGGCGAACATTTTGAAACAAGCCTTCCTATTCCTGATGAATTAATAGATGCCAAAATTAATTCCAAAAATGCTACATCTGGAATAACATTCACTAGATATTTTTATTTATCAATGTTTTCTTTGAAGTGTTTTTTAAGTAATGTAGAAAATCCGAAACTATTAAGAGAAGAAATAGAAAAAGATTTTCTACCAAATATTGCATGTGATCCACAAATAAACAAAGAAGCATCCTTCCTGCACTTGGCTGAACACTTCTATCGCTCAAAATATTATGTGTACTTTTGGTCTGATGTATTTGCTTTTGATTCATATGACCATATAATCGACCAACAAAAACGAGGAATTTCTAATATGTGGTTGAAATTTCGTGAGTTGGTATTGGATCATGGAGGAGGCCTCAACCCAAATGACCAAGCATTTCAATTTTTAGGTAGATTTCCAACAGTCGAAACTTATCTTAAAAGAATCTCCAGTGAATAGTCTAACTACTTTCTATTGAAGTATAGTCCAGGAAAAAGGGTCAGGCTTGGCATTCGGACATTTGATCCAGATCAAATGTCCGAATGCCAAGCCTAATCATAGAATTTTCAAAACTTTTGACTGGAGTAAATTTGCTTCATCGAACTATAATTTGCTTTTACCTACGAAGGATTCCAAAAGATGAACAGATACTTTTTCCTTTTAATTTCATTATTTTATCTAACAACTGCATCAGCTAACCAAATTAATCAAGATTTTTCTACTACCTCTTTAGTTGTTGATAGAAACAATTCATCATATGACAAAATTATTTCTGATCTACTATCTCTTCAAAAATCTCTCATCGTTTGTCCTTCACAAATCCCTGAACCATTTATACAAACTGGATTTCTATTAGTTTCCATGACTCCAGAATATGTTGCTTCCCTCCTTGAAAAAAAAGAAGGTCAGATTATTTGTATTTATCAGGATCAAACACTGCTTGGTTACATCATTCTCATAAAAGCCGCAGAATTTGAGAAATTTTATCAAGATGCCCTTACAGGGCTATTTGAAACCGGACTTAATCTCTCAAATGTTCATGATTGGCTATCTGATCCTGCTGTAGGTTATATCAAACAAATTGCAGTTAGACCAGGTTATTCAAGAATGAAGATAGGTTCTCGTCTCATTCAGATTGGTAAAACAATAAAGCCTCACGGGCTTATAAGCGATGTCTTTATTTATCCAGTTAAAAACAATCCATCTCTTAACTTTTTCTTCAGTCAAAACTTCACTTCTCCGGGCATCCTGTATCAATATGCTGGTGCAAATGCAAATTTCCCCTATGAATTTAGAACCCAAGTATTTTTTTGGTACGGCAACTAATATATAAAAAAAGGGCAAAAAAGGGTCGGGCTTGGCATTATCGAGGCCGTTTTGAACAAGAATATTGCAAAAAGTATCAGTCCAAAAATAACAAGGAGCCATGGCCCCTGCGATGAGCAGACAAGCTTGATTCGCCGTATTTCCAAAGTACTCCGTGTGAAGCTCAATACTTCCAATTTTTACTTTTTTTATCTTTGCGTTATAGGGCATATTTTCTCCCTTATTTTTGCAATTCAGTTTATCAAGATTTCCATCACTTTAAATTTTTTTTCTTCCACTATTTAATTGGTGTCAATGAGAATTCAATATAAAATAGATCCTTTCTTTCTTAAGGATAGCTAACACGAGCGGACACAGGTTTATGATCGCCTAAGTTCGTTCTCATACTATTTAGACCTATGTTGTCGGATATAGGAAGATTGTGAACAATCCCCCCTTTCACTGCGATATAGTCTATCTTTGTATCAACATAATCTATCGGGTTTGTAGCTGTGGCAGAAAAGTATTTAGGATCAATCTTATAGCCAGCATTCGAAAACATCTTTAAGCGTGGGTGGGTCGGAGTCACATTTGCATCGGTACCCACGACCATCATATCTGCACGAACATCTTCCATTTCAGATAAGGCAATCGCCAAACTATCATCCCCTTTTTTTGAACTAGCGTCACCCATAAAAGGGTCGCAACCAGCAGGATGCAAAGCTCCAACAACAACTAATTTATGGGTTTCTTTATCTCTCAAGAGAACGGAAAAAGCACGTTCTAGCTTTCCTACACCCACATTTTGAACATACTCAAAACGAGCTTTTTTCCAGGCAATCGCCGTGGTAACAAATGTTTCTGAGTGCCAACGAATTTCATATTCATCCGATAAGGGCTTTGCATCAACGAAGTCATTGTATTCTAGTAGGCAAAGAATATCCTTATCTGCGAGTTCACCATTAAAAATATGTTTTGCATTATCAACACGTTTTGCTAAGAGCAGGGCATCTACATCGGCCCCTGGAATTAATCTAGAATCTTCGATACCGAGAAATTCGCATAGAATCGCACGAACTTTTGCATCAATAATGTTAATATCAATTGTTTTTCCAGAAAGCACTGCGCGCTGAACATCCATAAATGGCGTTATGATCTCACCGCTGCGCTTATACCATGGAGCATTTTTGATTTGATTTGTAAGTTGGGGAAGTAATTTTTCATACTCCGCCTCTTGCCATTCTCTCTCAGCCCATTCAAGCTGTTGACCTTCCCCGAAAAGACGTTGCAAGGCAACGTCTTGAATTCGGAGAAGCTTCTGCAATTGTTCAGGCTCTATTTCATAACGCTCCCTCATAACCACATTGCTTGAAATAGACATGAGATAGTCGTAGCTAGTGACTGTCGCTGAATCCGGATGATAGGTTGTTTTAATGGGAATTCCACCCATGTTAAATGAAGCAACCGTGAAAGGACTTGCTGATAATAAAGTTGTATGCATAAAAATCCCTAGAATTATATTGAAAATTTTATATTTATAGCTCACGAATAACTTCCTCAAGCTTTGTTGGAATAACGGGCGAGAGTTCATTCTCCGCTTCCAATTGATAGGCCTTATTGACAAGACCGTTCAGCACTTTTGCTGCACCAGTGCAGTTTCCACCAACGTTATAAACGCCTTCTGGAAGTTTCTCATTCTTTTCCGAGACAGAAATAAATGGCATGTTCAGTTTTTCCTGTAGCTTCATGAGCGGACCATCATTTTCATTTGGTCTATCTCCCATGGAGAAGGACATTTCAGGAATAAAATCGAATTTAGATGCATTTTTTACAATCCAAAGCACAGATACAGATTTATCCATTCCACTGCGGTTAATTTCCAAAGTGAGACCATCCCATTTTATTATTAATCCCAAGGATTTCTCACCGGACTTATCCGAGAATAATCTATCTAAAGGATATTTTGATAGAGCAGGAATGCCTACGATACCAATTTGCGTCACTAGATCGGAGTTAGGTTGAAGATTTGCGTCTGCAATGCACCTTTTTTCAATACGAGGGACAACAGAAATATCAGTTGTTAATAGTTCTTCAGCTGTAAAGTCGCTTGTTCTACCCTGAGCAATTTCTACAAGAAATGGAAACTTTTTAGGTAAATTATCAAGCAAGTTTGGATTTTTTCTAAGATCTGCAAAAAATGCATTTATAATGTCTATTCCACCTTTAACTAATTCATCAACATGTTCAGCAGGAATAAGCGTTGATTCACCATGAAGCCCTTGCATTCTGTAATCGACATCTTCAACAAGGTTCCCTTCCGAATCTGTTCCGTAAAAGGCTGAACCTCCATTAGCAACGACAATCAATTGATTGTTGGCTCGAAGATCTTTTGGAATATGGTTGAAGAAACGATCAATCGTTCTATTCAAGTCATTTCCCGTAATTGCCACAACTCTTCCACCAGATTTTAACCAATCTAATAAAGGCTTTTGGCAAGGACTTTCACTAAGTGGTGGTTCGTACTTTCCATTAAATGTGTTTAGAATAGTACCATCCAAATCGGTAACAATATACTGGCCGTTGCGAATTATTTCATCTGGGAGCCTATGGATTCCCTTAATTTCAGTGGCTGTATTAACGGCATGAACATGGCTAAAGCTCGAAATACCTAACATAATTGCAACTCCAATAAATTTTTTAAAAAACATTTTAACTCCAAAAATATGTTTATGTGAAACATGCTACTATATAATAGGTTTTTATGTCTACCTAAAATAAAGTGGTCCTGTTTTGACAAATGGATCAGTATATTTGCATAGTTGATCAACATCCCCTTGATGCCCCAAGATAACTAAGATATTTGAATACAAAGACTTTCTAGAAAGCATTTTATAAAATTGAACGAAATCTCAATTAGCAATTGCACCATTTTTCACTCACAAAATATCTAACATTATCCTTATAGTGAAGGGTTTAAAGATAGATAAGCTGAAGACGTGAATTAAGATGTGATTTCGATGTCCAGGTATTTAAGGCTAAAATACTACTGGAATTTATCAGTATCTTAACGAGCCCTGATAAAATTAAAGGTGAAAGATGATTTCGCTATGAAAGTTGATATTCTCCTTGAATTTTAATAATTAATAGTATACAATTGTTATTATATATAATTTAAGTTAAAAATAATAGGATTTATCATGCAAGTAAAAACTTTTTGCAAAAGTTATTTTAATGGTTTTCAAGATGTCTCAAATTATAAAAAAAATGATGCAAAAACCAATGTCTTAGCTGTACTAAAAATATTTTCATATTTCACAGTCGTGATTCCTTTTGGTTTTTCTGTTGCATATGGAACAGCCTATTTGTATGCTCGTGTTAGCAAAAAAGAATCTCTTTCTTCTAATGATAAAAGGGTAAATGTTCAAGGAAGAAAACATTTAAAATTAAATGAAATAAGTGAAGATCAAATTATTCCACCTTGTGATTCTAAATTAGTGCATTCTTATACAGGTGATTTAAATTTATTACAAAAATCAAAGATGAAAGCAAATTTTATTGATGACAATACGCTTAAAATTGTTTTCAAGAAAGCTCGTCGATTTAATGTTACTATTCGCCAACAAGATATATTCAGTAGCAATGCACAGGTTATTGTAAATGCAGCTAATACTCAATTGAGAGGGGGTGGTGGTATTGATGGGGCAATTCATAAAAAAGGTGGTCATAAATATAAAGCAGCGCACCGTGAATTGCAAGTACAGTATAAATCAAAATATGTTTCTGGCTATGCTTCCTTGATAAAAAGTGGATCACTTAAGGCAGATTATAACATTGACAATGTAATCGTTGTTGCAGGACCTAAAGGAGAGACTAGTCCTGAAAAAGAAGATCAGCTTTATTCTTGTTATTATAATAGTTTGGTGCTCGCAGACAATCACAATAAAACAAGTATTGCATTTCCCTCAATTAGTACAGGTATTTTTGGATTTCCCAAGGATAGAGCGGCTTGTATTTTTTTAAAAGCAATCTATGATTTTATTAATAAACATCCAAATACAAAATTGAAAAAAATTTCTGTTCACTTTCTTGTTAGTAAATTAAAGACTGATCTAGAAATTTATAAAAACAGCTGTGACTAAATATGATAGCCTATGAACCACAAATATTAACAAATGATTTATTTCAAATCAAGGATCAGATATGAAGAGAATAAAATTAATATTATCAACCATAATTCTATCAACACCTCTTGCACTCATAAGCATCGAACCTATCCCCATACTTAATGCTACACATTCCTATCATGTAATTGTGCTCAAAAATGAGTCTATGGAACTGCTCGCTGATGACCACCAATCTCAACGCATACACGCCATCGTCAGTGGGTTGGTTCAAGGTGTCGGTTTTCGACCCACCGTAAACCGTATTGCCTTGGAGCTTGGTTTAAAGGGAACAGTAAAAAATCTTTCTGATGGAACGGTAGAAATATGGGCAGAAGGTTCACAAGAGGCTCTTGATAACTTGGTAAAACGCATAATGATTGAACCTTCATCTGGACCTGCAGGAAATTGCAGAGTAGATCATATTAGCATCTTTCTTTCAAATGGCAAGGGCGACTTCGACGACTTTCATCAGATCCCAAGCTAAGAAAAAAGGAATGTTTATATTACAAAAAGTGCCCTTCCTGTCGAAATGCTACCCTGTCTTAGAGGTTTGGTCTATGAGGAGCTTGCTGAAATTTATACCACTAAGGCAAAAGACTTTGCAAGACTGGCTTACGATGACCTTTCCAAAGACGAGTGGTTTAAAAAGCTTGAACCAAAAAGATTAGAGCGATTAAAACAACTTCAAATCAGGTAAGATGGTTATCTAGTGCTCAGATTCCTCGCAGAAGATGTAGGCAAGCATCTCGACGACTTGCTGAACACAATTCTCAGTGCGTTGGCGTACCGCTGAAACACTCATCGATTACAGCAAAAGTTTCGTTGTTCATGAAAATCTCTCCGTTAACCTATTCTTTGGTAGAGCCACTCGGGCATTAATTTCAGAGCCCAACCAATGAGTCGCCAACGATGAGTAATATAGGCATGTTTTTTTTGTTTGCTGATTGCTAAGTAAATTTGCTCAGCAGCTTTCTGAGGCGTTGCTACCCAAAATTTACCTTCACCTTTAGCCATATCTGTATCTACAAAACCTGGTTTAATATCTGTAATGATGATGGGAGATTTTTCTTGGAAGGCCTTTTTCCTTAATCCTTCTAGATAATTAGACATAAAGGCTTTAGATGCATTATAGGCAGGAGCTATCGGATTACCTCTTAACGCTCCTATTGATGAAATGCCTACTAAGTGTCCGTGCCCTTGTTTTGCGAAAAGCTTATACGCCTCTCCAGCCAAGGCACAAAATCCACAGACATTAACATCTATAGTCTGTTGCTCTTTCGACCAATCTAATTCGGGATTTAAAAAACCGATGCCAGCATTGATCACCACAAGGTCAACACCTTGCATCTTTTGAATCATATTCCTAAACTTATCGATCGCATCAGCAGTTTTACTGATATCGATGTGGCCAAGTTGACTTTTAGTTGACATCTCATTTTTTAAAGCTTCAAGCAATTCAGTGCGTCGAGCCATTAAACCCACTTCGTAGTCATTGTTTGCGAGGATAATGGCAAGTTCTTTGCCTATTCCTGATGAAGCACCGATGATAATTGCTTTTTTCATAGTTAATTCCCCAGAAAAGTTTTTTCAACAGCGATAAATACTTCAACTTCCTGGAGTGATCCAGAGCTGAACTTCTCTCCGTAAAATTCGTAATCACCGGTGTAGGTACGCTTCAATTCAGTTTGCCAAATATTTCCCCAAGTTTCAATCAAGCTTGCAGGGTATTCTCCAATGGCACGGAAAAGAGCATATGATCCAGCATGAATTATTTTGGCTACCATTCCTTCGGGAATATTGTCTAAGGAAGTCACAGAACATCCTATTACTAGTGAATAAGGTTTTGTGTAATCATCTTCATAATCGCAGTAGAGAGCTATGACCTCATTAGAGGCTTTGTTTGGAATTTTATTAATGATATCTTCGCTATAAAATCGTCCCCAGAGGCTTGGGATGTCTTGAGGGCCATCTTCAGGAGCGTTTGATGTTCTGCATTCGATTCCTATTACATTTATGGGGGGCTTTTGAATGAGTGTGTAATCCTTCACAATATCTTCCTTCTTAAAGTGGTTTTGACTTGAACCAGTGACCCGCGGGTTATGAGGCCGCTTATTTCCAATACTTTACAATAGTCATTAACTGTTCTCAGCAATAGGATATCAGAAGGGTTGCAAAAGTTCAACAGGCAAAAGCTGAGACTTGGTTAGATTTATAGGGCCGAACTGTTCCATATGCGTGCCATGACTTCTGCATCGAAATGTTACAAGCCTTCTATTACTTGTTTAGCAAACGGCGTTAGCTCTTCCCTGTCGATATTCCTTGGCACCTCCCATCGCAATTCTTCTTCGGGCATTAGATTTGGATTTGATGTTACATTCAAAACGCTATAGATGAGACCGATGTGGTGAAAAATATATTCTTCACCGTCATTATCGTATTTTCCATTGAAGGTTATGACTCTTGACAGATGGACCTCATCTGCAGTCAATGCTGCCTCTTCATGTAGTTCACGCCGAAGAGCCTCTTCAGGGGACTCGCCAAACTCAATACCACCTCCAGGCAAATCCCATAGCCCTTTGTATGGGCCTCCTCTTTTTTGAGTAAGCAGAATTTTCGAATCCACTAGAACAATCCCATAGGCACCGTAGCGATTTATTTGTTTCATATTGCGCATTTCCTAAACCATATAATTATTTACTTTCATATCTCTGATTGACATCGGTCTCTTTTTCTTCGTGTAAGATTGTTTTCATAATTTTATCAGAGAGCATAGTTTTTCCACCAGTTGGCAAGAAACTCATTGTCGGCAGCGTCATTACTGCAAGTATCAAATTGTTCCCAGTCGATTAATAGATCTTTGCAAAATCAGAAGGGGTCGTATGCAAGCTAAATGAAGCGTAGGTGTACCATAAGGTCTTTTTTTAAGTAATGAAATGAGCATCCATGTGAATATCCAGGACGAGTAAATTCTAATTGGAACCCATTTTTTTGGTAGAAACCCAGTGCTTGAAAACTCATCGTTTCAACGAATGCGAATGGACATTTATTTTCCCGACCATATCCACAAGCAAGTTCCATTAGTTTATTGCCAAGTCCTTGCCCGCGGCAGTCTTCATTTATATAAACTTTTTTGATGTGAAGAGCTCCCCAAAATAAAACAACTTCAATTATTCCAGCAAAATTATCACCATTATAGGCCACAAAAGCAACAGATTCAAATTTTTCATCATGCCCTGTCATTTCGATAGAGTGACGGCCAAAACCTTCAAGCACTATTTTCTTTAATTCTTCAGAAACTTTATCAATAAATTCAACTCTGTAATTCTTCATTGCCACAAGGTCTCCAAAACTAAAGGTTCTACGATAACATATTTACTCACTATAATACTAAAACTATTCCATGTCTAGACGGAGATTTTATTTGAAATTTCCATATACTCCAACACATGCGCTGTGAAAAATCCAGAATCAAAATTATTTATTTTATCCAGACAGACGATGTTTATTGGATTCACATAAATAGCAGAGTAAAGCTGTAAAGTAAAAATTCAATAGTATGTTGATGCATCCGAAAATCTTGTGAAATGAGATGAAACCTGTGCTGAACCGGTCGCATATTTTTTAGGGATTTATTCGGCAAATTCTATGGGTATCATAAGTGTGTACCGTAAAAAAGTGGAACAAACTGGACTTGAACCAATGACCCACGGGTTATGAGTCTGTCAGCGATCCTCAAACTATCGCTTACTACAAGAGCTGACATAAATCAAGATAGCAGCCTCAAGACTTTTCAGTCTATTCTAATTTTATCTGATATCATGTAATTTGATGTCCCTATTTGGTCCACCGTTGGTCCAATTCTTACATTTATCAGATTAAACCTGTTGGTCACAAAGTGCCATTCATGGCGTAGAGGTGTAGAAGTTTGGTCTTGATTTAAATTATCTAATCTGTTACAATTTTCTTTAAAGTCATTAACTTGTAATCAATTAGGTGAAAAATGCCAGGGTTTAAAATAATTAGCATAATAAACGAAATTAGCCTTAGTGATAAATGGGTTTTAGCGACGAAATTTAACAGCACGAATAGACTCGTTGATGAAAAAGGACATAGAGTATGCTCTGATTATAAAGGTCGTCAATATCGCATTATTGAAAAAAGAGAACGCGCCTTCTCCGGTTTAGAACATTTTGGAAGAGGATTATTGGGAACTGTTGCTGTCATATGCACCTTATGTTTAGCACTCTTCTCAAAATCCATAAGAAACCTATTTATTAAGTCTAAAGAAAATATTCGTTTTGCTCTGCTTGAATCTTCTATTCCTTCCAATGATCAACCCTCTAATTCTTCCTTAGATCAAAATATTAATGACATATCTTCACAGGAAAAGATTAACGAACCAACAGAACAAACAAAAAACATCGCCGCAACAAAAATTCAAAGCCTATTTAGGGGTCACTTAGCTCGGTCAGCATTCAAAAACTTAAAAAATGAACGCGAAGAGGCACTAAGGGTTCAAGAAGAAAGAAGAAAGTCCGAACTTGAAAACGAAGCAAGGGAACGAGATGAAGAATATCTAAAGAAAGTTGAAGAACCGGAAGCAAAAGAAAATTCGTCAAATCTTGTTCCTTCAAATGTTGGTGTTAAGATAGAGCCTAAACCAGTTGACGAATTAACAAATCCAGAATTTTTAAATTGGCTTAAAGAAGATACTGGTCGCCTTGAAGAGGAGCAAAATACAAAAAAATTAATAGCCATCATCAAGAATGAAGAAGTTACAGAAGAAGAGATTCGAGGATTTTATGATGGTCTTAGTGAATCTATAATTTTTCAAATACTTAATTTTACTCAAACTGCGAATTCATTCAATGCGGTCAATGAAAAAATCATTGAGAAGGCCCTTATTCTTGAAACAAACTTCATTCAAGCGCTTAACAAGAAATGTCCTCATAAAAATCTTGAATTGCGCACAAAAATAGAACAGAGGACCCTAGGACCTAGTATTTTTAGACATTCTATGAGCAATGAAGAGGTTCAACAAATTGGAATAGAATTTTTTGAAGATTTAAGAGAATCTGGTAGGTTGCTGACTAAGCAGGAATTTGTTGATCAAAATCATCCTAAGGGAGCTTATTGGGATAAAGGAAGGGACTTAGGTAGAATTCAAGGGGCAAATTACATAAAAAGAATAGCTGAGGAGCTAGGCTTAAAACATATTAAGGTTCCCAAAAAAATTGCTGTATTGAATGAAGGAATCACTTCTGTTCCTGCAGTAGTAAGTCCTTACAATTTAGAATTAACTTCCGATCAAGTAACTATTTTTGCGGAAAATATCACTCCTCTGGAACGAGGCACTACAAGAGAAGAAGTCACTGAATTTCTCAAAATATTAGAAGCAACCGGTTTTGGAGACTTTCTTGGCGACAATTTCATGTTAGGAAGGGATTCGCAAGGTGAAGAAGGAATTTACTTTATTGATACAGAATATATGAATTTCCGTCATATTCCATTTCTTGAAAATAATGTTTCCTCAGGAGTTACCGGCATGGTCCAAAAGAAAGATTGGGATTGGATTAATCAACCCGATGGTTTTGGTAGTTATTGGGGAGCTAATAAACAACGTGTTAATCGTTATTTTAAAACTTATGAGATTAAAAAAGGAAATTTACTCGGAAATCTATTAAAAACTTATGTCCCAAAAGATGAAAGAAGAAAGGAATCGGTAGAATTTACGTACAATGTAAATTAATAATGGAATCCAATATCAATGGATTATACAGAGTACTGCATCCTTAAAGATCTCCATTCTTCTAGACTTAATCCTTTTCTTACTAGGTGATTTAAAGTAATAGCTAATATTTTAAAAGCATAGGTTATTTTATATAATAATTTTTGATCCTTTCTCTATCCTCATTCTCTTGATCACCCTTGTAGTAGATCTCGATGAACTCTATTCTGTCTTCAACTGGAAAATATGCATATGTGACGCGAATACCAGAATGAACACCTTTTCCTTTTAACGATTTGCAAGCAAACTTCTTAACTTTAAAAATTTTAGGATTTTGAATTGCAAGATTTTCGATTGCAAAGATGCCATGATTGTCGACATTGAGTTTATGATAAGCAATCAATTGTGCTTTCACAAGCGAGTCTAAATCTTCCTCAAGACTGGGAAATCTTTTAAGGAGTTTTTTTAGATCTTTCTTGAATTTATCTAGCTGCTCAATGTGCTTGAATTTCATCGTTGCTATACTCTCTTACGCTATATGCAGGGGTTCGGTAAAATACAGATTCATAATCAATTTTTTGCCTTTCCGATGTGACCATCCATGGGACATCTTGATGAGAGTATTCACTTATTGTTGAAGCATTCATGCCAGATAATTTTTGCAACACATCATCTATCACTTTGATCTCATTTGCATTAAAGACAGAAAGATCGGGTTCTTGATGAGGTAGATATTTTTTTTGGAGATGCTGAAAATATTTACTTTTCACAACTTCGATTTCTTTGTTTTCTATCATCTCATTTACAATGGACTGAAACTCGATTGGGGTAGGGCCATGATGGTTTTTGATGTATGTGGCTCCAATGAGTTGTTCTTCATATTTCTCGTAATAGTTGAAATCTATAAAGTACAGCAGCTTATACAAGACAGTTTCACCCACATTTGGTTTTGCTCCAACCTTTCCCAATATATAGAGAAGAACTTCCTTAAACTTTTTCAGGTTTTTTCTTGGAACGCTAATCCGTAAGTCATTTCTTTTTTCTTTTGGCTTCTGAGCCTGTTCCAAAATAACTTCTGTTGACGACTTGAGATTTAACAACTCATCAATCGAAATATTCAAAGATTTTGATAGTAAAATAAGTTCATCAGCTTTCAATGAGCGTTTGTCATTTTCGATTAAAGACAGCGAAGCTCTATCCAATGCTAATCTTTGCGATAATTCCTCTTGGCTTATTCTCAGAGCCTCACGCAAGGCTTTTATTCGTTTACCTAAAGATGTTTCCATAAACACAATCCCCTGTTTCTTTTTATTATAACATATGTTGCAATTTTATGCAAATACATGTTATGATTTCAAACATCATTGAGTCATTTGCAAATATAAACTTTGAAGGATCTTAGGCATGGCTCTTATAAGGACTCAAAACACTAGAAAAACACCAGCAGACGGAATAAAATCATGAAAGAACCACAACACGGCGACCACTACTTTCTCTTCACGCACCTCCCAATAGCAGGCGAATTATATCGCCAATTGCCAATTCCTCTTTCTTCCGGCATCTACTTAGCCTCAACCCCATATCACGCCGTGGTACATGGAGCTCACCCAGGTTCCCCACCAGAACGCCATGTCGGACTAGGTGCATGGGTTTACCCTGGACATGGGCTTGGAATGGATCAATGTCATGCATGTCTTAAGGTTGACTCCTCTCTTTCCGTTGAGAGGGCTCGGCGTTATGGTTGGGCCATGCTGGGTGCACTACACTTGGCAAAACCTATTCGTATGGTAATCGGAGGATCTTTCACATACGGTACACTGGAAGATGGGCTATTGGGTCATGAAACAAACCACATCAACCATCGCACTAATGTTTGTCTTGACAGTTTCTTTCCACATGATGTCAATGGCAAACCCTTGCTACAGTACGAAGTAGAGGATTTCTCACTGGCAGGTAAACTATTTCCTCTCATCCTAAACTGTCTTGAACAACGTCAACACATGCCACGCCCATACTTAACATTACAATTGTTTTTTGAAGCGGTAATCTGGGAGCGCCTGCACTATGCGAGTTCCTCTTTTTCCAAGCTGTTTCCTTTACTTGACGCTTTGGTGGGCAATCCTAGTCGTCATCATGCTAATCGAGTTGCTTCAAGGTTAGGATCATTCCTAGCAAATACTTCCTCTGCTATAAATGGAAAATCTTTCACTTCACAAGAGATTGAGGCAAGGCTAAAGGCTATTTGGGATGACCATAGACCTCCAGGCCTCCATGGGTATGTCAAAGACCTCTCTTTCCCGGGGTCCTCGATCCGCCAGGAGAAGACACCCGAAATTAAAGACTTGTTTGATCTGTTGGAAATCTCTCGCATTTCAGTCATCAAAATGCTGTTGCTTGAGCCTTCGGCATTTCAAGCGTACAATCAAATCCCAATTCCTCAAAAAAATAATGATAATGCGGAGAAAAGAAATGCGGCATCAACCGATTTTTTTGCGCACAACTACATTTCTCCTAAAGAGATGGTTGCTTATACGGACCTAATCCCTCTTACGCTATGTACATCGTGATTGGTAATTAGTCAGGTGCCCAATTAAGTCAAGCGGGTACTCATATTTCAAAACATACAAAAAATCATAAAGCCAAAAGCAAGATGCTTTTGATAGTATTTGTATTGAATTTTCCGATGTTATTTTTTAAAATCTTATCATGAAAGTTTCAAAAAATCAAATTATAGACTTGTTTAAATAATTTTTGTTGAAGCTGAAAATAAATATGAAGAAGTTAAAGACAATATTTCTCTTAATGATCAGTAGAAAAAAGAGTCGGGCTTGGCATGCGGACATTTGATCCCGATCAAATGTCCGCATGCCAAGCCTGCCCCCCTTATCTTTATAGATTCTGAAGGTAAGGCAGTAGAAGGAAATAAATGAACTTAGCATGTGCATATTAATGCAAATTTCTCGAAAGCCAAATAACTCGAACACCGACAACAATTTTCTTTTTTCTTGTATGTAATTATAATGTTTGCTAAAGTCATTCTCATTAACTGCTTGATAGCAGTTTGTTTTAAACCCTTGAATGGGCTTTTCCTTGAATTGGAATCCTGAATCTTGAATGAAAAACCAAGGTTGAATCTGGGTAATTGCACTGTTGTGTAATTATTAAAAAAAATAAAATTCACAAATTTTAAGGATTTATATTATGACATCAACAAAATCTTTTGTATCAACCTCCCTTCAAATACTTAATTCTGAAGCGGACTCCGTAATTTCTAATCATCTTCAAGATTTGGACCGTATTTCTAATGACATTAAAGCATTAGAAGAAAGGTTGAAAACAGCAGGTATTCCATTTACCTTTACTTATGTTTTTTCATCTGAAAAAACAAGATTTGTAAGACCAAATTCAACGGAAAAATTTCCTTATCAGGACGAATTCATAAGACATACAGATCATTGCATAGTATGGGGAAAAAATAAGACTGAATATCGTTTTAGTTATAACGTCTATGTTACTCAAAGCGAAGTTTTCAAGTATGCTGATGGAGAAAAAATTCTTGAAAGATACGAAGATGGAAAATCAATTCTATCTCAATCCAAACCTCTAATTGAGACAAAGTCGCATTTTCGAATTAAAATCGAAAAGGAACTATCAAGTTTTTACAAGCTGATTATTGAAGCTTTAAAAACACAGCAAGATCAAGATAATATTTTTGAGTATTCTCCAAATTATAATCAGTCTTTCGAATCTGCTAAAAGTGATCCTTATCAAAGTCGTTTACCTTTTTAAGATAAGCTTTTTTGGTTCGAGATCTTCGGGCCATTTCTTGAATTCAATCATTTTACAAACAAAAAACTATAATCAATGCTGTCATCAATACAAAATAAGCAAAATAAAAAGATTGTTATTGGCCAGTGCATCAATCATTGGACTGTTGTTCAGTTGCTTGGAGTGGTAGGACGCACTCGAAAATATATTATTCGTTGTAATTGCGGGAAACTACGTACTAAAAGTAGTGCGCAAATTTTTAAGACCATGTGTTGTGATGAGTGCTCCCAAAAAATTCAAACTTTACTTGGGGGACCTAGAAGAACACATGGATGCTGTGCTATAAATAGTCCTAATTACAAAACGTATATGGCTTGGCACTATATGCATCGTCGATGCGAAGGTAAAACAATTAAAGAAAAGAAAAATTATGTCGATCGTGGAATCAACGTTTGTGACCGATGGCATCGGGATACAGGATCCTTTGATAATTTTTTATTGGATATGGGAATGAAACCTGAAAACACCTCTCTTGATAGAATCGACAATAATAAAGGATATTCTCCCGATAACTGTCGTTGGGCTTCGGTAAAAAACCAAAACGATAATAAAAGAGGATGTATTTTCTATTCACATAATGGTGAAAACTTAACAATTGCAAGATGGGCTGAAAGATGGGGAATCACGCGAAGTAAAGCAGCGGAATGGTTGAAACGAGAAGGCATCAAATGGGTTATTGAGAATTTAGATAAAATTAAAACTTGCAAGGTTGGCATGTCTAATAATGATTATGTGAAATTAGGACTCAGTGAACGAAAAGGAAGCGGACAGAGAAAACATCAAGCCTCTCGTCCTTTTCATACTTTACATGCAGCTTATAAAAGCTGGGATTATATGAAACATACACCTCAAGGAATGTGTTCACGATGGATGAAAGATTTTATGAATTTTATTGAAGACATGGGCTCCAAACCAGTCAACCTGAAATTACGTCGAAAATTTGTAAACCAGCAATTTAGTAAAAAAAATTGTTATTGGGGATAATTTTTTTATAAAAATATATCCTAATTAATATACATTTTATATATAAGTAACGGTAACAAGTAAGGGCATATGCCCCCTTGAGTTACTAATGCCAAGGATGGATATGCGCTTTTAAATTATGAAGATGGAAGATTCTCCATCGGAAGTTTTTGTGAGTTATGATGAGTAGAAAAACTCTTATTTCTTGGAGTAGTGGCAAAGATAGTGCTTGGGCACCTCATGACTTGCTGCAAGATCCAAATAGGGTCAAAATGTGCAGGCCTGACCACATTCTTTTCTCTTTTTTATGACCCTTTTTATGATCATCCAGCATAATCTATGTTAAAGAATATACTAATTAACCTACAAATCATTGGGGACTAATTGATATGAAACCAAGGTCATCAAAAAACCACAAAAAGAGAATATCCTCGAAATATAATCGTCAAAATCTTCTGCATGGGACTTTATTTTCGTAGTTTGTGCTGGCCATCTAAGACTCCCCCAAGCTCCAACAGTCAATATGGACACTGAAATAATTTCCATAATTTTAATTTTTATTAATGTTAACGGAACCAATTCATTTATTAAATCAGCCATCATATAGGATGTTAAAATACTACCTACAACCATGAAGAATGCAAATATGTACTTTGTAATTACATAATTGCATCGATCTTCTTCAGTGTCCACAATAGGGTTCGGGAGGGCATACAAAATAATGAATATTTTCTTCACTTTAGAAATCATGAATTCCAACACAGAAAAAAGTGTGGCAAACTGGACTTGAACCAGTGACCAGCGGGTTATGAGGCCATCCCCTGTTAATAAACCACCGCAACATACAGTAGCTGACATCAACCACTATACAGCGAAAAGCCCTTTTCGTCCAAGCCAATTTGATACTATTTCATGCCACTTGCTGCCCCTATTTGGCCCACCAGTGGTCCACGGATTTTGCATGATCTGCAAATGATAAAAACGTATGCAAAAGTTGAAAAATGACAATGGTTTTATCATGAGGACAATCAGCATTGGGCCATTCAATAGGTCCGATTGATGATGAGTCATTTTACAATTACAATTAAGGTTTTAAATGGCGTATAATTTTTTCTTCAAGAATTGATACTGCACGGTTTGCAAGTTTTGAAAAATCCTCTAAACCACCATTTCTCTCAATGCATATTGCTCCTTCAATTATATCATCTTCTGCTAAAGGTAATGGTTTCAATGTGCGATTATCAAGCTGTCTACCAGAAGCCTCCCCTGCCAGTTCGATCATTAACTCAGCAAAGCTGCCATGCGCAGTTTTATTGCGAGGGGGGCGGCATTGTTTTATTATACTTTGCTCGGTTGCATCAAGTTTATCTTGAAATACCTCAAGGACTGCTGAAATGAGATGTTTAAGAGTTGCCTGATGAAAAGGGTCTTTTGTATTTTTCTTTAGTTCATCTCGAACTTTCTCTTCTATCTGAGCGATAATTCGCAGCCGGAGCTCTAGCGCTGTTGCAGCGCCAGCAGCTGAATCAATTTTCAATTGTATATTATGTAGAATGGTGATTAAGGAATCGACAGGTACTGGCATTCTGATTTGTTTTTGACTTGAAGAATTTGTTGTGTTCGTCATTAGACTCTCCTTGTTTCTTTAAACTTTTTACGTTAATATTCGCTGTTCCATATTTTATACTGTTCCATAAATATTGAACAGTATAAAATAATGAACAGATAAGGAGGTCGTATGGAAGGTCGGTTTTTGATAGGCTCGAATGAAAAACCTGTGGAAGGGAATATCTATTCGGACAAATCTGCCGTGGTTCTTGATTGGTTGCTGAGAGAAGGCATCAAAGAGTCGAGAGTTATCCGTGCGAAATGTGTCTAAAGAAGCTGGGGTAAGTCTTGGATCAGTACAACGCGTCTTTGGGACTTTAGTTTTAAAAGGAATTTTGCAAGCCGAAGGAATAAGAACCGCCAAAAAGTTTTTCTTGAAAGATCCCAAACGCCTTCTTGAAAGCTGGCTAGAACATTACAGCATCGTAAAAAAATGCAAAATGAGAACTTATCGTTCTGGGTTCCAAGATAAAGCAGAGCTTTTAGAGGCAATTAAAAAGTCAAATCTAAGCAATAAGGTAGCATTGGCTCTTCATTCTGCTGCTGAAGCGCATGGATATAAAAACACCAACTTAAACACTCTTGAACTATACCTGCTTGATCCTTTGGTTAGACCACAACTTGAGAAAAAGCTACTATTAGAACCTCAAGAAAGAGGCTATGAAGTTTTGCTTATAGAACCTTACTACAAAAGCTTGCTTAAGCATGCTTCTGACTCAAATCTAGATATCAATGTCTCTCCTTCTATTTTGACTTTTTTGGATTTATATCACTTTCCTTTACGTGGACAAGAACAAGCAGAATTTATGGCAGAACGTCTTCCAGAGCTTAAGCGTATTTATAAAAGTGGTAAATCGTCATGACATCTAATCAAGAAGACAAAATCATTTCAGAATTTTTAGAATCTATTGGTCCATGGCGAGATTTTATCGTCATTGGAGGTGGATTTGCACTCTTTATCTACAAGCTTTATCTAGCTGATCCAAAATTAAAGAACCCTCCAGTAGGAACAAGAGATATCGATTCTCTTATTCCAAGGAAAATCCCACAAATTTCGAAAAAGAACATTCAAAATTATCTTCGAGAAGCAGGTTTCAATCATGTTTTTAAAGATTTAGAGATCCTGCGACAGAAGCCTATGTGAAGGAAATTGCAGGCGCTGAAATTGAAATTGAATTTTTGACGGATGACTCTAGTCAGGAAAACAAAAATAAAAATGTCGTCATTGCTGGTGTGGTTGCCCAACCGCTAAGCTATTTAACCTTAAGCTTGCAGACAACCATAAAGTTTCATACCCACTCAAACATTGCAGGAAATGTAGTTACACCAGGTGCTTGGATATTCCATAAGGGGCTTACTTTTACGAAACGCAAAAGTGCTTTAAAGATTCTTAAGGATCTTTATGGTATTTGGTATGTCACTTCCCAATTAGGCGATTTTTCTGATCGGGCTCTAATTGAATTCAACGTATTGGCAAAACAGCATCCGAAATGGTTTAAAACTCTTCAGAAAAATCTACGAATCTGGCTTGACAATGCCTCTCCAAATGACTGGGTTAAATTGGAAGCGCAAGACCCCTCTGGCAGGCTACGTAAGCTTCATTTTGAAAAAACTATGAAAAAGCTTTTAGAACTTTAAGTTGTTTCTAGGCAGTAAGAGCTCATAGGAATACTCTGCAATATGGATAAGAATGTAGTAAAATGTTAACATTTACCGACATTACTATCCATGAATGCAAAACAGATAGCGATCAAGCACTTTAAATCACACCAGGGACTCCTCCGCTCGGGTGAAGCTATCCAATTGGGCATTCACCCACGCACACTATATCAGATGTGAGATGAGGGGCTCTTGGAACAATTAGCTAGAGGAGTCTATGGGCTAATTGAAATCCCAGACTTTTCCTAGCCTGATCTTGTTCTTGTTTTGAAAAAAATTCCTAACGGAATTATATGCCTGATCTCTGCTTTGGCTTATCACGAAATCACCACACAAATCCCTCACTTTGTCTACGTTGCTATTCCGACTAAATCACGCCAATCTAATTAAAGCTGGAGTTATCCCTGAGTGGATAAATCCAGGACATCCTGAGGAAAATGGAAGGCACGAGAGATTCCATTCTACACTACAACAAGAAGTAGCAAACCCTGCTAAAGCATCCCTTGTATTGCAAATACAAGCGAACAGCAAATTCTTAGACGAATATAACTTTGAAAGGCCTCATGAAGCCTTGAATATGCAAACACCAGCAAGTGTTTATACTAAATCCTTACGGACTTGGGATGGAGTTTTAAGGAAACCAGAATACGACACACAAAAAATGATTGTTAGAAAGATTTGTGCAAGTGGTTGTTTATGGTTACATCAGAATGATCATTATATTGGACAAACGCTTACTGGAGAATATGTTGGTCTTAAGGCTAATGAACAGGGGGAATATGATGTTTATTATGGACCTATATACTTAGGAAAACTTGTAAAGGAAGGGCTTGAAAAACCAAAAGTTAAGAGAAGGAGGCAGCGCTAATGACAACGATCGGAAGTGAATATATTGGGGGCCAGCCCCCAAACCCCCGACCAAGAAGAAACCCCCACAGCTCCCTCAAAACTCAAAATTCTAGATGTTTTCTTGTGTATTTTCCTAATGCATCTTTTGACCATACATAGTATAATTATTGGTACCAAGAAGAAAACTCCCCGCTGCGACCGAGAGACGATGGGTGACGGATGTTTTTTTGGCAGGGGGCTAGTTGCCCCCTGCTTTTTATATAACATTTTAACAATAAAAGTGTAACCTATGTCTGTAACCGCACCTGCTGAGGCAATGGGAAATTTGTCGCTAAGGCCTTAAAGTGCTTTATGAGAGCCTCTAAAACGCGAATCACATCGTGATCATGAAGGCGAGGACGTTTTTGATAGTGCGTTACAATCTGAGCCTCTAGGGAGAGAAGTATTGCAGGATTCCTTTCGGCAAATTCCATTTTGGATTCTATTAGTGTCATAAGTTTGTCCTGTAAAAAAATGTGGGGCAAACTGGACTTGAACCAGTGACCCGCGGGTTATGAGGGAGGAAGACTACCACTCCAATCAACACCACTCAACCGCTTTGAGTAAGATAATAAATGACTTATGTATTTATTGCTACCGAATTTTGACGGTTGAAAATGGATAAAGTACTGCACCGTTGCACCGCCAGTGCACGGGAAATGCAATAAAAAGAGAGGCTTCGTGTGTGTCTACGAACCACCCAAAACATCTTCCCAAGAAGAAATAAAAGAATTTGATTTTACTGTTTTTTCTAAGAGTGTGATCAAAGGAATGTTTGGATTAATATGACCCTTCAAAATATTGTAAGGAATTCGTAATGTTGTCGGATAATCGTCAAGACCGGCTACAATATAACGTTGGAATACGATGATAAAAAAATTTTCATGAATTAAAAATGTTTGAATTTCCTTTAAATCAAGTTGATCGCGAAGAGGTGGATCCTCACCAAAATAGCCTATAGACTTAGCCTTGAGAACATCCTCACAATACTTTCTGATAAATTCTTTTTGCTTTTCAGCAGAAAAAAGATCATCGAAAGATATTAATTGGAATTTTCCATTTATTCTACAAAATGTTTTTCCTTCATAATGCTTACGATCATGTGGGAAGTCTGTATAACGTGTGAATTCTCCAAAGATGCTTACAATATCTTGTGAAAAAAAGACTGTACTCAACGAATAGTTTATAAAAAAAGGTCCCTCGCCTAGCTCTGCATCAAGAACCCTACTAATAAAAATATTTTTCTCAGAATTGAGATCATCTACGTCAATCTCACCGTTTTTTTCACACCCAACAACGAGTATTCCCAAAAAAATAAGGAGGCTGTGAGCTATAGAAAAAGAAATCCATGCACCATTTCTGTTAATACGTTTTGCATCAACCATAATTTCTCCCTACCAAGAAGAGGCGATATTACCAAAAGGGGACCATTTTGAACCATTTATTTTTGATTAGAAAAATTTCTCCTAATCTGCTATAATTCGTAGACAAGTTATTTAAAATTAATAATTTATAATTTATTCTATTTTGTTGATTAAACCTGAAGTAAATGTATGAAGACTCAAAATAAATGGATAAAAGTTGTAGAAGGGCCAGAAAATTCGGTCATCTATTATGATGAAGATGGGAATCATTTAAAGCGCTTTTGGAAAGCCTATCCAGAACAGCCAGTGGATCAAGCAAGTACTAGATCATGGAGAAATAATAATCCTGGTAATCACGCAATGGGAGATTTCGCAAAAAGGAACGGAGCTATCGGTTCCGCTGGGAAGATACCTAATAAAGAAAACAAAGATTATAGGTTTGCAGTTTATCCTGATTATGAAACTGGTAGAAGGGCACAGGCCTTACGTTTAAAAGAAGGCAATATGTATATTGATTGCACCCTCAATGAATTTGTACGTACTTACACTGGTGTCAAAAAGGGACAACCCGATACAGAAGAAGTCATTAACTATCGAAAAGCGATTAAATTTTTTACTAAATTTGATATGGATCGCACGATTCGTTCCCTAAACGACAAAGAATATGAACAATTGCTTGATGCTATGAAAAAACATGAAGGATGGAGAGAGGGACGTGAGGAATATATTGATGTAAAGAAAGTTCAGGGAGTTCGAGTCAATAAACGACATGTCATTACTGAATTTTTAGTTGGTAATTCACATGAGGACAGTGTGTGGCTTCTTAAAAAAGAAGCAATAGCTCTTGCGGAAGCAGGAATTCTCTACGCAATCGTTGTTCATACAAAAAAGGAACCCTATTTGCGTCCCAAAGCTCACCAAAAATCATTTCTAGAATTAATTATTGTCTAAGGTATGGGTAACACCTCTCTGTGATGGTACTATTCGTGGAAACTACTTCTGCAGACTTATGGAGATTACGCTGTAGATTACGCTGTAGGTGTCGCACTGTAATCCCTAGCCAACAAAATAGACATAAACCCTTGAATTAAAATTTTTCTATCTGATTTTGCATTGAAAACAAGGGGGGGTTAAATTGGGAGGATTTTTTAAATTTTTAAGTAGGATACATATTAAGATTTTTTTTATTTAGATTGACCCTGATGACCCTAAAGATGTTGCCAGGGGCATCGAAGATAACTTTAGAAATGATTGGGGTCGGGCGTGCATATGCGCTTACTTTTAATACGCGTATGCTTACTTTAAAATGTCAGTTTTTCACGCCCGGGTCCCATCATTTTTTTTCTTCAACATCTATGAAGCGCGATATATATGTAAGGCAGCCTTGAGAGCCCCCTTCTCTGTTCCAAAATTCGACTGATTTTTTTAAGAATTTAAAAATGTTATATGCTTCATTAGCTGTTTTGCCTTCAGTTTCCTCAAGACATTCCTTAAGCGAATCATATAAATCATTTTCAATAGGCAAAGAAAATTTAGACTCTTGGAATGGAAAATTAGTTGCTTTTGCCCTGAAATATTTTATCAGCTGATCAAAAACTCAAATCAGTTTGGAGCTCAAAAAAAATATTTCTGGGGCCAAAATCACCCTATTCTATTTTTGATCTTTTATTTAACAAACTCCTAATTGCCGTTAGCTCGTCTT
Source organism: Waddliaceae bacterium (assembly GCA_963724325.1). Lineage (GTDB taxonomy): Bacteria > Chlamydiota > Chlamydiia > Chlamydiales > Waddliaceae > CAVRUH01. The sequence goes on along the minus strand of CAVRUH010000007.1, from coordinate 153,896 downwards.
TTTAGTTGCACTATTAGAACAATTACTGTAAAATAATTGACATTATGATGAAAAAATTAATATACTCATTTTTTATTTTGGTGCATTTTGGGTCTTTATCTGGGGGAATAGCAATAGACTTGATGGGGCTTCTATCGCTTAACAAGGGATATACAATAGAAATTCCAGGGCCAAAAGATCATCGCATTACTCTTCACACTTGGGATGCTACTAGAATGGAAAGCTATCATGAAGAAAATGTGGAAATCACCCATTATTATAGTGAAACACACATGGGTCCTTTTAAAGTTTGGATTTATAAACTTCCAAATTCAATAGCAAATGACTCAGTAAAATATAAAAGTTGGATGGATGATCTTTTAAATAAAATTGAAAACGACGGCTTTTCCTATTTTAAAAAAGGACATGTTTATGGCAAAGAGTCTGTGTATTATTGCGATAATAGCGCCACAAATTTTAGCGTAAATTTTCGAAATTTATCTGAACGGCGTGGACTCCTTGTTGCTATAAATCAATTCGTATATCGCCTAGAAATTCAAAATATCTTCTATTTAGCTTCTGCATGGGGAATATATCCAGCTTTTTCGGGAACACCCGCATATCATTTAGGATTTAAAATTGAATCTCAAAACACAATGATTCCTTCTTGGATAACTACTACAGAATCATACCGACAGTATCAAAGCATTCTCAACTATGATTGGCATAAACTTTTGTGGGCAAATTTGTTTTGTGAAACTGTACAACGCAATATCTTATTGGGTCGGAACACTTATGACATTAATATTCCTCCAAAATATAACATTTATCACAGAATTTTCTATTCTAGACTTGGGCCTTTCGCTCCCAAGACTTTATTTGGAGAGTATGGTGACAGCGGCTATTTTATCGAATCCATTGTCACTTTACCAATGGTTACTTATATGGGTATTCTAAAAGAGATTAATCACCCAGATTTTGAAGACCCTGAGCTGAAAGTTTTAAATATGACGATGTTTAGCGAAATTATTCTTGAATATTCTGACCCTTCAATCTCTATGCTGATAAACGAGATTCAAAGTCAAATGGATAAAAACGGTTCCATTGATCTAGCTTGGCTCGGATTGAGCAATAAAATGATTGTTTTATCTTGGAACTTAGGCGAGCATGAAGGTTGTCCCTCTATTGAGCTTCTAGCAGAAAATTCAGGTAAAATTTATAGAACATTGTTTGTGCTCAAAAAAAGAAGACTCTATCAAATTACTCAATCTTTTAATAGCGAAACTCCACAAATTTCCGAAGAATGGAATAAGTTAGTATCTTCTTTTCACATTAGATAACAAAATATATTTTTAAAACAACTTCTAGGAGCAATTCTTATGTTTAGTGGAGTAGAGTACGAAATCTATAAGAAGGAAAAATTCAATGGATATAAAAAAAGGCTTGAAGAACTTAGGAATACTCGGATAATCTATCAGCAAAAGAGTTCGGGTCCACAGCATGGATTTGACGATCCGCAGTATCAGAGAACCTTAAAGGAATTAATAGATGGAATTTATAGAAAAGGCTAGTATCAGGCTTTATCTTGCAAGAGGTTTCACCGTCCTAAACATATTTCTTTTTATCCTATTGCTACTTATTACATGGATTCTACCCATGGGATTTGCGGATTATGAACTTGATTATCCAAAAACGATAATGACTTTCATAATTATTACACTTCTATCGCCACTCTCATCACCTTTTGGAATCTATAAAGGGTGGAAGCATCTCCATGATCCCTCCCTGCCTGTTTTTCTACTTTATCACTTGCTGCCACTACTCTTTTTAGGAATGGTCTACACTTTTTGTCTAATTATCGAGTTTGTCTTGTGATAATCTCTCTAATCTCAATGGAGAACATTATTTTTCGGTATTACTTCGCAAACTTTCACATAATAATAAATGTTCCTCTTTTTAGCTAGACAGTTGGGTCTACTTTAATAACGCCGGGCGCATCTGGCCGTAGTGAGCGAAGCGAACGAAGGCTCTTCTTGAACACGTGAAGATTATGCTTTAAAGCTGATAAGTCACTGAAAATCAATTGCATTATTGAAGAGTAAAAACAAATAAGTTTTTCTTGAAAATAACCATTGAGGGTACGCGGAGGGCCTAACTCACATATTTTAATGTGAATAAGGTGAGTGACTCCAGTTTCTAATCCTCTATTTCAACTTCGATGAAGCGGCTGATGAAGTTTAAGTAACCCTGTGAGCCCGATCTCTTGTTGTTTAGCTCTACAGATTTTTTGAGGAACTTTAAAAGGACACAGGAATCATTCGGAGTTAGGGCTTCCGTTTTTTCTAGATTGTATTGAATGCTAAGATAAATTTCACCCTCGAATTCAGATAATGAATGCTGAGGCAATGGAAAATTTGTCGCTAAAGCCCTAAAGTGCTTTATGAGAGCCTCTAAAACGCGAATCACATTGTGATCATGAAGGCGAGGACGTTTTTGATAGTGCGCTACAATCTGAGCCTCCAGTGAGAGAAGTATAGCATGGTTCCTTTCGGCAAATTCCATTTTGGATTCTATGAGTGTCATAAGTTTGTCCTGTAAAAAAAATGTGGGGCAAACTGGACTTGAACCAGTGACCCGCGGGTTATGAGGGAGGGGGACTTCCACTCCAATCAACACCATCCAACCGCTATGAGTAACATGCTAAAGGATATGCAATCAAATTGCAACTGGTTTCTGATGGATATTATTGGATAAATAGGTAAATCATTGCACCGCCATTGCAACGCGAAGGATAGTTGTGAAAGTCGTGCTTAAACTGAAGTTGAGCAAAAGCACAAAAGAGGCATTCGAATCCCCTGTTGTTAGGCTACCAAATCGATTTTATCTTTGGAATCAGCCTTATGCTGCTTCTTCCAGCTCCTCTTCAATGATTATCTCATCGAATAAAACATAGACTTTACCAGGTACTTGAGTTCCTATTGTTATATGGAAATCATGGTTTTTTAAACGGGATGATAGACCATAACCCTCACGAAGTTTCTCTAACTCGGGAGCAGCTACTGCCAAAAGCCAAAGTTTTTTCATCTTGTTATTGTCATTTAGTTTTACCGTCCTCAACTCCATGACCGAGAATGTGAACTCTTGCCCCAACTCATCGATCTCCCAGATTTCATGTTCAATCAACTCATTTTCATAAATAATGCTGATATGGGCTCCAATCCCTTTCTTGCTAGTATAATGACTCGGGTGTACAATTTTTCCCGGGGCATCAATTAGAGGAAGAGCCTCGGCAATAAAATCTCGAGACACTTCGACATATAGGTATCCATTTGCTTTTTGCTTTAAGATGCTTTTCTTCTCAAACTGAATTACTTTTTCGATGACCTGTGGTTGATACTCAACTTGAAAGTCATCCACAGCAAAAATAGGGGATGACAGCGATGTCGTAAGAACAATGATAAATAAAAACTTTCGGATAAAACTGTTCAACATAATTTCTCCTTTATGGTTGAATTTAGACTTATCCCCACAAAGCATATTGCATTGGTCCATTCAAATCGATATAAAAATGCATGTTTATGATTGACTTATAAATTGATAATTGTTAAAATGTATTCATCTTAAATATATTGGTTAAATAATTATGATTAGATTAATTTTATTTATTTTAATTGCACTTTGTAATTTATCATTGCTTGCCACTCCGGCAATCGTAGATTTCGATATGCCGATTCGAACCGAAGCCGTATATGCATCCCCAACAAATCGCTTTTGCGGATTTTACAATTACGAGAAAATATTGCAAGCGCTGAAGACAAACGGGTTGTCTTTGGAGCATCGCAATTTCTTCGAGCACATCATTCCCCACGAAGAGCTTGGTTTTTTTGGATACCATAGCAGCACTCAAGGATTTCGTATTTATCAAGATATTATTCGGATAATAATAGAGGAAATTTGCGAGATCCATATTAGAAAAGACTTTCACTTTCTGCGCATCCCAGGAAAACCTATGCTAAATCGGGAAAGTGAGGAGCAATTCCTGAAAGACTATCCTGCAGTGATTGACGCGTTACCAGAACAACGAGAGCAGTTGTTGTCGATGAATTATTCACTCTTTGGGAATTTCGATAACTTTGGGGAATGCACTGTCTACTGGTTTACAAGGAATAGATCTGCAACGACCGTTGGATTCCAAACTCAACTAAATTATTTATTTGATTCTTTAGGAATACCAACCGAAGCGATACCTGATTTATTTGCAATAGGCAACCCTTTGATGACCATGGATAATGCTGTGTTATTCCAATTCTTCGACTTTTCTCATCACAATGCATTTCAAAATCATTATGATTTGATAAATCAATTATGCTATAATGCCTTGCCCGGCGGACGTCCAATTCTCAATGAGAAAAGAATGTCCGAAATATTCCTTGGCGTTAATTCTACAGCTTTTCCTGCACAATTCCGGCTTGTCATTAACAACTCCGTCACTCTAAATCCGTATTCCCCTCTATATATCATGCGCTTTGACAGGAATGATCCCGAACTAATCAATGAGTATGAATCTAACTTACGTGAAGCAATCAGAACACTGCCTTACGATGAAACAAAAGTCGTACAGTATCGTGAATTGTTATTGAACATGTGGAGAGAAAAAAATGAATAATAAAATCCTACTTTTAAGCTTGTTATTTATTTGTGGGACCATCAGAATCCATGGTGCTGAATTTGAATCTCCTTCAAAGCAATATGTTGCATTTGTTGGACTCGATCAGATTAAGTATAATCTGAAAGGAAAAGGTGTTGGATTAGATTACCGTGAGTTATTCGATAAAGCTATAGCTCAGGAAAATATCAGCTTCATGGGATATCATGGAGACAGTTTAGATTTTCTAGTTTACCAAGACATTATTCGTATAATTGTCGAAGAGGTCCTAGATGTGCCCATCAGAAAGGATTTTCATTTCGTTTCAACGCCATTTAAAAAAAACAACTTTCTAGAATCTCTAGAAGTTTTTTCACGGGTATTTGTAAGTGAAATACACTATTCGCAGTTGGTCGCAGAAAGTACTTTCCCCTTGAACTTCTGCATCTACTCGAATCACAACCGCCTAGGGTTAAACTCAGTCTTAAATTTTACGAAGAATGTAGGTAGCGACACCTATCAACAGCGAAAGGACTTGAAACACATGTTCGAAGAACTTGGAATGGACTCATCATTGATAGAGGTGGCTTATACTATCTCACATCAACATCTGGACAGTAAAGCCGGCGTTCTTCTGCAATTTTTTGATAGCTCTGTCTCTTTATATGCTTTTGGAAATACAGTGGGGTATGCATCATATCCCAATGGATTCATTGCTGAGAATCAATTGATCAGTGAATATTTCCTCGACACTCCTTCAGATGAATTTCCACAAGAATTGCGACTTGTTTTAGGCATTAGTGGGGTACTTAATCCTACATCACCGCTTATCATAAAACGTTATACAAAAATTCAGCCTGGCAAGCTTAAGATTTGGGAGCTCGAACTTCGCAATTTAATCAAATCTTCTACATTCGACCCCATGAGGAGAGATAAATTGAGACAAAATCTATTGCAAGCTTGGAATAATTAAAAGGAAGGTTAACCATGTTAAAATTTAAATTATCAATTTTCAGTCTATTAGCAGCTATGGTATTTTGCGTAGGCAGCCTTGAAGCTACAGTAGCAGCTGACGCACAGCTATATCATACCCAAGACCGTAAACACTTAAGCGTTTCGATAAAGGAAAGCATTCTTCACGCTGAAAAATCAATTCTGATTATTACATTCAGCCTATCTGATCCCGAAATTATCGCAGCACTCAATCAGAAAGCAAACGAGGGATTAAAAGTCACAGTCGTGATCGATAGAGACCATTTAGGTGAAATTGCAAGCAAAAAGCTGCCAAATATTGAAATTGTGACGAGGACGACAGGAGAAGGTCATCTTCATCACAAGATACTGGTTGTAGATGAAAGTGAAATTTGGATTGGATCCGCAAACTTTACAACATCTGCATATCAAACCCAAGAAAATTTAATGGTAAGATTTAATTCAACTGAGTTAGCGCAATATCTTCATCACGAAGCAGATATATTTCGCTTAAGTGCTCACCGAACCGAACATGGACCATTACTTATTTCTCTACTCAGTCAAGACATCTATTTTTGTCTTCTGCCTCATGATGGGTTTCCACAAAAAAAAGTAGAAAAGTCAATCAACGAGCAATCTAAACAATTTCTCATTGAAAAAATCGATCAAGCGAATACAAGCATCCATATTGCCATGATGGTTTGGACCAACAATGATCTTGCAAATGCAGTAATTAAAGCCCACCAACGAGGAATAAAAGTACAGGTGGTAGCACCTGATTTTGGTGGAAATCTACCAAAGCTAATGGCGGCAGGGATAGAGGTTAAGGTCAACCCAAAATTAAGCTTCATGCATAATAAGCTTATGTGCATCGATAACAGTATTTTGGTTAATGGTTCGGCAAACTGGTCACAATCTTCATTTACACGCAGTGATGAAAGCTTTATTATTGTTGAGCCTCTGACCTCAGAACAGTCTGAAATATTCACGGCATATTGGAACTACCTCTATGGCACCTTCTGATCCTCCTAATTGCAAGTGACATTGCCCCATACACTTAGAGAAGGTCGCCATAGTCATAGGACAGTTTTTTTAACTTTGCATTTTTCCAAAACAGACCCATTTCTAGAAAGCCCCTTGCAGTTTTTTCAACATAAGGAGGTTCTGGAAAATCGATTTTTGTAGGGAGCGCTCATATTTCAGGACTTTGTCTGTGTTATCCACTGTAGGGATCAAACCAAGCATGAAGGTGAGTTTATTTGATGTGTCATTCGTAAGCTTTTGCTTAATTAGCTTTTGAATGTCCTCTTCCAAGCGTTGATTCTGTCGGGAATAGAGCTCAATGAGTTTGGCTGATATTTCCTTTGCATCAGAATATCCATTTTTCCTAAGTAAGACTTGCAACTCCTTGGAGACAATCATTGTGAAGGGCCGCAATTGATTCAAGACCGTTTGATGTAGCTCGCCACGAATGGAGCATCTTTTCACTTCCATAAGTTGAGAGACCAACTTTTAGCGCAGTTGTTTTGCCTCCGCTGCTCGGTCCTCGAAGGTTAAAACCTCCATTTTCTTCCCCTAACAAATAAAGAAGGGGTGAAGTAAACCCCACACTTACACAAAAGCCAAGTCGCGAATTGTCCACACAAAATTTGGCAATATATTGTTGCCAATCTTGCAGGGTTCCCTTGCTTCCGTGATGATCTACCAAGGGAATGTGTGGGTGGCGCAAACCAAACACCTTTTTCATCGAGGAGAAAATTATCCATTTTTCCTCTCCTTTTGATCTTCTATCCATTGTTCAAAAAGATCCTTACGCAAATACAGCCGCTTTCCAATCTTTCGGACTGCAATCTCAAGATTATTTTTGTGCCGCATAATTAGGTAGTGACGTAATTGCCCTAATGAAAAGGGGTATTGCCACCCTCTACAATTTGATTTATATCCAAATACTGATAATCGCTCATTGGCGCCTCCTGATGTTGTTAATTTCGGAATTGCGCTCATTGTAAATGAAATGGATCGAATCACGTCGGCACAGCGATGGACACTTTTTATCTATTAAGAATTACGGACATAACGATGATCGCCACCCGAGATGTCGGGCGAAGAAATTAAGGTTACAAAAGTTATATTTCCTAATTTTGGATCGAGTCTAAGATTTTCAATAGCTCTATCCAATACTCTCATTAATGACCTCTTAGGCCTCTGCAGAATAGTTTTTCTTGGATCTATTGATGAAATCCCAGCAAGCGCTGACAGGTATTTTGCCAGTCGTCGCGAGATTCTTAGAGACCTATTTCCAAAGATAGTTGGTACCAGCAATTTAGCACATTTTTCATCGGCAAAAACTGACGTTTTTTTCGTGCCATGAATATCAGTGAGAGTGATAGGCAATCGCATGCGCGATGCTGATAAACACAACCAGCACAACCCAAGTGCTTCAGCAGCCCCATGCTTAGCATTCGGCCTTCCATATTTACACATCCTGGCCAGTTCCTTGAGAATGTCCGCGGCAATTGCCTGTGAGATCGGGTAAACCTCCGGCTCAATCAGTCGAATAATCCTTGAATCGTGGATATTCATTTTAAAAGGAAAGATTTGCTCGATGAAAGCAATTTCTTCATGAGCCAAATTTCGCATGTAACCCAAAAAGGATTTGAGCGCACGCCACTCAAGTCTAGACCCTTTTCCTTCCTCTTCAACCAACCTTGCCATGCGCATGATATAATCTTGCAGAATTTCTCCCTCTTTCGGCTCAGGCAACTCAAACTCCTCAAAATCCCCATAGTAAGCATCTTTAATTTCAAGATAATCACGCCAACATTTTATGCAGTGTGCTGCATTAGTCGATGCTGTTTCAGAAGGCTCTGGTGATTCAAAAAGCCAAGTTTCCAATTGATTGCATTCCATAAGCACAGTGGCCCCATATTTCTCATATCTCGCTAACCATTTATACCCAGTTTTTCGACTTATTCCATTCTCTAAACATAAGTCTGTCATTGTCTCTTCACCCTTCAAGAAGGATTGAATCAGTTTTAACCTAAGATTTTCCACTTTCAAGTTCTCCCAAGGCATAAATACTCCCTAAATTGTTAATGATGAGAGTATTATACCATATTTTGAAAAGTGTTACCTATGTTTGTGAATCAAAGTGTTACCTATGTCTGTGAATTGGACCTAGTTTGGTTCTAAGTGGCCTCAGTGGTTTTTTGGGATTTTGAAGAACGCCCGCGAATGATTTCAGCAAGCCGAGGAATCTCGTTTTGCTCACACACCCTGTCTTTAAGAAATGTAATAAAATTAATATGCAGCTTAAGGCAAGTTTGCTTCAAACTTAAAAATGTATCTAGGCATTTTCTCCCTGTATCACGGCGCTTGCCTCCGGATACTTTTCGCTTTGTAACAACCAAGACCCACCTTTTTTTGAGTTTATGCCACAAGATTGGCATGATCATTCAAGAAAGTCAAACAATTAAACGATTTAATAGTTTGATGTTTTGTTGATATTTGTATATGCTAGTCTAACTAATTGTAAAGGAGTGTCTTGTATGTTTAAACTTATAGCAATAGGAATGACTGTATTTGCAATGGCATTGGGATCGTCAACTGTCCATTCTTCAGAATCACCTAAAAGCGATCTTTCAGATGGTTTCCAGCTATCTAATACAGAAAAAAAAGGCTTAGAAGAGTTTCTGCAAAGCGTTCAAACTTCTGATACATTTGAACTTAGCAAGGTTCTTGATGCTGCTCTTGATGGCGATGAGATTGCTATGTATATTGCAGGTCAGTGTTCGTTATCAGGAACTGGGACATCAATAAACAGGAAAGCGGCAAATCAGCAGTTTAAAATGGCTGCCTCTTTGGGATATCCCCCAGCTTTATTTGAAGTGTCTCAAATGTATGCTAATGAAAATCTAGACCCTTTCTTGGCATTAGTATATCTAAATTTAACGATTAGCGCTGGTCATAAAGAATATAGAAATTTTTACTTCCAACAAACGGATTTACTTTCAAAGATTTCAGGGAAATCTGTTGTTGATGAAATCGAAAAAATTTCTATTCAGAAGATCATTAAACTTGCAGCAATCAAAAACGAACTTAAAAACCGTAAAAACACGTATAAGTCAGGAATAGAACTAGTGAGTAAGAACATAACCTCCGAAGACCATCTTTATAACGAAAAATATTGGAAGCAGTTTTTTGTTTCCGAAGATGCATATAATCAATTCTTTGGAAAAACTGAGGCAGTAAATTCAAATGAGTAAATTCTCCTATTTTTTAAATTTATATTTTTTACTGTAATCTTATATTTTATTTTTACGAGTGAATCCATTCCTTAATTTCATAAGGATATCATAGCTGGTGTTTGTTTCGTCTTTTTCATATCCTCTCGAGCATTGTTTTGGTTCAAAAATATCAATTACTCAGTTGTCGTCTGCCCGAAGAGCCTAATTGGTGAATTCGACTTCTTGTGTAGAAATGCCTTCGCACGCTGCGCTCGCTAAGGCAAAAAATAAGGGAGGGCGCATCTGGCCGTAGTGAGCGAAGCGAACGAAGGCTCTTCTTGAACACGTGAAGATTATGCTTTAAAGCTGATAAGTCACTGAAAATCAATTGTGTTATTGAAGAGTAAAAACAAATAAGTTTTTCTTGAAAATAACCATTTAGGGAATGCGGAAGCCTAACTCACATATTTTAATGTTAATAAGGTGAGTGACTCGGGTTTCTAATCCTCTATTTCAACTTCGATGAAGCGGCTGATGAAGTTTAAGTAACCCTGTGAGCCCGATCTCTTGTTGTTTAGCTCTACAGATTTTTTGAGGAACTTTAAAAGGACACAGGAATCATTCGGAGTTAGGGCTTCCGATTTTTCTAGATTGTATTGAATGCTAAGATAAATTTCACCCTCGAATTCAGATAATGAATGCTGAGGCAATGGGAAATTTGTCGCTAAAGCCCTAAAGTGCTTTATGAGAGCCTCTAAAACGCGAATCACATTGTGATCATGAAGGCGAGGACGTTTTTGATAGTGCGCTACAATCTGAGCCTCTAGGGATAGAAGTACCGCATGGTTCCTTTCGGCAAATTCCATTTTGGATTCTATGAGTGTCATAAGTTTGTCCTGTAAAAAAAATGTGGGGCAAACTGGACTTGAACCAGTGACCCGCGGGTTATGAGTCCGCTGCTCTAACCGACTGAGCTATTGCCCCCCCTAAAGGATATGCAAATAGACTAACATTGCGGAAATTGAAAATCAACAAGAATCTTCTGCTGCAATGGAGAAAAATCAGGCAACATTAACTTTTTATGACGTGATGTACTCCCAGAAACTATTTGAATTTGCGACTTAGGTATCTTAAAGGTGATCGACAGCAGTCTAATTAACTCTAAATTAGCCTTATTCTTGTCAGGCACTGCATGAAGACGAATTTTAAGCTCATTATTTTCCCAGGCGAGAATCTCACTTTTAGATGCATTAGGAACAACCTTCACAGCTAAAATATACATTCTATCGAATTAATTATGTGCGCACCAGACTGAGCCATTAAATCGAGAGCATTTACCCCATCACCAGGATTGAGGTTGACTGCACGACATCCATCCTGTATCACGTAAGTATTATATTTCAGTTTACACGCATCAAGCACAGTATACTTCACACAATAATCCGTTGTCAATCCAGCTATGTAAAGGTCCGTAATCTTTTTACTCTTAAGATAATCATCAAGTCCCGTCGAACGCAAATGGCCATTATCAAAAAAAGCCCCATAACTGTCAATTTGCGCCTCTGTCCCCTTCAAAAAGGTTTTTTCAATTTTCGAAGAATCAAGTTTTGAAGAAAATTCTGCTCCAAAGGTATTCTGAACACAATGCACCGGCCAGAGTATCTGCTTTCTTCCCATAAGTTCAATCTGATCCCCTACCCTTTTATTATGCGTCTTCGCAAAACTACAATGATTCAAAGGATGCCAATCCTTACATGCAACAATAAGATCAAAGGGCTTTTCCAAAAGAGCGTTAACAATTGGTATAATCTCATTGCCTCCATTGACCCCCAAAGCTCCGCCAGGAAGAAAGTCATTCTGAATATCCACGACTAATAATGCTTTCATAACTTCCGTATATGCTTAATTAATTCAACTTTTTTCTCATAAAGAGACTTTTCAATTCCAGCAAAATAGAGATGGGGATTCAAAAATCGCTTTATCCCCTGCGCAAATTGATTAAGTTCCTTTTGGGTATTCTGCCTCACATCAGAAAGTTTAGGAAATTTATATACGGTTTGTCCTTTTCGCATGATGGGTACTAAAAGATCGACGCTTTCCATTCCATTGCCCAATTTTTTTTCACGAGTATGATCTAACGGATCATAGATGACGCATCCATTGGAGACATCAGAATGTATGTCGTAGATGGCATCTGCGATGTTTTCATTGTCCGTTTTGAAGCGGCGGATTTGAAGGATTCCAGGGTCGGATATTTTTGTCATTTGCTCAGAAAGTTTAAGTCTGTAGTGCCATGGTTCACCTGGATCACGTACTGCTGAAAGCTTATATACTCCATCGAGCGCGCCTTGATGTTTACCTGTGACAAGGTTGGTCCCTACTCCCCAGACCGAAATTTGAGCTCCTTGTTGCTTTAATTCGTTAATGATAGTTTCATCGAGTTCGTTGCTGGCTACGATTTTGGCATCTTTAAATCCAGCATCGTCAAGCATTTTGCGGCTGATGATAGAAAGTTGAGCGAGGTCTCCGGAATCAAGTCTGATGCCGGCCAATTCATTCCCTTGTGAGCGAAGCCATTCTCCAATGCGTATTGCTTTTTTAACACCTTCTATGGTGTTGAATGTATCGACGAGAAAAACGCTATTTGTAGGGTAGGCTTTAGCATAGGCTTTAAAAGCCTCTTCTTCTTTTTCGAATATCATGACCCAGCTGTGTGAATGGGTTCCGGCGACGGGGATATTAAAGAGTTTTCCGGCGAGGACGTTTGAGGTGGATGAACAGCCGCCAATATAGGCAGCGCGGCTGGCCGACATGCCTCCGTCGATCCCTTGAGCCCGGCGGAGGCCAAATTCCATGACGCTGTCTCCTTTGGCAGCAAGGCAGACTCGAGCAGCTTTGGTCGCAATGAGCGAGGGAAAATTAATTTGATTAAGCAGAGGTGTTTCGAGAAGTTGGCATTGGATGAGAGGTCCGGTGACTCGAAGAAGAGGTTCGTATGGAAAAACGATAGTACCTTCAGGAACGGCGTCGATATCGCAGGTGAATTTAAAATCACGGAGGTAGTCAAAAAAATCAGGGGTAAATAGGTTGTGACCGGTGGAGTCTTTAAGTGTTGCGAGATATGCGAAATCACTCTCTTCGAATTTAAAGTTTTCGATGAATTTTATGGCCATTTCGAGGCCTGCGGCAACGGTAAATCCACCTTTAAAGGGTTGTTTACGGAAAAACAGTTGAAAAACTGTTTCTTTTTTATCGAGCCCATTTTTCCAATAGCCATAGGACATGGTCAATTGATAAAGATCGGTCAATAATGCTAGAGGCTGGTTGTATATTCCTGTTGATGGCATGTAAAATATATAACATTCTTAGGCTTTAAACTCAAGATTCTCTTGTCACAATAGTTGTTGCAGGCTATAATTTACTCATTATGAAAAAGGTTTTATTCATATTTTTCCTGTTTCCGCTGATGCTATTTGCTGAGGGGTCGTTTGTTTATCTGAAAGACAATCTGAAAAATGCTGTTGCTGGAGATTATTTGGTGACGCAGCAGAATCAAAATTATACTGTCATGATTATCAAGGCTAAGACTGACGAAACGATTACTTTGGAAGAAGTTACGGTTCCAAGCAGTAGAAAAAGTGGTGGCATGAGTTGGAAAGAGTGGGTCGAGCGGAGGGCGCCGGGTCATACGTGCTGGGTGATGTATACGATCAATGCCTCAACAGGGAAGATGATGCAATATTATAGCTATACCAATGAAACGTGGTATGACATGTCGCAAGCGAATAACTTTTTGTCGCAATTATTAAGTTTAAAACTGAATGAAGTTGCATATAAGGATCGAAAGAGAACATCGGGAATTATCTCCAAGGTGTGGCAGCCTGCACTGATTTTTGAAGGCAAAGAAGTACCGCAAGTTTCATTTAATGAATACGAGGCACACTGGCCCAAGGACTCGTCTGAGTTATCTGATAAAACTATTACTGTGTATCTCCCTGAGGCTAGTTCCAACTATCCCTCCTACTTCCCTTATTGGTTGCAGGTGCGAGGATTTATTGGAAAGGCAAGAGTGAGAACTGTGGATTCGGGCAGAAATTTAAAATCTCCAATGAAGGTTGAAAAATGAGCAAAACATATAGCTTGCGAAAGTCAAAAAACATTTTGAAAGGGTGTTATAAGTGGGTACAGAAAAATGGGGATGTTCAAGGAATTCAGGCTGAAATGGAGAAGTTGGATCAGGCAATAGTGGATTTGAATCGCCCTGAGGCGGATCGTTTGGCAAGGGAGCTTGAGACTATAGCTAAGAAGCATTTTGGGAAGTCATTAAAGGATTATGTTGTTGAGATCGTTTTTGCTTTAGTATTTGCATTGGCGATTGCTACTGTGGTGCGGCAGATGTGGTTTGAGTTGTACGAAATTCCATCGGGATCGATGCGGCCGACATTTCGGGAGCAGGATCATTTAACAGTTACTAAAACGGCATTTGGGCTGAATATACCATTGAAGACTGAGCATTTTTATTTTGACCCCGATTTGGTACAAAATACGGGGGTTGTGATTTGGTCAGGTGAGAATATTCCTGGGGCGGATGATATAACGACTTACTTTAAGATTTTTCCCTATACAAAACGTTATATTAAGAGGATGGCTGGGAAGCCTGGAGACAGTATCTATTTTTATGGTGGAAAGATCTATGCTGTGGACCGGGATGGCAAGCCTTTAATGGACTTCCTCACGGGTCCGTGGATGGAAAAAATTGAGAATATTCCTTTCATGTATTTGGATGGCAGGTTAAAGCGAAATATCATTGAGTATGCATTGGTAAAGCAACCTTTGGCACGTTATGATATCAATTCGGGAAAGGGAGAGATCTATAATGGTTCGCAATGGATTCAAGATGAACCTTCGGCGGCTGGTAAAAAGCATGATAAGATTGAGACTTTTTCTGACATATGGGGAATTGGAAACTTTGCGGTGGCGAAGCTCTTATTGCCTAGTGAAGTGCCTGATGAAATGAAAAAAGAATTGGGGGAAGATGGGGTCCTGTATTTGCTATTGAATCACTCCCCTCGCCTGCCACGGGTAGAAGATGTCCAGTATGAGTCGCATGGTCATATTTCTGTACCTACATCCCCTTCTTTGATACCACTGAAGCAAGAGCAGCTTGATGCGTTGATGAAAAATATGTATACTGCGCGATTTGTGGTGGACAAGAGTAGGATCCGGGGATTTCCATTTCCAAAAGTTCCGGATGGAACTTATGAGTTCTATTTTGGAAAGGGCAGTTCAGTAGGTTGGGGGGGTATTTTGCATGATCTACCACTAGATCATCCTTTGAATCTGCACACACCAGAAAATGTTTTGGTTTTATTTAATATTTGCATGGAACTTCATCCGACAATGGTGCCGCATACTCAAAAAGTCACTTATTTACCACACCGATATGCTTATTACCGAGATGGTGATTTGTATGTGATGGGGGCCCCTTTCTTGAAGAAGGGCGATCCATTGCTGCAAAAATTCACTGATAAGGAAAAGGAGAAAGAATCAAATAAGCAGTACGTTGGATTTTTGGATCGTGGCGCGCCTCTCAAAACAGATGGTAATTTTGATGTCGATTTTATTCGTGCATTTGGGTTGAAGGTCCCTGAGAAGCAGTATTTGCTTCTTGGAGATAACCATGCTATCAGTGCAGACAGCAGAGTTTTCGGGTTTATTCCAGAAGACAATTTGCAAGGGGCGCCAAGTTTTATATTGTGGCCGCCTGGAGAGCGCTGGGGATTTCCTGCTCAGAAGCCTTACCCTATATTCAATGTACCTAGACTGATTATTTGGGGGACAGCTCTTGGAATATATCTGATTTGGTTAGTGATACAAAGAAAAAATTTACGGCGGCGTGTGATAAAAAAATAAAGTTTGCAACAGTTTCTCCGAAATTAAATATAATACCTAAGAGATCGCTTAAGGATAGGCATGTCTTCTCGGAGTTCTTGTTCAAAACTTGTATCTTTAAACTTCATTCCCAAATTATTGAGATTAGATATAATAGCTTTATAAAATTTATATCGCCTTTGTTCTATCATATGATCAGGTATTGATATCAATATTCATCATATTCCCTTTTTTTGACACAATTTAACATTAAATAATGCTTTTATGCAATATATTTCCAAAAAATTTCGATTTATGTTAGTTTAAATTTTAAAGGAGGTTGGTATGGTAGACACGAAAAAGAGCGGCGGATTGGCTGGTATTATTGCGGGTGATTCAAGCATTTGCCTTTGCGGAGCTACGGATCAAACGCTTGAATATCGGGGCTATAGCATCGATGCACTAGCAGCCAATGCATCATTTGAAGAAGTAGCATGGCTTTTGCTTCGTGGAAACCTGCCCAATAAAAAAGAATTGGCTGCTTATCAGCAAAAGTTGCGTTCGTTGCGAGAGCTTCCAACTGTAATTGAAACCATCCTAGAGGTCATTCCTGATGATGCAAACATGATGGATGTTCTCCGAACTGGATGTTCATTGATGGGAAATTTTGAACCCGAAAAAATTGGCGGGGATCCCTTTGCTGTAGCAGATCGGCTCATTGCTTCGATGGGTTCGATATTACTCTATTGGTACAACTTCAATAAGACAAAAGAGCTTGTTTCTCTTAATACTCATGAAGAATCTCTTGCAGGGCATATTTTGCATCTGATTTTAGGACATGAGCCCACTAAAGAACAAAGAAAATGTCTTAATGCCTCATTAATTCTTTATGCCGAACATGAATTTAATGCTTCCACTTTTACTGTTCGAACGATCGCAAGTACTTTGTCCGATTTCTATTCGTGCATCTGCGGTGGAATAGGAGCCTTGCGAGGTCCTCTACATGGCGGAGCCAATGAATATGCCTTAAGGTTAATTGAAAAATTCAAAACTCCGGACCAGGCTGAGGCAGGAGTAAAGAAGATGCTGGCGGAGAAGCAATTGATTATGGGATTTGGTCACAGGGTATATACTACGTCCGATCCGAGATCGCCAATCATTAAAGAATGGGCTCGAAAACTTAGTCACAACCATTCTCATGAGCACTATTTTGCAATTGCAGAAAGGATTGAAAAGGTAATGTGGGATGAAAAGAAATTATTTCCAAATCTTGACTTCTACAGTGCACTTGCGTATCATTATTGTGATATTCCGACTGAAATGTTTACTCCCCTATTTGTCATGGCGCGGATATCGGGCTGGTCGGCACATCTTTTGGAGCAACGAGCCCACAATAAATTGATTAGACCAAACTGCAATTACATAGGACCAGAACCTAGAGAATGGATTCCGTTGGAGAAGCGTTAATGGAAAAAGCGGTAGATGAGGCGATAGAAATTATCGCCGATTATGCCTTTAATAAATCAATCACAAGCGAACTAGCTTACGATACAGCAAGGGCATGCCTTGCCGATTCGATCGGATGTGCGGTTTTGTCCTTAGATTTTTCTGAATGCACCAAACTTCTTGGTCCAGTTATACCAGGAACTGTGGTTCCAAATGGATCGCGCGTCCCAGGTACGAAGTATATTTTGGATCCGATTCGAGCAGCATTCAATATAGGGACCATGATACGTTGGCTTGACTATAATGATACATGGCTTGCGGCAGAATGGGGACATCCTTCAGACAATCTAGGAGCCATTTTGGCAGTTGGGGATTATATGAGTCGACGAAATTCTCCGATGAAGGTGCGGGATTTGCTTACTGCGATGGTGAAAGCCTATGAGATTCAGGGAATATTGGCGCTTGAAAACAGTTTTAATCGCATTGGCTTCGACCATGTTATCTTGGTGAAGGTTGCGAGTACAGCAGTGGCTGCACAAATGCTCGGGGGCACTCAAGAACAGATTAAAAATGCTCTTTCGAATGCCTGGATTGATACAGGACCCCTACGTACATATAGACATGCGCCTAATACAGGATCGAGAAAGTCATGGGCTGCAGGCGATGCTACCAGTCGCGGTGTGCAGCTTGGACTGATGGCGCTCCAAGGGGAAATGGGGTATCCGACGGCATTATCGGCAAAACAATGGGGATTTTACGACGTCCTATTTGAAGGAAGCCCTTTTACAATTCCACGAGATTTAGATTCCTATGTGATTGAAAACATCCTTTTTAAAATATCTTTTCCTGCTGAATTTCATGCACAAACAGCCGTAGAGGCAGCCATTAAGTTACATCCCCTTCTAAAAGGCAAGCTAGAGACGATTGAAAGAATTGACATCGAAACACATGAATCCGCCATTCGAATTATTGATAAGAAAGGGCCTTTGAACAACCCTGCCGATCGTGATCATTGTTTGCAATACATGGTGGCCATTGGGATGATTCATGGAAAATTAAAGGCTGAGCACTATGAGCCCGAGGCCGCAGCTAACCCTTTGATAGATCCATTGAGAGAGAAAATGCATGTAATTGAGAATAATCAATATAGTTTAGACTATCGTGATCCTGAAAAAAGGTCGATTGCGAATAAAATTACCATTACCTTCAAAGACGGAACTATATTAGAACCGGTAGAGATCGAGTATCCTATTGGACATAAAAGAAGAAGAGAAGAAGGATTGCCCCTCCTTTATGAGAAATTTAGACACAATTTGAAATCCCACTTCTCCCATGATAAAACAGCCGAGCTAGTGACTCTATTTCAAGATAAAAATCGCCTTGATAATCTAAATGTCTGGGAATTCATAGACCAATTCTGTTAAAATATCTACACTATGACACTTTTACCAAAAGATAATAATGGATGTCCGTTTTTGATTGTTGCTCCGATGGAAGGAGTTGGAGATCGCGCTTTTAGAAAGGCGATTGCGTCTGTGGGCGGATTTGATGAGGCAGTAACTGATTTTATTAGAGTTCCTTCGAACGCTCATGTGCAAAGCTTAGCCAAAAGGTATGATCCGAAAGAGACAACACCTATTCCTCTAGCAGCACAGGTGATGGGCTCTGACCCTGAGCTCATGGGAGCTATGGCGCAGGAAATCGCCAAACGTGGTGCGCACAGGATCGACCTCAACTGCGGCTGCCCATCAAATACTGTCACTGGCCGTGGAGCAGGATCGAGCTTGCTTAAGGACCCTAATTTTCTCCATGAAAATGCACGAGCGATGGTAAAGGCCGTGAATATTCCGGTGACCATTAAAATGCGGTCGGGATTTGAAGACACCTCGTTATTTAGAGAGAATTTGTTGGCTGCTCAAGAAAGCGGGGCGAGCTATATAACGCTGCATCCCCGTACTAAGGTGGATGGATATGGACCGCCGGCGAAGTGGGATTTGATTGCGGAGGCAAAGTCGCTGCTTAAAATACCTGTGGTGGGGAATGGTGATATACTCGATGTTGAAGATGCTTTGAGGATGCTTCAGGAGACCAAATGCGATGCTCTCATGATTGGCCGAGGAAGCCTGATTAATCCCTTTATATTTCATCAGATTAAAGCTCATTTTGCTGGAACGACGCATGTTAATGATCAAGAAGCTTTGCATCGCTATATTGATGTGTATCGCGCTCAGATGGTCGAAGATATGTCTGAGAGGAATAAAATCAATAAAATGAAGCAGCTTTTGAGCTTTCTCTTTAAGGGAAGTCCTTTGTTGCTTGCGAAGCGTCAAGAAATGCTCACCACAGTCAGCCCTAATTTTGAATCATTTATGGACCGTATTTTAACAACTATGAAGAGTAACCTGGGTTCCTGAGGAACTTATGAAAAACTTGCTTGCCGCAGAATGTCCCATCTGAACCTTCGCAATGTGAATGGCAAGGTATCGTCCCCTACCGAGCCCAATGAATTGGACTCGGAAAAAGACCCAATGAATTGGGTCACTCCATACAGGAATCTAATGCGCCCTCTTCACGGACAATGCGAAGGGCCTCCTCATAGGACTCAGAATCGTCTTCGCGGACATCGTAGTCCTTGTCAAACATGCTTCTGATAACACCAATACAGCCCGAAATCAATGGCACCAAATCTCTAGTGTTTACATAATTCACTGCACTACCTACACCTTTCGAGGATACTATTTTAGCAGATCCAAAGGTTTTTATATGCAACATTTTTCGCTCATCATCAGTCAATTGCCGTAATGCCTCACTAAATAATCTAAATGTCAGGGAATTCATAGATCAATTCTGTTAAAATATCTACACTATGACACTTTTACCGAAAGATAATAATGGATGTCCGTTTTTGATTGTTGCTCCGTATGAAAAACTTGCTTGCGGCAGAATGTCCCATCTGAACCTTCGCAATGTGAATGGCAAGGTATCGTCCCCTACCGAGCCCAATGAATTGGACTCGGAAAAAGACCCAATGAATTGGGTCGCTCCATACAAGAATCTAATGCACCCTCTGAAATTAGGAGTCTGTATACCGTAAAGATTACGGTGGTCTTAAAATTCAGAATGCATTATAATTTGCCAAAAGAAAAAGTCGATCAAAGATAGGAGCTGCACAATGATACCCACCACTTCTACAACAATATCTCCAACCCAAATGGAGGTCAATTTTACAGAGGCCGTTAATGCTTGGTCTCATACGATCATTCATGATGATAGTGCTGAAACAATACAAGTTGCTCAGGAGATAATTAAAAAGATTTGGTTAAAAGACACTCACTCAAAATCTTTGGACTGGTCTAGTGCAACCAAGGGAGCGCCTTTGGCAATAAAATTTGCTTTGGTTCAGATAGCACACAATAATGAATGTTTGATATTCGATCATATTTCATCATTATGGCAGTCACTTTCTGATGCAAATAAAAAATTAGCATATCCAAAAATATCACAGTGGGCTCAGCGGGCTCTTGAAGACCTCACCACCAAAGAGTCAATTTACAACTTCTATCTTGAAAGCTTCTCGGAGACATTTCTGGAATTCCTGGATAGGGGTTGGGTTAAGGACATTGCTGAAAGTAATAAGAAAAAAGAGCTCTATAGGTACATTTTGATAGGAATTAGCCGTTCTGGAAATCAAGATGGCATAAATAAAGTTCTGAAAATTGACAAAAATATCAACTATGACCCCCTATACTTTGCTCTGCGGAATGGAGATTATGATGACATCAAAAAGTTACTTGATCGAGGATTTCAGGTAACCGATTTCAAATCAATGTTGCTTTTACCAGAACAATTCGGTGACGATAGAATGATTGAATTGCTAGATATCATTTATGTCGGCAAGACAATTCCTGATGATTTTTTACGCTGCTTTTTAGAGGAAAGGTCCACAATGTCCGTAAGACTTATTCGATGGTTTGTAGATCGTGGTAATTCCTTAGATGATACCTTATTAGGTCCTTATGTGGCCGTGGCCTCTCCTGATATCCAGATTCCTCTATCCAATCTCCACATGGCAAGATGTGTTTTTCCTTGGAAAAATGACAATAAAGATGATTGTATAAATCGAATGCTTAATGATAAATATATTGTAAAAGAAACTAAACCGCAAATTGTCGATATCCTACTTTATGCAGGATGTAACCCCTATGAAAAAGATCAATATGGCGAATTTCCTCTTGAAGCAATTTTAGGATGGGAAAAAGAAGACATAGCTATGGATATTCTAAAGGTATTTTGTAAGCATCAGTACGATTTTAAGCGCCCACTGACTAATGGCAAATCTTTACTGCACCAAATAGAAGACAAGACGCATATTATTAGTTATGAAATCATGCGATTTCTTATAATGGAAATTGGATATCCTTTAGGACCCATTTATGAGGGAGGTCCCTCTATCATTCATCTATTTTCACACTTTAATGAAATATTAGAATACTGCTTAGAGCATGGAGAAACTTTTTGTGAAAAAGATGGTACCTTTAAGCACACTAAACCTGAAAGTGCATTTGACAGGCTTTACGATTTGGGTAAAAAGCCGATAGAATCTCTCACAGGACAAACTGCCGGTCGGGCATTGTATAAAGAAATTATAAACGGCAATAAGGAAAGAATTCTCTATATTCTGGAGCACTGTAATCCTATTCTTTATATTCAAGATGGAGGATATCTAATCAATTACGTAAAGGATCTTACCTTGATTGATCCCTTACTGGAGTTATTTACAAGGCAGCAAATTGTCTGTAAACCAAACTTGCCAGAAATATTTGAAAAAAATGGGTATGTTTTCTATAAAACAATAGCCGATAAATTCAGCCATGAAGAAAAAGTAAAGATTTTGTCTTATGAAAGTAAATGGAACCCCTATGACACCCCAGCTGGAGGATACTTCAGAGAAAAAATTGATAAGCTAGAGTGGAATCAATTCATTACAGATATCAGCAAAATTAGTGCAAAATATTTAGTCCATCTACTAGATGCTCTTTTTGAAAAAGCAAAACATCAGCATGAGATCGCAACATGGATTCTCCTTAATCCGAAAGTTTTTAACTTTCCCAAGTGCATTAAGATGCTTGTTGCAAATCTTATTCTTTATCGACCCTCAAACCATGTAATCGACCTTCTCAAAAAAGCAATGGCACTTGCTAAAAAGACTGAGAATGGCAGGCAAGAGATCCAAAAAGCTATGCATTGGTTTGCTATTGAAGGTTCTAGTGCAAACCTGAGCGAGGAAGAATATGATTCCATTCTTTCATGTATTGAATTAGGCGAAAATCAGGAATGGCCGGTGAAATCATTCTATGAATGCCAAAAAACATGGCCGAGACGCCCATTCTGGAATGCAGTAAGAAAGGCTTTTAATCGTATACCCGACTTTTCAAATCCAAATAACAAAGGGATAACAGTACTTCATAAAATATGTCTGTCCGTTCGATCTTTTGGGTCATCATGGAAGGATCAACAGCCTCAAAGCGAAAGTGAGTGGAATGAATGCAAGGCAGTCTTAAAGGAGATGATCCAATATGCATGTGAAAGAGGAGCATGCAAACATCTAGAAGCATATTACTGTTTTAAACGACAGTCCCCTTTGCACATGTTCATAGATAGTCGTTTGGAGAAAATTCCTGGTGAACACCCAAATTTTGATGAAATTGCTCGAATGGTTTTTATTGATGTGATGGAATATGGAGCAATCTCTCCAAATGAAACGCCCTTGCACACTGCCTGCCACATTGGATGGCTTTCTCTCTTTCGAGAATTAATTAAGAAAGGGCATTCTCTGGATGCTCTAGATAAATACGGTAACTCTGTCTACGATATCATTAGCCAAAATGGTGACTTGCGAGTTGCAAAAGCATTTCTTATTGATCAAAAAAATAGAGGAATAGATTGAAATGGCATTATTAAAATTCTGAATGTATTATTATTTGCGAAAAGAAAAAATCGAACAAAGATAGGAGCTGCATAATGACACCCACCACTTCTACACCTCTATCTCCAAGACAATTGGAAGATAATTTTACAAAGGCCGTTACTGCTTGGTCTCATACGATCATTCATCAAGATAGTGATGAAACAATACAAGTTGCACAAGAGGTTATAAAAAAGATTTGGTTAAAAGACGCTCACTCTTCATACGTGAACTGGTCTAGGATTACAAATGGAGCACCTTTGGCCATAAAAATTGCTTGGGTTGAGGTAGTACGCAATAAGGAAAGTCTGAAATTCAATGACATTTCATCATTATGGCACTCACTTTCTGATGAAAATAAGGAATTATCTTACCCAAAAATCTCTCGATGGATTATCGAAGACCTCTCTACCAATGCGAATATTTACGCTTTCCAACTTGAAGCATGCACCAAGACATTTATGGAATTCCTGAATAGGGGTTGGATTAAAGACATTACTGAAAATAACAAAAAAGAAGACCTCCTTAGGTACATTCTGATAGGATTTTTTCGGACTGGAAATCAAGATGGCATAGCTAAAGTTCTGCCATTTGCCAAAAACCTCAAAGGCAACCCCTTGTACTATGCCCTGCAGTCTGAAAATTATGTTGTCATCAAAAAATTACTAGATCTTAAATTTCAGGTAACCGATTTCAAGTGGATGTTATTTGTAACAGAAAAATTCAGTGACGACATCATGATTGAATTACTAGATGCCATCAGTGTCGGCAGGAAAATTCCGGATGATTTTTTATACAGCTTTTTAGAAAAAAGGTCCAAAATGTCCGTAAGACTCATTCGCTGGTTTATAGATCATGGCAATTCTTTAGAGGGTACCTTATTAGGACCCTATGTAGCAAAAGCCTGTTCTGACAAAAAGATTCCATTAGTAAGTCTCCGCGTTTTGGAAATTCTTTTTCCGAGGGAAAATGAAAATAAAAATAATTTCTTGAATCGAATAATCAGAGATGACCATATTAAAAATAAACATAGAGAGCAAATGGTCGATATCCTTCTTTATGCAGGATGCGACCCTTATGCAGCAGACAAATATGGTGATTTACCACTTGAAAAAATTCTAAGCCAAAAAAATAATAATATACCCATGGGTATTCTGCGCGTATTTCACGAGCATTTGTTCGATTTTAGGCGCCCTATGCCTAATGGGAAATCTTTACTGCATGAATTACAAGACCGTAAGTATTCGTGCGACTATGCTATCGTACGATTTCTTATAATGGAAGCGGGATATCCTTTAGGACCTATTTACGAGGGAGGTCCCTCTGTCATTCATCTATATAAAAATGATACTAAAATACTAGAATACTGCTTAAAACATGGGGAAACTTTTTGTGAAAAAGATGGTACCTTTAAGCATATCAAACCTGAACGGGCATTTGAAAGGTTATACGATTTGGGTAAAATATCGATTGAACATCTCACAGGTATAAACGCCGGTCAGGCATTGCGTAAAGAAATTGAAGTCGGCAATAAGGAAAAAATCCTCTATCTACTTGAACACTGTCATCCTATTCTTGATATCAATGATGGAGGATGTCTAATCAATGACGTAAAGGACCTGACATTGATTGATCCTTTAATGGAGTTGCTTGAGAGGCAGCAAATTGCCTGTAATCCAAACTTGCCAGAAATATTTGAAAAAAATGGGTATGTTTTCTATAAAACTATCGCCGATAAATTCAGCCAGGAAAAAAAAGTAAAGATTTTCTCTGATTGTATTAAATGGTACTTTCACAATCCAGCCAGAGAATACATCGGAGGAAGAATTAGTGAGATAGAATTTGATCAATACATGATAGATATCAGTAAAACCAGTGCAGCATATTTTGTCCATCTATTGGATATTATTTTTGAAAATTCAAAACTTCAAGATAAGGTCGCAACATGGATTCTTCTCAATCCAGAAGTTTTTAACTTTTCCATGTGCATTAAGATGCTCGTCGTGAATCTTATTCTTTATCGTCCTTCAAATAGTGTCTTGGAGCTTCTCAAAAAGGCAATATCACTTGCAAAAGATGACAAAAATGGGAAGGAAGAGATCGAGAAAGCTCTCAATTTGTTTGCAAGGCAAGGTTCTAGTGCAAACCTGAGCGAGGAAGAATATAGTTCCATTCTTTCATGTTTTGAATTTGACGAAAATCAGAAATGGCCAATCAATTCCTTCTATACATGCAATAATTCATGGCCAAGACGCCCATTCTGGAATGCCATAAGGAAGGCTTTGGATCGTATACCAGAATTCCCAAATCCTATTGATAAGGGGGGAACAGTACTGCATAGTCTATGCTGGGCCGCTCGAAAATTTGGACAGTTTTGGAAGGATCACCAGCCCCAAAGTGAAGGTGAGTGGAATGAATGCAGGGCAGTATTAAAAGAGATGATCCAATATGCTTGTGAAAAAGGAGCAGCCAAACATCTAAAAGTACATTTCTATTACAAACGACTGTCGCCTTTACACATGTTCGAAGATGGTGATTTCAAGCCCGACCCAAATGAACACCCAAATTTCGATGAAATTGCTCGAATGGTTTTTATTGATGTGATGGAATATGGAGCAGTCTGGCCCTATGAATCCCCATTGCACACTGCCTGTTGTATAAAATGGATTTCTCTTATTCGAGATTTAATTAAGAAAGGATATTCTCCGAATGCTTCTATGTACAAGATTATTTGCGAAGAAGGTAACTTTGAAGTTGCAAAGGCATTGTTTATTGATCAATAAATAAGGGGATAGATTTAGATGGAACCGATCGGAATATTTTTAGAGCGCTTCTCTGCAAATGATGTTGCAAGGCTTGCTCCATGCTGCAAAGGTTTAGATGCACGTGTCAAAGCATTAGGTTATGAGTTTTGGACAAAACAGATTTCTAGAATCAAAAATTCTATTTTTAATACGAATATTGTAGTCGAATGGCTAAATGAAACAAAAGACGCCAAACTTGCACGGATTTGTTACATAGCTCTCAATTTCTTAGGGCTACGATGTAATTTCTCATTGGGACATCTTAAAGCCGAATCCATTAATATACTTCCTGCTCCTATGCTTTGCTCATGGTTGTTGCATAACATCAATTCTAATTGGATCCTAAAATATGCTATTTCAAATGAACTTCTTTATCAAGTGTGGGCTGTTACTCCGATGAGTGACAAAAAACGCTTCCTTGAATACTCTGAAGAGACAGTTCTAAAGTGTGCTTTAGAATACATATGCGATAAAAATGCAGAAGTTTTTGCAGAATATACCTTCGAAAAAGTGAATAAAGCCGAAATTAAAAATCTATTCTTAGCTTTACTTAGAATCAAGAAATACGAAGAGATTCAAAGATTACTTAAGATATTTCCTTCTAAAGAAATTCTAGACGATCTATTTCTGGAATGTTGTACTCACCTCCAAGGTGTTAAATTACTTATTCAAGCAGGTGCTAAACCTGGAAATATACCTAGTTTATTGCATCATGCATTTTGCTTTCTTTATTTTCATTGGTCCGATGAGATGAAAGAAATTCTTATTTTACTCATTGAAAACGGGGCTTCAGTGACCGCAAGAGATGAAAAAGGACGAACACCACTTGAATTCCATATTCATGGGTCTAATATAAATGCATTTGTTCTCGAATATTTAGGTTCACATGGTGACTTGCAAACCATCAAAAACAACGTTTTTCTAATATTAGAAAAAGATGGATCCGATGCGATTCCCAGAATTTTATATGAATTTGGCGCATACATTCCGGGTCAAAAAAACAAAAAAACTGAGAATACTGCTCTACATATATCTCATATGAATTATGTGCGTCGTTTATTGGAAATAGGAGAAAAACCCAATGAACTAAATGGAGTACAAAGAACACCAGTCTTCTGTCAAATTGAAAGATGCAGCACTGGCAAAGAAATTTATTCTTTGCTTACTCTATTTAAGGAATTCGGAGCAGACTTTTCAAGCGACACCACATTATTACAGTTAATCTGCGAACGGAACCTGCCTCAAAGCGGAAAGGCCATTAGATTCCTAATAGAGAATGGACTTCAAGTGAATGCACTGAAATTGCAAGGATATTTTGAAGTTAACACATTGGATGAAATCATTGAAGCCCTTCTAGATGGAGGTGCATCTCTTTCGACAATCACAGAGGATTATTTTCGATTCTATATTGCTTGCAAATTTGGGAAGCTGAAAGAAATTGAGAATTGGCCATATGATTTGCCTAGGGGGTTAACTTTTTCTTATTCACTTACAGAAGAAGAAGAGGACATCTTCAAGACTAAGATGATGATGCTAACTCCTGTGATGGCTGCCATTATGAAAGGACATATTGAAGTTGTTAAATATCTTATAAATAAAACCAACAATAGATGTTTACTTGACAATCCTGTTCGGAAAGCATATCAATTTAAATTGATTATGCAATTAAAGGATCCGATAATAAAAAATGAAATTCTCAATCAGTTAATTAAGAATTTTGTAGATAGGAGCATTTCAACTGACTTTATTATTGATACAACATCGACTCATCTTTTGTTAGAATTAATAGCTCAAAACTATGCGGAGATATTTATTGAAATAATGGGAAAACTCCCTCAGTCAGTAAGAAATGAATTTTTAAAAGAAAATCAAGGAAATATCATTAGTTATGTAATTAAATCATGCAATAAAGACAACTTGGAATCCTTCGAGGCAATCTTAAAAATCATACCCAATCAGTATTACATTGAGAGGTATGTCCCCCTCTTCAAATTTGCATCATCTGAGGATGCTGGGATTATTATTCCTAAGCTTCTATTGAATCATCCAAGATGGATTTTTCATCGTTATGGAGATCATAATCTTTTTGAATACATTTGTTTCAAACTTGCAAGCAACAAAAAAAAGCAAACACACTACCTGGTTCTTTTTCATCTGTTAGAAGAAATATCACAAAACTACAACGATGAAGATAAGAAGGCTATATATGGATGTGCCTTGAGAGAACTTTTCAATGGACTTAGCAAGAACCATTCTTGCTTCTTTAAACTTTCTGAAGAACACCGCTGCAAGGTATATGACATCCTATTTACCAAGCATCAAATTAAAGCGGGTTTTCATTTGCTTGATGAAGATGCCCTTAGTAGTATTTACATGGCCTTTGGGAAGATGTGTCCCTCGCAAGCTCAATGGGAAGAAGTTAAGTCAAGGCTCATACGCCTAGAAATTAATAATATAAAAATTGAATTGTTCGGCTTTCATTACGTTTCTCAGGAAAACAAAAATATCTCCTTCGAACGGTTGGAAGTCCTCAGGGACATGATCCGTTTTGCTTGGAAGCATGGAGGAAAACAAAGGATCAGAGATGGAGAGCCAAGCCCTCTCCATTATGCTGTAGACATTCAAAAATCCAAGAATATTAAATTATCGCTTGCGCTTGTAGATGAACTGATAAAATTGGGACATCCGTTGGATTATAGAAGCTATGATGGAAATACTCCCTTACATTGCGCCATTGAATGTGATAATTATGAGGCAGCACTTCGTTTAATTGATGCAGGAGCTAGCTATGAAATCAAAAACAAGAAAGGGGTGACTCCAAAACATCTTGCCCTAGATAAAAAGAATCTTCTTCTCTTAGTGAAGATGAGCAAGTCCTCTGAAATTTTAAACTATCGGAGAGAATAACAATGCTGCCACAACTCAATGGAGATACTCTAGCCCTCCAATTTATGTTATCCAAAGCTAGACAAGTGATACTTTGAGTCGTTTTCCTACAGCTCGAGCAGCTGCATTCAAAGATCTGAGTGTAGAAGATTTTTGTGGATCTAAAATCCTATTTACAGCCGCCCTGCTAGTGTGCATCCGCTTTGCAAATTCGTTTTTAGTGAGATGTTGTTTTTGTATTTCCTGCTCAAGTTGCCAAACAAGTACGCGTTTTGCAGCCTCTTCTTTACACTCTTCGAGGATTCCCTCTTCTTCGAGAAAGTCATCAAATTTTGAGCCAATATGTTTATGTTTTCCCATTTTTAACTCCTAAACAATATTTTTCGAACGCCTTATTGCAATTTCTTTATCCTGCGAAGGCGTTTTCTGAGTTTTTTTAATAATTCCATGAAGAAGAATCATTTGAGACTCCCTCATCACAAAAATAACCCGTGCTATCCCCCTTGGGATTGTGCTACGAACCTCCCATAGCCCTGAACCTAGATTATCAACTAAGGGCATTCCAAGAGGCCATCCTTCCTGAATGGTGCAAATATCCTTACCAATGATAGACCTAACTTCTTTATCGAGAGATCTTAGCCATTTTCTTACCGGTTCATTGCCATTCGATTCACAATAAAACAACACATCGAGAATTTTTTTGGGTCGATCTTTCACTCTTCTTCATCCCTTACCTCTATAGTTTGATAGTACCAAAATTGATACATTATTTTCAACAACAATTTCAAAGTTGAAAATGCAAAGAAATTTGGAATAAGCCGCTCCCAATGGGTGCGGCTTTACTCCAAGTTCACTCGTTTAATCCTTTAATCGAATGACAATGAGCTCCAAGGGTTCACTGCTGTTATTGAAGCTTTTGTGTAGCTCGTTTGGCGGATCTATGGGGCGAAAAACGGCCTCTCCTGCAGGAAAATGAATTTCTACAAGCCTGCCATCAGGTTCCTGACGTGTGATCGTTCCACCTTTTTGCGCAACAATCACTTCATTAAAATCATCGCGGTGCAAACCAATTTCCTCGTGAGGCAGTATTTTAACCTTCGCAATGACAACTTTACTATTTTCAAATTGAACTTCGTATTCCATAGCATTGACTTTAAAGACAAACAATAGAAAAGCCGAAAAAATTATTTTTTTCATTCTCACTCCTGAAAAATTTGTTTATAAACAGGTTATCATATTGCGCAATAACCTTCAATATTGAAACATATCTTAAGACGGTGTATAATCCTGTCTCGAGGTTACCTTATGTCGATTTTTTTACTGGTTCACGGTGGTATGTCAGGTGGTTGGTGCTGGAACAAAGTGCGTTCATTCCTAGAACTAACTGGACAAACAGTTCTAACACCAACTCTTACGGGATTGGGAGAAAGAAAACATCTAAGTCATAAAAATATCGATCTAGATTTACATATCGAAGACATTGTAAACACAATAATTTACGAAGATTTAGACAACATAAACCTCGTGGGACATAGTTATGGAGGGATGGTAATCACAGGCGTTGCAGATAGAGTTCCCCAAAAAATAAAACAGCTCATTTATGTAGACGCCCTTCTTCCATTTGATGGGGAAAGCATGTTTGACATCATCGACCAAAATATCGTCGACCATCTTTATAATAGTGCGAAAGATAATGGGGAAGGTTGGCAGGTGCAACCAGCTTCAGCGGAAAAATGTGGTTTAAGCGACCCAGAAGACATAAAAAGATTTAACGCTTATAGCACTCCCCATCCCCTCAAAACATTTCAACAGCCAATACATTTAAAAAATAATGCTATTAAAAACTTGGACAAAATTTACATTAAATGTACTCAAGACAGCGCTTTAAACCCAATGCTTGTGCGAGCCAAGGAGCTCGGTATCCGTTGTCGCCTCCTTGACTCAGGTCACTATCCAATGATCACCCAACCTCAAAAATTGGCCGATCTATTAACTGATTAATGGGTATACATTTCGACGTCGAGGCACTTTTCAAATCCTAAGCTGGAATATAACTTTATTCCAACTGGGGTGCTGTGAAGTATTAAATATTCCATGCCTAATTCCTTAGCCCGCTTCATAAGAAATTGCATCATTGCCTTGCCGCAGCCTCTCCTTTGAAATTCTCTTGAGGTTGAGATATTAAATATGCCGGCTGTATTTCCGGTTGGAAAAAGCGTCCCTGTACCCACTGCACGGCCCTCAATATAGACCACATAATTCTCGGCTTTTGAATCGGACAACATTTTCACGAAGCTTTTTTTCGTTATTTCATCCAAGTGAAAATTCTTAGCTAAAAGATCATAGAATATTTCTGTGTGATCTAATTTTATCTCGCAATTTGATAAAATTACATCTTGAACCTTCCAAATCATTAATGGCACGTTCATTAATAATTTAAATCCTCTCTCCTTTAAAATTTCTGCAAGATTGGCAGGTTCATTCTGATCATGAACCCAAAAAGATAGTGGAACCCCGCTCGGCGCCTTTGCAATAAGAGCATCAACTCTTTCAGCTAAATTGGCATTGGATCTGAGATGCAAGACAGCATTGAAAATTGGGTGTGGGAGTCCGGTAAACCAGACAAATCCATCTTTTCCTTTTTCCTGCGCAGGTAACATTGCATCATAACATTTTTCATACGCTTGAAGCACATCAAATTTAATCATTTCATCCTCCATTGTTGGATATTTTAGGCCATATTATAACAAAGCACGAATTAATATTTTACCGTAACGGTTACGGTGGTGTCTATATAAGACCAACATCGCGAAAGGTCCTGGCTATCTTTAGGATATCATATTTTCCCCAGCAGGAGAATTTTGCTTTAATGTTATCCAGATAAGACTCGACAGTGCGACGAGATATTCCCAGGGCAACACCTGTTTCCTTCGCCGATTTTTCTTCGAGGAGCAATCTCAAGCAATCAAGTTCACGAGACGTAAGCTTGTCGAACATCTCAAAGTCGCATTTTAGTCCAATATCTTTGTAGAAGCCAAGGCGTGATACATGATCAATTTCGGTAGAAATGGATTGATTTGCGAAAAAGTCTTTTCCCTTAAGCTGCGGGAGGAAAATGCCTTCCTCATTCATATTTGCAATAGTACTGCTCATTTCAGTTTTAAAATGATTAGCAAAAGATTTTAATAGATGTGAATGATTCAAATGGATATTTTGGAGGGAACTCGTGCTCTTATTTCCTGCAAATCCGAAAAATTCTACAGCATTATTCTCCTTCTGGATAAGCATCACGCCAACATCTAGGTCGAGAATTTTTTTTCCTTCTTTCATTACTGTTTTTTTGAACTGTGCAGACCCATTGGTATCTACTAAGCATAATCCAGGTCTATAAACTTTTGATTGTCTTAAATAAGGATCGTTAAGATACATTTGATTGCCCACGTAGTGTTCTGCCCATATGGGATTGTCCACGAGCACGGAATATTTCCCTTCGTCATCAATGCGATGATAAGTGAAGTATCCAATTCCGAAATGATCCTTTAAAGGTTGTGTTGCAGCCTTAATTCGATTTGAATACTTTATAATATAATTTTGAACAATCCCCTGCCAATCCAGCATATTTATACATAATCTTAAATATTAAATTAGACAATAATTTATCAAAAATTGATTTTTAAGTCAAGGATTATTCGTTAAAAATCGTCCCTCGGTAAAGGCCGGAAAACGGTTTTTCAATGGCTTAGATAGGCCCAACGGTGTATACGCTAACCTGTAAACATCTCCATCTTTTTTTAAATAGTAGAGTTTTCCATCATAAAAAGTAGTAGCCAACCGTGTGCAATCTGTATCTGGCATCCATATTTCTGCCACTAACTTCCCAGTGAAAGCATTCCATACACACAAATAATCAGGACTCTTTTGAGCTATGATAAGATGACCCTCAAGATGTATCAAGCGAAATTCCCCTTCCAAAGCAATTTTTTGAATCATTTTCCCAGAAGAAATATTCCAAATTCTAATCGCCGATTTTGTGCATGTAGCAACGCAGGTGCCATCAACTACAATGGAGCTAATATGATCCCTTAAAAGTTCGAATTTAAGCTCAAGGCCTTTAGGAATCTCCTCTTTTGCATTATGACTATAAAATAATTGTAAATTTTCCTGAGATAATTCTTCTACAGCTGGTGAAAGTACCGTTCTTTCAAAGGGGCTAACTAGTTTTCGAATGATGAGGACTCCCTGATGACCTGCGTAAAAAAGTTTTTTTTCATGAGCAATCAAACAAAGATCAGAATAATAGGCCGGGTCATCCCATTCAGCATTAAATCCGGAATGGAATATTCTAATAGAATTAACACCATTTTCATTTCCACCGCGAATTAAATATCCATGATGATATTGTATAAACGTACAATTCCAGGTACCATCATCATGCCCATATACATTACCGCTATCCATCTCGTATTTCACATCCAATCCAACCACCCTGCCAGGACGTTTTTTTTCTAAAACAAATAAATCAGGGTAGTTAAAACCCCGGATGGTTATGTCACCTTGCTTAATTAGTTCGAAGTCTTTATCAAAAATAGCCTTGTGATCACCTTCAGACCTATAAATTATTACTTTCAAATTAGAAATTGAATGTTGATAAGCACAGATGTATTCACCACTTCGTAACAGTCCGTAATAGGCATTGGGCTTGTCTACAAAGATGCGCAGATCATGGTCTAAAAATCGTTTATTTTGAATATGAGTGATTTGTTTTGCCAAAAGATAAGCATGATGTTGCCAAGATGTTCCATTGGGCTTCATTAGGGTAATACATTTTTCTTTATAGAATTCATCTACTTTTTCTTTCCAATCTTTAGAAACTGTCTGAAATACAGCCAGCTCATGTACTGATAGTTTCTCTAAAATTATCTCTAGCACACCTGCGGGTAATATTTTTACGATATCTCCCGAATATTCTTTTCTTCTGATACCATCATAAAATCTAGTCGAAATTGAATGAAAAGCACTGATAATTGCATTCATGATATTTTTTTTACCTAAAAATTTCTAATATTATGCAAAAATTATAACACAATTTGACAAATCAAAAAAGGCCAATTTTGCCCTATGTACTAATTAGGTAATAATAAAATATAGCATTTTTTAGGGCATCCAAAACCAGTTATCGTCACCTATTCCTGCCCAAGCTTTTTCTACGTATTGCTTACGAAGAAGACCGTCAAGACAGGCATTTCGAAGACTATCGCATATCTTAGCCACGCCATCACGTCCTGCTAAACTATCACCACGTGCTCTAGATTTGTATTCATCAAATATCGCTTGTCCTATTGCCTTACAGCGCTTTTCTACTTCACCTCGATCAAGAATTGAATCTAATGGCTCAATTGAGATCAGTTGATCCAAATATTTCTTTTCAAGATTAACTCCAGGGGCATATAAATCTGTCAAATAATCTCCAAATTTCTTATGTGAAACCACATATATTTTGGTATCGATGGGTGATGGGACATATTTTCTAAAATAGGTTTTAGTGTCTGGTGTGATATCCAGAGACAGAGTAAAATAGACAAATGCTCGATTTTCTATTTTTTGTGCGCCCAAAACAATAACGTAGCTTGAGGCGGGGCGGTCTTTGCGTTCTAGACCTGGTTTCCAACCATAGATGTCTTGTCCCTCAAATTTATGTTTCAATTTAAAACAGGGTTCATTGTAACAGTTGGGTCCGATCTTTCCGAGCCCAATAAGTGGACCTTTTTCCTTTAGATCTGCTATTAAAGTTTCAATTTTTTGAGAGGTGGAATAACGAGTTACAAGTTCCTCATCAATACAAATCTCTTTAGGTCTCTGAAAAAAAATACAAGTATTTGTAGCGTTTAATGTTGCTGGTGCTTCCATATATATTCCTTGAGTTTATCAGTACGTTTTAGCCTACATAATGCAGCAACCGGTCTCTTCATTTTTGATAAATTTTTCTAGTTCTAATTTTTCATCCTCGGATATAGGGAGCTTGATGCATTCGACATAATTGATTGGATTAGTGAATTGCAGATTAGGATTGAATGCCCTCAATTTTTCTAATCCCAGCCAATAGAGATTCTCCATTTTATGCACAGTATTGAAATCTGGTTGATAAGTTTTACCATCTTCATTCAATTTGAATTGTTTCCTGAATAAGACCTCAGAGATAGGAATTTTTTCTCTTTTTGATTCTTCAAGGGCAGTTGATAGCAGGCCTGCGGCGTAGAAAATGCGATTAGGGCCTTTGCATATTCTTTGCATATGTCCACCAAAGACATTAACTAGCTCGCAAATATTTTTTAGCAACTCGTAATCTTTTACACGGTAACGACCCATTTCAAAATTGTTGGATAATTCAACAAGTTGTGGAATTTCCTTTATATTTATAGTTTTTTTTTGATATCCGAACTCTTTATGTAAGAAACAAACTTCAAAATTTTCATCTGATTTCAATATCAAAATGTGTTTTCCAAGTTTTACCATTCGCACATCATACTCTTCAATTTCCTTGTTTAAATAACAGGGTAAAAATACGTATCCATTAGGCTGACAAAACTTGTGATTGGATTTTAATTTTGAAAAATTTTTAGCTTTAGTAGCCTCTACAAGCAATATGTTTTTAGCCTGGCCACAAGCAATACATGACTTATCATCATCGATTAAAACAGAATTTTCTAATAGACCTCCATCTTTAAGAATTACCTTTTTAATATCTTTTTGATTACTTCCTGGGGATATTCCATAAAGTCTATATTGTTCGTTAGATTCGTATTGCATGCAGTTAACCAAATCATTTTTCGATAAAATAGTTATTTTTTTCTTTAATTCTTTATATTTAGATTTCTCTACACAAATTTTTAATAAATTTTTAACAAAATCTACATTTCGTATTTCAGCACCGGAGCTATAAAAAGAAACTTTAACATCTTTGGTTTCAAATAAAAATTTTATGAATTCAATGACCCCTGGAAAAATATAATGCGTTTTGATTACTGTCATTATCATGCCTTTATTTTTAAAGAATATTGCATTCTCAAGACAATCTGCATTCCTGGCAGCTAAAACTCCATCGATATCTAAGACCACATTGGTAATCATGTATACTCCATTTTTATTTACATGATTTCGTTGTAGCACAGATGCGTATTTAGTGAAAAGTTTTTTTTCTAAAACTTAAAACCACGCTCACGAAGGGATATGAATCCTTTTTCGGCGATAATGATGTGGTCATTAACGGGAATGCCCATGAGCTTTCCGGCATCAATTAGGGAGGAAGTCAGGTCCAGGTCCTCTTTTGAGGGGGTTGGGTCGCCGCTGGGATGGTTGTGAGCTAGCAGAATGCTGGCGGCTTTGTGTCTAATGGCTGGATAAAATATCTCTCGGGGATGCAGGGATACTGAGGAGAGGGTTCCGATGGCAACCACTTGGTGATTAATGACGCAACCACGAATATCCATAAGAATAGTGACGAAAAGTTCCCGTTTTTCGGAAGCAAGGTCGCTGCGCAGCAGTTCATAAGCATCGGCGGGTGATCTTATTCTCATTTTTTGGGGTGCTAGGCCTGTGCTAGCTCGACTTCCCAAGGAAAGTGCTGCTCGCAGTTGTATCGCTTTGGCAGGTCCCACGCCTTTAATTTCGCACAATTCTTCTATAGTGGCTTCTGCAAGACGATTAATTGTCCCGAACTTAGCGACCACTTCGTGCGCGAGTTGGAGAACAGGCATCGTTTTGGTGCCGCTTCCGAGGAGGATTGCAATAAGCTCGGCAGTCGACAGTGATTCTGGTCCATGACGCAATAAACGTTCGCGTGGACGGTCTTGTTCTGGCAGATTTCTGATTGAATAAACTAGGTCACTCATCGAGCTGTTCGTACTTTTTTAGTCTGCTCGCCAGTTCTGGCGGGATTTCAACTTGCAGGAGGATATCGTTTTCTTCGTAGGTTTGTTCGAGCACCTTTCCTTCGCGAAGGACTTCGCTGACAGCTGCATAATCTGACTGTGGAATACGCAATTTCATGATAGTACGGAGGTGGGTAAGTTCTGCAATCATCATTTCTTGCAGTTGATCAAACCCCGTGCGATTGAAGGCAGAGATCTGGACAGTTTTGGGATATTTTACTCTCATTCGGGTGATCATCAAGGTATTTTCGCATTTATCGATCTTATTGAGGACAGTAATCACTGGTTTTTTTTCGGCGCCTAGCTCTTTAAGGACTTCGAAGGTAGCGTTAGTTTGTTCGTCGGCCATTGGATGACTGACATCTACGATGTGGAGCAGGATATCGGCCTGGAGGGCCTCTTCGAGGGTGCTTCGGAAGGCGGCAACGACTAGGTGAGGTAATTTCCGAATAAATCCTACGGTATCGATCAAAAGAATTTCTTGATGATTAGGGAATACAAATTTGCGAGTTGTTGTGTCGAGAGTGGCGAAAAGTTTATCTTCAACAAAAACGTTGGCATCAGTGAGGGCATTGAGAAGCGTTGATTTCCCTGCATTGGTGTAGCCGATAATGGCAAATGTGGGGATGCCGGCGCGGATGCGCGCCTGTCGTTGGACTTTTCGATGATTAGAAATTGTTTCTATTTCGTCTTGAAGATGTACAATGCGATCTTTTACGAGGCGCCTATCGAGTTCAATTTGTTTTTCACCTTTTCCCTTAAGGTAGGCGCCGCCGCCGGTGGTGGCATGTTGACGTGAAAGGTGAGTCCACATCCTTTTTAGGCGTGGAGATTGGTATTTCACTTGTGCTAATTCAACCTGGAGCTGAGCTTCTCTAGAATGGGCTCTTTGAGCAAATACGCCTAAAATTACTTCGGTACGGTCAATCACTGGAATGTGAAAAATCTCTTCCAGGTTGCGCTGTTGAGCGGGTGAAATCTCGTCATCAAATACGATGATGTCGGGTTTAAGTTTTTCTGATTCAGCAACAAGCTCTTCTAGTTTTCCTGTCGATACGAAGGTTGCAGCATTATGCTCTTTCACTTGGCATGGGATTTTTCCCAGTATTTCTAGACCATAGGTTTTGCAGAGGAATTCGAGTTCATCTAAATGTTCTTCGCAAATGGTTCTGAAAGAGGGTCCTTCATACACTGAAACAAGCAGAGCCCGCTTCTCTTCATCTTCTCTGTAGAAACCTTCTTTATCTTTCATTTAATCATCTCCATATTCAAAAGGTATTTCAAGTCCGTCATACGCAATAGCCATTC
This sequence comes from Waddliaceae bacterium, assembly GCA_963724325.1. Taxonomy (GTDB): domain Bacteria; phylum Chlamydiota; class Chlamydiia; order Chlamydiales; family Waddliaceae; genus CAVRUH01. The sequence goes on along the minus strand of CAVRUH010000007.1, from coordinate 115,866 downwards.
CCGGGGGCAGCAAAGCGCTCATTTTTTCATGGTCCACTTCATGAGCGACATGGGTAAACCAGGTGTTTTGGGCTCCAATTTTATGGGCAAAATCAATGGCCTCGCGAAAGCTAAAATGCATAGGCGAACCCTCTTCACGCAGGGCGCTTAAGACCAATGTTTTGACTCCTTTTAAGTCCTCGTAGATAGTCACAGGGAATTCCCGAATATCGGTAATGAAGCCCAAATCGCCAATGCGAAATCCATTCACGGGGGTATCCATTTGATCGTATGTCATATACTTTATTTTGATTCCGATAAAATCTACCTCTCCCCTTTCCCCTTTTAGTTCTTGGAATGCTATGCGAGGCACTAATTTTCGTACATCGCTCTTGCCGAAGACATAGGCGTAGCGAATCTTCAGGTCTTCAGCAGAAAATGCAGAGAGGAGGCATGGCAGGGGTTTGTGAGTATACATATAGAAAACGCGCAGTTCATCAATACCGGCAGTGTGATCGTGGTGGCAGTGAGTGAGAATGACGCCATCGAGGTTCATTATGTTATTGTGGAGGGCTTGATAGCGGAAATCGGGTCCTGCATCTATCAGTATATTTTTGCCGTTAAGCTGAATAAGGGCTGAAGGACGAAGCCTTTTATTTCTGGGTGATGATGATCGACATACATCGCAGGAGCATCCCACAACAGGAATACCCAAAGAACCGCCAGTCCCAAGAAATAATAATTTTCCGCTACTCATTTTTGATTGCATGCTTCATTTGTTCGAGAATTTGAGGATGGTAAAAATAGACCCAGTTTGGCGTGGGTGAGTCATCTCTTAAAAGGATACGGTAATAGTCACCATGATCGGCAATTTGCATTTCTTGCAATGACTTTGTATTTTCTTTGGATTCATTACGGACGACGATTGATAAAATCGCTGGATTTGTTTGGCTGAACATGCCGCGTACCTCGTCAGTTACAGATAAAACGCTTAGTTCGCTCTTGATGATCGCATAAATTTTCTTATATTGATCTTCGGAAAGCTGTTCGCGATCCCATTTATTTGTTGTCTGGTCAAAATAGAGGAATTCAAATCGTTGAAAAATATAGCGCGATTTACCATCGTAAAAGTCAACTTTTTCAGCGATTATAGGTTCGAGGAGGATATTGGCTACTTTGTATCTGCCGGAAGGTCCAAAATTGACTACCAGTAAATAGCTTAGCAAGCAGGCTCCGAAGACTGCAGCCCCGAGGACACCAAGCAAATTGCGAATATTGTTATCTTTCTTCATGTTCAACACTATACACCAATGCAATATCTACTATCCACTTTTTTTTACATCTTCTTCCCATCCTGCCCATCCTGCCCATCATGCCGCTTGCGATCATGCGTATCGTGTTTCCTTAGGGAATAACAGGATATGCATGATCGCAAGCGGCAGGATACGAAGGATAAGAAGGGAAAAGAGAGGATAGTTATATGTTTAAACTGCCTTTTTATTTACCTTTTATTTTCTTCCTATTTTCTTCCTATCCTTCATATCCTGCCGCTTGCGATCATGCATATCCTGTTTCCTTAGGGAATAACAGGATATGCATGATCGCAAGCGGCACCCCATCAATACTCAATTGGCAAAATTTGTTTTGAGAAAATGTTTGATAGAAGTACAATCGGTAAATATTCTTCTCGAAACAAGGCTCAGAACATTGTCAAAATGCATCAAAGTCCAAAAAATTGTACTCGAATATCACCCTCAGAGGAATCAAAGAGCAAAATTAATCAAGGGCTTAGCGATATTGCTCAACAGCACAATATCAATTCGGTCATCCATCAATCAGGAGCTCCATCATGAAGAAAGCCGCAATATATGCCAGAGTCTCCTCACAGAAGCAAAAAGAAGATGAAACGATCGAAAGTCAAGAATTGGTTCTTCGAGAATTTGGACTCAAAGAAGGATATCAAATTCCAGAAACGTGGCTTTTTCTTGATAACGGTATAAGTGGTCAAAGTCTTCAAAGACCTGCTTTAGATGATTTACGAGATTTGATACGAACAGAGTCTGTCGACGCGATTTTGATCTATGCACCAGATAGGTTAGCCAGAAATTATCCTCATCAACTTATTTTGTTAGATGAATTTCGACGATGTGGAGTGAAGGTTCTTTTCATTAGAAATGTTCCTCAAGGTGACACTCCTGAAGCAATAATGTTTACTCATTTTCAGGGGATTTTTGCTGAATATGAAAGAGCATTAATATTAGATCGATCTCGTCGAGGTACTATTCATAAAGCAAAAAGCGGAGATCCAGCTATTCTTCCTAAGCTACCATATGGCTATCAGAGGATAAAAAATGAACGTCAAACGGTGATTGAAATCGTTGAAACAGACGCGAATGTTGTAAGAAAAATATTTTATTTATATGTTCATGAGAGGCTTTCATTAAATGGAATTTGTCGAAGGTTGAGCGAGGTCCAAATTAAAAGCCCAAAAGGAAATTCCTATTGGTTTCCAGCAACCATCTTAGGGATATTAAAAAATAAGGCTTATATAGGCACTGCAGCCTATGGTAAATCAGAAAAGTATGAGGGTATAGATAAAATAAGGCATTATAAAGGCTTAAGACGGCTGAAGCCAAAAAATCCACGAAAAAAAACTAATGAAGACTCTTGGTACGAGATAAATATTCCAATTATAATTAGTGAAAGTGATTTTGAAACAGCACAGGAATATATAAATAAAAATAAAGAATTAGCCTTAAGAAATACCAAAGAACCTTCCTTGCTTCAAGGATTAATCACGTGCGGCGAATGTGGTTGTCAATTTTATAAAAGAATGAGAAGATATAAGGGAATAAGTAAAAATTATTATCATTGTCGAAGCCATTCGGATAATAAAATACCAAAATGTTCTAATGGATATATACAGCAGGATGAGCTCGATGATTTGGTCTATAATGAAATAATTCAAATGCTTCAAAATCCATTTATGTTGCAGGAAGAGTTTAAAAGAAGAGAAAAGGAAAGCGGAAATATCGAGGAAATCGAGAGGCAGGAAATTTCGATGAGAAAAGAATTAGAAAAGCTTATAAAAGAACGAGAGCGACTTTTAGATGCATATCAAAGTGGTTTATTAGATTTAACTTCTCTAAGTCAAAGAGCCCAGGGGTTAGAAAAAAGAAGAGGCGAACTTGAGAACGAGAAAAAGGAACGATTAAATTTAAAACTTATGAAAGAAATAGGATCCGGTTGGGAGCATGCTTTTGAAAGTATTTTAGAAAGAGTTAAAAAATCGGCTCCAGATTTGCCATTCAATGAGAAGCAAAAACTAGTGCGTTTAATAGTTGAAAAAATTATCATAACCAAAGGCGAGGTAAAAATCATGCATTGCATATCACCGAAAATGCTTTATGAAAATTGCCAATTGAGTAGTGATGGGGCAGGATGGGCAGGATGGGAGAAAGATAGGAAGTTTTTTTTATTCATCGATGATGTATAATGGTTGGCATGATGGAAGCTAGTGTAACATTACCAGATATCTCTGATGGGGAGGACAAGAGTTCTCCTCTGAAAAATCGAATGAGAAAAAACTACCGCCACGTCCGGAAATGGGCAAAGCGGACAGTGACGAATTGTTTTCGCATTTACGATCGTGACATTAAAGAATATCCTATTGTGATTGACTATTACGATGGTCGTTTCTGTGTACAGTTTTTTACTAGTACAAGGGATAGCGATGAACCGCCTATTGAGCTCAAGGATGAAGCAGAGCAGGCCATTTGTTCCATTTTTAATGTAGAACCCAAAACAATCCACTGGCGGACAAGGATCAAGCGAAAAAAGACCGAGCAATATGAGAAGGTAGATGAAATTAAAGACTTTTTTAATGTACTTGAGTATGGCATCCGATTTAAAATAAATCTCAACGACTATCTAGACTCCGGTTTGTTTCTGGATCATCGGGAAACCCGCAAAATGGTAGGCGGACTTTCTACTGGCAAAAAGGTCTTAAATCTATTTGCTTACACTTGCTCTTTTAGTGTTCATGCAGCTCTAGGCGGAGCCTCCTTCACCAAAAGTGTCGATATGTCAAACACTTATATCGCTTGGGGGAAAGATAATTTCGCGCTCAACAACATCTCTCTCAATAATCATGTATTCATTAGAGAAGATTGCCTTAAATTCCTAGATGATGAAATCCGTTCGGGAGAGAAATACGATATCATTGTGATCGATCCGCCGACAATATCCCGCTCTAAAAAGATGGAAGAGATGTTCGATATTCAAATCGACTACATTTCGCTCATCACCAAGGGACTTAAGCTGCTTTCTCCAGGCGGGATCTTATTTTTCAGCACTAATTCTCGCAAATTCAATTTCGATGCTGAGCAATTTAAACCTTGCACGATCATTGATATTTCGGCAAAAACAATTCCTGTAGATTTCCACAATCAAAAAATCCATCGCTGCTGGAAAATTATACCACTATGAAAATCGCAATCATCGGAGGAGGCCTGGCAGGTGTGGCTGCAGCATGGAGATTAAAAGATCAAGAAATCACACTTTTTGATCCCAAAGGGATAGCTGGCGGCCCCTCAGGCATTGCTGCAGGACTTCTTCACCCTTATGCCGGAGCACACTCCAAGCTCAATTGGATGGGGAAAGAAGGGATGGAAGCTACTTTAAAGCTTATAAAATCGCTTGAACCATCCGTTGCTGCACAATCAGGGATGTTAAGGCTAGCACTTACCGGTTGGCAAGCGGAAGACTATGCTTTATGTGCCCAAAAATATCCCGATGTGCAATGGTGTTCTGCCGAAAAATGTAATGAACTAGTCCCTGGAACAGTGTCTCGACCAGGAATATTTATCTCATCAGCTTGGACAGTAAACACAAAAGCCTATCTAGAAGGCCTTTGGAAAAGCTGCGAAGGAGCAATTCTTGAAAAAAGGCATATAGAAAGTCTTGATGAGCTCTCTTCATTTGATCAGGTGATCATTGCGAATGGAGCGGCTGCATCAAAGCTTGCAGATATTCGATTGAATCCTATCAAAGGACAGTTGCTGGAGCTTGAGTGGCCCCAAGATTTACCGCCTCTCCCCTTTCCAGTGAATTCACAGGCCTATATTGTGATGAATCCGGACAAAAAAAGCTGCATTGTCGGCGCCACCTTTGAAAAAAAATTTGAAAATGAGGGGCCTGATCTGAAGACTGCGCTTGATGAATTGCGGCCGAAGTATGTTGCCATGATTCCAGCTTTGGCAAATGCAAGGATTATTGATTGCCGGGCAGGAATAAGAGCAGCAACATTTGACCATCATCCTGTGGTTAGACAAGTAGATGCCCGCACCTGGGTCATAACAGGCCTCGGCTCAAAGGGCTTGCTGTACCATGCCTTGTGCGTAGATTTAATCGCGATAAATTGATAGGACGCAAATCGCATTTCATAAAACTTTTTCAACGCAAAGGAATAAAAGGCCCGAAGGCGCAAAGGAGGAAGAGGTTAAATCATCAACCTATTCCTCCTTTGCGCCTTCGCGCCTTTTATTCCTTTGCATTGAAAAAGTTTTATGAAATGTCCCCCGCAACACACCCTAGGGGACTAGAGGCTGGAGAAGTTCGATACGGTGGTCCCATGTGTGGTGCTCCATGACCTTGCTACGACCGCTTTTGGCAACTTTATTCAATTTTTTGCCATCCGCCAAATAATCATTAATCACGGCATTAACATCGTTCCAATGCTTGGAGCGATAATAAAGAATGTCTTCCCCATCAGAAAGAGTCTCGCGCAAATAAAGGCTCTCACTTGACAACACCAAAGCCCCGCAAGCTGCACCCGCAAATACTCTTGCATGTGCTCCATTTCTACTCGAAGGCGTACTATTCAAACAAATCTTTGACTGTTTTAAGATATCCAAACTGTCAGAAAAATCAACAGGAGCATGCAACTTCACATTCGGGCAATCCCCAACATATTCTGCCCACCCTTTTCCATCATTTCCCACTTCTTGAATGTCCGCTCCAAAAATGTGCACTTCCGCATCGCGGATACTGCGAATGAGCTCCACCCGATCTTTTCCACTTACGTACCGATGCAAATAATGACACATCACTAGAAGGTATTCCTTTCCCAAAGATACATCCAAATGAGAAGTCACCCATGCCGTTCCTAGAGCATCAGCCAATGAAATCGTATTGTTCGTAAAAACTAGATCAATAGCGAAGTCCAACACCTTCCACAGCTCCTTAGGAAGCTTCTTTTCCCAATCTTTCTGATACGCTTCATAATCGTAACAACTGCCAAAAAATACCACAGGATAGGTTCGCTCAACTTTGTCATCAATGACGATGTCTTGCTCTATTCCAGGCGGAAAGAAAAAAACCCGAGCAAACTGAGTTTGCAATGCAGCCGCCTCAAAACGATCGCTGCAAGAAATAATCGAATAATTACTTTTTATCAAATCAATGGAATAAAACGAGGGTTCCAAAGTAAAGGCAACATGAGGCAACTTAAAAACATCCCAGATAAATTCACCTGTATTTGTCTTTTCCAGCTTATTGAACGAACAAGTAAATTCAGGAGGATTAGTTTCAAATGAAAAAAAATTCTCAGCCTTAAGCGGCTTACGTTCCGAGTCAACAACCATGGTCTCAACACCTTTACGGCGAAGAGCCTCCACCAATTTCGCAATAAAATGGCGGTGCTCGTTGTATCTATTCCAATCTGTAATTAAACATACTTTTGAGATCATATTTCCGCATATTGCCTCGAAAAAGAAAAATTGTCAAAGAATAAAGCTTGAAAAAAGGTGCGGATCCATCCATAATTAAAGGTAATGACACAATCATAGGAGAAAACTGTGGCAAAGCTACCAAAAGAAGATGTCCCCTTCGTAAAAATTGACGACCGAATCGATGCAGCACTTCTAGAGAATAGACGTTTATTCATCTCAGACCAAATCGATAACGAAACCGCCGAGGCTTTCATCCGAAAGCTCTGGTACCTAGACTTCAAAGAACCTGGTAAACCGATTTTATTTGTCATCAATAGCCCAGGTGGCTCTGTAGATGATGGCTTCGCCATCTGGGACCAAGTTAAAATGGTCAAATCCCCCATCACGACTCTCATCACTGGCCTTGCCGCCTCTATGGGCTCAGTCCTAAGCCTCTGCGCTGACAAAGGAAGACGCTTTGCCACACCAAACGCGCGAATCATGATTCACCAACCCAGAAATATGGGGGTTATTAGAGGACAAGCCACTGACCTGGATATTCACGCAAAAGAAATCCTTAAAACCCGTCAAAAACTCGTTGAAATTTATGTGGAAAGTACCGGGAAAGACCCAAAAGTTATCGAAAGAGCCATCGACCGTGACACCTGGATGTCAGCCGATGAAGCCAAAGACTATGGCCTAATCGATGGAATCGTCAACACCTTTAAAGAAATCGAATGATGACCACATTTCACTTTTCGAAATACTCCGGATGCGGAAACGACTTCGTTCTCATTGATAATCGAGAGCTGTCGTTTTCCCCCACTCTGGAAATAATAAAAAAACTGTGCTCTCGTCACCAGGGCATCGGTGCTGATGGAATCATCCTCCTTGAAAATTCAAAAATAGCCGATTTCCGCGTTCGTATCTTCAATGCCGACGGCAGCGAAGCCGAAATGTGCGGAAATGGGATGCGTTGTTATGGAAAATTCTTAAAAGAGCTAAATATTCTCGGAGAAAAATTTCGCATCGAAGCCAAAGAACGAGAAATTATCATTGAACTTTTAAAGAATAAAGTCAAAATCGGGATGGGACGAGCATCAAACCACCAAACAAACCTCACTGTAAATGTTGAAGGCATCCCATTTGTGGTCGATTATATCGACACCGGAGTTCCCCATGCTGTTCACTTTGTAAAGGACATTGAGGAAGTCGATTTAGCTACAATTGGTCCAAAAATTCGGCACCACCCCCAATTCCAACCCAAGGGGACAAACTTCAATGTTGCAACCGTTTGCGAAAAACAAATATGGATGCGCACCTATGAACGAGGGGTCGAAGCCGAAACAATGGCGTGCGGGACTGGTGCGACAGCAGTTGCCATTGCCGCAAGCCAAAAATACGGAATACCTTCGCCCGTGGAGGTGAATACTCGCTCCGGAGAAACCATTGAAATTGGATTTGAATCCATTGATAACGTAACATCAACCGGACCTGCAACTTTTATTTTTCGCGGAGAGTTTGCAATTTAGATCCATTTCTTTTATACTGTCATTATATTATCATTCCATAGGATAAACATGTCTACATTGCAAAAAAAAGCTCAAGGCCCCCTACTTCTCAGGTGTCATCGCCTGATGGATGCCTTTGCCAAATCAGATGACGAAAGAGATTTCTATATAGATCGTATCGAAGGATTCATCATTTATGTCGATCTCGATAAATCAAATGATGAAATCGTCGCTCTCGAAAAAGATATCGAAAAAAACAAAGAACGCTATTTAATGATTCCCAAAATGAGCTTTTACGAAGGGAAGAAAATCATGGAAAATTTCGTTCATGAAAAAGTTTACGATATTGACACCAAAGAAAAACTACTTGATATCATTCAATCGAAAGAAGCCCGTGAACACTTTATTGAATTTATTTATGACCACCTCCACGAGCTCGAAAAATGGCAGCAGTTTTATCAGGAAAGATCCAGAATTAGAATCATTGAATGGCTCCGAAGCAATAATTTTCACTTCGTCTTCGAAGAAGATCTCGAAATGACTACAAGCCTCATAGAAAAACTCAAACGTAATCTTTTCGAAGCTAAAGTTCCCAAAGAAATTGAAGTCGCCCGCAAGGCAATGATCGCAAAAGCTAAGACCTACTACTCAAATGAAGCCCTTAACCCACGCCCCAAAAGAGGAAGACCTCCAAAACAACAACTTAAACTTGAAATCGAACCTCATGTTACCACTGATATCTTCGTCACCGTACCAAATGCCGCAAGACCCTTTTTGTATACACCCGAAATCTCAAGTGCATCCGACATAACATTCTCAGCCAAGTTTGAATCCAAAGAAGCCCTCATGGCTAATAAGAAAACAATCAATGGCCATGGATTCGGAGAAAGCATCGAATCCATCAACGCAAAACTTGCAACCCTCCGCGAACTTTCCAGCAAATGGATGGACAAAGACGAAGACGAGGACTTGGAAGAAGATGACTTTTTCGATGATGATGAAGAAGATGAGGATGAGGAATTTGAAGAAAAACCCAAAAAAGTCAAAAAATCCCCTCCCCCAGCAAAAAAGCCTGCTGTAAAAGCAAAAAATGCTGAAAAGCCAAAAACACCCCTGAGAAAAATTACCCCCCCAAAAAAAACCAAAAAGGCTGCTCCAGTAAAGAAAAAACCTGTAAAGCCAAAGGTTAAATTAAGGACCATCAAAAAAAGTGACAGTAAAAAAAGATAAACAGGACGAACTTCTCGAAAGAATGGAAGGCCTCGGCATAACTGCCGAGGACCTTATCGAGAAATTCATTCTGGGTACCGGTCGCGGCGGCCAAAATCTTCAAAAAACCTCCAGTTGCGTCTATCTTAAACATATCCCCACAGGCATCGAAGTCAAATGCCAAAAGTCCCGTTCACGCGAGGACAACCGCTTCCAAGCTCGTCGCCTGCTATGTGAAAAAATTGAATCACAAATACTCAAAATAAAAACAGAAAAACAATCAGAATTTGAAAAAATTCGTCGGCAAAAAAAACGAAGAACACGTCGCCAAAAAGAAAAAATGCTCGAGGAAAAACATCGACATTCTGCAAAGAAAGAAATGCGCTCCCCTCCTAAAGAATAAAATTTTTATTTGAGAAAATTACAGAAATCTGATACATCTTAAATTTGGTAAACAAACAATGGAGATCGTCAGATGCAATCTATACAAACATTTTGGAAGTATTTTCTATTTGAGGGAATTGTTTTATTCCTATTAGGAGTATTTGCCTTAGGTTCGCCTCAGATCATGACGCTCAGCATTGAAATCTTGATAGGATCACTTTTGATGATTGGCGGGATAGTTCAATTTGCCAGAACATATAAGACTGAGGATTCACTGAAATTCGTCGGGTATATTGGAGCCATTATTACATTTATTGCAGGAGCACTGATTATTTTGCACCCGATTGTTGCAACAGTGACCTTGACTTTGTTACTTGCCATATATTTCTTTGTTGAAGGGGCCCTCAGGATAGTCTATGCCTTGAGATATTGGTCGATACTTCGTTGGAGTGGTCTTCTATTGAATGGTATCTTATCTGTGATTCTTGGTCTTCTCATTTGGAATGGCTGGCCAAATAACTCACTTTGGGTTCTTGGGCTATATGTTGGGATCTATTTCCTATTCCTTGGGCTTGCCATGATCTTTATGGGCCTCAAGTTGCATAAGATAAAATCCTAAATAACAATTAGTAAAACTCTATAAAAATTTACACCAATTTTTTTTGCATTTCTTGAATGAATTTTAGTGTCAGATCGCCAGGATCATTATCTGCATTGTAATCGTTCATAAATGTATTTAAAGCAGTTTTTAATTCTTCAAGTTGATCAGCATTAGTATCTTTTTCTAACATCTTAGCCTGGGCTCTTTCGCGGGTAGCCACTACAGCCTTTTCGTCTGCTATCAAAGATGCATTTTCATTACGTAATTTGACAATTTCTTCCTTTAAGTCTTTGATTTGCAATTTTTGATCATCTCCCTTCATGATCTCAATTTCAGTCTGCTCTCGCACTATAGTTGGAGAGGATTTCGGCGATCTTTTCAACTGACTTTCCAGATCTGCAATCTGGTTATGTAAATTCTTATTTTCATGTTGAATTTCACTATTTTCGGTTCTCATTCTTTCATTGGCATTGCGTAATTTATTCAATTCTTGATCTTGGCTATGCTTATTATTTTCTAATAACAGTGCGTGTTCGGCTTTCATATTCGCTGCCTCTTCTTTAAAACTGGTGTTCAGTCGACCAATTACCTCTTTTAACTGTTTTACTTCGCCCCCAAGCCTTTCTTCTTCTTCTTGGGCGGTTTTTAATTCTCGTAGAAGCTCTTCATTATTATCAACATTAGGCAATGGTTGTCCTAATGCCACAGGCGACTCAAGCAAATTACTATCCTTTAATCGTTGAAGTTCTTCTGTTAGTTGTTCCATTTTCTCATTGGCAGCATTCAGGTCCTTTTGAAGCTGTTCATCTATAACAACTTCCAAATCTGGCAGAGAATCATCCTTTGATGCTTCAATTTGTTCTTTTAATTCTATATTTTCTCTTCTTGCATCATTAAGATCTTTTTGAAGTTTTTCATTGTGAATAGCAACTGGCTTTGGCAAAGGAGTCTGCTTTAGCACATCCAGTTCTGTTTTTAATCGTTGATTCTCCTCTTCTAAGTCCTTTTGGACTTGAGAGTCATTTTCAACTTCACTAGATCTATTAAATAAAACTTTACTGGCCTGTTCGGTAACTTTAACTACTTCTGGAGCAGATTCTTTATTGATTGGTTTGACCCGGCCAGCGAGTAACAAAACAATACTACAAAATGCGGGTAGAAGGCCTACTGTCAAAATAAAGCTTGCGACCCTTAATACATTTAAAGCTGGATTAGGTTTTTTGACTTGTTCAACACCTGTATTAATTCCTAAATAATTATTTGAAAAGCTTACTAATTTATTCATTTTTTACCTCACTTTGCATATCTATATTATATAACATGACACAATAAATTCAAAGATCTACTTTTTTTATTTGTTAATATGGATAAAATACAGCATTACCTATAAATTTGGATGATAGATGGAAAAATGAGTATGTGCATCTTTTTTACTCATAACATCAATAGTGTCTCTTCGTTCAAAAAATCTGATTTCTTCATAGACAAAACTTATTTTTATTATAAGATGATAGTGTATATCATGTTTCATCCAATTTAAATCACCGATATTCACCGGTAATGGAAGTTGCATATGTTTACAGATCAATAGCTCAAGTTGGAATGGATCCACTACTTGAATACCTTCTTTAATCAGCTTAAGCCGCAACTCCTTAGCCAATGATACTGGTGTTAATTCCCTATCTGTGACAGCACTTAATAATTTTTGAAAGATATTATGCTCTACTCTAATATTCAATTGTTTCAGGATAGCATCCAAATCACATTGATTAATGGATATTTTCGAATACTCATCTTCGATGATATCTTTAATCTTTAGAATGTCGTCTACTGGTACCCTTCTAATCAACCTATCTCTAAAATTCCGAAGACTCATTTTACGCTGGTTGAAAAAATAAAAGCTCATGTTTTTTATATCAATTTCATCGCTAGAATATCGAGAAATAACACGATCAATAAGCCTTGAAGATGCATATTTATTTAATTTACTCTGTGCTGGGTCGTATATAGCATGCTTTATAAAGTCATCAAATGAATTTTTAGGCTGTTGCAATAGCGGCTCCCAAAGACTTGGCGTAAGAGTCCAAACGTGCCCATTACTCTGCATCGCAATTTTTGGGATCTCGTAGATTTTTGTCGAATCCTTCGACTTAAACCAATCCAATAAACTTTTTAAAAATTGATTAGGATTTTCACAGTCATGAGTTCGATGAATACATGCATCTATTCCATAAACCGATTTTAAAGATTCATGAGAATTACCGCCTTGCTGTTTTAGAATGAAGAGGTCTGCCACTTTTAAATCAATTGCTTTAATTTGTTCATCACCAATTTCAGCAGCACAAAATTTCACTAAATAATCTATGAATCGTGCTGAATCAACAGCCTTTAGGATTTTTTTCTTTTCTCCTTTAAACTTCTCTTCCGAAATACATAATTGATCAAAAGTTTCATTTATTTCTTCTACTAACACTTTTTTCAATTCTAAAATACTATTAATTTGATTATATTCTTTATTAGAATTAATCGAAAATACTCTAAGAGAATTTCTAAATAGGCCTGAAAATGCATCTCGCTTCTCACCATTTGCTTTTAATTTCATAATTTCTTTAGATCCTACAGTAAGTATAGAGTGATTATAATTGACTTCTTTTTCATTACGGCTTTCCAACCACAATCGATCTCTTAATTTTACTTCTAATCGTTGAAGGATAACATTTTCAGATCTACCAAATCCTCCTTCTACAATAGCTCTGATACATGCATCAATCATTTTCTTTCGCAGAGGAATCTTGACTTCATCAGAATTCGTATATATAAACTCAATAAGAGCAATCTGCATATTCACCAATCCACTATTTTTATAACAGTAGAACATTTGTTCTTCAAAGCCACCCTTTTCGGCTCCATTCAAAAGCTCTCGTAGTAAAACTTTTTTATTTTTGAAACTATCAACTTGTGGTAAATTTAAAACCTTTACAATGTGTTGTATTGTTAATGCTTTCTGAGTTTGTATTGGGTCCACAAGTATTTCAAAATCCTTAGAATTCGATAAACGGAGCTCAACAAGGGGACGAATCGGTATAGTATTTAAAAATCCAATTGAATAATGACCAGATGCAAGCCATTTGAGCATTTGACTCATAACGGTGTGGGCATTATTTTGAATTGCATAAATCAGAGTACTGATTGCATAGCAATTTGGCTCGTCTTTCTGTCGAACATCTGTAAAAAGAGCCATGAGACAGCCGTACATAATATGAATAGATTCAATTTTTTGAGTTTTAGGGAGCTTTAAGTCTAGTCTAATGATATCTTCAAGAGACTGATGAATAGTGTGTTGTTCCTGGAATAGATTTTCAAAAAGACAATTTGAAAGAATTTGTCGAACTAAGGTGACAATATGGTCTACGTGTTCTGGCTGTAAGTATCTTGCGATTTGACAATGAGTTGTCGTCAAAAGTCTTGCGATAGCAACGAGTCCACCTGGGTTATAAACCTGGGCAGATGTTAATACCATGTGAACAAATGCACGTAGTAAATAATGAGTTACTCCGTCGGGAATTCTATAATCCAATCTTTGTATTTTGTGACTTTCAATATATGAATCCACTTCTTTTTGTAACGCATTAGCCCTGAAAGCAAGAAGCGATTTGTTATCTGGTATATCCTGCTCGTTATCTAGATAGAATATTATCATGCTTAATTCTGATATTTTGTATTCAAAATCGAAATTTTCAAGCAATATTGTTTTTATTCTTTTGCGACATGTATTTGCTAATTCATCATTATCGATAAAGTGTAACATTTTTTCTATTTCTGTTATTTGATGTCGAATAGTCATGCCATCTTTGGAGTTTCCTTCTGCAGGCAAGGTGTGAAAATTGTATTGATCATAGTTTGGTATAAAAATATCTGTTATTTCAATTTTGTGGGGTACATCGTCATCTAGCCGGAGCTTCTTTACTGCACAAATTCTGTTATTTAAATGACGCTCTCTCTTATTCAAAACAGGTTTGAGAGGACTTGCCCATTCGCCAGCATCATCAGAATAATTATATCTAACATTATTAAAATCCAATTTATCACCATTTTAAAATAAATTATATCATAATATAATAATTTAAAGCAATGATATATTAATCATAATTAATAACATTACTGTTATATATGTAGCATTTTGATTGAATTGACTCTAAGAAGTACTTTTATTTATTCATTAGGAAAGATATGATTGAGAAAAAATGACAAAATTATCCATAAAAAACAAGGCATGGGAAGTGTATATTATTCGGGCTAAGTCTGATAAGTACTATACTGGAATCACAACTGATTTAGATCGTCGCTTAGATGAACATAAGAATGGAAAAAAAGGTGCGCGATTTTTTCATTTTTCTGATGTAAAGGATATTGTATACCGCGAGCAACAACCAAATCGCTCCGCAGCTACCAAGCGCGAAATTGCCATCAAAAAACTCTCCCGCCAACAAAAGCAAGAACTTATCAATTCACAATCCAACCTTGTTGCAATATTATCAACTTAAAGTAAATATCCAACAACCTAAAAAAATTAACACCGAGATCTGTCTTGCTACCTCGGCTATCTCCGTGGTAAAAAATATTTTAGGTTGATGGGTATGGAAGAACATTGGACACGGCGTGGATTTAGGGATTGTAAGGAAATAAATTTTACAATCCCTTATTCCACGCCGTGACTGCATCAAACTTAGTTGAGCTGCAGGGTTAGAATCGGAACGACAGGATTGCCGGTCTGAAGAGCCATCAACTGAGCGAGAAGAGAGAAGGTCGACTTAGACGTCAAGTCATTGTCTCTAATAAAGAAGTTAGTTCCTCTATAGTTAACACTAACTGCGGTTCTTTCTTCCACACATGGACTTGAATGGATGGTCATAATACCACCAAGCACATTCTCCCAGTCAAATACATTGCCTTCAGCGTCTCTTGTCAATGTTACTAGCCCGTAATATGTATCACACTCTGGAGCATGAACACCTTGTGAAAGGAAATATAAAACGCTTAGAGGCGATCTGGTGTCTATTAACAGTTCATTTGCAACATGTTCACGACTATGGAAAGGCACCATTCTGATGACATATGTCTCAGGAGTAAGGTCCAACAAGGTCCAGATTCTTTCTACAACTCGGCGATCTGAATCATTTTGGTCGATTTTAATGACGAAATCGAATTTATCGCTTGTTGAGCTTCTTTCTGCTACGATATCGATATTGTCTTGGATTTCGAGTTCATGAAAAAGTTGTGTGACTTCAAGGAAATCTTGGTAATCGGGTGCGAGGCTTGGTGTTGGACGCGAAGCGGACACGGCATTTTTTAAATTGTTCATACGCTGTACGCAGCAACGAAGAATTCTATCAATTCTCCAACCTGAAGAATTCAGAAGATACATTGTTTGCAATGTTATAGGGGACATCATTTGCTTTACGAGGCTTTCGCCCTTTAGGGGTTGATATACTGTTGTAGGTTTGTCGGTGCAGCTGGCGGAAACGGTTGGGTTGAATTTAGTCCCTTCGAAGGTATTCAGGTCGATAGAAAAGCCTGCTATTGCAGCTCTATTGAATTCGTATGCAGATGAAACGGTACCTACGTCGAGAAATATTGGGTTATCACGGTATTTTAGTCTAACAATATTCAGTAGAAGCTGTTCATCCACAGCAGTTTGAAGTGATTCATTATATGAAAGACTGTCTCTCTTCATCATTGAAGGTCCGAGCTGACCGGCGCACCCAGTCAGTAGTATTGAGGTTGCTGCAATTAGCGAAATTGATTTCATAGCACATTTCCTTGTAGTTTTGTGATAGAGAATGTACCAGAATTGATGTTCAAAGTTCAAGCGTTTTTTTCACATTCATCAAGAATTCCACGATCGATTTATCGCGATTCTCTGGATTGTGGACGGTAGAAAAAAAATCTAGGGTATCTTTTTTGAGTTGTTCGATTTGCTGGGCATGAGCATCTTTTTCTTTTAATTGATTTCGCGCTCTTTCTTGGAGTTGTAGAACGTCTTGGAATTCACTTTTATAAAAGATATTTTCCTCATGGAGCCTCTTGATTTCTTCTTGTAGGACAGAAATTTGATCTGGTTGTTTTTTTTCTGAGACAACCTCGACTATTTCTTCTTTTAGCTCTGGTATAGGTGATAATATTGGCTGTTTTTTTGATGCCTCTGACAGTTCGTCAATACGGGTGTATAGTTCTTTTATTGTTGTACGCAGGTTACCATTTTGCTCTCTAAGTTCTCGATTCTCCTCTCTGAGTTTCTTCTGTGTTTCGAGCATTTGGAGTTCATTGGCCTCTATTTCTTTCTTTGTAACTTGTTGAAACTCATTTATTTTATTTTCGTATTCCTTTTGGAGCAGCGAGATCCCTTCTTTTTGTTGTTTTAGCAGTCCTCTAAGCCTATCTTCCTCTTCTTCGGCGCCTCGTAGCATATGCTTGAGTTCCACATTTTCATTGTCATCATTCAATTTTTTTTGGATCTCTAGTATCATATTGCTTTTCATTTTAGATTCGTTAAGTAAATTATGCTCTTCATCTTGAGCTTTTTTTAATTGTCTTTTAAGGTTGAAGTATTCTTGCATAATTTTTGCAGTCAATTTTCGTTCATCAAGGATGTTTTCGATTTTTTGGCATCGACCCCGTATTTGCAGAAGCAATTCCCAGTATGTAAGCTCTGGATTATATGGATCTGCATCAGCAAATTCTATGGGATTTGCATCCTGATATTTCAAATATCGAAAAATTGAGTCATAACAAGATTTAATTGCCGGCACAGATTCCATTGAATCGGGTATTGTCTTTGGTTCAGCTGTAAAAATGTGTAATAGTGAGTTTATGCGATGATGGAGTTTTGTATTGGCAATGAGTTCATTATAGTCTTCAGACACATCATTACATAGATTGTGCTTTTTCTGCATTCGGTAGAAAGCGATTTTCTGCCAAATTTCTGTTAGCTTTATTGATAGTTCTGTAATCGCTTCGTCATTTTTAATGATTTGAGCGCTTTTTTTTAGCGCTTTTATTGCTTGGCCACCGCGCTGAAAAATATCGCTCAAGCCCAACACCGGTTGTGTTGGGCTTGAAGGACATCCTACTATTTTATTAGGATCCATTTTTTACTCTTGCAGTCTAACCAAAGTACCTACTTGAGGTCTTCCACTTGATTCGTGAATTAATACTGTTGTTTCATCTTTAGTTAGATTGTAGATCCCAGTTTCATAGATGGGCAAATCTTGACCGATGATTCTCCATACGACCCTTTGGCTATCCTGGTCAACGTAGCCTTCTAGAGACTGTTCTTCATCGGTAGATGGGTCAACATAGGCGCCTCCGACTATACCTTCTTTACTTACAGCTATTGTGAAGTAATCATTTGGATTGTCGTTAGATCTATTTGTCTCGAGTGAAAAGATGCCTAGCGGCATCCATTCGAGCTTTGAAGGATCAATTTTTGGCATATTGCGAAGGATGGCGTTTGCTTTTGCAATAAATGATGAACTTGACGGCACAGGTGATAGATCGTAACTGGATCCATTTGGGCTGTAATAGACAACGCCGTCGTCACCGTAATAGTAGTAAATAGGGCTTTCCCATCTGTTTGAAAACCAAACGCCAATAGTTGGCCATGTAGCGACTGCCCACCAGTTCATATTGTCATGAAAATGCCAGTAGTTGTGACCATGATAGTAGTTATCCCAATAGTGTTTATCAAAAACGTGGTGATTTTTTCGATAATCTCTAAAGTGGTTGCGCACGTCTTTTCCTCTTTTTGACCAGTCTTGATTTTTTTGAGTCATCATTTCTCTGGTGACAGGCCTATTGACTACTTTATTTTCAGGAGGCCTTATCATTGGCGCCTCTCTTTGAACATCTTCCCGTCTATGATCCATTTTTTCCTCAGATCTTTGTTCAGCTCTTTGTTCGACCCTTTGATCCATTTTTTGATCAGGTCTTTGTTCGACTCGTTGTTCGACTCTTTGATCAGGTCTTTGTTCGACTCGTTGTTCGACTCTTTGATCAGGTCTTTGTTCGACTCTTTGATCCATTTTTTGATCTTTATCGGCATTTACATGTGCAATAGACAGTGTTGCAACCATCAGACACAAAATTTTATTTTTCATGATTTCCTCCTAATATTTTGGATAATTGGTTGAGATTGGGTATACCATCA
This sequence comes from Waddliaceae bacterium, assembly GCA_963724325.1. Classification (GTDB taxonomy): domain Bacteria; phylum Chlamydiota; class Chlamydiia; order Chlamydiales; family Waddliaceae; genus CAVRUH01. The sequence goes on along the minus strand of CAVRUH010000007.1, from coordinate 97,266 downwards.
AAAAAAAAAGGAATCAATAAAAATTTTTATTGCCAATAAATGAACGTATGTTTTAAAAAAAATATTTAGCAGATAAACAATAAAATTTGGAGAGTTATTATGAGATTTCCTGGTAGCATTGGCATAATTGCCACAGCAGTTTACTTAATCCTAGTCGGATTAGTTTCGCTTACAAGCATTGCAATTCCTCCTGCCATTATAGGAGTGATTGCTTTAATCGCCGGTATAGCTCTTCTCATCGGCAGATAAGTACAAAAAAAAAGGCCCAAGTTCCAATATGGAGCTTGGGCCTTTTTTTTATTTTCTTCTAATACGAGTTTTAAGCTCACCTGTATTAGGATCTCTGCCAACTTGCATTTGAGGCTGAGGTTGCACTATTCGATCCCTTGGATTGTCCATGGGTGCTCCTTGATACCCCCGTGGAAATGGCACTTGATTAACAACTTGGTATTGACGTTGAACAACAACCGGGCCGGGACCAGGCAAATGATTGATCACTACAACGGGTCGAGGGGCTATGGGTTGAGGCGCTGGACCGATAAACACATAGTAAACACCATTGACTAAATAAGCCGTAGCAATAGTATTAGGATTCAATTGAAAACCTAATCCCTGTAAGATTTGATGTGGATTTATAGCGATTGCATTTCGTCCATTTATAAAATGGAGGGGATATTGTATATTGCCTAACAGCACAGTAGGATTTCCATAGATATCTGTACCTACTGGGGCATCGATATGATCTACTATTCTGGCTGATACAACAATCTGTTGTGTATAGACGGGACGGAATCCCCCTCCGATTATTGGATTCATAATAAACTCCTTGGTTTTGGTTAAGGTATCCTTACATTAAAGTTTCCGCATTAAGAATTGTTAAAGATTTCATAAAATGTGGATTATTGTTACAATATCCGGATATGAATAAAAAAATCTATGTTATTGGCGGGGGTGCCGCTGGATTCTTCGTTGCATTGTCCGCAAAGGAAGCGAATCCTGAAGCAGAAGTAAAAATCTGGGAAAGAACGGCGAACCTGCTTGTAAAGGTCCGTATCTCTGGAGGGGGAAGATGCAACGTTACCCATGCCTGTTTCGACGCGCGAGCATTGACTCAAAATTATCCACGAGGTAGCAAGGAGCTCATTAGTCCGTTTACACGCTTTCAGCCGCGTGACACGGTAAATTGGTTTGAATCGCGGGGTGTATCGCTCAAAACAGAAGAGGATGGGCGCATGTTCCCAGTGACAGACGATTCAGCCACTATTATCAACTGCCTGCTTTCAGAAAGCAGAAGACTCGGCATCGAAATTATCACCAAACAGCATATCGAAACGCTTGAAAAAATTGACGATAAATTTCAGTTAAGGCTGGCAACGGATGAAATTTTCATGTGCGATGCTGTGATTTTAGCAACAGGCAGCGGATCACATGGACATGATTTAGCAAAATCGATTGGACACACCATCCAAAAGCCTATTCCGTCGCTATTTACTTTTAATATTCCAGGATCTCCATTGAAGGACCTATCGGGCATATCTGTCCCAAATACGACCGTCTCTATTGCAGGAGAAAGCCTTAGACAGACAGGACCTTTGCTGATCACCCACTGGGGATTCAGCGGCCCCGCTGTATTAAAGCTTTCAGCTTGGGGAGCCTATGTGCTCCATGAAAAAGATTATCAGACTAAAATCAACATCGACTGGGTTCCCGAGATATCCAGAGAGGCTATTTTAGAAACATTTGAAAACTTAAAAAAGGGGCATCCGCAACAACAGTTTTCTAAGCACAATCAGTTTGGGATTCCAAAAAACTTATGGAAACAACTTGTGGAGCTATCCGGAATCAAAGAAGACCAAAAAGCACTTGACATCAGCAAGAAGGATTATTCAAAATTTTGCGATCGATTAAAAAGTGATGCTTACACGATGAACGGAAAAACCATCTACAAAGAAGAGTTTGTCACGTGTGGAGGGGTTACAAGATCTGAAATCGATTTTAAAACCATGCAAAGTCGCCTCTGTCAGGGGCTCTTTTTTGCGGGGGAAGTAATCGATATCGACGCCGTCACCGGTGGATTCAACTTCCAAAACGCCTGGACAACCGGCTGGATTGCGGGAAAATCGGTATTGAATGATTAAGTATTAAACTGTTATAATTTGAAGCATTATGATTATTGAAGTTAAAAATATTTCCAAGAAGTACAAGGACCATTTTGCCTTGTGCGATGTTTCCCTTGCCGTCGAAAAAAATGACGTCTATGGAATCATTGGCATGAGTGGCGCCGGTAAATCAACTCTGATACGCTGCTTGGCCAGATTAATAACACCTGACGCAGGTCAAATCCTTTTTCACGACAAAGATATTGCTCATTTGGAAGGGGCTCCCCTCCGGGATTTCCGAAAAAAAATCGGGATGATTTTTCAGCATTTTAATCTTTTGACTTCATGCACTGTTGCAGACAATATCGGTTACCCTCTCGAAATTAGCAATATACCCGCTTTAGAAAAAGAAAAACGCATTGATGAGCTTCTTGCACTTGTGGGGCTGACAGCAAAAAAACATGCCTATCCTTCACAACTCAGCGGCGGCGAAAAACAACGAGTCGGAATTGCTCGGGCCTTGGCAAACCAGCCAGACGTCATTCTTTGCGACGAAGCCACTTCGGCGCTCGATCCAAAAACAACGAGAGAAATCCTAAGTCTTCTCAGGAATATTAATACCACCCTCGGAGTCACCATCATCCTCATCACCCACGAAATGGATGTGATCAAGCAAATCTGCAACAAAGTCGCGGTCCTTGAAAAAGGACAAATTGTCGAAGAGGGCTCCGTTTCTCAAGTTTTTTCCGACCCGCGCCACTCTATCACCAAGAATTTCGTCCAAAATGTAACACATGATATACCCGCCGAGTTTTTTGAAGCGAGTTCTCCGAACAGAAAACTGCTTCGATTGAAGTTCACTGGAGCAACTACCAAAGAACCAATCATTTCATCGTTGGTACGCAAATTCAATGTCGATGCCAACATCTTGCTCGGATGGATCGATCGCCTGCAAAACAATACCATCGGTACACTCATTATCGAACTAAAAGGCCCTCCTGAAGGGATCGAACAGGCGCTCCCCTATCTCGAAGAAAATTCTGTCCACTATGAGGTGATCGAAAATGAACCCTGATGATTTAGAACTAGCTTTTCAATTGATCCCGCTACAACTTTGGAACACCATTTACATGGTAGCGGCCTCCACAATTTTTGCCATCTTGATCGGACTGCCGCTTGGAGTAATCCTCACCATCACAGACAAAGGACATATCGCTGAACATACCCTCCTCTACAGAATTTTAGAAACCATTGTAAATATTACACGGTCATTCCCCTTTGCAATACTTATGGTCGCTCTCATTCCCGTCACTCGAGCCATCGTAGGAACCAGTTTGGGCACAACAGCTTCAATCGTCCCTCTAACAATTGCTGCAGCACCATTTGTGGCCAGATTGGTCGAATCAAGTCTCAAAGAAGTCGACCGCTACATCCTCGAAGCAGCTATAGTCATGGGATCCAATACTTGGCAAATCATCACCAAAGTACTTCTTCCCGAGGCACTCCCCTCTCTTGTTTCTGCAATCACCTTGACCGTGGTTAATCTGATCGGCTACAGCGCCATGGCGGGGCTAGTTGGCGGCGGAGGCCTGGGCCAGGTGGCCATCCAGTATGGATACAACCGATTTAACACCTTTATCATGTTCACAACAGTTATTCTGCTGATTATTCTTGTCCAGATTGTGCAGTGGATGGGATCGAGAATTTCCCACTCAATTTCCAAAAAAAGAGGAATTATTTGATTATGTTAAGGTTTATTTTAGCCATTATTGTTGCCATTCAATTGTTCGGATGCACTTCCGACTCGAAAAAGAGTCTAAAAGTTGCTGCCACACCTGTTCCTCATGCTGAAATACTTGAGGCTGCGAAAAAAGAACTAAAAGACCAAGGGATTGACCTAGTTATTATTGTCACAGACGACTACAACGTACCAAATAGATCCCTTGCAAATCGCGAAGTTGATGCCAATTTTTTTCAGCATACGCCTTATCTTGAGGAACAAATTAAGAGTTTTCACTATCCCATCGAAAGCATCGCGAAAATTGAAATTGAGCCCATGGGCATTTATTCCAAAAAGGTCAAGTCATTAAAGGACCTAAAGGAAGGGGCCACAATTGCCATTCCAAACGACCCGTCTAATGAAGCTAGAGCTTTGCATCTGTTGCATGTTGAAGGGATCATCGAGCTTGACAACCCTCAAAATCTCCTAGTCACCCCTCACAACATCAAAAAAAATCCGAAAAACATCAAATTTATTGAATTGGATGCAGCAATGCTTCCACGAACCCTAGATGACGTGGACGCCGCCGTCATCAATACTAACTATGCCTTGGCAGCTAAATTATCTCCGCAAAAAGATGCCCTGGCTATCGAACCAGTGAATTCTCCCTATGCAAATATCCTTGTTATTCACGTTGGAGACGAACAAAGAGCCGATATTCAAGCTCTTAAAGCAGCCATGACCTCTGAAAAGATGAGGGAATTCATTTTAAAAAAATATAAAGGGGCAATTTTGCCCGCATTTTGAGGATATGAAAAAACTTGTTCAAGGGATCATAGATTTTCGCAAGGGACTTACAGAAGAGAGCCGCACTCTTTTTGCCGAGCTTGCCCTTGGCCAGAAGCCAGATACCCTTTTTATTGCTTGTTCAGACAGCCGAGTGGTGCCAAATCTCTTTGCTTCGACAAATCCAGGAGACCTTTTTGTGCTTCGAAATATTGGCAACCTAGTCCCGCCTATCTCAGCCTCTGACATTGAAAATAGTGCCTCCGCAGTCATGGAATTTTCTGTTTTTGCCCTTCAGGTTTCAGACATTGTCGTTTGCGGCCATTCTGAATGCGGAGCTATGCAAGCTTTGGTCAAAGGAGTAAATGATCCTTGTTGTACGCATCTGAAATCGTGGCTAAAGTATGGGGAAGAATCCCTAAAAAAGGTAAAAAACGGAATTGTTTTGAATCCCGCCCTATCTGAGCATAACCAGCTTTCCCAAATTAATGTCTTGCAGCAGCTTGAGCATATTAAAACCTATCCATTCATTCGGGAACGATTGGAAAAGAAACAGTTACGCATACATGGTTGGTGGTTCGACATTGCCAAAGCTGATGTCTACTGTTATGAACCAAAAGTAAGCAATTTCGTCCTAATCGACGAAAACGAAGCAAAGCTCATGCTCGAGCGTCCATAAAATTCCCAATTTTGATGCATCACTCGTACATATACCTGTGGCCTCAGCAATTGTAAAAGCGGTCTTCGGGGACTTTTGTGAGGTAGTCGCGGGTGAGAAGATCAAGTATTTCATCCGCATGTGATTGTGATAGTATCTGCTCTGCAAGGCTGCTCGCTGAAATAATGCTTGTATTACGTATCACATTTTTAATCACAGGAATATACCTAGGCGCTACAGAAAGCTCGTGCACGCCAAGACCCATCAACAAGGTTGTAAATCTGGGATCTGCCGCAATTTCTCCACAAAGACTCACAGGAATACCATAATGGTCCGCTTCAGAAACGATCAATTTAATCATTCGAATGACACTCGGATCGGTCGCAGGATAAAGCTCATTAATCGACTGATTTCCCCTATCTATTGCCAATGAATATTGAACCAAATCATTAGTCCCAATGGAAAGAAAATCGCACTCACGAGCAAGCAAATCGGCAATAACTACCGCTGATGGGACCTCTATCATGCAGCCAACCCTAATTTCATCGCGGAATTCCTCTCCATTGGCCCTGAGCTTTTCTTTGGCTTCTTCAAGAATTGATTTAGCCTCTTGCAGCTCGGAAAGAGCCGAGATCATTGGAAACATCACCGAAACATTCCCCAACACGCTTGCCCGCAAAATGGCACAAAGCTGTGACTTAAAAATATCCCTTTCCTTCAGCAAATATCTAATGGCACGACACCCCAAGAAAGGATACTCCTTTTGAGAAAGGTGATTATTCAAAATTAGCTTATCGCCGCCAAAATCAAAAGTACGAATAACAATCGGCAATCCTTTCATCTTCCGTACGATTTTTCTATATATGACGTATTGCTCTTCTTCTGTCGGAAAAGAATCACTGGAAAGGAATATATACTCAGAACGAAATAAACCCACTCCATCGCTGCCGTAGCGGTGAATGCACTCAGTTTCATCAAGCGCGTCAATATTTGAGGTAAGCCTCATATTATATCCATCAAAAGTTTCAGCCGAAAGTCCTTTGAATTCGTCAAGTTTATCAAGATGTCGCTCTAATTCCTCTTTCAACTTTACATATTCATCAAGAGTCTCTTCAGATGGATTAAAAATCACATCTCCGGTTCTTCCATCAACAATAACCGTTTTTATTTCATATAGGGACTCGAGTTGATGAAATTTCACATAACTCACGTAGGGAATCCCTTTTGCTTTAGCAACAATGGCCGCATGGGATGTTCCTCCACCTGCTTGCGTGATAAATGCGATCACTTTCGCAGCATTTGCCTCAGCAGTATCCGAAGCGGTCAATTCTCGAGAAAAAACAATAGAATTTGGAGGCAACTCTGCCAAAGAAACACGAACACTCTCGCGGAGATATCCAACCACCCTTCTTTGTATATCCTGGATGTCTTTAAACCGTTCCAAGAAATGGGGATCAGCAAAAGACTGAAATTTCTTTTGATATCCAGAAATAAAAGAATGAAAAACAAACTCCGCATTTTTACACGTAAAGCGAATTTCTTCCTCAATTTGAGTTGTTATTAGGGGATCCTGCATGATCTGCAGATGGGCATCAAGGATAGCAGCCCCTTCAATAACTTGTTCGTTTTTAAGTTTCTTTTGGAGTTGTCGGATATCCTGTTTGCTGCGCGAAATTGCGGACTGATATCGAGAGACTTCTTTTTCAATATCTTCCCTATTGATTGTGAATTCGGGAATATTATCCTCAACCCAAGTAAAAAAAAATGGAGTGCCGATAGCGATCCCGCGCGAGATCGGAGCGCCCTTCAGCCGCTGCTCTTTCGTTGCTAGCATCATTATATTCCCTCATCAAATTCGTTTTCAAAAGCATCAATTAAACTCTGCAGGATTTCCGGAGCATCTTCCCCTTCGGCAGTAATAGTAATCTTCGAATTTTTTCGTGCAGCCAACATAAGAATGCTTAATATGCTCTTGGCATTCACCGTTTCTCCGCGACAGGTGAAGTTAACCTGGCACTTACAGCTCTGCAACATCTTGACAATAGTCGTCGCAGGGCGTGTATGGAGACCCATTTTATTTTTTACGACTACCTTTTTCGAGTGTTTCACTCGCACGTTTCCTTTTTGTTGGTTTTTCGTTGATCATACCCAGCAGTTTCGAGTTAAATTCACGGGCTGAGTGGTATCCCATGCCCTTTAGACGATGATTCAAGGCGATTGTTTCGAGCAAGAGCACCACATCGCGTCCCGGTTTTACCGGCAATATGTGAAATGGAAGCTTGACTCCAAGAATATCGCAATATTTTTCATCGAGGCCTACGCGATCGTAGAAATTTTGGTCGTCCCAAGTTTCCAACTTCACCACGATGTCGATACTTTTGTAGTCTCTAACACAAACAGCGCCATATAGGTTGGCGACATTGATAATTCCGATGCCCCGAATTTCCATATGGTGGCGCGTGAGCTCGGCTCCACTGCCCTCGAGGTGGCTTCCTTCCCTTTTTTTAACTTTTACGATGTCATCGGAAATGAGTCTATGACCTCTTTCAATGAGCCCTAGAGCTGCTTCACTTTTTCCTACTGCTGAATCCCCTTGAATCAAAACACCGACGCCAAATACCTCTACAAGTGTGCCATGAAGGCTTATGCTTAGGGCGAATTCTTCATTCATTAATAATGTAAGCTTGCTTAAAAGGCTCATGGTACTCATGGAAGCGCGAAAAAGAGGGAGTTCATACCTCTCGCACAATTGAACAAGCTCTTTTGTTGCACGATAATTTCTTGCAATAATAACAGCTGGGGTTTGAGCCGAAAGTATGCCTTCAAGACGCTGGATGCGAACCTGCGGCTCTAAGTCACGAAGGTATTCCATCTCAACTTTTCCGAAAATGAGAATCCGCTTACCTGCGTGGTATTTGAGATATCCAGAGAGACCAAGTCCAGGTCGATGGGCTTCAGGCACCTTTATAGCGCGTCTTAAACCTTCTTTTCCTGCAATTAACTCGAGACCGAGTCGCTCTCCATGTCGTTTAAATAGATCTTCAACTAAATACATAATTGGACGTGAGTATTAGACAAACGGGAATTTTCTGCAAGCCCAACAAGATGTACACTAGGCATATCGTATAAAAAACCCAAAAAAAATAACAGGATATGCATGATCGCATAGGACTCTTCCCTCAAAAAAATAACAGGATATGCATGATCGCATAGGACTCTTCCCTCAAAAAAATAACAGGATATGCATGATCGCATAGGACTCTTCCCTCCAAAAAATGACAGGATATGCATGATCGCATAGGACTCTTCCCTCAAAAAAATAACAGGATATGCATGATCGCATAGGACTCTTCCCTCAAAAAAATAACAGGATATGCATGATCGCATAGGACTCTTCCCTCAAAAAAATAACAGGATATGCATGATCGCAAGCGGCAGGATATGAAGGATAGGAAAAAAATATGTTTATCTTTTCCTATTTTTTTCCTATCCTTCATATCCTGCCGCTTGCGATCATGCATATCCTGTTATTTTTTTGTATTCACAACGTATTAAGGAAGCTGTTTTGCATATCCTGTCATTTTTTTGTATTCACAACGTATTAAGGAAGCTGTTTTGCATATCCTGTTATTTTTTTGTATTCACAACGTATTAAGGAAGCTGTTTTGCATATCCTGTTAATTTTTTGTATTCACAAAGTATTAAGGAAGCTGTTTTGAGTATGCTATGTCACTTGTTCGAGATAGAAGATGAGCCACTCTGTGAAGGACTTGAAGGACATTGATTCAGGATTTGAGCTTCCCCCCGCATCCACTTTTGATATAGTATTCGTAGAACTTGAATAATATACATTACCCATTTCGTCCTCCGGGTGCCACTCAGCCCAAAAGCATTGAAAAAAAGGCATTCCAAATGATTCATAAAAAGGGATCAAAGTGTGCGGGTTAACACTGCCGTCACCAGTGGTATGTGGAAACCCTAATTCTTCTAGCGATTTTTGAAAGTCGTTATAAAACATTTTCATATTTTCAATTCTGATGAGTCCCGACGTGTCGGTTGCCTTCCAAAATCCGTTGTGTATTTCCATAAATGCAAGATAATCTTGTGGGAGAACAAATTCCGAAAAATTTTTTTGCAAAGCAAAAAGTTCATCTTCATTTGCCGGGATTCCTCCTCGGTAAAATCCACGATTCTTTGAAATGCAATATACCATATGCGCCTCAAAGGGATCGTCAAATTTTTTCTGCGTCAGATAAAAGCCTATATCGTCAATGTTGGAAAAAAAAGAATCCAAGGATTCTCCCAAATGGGGGTGAAATGGAAATCTCGATAACCAAAAATCGTGGGTGAATCCAATTCGATCTTCCTTTGGAAGGCGGGCTAACTCGCACCAACCTCTAGGTAAACCAGGAACTTTTTTCTGCAGAGTCCCCCAATTCAACTTCTCATTTTCATGAAGGCGAATTACCGCATGGAAATTTCCCTTGGAAGTATCTTCAGAATACACCTCAAAAAAATCCTCTACATGCGAATTCATATCGAATCTCTCTTTGACACCTATGTACTTGATTTTTATTTCTCTTGCAAATAAATATTTAATTATGTTATACTTTCCCCTTGGAGATAAAAAATATGGAATTCGGTCAAAAATCAAATATTGAGGGGGTTTTCCTAGAGAATATGTTGAAGAACCCTGGTGTTCCCACGCATACTCTTGCCGAAATTATCCTTATTGATAAATCAAAAAGCGTAATTAAGCCCGTGTTATACACCATTAAAAAAGAAACACTGGTCGATATGGATGACTATATCCAGCTTAAGCAAAATGGATATTATTCCATTGATCGCAATGCATTTTTACTGATTGGCGAAGTGGCAAATATCGATAAGAAAAGCAAAATCGTTCTGTTGCACAATGGCAATACCGTTGGCTATACCCATCTCATCATGGCAAGCGGGATCTATCCTCCTCCCCACACCTGTGCGAAAGATGAAGAATTCATTGCTGGTTTGCACGCTTTGCTTGATGCTCTTCGAATAAGAAAGAATTTACCCGAAGCGATCAGCTCCCCAGAAATACAAGCTATCACCGAAAAATATAGACTTCCAATCAAATTGTCACTAGAAGACGATTCAATACAAACCAACAAAGTGAAGATGGTTCATCCAGAAAATACCATTAAATCTTCTGGAGACAAAAACGCAACCTTCGACATAATTGACAAGAGACTTTACGAAGTAGTTCTATAAATGTTATAACATTCCATATGTTATTCATTAAATTCTGGAATACAGCACCGGCACTTCTCTACGCATTGGTAGTTTTAATAGCCAGTTCAGCTGCATTCAGCGGCAATCTTATCCTTTTAATTCCTGCTGTTTTTATCCTGTTTCCATTGGTTCCAGACTGGAAACGACTGCTCATCTTGCTCATTCTTGGTGGTTCCGCCTTCGGTTTTGTGAATTCAGCTTATGACTTTCCAGAGGTTCCGAAAGAAGGGATTCGCGGCACAGGTTATTTCGAAATTTCATCTTTAAGTTCAAGGCGCACTCCCTATGGAATGCAATGGGTCTATCAAGGGAAGCTTCGCTATTTTCACGGATATCAAATTATCCCATGCACCATTAGCATTTCTGAAAAAGAGTGGCCTGCAAATCAATCTTATAAGGTCACTGGAACCTTAAAGAAGTCAAAAAAAGGATCTTATTTCTTTGTGACCGACAAAAAGATTGCATGGTTGCCGGTTAAGGGAAGCTGGAGCCTTGCAGAAATGCGATTCAATGCCAAGCAGACTGTGTCGAAATACATCATCGATCACATTCCGAACAGGCGCGCTGCCGATTTCTTGGCAGGACTTGCAACTGGGAATTTTGAGGATCCTTTGATGTTCAATGAATTCGCCAGGTTCGGGCTGCAGCACATCATGGCTATTTCCGGATTCCATTTTGCCATCATTGCTTCTATTCTCGGAATAATTCTAAGATTGATTATCCCGGAAAAGTACTCTACTCCCCTGCTCATTTTTCTTCTGAGCAGCTATTTTTTCTTTTTGGGCGATAGTCCTTCGATCATTCGGGCATGGATAACAATTCTTGTAGCGCTAGTCGGAATTACGTTAGAAAAGCGAGTTTTCGGGCTTAATTCTCTTGGTGCAGCGATCCTTTTTATTGTGATATATAGTCCGTTGATGTGCAGTTCTGTAGGATTCCAGTTTAGTGTGTTGTCGACCGCTGCGATTTTGCTGTTTTATCCGATTTTTGATCGATTATTGACGATGAAGCGGTCTTTGAGCGATATGGTTGAGATGGATTGGTTTGATCAGCATGGGTATGCAATATTAACGACATTTAGGCAGGCTTTGGCGTTGGGACTGGCTGTGAATATTGTGGCGATTCCGGCGATGTTATTTTATTTTCAGAAATTCCCATATTTGAGTCTTCTTTTCAATCTATTTTTCCCCTTTTTGGTGAGCATTTCAATGCTGCTGTTGATAGTGGGGTTGATCTTGGGTCCTTTAGGAGGAATTGTGCATCTTGTGAATAGTTATTACACTGATTTTGCTCTTAATTTCCTCTATGGGATGCCCACTTCATTCGACTATATTCTTAAAATAAAGTCATTTCCAGCGGAAGTATTGGTGGTATATCTTACTTTGGTGTTCGCGGGTGGAATATATGCCCATATGAAGCTGAAGGATCAAGCTGCCTTATAACGACAGACTTCTAATTGCACTCCAGCCTGAAAGGCAGCCTCGGCTATCTTCTGTACATTGGCCGTAGCGATATCATCTAGGTAGACTTCACCACAATTCGTGCAGATTTGGGCAGGCACGCCCTTAACTACGATCAGCATTCCCTCCTTTTCAAGGGTAACATTTGTCAACCCCCCACTTACCGTCCCATGCTTACAAATAATACATTTCATAAATCTTTCCTTTTCTCAAATCCGAACTCCCATTCAATAATGTTTGGTTCATATGCAGTAACTATAATTGTTACATCATCCTCTTCATCAATGGCCGCTACGACATGCAAAGGCCTTTGATTTACTATACCATAAACCAAATAACTTGGATAGGGACTATCATCTTGATATCGCTTAATAATTTGCCCATCAAGCAGAATTTCTTTTATATGGGATTCTAATATTGTACGCTCAAACATTCTTTTAACGGCATGTAGCCGAAAAATCGTACGTTCAGGGAAGGTGATGTCGTCCATCTTTTATTCACTTCTTATTTTTCTTGGATCAAGGTATCACAATCGACATTTTTCGTAAACATATAACCGGATGGGTCGCTATATAAAACCATCAGAAATTATTTCCTCGGCTTTTTTAGCATCTTCTAGTAGTCTATTCTTAAGAAATGCACTTTGAAGGACATCAAATATAAATTTATTCTCTTTTTGGAGCTCATATGCTAACCCCCAAGCTTTTTGAGTAAGCCCTGACTTAATATACCAACGAACTAAAGAACGACTTCCATTCTTTAGGGCATCCTTCGAATTTTGTGGGAGCCCAATTAGAATCTCCATTATGAATCAATAGAAAATATGACGTAACTCTCTCTAGTGTGTATAATTGGATCAGACACCCGGGGTAATAGACCCCGGGCTGTATATTTAAAATAGGCAAGCAGAATACTCTACCTAAGCTTGTTGCTACTCATGGATTTCTGTGACAATTGGCTCGTCTACATGATGTTCTTGTCTTTGCAGACGCTTATCATGCTTTTTGGCGCGACGCTCTTTAAGCGTCATAGTAGGTTTTTTTCTCTCCTGCTTGCGTTGCCGTGATTCCTTAGACATATAAAACTCCTTTGTTTTATTTATCATAAAGATAATACATGAAATATAACTAACTATATGACATGTCTATCTAAACTTTATTATAAAATCATTGTATTTATTTGTCAATTTTTTGGAAATGATACAAAATCCAGGGGGAAATCGAGAGCTCAGCTTTATTTGCTTCTTCGATTAACCCTTTCTTCTTAAACATATTTCGAAGAATATCAAATATGAATTCATCCTTTTCTTGACTTGAATGCGCTAAATCCCAAGCCTTTTTAATCAGTCCTAATTCAACATATACACCAAGTAAACCTCGAATATCTTCTTTTGAGGTATCTTTTAAATCTTTAGGAAATTCAGTTAGAATTTCCTTTGCTTTGTCGTACTCAGACTTTTCAATAAGTTTATTTACAAACAGTGTTACATAATTAGTTAAAACATTTGCCGGAATCTTACCTGCTCTTAGTATTGACAACACAATAGAATGATCCCCTGCCTCAATAGAATTTTTCAAAATTAAATTGCGACATTCATTAGTGGCTTTCTGACCAGCCACTGTCTTTAATTCATTTAAAAAAACGTCAGCTTGTTTAAAATTGCCATCCTTTCTGCATTGATCGATTATATCAAAACAGTATTTCTCTAATTGCTGCAAATAATTTTTTTTATCTATGTGCTTATCGATTATTGTAAGAGCATTTTTATAATCTGTTAACCGTACGTACTCTGTCGCTATTTCCAACCATGGATATTTCTCCTTAAATACTTTTTCAATAAAATCAGCATATTTGAAAAGATTATCCCACTTACTCAGACCTATTCTCCTGAAATATATATGAGATTTTATTCCACAAGTTAAAATTGTAAACCATTTAGCCATCTGAAGTTCTGATTCGTTAATTTTTATTTTAAATTTTTTATTATTAGCATGAATACCTAACTCCAATTCAATCTGTAATGCTGTGTCAACTAGATTAATCCATTCTTTATCTTCATTATGAATCATGACTTCAGACGCAATGATCCATTTTGTAAGTTCTACAACTCTTTTGACAACAGCTATCTTAAAACATGAAGTGAGAATAGGGTCATTAGCATGTAATGAATTCTTTGAAACAAAAAAAGGGAGAGATGTAAAAGGTTTCCAAACGCGATCATCAGAAGTGAGTCTATAAAGTTCTTTTGAGGCTCTTGAACACTTTACGAGGTCAGGCACGTTCAATCTTCTAAAGATAAGGAGAGCAACATCAATTGACAAAGGTTTGAATATAGTTGTACATTCTGTTTGTTGAAACCGATTATAAAAATTATTTACTACCATTTTTTCCTAATTTAATTTGTGATTTTTACGAAATTTTATATTAATTAATATTACAAATCAAGTGAAAATTATGACGTTGTGCAAAAAAAGAAAAAAGGGGGTTGACGAAAAATAGGGAAATAGGCGAATCTGTATGCGATTATGGCGATCGTAGCTCAGTTGGTTAGAGCACTGGATTGTGGATCCAGGGGTCGAGGGTTCAAGCCCCTTCGATCGCCCAATTTTTTCCCTGATGGCGGTGATAGTGTCAACATTTGAAGCAATCATTCTCGGCATCATACAGGGACTCACTGAATTTCTCCCCGTAAGTTCCTCAGGTCATCTAGCTTTATGTCAATACTTCCTCGGCTTCCAGAATCTCAATGAATACATTCTTTTCGACATCATTTGCCATCTAGGAACACTTCTGGCTATCTTTTTCATTTTCAGAAAGCAAATCATTGATATGTTTTTGGAAAACAAAACGACTTTCATTCAAGTGATTTTAGCCACACTGCCATTAGTTCCTTTAGTGCTGATAGTCAAGGAGATAAAGTCTCTTTTTGATCAGTTGCAATACCTTGGATTCTTCTTCCTAATCACTTCAGCGCTGCTTTATTTGGGAATTCGATTTGGATATGACAAAAATACAGATGATATGCAAAAAAGTCGCTGGAGAGATGCATTGGGAATAGGAATGTTTCAGGCATTGGCACTGCTTCCAGGCGTATCTCGCAGTGGCTCAACGATTTCCGGCGCAAGATTAATGGGATGGAACATCGACAAAGCTATCACATTCTCCTTTCTAATGGCCATTCCAGCGATACTAGGAGCCACTGCAATTGAGATGATTCAGGTCGTAAGGCTCAATTCCCCGCTGCCTGCCATTGGGCTGACAAGATATGCCGCGGGATTTATCACTTCATTTGGAATCGGTATTATTGCACTGCTTCTCTTAATCAGACTGGCGGATAAAGGAAAATTCCATTATTTTATGTGGTATTGCTTGGTGCTGGGATTATTAACACTTTTTACGTTTGGAAATGGCTAAGAAAAAATCAAAGAAAAAGGGGCTTGAGCTCAAAAAATTATTCGAATTGAATACACCGCATGTCAGCGGCGGCCTGCTGTTGTGCTCATCCTTTATCATCCTCCTCAGCCTCGTGAGTTTTGCAGCTGGAAACGATGCTACGCATGCTTTGGGGCACTTTGGATATATGATCGGCTGGGCTTTTACAGGAGTTTTTGGCCTTACTGGCTATATTTTCAGTCTATACCTTGGTTGGATTGGCTGGCGCTTATTTTTTAACAAGCCCATCAATCACCCCCGGATGAAGCATTTTTTTATGACGATCCTCCTTCTCTCAGTAGGCATGCTGCTCACGCTTATTGAAGTACAAGCTCCAACACTGCGCCAAATGATCGGACACATATTCTACAAAGGACTTTGGGACCACAAGCTTTATTTCCATTTTGGCGGCACTCCCATGTATTACATATATAAGGACCTGCCAGGATTCAACCTTCACCAGAGCTTTAATACCATTGGAGTAGGGATTATTGCATCATTTACTCTGTTGGCAAGTTTGATTTTCTTTACAAAAACAAGTCCGAAAAGGCTTTTAGAATTATTTGCAAGCATTTTTGAAAAAGAAAAGTTAGCACTTGCGACTGGTGACGATCAACGATTTGTTAAACTCAGAACCCCCTCGCAAGAGCTTCAGGGACAGGAAATGATGGAAATCAACCCTGACAGGAATCTTCTTGTCCGCCCATCAATTTCACGCAAGGAGAAAGAAGAGGAAAACATCTCTAAGCCATTTGAAGGGGTCAGGGGATCTCAACGAAAAGTTGAAGTGCCCGTTCCGGCGCCTGCCGCAGCACCCGATGCAAAACAGAAGCGAGAAACAGCCATAGTGGCGCAACGCGTTTTCAATGGAGATTATACTAAATATAAGCTGCCTCCGATGACTCTGCTGACAGATCCTGTGAAAGTCGATCAATCATCCCTCAAAAAAGACCTGAAACGACAAGCGGAAGTGCTTGAAGAAACCCTTGCATAGCTTCGGCATCGAAGCCAAAGTGGGCCAGATCAATTGCGGCCCCACCATCACCTCCTTTGAAGTCCATCCGGCCATCGGAGTCAAAGTACAGAAAATTAAGACGCTTGAAAATGACATTGCCCTGAATATGGAGGCGAAATCGATCCGGATCATCGCTCCCATCCCTGGAAAAGCAGCCGTGGGGATCGAAGTGCCCAACCCCCAGCCTCAAGAAGTGTCATTCAAAGAAATGCTCATCGCCTATCAGCAGGCAGGACAGAAGTTCAACATCCCCATCCTTCTTGGCAAAGCTGTCAACGGCGACTATGTGATGAGCGACCTGACAAAAATGCCTCACTGCATCATCGCCGGGGCCACAGGATCGGGAAAATCTGTCTGCATCAACACGATCGTCATGTCCATCCTTATGACCGCCAAACCTGACGAAATCAAACTGATCATGGTCGACCCCAAAAAAGTGGAATTGACCCCCTACACCAACCTCCCGCATATGCTTGCACCGGTTATCACCGAACCGCAAGGAGCTTGCGCTGCTCTTACATGGCTCGTCAAGGAGATGGAAAACCGTTACGAAATCCTCAAACAGGTCGGCGTCCGCAACATCGACGCTTTAACAAGCGGGCTGATCAACAAAGAGCTGGAAGCGGCTCTATCCATAGCGGTGCCTGCTAAAATGCCTTATATCGTCGGGATCATCGACGAGCTTGCCGACCTCATGATGGTCTCGAGCAACACATCGAAACCCAATCGCCCGTATTGCGCAAATGGCACGTGCAGTCGGAATTCACCTAATTCTTGCCACTCAACGCCCCTCACGCGAAGTGATCACTGGACTGATCAAAGCAAACTTCCCTACTCGCATTTCTTTTAAAGTGGCCAGCCGAGTCAACAGTCAAATCGTCCTGGATGAAATCGGAGCCGAATCCCTGCTTGGCAATGGAGACATGCTTTTCCTCCCCCCGGGCTCATCCCATCTCATGCGAGCTCAAGGAGCCTTTGTGCGCGATGACGACATTAATGGAACTGTAGCCTTTATTTGCGAGCAGGCCCCTCCAAACTATATGATTAAATCCTTCGATGAATTCAGGGAATTCGATGCTGCCGGTCCTGCAAAAGGAAACGATCAGCCAACCGATCCATTATACGATCAAGCGCTCGAAACCATTATTAGCACAGGAAACGCCTCAACAACATTTCTACAGCGGAAACTAAAAGTGGGCTATGCCCGCGCCGCAAGCATAATAGATCAACTGGAAGCCAATGGGGTCGTCGGCCCGGCGGACGGAGCCAAACCCAGAAAAATTCTGGTCGGCAGGAATAATGAAGATGAACAAATGGACGAATAGGAGAACGCATGCGTGGATTTTGCCCCCTGGCCTCAGGATCCAAGGGAAACAGTATTTACCTGGGAACCGATAAAACTAAAATATTGATCGATGCCGGATTAAGCGGTAAAGCCACCAAAGAAAAGCTAGCTGAGATTGGAGTCGACATCAGTGAGATTGAGGCTATTCTAATTACTCACGAACACACCGACCATATTCAGGGGTTGAGAGTCCTTGCCTACAAGATGGGGATTCCGGTATTTGCTAATCAGGAGACCGCCAAAGGGATTGTAGAGACCTATCACGACTGCCCCAAATTTAAGATTTTTTCCACAGGAGAGACCTTTCATTACAAAGATTTGGAAATACATCCATTTTCAATTCAGCACGATACGCTTGATCCTGTGGCATTCACTATAAAATCGGAGGGATTAAAACTTGGTTTCTGTACAGACCTGGGTTTTGTCACTTCGCTTGTTCGAAATCAGTTGAAAGATTGCGATTATCTTTACCTAGAGGCCAATCATGAACCAGATATGGTCCATGCCTCCGCAAGGCCAATGATTTATAAACAACGGGTCCTAGGAAAAAGCGGCCACCTTTCCAATACACAGTGCGGCGACCTTCTGGCTCAAGTGGCACACTCAGGACTGAAGCACGTCCACCTAGCCCACCTTTCACAAGAATGCAACTCCCCCGAAAAGGCCATCAGCGTCATCAAAGAAATTCTGTCCAAAAATGGAATCGACCTAGAAATGTGCGTCGCGCCCCAAGACCGAGTAAGCAGGGCGATAGCTTTTTAGTTTTAGGCCTCGCATAGACCGTTATGGACGTGAATGGACGTGAATGGACAGTATGGACTGTCCATACAGTCCATATTGTCCATTCATGTCCATCTGGGGCCAAAATTAGACCTTACGGACGGCACGCCGTCCATACAGTCCATATTGTTCATTCATGTCCATCTGGGGCCAAAATTAGACCTTACGGACAGCACGCCGTCCATACAGTCCATATTGTCCATTCATGTCCATCTGGGGCCAAAATTTGACCTTACGGACAGCACGCCGTCCATACAGTCCATATTGCCCATTCATGTCCATCTGGGGCCAAAATTAGACCTTATGGACGGCACGCCGTCGAGACAGTCCATATTGTCCATTCACGTCCATCTGGGGCCAAAATTAGACCTTTATGAGAACAAGCTTTTCAATTTTTCTAGGAAGCTCTTTTTTTGAGGTAGGTTGTTGGGGCCTTCAAGCTTAGCAAATTCTTCGAGAAGATCTACCTGTTGCTTTGTAAGCTTGGTAGGGGTCTCTACTATGACGCGAACGAGGAGGTCTCCGCGGCCGCCGCCATGGACATTGGGAAATCCCTCTCCACGGATACGGAACACTTTTCCACTTTGCGTTCCTTCTGGAATCGTCAAGCGGGAGTTTCTTTCAAAGAGGGAAGGCACTTCTTTCTTGCTTCCTAAAGCAGCTTCGGTGAAGCTGATTGGAATATCTAAGATGATATCATCGCCTTCACGTTGGAACATTCCATGAGGATTTACAGTAATATTAACATAGAGGTCCCCTGCAGGTCCTCCGCCAATTCCTGCATCGCCATATCCGGCCATCTTCATGCGCATACCTGAATCAACGCCGGCAGGAATGTGGACTTTTACGCGCTGTTTTTTCTTGACGAGTCCTTCTCCATGGCATGTTTTGCACGGGTCGGAGACAATTTGGCCTTCGCCATGGCATTTCGAGCATGGAGTCGACATGCTGAAGAAGCCACGTTGTTCTACAACTTGACCATGTCCACCGCAACGGGGGCATGTTTTTACTCCCTCGGGTGAAGTTGTTCTGTTGCCATGGCACGTTTCGCATGGTTCTAGATTTGTGATCGATAATTCTTTGTCGGCGCCGCGAGCGGCTTCTTCAAATGATATAGTGATATTAGCTCTTTTACTAGCGCCTTGTCGGACGGAGGAACGGCCTCCACCGGGGCCGCCGAAGCCGCCGCCGAAGAAGCTTTCGAAAATAGATTCCGAACCTTGGTTTCCACCGAATGCGCCCATGAATGTGCGCAAAGCTTCGTCCATAGAGGAGAAGCCTTGTGGACCGCCGCCACCGCCGGCTGCGCCTCTTACGCCTTCCTTGCCGAATCGATCATACATTTGACGTTTTTGATCGTCGCTGAGGACTTCGTATGCTTCTGAGATCTCTTTGAATCTTTTTTCTGCTTCAGGATCTCCCGGATTTTTGTCTGGGTGATATTTGATAGCACTCTTTCGATACGCTTTTTTGATCTCATCGGCACTTGCGCCACGGGCAATGCCTAATATTTCGTAATAATCTGCCATAACTTTTGACATAGGCCAAATAAGGTTTAACGGAGTTTTCTATATTTTAGAGCGGCCTTTGCTTTAGCGCGCTTTCTTACTGATGGTTTTAGATAAAATCTATGTGCTTTAATTGACTTCATTACCCCTTCTTTATCTAATCTTTTTTTAAGGGTACGAAGTGCTTTGTCGATTGGTTCACCAGGTCGTACTTTTACTGTCGTCATCTAGCTTTAATCCTTCGAGTTAAGGTTTATGGATGCTACCATAATAACCTATGTCGGCCATATTTTTCAAGAGCTAATTTCAAGGTTGTGTCAGATATATGATTTCTGCGCCTAGATTACCGGAAAAAAACTTCTTTTTGCCGAGACGAATCATTTGGAGTGGATCGGGTGCAGTTTCCTCCCAAATCCAGGGTTTTTCGGTCAATTTTGGCTGTATTCTGCTGCCATTTGGGGTGACGAGCATAGGGATTTTAGCTAAATTTTCTTGGACTTTTTCCCAGGTAATGAGTTCGGGGGCGTCTGTGTGGGTAATGGATTCTCCGGATCTGGATCCTTTTTGGATGATTGCACCTGAAAGTTTGGCATCGATGATGACGGCGAAGGGTCCGTCTTTATCGGGGATGAAACCTTCTAGACTGCAAATTCCTACAATTGGGATATTTTGTGCATAAGCCATTGTTTTTGCGATGACTACGCCTACGCGGGTGCCTGTATAGGATCCTGGGCCCACTCCTGCGACGATAAGTTGTAGATTTTCGGGTTTGAGGCTAAGTTCTTTGAGCCCTTCTTCGATTTTTGGGATGACAAATCGGGAATTTTCGTATCCTAGGGGTAGGCATGAAAAGTATCTGCACTCTTCGTCGTGGTAGATGCCGACGATTCCCCTATCGGTGCTAGTTTCGATTAATAAAGTCCACATTAGAATAATTCGATCCTTTTTGGAATGATTAGGGCTTCCAGGGTACGGACGAAGAAGCTGTCGGTCATGCCTGAGATGTAGTCGATGATCATCCGAACGGGGCTAGTTTCTTTGAGGTATTTTTCTGTTTTATTATTTAGAAAATCCTTCCAGATGTAGCTTGATCTTTTGTTCTTTTTGAGGTCATCTAGGAGCATTTCGAAGAGGACCCGATAGGAGCGCTTGACCTTTTTTGATTCGACTTTCAGACGTTTGTGAACGTATATATGCTCGAAATTGAATGCTCGAAGGGTCAGGAGGGCTTCGTGGATTTTTGGAGATATGGCGATGTAGTCTTTGTCGAGGCTATTGTTGATTATATCTTCTGCGAGGACTGTGAGCATATGTCTGTTGCTGGTTCCCAGAATGGTTTCGGGAACTTGTTCGCGAGTGATGATTCCCAATTGAATGGCATCTTCGATATCTCTGCCGATGTATCCCATTTTGTCGCTAAATTTTACTAAACAGCCTTCAAGGGTCCCTGGGATGATATCGAAATTGGGGTCTTCTAGCTTTTGTTTGAGGTCGTTGAAGTGGTCGTCCCAGGTTTTGCTATATCTTGGGATGAATTTATTGGAACGCAGTCCACCGTCGTGGCACAGGATGCCATCGTAGACAGCAAGGCCTAAATTGAGAGGTTCTAGGACTGATAGGAGCCTGCAAGACTGCCAAGTGTGTGAGAATATGCCATTGCCATGCAGTTCAGAGAGCTCTGAGAGGTATCCTTCCCCCTCGTGGCCGAAGGGAGGATGCCCGACATCGTGAGCAAGGGCTATTGCTTCTACTAAATCGGAATTCAGTTTTAAAACTTCGGCTATTCCCCTAGCGAAGTTGCTAACTAATTGTACATGGAGGCCTCTTGAGGTGATGTGGTCATTTTCGACTAGGTAGACTACTTGGGTTTTGTCGATGTATCTTGAGTAGGCTTTTGAGTAAATGATTCTGTCGACATCTCTTTTGTATGGCGGGCGATAGTCTGAGTCTATAGGTTGCAACCGGTTATGGTCTTGGGAAAGAGAGGCTTTGGGGGCAAGTATTGTATCTTGTGCCATCGGTACTCCAAATGTTGTTATGTAGTATCGATTATATTAATTCATCACATTTTGCTGCTAGTATGAAATCGCTTTCGGTTAGGCCGTCGATTTTGTGCGTCCAAAGGATAATTTTGACTTTGCCATAGGAAAGGTGGATGTCTGGGTGGTGCCCTTCTTGTTCGGCTAGTGCACCGACTTTGTTGGTAAATTCGAGAGCTTTGATGAAATTGGGGAAGGGGTATTCTTTTTCTAGGTGGTGTTCATTAAAAATGTTCCATCCTTTTTGCAGTTGTAAATAGAGTTTTTTCAGGGCATCACCCTTCAAAGGAGGGGTTCCCCCTTTGCACGGCACACATGACTTTTTCAACAATTCACATTTTTCATCCATAACCCCAAATTAATACAAACATATATTTATTGGCAAATATATTGTAAACACCTTAAAATAGGGAGAGAACCTAGGGAGTCAAAAGTGGACCAAGAAAACGAAGAAAATATTGATTTTGAATTGGAAGAAGCCATTCTTAATTCATTTGAAAAACGCGGCCCTGACACGAAAAAACTTCCCTATCCCGAAACGCTCACTATTTTCCCGATCATGCGCCGTCCTTTCTTCCCGGGAATGGCCTCGCCTATGATGATTGAAGCGGGTCCTTTTTATGAATCGCTCAAACAGATTGCAAAGACGAAAGAAAAGTGCATTGGCTTAGTCCTTTCCAAAGCTGAAGAAGGCGATATCTACAAGTTAAAATTCAAAGACTTGCATTCGATTGGCGTAGTCGCGAGAATTCTCCGGATTATTCCGATGGAAAATAACACTGCACAGGTTATTCTCAGTATGGAAAAGCGCATTCGGATCAATAAACCAATCGCTCATCCAAAGGTATTGAAAGCGCATGTCGAATACATCGATACCCCTGAAGAACTTAATGATGAACTCAAGGCCTATGCCATAAGCATCATCTCTACAATCAAAAAATTGCTAAAATTGAATCCCATTTTTAAGGAAGAGCTGCAACTTTTCTTGAGTTCTGACTTCACCGAACCTGGAAAACTCGCCGACTTCGCAGTCGCTCTCACTACAAGCACCCGGGAAGAACTACAAGATGTGCTTGAAACTTTCGATGTCAAACTCAGGATCGAAAAGGCACTCGTTCTTCTAAAAAAAGAGCTCGATCTAAACGAACTTCAGCAAAACATCAATCGAAAAATCGAAAATACTATCACCAAAGGTCAAAAAGATTTCTTTCTCCGCGAACAACTCAAAACAATCAAAAAAGAACTGGGTATCGAAAAAGAGGACAAATCGGTCGATAAAGATAAATTCGAAACCCGCATGAAAGAACGAAAAATTCCTAAAGACGTCGAACAGGTTATCAACGAAGAACTCGAAAAACTAAATTCTTTAGAACCTCAATCTGCCGAATATGCTGTTTCCAGAGGCTATCTTGATTGGCTAACCATTATTCCATGGGGAATTTATAGCAATGAAAGGCATGATCTCGATGAAGCGGAAGCGATTCTCAACGAAGACCACTACGGACTCGAAGATATCAAACAGCGAATCCTGGAATTCATCAGCGTTGGAAAGCTGGCAGGCGGAGTCAAAGGGAGCATCATCTGCCTAGTAGGCCCCCCAGGCGTAGGGAAAACAAGCATTGGTAAAAGCATCGCCCGGGCTCTTAATCGAGAATTCTATCGTTTCTCAGTAGGCGGCATGCGTGACGAAGCGGAAATCAAAGGTCACCGCCGCACTTATATTGGCGCGATGCCAGGAAAACTGATACAGGCACTCAAATTTTGCAAAACGATGAATCCGGTCATCATGTTAGATGAGGTGGACAAAATTGGCAGCAGCTATCAGGGCGACCCTGCCTCGGCTTTACTTGAAGTGCTTGATCCTGAGCAAAATAAGGAGTTTCTTGACCACTACCTTGATGTTCGCTGCAATCTTTCGGATGTCCTCTTTATTATCACTGCAAACGTCTTGGACACTATTCCGGAACCCCTTATTGACCGTATGGATATCCTTCGCCTATCTGGTTATGTCATGCAAGAAAAAATTGCGATTGCCACAAAATACCTCTTTCCTCGCAACCGTAAGAACATGGGATTAAAAGCTACAGATATCACCTTCACAAATGATAGCCTTCGAGCCATTATTAACGGATATGCACGGGAAGCGGGAGTTCGCAGCCTCGAAAATGAACTCAAAAAGATTATGAGAAAAGTTGCCCTAAAAATTGTCAGAGCTGGGGGTAAAAAGACATCCAAGTACAAAATCACAGATAAAAACATCACTGAATACCTCGGAAAACCCATGTATACCAGTGATCGATTTTATGAGAGGACTCCTGTCGGCGTCTGCACAGGACTGGCCTGGACTGCTCTAGGGGGTGCAACCCTCTACATCGAATCGATAAAAATCCCTGGAGAAAAAACAGGAATGAAACTTACAGGTCAAGCTGGAGACGTGATGAAGGAATCTTCCGAAATAGCTTGGAGTTACCTGCACAGTGCCATCCACAAATATGCACCCGGATTCACCTTTTTTGAAAAATCGCAAGTCCACGTTCACATCCCCGAAGGAGCGACACCGAAAGATGGCCCTTCCGCAGGAATCACGATGGTCACTGCCATGCTTTCTTTGTTGACCAATACTCCAGTCTTGGATGACCTCGGAATGACTGGTGAACTCACCCTAACCGGACGCATCCTTCCTATTGGTGGGGTCAAAGAGAAATTAGTCGCGGCCAAGCGTTCTAATTTGACGACGATTATTCTACCAAAGGAAAATATCAGAGATTACGATGAACTTCCCGATCATATCAAAAAGAATCTAACAATTCATTTTATAGACCATTATGACGAAGTCTTTCCAATCGCATTTCCTACACTTTCCAATACATCAAGTGAGACTTTTGAATGAAGACCTGGGCCGAAGCATGGAAGAAAAAACTTATACTGCCAAATGAACTTTCGCAAAAGATTGAGGAAATACGAAAGAGTGGAAAAAAAATCGCAACTCTCAATGGCTCATTTGACCTGTTACATGCTGGACATTTGCAGATTCTATTCGAAGCTTCACAGACTGCAGATGTGCTTATTGTAGCTCTTAATTCCGATGCTTCAATCAAACAATACAAAAGCCCCTATAGGCCGCTTATCCCCTTGGAATATCGTCTGCAAATGGTTTCTGCATTGGAATTCGTCGACTATGTGATGTCGTTCGAAGAGACAGATCCACGTGCCTTGCTAGAGATTATTAAGCCAGATGTTCATGTGAACGGAACCGAATATGGTAAAGATTGTATTGAAGCTGATGTGGTTAAAGAGCACGGAGGTAAAATTCACATTGTTTCTCTCGTTCCAGGATTATCAACTTCCAATATCATCGATAAAATAAATAAATTACGGAGCTGACATGCGACTACTTGCTACATTTGACAACGAAAGGAACGCCCGCACATTTTCTGCATTCCTTACTAAAGAAAAAATTGAAAATCAGCTTGAGGTGGTTTCAAATACTGATTGGGGAAGCGCAGACTATGGAACTGTTATCGGCAGACTCTGGATTGTCGAAGAGGATAAGGTTGCGACAGCCCAAACTTTCTACGAAGAGTTTCTCGAGGACCCCCAAGATCCCCGCTACACCGGAAATGTCATGCAAATTCCATCTATCTTAGAGCCTATCGAAGAAAAAATAAAGTCTCCAACAATTCGGCTCGGCAAAACAAAACCCATCGGATTTTTGACCCTATACATCATTATTTCATGCACGATTATCCTCTTCTTTGGAATATTGACACAGCGTCCCTACGAATCGCCGCCGCCAAATATCCCACTTATACCACTCTATACACCTGATATCAATAAAACACTCAGTTACGACTACCCCTATGCTTACGAGATTATCGATAAATTAGTTAATGCTTATGGAATCGAAAAGCTGCAAAACCCTCAAGAATTGCCTCCCGAGGCTAAATTTCTTCTGCAGGAGTACAAAAACACCCCTATCTGGACAGGACTATACGATAAAATTGTCTCGCACTTTACCGAGGCCAACCCAGCACCTTATTTTAATGCTCCGATGTTTGAGAAAATTCGACAAGGCGAAATATGGCGTCTATTTACTCCTGTACTGCTTCATGATGGGCCTCTGCATCTGCTATTCAATATGATATGGTTTTTGATTCTTGGAAAGCAAATGGAAGAAAGACTAGGAATCCTTCGCTTTGGAGTGTTTTTGCTATTGGCAGGAATTTTTTCTAATACAGCGCAATATCTGATGACCGGGCCCAATTTTATTGGATTTTCGGGCATTATCTGTGCCATGATTACCTTTATTTGGTTTAGACAGAAGAAGGCCGTTTGGGAAGGGTATCAACTTCTTCCGATGACGATGGGTTTTGTCACGATCTTCATCGTCGGCTTGCTGGGCTTGCAGATTCTCTCATTTGCGCTTGAAATCCAAGGCATTCCCCCTTTTATACCTGCGATCGTAGCCAATACAGCCCACATTTCTGGAGCCATAATTGGCTATATCTTCGCTTGTACAAATCTTTTCGCCAGAAGATAACGTTAGGCCATTGTCATAAACTTAAGCATTTTTACCACCAAGATCTCATGTGGTAATATTTATTTTAATCGATGCCTTGACGTTAGATGTCGTTAGGGTTGAATGTTGTTGCAGGCTTAGCAACGACCTTCTTATCAGCAATGTTTTTGTTTATGCGATCTTCCACAAATCCTAGCACCCCAAAAACAACTGCAGTGACCGCACAACCAGTTATGATGCCAAGAAGTGGATTTGCAGTAAGCAACGAAAAGCCCATTCCTGCGAATCCGCCAAATAAAATAGCTACTAAGGCTTTAATTACCTTCATAAATACTGTTTTGATCTTTGGATGGCGTTCTAAAAATCCTTGTTTTACTGTTGCCTTTGCCGGCTCAGCCTCAACTGCCCAAGCTGGCAAGCTGCTGTTTGCAGTATTTGACACGAATGGATTATTATCTACTAAACTTGACATATTAACCTCCTTTTCAATTTTTATAATGATGCATGAAGGATAGTATATTAAATTTAAACATTATTTTGCAATGTTTAAATTGGTTCAACACAAACACGAGGACCATAACACTCAAGCGTTACTTGACGATCCTCTTCGGAATCGGTATTTTCTAGGGAGATCGTGTGTTTTTCAAGAAGTTCTTTGATTTTGGGCATCTCCTCTTGAGCTGCCTTTTTTCCAGCCTCATATATTGCAAACTTCATTTTTTCATTGAAAGTCCCAATACCGCAAGTTCTTGGACGAATGACAACATCTGCAAATTGAGTTGAAACTTCATTTTGCCACATCATTGCAATTTCAGCGCTCCGCGTAGCAACTCCAAATAGGTTTGTAGGAAAAGTTTTAGGTAACAACTCGGAAAGATCAACAGCAATAATGAATTCGGCACCCAAATCATAAGCCACTTCTGTCGGGACAGGGTTGATCACTCCCCCATCAACAAGGATGCGTCCCATATGATCGCAAGGGACAAAAAAGAAGGGAATGGAACAAGAAGCTTGCACCGATTTGACAAGATCTCCCGATCCTATGGGAACTAGTTCTCCGGAATGAAGATCGCTCGCCACAATGACTAGGGGGATTTTAAGTTGGTCGAAAGTTTCTGCATCTAGTTCTGCATTAAGGACGCGTAGCATGGAGGCGCCTTGAGAGAGACCAAATCGGCAATTCCAGATGTCGATATTGAAAATGCTATCGGAGTTTATACCTGCGACTGCATTTTTGATATCGGCGATGTTGGGGTTATCTGCATATAGGGCGCCGACGATGCTGCCCGCACTGCAGCCGACGATGAGGTCGATAGGGATTCCTTCTTTTTCTAATTCTTCGATGACACCGACATGGGCCATTCCGCGAACTCCTCCGCTCCCAAGTACGAGGGCGACCCTTACTTTTTTAGGCAATTTTATTGGAGCCAGAGGTTCGGGCGTATCGCTAGGGATGAACTTATGGGGGCATCCGCAACTTGTCAGCAGCACGAGCATGATTAGAACAATATTTCGCATGCCTACATCTTTACCACAGCGACAACATATTTGAAAGAAGAAATAAATTTTCTAACAAACGCCTGGAATGATTAACCTTGGACTTCTTAAAAAATTAAAAATAAAAAAAGCCACAAAGCCTATTAGCAAAACGCTGGCGCCTGCAATGATGCTAACATCAATTGCAGCGCCTGCAAATCCGATTCCTAATCCGACAGCTGCAGCTGCTAAAATGGTACCCAGGGTAATGAGAATATTGAATATTTTTGTTTTAGTTTTTTCACTGAACTTTGAAACCTTTTTTATGACATCAGCTGTATTGGTACTGTCAATTGTATGGGCCATAGGCGCTGAGCTTGAAACGGGATTCATAATTATCTCCTTGATTTAAGATTCACATGGTTAAATTTAAAGAGTATTTTCACATATCTAAGCACAATTTTGCAAGCCTCAAATGCACGTGAATTTGGTGTAAGCCGCAGGTGCGGCCTTACTCCAAATTCCCTCGCACCTCCAGTCTTACAATGAGTTGTTTTTTTGTGTCTACCCGTGGTTTAGCCTTCTAAAATTGCCATCAAAAAGTTTTTATAATGCATAGATTTTCCTCCTCATTGATTAACATTTCTGCAAGAAGACTTAATTCATGAGCTGAATTGTACGCCTGCACTGCCTCTTACTGCTGGACTGAACATAAATTGACCTCCGTGGTTTGTCGATTGCGCAAATTTTAGAAGCGGGAGCTCAGGTGACTGTTTTTTGTTGCAAGATTCACTTCAAGTGCAGTAGGATGACTTCTAGAAAACAATGAGGGAGATTTATTGACTATTGCAGTAGAATTTAAACTCACACCTAAAACCCCTCTCAATTAATAGGCTTGCAATGAAACTACCAATACTAATATGGACTGCTTTTCTATTCTTGAACATAGGCTCTATTATAGCTCAGGAAAGCACAATTCAACATTTTTCTTTTCCTGCTGATGGCAAGCTGTCACCAGAAATGATAGCAAACTATAAAAATAATGGTTTTCTCATTTTGGACAATTATCTCACACCGGAAGAATGCGACCGGCTTGTTGCTGAGACAGATAAATTGATTAGTGAATTCAAACCCACATCCGAAACAACTGCAGTCTTTACCGCAAAAAATGATGCAGCTGAAAATCGTGGAAAGTACTTTGAAGATTCCATAGATAAAATCAGCTTCTTTTTTGAAGAAAAGGCCTTTAAAGATGGCGAGCTCATAGTTGAAAAAAGCGATGCAATCAATAAATTAGGGCATGCAGTTGGAGAACGCAATGATAAATTCCGAGCCGTCACATTTAGGGATTCTATAAGAAATATTGCCGAGCAATTAGGTGTCAGTGATCCAAGATTGAATCAATCTATGATCATCTGCAAGCCAAAACATATTGGAGGTGAAGTCTCCCCTCACCAAGACAGTACATTTCTTTATACCATTCCAAACACCACTGTAGCCTTTTGGATGCCTCTTCAAGATGCCACCCCAGAAAATGCTTGCTTATGGGGCATTCCCGAAAGCCATAAATGGGATTTACTCGCTCGTTATGTTAAAAATCCCTCGGGACGAGGATTCATCACTGTCGATATGAAAGGAAACCCGCTGACAGATCCTGAAATTACAACCCTATATAATTCCCACTGGCCAGCAGAAGATTTTGTGGCGATGCCAATGAAAAGAGGCTCAGTGATCATATTCCCGGGTACTTTTGTTCATAGAAGCAGTCAAAATATTTCTGACAAATCCCGAATAGCTTATACGTTTCACATCATCAGTGGTAATTCAGAATACCCTGCTGATAATTGGCTTCAAAGATCGCAGTTTGCATCGTTTGTTACACGTTGACCAAAAGTACTATGAAGAATATCTTAGTGTAAGAATATTCGATGGAGGGATTAATGAATTTTTTGATCACAGATAAACACTATAGCGAGATTGTTCAAAATGAACCTAGCAGGTGCAACACAACCTATACCTGTAAAAAAGCAACGATCTACAGCAAGGACTATGACGGATTGATTGGAATTTGTCAGTTAGCTGACCTCTTTTTTAGTACTGCAAAGCAGCATGCCAATCAGTCAATACAGCATTCTACTGAAATTGTTCGAATAGAAAACCCTTACGTTTGCATAAAAATAACAGACTCTGGAGAAGCATCCGAGCCAGCAAAAAAAGCGTTGCACTACTCATATTCAACCAGTGGAGGCCGGATAACATCCATCCCCGCATTGCATCATATGGTGATTCGGTGCCAAGAAGCTGTCCTTGCAGCAACTACAGACATCTATTACCCTGATATGCCCGAGTGTTTAGGTTCTTCAGCATACATCAAAGATACAACTCATGAATGGTCTTTGATACTTTCCGGAGAAAATCAAAAGCAAACCTTTACTTGGCGCGCTGAGGAACAAGAACACAATATTTAATTTATTTTCTTCGTCCTTGACTTACCCGATTCCTAATCTGAGAACAGCGACAACTTGCCATCCACAGGACCGAATGAATTCGGTCCTGAAAAAGACCCAATGAATTGGGTCACTCCATAATTTAGTGTTTAGGTTCTTCAGCATACATCAAAGATACAACTCATGAATGGTCTTTGATACTTTCCGGAGAAAATCAAAAGCAAACCTTTACTTGGCGTGCTGAGGAACAAGAACACAATATTTAATTTATTTTCTTCGCCCTTGACTTACCCGATTCCTAATCTGAGAACGGCGATAACTTGCCATCCACAGGACCGAATGAATTCGGTCCTGAAAAAGACCCAATGAATTGGGTCACTCCATAATTTAGTGTTTAGGATCTTCAACATACATCAAAGATACAACTCATGAATGGTCTTTGATACTTTCCGGAGAAAATCAAAAGCAAACCTTTACTTGGCGCGCTGAGGAACAAGAACACAATATTTAATTTATTTTCTTCGTCCTTGACTTACCCGATTCCTCATCTGAGAACGGCGATAACTTGCCATCCACAGGACCGAATGAATTCGGTCCTGAAAAAGACCCAATGAATTGGGTCACTCCATAATTTAGTGTTTAGGATCTTCAACATACATCAAAGATACAACTTATGAATGGTCTTTAATACTTTCCGGAGAAAATCAAAAGCAAACCTTTACTTGGCGTGCTGAGGAACAAGAACACAATATTTAATTTATTTTCTTCGCCCTTGACTTACCCGATTCCTCATCTGAGAACGGCGATAACTTGCCATCCACAGGACCGAATGAATTCGGTCCTGAAAAAGACCCAATGAATTGGGTCACTCCATAATTTAGTGTTTAGGATCTTCAACATACATCAAAGATACAACTTATGAATGGTCTTTAATACTTTCCGGAGAAAATCAAAAGCAAACCTTTACTTGGCGTGCTGAGGAACAAGAACACAATATTTAATTTATTTTCTTCGCCCTTGACTTACCCGATTCCTCATCTGAGAACGGCGATAACTTGCCATCCACAGGACCGAATGAATTCGGTCCTGAAAAAGACCCAATGAATTGGGTCACTCCATAATTTAGTGTTTAGGTTCTTCAGCATACATCAAAAATACAACTCATGAATGGTCTTTGATACTTTCCGGAGAAAATCAAAAGCAAACCTTTACTTGGCGCGCTGAGGAACAAGAACACAATATTTAATTTATTTTCTTCGTCCTTGACTTACCCGATCCTCATCTGAGAACGGCGATAACTTGCCATCCACAGGACCGAATGAATTCGGTCCTGAAAAAGACCCAATGAATTGGGTCACTCCATAATTTAGTGTTTAGGATCTTCAACATACATCAAAGATACAACTCATGAATGGTCTTTGATACTTTCCGGAGAAAATCAAAAGCAAACCTTTACTTGGCGTGCTGAGGAACAAGAACACAATATTTAATTTATTTTCTTCGCCCTTGACTTACCCGATTCCTCATCTGAGAACGGCGATAACTTGCCATCCACAGGACCGAATGAATTCGGTCCTGAAAAAGACCCAATGAATTGGGTCACTCCATAATTTATTCGTATTTTTCTTTCAGATAATTAATGTAAGGATCGACGGAGATTTTTTTGCCGGTAACCTTTTTCAAAAGATCTTTGGGTGTGTATTTGCGTCCATGACGATGAATATTTTGTGTTAACCAATCTTTCATAAAACCCACCTCCCCTTTTGCAATCCGCTCCTCCCAATTTGGAAACTCTTCTGCAAAAGTTTCAAAAAACTGCGCACAATAAATATTTCCCAACGTATATGTAGGAAAATACCCAAATGCACCAAATGCCCAATGTATATCCTGCAAACATCCCTCAGCATCATTCTTAGGCACTATCCCAATATACTCCTTCATCTTAGCATTCCAAACCCCTGGAATATCCTTTGCCTGCAAAGTACCATCTATCAAAAGACACTCTATCTCAAATCGAATAATCACATGCAATGGATACGTCACCTCATCTGACTCTACCCTTATATAAGAAGGCGATACTTTATTAATGGCATTGTAAAAGGCATCTACAGTAACACGATCAAATTTTCCCTTAAACTGCTTTTTTAACATCGGAAGAAAATGTTTCCAAAATCCCTTGCTAAGTCCAATGCGTGTCTCCCACCAACGCGATTGACTTTCATGAACCCCGAGAGAAACTGAACTGCCCAACGGCGACCCATAATGCTCCACAGGAAGCCCCATCTCATAAAAAGCATGGCCGCTTTCATGTAAAACACTTCGAATATTACTAATCAGATCACTTTTCTGAATTCTTGTAGTAATCCTATTATCAGTAGGATGTGAGGAGGAAGAAAACGGATGAGTCGAAATATCCAATCTCCCTTTTGTCAAATCGTATTCAATTCCTTTAAGCAAGGTCTGATTGAATTCCTGCTGACTTTTTTCTGAAAAATTTCCCTTAAGAAAAACATCATTTGGATGCTTAGAAGAACATATTTTTTTGTAGAGTGGGATTATCGACTTGCGCAATTGAGTGAACAGTGCGGAAACTTCACGTGTTGTCAATGCAGGTTCATATTCATCCAAAAGGGCATCATAAGGATTCTCTTTGTAGCCCAGCAATTCAGCTTTTTTACGACTCATCTCGATGATTTTTTCAAGAGAAGGGAGAAATAAACCGAAATCATTTCGGGCTCTAGCCTCTTGCCAGACATGAGCTGCCTCAGATGTTAATCGAGCATATTCTTCAACAAAATCAACTGGCAATGCTGTAGCGTGGACATGATCCCGATAGAATTCCCGAAGCGCAGCCTTTTGATCTGCAGTCAGTCCTTCGACAATCGGCTTCCCCGATTTGAGATCGATCAACTTAGCAAGAGCATTCGTGTAGGCTTTACCTGTCATCTCTCGATGGATCATTCCAGTCATGGCCTCTTTCTGCTCGGAACGAATCCCAACGCTGCCAGAGGGCATGTATGTTTCCTGATCCCAACCCAATAATGACAAAATACCGTTCATCGTTTTGATGTAACGAGCGTGTTTCAATAACTGATCGTACTCTTTCATGCACACTTCCTTAGTAATGTTTTGTGCTCCTGACACCAAAACGGACTTTTCCACGTGGCTGTTGATCTTTACGCGGAGGGCGAGCGTTCCCTCTACCACCTCTCAGAATAGGTTCGGCTTTGATTTTTGGATCAGGTTCGAAACCAATTATATTCGTTTTCGGAATTTCTCGCTTCAACAATTTTTCGATATCTTTTAGATAGGCATGTTCATCGATACAAACTAACGAAACCGCCTCCCCTTCATTACCTGCACGTCCTGTGCGGCCAATACGGTGAATGTAATCTTCAGGGACATTTGGCAATTCATAATTAACGACATGCGGGAGCTGATTGATGTCCAGACCGCGTGCAGCAATATCTGTGGCGACCAGAACTCTCACAGTTCCACTCTTAAAATCTGCTAAGGCACGAGTCCTAGCCGACTGACTCTTATTTCCATGAATTGCCGCTGAAGTTATTCCGGCTTGTTCAAGATGCTCTGCAAGTCTGTTGGCTCCGTGCTTTGTCCTTGTGAACACCAGCACCTGCTTCCAATTCTGTGTCGTGATCAAATGTGACAAAAGATCTTTCTTCCGTTTGCTATCCACTGGATAAATCACCTGTGAAACAAGCTCTGTTGTTGTGTTTGGACGCGATACTTCAAGAAGTTTTGGGCTTATCAAAAAACCATCGGCAAGTTCTTTGATTTCTTTGGAAAATGTTGCTGAAAACAACAGACTTTGACGCTGTTTTGGAAGCAACTTCAAAATTCTGCGGATATCATGAATAAATCCCATATCCAGCATTCTATCGGCCTCGTCCAACACTAAGACCTCTACTTTTGAAAGGTCGCATACCTTTTGACCAATCAGATCAAGCAGACGACCGGGAGTTGCCACTAATATATCAACTCCATGGCGCAAGGCAAGAATCTGAGGATTGATGTTTACCCCGCCAAATACGACAAATGACTTCATTGAGAGGTATTTACCATAGGTGCGTACACTTTCTGCAACCTGTGCAGCAAGTTCTCGTGTCGGCACGAGAATGAGAGCTTTGATCCCACCCTTTGGCTTACCGCTGAGCCTATGAAGGATAGGTAATGTGAAGCTGGCAGTTTTACCAGTCCCTGTTTGGGATCCGGCTAAAATGTCGCATCCTTCAAGGATGATAGGGATAGATTGCTCCTGTACAGGAGTTGGTTTTTCGTAGCCTTGTTCTTCTAAAGCTCTAAGGAGTTCAGTTTTAAGACCTAAGTGTTTAAATGGCATATGTTATGTTCCTTAATTCTTTAAGTTTACTCAAACATAATATTTGATATTGGAATTTAAGTACAGCTCTATTTTATGCTTGCAATATAATTCCGATAAATATTAAAATAAGTATATAAATAAATTAGAGGACTTATGGACATTAATACTGCAGTTAATAATTTAAAGGCATTATTAGATGATGCTAATCCTAAAGATTACATTGTTAAAAAAGATAAATTGGTAGTAATTACCAATTGGTTTCAACGTGTTATTCGATGGATTCAAAATTTGTTTATAGGAGCAGTCGACGAAAAAGTACGCAAAATCTTTAATGAAAGCATAAAAGCAATAAATCCCTCATTCAACACATCCATTGAGAAAACACAATTTACAGCTCCTATAATTACGGATGCACTGAAAAAAATTAAGGATAGCTTATTCTCCAGTACACAAAAACAAGAAATCCTTGATCTCCTTGAGTGCCCAGTCACCTTTGAAACCTTAGTTTCTCCATTGATTACTCCAGATGGACAAACTTTCTCAAAAAGTACTATTGAAGAGCTCAAGAGAAAGTCCCTAGAAAAAGGAACAGAACTAAAAAACCCAATTAGTCAAAATCCCATGCACGAATCACAGCTAAGGCCTAATAAGTTAGCTGAAGAAATCGTCAAGGCATGCAATACTCCTTTTTTTCTAGCTAACGCCTACCCAGGAGACTGGAAAAACGACCCTATTCTCAAGCTTTTTCTGAATACAACAACTGGAAACTTGATTGAAAATCCTGTTGTATTGCCAAACGGAGAAACAGACGAGGCATCCCCTGCCAATGTTGGTTACCCAAATCGCGTTGTCATCACCATTTTGGAGACACGAAAAAAGCAACTAGGCATAAATTAATTTTCTTTTCTGGCGTTTATTGCGAAGATAGAGTAAAATCCTCACCATGAGCGTAAGAGATATTACTATTTTAGGTTGTTCTAGCCAACATCCCACCAGATTCCGCAATCATGGAGGTTATCTTCTCCGTTGGAATGAAAAGGGCCTTCTTTTTGATCCAGGTGAAGGGACCCAACGACAATTTATTTTCGCCAATATCGCACCTACAGTTATTACTCACATCTTGATCTCGCATTTTCACGGCGACCACTGCCTCGGATTGCCTTCGATACTAATGCGCCTTAATCTTGATAAAGTCACCCACCCGATTCATTGCTATTATCCAGCAAGTGGAAAGAAATATTTCGATAGACTGTGCGAAAGCACGATTTACCACAAAACAATCAATATCGTCGAACACCCTGTTTCTCATGCTGGCATCGTCGATGATGATGGAAAATTCAAAATCGAAGCTACTTTCCTTGAACACAGCGTTGAAAACATCGGTTGGCGGGTCACAGAAGCAGATACTCGCAAATTCGATGAGGCCAAGCTCAATGAATTCGGGATCCGAGGTCCTCTAGTTCGCGAGCTCATCGAAAAAAAATCGATTATGATAGGTGAGCACAAGGTCAATCTTGACGATGTCAGCTGGATTCGCAAAGGTGATAGCGTTGCTGTCGTCATTGACACTCGATACTGCCAAAATGCCATTGACATAGCCAGGGATGCAAAAATGCTGATTTGCGAGAGCACCTATTTGGAAGAACACGCTGCATTGGCAAAAAATCATTTTCACATGACAGCTAAACAAGCAGCTACAATAGCAAAAAATGCAGGGGCGAAGGAGCTTATCCTCACCCACTTTTCTGCTAGATATATGAATGGAAAAGAATTTCTAAAAGAGGCCCGTGCCGTCTTTCCTAATACCTATGTCGCTGAAGACCTCAAAAGATTTCCCTTTACCAAATAATTTCCTCTCATTATATGGGAAAAAACAAAAGGAGTCATATTTTGTTTACCCAGGCGCATAATCAATTCATAAACCACCTCAAGAACGTCAAAAATGCATCCGAGCATACCATTCGAAATTACTCGATAGACCTTAAGACTCTCAATGAATATCTAGAAAAAGAGCATGGCAGCGAAGTCATGTTGAATAAAATCGACAGAAAATCAATCAGAGGCTTTTTGGCATACCTCAACGCATTGCAATGCAGCAAAAAAACCATTGTTCGAAGATTATCCTCCATTCGCTCCTTCTTTAAATACCTATTTGCAGAAAAAAAAATAGCTTTTAATCCCACTGAAGAGCTTGAGACACCAAAAATCGACAAAAAAATCCCCTCTCCAATAACCTACGATCAAATTTTGCAATTATTTGAACTCCCCGACACCTCCATTTATGTAGGATTGCGAGACAGAGTCATTATGGAACTATTTTACAGTTCAGGAATACGGGTGAGCGAACTTGTTTCACTTAATAAGTCAGACTTCGACAAAAGCAGGCTCCTTCTTAAAATCAAAGGAAAAGGGAAGAAAGAGCGAATTGTCCCCATCACTCCTAACGCTGCTCAATGGATAACCACCTACTTAGAGCATTCAGAAAGACATGCTGAGATCGATGGACACCTTTCCGAGATGGACAGCGAAGCGATTTTTTTAAATCGACTTGGCACAAGGCTCACCACCCGTTCTGTGGATAGAAAATTTGACAAATATCTTAAGGAAAGCGGGCTTTCCAATAAAGTGACCCCGCACACAATCCGTCACACTATAGCCACCCACTGGCTTGAAAACGGCATGGACCTCAAAACAATCCAAACAATACTGGGTCATAGCTCCCTCGCCACAACCACCATCTACACACAAGTGAACCCAAAACTCAAAAAAAAGGTATACGACGCTGCCCACCCAAGAGCTTAAAGTCAAAAGATACCTCGATTTCGGTGGGCTTTGTGGTGATAAATAAGGCAAATCAACCACTAGCCAAAAATTGTTGACTGTGATAAGATTTCTCACATGATTACAGTAAAAGCAGTTTCAAAAAGTTTTGGCAGTCGCATCCTATTTGATGATGTGACAATGACGTTTAACGCGGGCAACCGCTACGGCCTAACAGGTCCCAATGGATCCGGTAAATCCACACTCCTAAAAATCATCATGGGCTTCGAAGAACCCACTACCGGGACCGTAATCCTCCCCGACCGAACAGGTATCCTCAAACAAAATATCGAAGCCTTCCGCGAAGAGCGAGTAACCGATGTCGTGGTCATGGGAAACCAAAGACTCTGGGAGGCACTTAAAACAACGGGACGAACTATACAATGTCGAAATGACCGATGAAGTCGGCATGCGCCTGGGAGACCTCGAAGGAATCATCGCTGAAGAAAATGGATATGAAGCCGACTCAAATGCAGAAGCTCTTCTGGCAGGAATGGGCATCTCTCAAGAATTTTTCAACAAAAAAATGCGAGAAATTCCAACTGACATTCAATTCAGAGTGCTTCTATGCCAATCTCTTTTCGGCGACCCGCAAGCGCTCTTACTCGATGAACCTACAAACCACCTTGACCTCGCATCCATCGGCTGGCTAGAAACCTTCCTAAAGAATTATAAAGGAGTTTTAATCGTCATCAGCCACGACCGCCACTTCCTTAATTCTGTCTCACACACATATTGCCGATATCGATTACGAAACAATCATCATCTACCCAGGCAACTACGACGATATGGTCGTCGCCAAAACATCCGTACGCTCACGCGCCGAAGAAGATGCCAAATCCAAAGAGAAAAAAATCTCGCAATTGAAAGATTTCGTCGCCCGTTTTGGCGCCGGCACTCGCGCAAGCCAAGTTCAATCCCGCATAAGAGAAATGGCACGCCTGCAACCTCAAGAGCTTAAGAAATCAAATATCCAACGGCCCTATATTCGCTACTCAATCACCGAAAAACAGGCCGGAAAAGTAGTCCTGAAAGCAGACAACCTCTGCAAAAGCTTCGATGGCAACGAAGTCATAAAAGACTTTTCCATTGAAATCATCCGAGGCGACAAAATTGGCATCATCGGGAACAACGGTAGAGGAAAAACGACCCTAATCAAAATGCTAGCTGGAGCAATGACGCCAGACAGCGGTACCATTTCCTACGGAAATCAGGTAATGACAAGCTACTTTCCACAAAATCACTCGGAACTTGTTGAAAAAACTGATGTCTATAACGCCTTTGAATGGCTAAAAAGCCAAAAGACCGGAACCCTCGAACAGGACATCCGAAACGTCATGGGAAGAATGCTCTTCGCCGGAGATGATGCCTTCAAAAAAGTCAGCACACTTTCAGGCGGTGAAACAGCCCGTCTTATTTTAGCCAGAATGATGCTTATCGAACACAATTTCCTCCTCCTTGATGAACCCAACAATCACTTAGACCTAGAAGCAGTATCAGCTCTTGCTTGGGGACTTGAAGATTACAAAGGAACAGTCATTGTTGTCAGCCATGACCGCGATTTAATCGATACCGTGGCAAAAAAAATTATTGCTTTTGAAGACGATGGTGTGCATTATTGGGATGGAAATTTAGAGGACTATTTACTGAATAAAAAATGAAGAAAAGCATAAACCCTGCCATTACTAACTTCCCTTCCCCGATCAAAGGAAATCAATTAACTGAGGCAGAGAAAATCGCCGCCATCGAGGAAAAATTTACTGATATCCTAGAAATTCTTGGTTTAGACACAAAAGATGAGTCCCTAGAGAAAACCCCATACCGCGTCGCCAAAATGTATGTCAACGAAATCTTCAGTGGATTGGATAACAACACATTTCCAGAAATTTCTTTCGAAAACAATACATTCCAGCATGATGGTCATTCGAGCATAATATTTGCCTCCATGGCTTTTACTAGCTTTTGCATACATCATCTGGTCCCTATGGATGGCATGGCCTATATCGCCTATGTACCCAATCAGAAAATCATTGGTCTCTCAAAAATTCCACGCGTCGTCAAATTCTTTTCACGCAGACCTCAGGTTCAAGAAAGATTAAGTGCACAAATTGCTGATTCGCTATCGATTTTACTTGAAACCCCAGATGTTGCCGTCTCCCTAACAGCCAAACACTATTGCGTCATCGCCAGAGGGATCGAAAGCGAACAAGGAATTACTACAACTAACTTTTTAACCGGAAAATTCGACACAGATGCACAACTTCGTGAAGAGTTTTTCGAAGCAATTCATCGACATAATAACTAGGGAGCATATCACATGAAAAAAATTGCCATTACAGGGACCCATGGAGTAGGAAAAACAACATTAGCACACCAAATTTGCGTGGCTCTTAAAGAAAAAAACTTTAATGTGACCGTCGTAGAAGAAAAAGCCCGCTCCTGCCCTTTTCCAATAAACGAAAAGGCAACAACAGATACAGAAATTTGGATGGTTCATACACAAATTCGCGCAGAACTACAAGCAAAAGCACAAAAATATGAAGTGGCTGTCATCGATCGCTGTTCATTAGATGCAATTGTCTACTGGCAAGATAGAAATACTCCACACCCCTATTTTGACAAATTAAAAGAAGCCGCCATACAGTGGGTAGAGTCCCAGTATGATATTCTTGTTTGGCTTGAGCCCTCAAGCGATACAGATAGCTATGCTGTAGATGCCGTCCGAGACTCAAGCATTGTCTACCGGAACCGCATTGCTGATCTTTTCCGCGATTACATGATCAACCTCCCAGATAGCTGCAAGCAAAAAATAGTTCGAATCGAAGCCAATGAAGTTTTCGAAAGAGAAGGATCCTACTCCCGCGCTGTAAATAAAATCATGCTCCACGAATGCTACCCCAGTAAGGTGGAGATCAATACCTAGAAAAGTCAATCCTAAAAAGACCAAAGGGACAAAAAGAACATAAATGCTGTTTTTATGTCCTTTTTGTCCCTTTAGTCCTTTTAGGAATTACTCTAAGTTAGTACAAAAAGCCTGGGAGAACGATAAGCCGGATTCTGTCGTTGAGCAATCATTCTTCTAGGGACCCCATCGCTGGGGTCCTCAAGCGACCTGTAGGAAGCACGGCGGAGAACCGTATTGCCTCACCTTGGTCTTGCTTCAGATAGGGTTTATCACCTCCTAAGTTTCCCTAGGTAGGTCTCATTCCTAAAATGAGCATTTCACCCTGTCCAAAAGCCCCCTAAGGGGACTTTTAGCGGAATATTTTCTGTTATACTTTCCGTAGCCTTACGGCCCCCAGTCTTTCACTGGTATCCTCTCCTGCGAAGTCCAGACTTTCCTCCCATGCACTGTAAAAGAGCAAGGGCGATTGCCTGTTCTCCCAGACAAAAATTAATTTTTTTTGTGGTCCTGCTGTCTCTGACAGCAGGACCGGCTGTCGGAGACAGCCTACCACAACTTGCTGTCTCTGACAGCAAGTCCGGCTGTCGGAGACAGCCGGCCACAACTTGCTGTCTCTGACAGCAAGTCCGGCTGTCGGAGACAGCCGGCCACAACTTGCTGTCTCTGACAGCAAGTCCGGCTGTCGGAGACAGCCGGCCACAGCTTGCTGTCGGAGACAGCCGGTCACGGTATTAGGTCGCTGCGACTTTGCGGCGGCGGCGCTGCTTAGTGGCGACAACTGAGCCCTCAAGGGCCTCGCTTTCTTGCCAGTAATGAATGCGTGAACAATGTTCACAGAATGCGAGGCGCTCCCCTTTGCGGACGAGGTTCTCATGTTGTGCTGTCAGTGTAATATGACATCCGCTGCAGCATCTGTTTTCAATCGGAACAATCACACGATCTTTCTTGTTGAAAAGAAGTCTTTCATAGATGGCAAACACTTCAGGATCTGCTTTAACTGCAAGTTTATCCCTTTTTGCCTTAATTGATCTGCCTTCTTCATTGATGCGAGTGATACTCTCGTGAATTTCTTGCTCGAGAACCTTGCTGCTGTCTTTGGTTTTTTCAAGACTTTCATTGATTTCTTTTAAAAGGTCTTCTTCAGCGGCAACTTTGTCAAAAAGATCGCTCAAACGAATTTCTTTTGCAGTTTTATCTCTTTCAGCATGGGAAAGTTCGTGACTAAGGGCATTAAATTCATCGACTTTTTTGACTTGATTTTGTTGTGTTTCGAGTTTTTTGATTCTCTCTTTGAGATCTGACATTTCGCCTTCGAGGATGCGAATATTTTTCTTATATTCAATGATCTCTCCCTCTTTAATCACACTTTTGTGTTGAAGAGCAGTTTTTGAGGCGTTAATGTTTTCAAGCTCTTCTTGTCTTTCACGTTTAAGACGCATGAGCTGAATCATTTGCATGTCATACTCTTGAATTTCCAGAATGGGTTGTAAGGTTTCCAGCATGGTTGATCCTAATTTAATAATGGATGAAAAATATTTCCTGTTTTATATACAATAACGAATATGGCAATAAAATCTCAAGAAAAAACGTCCTTGGCCACTCGAATTCTCTCAGTTTGGAAGGAAAATGCATCTCATCCGGCGGGGGCTCCTCGCTGTTTCATTGGATTCGACGGCTTCACAGACGACATTATGACAGCTGTGGATAAGCGAACGAGTTTGAAATCGTTCAAAGAAATGAAGAAAATGGAGCAATTTGGAGGAAGAATCGTCGATTTTGCAGGAAAAAGCTGTAATATCGAGTTAGTTGTAAGACAGCGCAAGCTTGGAGGAAATGCTCCAATCATGGCAAATGCGTTGCTTGAGGGAGCGCATCGAATTACTTTTTCTGGAATGATTGGACATTCTGACGAAATAGAGCCTCTTTTTAGAGAGATGGCTTCGCGATGTGAGAAGGTATATC
Source organism: Waddliaceae bacterium (assembly GCA_963724325.1). Lineage (GTDB taxonomy): Bacteria > Chlamydiota > Chlamydiia > Chlamydiales > Waddliaceae > CAVRUH01. The sequence goes on along the minus strand of CAVRUH010000007.1, from coordinate 54,682 downwards.
CATTGGGACCTAGCTCTTCCAGTGAAGCAATTGAATTTCAAAATGGCAAAATTATTCTTGGAAAGCTCGAAAATATGTTCGATTTGCATGTTGAGACAGTATTAAATCATATTGGAAGGACAGAATTATCGAATATTTTAGAAGACACCGACCTTTTTGTCTGTGCTAACTGGACCATGATTCAGATGATGACTCCCTTATGGAAGTTGCTCATTAAAGATTTTTTGCCCCATCTGAGCCTCCGCCCTCGGTGGATGTTTGTCGATTTGGCTGATCCTGAAAAAAGAACAGACGAAGACCTTCGCGATGGATTATTAACTTTGGCTAAGCTAGAAAAGGGATTTAAGGTCATATTGGGATTGAATGAGGCAGAGGCGCTTCGCATTGGAAAATTGTTGAAAATCAAACACTCAGAAATTTCTTCACTTGCAGATGATATACGAAAAAAGTTAGGATACTGCCGTGTTGTAATACATGGCACCAAATATGCGATCTCTTCAGACCTTGACGAAACGGTTATGGTCAAGGGACCCTATACATCCCGTCCGCTTCTAACGACAGGCGGCGGCGATAATTTTAATGCCGGATACTGCAATGGGCTGTTGTGGGGTTTTTCTTCCAAGGAAGCATTGACGTGCGGGGTTGCCACATCTGGATACTATGTCAGAAACGGAAAAAGTCCAACGGTAAAAGAACTGGCAAAATTTTTGAAAGAATGGGAGAAACCAAACAATGAAACGACTAGAAAACTACCTAGAAAAGCATCCGAAAGAAAAACGTAACAGTGCAGTTGTTGCCTATCTGGCAGCATTGGACCACATTGATAAGAGCTCTCCAGAAGTCGCTAAAAGCATCATTAAAGAACTGCAAGACCAGCGCTCGAATTTAAAATTGATTGCTTCCGAAAATTTTTCATCATTGGCAGTTCAGCTCGCCATGGGCAACCTTTTGACTGACAAATACGCTGAAGGGTATGCCAGACATCGTTTTTATGCTGGCTGCCAAAACGTTGACGATCTTGAAGAACAAGCCAATCATGCTGTGAAGAAGCTTTTTGGGAGTGAAGGGGCCTATACACAACCTCATTCAGGTGCAGACGCCAATTTGGTGGCATTTTGGTCCATTTTGGTGCATAAAATTCAAAATGCAGAGGTTGAAAAACTTGGAAAAAAGACGATTAATGATCTTACCCCAGCTGAATATGAAAAAATTCGGCAGTTGATGATGAATCAAAAGCTGATGGGCATGTCATTGAATTCCGGGGGTCATTTAACGCATGGTTACCTTCATAACGTTTCAGCAAAAATGTTTCAGGCCGTAGTCTACGATGTCGATCCAAAAACAGAATTGCTCGATTACCAAGTCATTGCCGATCAGGCAAAAAAAGAGAAGCCATTAGTTCTCCTAGCGGGCTATTCGGCCTATCCGAGAAAAGTCAACTTTGCAAAGATGAAAGAAATTGCCCATAGTGTCGGAGCCGTCTTTATGGTAGACATGGCCCACTTTGCCGGGCTCGTTGCTGGAAAAGTGTTTACTGGAGAATATGATCCTATTCACTATGCCGACATTGTGACCTCGACGACGCACAAAACATTGCGAGGTCCCAGAGGAGGCCTAGTCCTCTGCAAGGGCGAGTTTCAGGAAGTTATAAACAAAGCCTGTCCATTAGTGCTTGGAGGTCCTTTGCCCCACGTACTAGCCGCCAAAGCAATTGCTTTTAACGAAGCGGCTCTCTCCTGACTTCCAGACTTATGCGCACAATATTGTGACCAATGCCTCTGCTCTAGGAGAGAAACTTATGGAGCGCGGAGCAAGATTAGTTACCGGCGGGACAGAAAACCATCTTATGATCATCGACATCACAAAATATGGTATAAATGGAAGACAAGGTGAAAGTGTTCTTCGGGAAGCGGGCTTAACGGTAAACCGGAACACCATACCATTTGATCCACATGGCCCTTGGTATACCTCTGGCATACGCATCGGCACACCCGCTACGACGACACTTGGGATGGGAAAAGATGAAATGCGCGAAATTGGAGATATCATTGTTGATGTCCTATCGAACACTATTGCTTCAAAAACCAGCAAAGCCTCTGCAGTCGTCGAACCCGAAACGCTAAAGAAGGCACAAGAGAGGGTAGCCGATCTGCTAGGTAGATATCCACTCTATCCCGAAATAGAAATTGAGTAATTCATTTAATTTTACTTGAAATAAATTAAATTGTACGTTAAAATCCTTAAACAAATAATGGATTTTAATATGGAACCTACAAATAACAGTACAAATTTTTATACAAATTGTGACAATTTAAGCAATGCACTCGTAGATGCAGCAATAGATTACATAGATTACTCCAAACTGCCACAAAAGTTTTTTGCTAAATTTGTAGATAATCGGCAGTTTAAGCGCAATACTATGGACCTTAATCGAGCCCACAATACTCTAAGAATAGTGCAAGTCTTAAATGTACCACCCTTTGATGATGATTTCATGGTGAAACGCGATAAAGCTTTACTCTTGCTCACTCATGGGTTACTCCATTCAATGTCCTATAGATTCATTTGTAGGGCACTAGCAAAAATGATCGACTTAAAGGGTTATCCTTTTCCTCTTGATATTACATCTATTAGTGAAAAGGTCTTTAGATCCGATGATGCTTTAATACAAGTCTTAAATTTAGTGTGTTATGATCTTCGTGACCGGGAAAGTGCTGCAAAACGAATTGTAAAAGAGGACTTGAAAATACACCTGGCTGATGATAGGAAATTTACTGGGACAATAAATAACAAAGCAATTGATCGGCTTTGTACCGCTGAACCTTCCATATTAACGAAATTCCTTGAGGAAGTACCAATGACTCTTTATTGTTTGGGGGATGATGAAAAGTCATCGATTAAATTATTACCAAAAGACATACTAAATAAAATAATAATTGAGTATGTCATCCCAGACCTAAAAGTCCTGCTGATTCAAAAAATTATGGATGCTGCGTTTAAACCAAAATACTTTTGGCAGAAGAAAAAAAAGCCGGAGATTGCTTAAAGCAAAAGACGTGATCCTTAAGGCTGCTGCATTCCTGCTCTGACCTGGTTCGGACTGCCTTAATCTCTAAGGTCCCCGGCAAACTTGTGAGTCCTGTATAGGCTGCATCAACTTAAAAAAATTTTAACACAGAGTGCACCGAGAAAACAGAGATAACTATTTTACACTCAATGACCTCTCTTGTGTTCTCTGTGATCTCCGTGGTAAAACGTATTTTAGGTTAATGCGTATGCCCCGTATAAGTACCGCAATTTTATACGCTTCCCGATTTAATTGCAAATCTAATGATAATATAAGATGGCACGATTTGGCTGACCTGCAATTGGAACATGATCATATCGACTATGTTGAAAGAAATTGAGGACTCTTGATTCTGCAACGTCAGCATCTATGGCAACATTATAAAAATGAACCTGGCTGATGCCAATAGTGTTTTCGATGATTTCCCTAAATATTACACCATGGTCTGCTAATTGATCACATAATCCCCCATCTGAAATGAAATGTACAAAAGTATTTTTCATTTTTTTAATATTGCCAAACTGAATACTCTCTTTATACATTTTCTCAAATTTTGATGGCCCAAATTCAAATTTAATAGAAGATATGTGGATTATCAATTCATCCCTATTAAAGTTATTTCGAATAAATTCTTTATGATCGATTAAATAACTAGAACTCAACTTATAAAAGCATAATGTACGAGATATAGTGATTGGCCCAATAAAATCAATCAGCTTAGTAGTCGCATATTTAGCCCTTTTGTCAAACTTAGCCAACTCTCCTTTGGTGTCTAATAAGATGCAGTGATCACTCTTAGTAAAATTTGCATAAAATATACCAAAACAGGTAGCTTTCTGATTTTTTATTCTTTTACTGATGATTTGCCGCCACTTCTTACACACGACAGAAGCTATTTGAAGGTGTTGTGTTGGCAATTTGTTAAATATAAGGTTCAAAACATCAATGGATATTGGGATATCATTCTCATCAATGACGATATCTCTTGCTGCAGTACAAGGCATACAGGGGCAAACTTGCATATTACTATCCTTTATTGATTAATTTATTGGTGTCGACGTCCTTGAGACAGGCCCCTGTAGGGCAGGTGCGGAGGACAGAGCAACGTTTTTCGAAGGTACGCCCATAAGGACAGCCGCCTTGAAATTGTTTGTGCTGGCTGCCTTGTGGAGCAAATTTTTGCGCCAAAGACGGCCCAAAAAAGCTATAGGTGCTTACAGAAGTGGTGCCTGCAAGATGAAGAGGCAATGAATCCATGGCAATGACAAGATCCACGCATCCCATCAGATGCTGTAAACTCGACAGAGGAAGGCGTTCTAGCACAATGGCCCTGTCTGCAAATTCAGCAGCCAATTCTTTTGCAAGGGCTAGTTCCGCTGAGGTTCCCCAACTGAATAAGAGAATGCCAGATTCCTGCTCCAAAACTAATTTTAGCTGGCTTTTTGCAAGCTGTTTATTTGGCCAGGCAGACCCAGGACATACCATTATTCTTCTTTGACTAACTGAATCCCTCTGCAATATTTCTTTGACTTTGGCTTGCTGCTCAAGAGAGATCTGAAGGGGCACAGATGGTGCGATAAAGGGCTCGCTATCTGCAAAATAACTTTTGACCAGATGCAGGTAGTCATCCCTGATATTTAATTTGGCAGGAGGATCGTATTGCTTATTGGTGAACCACAAATTGGGCCATTCATGAACTGTCTTCGTCCCAAATCCCACCTTATCTGCACTTCTGGCAAGAAAGGTAATTAATCCCGATTTAATATTACTCTGAAAGTCAAAAACAGCATCATAATTGTTTTTTTGAAGCTCACGCCTAAATTGGAAAAAATGTGAGAAATCGATCCCTCGACGCCATTTTTTTGTACTGATCTTGAGTATATTTGTTACTTGTGGATTCGTCATTACAAGCTCAGAACACTCTTCTTCAACCACCCAATCAATTTGCGCCTTAGGAAACTTAGATCGCAAATATGAAACAGCCGGAAACGTGTGTAATATATCCCCTAATGACGATGTTTTTACGATCAAAAACTTCATTTAATGACTCTATTGACTGCCTCTTGAAAATCTTCTGGTAAAGGAGCTGTCACAATCATGCTCTTTTGGGTCTTCGGATGGGTAAACGAAATGGTATAAGCATGCAACATCACCCGATCTGGCAAGTAAGTACACTTGAATCTCCGCTGATAGCGGTAATCTCCCAAAATAGGAAGACCCTTATCCAGCATATGGACTCTAATTTGATGCGTCCGACCCGTTAATGGTTCGCATTCCATTAGCGAGGCATGTTCCCCTCTTCTCACCAACCGCCATAGCGTTTTGGCTTCTCGTCCTTCATCAGCCGGCACTGAACCCCAAAGGACGTATTTTCCTCTAGATTGAATCCTTCCAATGTAACTTTCGACGATTCCTGTCTTTTCTACTGGAGCCCCATCAACAAGAACCTGATAAATCTTCCGAATTTTCCGGCTTTTAAACAACGTTTTAAATTCGGCAGCCACCTCGGCATTTTTTGCAAAAATGATGACCCCTGTAGTCTCTTTGTCCAACCGATGGACCAGTGTGTAATCGGGAAAATAGCTAGCTAAGCCATTGCCGTCGGAATTTATTCCAGCAGGTTTATTGTAGATTAAAATATAATCATCCTCAAAAAGGATTCGCGAGGGCTCAATAGATAATTTTGAGGTCGTTTTTTTATATTGAAATAGGACCCTATCCCCTGCTCTAAGCTTTATAGAGGCATGCCTTTCAATCTTGCCATTGATCTGACATAAATTAGCTTCTATGGCACGTTTGATTTCACGGCCGGAAACGGTCTCGCCAAGCGATGTTTTGAGGTATTGCAGAAGTGATTTTCCTGCATCCTCTCGAGCTACTTTTAGCATATTGCCCTAAATTGTTGGAGGAATCTGAGATCATTTTCGTAGAATTGTCTGATGTCTTTAATTCCATGTTTGAGCATGGCTTGTCTCTCAACACCCATTCCCCATGCAAAACCTGAATATTTCTCAGGGTTTATATTTCCCTTTTTCAGGACTTCTGGATGTATCATCCCGGCACCGAGGATTTCAAGCCATCCTGTATGTTTACACAAGCCACAGCCATTCCCATTGCACGAAATGCATCCTACATCCAATTCCAATCCAGGCTCGACAAAAGGAAAATAACTGGGACGGAATCTTGTTTCAACCTTCCTGCCAAAAAATTTCGTCACAAACTCTTCAAGTGTGGCAAATAAATCAGCAAATGTGACCCCTTCATCAATATACATTATTTCGACTTGATGAAAAAATACATGCGAACGGGCCGTTATGGTTTCGTTGCGATATACTTTACCAGGTGCTATTATCCTAATCGGCGGTGACTGCGACTCCATGATGCGGGCTTGAACATTGCTTGTATGAGTTCGCAAAAGAGTGTCAGGTGCTACATAAAAAGTATCTTGCATATCACGCGCAGGGTGATCCGGTGGAAAGTTCAAGGCTTCAAAATTGTAATATTCTGTATCAATGTCTGGTCCATACTGCACTGTAAAACCCATCCCCATCAGAATATCAATCATGGAATCGAGCGTTTGCGTGATCACATGCTTTCTTCCTGGAAAATACTTTCTCCCAGGCAAAGTCATATCGATATTTTCATGGGAAAGCCTTGCCTCTTCTTCGCGAAGAATCAATTGCTGCAGTTTTTCATCCAATTGTTTGGAAATATTGTCCTTTAAATCGTTGATATTTTTGCCAAATTGAGGACGTTCCTCTGCAGAAACGTCCTTTAATGACTTCATCAACTCTTGGATAGGCCCCTTTTTGCCCAAATAACGGACCTTCATAGATTCAAGGTCCGCCGTTGCATGGGCATTGAGAAGTTCCTGATCGAACTGATTTCGGATAGTTGTAATACTATCAGCCATAGGGCTCCTTTAAGCTAGAGCTAGTTTTGCCTGTCCTGCGACGTGTGCGAACCCTTGAGGATCGAGAATTGCCATATCTGACAATACCTTTCTGTCGAGAGTGCAATTTGCTTTAATTAGCCCGTGGATAAACTTACTGTAAGAAATGCCATGGATTTTTGCTGCTGCGGAGATTCTGGAAATCCACAGAGTGCGATAATCGCGTTTCTTTTCTTTACGGTGTTTATAGTTATAAGCTAATGCACGCATGACTGCATCGTGAGTCATACGCCAGTGGTTCTTACGGTCTCCCCAGTAACCTTTAGCTATTTTATGTAATCTTTTCTTGCGGCGATGTGTGGCGACCGCATTTGTTGCTCTTACCATCGATATCTCCTTATACGCACATGCATCGTTTATATGTTTGTAATTTAGCGTCGCTGATTAGCGCGGGTCTTCCGAGCTGACGCTTACGCTTGCTGGATTTTTTGGTCAAAATATGACGTTTTCCAGGTTGCTGATGTACTAATTTTCCTTTTCCCGTTACTTTAAAACGGGAAGCTATGGCTTTTCTAGTTTTCATTTTGGGCACGGTCTCTTCCTCCTACTGCTCCCTTAGGTTTTTTCTTTAATGAGGGTGCCAGCATAATTGTCAAGAATCTTCCCATCAGGTTTGCTGGGGCTTCTTTGTCTGACACGTCCTCTAATTCTGTTGCAACTTTCTCCATCAAGCGGTTTCCTACTTCAGGGTGAGCCATTTCTCTTCCGCGAAACATGCAGGTCACTTTTACTTTGTTCCCTTTGATGAGGAACTCCCGTGCGTGCCTGAGTTTCGTTTGCAAATCGTGCTCATTGATATTTGGCTTTAGCTTGACCTCTTTTACCTTAATTTGGTGTTGAGCTTTTTTACTTTCTTTTTCCCGTTTTGTTTGGTCATAGCGATATTTTCCAAAATCGATGATTTTGCAAACCGGTGGATTGGAGTTTGGAACGATCTCAACAAGATCGAGCCCTTCCAATGTTGCTCTTTGTTGTGCTTCCTGTAGTGTCAGGATGCCAATTTGCCCTCCGTCAGGTCCGATGACTCTGACTTTTGGAGCGCGTATTTGTTTATTTACTTTCAAACGTTTTTTGGTCTCCGTTAGTGCCGTCAAAAAGGGACGGCGGTAATTGTCCTTTGTATTTCTCTAAGAGTAAGGCGATGCATCTTTCGAGCGAGCCTAGGATTGATAGTGTGATCATCACCGGTTGGTGGGTCGCTTTATCGCTTCCTAGGTATTGCAGCGAGTGGATTTTGGGAATTTCTTTGTCTATGGTAAGTGTAGGTCCTTGCCATTCCCTTTCTAATGAATCCACCCATCGCACTTCGATTCTTGGGCTTTTGGTTGTTTGGACATCGATTTTATAGTCTATGCCATTTTCATGGAGTCCTGCGACCAGCAGCTCATTCGCCTTATCTCTTTTACTCTGGGTAATCAAATACCATTGATGCCCAATCCCCAATATATTAATCATTTTCAAAATGAATTGCAAGGAATAATTCAGTTCGGCTGCAGTCTGTTCGGGGGTGCAGAAGATGGAGGCTATGTCTCGGGAGTAAATTGGGGTATTTAGGAGGGAGTGGGGGTGTTTTTTGTCTGGCGGGGGAGGAAAATTCGGTAATTTCGGCGTATTTTATGGGTAGGTCGCGGGTTGAGTGTGTGAAGTGGGAGTATACAATTGCGTGGGAGGAGGATTTTACGAGTGAGAACTTATGTTTTTGTGTTTCGGATTTCCACCAGTTTATGAGAGATTCGCGGAGGGAGGCGCCTTTTGGGAGCCAGACTGGGTTTGATTCTATGGTGAACAAGTTGAGTTCATTGCCTAGATTTTTGTGGTCATTTTTTTTAGCTGCATCTAGTTTTTTGAGGAAGGATTTGAGTGATCCTTGGTCGTGCATGGAGGTGCCGGAGATACGTGTGATTTCGAGGTTGCGGTAGCCAGGCAGGTTGATTTTTTCTTTGGTTATGGAGAGAATTTTGAATGCGCCGATTTCTGTGGGGTTTTCTTCGAATGGTGGGTAGCAGAGGTCGTAGAAGGTGCCGATTTGGACGATGGGGACGATGGTTTGGCTGTTGGAGGAGACGAAAGTTGCTTGGAAGGGTTGGTTGTTGTATTTGAAGAGTTCTACGGCGTTTTCGCGCATCATTTCGAGGGGTTTGAGTTGTAGGCCTTGTTTGATGTTGAGGCGCATTCTTTCTTCGATGAGGGGGATGGCCTTGTTATCGAGGGGTTGTTTGATAATAAAATCGTAGTAGAAGCCGATGTTGGTGTGTTCGCCTTTGACGAACAGGGTATCGGGAACGAGATCTCGAATGGTGTAGGCGAGAATCTCAGCGGTTGACTGGCGTATGGCGTCGAGTGATGGGAGCATATGGGATATAGCTGACTCGAACAGCTGACCTCCACGATGTCAACGTGGCGCTCTAACCAACTGAGCTAATACCCCTGTTGCGGACATGATATCCCATACTCGCAAAAAAACACAAGACAATTTAGCATCAAGGCAAAAAAAAACAGGATGTGCCTTGGCATAATCGCAAGCCTAAAAAATAACAGGATATGCAGGATCGCAAGGCGGCAGGATATGAAGGATAGGAGGAAGAAGGGGGGTTAACTTTTTTTCAATATCGCTATATTTTCTTCCACCCATCCTTCATATCCTGCCGCTTTGCGATCCTGCTTATCCTGTTTTCAGAGGAATAACAGGATATGCAGGATCGCAAGGCGGCAGGATATGAAGGATCGGAGGAAGAAGGGGGGGTTAACTTTTTTTCAATATCGCTACATTTTCTTCCACCCATCCTTCATATCCTGCCGCTTTGCGATCCTGCTTATCCTGTTTTCAGAGGAATAACAGGATATGCAGGATCGCAAGGCGGCAGGATATGAAGGATAGGAGGAAGAAGGGGGGGGTTAACTTTTTTTCAATATCGCTGCATTTGTATCTATTTTCGTTAAAAAAATAGAACCAACCGTAGCGATACTGTAAATAATATTACCCCTTCTTCCTCCCATCCTTCATATCCTGCCGCTTTGCGATCCTGCTTATCCTGTTTTCAGAGGAATAACAGGATATGCAGGATCGCAAGGCGGCAGGATATGAAGGATAGGAGTAAAAGGGAAGGGTTAACCTTTTTTTCAATATCGCTACATTTATATCTATTTTCGTTAAAAAAATAGAACCAACCGTAGCGATAATGTAAATAATATTACCCCTTCTTCCACCCATCCTTCATATCCTGCCGCTTTGCGATCCTGCATATCCTGTTATTTTTTAGGCTGGCGATTATGTTTAAGCACATCCTGTTATTTTTTAGGCTTGCGATTAGGAATTAAAACCAGGAATTGACAGTTCTGTTGATAAAGGAAGCGGTGAATTGGCGGGTGTGGGGGATCTTGTGCGGGGCGGGACCGCCTAGGCAAAATAGAGCAGAGCCGGAGCCAGTCATAGAAACAAGGGAACTCCCCTCTTGCAAAAGACGCTTCATGCTGCTTAACTCAGGAAATATGGAAAATGCTGGCATTTCAAGGTCATTAAAGCATTCCATTTTCCCTTTCAAGATATTCTCTAAGGTCGATTCAGGATCTCTTAAAGGTAAATCATGAACCTTTAAACAACCATACACCTCTGGCGTTGATAGTCCCCGATCAGGTTTTATAATCCACACTTTTTGTTTTGGAAGAGGTTCCAATGGCCGTAAGATTTCTCCCCTGCCGGTACAATATGCTGTGCCTTGAGTGAAGAAAAACGGAACATCTGATCCAAGTTCCTTGGACCAATCAATAAGATCTGCGAGGGCTATTGGGCATCCCAACAGTTTATTAATGCCCCATAGTGTCGTTGCAGCATTGCTGCTGCCGCCGCCTAGGCCCGCCTGCTGTGGAATTCTCTTTACTAGATGGACATGCAATCCAAACATTTTCCCAGTCTTTTTCCGGAAAAGTTCGGCTGCTTTGAAAATAAGGTTCTCAGGACCCCTTGGAATCCATTTGCAGGTGGATGTCATTTCATCTGCGCCGGCCAATGCAAAATGGAGAGTATCCTTCAGATCAATCGTCTGAAATAACGAGGCAAGTTCGTGAAATCCGTCGGGCCTTCGCCCGACGACTTTCAGAAATAGATTAATTTTTGCTGGAGATGATAAACTAAGCATTTGGCGCTGGTGTTTCAGCTTCTTCTGCTTGATTTTCAGCAACAACCTTCAATGTGAACGTTGCAGCAACTCCTTCCTTCAGCTTCAACTCGATGGTATGCACTCCAACTGCTTTTATTGGATGCTTCAAATGCACCATCCGTTTTTCTACATGCAGATTAGCATTCTCTTGAAGCATTTTTACAATGTCAACAGCAGCAACTGAACCGTACATGTGACCTTCGTGGTCAACTTTAACAACAGTAGTCAAAATCAGACCTTCAAAATGTTTGGCCATTGCTTCGGCTTCTGATTTATCTTGCTCAGCCCTTTTGAGACGCTCTTCCTGCAGACGTTTTTGCATGTTCTTCGAATTTTCGCTAGCGATAACTCCAAGTTTTTGCGGAAGAATGTAGTTACGTGCGTAACCATTCTTAACTTTAACGATATCACCGCTACGGCCGAGGTCTTCAACGTCTTTTGTAAGTAATAACTGTATAGCCATACAATGCTCCTCCTATAGTTCGGACGAGAAAGGGAGAAGAGCAATGGCTCTTGCACGCTTAATCGCATTCGTTAAAAGTCTTTGATGATGCGCAGAAACTCCGGTGATTCTTCTAGGAAGAATTTTGCCGCGTTCTGTGATGAATTTCATCAGATTTTCTGTGTCTTTGTAATCGATTTCCTTTACACCCGATTGAGTAAATGGACACTTTTTACGCTTGCGCGCTTTTGCTGGTCCAAAACCTCTTTGCGGGGCTGGTGGGAATCTTTCTCTTGGATCTTCGTAATACATTCGTAACTCCTTATTGTTCTTCCACGAGTGGCTTGAATTTAATTTCTTCCATTACTTTATCTGTTCTGAATGTAATGAAGCGTACGAGATCCTCATTCAGATGATATTCCTGCCACAATTCAGATATTGCCGATGGCTTTATTGTAAAATAGAGGACAAAATAGTGTCCTTCTTTATGTCCATTGATCTCATATGCCAAACGGCGTCTTTGAAAATCATGGACTTTATTGATTGCTCCTTCACGTTGTGTAATACCATTTTGGATCTTCTCCAAAGCCTTATTGCGAGCATCGTCGCTTAATGTGGCGCTTATGATATACATTCCTTCGTAAAGGTTTTCTTGATCTTTACTCATTGCTTTTTTCCTGTTTTATATTCACTTTATTCATCACGTTGGTTAGATCTTCTCCCAGGAGCATTTCTAATGTTGCTGCTCCTTTGTCTAATATCTTTACCAACTGTTCTCCTTCAATCTTACTGAACGTGTCCAACACAAAGTCGGCCAGAGTTCCCCTTTCACCTTCTCGTCCGATTCCTATACGGAGCCGGGCATAGTTTATTGTTCCCACATGTGCCTGAATGCTCTTGAGTCCATTGTGTCCTCCCGAGCTCCCTTCTTCTCTCAAACGGAGTTTTCCAAAGGATATATCGGCATCATCGGTGACGACTACTATGTCGTCGAGTGTGATTTTATGGTAGTCCATGTATTTTCTGACAGACTGTCCGCTTTCGTTCATGTATGTGGTTGGCAGGAGAAGGTGTACTTGGACACCATTAATTTTCCCCTTTCCTACGATACCTAAGAAGCGTTTGTCATCTGTCATCGATATATGATGCAGGTGAGCAAAGGTTTGAATGACGAGATACCCCATATTATGGCGGGTCATTTCGTACTTCTTTCCTGGGTTGCCCAAACCTACAAACAATCGGACTTTCTCTTTTCCTCCATCCACTAGCGTTTAACTATCACTGCTGCGACTTCTTCTAAATCTACTACTGGTCTTATTCCAGCTGGTAGCTTAATATGTTTGAGTCTTTGTGATTCTCTCATATTGAGACTTGAAACGTTCAGTTTGAAATCTTCAGGAAGGTCTTTAGGGAGGCATTCCACGCGGAGGCTGCGGATTACTTGTCGTAAGACGCCGCCTAGTTTAACGCCAGGAGAGTCAGCCATGCCTATGCATTCGATTGGCACGTTGACACGTACTTTTGTATCGGCCAGGAGTTCTTCAAAATCAAGGTGGATCACGTTGTACGTGGTCACATTGTATTGAATATCTTTAACGATGGCTTGTCTTTCTTGTCCTCCTTCGAGGATTAGAGTTAATTTTGTTGTTGCAAGGCGTCCTGTTTTAAGTTGACGCATGAAGGCATCAAATTCGGATTTAGCGACGGCAACATTTTCAGTCGGTCTGCTTTTGCTGTAAAATACTGCGGGGATGAATCCTTCGCGTCGCAAGGTATTGACATCGCTTTGTTTTTCCGCGTTTCTTTTCTTAATATTTAGTTTCATCACAAACACCTTTTTTAAGTTGTACACTAATACAATCTATTAGCGATTTAGGAAGGCATACTTCCTTAACTTGGTTCTTCATCACTTTTTATTTCATAAAAAGAGGAAATGGATTCTCGCGAAATGATGCAGTTTATGGCCTGCCCGAAGAGATTGGCGACGGAGACGGTTTTGATCTTTTTAGATCCATGCAGCCGTCCCGTTGTGGGAATTGTATTACTTGTTAACAGCAATTCTATCGGGCTTTGTTCGATTTTCTTCACGGAGTCTGCGACGAACAGACCGTGAGTTGCTACGGCAAAAATCCTTTTAGCTCCCTTCTCTTGGCAAGCTTTCGCTGCTGACACCAATGTTCCTGCTGTGGAGCACATATCGTCAGCGAGAAGTACATCTTTTCCTTTTACATCCCCGATAAGGGTTACGACTTCGACGTGTTGCGCATCGATACGATGCTTGTCGACGATGGCGAAATCGGCCTTAAGGTGGCGGGCATAGGCTCTTGCAAGCTTTATGCTGCCGACATCGGGAGTAACGACGACGAGTTCGTTATTTCCGTTATACTCTTTTGACGGCATTTGCGAGTATGGGCCTGCCCATAGAGGTTATCGACTGGGATATCAAAAAATCCTTGTATCTGCCCAGCATGGAGATCCATGGTCAAGATGCGCGTTGCGCCTGCTTTGGTCAACAGATTGGCGACAAGTTTTGCCGTGATCGGCACGCGCGGCTTATCTTTGCGGTCCTGGCGGCAATACCCGAAGTAGGGGATGACCAGCACTGATGACTCTGGCCGATGCTCTTTTTAGGGCATCGATGATGATCAACAGTTCCATCAGGTAGTTATTGGGATCGAGTGCAACGGTTTGCAAGACAAAGACATCGCGCCCTCGCACATTTTCCAGAATCTGGAGAGAATCTCGCCATCGGGAAAACGGCTCTAATGCTAATCTGCCAAGCCGGAATGCCTAGATAATCGGCAACTTCTTTGGCTAAGTTCGGGATGCGATGATCCTGAAAACAGCAGAAGTTGGTCATTATGCTGTTAGCCATTTGCTTCCAAATTTTATATTGGGGTGGAAGGATTCGAACCTCCGCATGGCGGTACCAAAAACCGCTGCCTTACCGCTTGGCGACACCCCAATGATTTAAGTACAACATCGTACCTTTTCCGACAATTTCCCGCAAGAAAAAGATTGCAAAATATTGCAAAATATAAAAAAAAGAAAAAAGTACATTGAGTTCTGGTGAATGATACCACCGAGAATGTTGATATTAAAGCGAAAAATTGGGCACATTCTAAGGGAATGTGCCCAATTGGTTTCTCCAAGAGTGCTTATAGGTGCGTATTTATTGGATTTCTCGGGGTTGAAGGAACATGTCTTCACGCTTATAAACAGTACCTTCAACTGTTTCGTGAGTTATTTTTCCTAAAACGACCTCTAAACTACCTCTCCCATCAGGATTATAAATGAGTGGGTCGCCTGCAGGATTAATTTTGAGTTGACTGGTTAAGTTAGCAGGACCTTCATTAAAATTATTTTGAATCGCCGCATCCCCTATTCCCTCTTCATCTTGAATAGAAACTTTATGTATTGTTACCTTTAAATTAAAAAGGTTAGCTGCGAGCAGAAAACGTTCCATATTTACTTTTTCTTGGATTTCGGCACAAAACTCATCGCCAGCATTACCAAGTTCTAATTTTAGCGTCTCGGGTAAATTCTCATCGACTAGATACCTAGCAAAAACATCTGGAGAAATACGATTGTCGCCAAGTGGAAAATTCCGGTTGTAAATGGTACTTTTATGACCACTTTCGTCAATGTTTTCTTTGAGCTGATCGAGCATATAGTCGACTTGCATTTCCGCCTTTTTTGCAAGAAGTTTAAATGCGGTATCTTTTTCATCTTTTAGAGAAGGGGAGACTTCAGGACTGTCAACTAACACTTTGGAATTTCCAAAGAACATTCTAAGGCCAGCTACGTATTGTTGAGTTTTTGCTGCGGTAACATTTGCTGGGCCGGTACCTTGGGTTGGATTCATCCTGGTAATGTTTTTATTAGTGAGTACATCAGTTACGTAGTTATACATTGGCAAGCCTGCAATTCCAAGGGTAACAAGCGAGATGGCAGCGGTTGCCAGGCCCACTAAAAACTTCTGTCCTGGGGTTAATGATTTAAAATGATCCTTATTCCTTGTTGCGTCAAAATCAAATTTAGGTTGATTTGGTGGGTTTAATTGTACACTCATTTTTTTTCCTCCTTTTTGAGTCTAAACTAATTATATAAGAATAATTATTTTCAGGTCAATATTAAATTATTTATTAAAATACAGTATATTTGAAATTTGTTATATTCATGATATTCCACTAAGTACCTAAATAGTATAAAGCTTTAACTCTTATACACTTGAATTTGGTTGCTCTTTGACGATTTTTTCTGGTTGAAGGAATTCAATGGATAATTCTCCGGCTTCAGTTATATATGAAATACCAAAGGTAACCTCGAGCATATTGGGAGCGTCATCATCGCCATAAGATACTATTTTTTCTTCTACATTTGATTGCTCTTTCTTCACGGGCTGACCTGGTTCTAAAAAGTCGTTATCAAGTCCCAGTGCCTCTTTACCAAAACTAGTATCAACTTCTATTAAATGCATTGTTACTTTGACATTAAAGATGGTGGTCAAAATTTCAAAACGAGCTACATTTACATTGTGTTGAAGTTTAGCCATTGTCCTAGGACTCAAATTTTTATTTTGGCCAATAGTATTAATTGAATTCGGATCAATCAAAAGTTTAAAAAATGATTCTAGATTAATATCGTCGTCTGAATGAGCACCATAATATACACCATAATATTCACTCTTGTCTTCATCGTCAGTTTCATTAATCTCTTTTTCGAGCGCTAATCTTATATCTTCATCGGTTGAGCCCTCAACTGCATCGCTGAATATACTGAACGCTGTATCTTTCCCTTTTCCTGCACTACTTCGATCGGCAGAAGCTTCGACTTTCAATCCATCTTGTGCAAGGAGCGTATCGCGGCCAGCTATTGCAGCTTTTCTAGCGGCATTATTTGCCGGGCTGGTACCTTGGGTTAGATTCATTTTGCTAATGTTTTTATTCGTGAGTATATCAGTCACGAAGTTATACATTGGCAAGCCTGCAATTCCAAGAGTAACAAGCGAGATGGCAGCGGTAGCCAGGCCTACTAAAAACTTCTGTCCGTTAGTTAAATGGCTAAAAGCGATCTTATTCCTAGTTGCGTTAAAATCAAATTTAGGTTCATGTGGTCGGTTTAATTGTACAGTCATTTTTTTTATCTCCTTTCTTGCATCTAAGCTCATTATATGAAAACAATTATTTGCATGTCAACATCAAATAATTAAATATAAAAAATATTTAATTTAATTATATGATTTTTTATAAATTAAGCGACTGACTCATAAATGCAAGACAAAACAAACGGGCGAAGCACCCTTCGTTTTCAATGCTGAAGAGTGCTTCGCGCCTATAGTCAATTGAGTACTCCAAATCAAAAATCTATTTCATTTGCAGGAAAGTCTTTATTTATATGCTTGTCATCAGGATGCTCATGCTTCGCAGCTTTTTCTTTGTTTTCAAGATATGTTCCAAGGGCACCTTTTAACCTAGATGCGATTTCCTCGTTACTCATGCGCCTGTCTACAGTACCCGCATCACCTTTTGCCTTATCAGCCACAGGGGCATTATGACCCCCTTCAGTAAGCTTTTTATGTATATCTTCTGCGGATACATCATCCGATAGATCTGTTGCTTCTGTTCGAGCAAAGTCTTCCTCTGGGGGTAATTCATAATCATTCTCTATAGCATCACGTCCAGAATCTTTCGGAATATCTTTTAATGAAAGATGCTCTGAAAAGGCAGCTTTTAATCTTGATGCCACGTTTAACAATAATTCTCGTTTCTCCAGTGCTTCTTCAAGTTTTGGTTCTTTTGCTACATTTTGAGTATGTTTGAGTTCCAAATTCTTAATATGAAATTTATCAGTTAGGCGATTATACATCGGCAAACCGCCGATACCTAAAGTAATCAGGGATATGGCAGCAGTAGCCAGGGCGACCACAACTTTCTGTCCTTTAGTTAAAGCTTTAAAAGTATCCTTATTCCTTGTTGGGTCAAAATAAGCTTTATCAGCTTGACTATTACGTTGCATGGGATCCATCTCTTCACCTCCATATTAGGTTATAACTTTATGATAACATAGTAATTATATTTTTAAAACAAAATAATTAATATTAACTTTAATAAAAATTATGAATTAATTTAGTGATTATATGTAACTTAGAATATGCTATTTTGCTTTTTCAAATCAGACCTCCGATTAATGAAAATAGCGTAAAATTTACCCTGTTTTTCGATTAATTTCTATTGAATTTTAATCTTTACAGGTTTAGATTTGAGTGCAACTGGGGGATGGAATGCACATTGTTCATGTCGCAACGGAGTTGGCGACTGTAATTAAGGTTGGAGGACTTGGGGATGTCACCTATGGGCTCTCGCTCGAATTAATACGAATGGGACATGATGTAACGATCATTCTACCCAAATTTGACTCTCTTGACCTAAGTCTTGTAGAAAATCTCCAAATAGAACCTGCTCCATTTTACTCCTTTTTTGAGAACCAAACCCACTCAAACAACATCTGGGTAGGCGAACTTAAGGAAATCAAGTTGATTTTCATCGATCCTACCCATGCGCATCATTTTTTTCACCGCGAAAATGTTTATGGTTATGACGATGATGTGAGCCGTTTTTTATATTTTTCAAGAGCAGTATCAGATTACCTAAAAGAAAAAAATATTGTTCCCGATGCCCTTAATCTGCACGATTGGCATACTGCAGCGCTTGCTTTTTTTTTAAAAGGTGGAAAAAGCAAGGTTGTCCTCAATCTTCACAATCTCGATTACCAAGGACGATGCTCACCACATGAACTCCCAAAAGTTGGTCTTGACATGGTGCGCGATGGATTCCAAGATCCGAATTACCCAGAAGCGGCAAATCTTCTTAAAGGAGGGATTGTCAATGCTGATGCTGTCGTCACAGTTTCCCCAAGCTATTTGAAAGAAATCAAAACACCAGAGGGTGGAAAGGGTTTGGAAGGCATTATCACAAAATATTCTGATAAGTGTTTTGGAATACTCAATGGCATAGACCCTTATTACTGGAATCCAGAGACAGACCCTCATATTCCTGTACATTACCTTGGACACAAGCCAATTTCGATAAAAAGAATGCTTCAAATTAAATGTAATTTAGAGCCTTCGAACGCTCCCCTTATTGGGGTGATCGCCAGGCTTGTTCCTCAGAAGGGACTGGATCTCATCAAGCATGCCATAGAGTATTTATCACATGGTAGAGGGCAATTTGTTCTACTCGGTTCGAGTCCTGTATATTCAATACAGAACGAATTTCAGAGATTAAAAGAGAAATACGAAAATAATCGGAACATAAGCTTAACATTAAAGCATGAAGAAGACCTTGCACACCTCATTTTTGCTGGATCTGATATGCTTTTAGTCCCCTCATTATTCGAGCCTTGTGGAATTACACAGCTTATAGCGCATCGTTATGGCACTGTGCCTATAGTCCGAAAGACTGGTGGCCTGGCCGATACCGTAATTGATCATTACAATGGATTCACCTTTGTGGAACCAACATCCGCGGCTTTAGAAAAATCGTTAAATGAAGCTATCACATGTAGAGAAAATGACCCAGTGGCATGGAAATTGTTAATACAAAATGGAATGAATTCTCCCTATGACTGGAAAGAATCCGCAAAGAGCTACCTGAAAATCTATAGTTGACAATTCAATTAAATTAATGTAAATTATGTGCATATGAATATTCCCAATTTTCTAACTTTTTTCAGAGTACTCGTGAGCCCGGTGTTTCTTTTCATTTATGTGGAGCATCAGTGGTTAGGCATTAGTCCGTTACTGCTTCCCTACATTTTGTTATTTTTATTGGTGATTTCTGAACTATCGGATGCCTTTGATGGCTTCTTTGCAAGGCGCTATAATCAGGTAACTGATCTGGGGAAACTTCTCGATCCTATGGCGGACAGCATCGCCAGAATTTCAGTTTTTCTGGCCTTTACATTAGAGCCTATCAAAGTGCCTATGTTGATAGTATTTGTCATTTTATGCCGAGAATCAGCTATTAGCACCCTTAGGACAGTATGCGCCTTACACGGTTTTGCTCTGGCTGCATACAAAAGCGGAAAAATTAAGGCTATCATACAGGCTATATCAGCATTTGTAATCGTCGGCATGATGATTCCACACTCCTGGGGATATATTTCAACATCGACTCTTCATATAGCAAGCTCCTGGATCGTGGGCTTCGCCGCATTTTATACTTTCCTGACGGGAATTTACTATATTTACTCCCACAAAGATCATATTTCAATACTTAGACAGACCAATACTTAGACGCAAAATACCGAAAAGTACATAAGCATTAACAAAAATATTTTTTACCACGGAGATCACGGGGAACACAAGAGAGGACTTGAGTGTAAAATAGTTCTCTCTGCTACCTCTGTTTTCTTGGTGAATTCTGTGTTAATTTTTTTTTAAATTGATGCGTATGCCCTTATGTTCCTTTCAGAAACTGATCACGCCAATGGTAGTTATCTAATAAACCTGAGGTGTCGCGACCTAATATTTGGTATGAAACATGAATGGCTTCGATAGAGGCAAGTCCCCTCTCAGGCAGAGGGCAATCAGTTTGCCGACGTGGATAAGCGGTCCGGAAATGAGCCGGTAGGCTCCGCCTCAACCAGTTTTGCTGCCCCTCAACAAAGTTTAACATCTTCTCTGCATAACGCCATGTAGCATCCAAAATTAACAATCCTTTGTCGGCATCAGCTTTCGTTAATGGCTCGCCGTCGAAGGATAATAGGACATAATTTGGTAATGGGTGCAATTTTGGCATAGGATAGGTATAGAACAAAAAATCTTCTCGCTGCTCTAAACCCCTTAAGCTGCATTTGTTTAGGTTTTCTTTTTTGTGTCTGAGCACGACTGTTGGCGGAAATGATTGCATAATTTTAATTTTGTCAGTTAATATAAAGAATGATACACTATTTAGGAAATTTTAACCAGGAAGTTATTATGTTTCGTTGTATTTTATTTTTTATACTAGTCCTCGGCACCCACCTAAATGCTGCTGATGAACTGAATTGGTATACCAATTATCCAGAGGCTGTAAAAGCCTCCAAAGCATCCTCAAAGCCCATTCTTCTCTTTTTCACAGGAAGCGATTGGTGCGGATGGTGCAAAAAATTAGATAAAGAAGTTTTTGACACAAAAGAATTTGCAACTGATTCCGGAGATAAGTACATTTTCGTCAAAGTCGACTTTCCTCAAAAAAATAGTTTTTCAGCTGCAATTAATGAGCAAAACAACCATTTAAAAAATAAGTATTCAATTTCGGGATACCCAACTGTTATCATTATTGATTCTGCAGAACAAGAGATTGGCATAACTGGATATAGAGCAGGAGGACCCAAAAAGTACTCCGAACACCTTAAACAGCTAACTGACGAATTCTCAAAATTCAAGGATAAAATGTCTAAACTTGATGAGGCGAATTTATCCGGAAAAGATCTTAAAAAACTCTACCAAAAGGCTAGAGAATATGGTCTAGAAAAAGAGTCTCTTACTATAGTTGAAAAGGGCGTCCAAAGTGACGCCCCTCACTTCTTTCTGAGTGAACTCTATAGACAACAAGTACTGCAAAATAGTCCCCAAAACCCAAAAACCATTGCCCTCAAAGAAAAAATTCTAAGCTCCGATCCGAATAACACGAACCTTTGCCACTATCAAATTGCTGTTATTGACTTCGAAAGCAATTGTGAAAAAATGCAAAATGGCGCTTGTTCTGCTGATGCATGTGTTGCTCCACTGGTCGGCTACCTGAATACCTTTGGTGGAAAAAATAACGATCATGAATGGAGACTTAATATGGTTATTTCACAAGTCTATCTAGATCAGGAAAAATATCGCGAATCTTTAAAATACGCAGAAGCTGCTCACGAAGCTGCACCCAAAACTGTACAACCCGAAATTGCTAGCGCAATACGAAACATTCAGGGTCACCTACAAGGTCCCCAATAATTTAACTAGTTCGCAATGCACATCACTAGATTTCATAGTTGCCGCCTCATGACGAGGTCTCACTATGATATCAGTTCCTTGAGGCAATAGGCTATAACAGGAACGAAAGCCCTCTCTCACCACTCTTTTAAAGCGGTTTCTGACAACTGCGCAACCATATGATTTTGTTACAGTGACACCTAAACGAGTATTTCGGACCTGGTTATGGCAGATCTCGACAGATATAAAGCGCCCTGAGAGCTTTTGTGCTCTCAGAGACACTCGTTTAAACTGATATCGTTTTAAAAGACGAACAGATTTAGGATATTGAAAGCTTACACGCGTGTTAATGCTTTGCGCCCTCTGCTGCGACGACGATTAATAATTTTTCGTCCGCTTGCGGATGACATCCTTTTCATAAATCCATGTTCCGATTTGCGACGACGTTTGCTGGGTTGATATGTGCGTTTTACCATTTTGTTTCCTTGATAGTTTCAAATGCAGTATCATAGCGCAAGGCCGGATTATTCTGCAACATTTTTCATACGAAAAAAAATCGTTGTGGAGAAATAGGGTGATCTTGTATAGTCATGACTTAATTTGTTTGAATCGATAAGGAAAAATATGAAAACAAGAGCATCCGTAAAAGCAGATCCTTCGAAAGGGGACATTTTAGTCCGCCGTCAAGGGAGACTGTATGTAATTAACAAGAAAGACCCCAACCGCAAGCAGAGGCAGAAAGGCCCTGCCCGTAAGAAATAAGGATAACCATGGCCAAGAAATCTTCAGTAGAAAAACAAAAGCGCCGTGAGATTCTCGTAGAGCTTAAACGTGCTAAGCGTTTAGAGCTTAAGAATAAAATTTACGATATGAATCTCAGCGAAGCGGAGCGTCAAGACGCAGTTGTCGAATTGAATAAGCTTCCTAAAAACTCTTCAGCTATACGCCTGCGCAATCGTTGCATGTTCACAGGTCGTTCAAGGGGCTTTTTGAGGAAATTTAAGATGTCACGTCTTTGTTTCCGTGAATTAGCATCAAACGGTTTCCTCCCTGGCGTCACCAAGGCCAGCTGGTAAGAAACAGCTCGTGGCCGGCTCTCTCCGACTGTGGCTGGCTCTCTCCGATGTGGCCGGCTCTCTCCGATGTGGCCGGCTCTCTCCGAGAGCCGGCGTCCTATTCCGGCACGAGGTTGCCGGCTCTCGGAGAGAGCCGGCCACATCGGAGAGAGCCAGCCACAGTCGGAGAGAGCTGGCCACAGTCGGAGAGAGCCAGCCACATCAGTTTTTATTAGTAGAAGTTTGACAGAAAGTGTGAAAAGCCACAATATGTGTCTATGGATGCAAATATTCTAAAGGCTTGTTTGATTCGCTTTTTTGGCACTGTCTTTCTGACGATGGCTCAGACCTATGCTAACATGATTTTCCTATCATATTATCCATCAAATAAACTCCCTTATTTATTTTTGATTAACGGTATACTTTTGTTTGCCATTAAGTCGCTGACCAAGAATTTTCTCTTGCAAAGTGTACGTAAGGTGATCATAACCAACAACATAGCTTATATAGTTTGTTTGGGAGTATTTATCATTGGGTTGCATTTGTCCCTGGATTGGACTCGTTTTGCGCTTTGTGTGGCATTGAATACTATTGCTTTTTGCATCATAGCGGATAACTGGCTTATTATATCTAAATCATTTAACATACGTGAGTTCAAGCGCATTGGAAACTGGATTATATTATCTTCTTCGATGGGTGCTATTGTTACGGGAGTCTTTATTCCAATCATATTGAAAATATTGCCACCTGTTTTTATGATATATACGTTGATGCTTACTCTTGTGGTCCTCCTTTTGCTTATCAAAAGCTTAAAAATCGATGAGACGGTGGAGGCAGAGGGGACGACAAGGGCGTCTTCGAAAATTTTAAACACGCACCCCCTATATGTGCAGTTATTTGCTGGATTGGTGCTGACTTTTGCTATTTTTACAATAGCGGATTTTTGTTTTATGAGTCAGCTTACTTTGATATATACTCAGGTTGAGATAGGTAATATCCTGGCTCCGTTCTATGCTGGGGTCAATATTATCATCATTTTGTTGCAGCTATTTGCAACACAAAAAATCATTCAAAGATTTACAGTTACAGGCTTATTTTTCGCATTTCCTATTTTCATATTCTTTGCAAGTGTACTAATGTCTGTATTTCCTGGATTTTGGACAGCAATGTTGGTTTCGGGTACCACTTATATCGCAAGATTCAGTTTTTACTCATTGGGGCAACAGTTGGCGGTTAATGTATTCCCTGAATCGCTTCGGTACCTTGCCAATTATCAGCTTCAAAACACGGGTCGTAACGTTGGTGTTGGTGTTGCTTCTGGGGTGCTTATTACGATTAGTGGATTTTACGACCTTCGTCTTTTAGGATTGGTGATTATTTTTCTGTGTGGCATAACTTACTATCTTTGCCGCCTTATAAAACTTAATTATGAAGTGAACCTGAAGCATTCTATCAATTTGCACCGTTACAACATCGATTTCATTGCGTCGAAGGAGACGGACACTGTTTTGAGTCAGGAGGTGGTTGGTTTGGCCATGCAAAGTGATGCGTTGGATGTCAAATTATTCGGCCTTTCTTTGCTGCAAACTTTAACTTTAGATAAAGCACCTAGTTATTTGTTGGCATCGCTTAAATCACTTTCGCCAGAAATTAGAATTGCAGCCATTCGAACTTTAAAAAACATCAAAAATCCTTTGACTCATAAGTTACTGACCCAAAGGGTATCTGAGGAGCATGATCCGGAGGTCATGTGGGAGCTGTTGAAGACTCTGATTGATGAAAATGGAAGTAGTTTATTACCTAAGGGGCTTGAATTTATTAAACGTGGTGATCCTCGTTTTAGAGCTTGCGGATTGCTTGTGTGTATTAGATTAGATCCGCATACCAATCTTGAACCTTTTATGAAATTGATGTATAGTACAGATCCAAAAGCCCGTTTTTGGGCATGCAGGGTCTTAAAACGGGTTGATTTTCCAAAGGCTGATGAATATGTTCTAAAACTTCTTTCTGATCCTGATTTAGAGGTTTGTTCCAGAGCTATTAGTGCTGCAGAAAGACACTATAATATCCAAATTATTGATGCCATTTTGGAAAAGCTGAACGATAAACAGTTTTATCCGGAAATACGTAAAGCTTTTACTCGCATTGGTTCTGCCGTGATCCCTTTTATGGCAGAAAAAATCCAGACTTCTAAACATATTGGGTTAATAAAATCTCTTGTTAATATTTTGGCTGATCTTCCTCAAGGGGAAGCTGAGGAACAATTGATGAGATTTCTCGATTCAAAGAATACATTTATTCAAGAAAACTCTATTACAAAAATGGCCTATAGGGCTACGAAATTCTCTTTGACAGGTAGGACAAAGGCGGTGATAAAATCGCTTATGATGAAGGAAATGCTTTTGTTACAGCAATATCAATTGTTACAAGACGGTAAAGAGAGTAGTGAGTTTCTGGTAGAGGTTCAAACACTTATTACTATATCTCGCAAGAAATTTCTGTATCTTTTAGCGGCATATACAAAATCCAGCACAGTTATAGAGCTACTTCCGACAATACTACGAACACGTGCAGCAGGGCCTGCGTTCCATCGAGCGATAGAATTGCTTGATATAAAAATAGAGGATCGCAATGTTGTTAACATTATACCGTATGCATTGGAAGGAAAAAGAGACACTAATGCTACAAGACCGGAGATCACAAAGAATTTTAATCCTTGGTTATATAGGGTGCATGAATATAAAATTGGAAGATTAGAAGGAAAACTTATGGAAATTACACAAAGAGTTTTAGTTTTAAGAAAAGTGGAGTTATTGTCATCACTATCAGCTGAGGTCCTGGAGTACATCGCTGAAAATCTTGTGATTGTTGATGTGGCAAGCGGGCAGGAAATTTTTAAGGAGGGTGATGCTCCCAATGGACTTTACATTGTGGGAAAGGGAACTGTGAGCATTATGAGAGGCACTCATGAGCTGCATCGGTACGAGTCTGGTGGTTTCTTTGGTGAGCTTGGGTTGTTCGATAATGAGCCAAGAACGGGTACTGCTATTGCGAAAGTTGATAGCATCTTATTTTTGTTAGGGAAGGAAGATTTTAATCGTTTGACTGAGGATATTCCAGAAATTCTAAAAGTTGTTGTCAAAACAGTGATAGGTTACATCCGCGAAAAGCAGCCCATATAATAATTCACAAAAATATAACAACGCATCAGAAGATAATACTAAATAACAATTCACGAAACTATAACAACGCATCAGAAGATAATACTAAATAACAATTCACGAAACTATAACAACGCCTTCGCGCCTTTGCGTTGTTATAGTTTTGTGAATTGTTATTTAGTATGCGCCTTGGTGTGCACTTTTTTCTAGTCGTTTGACGGCCTCCATGATGTCATCTCTGTGACCGAAGGCGGTGAAACGGAGGAATTCGCTGCCGGAGGGGCCGAAGCCTAGGCCTGGAGTTGTAACAATATTAAATTCGTTTAGAAAATATTGGAACATTTCCCAGGAATCCCTTCCTTTAAAGCGAACCCATAAGTAGGGAGCATTTATGCCACCATAGACTTCATGCCCTAGATCCTCGAGGGTTTTGCGGATGATCGCAGCATTTTCGAGGTAATGTTGAGTCAATTTGGCAACTTCACTCAAATTTTCTAGAACGGCACATCCGCCAGCTTGAACAATGTTGGAAGCACCATTAAATATCGTAGAAGTCACACGATTCCAATCAGCATTTACAGAGCTTCCGTCATTGTACTTGAGCTCTTTGGGAACAATGGTCCATCCGAGACGAACTCCAGTGAATCCGGCAATTTTTGAGAATGAGCTAATCTCTATGGCTACTTTTTTAGCCCCTTCTATTTCGTAGATGGATTTTGGAAGAGAAGAATCCTGAATATAGTTAGCATAGGCTGAATCGAAGATAATTATCGAGCCGTTTGCTTCGGCGAATTTTACCAATTTTTCTAACTGAGCTCGGGTTGCCACGGCTCCGGTGGGATTGTTTGGGGAACAAAAATAAATGAGATCGGTAGGAGTAATTAATTCTGGAAAAAACTGATTTTCTGGGAGACATGGCAATGGAATGATGGTTTTTACTCCTTGGATCATGCTCCCATCGATGTATACTGGATAGGCTGGGTCTTGGACGGCGATCGAAATGTCGCTACCGAAGAGCATTTGAAGCCTTCCTAGATCGCATTTTGCGCCATCTGAGACGAAAACGTCATCGGGTTGAATTAAATCGCCATAGAGTTTTGAGGCGATTTGTTCTCGGAGTGACTTTATTCCCTGTTCTGGGCCATATCCTGAATATCCTTCGCGTGTGCCAAGGCCTGTGGAGGCCTTGGCTAGAGCTTCTGCAATTTGTATAGGAATGGGTTCTGTGGTATCCCCAATTCCCAAGCTGATAAGTTTTGCTGATGGGTGTTCAGCAAGAAACTGTCGCTTCCGCATATTGATTTCAGGAAACAGGTAGTTGGCCTTTAGGTTCGCCATACTTGGGTTTCTTTTCATCTGTCAAGGCCCATTCGCTTTCTTAGTTGAGGGACGAATCGGAGGATAGAAGTATCTACATCGGCATTCATTTCGTGAATATACGATTGAATGATTTCTTCACTCCAAGTTGCCCCTTCGAATCTGGCTCGACGGGGAGCTTTTACTTCGCGCAAAAATTTCTCATTACGAAGCCAATAGTGATTGATCTGAATTGTGTCTATATGTGGCCATGAGCCTGAATTGTAGGGAAGTGTTGAAGAGTATCCCGGTTGATAGACAGCTTCATGAAGAAAATATTGAGCGCAATAGCGTGGTTTCACAATAGATTTCACATTTTGGTTGTGGCCGCATGTTCTGATTGCTTTGCGGGTGAGGCATTCGATCATTGACATATTATGGGGAATTTCCCACACGTCGCTGGTGCCGAACATTTGCCAATGGATTAGGACGCCTCCAATTCCTTTGGCTTTGTCGTAAGGCCTTAGAAACTCGACAAGTGAATTAGTTTTGTGGGGTACGATATATTCGTCGATATCCACGATTGCAAGCCAGTTGGTCTTCTTTTTGCATCTTTTCAGACAATCGTTGTAGGCAGCTTGTTGAACTCCATCCCAAACTTTATCCCTTGGACTTGGCCAATCGAAGAGTTCGACTTTTCTCGAATCTAGATAGGGTTCAAGCACTTCGTAGTAGTCGTCCGAGCTGCTGTTGTTGTATAGGTAAAAGTGTTCAACACCCAGCATTGAGTAATATTCTATCCATTCTTTTAAGTAAGGAGCTTCGTCCTGAAACATGGCACAGGCGCAGAGTTCGTACTTGAAATCGTCTTTGGCATGACATCCCACGAAGGGAAGTAGTAGGGTAAATATAAAAAAGATGGTGTTTTTCATGGTCGCAAGGATATATCAAAAATCAGATTATTGAATAGACAAATATTAATTGAAATGGTACTTGTAGAGTATGAGTAACTTAATTCTTGGACTTCATCATATCACGGCTTTGGCATCTGATCCTCAGAAGAATGTCGATTTCTATGCCGGCATTTTGGGGCTTAGAATGGTCAAAAAGACCATTAATTTTGACGATCCAGAGGTGTATCATTTGTATTATGGTGACGAAAGTGGTTCACCGGGTACGATTATGACCTTTTTTCCTTATGTGGGGATGCCGGAAGGTAGAAAAGGGAAGGGGCAATTAACTGTGACCTCCTTTTCGATTCCTGAAAACTCTATAGATTATTGGCTTAAGCGGTTGGAGAAATTCAAAGTCCCCTTTCAGGATCCTCAGAAGAGATTCGAGGACGAGGTATTTATTTATCTGGAAGACAACGATGGACTTGGGCTCGAATTAGTCGCTAATGGTCGGGATGTAAGACCGGGCTTTACCCATGGAAATATTCCCTCTGAACATGCCATCCGAGGATTTTATGGGATCACTCTTTCTGAGGAAGGATATGAAAAAACGGCTGGATTATTAACGGAACAAATGGATCATGTGTTAATTGCTGAGAAGGGAAACCGATTTCGCTACTCCCCTAGTGGGATGCCAGGAGGATTTGTCGATGTCCTTTGCAATCCCGATCAGTTGCGCGGCATGAGTGGAGCAGGCACCATCCATCACGTGGCATTTGCCACGCAAAATGACGTTACACAAGTGGAAGCGCGCGAAAAACTTGCAAAACTCAACTTTAATGTAACCCCGGTTATTGATAGAGAGTATTTTCATTCCGTTTATTTTAGGGAGCCTGGGGGTGTTTTGTTTGAAATTGCTACTCTTCCTCCTGGATTTACTGTTGATGAGGAGCCTGCCCATCTTGGGGAAACCATTAAACTCCCCCCTTGGCAAGAAACCAATAGGAAAATCATTGAGGGGCTGCTGCCTCCAATCAATTTTGATATTAGGAGATGGGCGGACTAATGCTTTTTGAAAAAGGGAAACCCCTTTCTGATGCTTCTAAGGCACTGATTCTGCTCCATGGTCGTGGTGCAAGCGCTATTGATATATTGAGTCTTTCCGACAACTTCTGTGACGACAGCTTTTATATAGCAGCTCCGGAAGCGCCAAATAACACCTGGTATCCCTATAGTTTTATGGTTGAAGAAAATGAAAACGAGCCATGGCTAAGTTCTGCAGTAGAAACTGTTAAGAAATTGATCGATGGCGTTTCAAGATATGTTCCCAAAGACAAGATTTATATTATGGGCTTTTCACAAGGCGCCTGCCTGACTTTAGAGGTATCGGCAAGGCATCCAGCGAAATACGGGGGTATTGTTTCTTTTACCGGAGGCCTTATCGGGCACGTTATCAATGAAGAAAAATATCATGGAAAATTCGAAGGAACAAAAGTTTTTATGGGGAATAGCGACCGAGATCCTCATGTGCCGTTGTCACGATCAGAAGAATCTAAGGCAGTCATGGAAGGGCTGGGTGCGAATGTTACCTTGAAGATCTATCCAGGCATGCCCCACACCATTATTCCAGAAGAAATCTCCTGGGTCAAACACAACATTTTTTAACGTAAGAGCGCATCCTAAATCACAATTTACAAAACTATAAAAACGCTGCTACTCCTTTATCTTGGAACTAGGGTGACTTTGAAGATGTAGGCCGAGGCGGAGGAGTCGGAGGCTACGTTGGTGTTGGGCAAGGTGCTTTGAATTCCTCCAACTATATATCCAAGAACAACGGGTTCATCCCCTATTTTATCGAGCTTGATCACCCCATTCTCATAGGTGTGAACCTTATCGGAAAGAAAAAAATCAGCGCCGGCACCAAATAGCAACGGATTTCCTGGATTAGAACATGTTGAAAGAATTACTGGAAACTGTCCATTCATTAAATATTGTTTGAATTGACCTTTACCATCAATTTTTACAGTGGTGACCTGATTAATAAATGGAAATTCGGGATCTGTCATGAAATCTCCATCTTCGAAATAACCGTAACTTATGCCACCAAATAATACCGTATACATGTCCGAATATTTTTCTGAATACAATCCTACGGTTGCGCTGGCATAGTTATTCATCCCTTGCTTGAATGTATTTGGGCTACTAGGATCTGCCATTGAAGCCACCCCTTCTGATGAAATCAACACAGGTACGTTCCAAATTCCACCTGACAAAGTAAACACTCCTGAAAGGGCCACAAAAGCAGTTCTGTCGCTATTGGATGAATTACTGTCAATGACGGGAACAATATTTAAATCGCGACGACGATAATTTGGATCTGTAGGTCCATATTCCTTATCTTTCACTTTAATTTTTTGATTATCATTATTAACATAGAATTTTCGTACTTGCTGTGTATAAGTTCCATTACTTTCAGGGAGGTAATATCCCTGAAAATTTTGGCCAAATATGAGAAGTGAAAGGTCATCATTAACGCGGGCCATATATCCTCCAGTCACCTGGAAGAAGGAATCAAAATGTTGTAGAATATGCTGGGCTGCAGTCTCCTTATGATAAGGGTCTATCACCCAATGTATCAAGCCGGGAATATCGATCGTAGAAAAACAGCATTTTGTGCTAAATAATCCACTATGTGTATCGACTCCATATCCGCCGGACATGAATAGTGTTCTTTTCCATTGATAGTTTTGCGGACTTGTAACCGATAGTGTGTCGATTTGCTTTTGGGTTAGATCTGAGGTTGGATCTGACAGGGATTTGCTCCAGACCTTTTTTTTCTTTGGATCTACGACATACACTACGGTATTTTGTTTTTGCGGTGGGAAATTGTTATTGTTGTTATTGAAAGTATGCATACCGTTCGTTCTACCGGCTAAGAGGAGCCATTTGCCCTCGTAGTTTGCACAGGCATACGAATGCAATCCATTTGGCAAGCTAAAATCTTCTTGCTCAATCACAACCTGAAACGGCAGATGACGGGAAGGAAAAATCGGGCTGGTGGTGGGTGTTTGATTATCGCAAAAACCTATTGAAGTTGCCCCTAGAGCAAATATAATAGAACCTACTCTGATAAAATTTCTTAACATAATTCACCTATTTAAGTTGTGGCATGATAAAATCTGCAATAAAAATCTGACATGTTTTGTCCGGACCTCTCTTTGATGTCCACATGAGTTTTTTTCCATCAGGACTAAATACTGAAAGTCCGTCAAAGCAATCACCATACGTTAATCGGGACTGTACTCTAGTATTCAAATCAAGTAAATATATTTGATAAAGATGGTGGCCCTGCAGTGAGGTGGTAAATGCAATGAGTTTGCCATTTGGATGCCAATAAGGGGCCCAATTAACTGCGCCATTATCTGTCAATTGCTGTTCATTAGTTCCGTCCGCATTAATTACATAAATTTGGAGGTAATCGGGAACATGTCTATCAGAACGGAAAATGATTTGATTTCCATCGGGAGAAAAGAATGGTCCTCCATTGTAGCAATTCTTAGTATGGGTCACTTGGCGAACATCCGATCCGTCTGATTTCATCGTGTATAGATTCATGTGTCCGTCTGCATTGCTGGCGAAAACAATGCGTGAACCATCGGAAGAATATGCACATTCGGCATGATAAGCTGGTCCCGTCGTCAGCGGGGTTAGCTGAGTGCCATCCAGATTGGCTTCATAAACATTCATATAGGGAGTTAGATCCCATTTGTATTTTCCATTTTCTGACTTATCTTCGATTTGCGGATTGGGATCGCTATGGCTTGAGGCAAAAATCATTTTGGTATTATCTGGCTTAAAGAAGGCACAGGTGCATGCACCCTTTCCTGTACTTACCAATCGGGGGACATTTTCGTTGAGATTCATCGTGTAAATTTGGTAGTGTTTTTCTCCTTTAGGTACAGCTTGGAAGGCTATTGTATTTCCATCCGGAGAAAAATAGGCCTCCCCTGCTTTTTCAAAATTCATGGATGGGAAAGTTAACTGTCGAATATTTTTCAAAAAAGGCTCTTCAGCAGGCAAGCTAAAAGGGATTTGGAGAACAAAAATACATGCCATTAGGAGTGATTTGGCGATCATAAAATACCTCTAAAAAAATTATTTTGATCTTAAAAGAGGATGTATTTTTCGTCAAGGGCCTGCTCTCAGAGAGAGCAGACCACAGCTATGAGAGCAGACTACAGGATTTATTCTGCGATGTTGAGGTGGTGGAGGATTTGCATCGCTTCTTCAACGGTCATGAAAGGCTGGTAGCCATCTCCTTGATCTTCAGTTGGCTTCACCATGTCGGCGTATTTCTTTGTTTTTGCGTAATAACCAAATTCACCTTGCCCTTCAGGCAATTTTGGAGCATCTCCGGATGCAATCCACTTGTACACCAATGTCTTATCTAGGCGGGAACAATCTTCTTTTGGGTTGTTAATATCCAAAGCAATTTCACGAGCAAACACGTCTAAATTCAAACGTCCCTTGAAATCTGCTTCAATCGAATGAGCAACATTATAAGACTTATGAGGGTCGAGATTTGCCTGTGCAACTCCAGTCAAGCCAAGCTTGTCACCAAATTTAGTAATATATCCACTTTGAAGGTGTGTGAACTGTTGGGCAATATCTTGGAATTGATCATTACAATGAGGATGTCTCTCTATAATGATTTGATTCAAAATTTCCATTTTACGTTCTTGCCACCACAAGCGAATAGTTCCAGGTAAATCACTCAAGTTAACCAATTCACCTGCGATCTCTTGAACGGTCCTGAATTGGACAGCCTGACAAGAACGGAATGCTTCTCCGAGTCGCTCGGCGATTTTATTTCGCTTTGCTTGCGGTACTTTGTCATTTGCAAGTTCTCTAATAATGAGACGCATCATTTTCTGAATTTCATCTTTATATTGACCATACACCTGTTGCACTGCAGCATAGAATTCTCCTTGAAAGTAAGCCATTTCAAGAAGATCTTTAATTGATTTATGTGAATTATTGGGGTGGTATCCGTTAAAGTCTTTATAGCGATTCAACAATTCATTAAAATTATAATTACTCAGCGGAGTTATTTGTGGAAATCCACCTTCATTGGGAGCTATGAAGGCACCTGCACCAAATTTAGATGTATTTATAACAGGGGGTGTAATTGCAGTGTTCACTGGTGGAATTGTTGTTTGGATAAATAATGGCGCGATGATATTGACATTTTTCGGCAGTGATAGTCTATGAGATAATTTAACTAGAGTACAGACTAGAACAGGGATGAGCAATATTGTTAATAATATTTTTGCAATTTTCTCAGCTGCGCTAACGACGCGAGAATGGGTGTTTAAATCAAGAACTCCACCTGTCTTGCTGTCGATGAGGTAGCAAGTTTTGCCAAATGAAATGTAATTTTCGCTGAAGTTGACGAATTTTTTCCACCCGTCTCCTCGATATGAAACAGGCTCATTTACTGCTGTTGTAAAAAAATTAATATTACTCATTTTTACCTCTATTTGTTATATATTTTTTCAATATCTAGTCCGCCACTAGGTGAGCTGAGTTAGTTGGAGCACGATACCCTTGGGTATTGTGTTTCCATAGCAGGGGCACTGAATGTACATGAACAGCTTGAATGCACCTATGAATCCAATTGGCAACAGGTCGTTTGATTAAATCGACATAAAACTCACCATTTTGCCAGAATTTTTGGAGTTTTTGTTCAATTGCTCCATCGTCTGGAACAATAACGTATGCAACGCGCGTAGAATCCAACTTAATATCTTGCTTTGCGCACATCCAAACTGCATCTTGGTGCGTGGATCCGCTATGCTCTTGATAGGTAGTAACTAGCGGTTCTACAAGTGCTGGGTCGAGAGCATAAGTATAGTCTCCGTAGCCCGATAGGCTTTCATCATGAGTTGAGTAATAAACTCCGGCGCCTTGCACACCAAATGTTGATTGTTTTAGATTTTGAGAGTCAGCTATCAAATCTACAGCGCCTCTAGTCGCATGATAATAGAAAGGAACGGCAACATTATGACCGTCATTTAACAGTTCAGATTTCGCTTTAAAAAATTCATTGACTTTTTCAGCAGTATCTATCCACTGTGGGTTGTGTGCATTCATTTGTTTTTGTTGAGCTTCTTCAACTTTAAAATGATTCCAAGCTCTTAACACAAGATCGGCCTTAAACTCTGCAGTATCTTGCCAGGAGCCGCTTATTTTCTCGCTACTAGGAACAGTAACAGGTGGTTGGTTATTGACATTAACAGGATTTGGTCGATTGATATTGATGGGAAGAAGATTTGGATTATTGCCGATAATATTAGTGATATCATTAATAAGTCTATCAACACTTCCTTTTAAATAGATGACTTTGATGAATTGAAATGTGATGAGATCTAGAAATTTCCGCCAGAGAGGTCGTCGATATCGTATTGAAAAATCAATGTCCTGCAGCATATTAAACGTAACAGTCTGATTGTGCACGCCAGTATAAGCCATTGGATTTTTTGAAACTACCTCAGCAATTTTTGAAATTTGTTTAGCTTGAGCAAAAGACACATCACGATAAGTGTTAATCCTCATCATTGATGCCATTGACATTTGTAAATCTACGTTCATAATACCTCCGTTTTAATCTAATATTATAACAAACTATATATTTTAATCTATGGCCGCAAAATCGGGTTGGATTTGTTTGTAGCCCTTTAGATACATTCTGAGCGTCCTTTTTCCTTTTCATTTTTTGTGTTCTACCCTAATTTTCCCCGTTTTATCAATCATAAATATTTTTAATGGCCTGAATTTTGACCAAAAACCCTAAATTTTACGATTTTTGTCGCAATTATACCCTATTAAAGGTATAATTAAGACATTATAGGTAAAAATAGGACATTCGTATGGGTACACAAACAAAACAAGAAAAACTTAGGGCTGCCAGAATTCTTTTCGAAGAAAAACAGATCTTGCAAATAGCGGATCTTATGCGTGCATTTGGCATTAAGTCAAAACGATCGGTGCTTCGATATATGAAAGAATTGGACTACCTTGTCAGCTATTCACACGCGGGGCAATATTACACACTTCGTAAGCTTGCCGAATTTGATGAGAACGGTTTTTGGCATTGCGGGGACATTGGATTCTCAAGACATGGGACATTATTAGATACCATTACCCATCTTGTAAATGCGTCTGAATCTGGAATGACTAGTGCTGAACTTCAACGAGAATGCAGTTTGACCGTCAAGGCCGCACTCATTGATCTTGTAAAGAAAAAAAAGTTAACTCGAGAGAAAAAACAAAAAGTTTATGTTTATACAAGCGTCGAACCGGAGAAAGCGGGCGCTCAACTTGATATGCGAGAAAAAAGAGGCATCGAAGAATATTCTGTTGATAACTCAACGGCGCTCAGAGTTCTCATCAAGACATACCAAATGGTCAAAGGAAATATCACCCCAGAACAGGTAGCGACGGCATTGTCAAAGGAGGGGTCAAAAATTTCAGTTGAGGTTGTCCGGCAAGTATTCGGTCGTTACGATTTAGAAAAAAAAACTCAGGATTCAATCTAATCCAATCGATAAGAGAACTTCGAATAACGGAGGTTGAGCGTTTCGTTCATAGTCTGCGCACACCAACCAATATAGATCACTATCTTTCCGCTGAAACCAATTTGTCCAGATGCCCCCATTGCAATGCAAAATTTAACGTTCAGAAGACTAAGCGAAGAAAGGGTGTCGTTCTTGACTTTGGAAAAATATGGTTTAAACAGAAACATAAATATTGTATACCCTGTAAGAAAGCATTTGCCTCCGAACAATTAAGTGCCCTTGTTCCTGAATATGCCAACTTCGGGTTCGACATCATTGAATTTATAGGACAGGAATTATTTGTCAAAAATAGGACAGAAAGCGAAATCGCAACGCTTCTTGAAATGAGGAATGTCGAAATTTCGCCGAGTGAAGTAACGGTTCTTGGAAAAAAATTCATCATGTATTTGGCACAAGCACATCGGGAGAAAGAACCAGAAATTAAAAGCCTTATAAATCTACATGGAGGCTATTTTGTTCACCTGGACAGTACATGCGACGGCGATAGTCCGCATCTTTTTTGCGCTGCTGAAGAACTGCTGAAATTAATCTTAGTATCTCGAAAGATTCCGAGCGAATCCTGTGAATCGATTGTACCGATTCTTCAGGACCTTAAAACTGCTTATGGTACTCCTACAGGTATTGTGTGTGACATGAGTAAGGGAATTATTTCTGCTGTAGAGGAAGTATTCCCCGGCATACGTATATTTATTTGTCATTTTCATTGGCTTCGCGATATAGGAAAGGATCTCTTAAAAGAAGATGACAGCTTTCTTGGCTCAGTACTTCGCGACTTTGAGGTTAAGCCAACTTTAAGTAAATTCTCGAGAGAATTTCGGGCGCTTATCCGAAATTATCCCATCCTTTCTAGGCCGCTGAAAGTCTGTGTTGAGTTCTTTTTTAAACAAAAGCTCCCCGAGCAAATTATTGCGCATCTTCTTATAGAGTGGATTCAAGATTATACAAGTGAGCTTAATGGATATGGTTTTCCATTTGATCGTTCCAATGTTTCTCTCGTGGGTCGCATGATTAAGGTCCATGAACATCTGCAAAAATTGAACATTCAAGGTGGACATTTGCTGAAGATAAAGTTATTTTTGGAGGAGGTTTTGAGCTCGACTGACCTCCAAGAGTGTCTTCAAAGCCTCAAAAGAAGAATCCAGTATTTCGATTATCTGAGAGAGATCATGAGAATTGCACCACTTGACGGTGCAGATGGTCTCAATGATGATGGGAAGGATGCAGATATGTCAATAATGAAAAAAGAACTTATTGCCTTTACTGCTAGGGAAGATATCAAGAGGGCATCAGAAACAGATCGTTGCGTTCGGAAGATGCTTAAGCAAATTGAAAAATACAAGGACAAGTTGTTTACCGCTGGAATTGAAGTAACAGATGCAAATGGCGTGAAAATCCATATATTTCCGGAGCGAACAAACAACCTCTTAGAAAGAACCTTCCGCGATGAGAAGCGCGGCCACAGAAAGAGAACGGGCAATAAGTCGATGAATAAAATTTTAAAAACCATGCTTGCGGAGACGCCCTATGTGAAAAATTTAGGCAATACCGATTATTTAAGGATAATTCTAAATGGAAAAAAGACCCTTGCCGAACGCTTTGCTGAAATCGATGGCGCCAAAGTGCGTGATGCATTGAAAAAGCATAATGAAAAATTAGAGAAGCTCAATCCAAAGATAAAAAAAGTGATTAAGATGGAAGGAATGCTCCAAAACATTACCGAAATGTTCACAGGTGCTTCGCAAGAGGTACTGCACATGGACTTAGAAATGGCAGCTTGATAGCCTAAAAATGGTGATTCAAAAGCCACAAACCTACTTGATTTTTTAATATCTTAAAATTTAATCTTATTAAGATTTAGTAGTAGAACGCAGAACAAAAACCTCATGAAATACTTTTTTGTTTGCATATAATTCAAGAATTAGATATAATAAGGATATAATTCATGAGAAGGTCTCATGATGAGCGCCGACCAAAATCCAACCCGATTTTGCGGCCATAGATTTTAATGCAATATAAATTTTAAATTTTAATGAAAATTACAAAATAATTAGTATTATTAAATGTAAAAAAGGTAACACCAATGTTTATGATGAAATTGACTAAAATATTAATATTACTCACAATGCGGTGATGGATTTGCATGAATTAATAGAGACTATTGCTGGGGAAGCTCGTTTTGATGCTATCACGCGCAGGATTTATAGCGTGGATGCCTCTATTTTCGAAATGGAGCCTATGGGGGTGGTTCTCCCGAAATCTGCACAGGATGTGGTTAATACCGTCAATTTTGCCAGAAAATATAAGATACCAATCATTGCGCGGGGAGCGGGAACAGGCATCGTGGGTGGATGCATTGGTAAAGGCATTATTGTAGACACAAGCAGGTATTTGAATAGGATCTTAGAAATCAATTACGAGCAGGAATATGCCATTGTAGAGCCCGGAGTTGTCCAGGATGATTTAAATAACGCCCTAAGTGGACGCGGTTACCGCCTGGGTCCGAATACTTCCACGGGAAATCGGGCCACTTTAGGGGGAATGGTTGGGAATAATGCGGCAGGATCGCATTCGTTGCTTTTTGGAAAAATGGTTGACCATGTTTTGGAGCTCGATGTGGTTTTGTCATCTGGCGAGCTCGTCCATTTTGGAGATGAAATAGGTCCATTTCGTGAAATTGCAAAAACGATTCAGTCAGAATATGCAAAAGATATTGAAAAGCATTTTCCAAAAATTCCTCGCCGAGTTTCGGGTTATAATTTAGATGAGCTTATAAAGGGTGGTCCATTAAATTTGTGCAAAGTCATTACGGGATCGGAAGGCTCCTTAGGGATTGTCACTCGAATAAAAGTGAAAATCGTCAAAAAAATCAAATATTCTGCCGTTTGCGTGATGCATTTCGACGACATGATCGTTGGAATGGAGGGTATTGAAAAAATTTTGGCGCATCATCCCATCGCAATTGAAATGATGGACCATCGAATCCTTGAGATGGGAAAGTTATCACCGCAGATGAAAAATAAACTAGGGTGGCTCCGCGGGGAACCTGAGGCTGTATTTGTTGTAGAGTTCGCCGGAGACACTCCTGAAGAGACACATCGAAAGTTAGAACTCTTCATGAATGAACATAAAGGCGCAACATTGGTTCCTCTTACAGATCCCAAAGAAATTTCTCATGTTTGGGAGGTACGCAAATCGGGATTAGGCC
The DNA here is from genome assembly GCA_963724325.1 of Waddliaceae bacterium. Taxonomy (GTDB): domain Bacteria; phylum Chlamydiota; class Chlamydiia; order Chlamydiales; family Waddliaceae; genus CAVRUH01. The sequence continues at coordinate 15,853 of CAVRUH010000007.1, read as the reverse complement.
TTCTTCTTTCGAAACGGACCTATAATCGCGCTATTGCTTTCATTGAAGACATCTCAGTTTCTCCTCACGAGTTGGCCTCCTTTATGAGAGAATTCCGTCAATATCTGAAGAGTGTTGGAAAGGAAGCTGGAATATATGGACATGTGGGTTCGGGTGCGATGCATTTAAGGCCTTATATAGATCTCCGACAGGAATCGGAACTCCAATTAATGGAAAAAATCATGGTTGATGTTGCAGACATGCTTCTCAAGCATGGAGGGGCTCTTAGTGGTGAACATGGTGATGGTTTGCTCCGCTCCTGGCTCAATCGTAAGATGTTTGGGGATCGCATTTATCAGGCTTTTGTGAAGCTCAAACAGGCATTTGATCCAATAAACTTGATGAATCCTGGAAAGGTTGTGGGAGATCATCCTCCAAGCAAGGATTTACGCTTGCACCCTGATTCAAAAATGGTTGAACTTGCAACATTTCTCGATTTCAGCAAGGAAGGAGGAATGACACTTTCTGCTGACATGTGCAATGGGAATGGATCGTGCAGAAAAACAACTGGGGTTATGTGTCCCTCGTTTCAGGCCTCGCATGATGAATATGATTCCACACGGGCGCGAGCGCAAACTTTGCGGTCGATTATCCACGGCAATCTCCCGCTTGAGGAGTTTACGGGTCAAGGATTGTACAATGTTCTTGATCTCTGCATTGAATGCAAGGGATGCAAAAAAGAATGTCCTTCGCAGGTCGACATGGCCAAGATGAAAGGCGAGGTGCTCTACCAATATCAGGAGAAAAACGGTTATTCTTTACGCAATCGACTTATCGGACATATGCCGCAACTCACAAGGATCAATGCTATGTTTCCATTTATTTACAATTTGCTGATCCATACGAAACCTGTCAAAATGATCTTAAGTTATCTTGGAATAGCAAAAGAGCGAGATCTCCCTTTTTTATCCTCGAAGAGATTTTCAAAGGAATATTCGAATCCTGCAGAAAGTGAAAATACAGTCATTCTTTATAGCGATACTTTTACCGAATTTCATTATCCGGCTATTGGGCACGCAGCTTTGCAAGCGATGAAAAAGCTAGGATATAACGTAATTGTCCCTTCTTGGGAATGCTGTGGAAGACCTTTAATCTCGAAAGGATTTCTTAAAGAGGCTAAAAACCATGCCGAAAAGGTTGTGAGGATGCTATATCCTTATGCAAGTAAAAATTATCCTATTATCGTTCTAGAACCGAGCTGCCTCTCTGCTATTCAAGATGACTACCAGGGATTATTAGGATATGATCATGAAAAACTCAAACAAGTTATTCAATTCGCCACCTCTTTTGATGAGTTTCTAGAGAAACATATTGTAAATGGGGAGCTTCCATTTGAAAGATTGAAGCAAAAGGTGCAGCTTCATGGCCATTGCCACCAAAAGGCGCTCATCGGCATGCAACCTACTCTTAATGTATTGAAAGCACTGGGGTATGAGGTTGAAGAAATCCCTTCAGGATGCTGTGGAATGGCAGGATCATTCGGCTATGAAAAAGAACATTTTGCTTTTTCAAATAAAATCGGCGAACTTCAACTATTCCCTGCAGTGAGATCCCATCCAGATGCTCTCATTGTGGCAAATGGGATCTCATGCCGCACTCAAATTACCGATGCCACAGGCCGGCGGCCTTTGCACTTAGCAGAGACTTTAAAATTGAATTGACAAGACATATCTTGTGTGGTAGATGATAAATAAATAACACACAAGGAGATTTCATGAACTTTATATCATTTTCAAAAATAGCCCTATTATCCGCAATGGCAGCTTTTGCTGTGAGCACAGGGTACCACACAGATTTAGAAGCCGGAGCAATATCATCTATAACCTTGGCTTTGGATACAAAAGGTGACGAGAGAGAGCCTGTAAATCCATCAGATGTATTTTTACCTACAGATACGATCCATGCCGTGGTCAGAATTGTCGATGCACCGGCCAACACAAATCTTCGAGCTTCATGGTATGTGGTCGACGTGGGAGATGCCGCTGAGCCAGGCACCCTTATCTTCACAAATGACATCTCAACTGATGGAACAAGAAATATCGATTTCTCTTTAAAACCTACAGCAGAATTTCCTGTGGGAACCTATCGCGTCGACGTCTTGGTTAACGGCCTTGTAGATACCACCAAAAATTTTTCTATTAGGGCAAAATAAATTTATTTATGCAGGGAGAATATGAACGGAATAGATTTTAACACAAATTTTTGTAAAATTACTCCAAAAGTTGATCAGAATGTTGCAAAATGGAAAGAAATCCATCTTCAACTTTCCATTGATAATATTCCCCTGCTAAGAGCATCACTGATGTCTCAAGATACCGAGCTCAGTGAAAAAGTCAATATGCTTCAACTCCCCTCCTTGCGTGTCATATTACAGGATGCCCCTGTTTGTGATTTTGCTGGGATGCACCAAAAACGTAATGAATACAAAATAGCAATTGCCCGGGCCCTCGAGAAAGAATTGTTCGACCTCGAGATAAGTCTTGGGGAGCAAGCAGATATTGATTCTGTTCAACTTCGATCTTTATGTGCCAGTTATTTAATTCTTTCTAATCCATACTGGGACCAAATCACGAACCAAATTTGCTGCCACTCCAAAATTCCAGTTGAGAAAAAAGCTGCACTGGCCACACTTATCAATTTTGGTAGTTCATACGCAAATTATCATTTAGAGTCCCTTTTTAAAAAATCAAAAACAGTCGGCGAATTATATAAAAACTGTTTTTTGCCACTGGTCCAGGCGGAAAACTTAACCGTTGAAGAATTTAAAGAAATTATTGCAAATAAAAAATTTACTCATTTGGTCGAAGATAATCCTATGTATCTTGAAAATGCATGCTTAGAATTCATTAACAATCTTGGCTGCTATCATGACGAAAAAGGCCAAGGATACGAATTCATTGCGGAGACCATGGACGCACACTTCAAGAATAAATCTGCGGTCCTTAAGGCTAAAGCTTTTGAAGATTTCACTAGACTTATTCCATTACAAAAAGAACTTATGAGAAACCAATTTGAGAATTATGGGATCCTCGACCTGGTTGCACTCGAATAGAATATGGTCGATTTTTTCCTGAGGCACCGGCTTTCCATCATGCCGTTCCATCCGGGGGATCTTCTGTCCAAAAAAATAATCTTCAGCTCGTGTCCAATAGTGATTGATACGGATTTTATCGATTGAAATTGGCGCCTTATATGTGTTCGCTCCCGTTTCTGTAACAGCAAAATGACCAGGAAAATATTCGTGATCGTGAATAGAGCATTTCTTGACCTTCTTCGGCTGGATAATCGTTTTACCGGTTCTATTGCGCTCATGATCCCAAGGATATTTCCATATTAGACTTTCAATCATCAGACGATCTGGCGGCAAACTAGGCAAAAATGAAGTTCCATAATTCTGCCAAAACACTTTAAGGCCGCCAAAATCTTTAAATTCGGATAAGATGGCAAGGATATTGTCTTCATTAACCGGAACTATAAACTCGTCAATATCAATAATGGCCAGCCAATAAGCCTTGGAATTCTTTAAACAGTGATTATATGCCCCAATCTGATAAGGCACCCAATCTTGATCTTGGGGGCTTGGCCACTCCGTGCAGTCGACAATTCCCTGTGCAATGTAAGGAAAAAGGACATTCAAATAGTCGTCTTTGCTGTTGTTATTATACAAATAAAAATGCTCCACACCTACGTGAAGATGGTATTCAATCCATTCCTGCAAATAATCTGCTTCGTCATTAAATATCGCACATATCGCCAGCGAATACTCTTTACCATCAAGATCACCGAAGAAACAGAGAGAAAGAAATATCAAAAAAAACTTCATAAATATTCATTTCCTTCTCCCATCCTGCTTATCATGCCGCTTGCGATCATGCATATCCTGTTTTCCCTAGGAATTACAGGATATGCATGATCGCAAGCTGCATGATAAGCAGGATGGGAAGGGATGATAAGTTTTAGATGTCGCAAGTGACTAGTGTTTTTTTTCCCATAGAAACAGAGAGAAAGAAATATCAAAAAAAACTTCATAAATATTCATTTCCTTCTCCCATCCTGCTTATCATGCCGCTTGCGATCATGCATATCCTGTTTTCCCTAGGAATTACAGGATATGCATGATCGCAAGCTGCATGATAAGCAGGATGGGAAGGGATGATAAGTTTTAGATGTCGCAAGTGACTAGTGGTTTTTTTCCCATAGAAACAGAGAGAAAGAAATATCAAAAAAAACTTCATAAATATTCATTTCCTTCTCCCATCCTGCTTATCATGCCGCTTGCGATCATGCATATCCTGTTTTCCCTAGGAATTACAGGATATGCATGATCGCAAGCTGCATGATAAGCAGGATGGGAAGGGATGATAAGTTTTAGATGTCGCAAGTGACTAGTGGTTTTTTTTCCATAGAAACAGAGAGAAAGAAATATCAAAAAAAACTTCATAAATATTCATTTCCTTCTCCCATCCTGCTTATCATGCCGCTTGCGATCATGCATATCCTGTTTTCCCTAGGAATTACAGGATATGCATGATCGCAAGCGGCATGATAAGCAGGATGGGAAGGGATGATAAGTTTTAGATGTCGCAAGTGACTAGTGGTTTTTTTCCCATAGAAACAGAGAGAAAGAAATATCAAAAAAAACTTCATAAATATTCATTTCCTTCTCCCATCCTGCTTATCATGCCGCTTGCGATCATGCATATCCTGTTTTCCCTAGGAATTACAGGATATGCATGATCGCAAGCGGCATGATAAGCAGGATGGGAAGGGATGATAAGTTTTAGATGTCGCAAGTGACTAGTGGTTTTTTTTCCATCCTGTAGCAGGCTCTGCAACGGGCTTCATAGCACTCATCTGCTCCCACCAAAATAAGTTCATCGTCGTACCGTGCTGGTTGTCCATTGATTAATCGCTGAGTAAAATTTGCTTCATCACCGCAAACCAAACAAATAGCTCTGAGTTTAAGCACTTCATCCGCGAGCGCCATCAACTGAGGAACAATTCCGAAGGGTTCTGCGCGAAAATCAAGATCCAATCCCGCTACAATTACTCGTTTTCCATTCAAGATAAGCTCTTGAATTGTATCGACGATAGCCGCAGGAAAAAACTGAATTTCGTCTATGCCGATGACATCATAATTTTGATCGATGACCTCTCTTAGAGCAGCGACTCCCTCTTCACAGCTGCTGATTGGAAATGCTTCTCTTTCGACTCCATTGTGGCTTACGATGCAGGAATGGGACTTGCGATTATCGATTTTGTGCTTGATAGTCAGCACATTTTTGTTCGCATATTCTGCTCTGCGAAGCCTTCTAACAAGTTCTTCTGTTTTCCCGGAATACATAGAACCGCAAATAACTTCGAGCTTGCCTGAAAATCTGTTTGTCATGGGAAATCTCCTTTTGGGTTTTGGCTGTATCTTACAATAAATGGCAGAAATAGAAAAGTGGTTTCGACTTGACTTCTTTCAAAATTTCGATCAGAATATCGTCATCAAACAGGAGGTTTTTATATGTTAGAGAATGCAACATTTGATCAAATATTACAGGCTATGTCATGGGTATTGGTTGCCCTTTCATTAGCAGGTAACATTTTCGTGAATAAGAAAAATGTGATTGGACAATGGATGTGGTTAATTGCCAACATTGGTTGGATTGGCTTCAATATTTATTTTGGAATGTACTCCCAAGCTGTTCTATTTGGCTGTTATTTCATGCTCTGCTGCTGGGGCATCTGGTCCTGGTCGCAAGATAGCAAAAAAATGTGCTCTTCGCACTAATCGCAATTCTACATTCGTTTTGGGTAAGCATTTACATGCTTATCCAAAACTTTGGTTAATGACTAAACTTCTATGTCGGAAAAGTTTTCTTGTTGTTCAAAGAAGTTACGTATTTCTTTGTTGACTCCAGGGGAGAATAGAATCGCACAGTGACCCCATGGGTAATTTTTACCTGTTTCCTGGCCTTTATCAACAGAAGATTGCTGTTTTACTAGAGGATCATCATTAAAGGCTGATTTTTGACTGACAATAAAATCAGTCTTACTACCAAAATGCAAATATTCAGCTTTTGGTAAGTATCTTATTTCGTAACTCAAATGATTAACAAATTTATTTTTGTGAGACATTTGGCGTGCACATTTACCGAAGCCAAAAATACTCATTTTAGTCCCTCGCAATGGAGATAACATCGTGGCAATTTTTCCAACTACAACTTTGTCCGCTGATGCGAGATGTTGTGCATAGTATGCGCACACAAGGCCTCCCATCGAATGACCGACGAGATTGACTCTTTTTTCTGAGTTCATACCTGGCATATTTACGATTTCATTCACTTTTTTCTGTAATAAGGTAGCATAATCTTCAATGCGCTTATTCACGGGCCATGCGCCAAGATCTATAGTAAATACATTTCTGTATCCGTTTTTCTCAAATAATTTTTTCTGTATGAGCATCCCTGTGCTGTTATGCAAGTAACCATGAACCAATATGATAGGAATGTCTTTGTTGTTATTATCGCCATCATTTTGTAATTTCTTAGGATCGAACCAGGTTGCGCTAAAAGGATATAGAATCGCACAGCATGCGATCGCGAGTATTTCAATTAAAATACCAACAAAATATTGGAGGGCAAAAAGAGCTGCCTCACCTACCTTTTTAGCAATAGAATCAGGGGCTCGCCGACTTGGCTGAGCATAAATATGTTCTAACTCGTCAACACCAACAGTACTAAAGTCCACTTTACTCAAATCCATATTATCTCCTTTTTTTAAAAAAAGTTATACATTAATTAACATTTATTTGTCAAGAGCTTATTTTCTAGAAATTACGAAGGCCGTGTGTTTATAACAGCACGATAACATTTAATGAGGTGATCTACACCATTTATGGCGAGATGGGGTCTGTTCTCTGGCGGAATATGATAGTGCTCTCCGATGGCGTTTTTTGAGAGGGAAAGCTTTTTTGGCATTTTTTCCGGGATGATATTAACGACGGCCCAATACATTGAGGCTAGGTCGAGCCAGTGGTAGGGCCAATTTAGACTTTCTTGCATATAAACCGGGACGATATGATTGAAAAATCCACGGTCAAAAGAAGGATTTTGACAAATAAAAAAGGCTGTCTTCCGTTCGATTTTTAGGTTATGAAATAGCAATTGTATTTCAGACGAGACAACTTCAATATCTTTACCTTGAAGGATCTTTTCCCAGGTAAATCCATTGACCTCAATGCTTTCAAGGTCGCGTTGGTCCCATTGTTCCCTTGGAATCTGGATAATACTCTGATATTCCCCGACTTGATTGCCTGTTTTTGTGTCGATTACTTTGATGGCAATATCAATGGGCGAATGCCTTAATGGATCCAAACCTGTAGTTTCTGTGTCGAGAAATACTGCTAACATATCATAAGGGTATCAAATTTGGGTGTTGCTTGACAAGGGCGAATTTGCTAAAATGGTAAGAAATAATGATCTGATTTTTTTATGAAGCCATTTGATTTTATTTCCCGGTTCCTTCTTCGCTATCGATATCCCATGTCGTTGCCGGAAGATATTGCTTTCGATTTGGGTGTGCCGGTTTCGAATCAATTAGCCTTCAAAGAATTCGTTGATTATCTCATTTGCCCGCACTGTTGCCCCACAAAACTTGCAAAATTCATGCCTAGAGAACTAGCTGAGAATGCTTTTGAACGGGCGCAATGCAAGGAAAAATTCAGAGACAGGACGCTGATTTCCTTCCAATTCATCGAGGGTTGGCTGGAATTCGATCTGCAATTTGATTCAGAATCGCGCTTGCGTCGAATCTATCTACAACACAAAAATATTGAGAACGAAAGGGGTGTGGAGATAAAACTCCGATAAGATCCATGATAATACCACAACAGAAATACCGAGAATTGGTTTTCCAAATGCTCTACAGCTTTGATTTAGGGCATCCTTCCGATGAGGATCTTTGCTCTTTAATGATGAAGGAACTATCTGTCCCGCGTAAAATCGTCAACGAGGGTCTTGATTTGGTCAAAAAGATCCTAGTACACCTTCCCGAGATTGATGGACTTATCTCCGAAACTTCGGAAGCTTATGATCTGTCGCGCATCAATAGCGTGGAGCGCAATGTCCTCCGTTTGGGCATTTATGAACTCTACCATGATGAAACGCTACCCCCTAAGGTAGTTATTGCTGAAGCTATCCGTCTTTCCAAAAAATTTGGATCGCCCGAGGCGGTTTCCTATGTCAATGCAATAATAGATGCGATCTTCAAGAAAAAGCAGGGACTCCCTCAATGATCACATTTAAAGAAAACAAACCTCTAAAAGAGGTGTGTACTTTGGGAATTGGGGGCCCGGCACGTTATTTTGTGGAAGTTCGTGAAATCCAAGAAATGGTTGCTGCAATCCATCTATCCAAAAAACTGGGGCTTTCATTTTTGATTCTGGGAAAGGGTTCCAACTGTCTTTTTGATGACAAAGGGTACAATGGAGTGGTGATTCTGAATAAAATCGACTTCATGCAAGAAGTTGAACCGGGAGTTTTCCACGTTGGTGCTGGGTACAGTTTTTCTCTGCTGGGTGTTCAAACAGCTCGCAAGGGGTGGTCTGGACTTGAATTTGCCTCCGGAATACCTGGAAGTGTCGGTGGTGCAGTCTTTATGAATGCTGGTGCAAATGGAATGGAAACCTCAACAACTCTTCAGAGTGTCGATTTTGTTACAGATTCTGGCGAAATCCGGACACTGTATAAAAACGAACTACAATTCTCATACCGGACATCCTTATTCCAAAGTATGCATGGGGCTATAGTGGGAGCGACCTTCGAACTTTCCCAAGCGAGCGATGCCCGAGAAAAGCAATTGTCAATTATTTCTTACAGAACAAAAACTCAACCATACGGGTCAAAATCGGCGGGTTGCATTTTTCGAAATCCTCAGGGTGAGCATGCTGGGGCTTTGATTGAGAAGTGCGGATTAAAAGGGACCTCAGTTGGCGGGGCGCAGGTTTCTGACTTGCATGCCAACTTCCTGATTAACAAAGAGGGAGCCACTTCCGAAGAATTATTAATGTTAATTGAGAAAGTGAAAAATAGGGTGAAAGCAAGCACTGGAATAGAATTAGAACCGGAAGTTAGGTACATCAAATATGAATCGATATGATCTCCATTGCCACACAAACTGCTCTGATGGCACGATGTCGCCTGAAGAATTACTCAGGTTGGCTCAACAAATAGGTCTGAGAGGCCTATCCATCACTGACCATGACACTGTTGGAGCATATAAAACAGCTCTTCCTCTTGCGGAAAAGTTGGGTCTTAAAATGATTTCAGGGATTGAATTTTCTGCAGCACATGATAACTCCAGCGTCCACGTGCTGGGCTATTCATTCAAACTGGACAGTCCTTCGATTCTGGAATTATGTGAAAAGCACAAGACCCGCAGGTTGGAACGTTATCGTCAGATGTTGGAGCTTTTAAAGATGCACAACATGCCCATTACCGAGGAGGAACTCCTTAGTTTAGGACAGCAAGGATCCATTGGACGCCCCCATATTGCGATGGCGATGATGAAGAAGGGATACATCGGCTCAATCCGCGACGCCTTCCATAATTACTTGGGAGAGGGAAAGTCATGCTATGTTCGGAGCGAATACATTTCTGTTGAAGAGACTATTCAAACCATCCATGATGCTAATGGTTTGGCTGTCATCGCTCACCCGCATATTATCAAGAACCGGAAGCTTATTAACGAAATTTTAGGATTGGATTTCGATGGGATCGAAGTCCACTATGCAAAGTTTCCTGCTGATGCCGAAAAACCTTGGGCGGACATAGCAGAAGGTAAAAAATGGATTAAAACGGGTGGTTCCGACTTCCACGGAAGCGTCAAACCTGAAAATCCTTTGGGCTGTTCCTGGGTAAATGAACAAACTTTCCAGCAATTATATGAACGCTTCGTATCCTGAACAAATCAAAAAGCTCTTTGCTGTCAATCTTCACGGAGCTGTCAAATCCGGCCTTGTCAATATGCAACGTTTGAATGATATTTTTGGCTGTCCGAACCAATATTACAAATCGGTGCATGTGGCAGGAACCAATGGAAAGGGATCTGTAACAATTAAGATCGGAAAAGGATTAATGTGCGCCGGCAATCGGGTGGGTGTATTCACCTCCCCGCACATTGAATCATTTTGCGAACGAATTCAAATCAATGGTAATCAAATTTCGGAAACAGACGTTTCTGCATATTTGACCCAGATTTTTGAAGCCGCCGAGAAAAATCAGATTCCAGCTACTTTTTTTGAGATCACTACAATGATTGCTCTGAAATATTTTGCTGATCACAAGGTTGATTGGGCAGTTTTTGAAACGGGCTTGGGGGGAAGGTTCGATGCGACAAATATATTGACTCCAAAGCTTTCAGTCATCACATCGATCAGCCTCGACCACACTCAACACCTGGGTTCTACCTTAGAAATGATCGCCCAAGAAAAGGCTGGTATTATAAAAGCTGACATTCCAGTGATTTTAGGTCCAAATACTCCATTTATTCCAAGAAAAAAACCTTTTTATGAGGTTCATGGAAATTTTGAAACAACAGAACAGGAAAACAGAGCGATTGCCAAAATGGGTTTGGATGTCCTAGGTATTGAATTGCATCCAGAAGCCCTTGAAGCATCACTCCCCTGCCGAATGGAAAGACACCAAAAAGATGGTGTCAATTTGATTCTAGATGTCGCGCACAATCCTGATGGCCTAGAAAGACTCATGAAAACGCTCCGTGGAACTCCCCTGCGTATCGTTTTCGGTATGTGCAAAACAAAAGATCTTGCGAAATCTATTGAGATAATAAAAAATTATTCTCGATACATCTATATCGTAGCAGTCCCAGAGGATCGCGGATACTCGGTTGAAGAGCTAGCACGGGCATTCGGAACTCATCCTACTATTCCATGTGTCTCAATTTTAGCAGGAGTTTTTCAAGCCATTCAAGATGCAAAAGCCACAGGCGAAACAGTTCTAGTCTGCGGCAGTTGCTACATCATGAAGGATGCAAAATTACTTTGCAGCATTAAAGGCCAATTGGACTTTGTCCACCAACCAAAGAGTGATATTTGAAATAAAATCAAATATGTGCGTAATCCACACCACGAGCAAATCAAATGTCTCGGGTAAAAACTTGTGGATCAAGAAGAATAACATTCCATATAGAACCAAATTAATAAAAAACCTTGCCATGAGTGACCTCGCATGTTTTGACTGTAAAATTTTATTTTGCAATTTTCAGCGGAAAATTGCAAGCGGATTTTTCTTTCTTAAAAATTATACTTGATAAAATAAAACAGACCATTATATAGCTCGAAGATACCCAACTTTTAACCAAGGAGCTCTACTTTATATGAAAAAATTAATACTTTTTATGGCAATTTTCGTGTGCGTGCAATCAGCATACGCCGATCCAATTGCCGATACAGATATGAAACATTCCTCGAGTTCAGGCCACCGCTTCATAGCTGGACCAAGAGGACCCACCGGTCCTGCCGGCCCCACTGGCCCTGAGGGAGCAAATGGCCAAAACGGTCAGAACGGTCAGGATGGTCAAGATGGTCAAAATGGCCAAAATGGCGCTCAGGGTGCCGTAGGTCCACAAGGAGCTCAAGGCCCTCAAGGACCTCAAGGTGATGAAGGTGAACAAGGCCCTCAAGGGCGTGAAGGTCCAAGAGGACATTGCGGCCCAACTGGCCCTAGAGGTGAACAAGGCTGTAGAGGGCATCAAGGCCCAACAGGTGATACTGGTCCTACTGGTCCCACAGGTGCTACTGGAAATACAGGCGAAACTGGAGCAACTGGTCCTACAGGTGCTAATGGCGAAACTGGCCCTACTGGTGCTACTGGAGCCTCTGGAGAAACCGGTCCTATTGGTCCTATGGGAAATACCGGAGACACTGGTTCAACTGGTCCTACAGGTCCTACAGGAGCGGACGGTCCAAGAGGATATATGGGTCCTACAGGATGTAGAGGTGAACAAGGTCATCGAGGTCATCAGGGCCCCACAGGTGACACAGGTCCTACAGGTGCCACTGGTCCAACTGGTCCTACTGGTCCTATAGGTCCTACTGGTACACAGGCCTACAGGCGCAACTGGTCCTACTGGTCCTACTGGTCCTATAGGTCCTACTGGTACACTGGTCCACAGGTCCTACTGGTATCTACAGGTCACACTGGTCCTACTGGAGCCGTTGGTCCTACCGGCGCTACAGGTCAAAATGGCATGAACGGTGAAAATGGCGAAAACGGCCTAAATGGTGAGACTGGTGATACCGGTCCTACGGTGCTGTTGGTCCTGACTGGAGCTGTTGGTCCTACTGGCGCTACAGGTCAAAATGGCATGAACGGTGACAATGGTGAAAACGGTAATAACGGTGATACCGGTGCTACCGGTGCTACCGGTCCTACCGGAGCTGTTGGCCCTACCGGCGCTACCGGTCAAAATGGCATGAACGGTGACAATGGTGAAAACGGTAATAACGGTGATACCGGTGCTACGGTGCTACCGGTCCTACCGGAGCTGTTGGCCCTACAGGTGCTACCGGTCAAAATGGCATGAACGGTGACAATGGTGAAAACGGTAATAACGGTGAAACTGGTCCTACTGGTCCTACTGGTGCTAGTGGTACTGCTGGCCCAACTGGTCCTACAGGTCCTGACATAAGCAGTTATTTACAGGCAACTACAGCGACAGGGGTAGCTGTTCCTGATGATGGAATAGTTGCTTACGATTTCCCTGCTGAGATTCAAGAAGGCGATACATCGCTGATTGGCTCTGCAGTTGAACTGGATACAGTAGGGCTCTATCTTGTTTCGTATAACTTGACATTACTTACTGCTACCATGGAAACATTTATTGCTGAATTCGAATTAACACTAAATACAGTGGGAATTCCTTCAAGCATAATGGAAATAGACAATCTTAATCAGACAACTTCAGTAACGGTTCTGGTGGAATGCGTGACACCGGATTCGTCTCATTGAAGTTCAAAACATTAGTGGATTTGAAGTAACAGCTCTGTCCACAATTAATGTTGTGAAACTGAACTAAGAGCACCCGCCGCCTCGAGGAAATCCTCGAGGCGGCTCTTTTTTAAAAAAATTTATTGATATTAATTTCTTATTGGTTTACAGATGAATTTTACACACACGTGAGGGTAATATGAAGATACATGGATTACTTATCGGAGCAACGCTTGGAATCATGACACTACAGGGAAACGATGAAATCCCTTCAGAATGCACTTTCCTAATTGACACATCTCCCCTAGCTCAACCTAACGATTATAATGCGGAAGGTGAAAATATCCAAGATTTCACTCTTGGGGAATACATTACACCGATCGACAATATTAAGGTTCCGACACAAGAAATTGCAGCTGCAGAACCTATTGTGCTTAAAAATGCAGCACTGACAGTTCAGGTTGAAGAATGCCAGGCAACATCAGAAATGCACTACTATCACAATGAACCTATTTTTCCTTTGTACGGCCGGGTCAGTGTTGAAGGTGTAGGCGGCAAAGAATGTGGAGTAGAATCATCTTATGGCACATTGGGTCTTTTCCTGAGCCCATGTGATTTTAAGCCTAGCTGCTTCCATTCATTTTTAATTTTAGAGCTCATTTTTTAGGAAATGGTTCCACAGCCTTCAATATTGGAACAGGAGTAAGATTTTTGAATCCAAGTTGGAACCAAATCGTCTGGATTAAACATATACTACGACTACCTCAAAGACCATAGCGAGTTCAATCAAGTTGGCGCAGGATTTAAATATTGACATCTTGGGTGATTTTGAGAATAAATGAGTTACCTTCCTGTCGGACACAAAAATTGTGAATCTGATCATGAGTTATGCACATTTCCAGGAAATCTCTGGATTTATGGATATAAAACACGTAGAGTGCTTTCAGGTATCGATGCAGAATTTGAAAAGTGCTGCCGCTGCCTATATGGTGCGATAGGCGGCTATTATTACCAGGGAAGAGAACACAGCAATATTGGGGGAGCAAAAATTAGAGTGGGTATGAGATTCAATAATTACATCAATTTTGAATTGCGAGACACCTATGATAACCTTTTCCACAATAGATTCCAGGGTGTTATAGCGCTAAATATTCCATTTGGATGTGGAGAAAACGATTGCTTCACCAGTAAATTAGTACAGCCTGTTATGCGCTCAGAAATCATTAAACAAGATAAGAAACATCGCCATTGGGAAACAAACTATTAAACGAAGCATTTATATATGATGCTATCAGAACTCCTAGAGGTCGAGGCAAGCCCTCGGGCTCCCTGCATGAAGTCACTCCTGTAAATTTAGCCGAAGGGCTATTTAGAACTCTCCGAAAAACGAAATCATCTCGATAAGCCGTGTTGAATGTGTCATTATGGGATGCGTTACTCCAATAGGCGAGCAGGGCGGCGACATTGCCAAAGCAGCTGTCTATAAAGCCGGCTGGCATGAATCCATACCGGCCGTACAAATAAATACCTATTGTGCTTCAGGGCTCGTGGCAACCAACATGGCAGCAGCCCTTATTAACAGCGGCACTAACGATCTCATCGTCAGCGGCGGCATAGAATGCATGTCGCGCGTCAAAATGGGTTCTGATGGTTCACCTATGATGACAGATCCCGAAACTGCTTTTGCTTCACGAATCGGTTCCTCAAGGAATCGGAGCTGACCTCATTGCCACTATGGATGGTTTCTCAAGAAAAGAATTAGACGAATATGCATTAAGATCGCAAAAACTAGCGAAGCTGACGCATGGAAAAATGATTATTTCAGGAATTCGGTCATTCCGGTGAAGGATCAAAATGGGCTCACTATTCTTGATCGAGACGAGCATTTTCGTCCAGATACAACACTAGAAGGGTTAGGAAAACTAAAGCCTTCATTTGACACCATAGGATCTCTTGGATTTGATGATGTCATCTTAAGTCGATATCCTGAAGTCGAGAAGATCAATCACCTGCACACAGCGGGAAATTCGTCAGGAATTGTAGATGGCAGCAGTTTGATTTTAGTTGGAAACAAGAAAATTGGTCTAAAACCCCGCGCGCGAATCGTCGCCAGTGCATTAACGAGTACGGACCCCTCCATCATGCTTATCGCTCCTGCCATTGTCACCAAACAGGTACTTAAAAAGGCAAATCTCACCATAGATCAAATGGACCTCATCGAAATCAATGAAGCCTTCGCCTCTGTGGTGCTCCATTTCGTCAAAGAAATGAATATTTCACTCGAAAAAGTGAATGTCAATGGAGGCCTATCTGCTTTGGGACATCCTTTAGGGGCCACCGGTGCCATGATCCTAGGAACTTTGCTTGATGAGCTAGAAAGACGAAAATTGCGCTATGGCCTTGCCACGCTTTGCGCTGCTGGCGGCATGGGCGTCGCAACCATCATCGAAAGGATGGAGGACTAACATGGACGATATTATTATCATCACCAATCCCCTATCGGATTTGCAATCAGCAGTCGAAAAAATAGAAAAAAACCAGGTCAAAGGAGTCATCATCACTTCATTCGAAGAGACCCCTTTTTCCATCCCTGAAGGTTCTGCAGAAGTGATTTTTAATCTCACTCAATTGATTAAATCTTACTTTCGGAGGATAGAAAAATCAGGTAAACCAATTGTTGCAGTGATCAATGGAACTGCTCTCAGAGCCTCTTTTGAAATATGCTTAGCCTGCCATCATCGCATTGCCCTTGACAAACCAGAAATAAGACTAGGGCTTCCAGAGTCAACATTAGGCCTGCTGCCAGGAACAGGTGG
>CAVRUH010000006.1:0-22495 GCA_963724325.1 Waddliaceae bacterium | reverse complement strand
AGACGGTATTGCCTGATTTTTCAAAGCTGGAAAAGAATGTATCCTGATATGAATGGACAACTATTAATTTAGGAGAAACACTCGAAGATAGTTCAAAACTTATGCTATCTTTAACTTGAGATCCCTGGTAGACAGGTTTGTGCGTCTGTTTGTCACATAGAAAATATATATTTTCATAGTTACGATGTAGATACTTATTGCAAAATAATGATTTTCTAAAATCTAGGGAAAAGGGAATATGATGCAGCCATAATTTTTGAGGTTGGTTTTGCAGGAATACTTCTGTTAGAACATAAACAGATCCATCTTGGAGAGAAACTCTCAATTCAAGCTTTGATTCAACATCCTGAATATGAATGACATTATCCCGAGCAATACAACATCGAAATTTATCAAAATCAATTTTAGCAACTTTCACAAATACGTTTTGCTCTTGTAAAATTCGTATAACATCGTATGGTAGCGGCTTATCAAAAATGCGAAATACGACATCATTCTTTGGTACAAATGTTCCGGAGGATAGGTAAATATAACCATAAAACTGGCCAGTCAGTCCATCTATTATAGAATATTCATCAATTAAATGGGATGCTAATAAACACGCATTCTTCATCAATGGAAACATGATCTTCATAATGTAAGCACCATATATTCTCAAACTCTTATCTATCGTTCTTTTCAATCCATCATTTATATCCAATTTTGAAAGAGTATTGCGTAAATTTGCCATCGCATTCATAGCATCTTCGGACCGTGGAATACACCATGACTTATTTCCAGGCGGATTCAACAGTCTAAAAGAATTAGCTATACAACCATATGCAAACAGCTTTTTTTCATCGTCTGTCTGAGGTCCTTTGAGGAATAAGTCTTTACAACAAGCTGTCATGGCCTCAAACAGCACCGGCTTATGAATCCCAAATTTGGCAACTGTCCCTTTTTCAAAAATGCGTGTCAGGGTCGTCACAGCAATGATAGGCTCTATTTTTTTTGCACCTGCTTCTTTTTCCATGACATGATCGAGATAAGTTTGTACATTTTTTGCCATCCAAGCAACATTAGCAGCTGTGGAAAAATCATTAAGTTCAATTGCATTTTCGATAATCACGTTAAAAAATCTACGGAATTTAGACACAAGAATGTCTCTTTGTTGCAAATCACCCAAGGCGCGAAGAAGAAAATTTCCGTTAAAAAGCAAAGAGTGAAATAAATTAAACCAACTTGCATCAGATAGATCTTTGCGATTTTCATTGTAATAGATAAGCAATGAATCAATTAAAATCCAGGGAGAGCTTGCTAATGAAAGAATCTCTAGGACATCATCTCTCCCAATTTCAGTGGATTTAACTACCCCAGCCAAGCTTGCAGTTTCACGAGGTGCAGTTGATTCAGAATAGCCCTTCATCGTTTGAACCGGATTCTGTCTATAAATTAGTTTGCAAGATTCATTTGGAATGGAATCTATATATCTATTAGTCCGCTGACATGCCGATGAAAATTTACTGCTCATTGTGGGTATGAAATGCAGTATATTCGGCGTCTGATACGTCCACACCAATTTTGTTGGACATGATATACATTCATCAGAGAAAGACTCTTTTTTTGAAAATATATTGTGACAAATTGCCCCCACATCCATCAGTTTTCGGAATTCTGGGGGAAGGAGATCGCTCTTTCCATCTATTAATTTTTCAAAAAAAGACTGCTTAGCGTACAGAAATGCCCCTTTAAACTCAACCGATCGCGTTGCATATGGCTCTTCATCACAGGGTTCACGAAATCCCCACGGCCACCACTTGGGATTATCACGCACTTGACCGGGTATTGCATCAATTTCTTCACTTAGTTCAACCAGGAGCTTTTTTTCCTCATAATCTACACACCCTTGTCCGTCTATGCGCTTTTGTTCTATAGCAATACGATTTTTTTGTTCTGCAATCTCATCTTCTATAAATTTTTTTTGCTTTATCCGTTGTTTTTCAATACTTTGTGTTACTTTTTCTTTAAGGGGTATATTTTTTTGAAACCAGTTGTAAACTGCATCACAAATGGCGAAGTCTAAAGAGATTCCTTGTCCTTGCTGATCCCAGCTCATATTCGAGTCAAACTGTATTCCTCGAAATGCTAATGGACGATTGGGCAACTCATTTAATTGTTTAATGTGTTCCACCCAAAATGGATCTGAGCATTGCAATTCACTTAATTGATTGATCGATGCCGCCGAAATGAGACTAAAATTAAAAGTAGGAAGGATCATATTTTCCTTCTGAGACATCTGTGCATAGGCTATTTCCATACCGTGCATAAATGAAAAAAGCCTTGCATAGTCCTCGGCAAGAGATCCCTCGTTGATTTTGTTAATCAACCCTTCTACAATAAATTCTAATCGATTAAATGCTTCGCTTGGGGATGCAAAATTAATCTTTTGCCACTGATTAAATGAACCTAATTTCCTTAACAAAAGATCCAAAACATATTGATCCTCTCCGTATTTAGTTTTAGTGTTATTTTTTTCCATTTTTATATCGCGCAAGATAATTTCAAAGGCCGGGCAAAATTTAATGTCAAAAGCAGGGGGCAAATTATCTATTGCCTTGATTAAATCGACACAATTCTTCCCTAGAAAGTCTGAGAGGTGCCTTGCCCCCATGCTGGATAGGTCCTGATCCTTATATACCCATGGTCCCACAATTCCCATAAGATAAGTTCCCATACTTGAGTCGAGTTCATCGATCTTTCCTTTGCTATGCATTTGAGTCTTTTCAAAATCTAAAATTCGGTCTTCATATACTTTTAACACTTGTTTATATTGTAAGATTTCGTCCTGAGCCCGCGTAAATATACTAACTGGAAGATTTCGGTTTTTGGGCTTGGCTAGACTAGCTGCAAATTTCTCAATCGATCTTTTATCAAAGCATAATTTCTTCTTGCGTCGTCATATGCATACTCAGTAATCTTAGCCTTCGCTTCTGTCTTTAGCGTTGGCAAATACTCATCCATCAAGAAGAACTGAACTCTACTTTGAAGAGCTTATAATCATATTCACTCAGGTGATTCGCAACGCAAGCAAGAAGGGATTTATATGTACAAGTTCCGGAACGTTGAAGAGAAAGCTCACTTTGCACTCCAGGAGGAATGGTTTCAGCAACACCGCCCAACAGAGGAAGAAAAAAACCGATAAGTAGTTCAGCTGGCCCTTCCTTTGACTCCATGGGGCATAGAGACTGCAAACATGCAATAAAAGAATCTGAAATAAGGGCAGTTTCTGAAATGTCCTTAAGAGCTATACAACCATCGACTTTATCGCGACGATCTTTAGTAGTTCTTCTGTGGAATTCCGTACCAGCCCCTTCGTTGTATATTCTGAAAGTGTACTTTCCATCTTTTTGTTTTTCAAATTCATAGACAATGCTGTGATCTCTCCAACCACCATAAATCAGACATGCCCCATTCTTTTCGATTTTTTTCATTAATTCTGCTTTTAATTTCCGTGCAGGGAGAGTCTTTTCAGATCGGAGCGAAATTCCATCCAGCAATATATTTTGAAGCTGCAAATTCAAATCCATTTTTTTCAGGCATCCAGCCGCTAAATAGGCATATGGTACAGAATTGACGTCCCCTTCGAATCCTAAGCATGAATAAAAGAATCGCCAAATACAAGAGCCATGTTCTTGATATTAACGGTTCCGCCCTTATCGTGCTGCACTTCAATGGGTACAATTTTATTTAAAATCGTTTGATAAGTTTTCACATCACTGTCATTAGCCAGGGATAAGGCTTTGGCCAAAGCTATTTTAATATAGGGAAGCAATTTTTCTTTTTTGTGGATTTATTGAGATCCTTTGAGCCCAGGGTTTCAAATATGACTTTGCGATCAATGCAGTTATTGATTTATCTAGTAAAAATTTGCATTCTTTTGCATTAAGAGAGCCAAATAGTCCTTCTATTTTTCCTTGGGCGGCTTTGTCATTACGGTCTCTTTTTTGAACTTGCTTAACTAGATAATCTTTGATGAGTTGAACCTGCCAAGAGATTTCATCGTCGATTTCTTTTGCAACCAACGCAGGTCCCACACCAGCATTATCAGGATTAACATTACTTTGTCGCATCCATTCTGCCAGGTCCTGAGTTTTGCCGCCATTAACCGGATTCATATAATTACTAATAGGTTATTTTTATGACAAAATTATATATTATTTCAAGTTTTAATACAATAATTTTAATATTTTTATTATCCATACTCCCAGGATGGAAAGGACCAAAACGACACAAAGGACATAATTCGTCTTTCAGCACAACGCGCTGATTTATAAAAGCCTAGTACAAATTTGAGCATCCCGTAGGGCTTGCCTTCAATAATCCCTACGGGATAAAGCGCAGGAAATTCACCCGCAAATGAGCCAATCATATTTTTCAGCAATGAAACTCACTCTTCATAGATATTTTAATGAATATTGATACCGCTACAAATTTTTTGGGGATTACTAGCCCCATTCCTTCATCTTTTGGGAGAATTCGCTTAAAGAGGTCTCGACCTTTTCGATCCTTTCAAATAATTCTTGTTGTTTTTGTTTATCCATTTCAGATAAATTTCCGTTATTCTTCAGTTTGAGCATAAGGTAGCTCAGTTCAAGTTCTACTTTACCCACCTCTACGTATGCTTTCACAAAAGCATCACGAACTTCACTTACTTTATTATAAGCATCATTCTCAAATGCATCCAAGCCCCATGCAGAAGGGAAACGACTCTTATTTCTCCCGCAATATTCGTAGCGGTAGCTGCAAGTTGTTTCGATTCAGTTATTTTTTCTTTATCGATGGTAGATAACTTTGAAGCTAATTTATTAAAAATTTCTGTAAAGGTCGGAAACATCTCGTTATAAGTCTCCAAAGAAAATTTTCCTTGTTCCTTAATCAGTTTTAAGATTTCTGTTGCATCTAGGTCATCCTTTTCTGACTCCATGCGAATGCTTTCTTTAAATTCAGCCAGTTTTGTTTGTTCTTCTGCATCAGATTCCACGGATTTTTCAACCACTGTCGGTTTTACTTCTTCGGAATTAACGACTTCTAATGGCTCAGCGTCGACTGTTCCTTGTGAATCTAGGAACTTCGGTTCGTATTTCTTTTTGAAAATATCTTCTATGCTTTTACCTTTTAAAGTAGAACCGATATTACTTTTTGTAAATTCGTAAGAATTAAGCTCTTTGAGATCTCCATTATTGACTGCGGTTATGCTAGCCTGGTATGCTCGGAACACTTCTCTATCCTGCCCACCAAAAGTGACGATATTTAAGATTAGTCTTATGACTCTTCCCCATGCGGTTGCTTTGTTAAGTAAACCTGTATTTTCATCAAAACGGTAGAGTCTAAAATTTGGTTCATTTTGAAGAGCTACTAAATTTTTTTTGCAAGCATCTAGATTCATAAAAACTCCATTTTAGTAATATTTTTATTAATTCCCTAGACTTTATTATGCAAAACCTACAGTTTTATTTCAAGTTTTATCTTTGCCCCCCAGGACAAGATTTGCATCCCGTAGGGATGCCTTCAATAATAGCCCATGACGTAGCGCTGTAAGCGCAAATCGTGGGTCAATGCAAAAAATAACCTTTGCCGCGTAGCGGCACTTAATATACGATAAATAGCCACTACGCAGCTAAGAATATATTTTGGCATTACCCACGATTTGCGCCTTCAGCGCTACATCATGGGCTATTATTGAAAATAATCCCTACGGGATAAAGCGCAGGAAATTCCACCGGCAAAAGACATAGCCATTAATGTCACCAATTCTTCATTTAGGCCAGCACCTCCTCGGGAGGGACGTAGGTGTAGTTAAGGTCGTGGGCCACGGAGTGGTTTGTCACTTCGCCCATCCAAACGTTGAGGCCGTTGCGGAGACCATGGTTCTCTGCAAGGGCACGCTGGTAACCTAAGTTGGCTATCTTTAAGGCGTAATCCATCGTGGCATTTGTTAGCGCCAATGTCGATGAACGGGCAACAGCCCCAGGCATATTCGTCACACAATAATGCATAACCCCCTCTTCAACATAGGTCGGATTCCCATGTGTTGTCGGACGTGATGTCTCAGTACAACCCCCTTGATCAATCGCAACATCCACAATAACAGATCCTGGCTCCATCCCCTTCAACATATTCCTCGTCACCAAGCGAGGTGCTGTCTTTCCAGGTATCAATACTGCCCCAATCACAAGATCCGCAGTTTTTAAGATGTGCTCAATCTCTAATGTAGTCGAATATAGCGTTCGAAGATTAGGTCCATACATGGCATCCAACGTGCGGAGCCGATCTATATTCTTATCCAAGATAGTTACGCGAGCTCCAAGCCCCAAAGCCATTCTGGCCGCTTCTGTTCCGACGACTCCACCACCCAATACAATTACGTTCGCAGGAAGAACTCCGGGAACTCCTCCGAGAAGCAACCCTTTGCCCCCTTTATTCATTTGAAGATATACGGCTCCCACTTGGATGGCTAAGCGACCAGCAATTTCACTCATGGGAACAAGGAGCGGAAGTCGGCCGGCTGCGTCTGTTACAGTTTCGTAAGCAATGCCAATAACTTTTCTGTCGAGCAAATTACGTGTTTGGATTGGGTCTGGAGCCAAGTGCAGATAACAAAATAGAATCTGTCCCTCATGCATGAGAGGAAATTCGGCAGTTTGCGGCTCTTTGACTTTGATAATCATGTCGGCAGTCCAAACCTCTTTGGCTGAAGTGACAATTTGAGCTCCAGATTCTTTGTATAGGGCATCTGAGAATCCAATTTGGTCTCCGGCATGTGTCTGGACCATGACTTGATGGCCTGATTCAACAAAAGAACGGATCATCGCAGGGGTTGCTCCGACTCTAAATTCAAACTCTTTCACTTCTTTGGGTATGCCAATCAACATAAAAAACTCCTAAGTTATTAGATTATTTTAAACAAGAACAGGTTCCGGGTCTTTTTCTTTGCTAAATTCCATAGCTAGAATCTTAGAGATCCCTTTTTCTTGCATCGATACGCCAAATAGCACATCGGCAATAGACATCGTCCTCTTATTATGCGTGATGATAATAAATTGGCAACGATCCACAAATTTTTTAACAACATTGAGAAAACGCTCGACGTTGGAATCATCAAGCGGCGCGTCAATTTCGTCAAGAATACAAAATGGTGCTGGCTTTACCTCAAAAATTGAGAATAGAAGCGCAAGCGCGGTCAAACATTTTTCTCCACCGGACAGAAGGCTGATCGAGCGCATCTGTTTTCCTGGGGGTTTTGCAACTATTTCGATTCCGGCTTCGAGGACATCTGCACTTTCGGTAAATAGCAGGTCGGACTCGCCCCCATTGAAAAGCAGCTGGTAGTTTTTCTTGAAGTTTTCCCGAATTTTCTCGAAAGTTTCTTGGAAAATTTTGCGGCTTTCTACATCCAATTGTGTGATGATTTCGACTAGTTCTTTTTTGGAGGCCTCAAGATCTTCAATTTGGCGGCTAAGGAACTCATATCTTTGTTTGTATTTATCGCATTCTTCAATTGAGGTCATATTGATGTCGCCGGCCTCTTCGATTTTGCGACGAAGGGAGCGAATATCTTTTTCTGCTTTTTCTATAGATGTTTCGAGTACATATGCCTGCGCCTTAAGTTCTTCAACGGTTCTATGATAGCGCTCGTTAAGTTCTGTTTCTAGAGATATCGCAGAGGCATTTAATTGAGCAGAAAGAATACCAAATTGATGAAACTCTTGTTCAAGTTGTTTCAAAATATTTCTGCTATCGGCAGTTTTTCTTTCGATAGCTTCGATGGCTTCCCGCTTGTGCGCCGCCTCTTTTTCGCATTCTGAAGTATGCGCAAGGACATCGGCGAGGGACTTTTCGACCTCTTCGAGAATTTGTTGGAATTCAGAGTTATTACCTTGAATATGATCTTGCTGCAGCTGCATGCTCTTTATTTCTTCCTGGAGATGCTTTTCTTGCTGCTGGCTTTCCAATTCCTTAACTTCGAGAACTTGAAGGAGATGCATCAACTTGCGCTGTTCTTCATGTTTGTGCTGATAGCGAGGTTCTATTTCTCGGAGACCGCTTTGTTGCTTCTGCAGTCCGGCCATTTGCTCTGCCAATCCACAAGTCAGCGTTGACTCTTGTTGGCGCATTTCTTCAGCTTTTGCCCTAGCCTCAGCATGTTTTTGTTTGAGTTCAGCAATCAGATGGTGCAATTTATCTGTAACTTCATCAATGGACTTGAATTCTTCATCTAATTTGGCTTGTTCTGCCTTGAAACGGTTGAGGTCAGAGTTTAGCCTTTGAAGTGTAAAATTGGCTTCTACGAGCTTCATTTCCTCTTGACGGAGGGTTTTTTCAAGTTCAGTCTTCTGATTTTGCAGTTCTATTCTTCGCTGGGAAAGAGTGTTCATTGTCGTTTCCATGGCAGCCTGAACAGCCTCTTTCTCATGAAGTTTCTTTTCGAGGGTATTGAGCTCTGCCTCCCGAATAAAAATGTTGTTATCTCCTTCTGTAGAATAGAAAATCACTCCTCTAGGATCTATGAAAGCTCCGTCTTGAGTCCACACCTCGACTCCTTGTGCCTTTTTGATGAGGCTAAAGGCTTCCAACGCGTTTTCTGTGACATAGACATTTTTGAGGAAATGGCGTGAGATGTCATTTTCGGACACCTGACTCAACAGAGGGACTCCTTCGATTGGGTTGTAATTTGATTGTCCAAGTTGTTCCAAACAAATAATGGAGTAGTCTTTGAGATTATTTTGCTTGGCAAAATCGATTACAGCTTGTAAATCCTCGGTTTTTTCAACCACCAATGTCTGTGAATAAGGTCTAAGCACTACTGAAAGGGCTTTTTCACTCCCTTTTGATGCCGAAATGGATTCATATAGGCCTTTGACCTTATTGAAAAGAGGACTTTGAGGAGAGGTAGATTCCTTCAGAATGCGCTTGCTGCCGACGGAAAACCCCTCCATCTGCTCGCGAATTCTAAGAAGGACCTTTTGACGGGCTCTACTTTCTGCGACTTCGCGGATAAGAGCATCCAACTTCTTCTTATTTTCATCTATATCGGTCACAATAATTTTCAATTCTCTGTCAATAGACTGAACGCCGCCCTTCTGCTGATCTACAGCATGGTTGCAAATCTCAATGCTTGATTTTTTTGTTTCAAGGACGTTAGTAATCTCTTGAATCTGCTCTGTGAGACGATCCTTCCTATCAACAAGATGCCTTTTGCGCTCCAAATTGTGCTCTAGACGGAGGCTGTCTTGTTTCAATTCACTTGCCGATTCGCTTTCCTTTTGAAGCACTCTCACCAAATCCTTATGCAGGATTTGCTGGGTTTCGCGAATTTTTGCTACTTCAGTCTCCAGGTTTGCCAGCTTATTCCGATTTTCCTCGCGTGTATTCTCAAGAGTTTTAAGTTCAGCCTCAACAACTTCAAGCTGTTTTCCTGCAGCCCCTGCTTCATATTTCCACTGTTTGCGTTTTTCAATGAGTTGATCTAGATCTTGAAGCCATTTTTTTTCCTTTTGAATGATTTCTTGGAGCCTTTGTTGGTTCCCCTGCCATTCTTTGGATTTAATTTCTTTTTCACTTCGTCGTTTGTAGACCTCTTCCCGCTTGCTTTGCAAAATCAGCTGAGCTTCGGTTAAATTTTTCTTAGCTTGATGGAGATCTTCGTCATGCACGCTTATTCCGGCTTGAATAGCATTCACTTCATTTTGCTTCTCTTCGCTCTTTGCCTTAGTCGATTCAATTCTATTTTGCAGGTTATCCCACTTTGTCGACATCAGTGCGAGTTCAAGATAATCGAGTTCGGCCTTATTTTCCTTGAAATGACGAGCAACTTCGGCCTGTTGTTCAAGAACTATAATTTGTTTTTCGATTTCCTGATGGATGTCCTTGACCCTTTCGACGTTGGCTTCAGTTTGTTCGAGTTTTCGGAGAGCTTCATTTTTTCTGTAGAGAAATTTTTCAATACCAGCGGCTTTTTCGAAAACGGAACGGCGTCCTAAGGGAGATTCTACAATAATTTGGTCAAGTTTTCCTTGCTCGAATATGGAAAATGCATCCTTTCCCATGCCAGAATCCATGAAAAGCGCTTGAACATCCTTCATGCGAACTGACTTATTATTGATGAAGTATTCTGACTCTCCGCTTCGATGCACGCGACGCTTCACAACAACTTCAGCAAATTCGGTCGCTAACTCCCGATTGGAATTAGAAAGCGTCAAGGATACTTCGGCGATATTCAGTGGTTTTCTATTATTGGTTCCTGAGAAAATGACGTCTTCAATCTTGCTTCCGCGCATGGACTTGGCAGACTCCCCCAATACCCAACGAAATGAGTCTGAAATATTCGACTTTCCGCAACCATTCGGGCCGACGATAGCTGTAATTCCGTCGTGGAATTCGAGCACAGTCTTATCCGCAAAGGACTTAAACCCGAGAATTTCAATCTTTTTTAAAGCCATATTCCCATCATCAAAAAACTAAAGTCTCATAATTGCCCAAAGGTTCCATTTTTTTCTACTAAAATAAATCGGAATTTAGCTATATTTGGCGATACGAAACTTAAAAGGTGGTCGAAAATGTTGGATATTAAATTGATACGCGAAAATCCTCAAGCGATTGAGGCAAAGTTACAAACAAAAGAACCAGGAATCAGCCTAAAACCCATCATCGAGTACGATCAACAGATTCGCGCACTCAAAACCAAAGGTGAGAACCTAAAATCTTCACGCAACCAGGTTTCAAAAGAAATTGGCGAAAAGAAGCGCAAAGGCGAAGATGTCAACAGTTTCATGGAACAAATGAGCACCATGGCAGATGAAATTCATGCCATCGACCAAGAACTGGCTCAAATCGAAGCGAAATTCCTTGCCGAAATTTCAAAAATTCCCAATATCCCCATGGATGACATCAAAATTTCTCCAAGCCCAAAAGACAATGTGATCATCAAAGAACACGGAACCAAGCCAACCTTCCCCTTTCCATTCAAAAATCACGTCGAACTCAATGAAAAGCTTGGGCTTTTCGATTTCAAACGCGGAGCCAAAATCACAGGAACAGGCTGGCCAGTTTACAGCGGCCTTGGCGCTAGATTGGAATGGGCCCTGATCAACTACTTGATCTCAGTTAACCTAAAAAACGGATTCCAACAATGGATCACTCCGCTCTTAGTACGCCCAGAAATCCTATTTGGATCAGGGCAGCTTCCCAAATTCGAACACCAGCAATTCAAACTCCGCGATGACGAATTCCACTTATACCTGATTCCAACTGCAGAGGTATCTCTCAATGGACTCCACTCCAATGAAATCATTCCCGGAGAAGAGCTCCCACTGAAGTATATGGCCTATACCCCTTGCTTCCGCCGCGAAGCGGGTGCCGCGGGAGCCAATGAAAGGGGCATTATCCGAACTCACCAATTCAACAAGGTCGAAATGTTCAGCTTCTGCAAACCTATTGACAGTGCAAGAATATTCGATGAAATGGTTGCAAATGCGGAAGAAATTCTCCAAGGCCTAGGTCTGCACTATAGACTTGCATTGCTTGTCACTGGCGACATGTCTTTTGCGGCCGCAAAAACCCTTGACGTCGAAGTATGGCTTCCAGGTCAAGATCGCTACTACGAAGTGTCATCAATCTCAAACTGCACCGACTACCAGTCACGCCGTTCTGAAACCCGTTACCGCGAAAAAGGAGGTAAACCCGAGTTAGTACACACTCTCAACGGTTCCGGCCTTGCCACTTCCCGTTTAATGGTCGCGATGCTGGAAAATAATCAAAACGAAGATGGTACGGTAAACATTCCTAAAGTGCTTCAGCCCTACCTAGGCGGTCTCACAACTATCCCATGCAAGAGTTAGAAGAATTTCTATCATTTTCCGGAACCATCTACGATGTTCGAAGCCCCTCCGAATATGCCCAAGGGCATATTCCTGGGGCGGTCAACCTCCCTCTATTCACTGATGACGAACGTTGCCAGGTGGGCACTACCTACAAAAAAATCGGAAAACAGCAGGCTATCGACCTTGGACTTGGCATTGTGGGGCCAAAGCTTCTTTCCTTTGTAGAAAACGTACGCAAGTCTCAACAAGGCGAATATGCCAAAGTCCATTGCTGGCGCGGGGGCATGCGCAGTTCCTCCATGGCATGGCTTCTAAAAACTGCAGGAATAAAGACTATCACCCTTAAAGGTGGCTACAAGACCTTTCGACAATGGACTTTGGGAACTTTTGAAAAAAAATATAACCTCAAAATCATTGGTGGACTTACTGGATCAGGCAAAACTGCCATTCTGCATGCTCTTCGCAATCACAGCGAGCAAATTCTCGATCTTGAAGGACTTGCTAACCACCGCGGGAGTTCATTTGGAGTGCTTGGAACTCAACCTACAATCGAGCATTTTCAGAATCTGCTAGCTCATAACTTGTGGCAATTGCATGATTCACAACCCATCTGGGTCGAGGATGAAAGTTCATTAGTGGGAACTTGCAATATACCAAAACCATTTTTTGAACAGATGCAGCAGGCCCCTCTTTGGTTAATTGATCGTCCTATAGCAGCGCGCATCGATTTTCTCGTCAAAGACTATGCCCATGCTCCCATAACCGACCTCATATCGGCCACCCTTCGTATTTCCAAGCGCCTCGGGGGCGTTCGCACCCAGCAGGCTATAGCCAATATTCAATCCAACAATCTCCACGAGGCCACAAAAATCATTTTAGAATACTACGATAAGGCCTATACCCTCTCCCTTTCCCAACGCCCCAAAGCCTTCAAAACAATTGAGGCAAATGAAAAGTCAGCAACAGAGTGTGCCTATCTAATCCAATCAATGACATAAATGTCATTTTGGTCATTTTTTTATTTGGGATAAATAAACGAATTTTCATATTCCCAGGTTATTGCACAACGGTATATATTCCTTCTGCCGGGAAAATAAGGCATTACATCATCCATTCTAGAATCAAGGGCATCATGATCCTTTAAATGTATTTTACATAATTGATATAACTGTATATTGAAAATTTCCTTTAGAATTTGTTCAAAAAGATTATATTGATCTTCAGTCATGCGGAGATCCCTTATAGCAGTTAAAAGAACTTTTTCTGAGGCCTTTAACGATGCTGCCTTAAATACTTCAGCGCAAACAGTTTTTATTCTCTCTATAATTACTTGAATATTCTTCTCAGGTATATGATTCTCAGAATCATTATACAAATCTGCATGTAATTTAATTTTTTCAGACAGCATATGTTCGCTGGTATCACTTAATTGAAATGGTGTTTGAATAAACATGGTTTCCTCCGAAATCTTTCACCAAATTCTACAAACTTACCGCATATTTGACAACAAATAGATGGAGGCAAATTTGAGTTCTCAAAAATGAGATGGTATAGTATAGTTTAAGCAAATGGGGAGCACATTGTATGTTCACGTGGCTTTTTGCGATTAAAAAATGGGACCTGCCGACCGCAGTATTTGCAACTTTCGTGTTTTTTTTCACCATGCTAGTTGTCCTTACCGGAGTTTTCTGCTACGCCAGGCTCGACTTCGTCCGAAGCTACGATACCCACCAAGCAATTCATAAAAACTAAAGTGATTATATGACAGCAAAACTCGAATTTGAAGAACACGAAGAATACCAGAACCGTATTCAAAAACTGAATGAACTGAGAGAACTCGGAGTCAACCCCTATCCTAATAAGTTCGTCCCAACGCATTACGCCCTGCCGGTCGAAGAAAAATACCACGGAAAAGAAGTGGGCAACAGCGAGGACGCTGCTGCTGGAAAAACGGAATCGGTCTGCCTTGCCGGCCGTTTAGTCCTCTTCCGTGCGATGGGAAAAAACGCCTTTGGCCACATCCAAGATGAAACTGGTCGCTTCCAAGTAATGTTCAATAAAGATCTCACTGAAGTTTCAGGATATGCACCAGGTGAACTTTCCGCTATGAAGCTGATTGAAAAAAAGATCGATCTTGGAGATATCATTGGCATCGAAGGGAATCTCTTCTACACCCAGAAAGGCGAGCTCACGGTTTTTGTCAAAAAAATGACGTTGCTCTGCAAAACGCTTCTTCCTCTGGCAGAAAAACACTCGGGACTCCACGATAAAGAAGTCCGTTATCGGAAACGCTGGCTAGATCTCATCAGCAATGATGAAGTGCGCGATACCTTCCGCAAAAGAAGCCAAATTCTCAGCTTCATCCGCAAATATTTTGAAAAGCAAGGATTCATTGAAGTGGAGACTCCAGTGCTAGGAAGCATCTATGGCGGAGCCCAAGCACGTCCTTTCACTACTAAGCTTAATGCCCTTGACCAAGAGATGTTTTTGCGCATCAGCCTTGAAATCCCGCTGAAAAAATTGATCGTTGGCGGCATGGGAAAAGTGTTTGAAATGGGTAGGATCTTCCGCAATGAAGGAATCGACCGGACCCACAATCCTGAGTTCACAATGATCGAAGCATATGCATCCTATTGGGATTACAATGACATGATGGCCTGCATGGAGAACTTATTTGAGTCTCTTGCCCTCGAACTTTATGGGACAACAGTCATTCGAACCACCAATCCAAAGACTGGCGAACCTGTCGACATAGACGTGAAAGCCCCTTGGATAAGACTTACGATGTGCGACAGCATCAAAAAATATGGTAATATCGATGTCGATGCACTATCTGATGCCGAGCTTAGAAAAGCCGTCCAAGAGTGCGGTCATGTCGAAGCCGACAAGCTCAAAGAGATGCCTCGCGGACTGATGATAGCTTCTCTATTTGAGCACAAAGTAGAGTCTCATTTGACTCAGCCTCACCACATCACCGACTTCCCCATTGAGACTACTCCTCTATGCAAGCCGCACCGTGATGCTGCCCTGCGCGAAAAAGGAATTGTAGAAAGATTTGAAAGCTTTATTTTGGGCGGTGAATTCAGCAATGCATACACAGAGTTGAATGATCCATTGATTCAAAAAGCTTTGCTTGAAGAGCAGGCAAGTCTAAAAAATAAAGGTGATGAAGAGGCAAATCCGTTCGACCAAGAATTTATCGAAGCGATTTGTCAAGGGATGCCCCCTACGGGTGGTATTGGAATTGGCATTGATAGATTGGTGATGCTGTTTACACAGTCACAATCGATCAGAGATGTCCTTTACTTTCCATGGATGAAAACAGGCAAATGATGAATTTTACCGACTCAGTATCACAAGCAATTCAAAGTGCTTTTGCCGAAGCGCAGCGGAGGAAAAATACTGAAGTTTCGGAGAATCATCTGCTCTGGGCCTTCCTAGAGCAGCCTGAAGGGTATTTCAATACCATTTTATCTGCCTTAGAATTGCAACCGCAAACACTAATGAGCTTGGTGATCGAGAATCTCAACCACCAAGCTACTTTCTCAGAAGCAACCACAGAACCACCAACACCAGGGCGCACTCTTCAGGGCCGGATTACAGATGCACAGCAAATTGCTTCGGCTTGGAAAGATTCCTACACCAGCAGCGACCACTTTCTTATGTCCTATTGGAAAAACGGCGGAGTTCCCATTTCCAACTGGAAAAGTCAGTCAGGAATATCCCTGCAAAAAGTTGAAGAACAAATCAAAAAATTACGTGGAGATCGTCATATGGATTCCCCTACAGCAGAAAATAATTTACAATCACTAGAGAAATACTGTAAGAATCTAACCGATTTAGCCCGCAAGGGAAAGCTTGATCCAGTCATAGGCAGAGATGAAGAGATCCGCCGCACAATGCAGGTGTTGAGCCGCAGAACGAAAAATAATCCAATGCTGATTGGAGAGCCCGGCGTAGGAAAGACTGCTATTGCTGAAGGATTGGCGCTCCGCATTGTCCAAAATGATGTTCCAGACTCCCTCAGGGATAAGGAGCTGATGACCCTCGATATGGGAAGTTTGGTCGCCGGAACAAAATTCCGCGGCGAATTCGAAGAACGGTTGAAGAGCATTTTGCAAGAAATAGAGAAAAACGAAGGAAGAATCATTCTTTTCATTGACGAAGTCCACACATTGATTGGCGCTGGATCAGCGGAAGGTTCAATGGACGCCGCCAATCTGCTGAAGCCAGCTCTTGCAAGAGGGACTTTACATTGCATCGGTGCCACCACGCTCAATGAATACCAGAAATATATCGAAAAAGATGCAGCGCTCGAGCGCAGATTTCAACCTGTTATGATTGAAGAACCCTCTTTACAGGACTCGATGGCAATTCTGCGAGGTCTTAGAGAACGTTATGAAATATTCCATGGTGTCCGCATAACTGAATCCGCCATCCACGCAGCGGTATATCTTTCCTATCGTTATATTACCGAAAGAAGGCTTCCAGATAAAGCCATCGATCTCATTGATGAAGCCGCAAGCTTGATCAAGATGCAGCTAGGCAGCCGTCCTCTTCCTATCGACCAAAAAGAACGGGAGCTATCAACGCTCATTGTGCAGCAAGAAGCCCTTAGGCGTGAACAAGGCACCAAAGAGGAAATTGAGAAGCTCGGAGCTAAAATTGGACAGATCAAAGAAGACCTAGTAACTCTTCGAAAGCGTTGGGATGAAGAAAAACAGCTTATTCAGTCTGTGAAAGAAAAGAAAGATCAATTGGAAAAAATGCGTTTTCAGGAAGAAGAATTGGAGCGAAAAGCCGAGTACAATGAAGTCGCCGATTCTTCGGTATCAGAAATTGCCCGAGCTTCAGAAGCAGATTGCTGAGGCAGAGAAGAAATTAAATGAAAAGCCAAACAGGCTTTTGCAAGAGGAAGTGGATGAGAATTTGATTGCTCATATAGTCTCTAAATGGACCGGAATCCCTGTCACCAAGATGTTGGAGGGTGAAACCCAGCGATTGCTGCATCTAGATGAGGACCTCGGGAAGCGTGTTGTTGGACAAAAATTTGCCATCAAGGCAGTTTCAGAAGCCATTTTGCGATCGAGATCTGGTTTGGGAGATCCCGCACGCCCTATGGGAGTCTTCCTCTTTTTGGGACCCACAGGTGTAGGAAAAACCGAGCTTGCCAAAGCCCTTGCGGAGCTTCTTTTCAACCAGGAAGAGGCTTTGGTGCGGCTTGACATGTCGGAATACATGGAGAAACATTCTGTTTCAAGAATGATAGGTTCCCCTCCTGGATATATTGGATATGAAGAGGGAGGTCAGTTGACCGAAGCTTTGAGACGTCGGCCCTATTCCGTAGTTCTTTTCGATGAGATTGAGAAAGCGCATCCGGATGTATTTAATATTTTATTGCAAATTTTTGACGATGGTCGAATCACAGATAGCAAAGGCCGGACTGTAAATTGTAAGAATTCCCTATTTATAATGACTTCCAATTTGGGATCGAATATTCTTCTCGAGAAAATGGAAAAATCTCCAGGAAAGATGACCAAAGAGGGAATTTTAGAACTATTGGAGCCAGCTATACGTTCTCATTTCAAACCCGAATTTATTAATCGTTTAGATGAGATCCTCCCTTTCTTGCCGTTGCAAAGAGACGAGATGAAAGGGATTGTTGATATTCAGTTTCACCATTTGATCAAACGACTGGAAGAAAAGGAAATTACATTGACCTGGACACCTGAAGTCCTTACTCTATTGGCAGAAAAAGGTTACGATCCGGTATTTGGAGCACGCCCATTAAAGCGTCTAATCCAGCAAGATGTGACAAACCTTCTGTCAAAGGGTATCCTCGAAGGCAAAATCAAACCCCACAGCAAGATAAAGCTGCACTGCAAAGGCGAACACATCGAATGGTCCGCGGCATAACCTTTTCCCAATTATAACACAAAACACATCACCAAAATCGAAAAATGGAATAACGATTTTTTTGTGGTGTAACAAAAATATGTTCAAAAAGACTATTGCCTTAATGTAGCGTTACGTGCTACAATTGAGTCTATGATAAAGTCGTGGCAACATAAAGGACTTAAAAAGTATTATGAAACTGGGAAAAAGTCCGGAATCCAGCCCCACCACGGGCAGAGATTAAAAATTATATTGCAAAGGCTAGATGCTGCTGTGCGTGCAACAGATATGAACACCCCAGGAATGAATTTTCACCCTTTAAAGGGAGATAGAAAAGGTTTTTTCTCAGTAAGTGTCTCAGGTAACTGGCGGATTATTTTCGCATTTATTGAGAATGATGCAATACTTGTTGATTATTTAGACTATCATTAAAAGGAGATGAAAAAATGGTAATACATAAACCCTTACACCCAGGATTGATTGTTAAGGATGCCTTGTTTACAGACACCGAATTGACAGTAACTTCGGCTGCTGAGAAACTTGGTGTCGACCGAACAACCTTATCTCGGATTTTAAATGGTCATATAGGGATTAGTCCTGAAATGGCAATGAGACTCTCCCTTTTTCTTGAAACAAGCGCGGAAATGTGGATGAATCTTCAGCGCGATTATGATTTATGGACCATAAGTAAACAACGATCCAAACTAAAAATTAAACCTCTACTGAAAGCAACCTAACAAGCTTCTTCTTGGTCTTCTTCGTGATTGAGGAAGTTTTTGGCGCCTTCAAGAAGGTAGGCGGCCATGACTGGATCGCCTTCGTAGGACATTTCTACTTGTATCTTGCCTTTATTATTTGGAGAATTGCAAGCCACAAGCACATAGCAGGCATGATCTTTAGCTAATTCGGCTTTGATTTCTTCTCTAATTTTTGTCATGATTAGATATGTAATACATAAAAAAACATTTGTCAATCATCTTTTAATATTTTAATGTAAAAATATGGAAAAATATTTAAAGATTGTCGATACTCTTCAGGAAGAAATGCTGACCCTATGGAAAGAATGGGCCAATATTGACTCTGGCACAGACAACATTGCTGGCCTTAATGAAATGCGAGCAGCCCTCATCCAAGCTTTTACAAAACTTAATGGCGATATTCAGGAAATAGAACTCCCCCATCGAAAACAAGTAGACTCTTTAGGTCAAATTAAAAAATATCCTCTAGGCCATGCACTTGTGATCCAAAAACATTCGCATGCTGCCATTCAAATTCTTCTTGCGGGCCACATGGATATCGCTCTAGCCACCCAAGGATGCAAACCTCTTGATTCCAATATGTTACAGGGTCCAGGCGTTGCAGATATGAAGGGTGGACTCGTCATTCTATTCTATGTATTGAAAATGTTAGAAGAAAGTCCACTGGCGGGAAAGATCGGTTGGACGGTGATCATTAATCCGGATGAAGAAATCGGATCTCCCGGTTCAAAATTCCTTTTTTCTCAATACGCTGTGGGTCAAAGATTTGGGTTAATTTTTGAACCCTCCTTATCCGATGGGAAAATTGTAAGTGCTCGTAAGGGTTCTGCAAATTTTACGGCAGTTGCACACGGCACTGCTGCACACGCCGGGAGGGATTTTCATGCAGGGAAAAATGCGCTCTCTATCGCAGCAAGATTTGCCTTGGCTGCTGAGTCCTTGACGAATGAGGTCAAACAGATTACAGTCAACATTGGACAGATTGAAGGCGGCGGTCCTGTAAATATTGTTCCCAATCTTGGGATATGCCGCTTGAATGTTCGAACGAGGGATCCAGAAGACATGCAACAGATCAAAGAACATCTCGAGAGATATGCGGATGAGCTCAATATTGAACTTATTCAGGACAGCGCTCGCTCGCCGAAACCTTTCGATGAAGCCACGCAGGTACTGTTCCATAGAATGCGCAAACACGCAGGAGATCATGGATTCGACCTCCATTGGAAAGAGAGCGGCGGAGTATGCGACGGCAATCTTTTAGCGGGCGCCGGGCTTCCTACGATTGACACGCTGGAGTCGTTGGAGGCAATCTCCACACAGTTGAAGAGTACGCTTTAATAGATAGTTTAAGAGAACGAGTGAAGTGGGTGCTTTCACTATTGTTCGAGGAGGGAGGATGGATCCTAAAATAAAAGAAGCCAAGAAAATGTTGCTTGAAGCTGTCAAAGAGCAACAGAATAGAATTCATGGGATTGTACCTCCAAAACCTGAGCTCAAAGAACAGTATGAAAAGGATTTAGAGGTTTTCTCGAATGATCGGGGAATTAATCTATGGTATCCATTTTTGGGAAGTGGATTTGGAAAAGGGCCCTTTATTGAATTACTTGACGGAAGCGTGAAATATGATTTTATTGTAGGCATTGGGGTGCATCAATATGGATACAATCATCCTGAAATCATGTCAGCAACAATTGACGCAGCAATTTCCAACGGGGTGATGCAGGGGCAGCTGCAGCAAAACGGTGATACTTTGCAACTCATGGAACTTCTTATTAAAGAATCAAATCTGGACCATTGTTATATTACTACTTCTGGAGCGATGGCGAATGAACAAGCATTCAAGCTTGCATTCCAGAAAAATTATCCTGCATATCGCATTTTGAGTTTAGAGGGATCTTTTGCTGGCCGCACGATGATGTTATCTGATGCATCGGACAAACCAAATAATCGTCAGGGTTTGCCTGAAATGGCACAGGTAGATTTCGTTCCATTTTATGACTACAAAAACCCGGAAGGGAGCATAAAAAAGGCTGTAGAAGTACTTAAGAAGCATATAAGCAGGCATCCAAAAAGCACGCATTAATGGTTTTTGAACTGATTCAAGGTGAAGGTGGATGTTATGCTGGATCTCGCGAGTATTTTACTTCTCTGATGACCATTTTGAAAGAAAATGGCATCGCCGTCATAATAGATGAAATTCAGAGCTTTGGAAGGACTTCACGCCTTTTTGCTTTCCAGCACTTTGGCTTAGAGGAATTTGCCGACATAGTTACCATTGGAAAAATGACACAAGTTTGTGCTTTTTTGTACAAAAATGAGTGGAAACCACGCCCTGGATTAATTGGACAAACGTTTACGAGCAGCACGGCAGCAATAAAAGCAGGTAAAACTATTGTCGAAATGATGTTTAGAGATGGTTTTTTCGGTCCCGATGGAAAAAATATGACCGTAAATCGTCATTTTTAAAGAACTTTGAGGATATGCTCAACGGAATCCCGGGACAATCACCGGTCCCTATGGATTGGGAGGAATGATTGCATTTACTCCATTTGACGGTAATATGGAAAAAACAAAAGAGTTTAATCTAGCGCTTTTTCATGAAGGGGTCATAGGCTTTATTGCAGGTGCTTCCCCCACCCGCACCCGATTTTTGCCGCCTATAGGAGTGATCACTCCGGAAGATATAGATATCGTATGCAAAATTATTGAAAAAACAATTAGGTCAAAATGCAAATAATCAGACCAGCAAAACTTGAAGATCTAGACCGACTTGAAGTTTCACACAGCGTTTGCCCTAACCATTCATAGTGTTCCCAAAAATCGAGAAAAAATGCTTAAACGGATTGAGAAATCTATAGAATCCTTCAATAAGCGGTGCACGCTCCATTGGATGAGATTTATTTCTTTGTAATGGAAGATATGCAAACAAAACATGTGATCGGAACATGCTCCATCAATGGACGGACGGGTGTGCCTGAACCTCTTTACTTTTATCAGAAAAAAACAATTGATCCTCATTCGGATAAGGTCAAAGTTCCAAAAGACATCGAAATACTACAAGTTGTGAACTATTCAAATGGTCCCTCTGAGCTCTGCGGCATTTATATAACACCAGAAAGCCGTGGAAAAGGGCTAGGACAATTGTTGTCTCGCAGCAGATTGCTGTTTATTGCCTCATTTCCACAACGCTTTAAACGAACAGTAATGGCTCAAATGCGCGGTATCATGGATATAAAAACCAATTCCTCTCCATTTTGGGGAGGTTTAGCCTCCCATTTCATAAATTTACAATTCAATGAAGTGATGAAATTAATGGAATCCGATCATTCATTTGTTAGAGATGTGCTTCCACAATCTCCCATATATATTCCATTACTGCCAAAGTACGCCCAGAAAGTGATCGAAAAAACCTATATAAACACTCGACCAGCCCTAAGAATGCTCCTGAAAGAAGGTTTTCGATTATCAGGTGAATTCGATGTTTTTGATGCAGGTCCTCTCATAAAAGGAGAGGTGAATGAAATTAGCACGATTAAAGACAGTCACTTGCATTCGATTGCAGATATTACTACAGAGGCTGTAAATTGGAACGACTATCTAATCAGCAATGAGTTAATCGATTTTAAAGCCTGTATCGGGCAGCTTAAACGGCAAGGAAATAACGAAGTGATCATCACGCAGGCAGTTGCCGATGCATTGCAAGTAAAAAAAGGAGATATCATTCGATGGAAAAAATGATGTCATCCATCAACCCAGCCACAGGTGAAGCCCTTTGGAAAGGAAAAGAAGCAACCTCAGTAGAAATCGACGCAGCCATTATTAAAGCCCAAAAAACCTTTGAGAATTGGTCTCAGAGATCAATGGACGATCGGATCGCTATTTTAAGAAACTTTCAAGAAATTTTAAAAGAGTCTAAAGAAGCCTATGCTGAAACGATTTCCAAGGAAAACGGCAAACCTTTCTGGGAAGCACGCAACGAAGTCG
>CAVRUH010000005.1:0-356076 GCA_963724325.1 Waddliaceae bacterium | reverse complement strand
AAAAGAACGGGAGCTATCAACGCTGATTGTCCAGCAAGAAGCCCTTAGGCGTGAACAAGGCACCAAAGAGGAAATTGAGAAGCTCGGAGCTAAAATTGGACAGATCAAAGAAGACCTAGTAACTCTTCGAAAGCGTTGGGATGAAGAAAAACAGCTTATTCAGTCTGTGAAAGAAAAAGAAAAATAGATGGAAAAAATGCGTTTTCAGGAAGAAGAATTGGAGCGAAAAGCCGAGTACAATGAAGTCGCCATTCTTCGGTATCAGAAATTGCCCGAGCTTCAGAAGCAGATTGCTGAGGCAGAGAAGAAATTAAATGAAAAGCCAAACAGGCTTTTGCAAGAGGAAGTGGATGAGAATTTGATTGCTCATATAGTCTCTAAATGGACCGGAATCCCTGTCACCAAGATGTTGGAGGGTGAAACCCAGCGATTGCTGCATCTAGATGAGGACCTCGGGAAGCGTGTTGTTGGACAAAAATTTGCCATCAAGGCAGTTTCAGAAGCCATTTTGCGATCGAGATCTGGTTTGGGAGATCCCGCACGCCCTATGGGAGTCTTCCTCTTTTTGGGACCCACAGGTGTAGGAAAAACCGAGCTTGCCAAAGCCCTTGCGGAGCTTCTTTTCAACCAGGAAGAGGCTTTGGTGCGGCTTGACATGTCGGAATACATGGAGAAACATTCTGTTTCAAGAATGATAGGTTCCCCTCCTGGATATATTGGATATGAAGAGGGAGGTCAGTTGACCGAAGCTTTGAGACGTCGGCCCTATTCCGTAGTTCTTTTGGATGAGATTGAGAAAGCGCATCCGGATGTATTTAATATTTTATTGCAAATTTTTGACGACGGTCGAATCACAGATAGCAAAGGCCGGACTGTAAATTGTAAGAATTCCCTATTTATAATGACTTCCAATTTGGGATCGAATATTCTTCTCGAGAAAATGGAAAAATCTCCAGGAAAGATGACCAAAGAGGGAATTTTAGAACTATTGGAGCCAGCTATACGTTCTCATTTCAAACCCGAATTTATTAATCGTTTAGATGAGATCCTCCCTTTCTTGCCGTTGCAAAGAGACGAGATGAAAGGGATTGTTGATATTCAGTTTCACCATTTGATCAAACGACTGGAAGAAAAGGAAATTACATTGACCTGGACACCTGAAGTCCTTACTCTATTGGCAGAAAAAGGTTACGATCCGGTATTTGGAGCACGCCCATTAAAGCGTCTAATCCAGCAAGATGTGACAAACCTTCTGTCAAAGGGTATCCTCGAAGGCAAAATCAAACCCCACAGCAAGATAAAGCTGCACTGCAAAGGCGAACACATCGAATGGTCCGCGGCATAACCTTTTCCCAATTATAACACAAAACACATCACCAAAATCGAAAAATGGAATAACGATTTTTTTGTGGTGTAACAAAAATATGTTCAAAAAGACTATTGCCTTAATGTAGCGTTACGTGCTACAATTGAGTCTATGATAAAGTCGTGGCAACATAAAGGACTTAAAAAGTATTATGAAACTGGGAAAAAGTCCGGAATCCAGCCCCACCACGGGCAGAGATTAAAAATTATATTGCAAAGGCTAGATGCTGCTGTGCGTGCAACAGATATGAACACCCCAGGAATGAATTTTCACCCTTTAAAGGGAGATAGAAAAGGTTTTTTCTCAGTAAGTGTCTCAGGTAACTGGCGGATTATTTTCGCATTTATTGAGAATGATGCAATACTTGTTGATTATTTAGACTATCATTAAAAGGAGATGAAAAAATGGTAATACATAAACCCTTACACCCAGGATTGATTGTTAAGGATGCCTTGTTTACAGACACCGAATTGACAGTAACTTCGGCTGCTGAGAAACTTGGTGTCGACCGAACAACCTTATCTCGGATTTTAAATGGTCATATAGGGATTAGTCCTGAAATGGCAATGAGACTCTCCCTTTTTCTTGAAACAAGCGCGGAAATGTGGATGAATCTTCAGCGCGATTATGATTTATGGACCATAAGTAAACAACGATCCAAACTAAAAATTAAACCTCTACTGAAAGCAACCTAACAAGCTTCTTCTTGGTCTTCTTCGTGATTGAGGAAGTTTTTGGCGCCTTCAAGAAGGTAGGCGGCCATGACTGGATCGCCTTCGTAGGACATTTCTACTTGTATCTTGCCTTTATTATTTGGAGAATTGCAAGCCACAAGCACATAGCAGGCATGATCTTTAGCTAATTCGGCTTTGATTTCTTCTCTAATTTTTGTCATGATTAGATATGTAATACATAAAAAAACATTTGTCAATCATCTTTTAATATTTTAATGTAAAAATATGGAAAAATATTTAAAGATTGTCGATACTCTTCAGGAAGAAATGCTGACCCTATGGAAAGAATGGGCCAATATTGACTCTGGCACAGACAACATTGCTGGCCTTAATGAAATGCGAGCAGCCCTCATCCAAGCTTTTACAAAACTTAATGGCGATATTCAGGAAATAGAACTCCCCCATCGAAAACAAGTAGACTCTTTAGGTCAAATTAAAAAATATCCTCTAGGCCATGCACTTGTGATCCAAAAACATTCGCATGCTGCCATTCAAATTCTTCTTGCGGGCCACATGGATATCGCTCTAGCCACCCAAGGATGCAAACCTCTTGATTCCAATATGTTACAGGGTCCAGGCGTTGCAGATATGAAGGGTGGACTCGTCATTCTATTCTATGTATTGAAAATGTTAGAAGAAAGTCCACTGGCGGGAAAGATCGGTTGGACGGTGATCATTAATCCGGATGAAGAAATCGGATCTCCCGGTTCAAAATTCCTTTTTTCTCAATACGCTGTGGGTCAAAGATTTGGGTTAATTTTTGAACCCTCCTTATCCGATGGGAAAATTGTAAGTGCTCGTAAGGGTTCTGCAAATTTTACGGCAGTTGCACACGGCACTGCTGCACACGCCGGGAGGGATTTTCATGCAGGGAAAAATGCGCTCTCTATCGCAGCAAGATTTGCCTTGGCTGCTGAGTCCTTGACGAATGAGGTCAAACAGATTACAGTCAACATTGGACAGATTGAAGGCGGCGGTCCTGTAAATATTGTTCCCAATCTTGGGATATGCCGCTTGAATGTTCGAACGAGGGATCCAGAAGACATGCAACAGATCAAAGAACATCTCGAGAGATATGCGGATGAGCTCAATATTGAACTTATTCAGGACAGCGCTCGCTCGCCGAAACCTTTCGATGAAGCCACGCAGGTACTGTTCCATAGAATGCGCAAACACGCAGGAGATCATGGATTCGACCTCCATTGGAAAGAGAGCGGCGGAGTATGCGACGGCAATCTTTTAGCGGGCGCCGGGCTTCCTACGATTGACACGCTGGGAGTCGTTGGAGGCAATCTCCACACAGTTGAAGAGTACGCTTTAATAGATAGTTTAAGAGAACGAGTGAAGTGGGTGCTTTCACTATTGTTCGAGGAGGGAGGATGGATCCTAAAATAAAAGAAGCCAAGAAAATGTTGCTTGAAGCTGTCAAAGAGCAACAGAATAGAATTCATGGGATTGTACCTCCAAAACCTGAGCTCAAAGAACAGTATGAAAAGGATTTAGAGGTTTTCTCGAATGATCGGGGAATTAATCTATGGTATCCATTTTTGGGAAGTGGATTTGGAAAAGGGCCCTTTATTGAATTACTTGACGGAAGCGTGAAATATGATTTTATTGTAGGCATTGGGGTGCATCAATATGGATACAATCATCCTGAAATCATGTCAGCAACAATTGACGCAGCAATTTCCAACGGGGTGATGCAGGGGCAGCTGCAGCAAAACGGTGATACTTTGCAACTCATGGAACTTCTTATTAAAGAATCAAATCTGGACCATTGTTATATTACTACTTCTGGAGCGATGGCGAATGAACAAGCATTCAAGCTTGCATTCCAGAAAAATTATCCTGCATATCGCATTTTGAGTTTAGAGGGATCTTTTGCTGGCCGCACGATGATGTTATCTGATGCATCGGACAAACCAAATAATCGTCAGGGTTTGCCTGAAATGGCACAGGTAGATTTCGTTCCATTTTATGACTACAAAAACCCGGAAGGGAGCATAAAAAAGGCTGTAGAAGTACTTAAGAAGCATATAAGCAGGCATCCAAAAAAGCACGCATTAATGGTTTTTGAACTGATTCAAGGTGAAGGTGGATGTTATGCTGGATCTCGCGAGTATTTTACTTCTCTGATGACCATTTTGAAAGAAAATGGCATCGCCGTCATAATAGATGAAATTCAGAGCTTTGGAAGGACTTCACGCCTTTTTGCTTTCCAGCACTTTGGCTTAGAGGAATTTGCCGACATAGTTACCATTGGAAAAATGACACAAGTTTGTGCTTTTTTGTACAAAAATGAGTGGAAACCACGCCCTGGATTAATTGGACAAACGTTTACGAGCAGCACGGCAGCAATAAAAGCAGGTAAAACTATTGTCGAAATGATGTTTAGAGATGGTTTTTTCGGTCCCGATGGAAAAAATATGACCGTAAATCGTCAATTCTCAAAGAACTTTGAGGATATTGCTCAACGGAATCCCGGGACAATCACCGGTCCCTATGGATTGGGAGGAATGATTGCATTTACTCCATTTGACGGTAATATGGAAAAGACAAAAGAGTTTAATCTAGCGCTTTTTCATGAAGGGGTCATAGGCTTTATTGCAGGTGCTTCCCCCACCCGCACCCGATTTTTGCCGCCTATAGGAGTGATCACTCCGGAAGATATAGATATCGTATGCAAAATTATTGAAAAAACAATTAGGTCAAAATGCAAATAATCAGACCAGCAAAACTTGAAGATCTAGACCGACTTGAAAGTTTCGCACAGCGTGCTGCCCTGGGCATTCATAGTCTTCCCAAAAATCGAGAAAAAATGCTTAAACGGATTGAGAAATCTATAGAATCCTTCAATAAAGCGGTGCACGCTCCATTGGATGAGATTTATCTCTTTGTAATGGAAGATATGCAAACAAAACATGTGATCGGAACATGCTCCATCAATGGACGGACGGGTGTGCCTGAACCTCTTTACTTTTATCAGAAAAAAACAATTCATCCTCATTCGGATAAGGTCAAAGTTCCAAAAGACATCGAAATACTACAAGTTGTGAACTATTCAAATGGTCCCTCTGAGCTCTGCGGCATTTATATAACACCAGAAAGCCGTGGAAAAGGGCTAGGACAATTGTTGTCTCGCAGCAGATTGCTGTTTATTGCCTCATTTCCACAACGCTTTAAACGAACAGTAATGGCTCAAATGCGCGGTATCATGGATATAAAAACCAATTCCTCTCCATTTTGGGAAGGTTTAGCCTCCCATTTCATAAATTTACAATTCAATGAAGTGATGAAATTAATGGAATCCGATCATTCATTTGTTAGAGATGTGCTTCCACAATCTCCCATATATATTCCATTACTGCCAAAGTACGCCCAGAAAGTGATCGAAAAAACCTATATAAACACTCGACCAGCCCTAAAAATGCTCCTGAAAGAAGGTTTTCGATTATCAGGTGAATTCGATGTTTTTGATGCAGGTCCTCTCATAAAAGGAGAGGTGAATGAAATTAGCACGATTAAAGACAGTCACTTGCATTCGATTGCAGATATTACTACAGAGGCTGTAAATTGGAACGACTATCTAATCAGCAATGAGTTAATCGATTTTAAAGCCTGTATCGGGCAGCTTAAACGGCAAGGAAATAACGAAGTGATCATCACGCAGGCAGTTGCCGATGCATTGCAAGTAAAAAAAGGAGATATCATTCGATGGAAAAAATGATGTCATCCATCAACCCAGCCACAGGTGAAGCCCTTTGGAAAGGAAAAGAAGCAACCTCAGTAGAAATCGACGCAGCCATTATTAAAGCCCAAAAAACCTTT
The DNA here is from genome assembly GCA_963724325.1 of Waddliaceae bacterium. Classification (GTDB taxonomy): domain Bacteria; phylum Chlamydiota; class Chlamydiia; order Chlamydiales; family Waddliaceae; genus CAVRUH01. The sequence goes on along the minus strand of CAVRUH010000005.1, from coordinate 350,148 downwards.
GAGAATTGGTCTCAGAGATCAATGGACGATCGGATCGCTATTTTAAGAAACTTTCAAGAAATTTTAAAAGAGTCTAAAGAAGCCTATGCTGAAACGATTTCCAAGGAAAACGGCAAACCTTTCTGGGAAGCACGCAACGAAGTCGAATCAATGATCGCAAAAATTGATAGCTGCATCGAAGCATACAAAGAGCGCTGTAAAGAACTCACTCGCGATAAGCCTGGAATTCGTTCCATTACCCGACACAAACCTCATGGCGTCGTCGCAGTTTTTGGCCCTTTTAATTTTCCTGGTCATCTTCCCCACGGACACATTGCTCCCGCGCTGCTCGCAGGAAATACAATTGTTTTCAAACCCAGTGAATTAACCCCTTGGGTGGCCGAAGAAACACTTAAGCTCTGGAAAAAAGCCGGGCTTCCAGACGGAACCCTAAATATTGTCCAGGGAGGCGTGGAAGTGGGTAAATATTTAATCCAGCATCCAGGCATTAATGGCATCTTTTTCACCGGAAGTTGGAAAACAGGCAATATAATCAGCGAACAACTCGTTCATCAGCCGCAAAAAATTCTTGCGCTCGAACTAGGAGGAAATAATCCTCTAATCATTGGCGCTGTTGAAGACCTCGATGCAGCAGCCTACCATACAGTTCAGTCCGCCTACCTCACTTCTGGTCAGCGCTGCACATGCGCCCGAAGATTAATCGTCCCAAAAGATGAAAAAGGCGACTTATTTATCGCAAAGCTTCAAGAAATGATCAAAGGGATCCGTGTTGGCAAGTACAATGACTCACCAGAACCTTTTATGGGCCCCTTAATCTCTATAAATGCTGCCAACAAAGTAATGGAAGCACAAAGTAACCTACTCAAAATTGGCGGCAAAGCCCTCATAAAAATGGAACAAAAAGGTGTATTTCTTACCCCAGGACTCATCGACGTAACTCCAATCAAAGATCGACCCGATGAAGAGTATTTCGGCCCCCTTCTTCAAGTGATCCGCGTTGAAAATCTCGAAAGCGCAATCGCGGAGGCAAATAACACCAGCTACGGACTGACAGCAGGAGTATTGACAGATTCCCCGCAGGAGCACGAGCAAGTTTTAAAACACGTTCGGGCCGGTATCATTAATTGGAACACACAAATTACAGGAGCCTATGGATCGGCTCCCTTTGGAGGACTTGGCCAGAGTGGCAATTTCCGCCCAAGCGGCTATTATGCATGCGATTATTGCAGCTACCCCGTTGCCTCCTTGGAAAGCGATAAGCTTACATTACCAAAAACATTTTCACCAGGACTTACAAAATGAATCAAACAGGATTTGAAATTAATTTTGATGGAATTATTGGCCCCACACACAACTATAGTGGCCTTTCCTTTGGAAACATAGCCTCGATGGAAAATATAAATCGTCCTTCAAACCCCAAAAAGGCGGCCCTGCAAGGTCTTGCAAAAATGAAATTGCTGTCGGATTTAGGACTCAAGCAAGCCGTACTCCCGCCTCATGAACGGCCTCACCTCCCCACAGGACAAGCCATGGGATTCTCGGGAGCCGATCGAAATATCCCCGGAAAAATCTATAAAATGAAGCCTGAATACCTATACCAAATATCTTCAGCAGCCCCCATGTGGGTGGCAAATGCCGCAACCATCACTCCATCCATTGACAGCATCGATAATCACGTCCACATTACCCCCTCTAATCTATGCTCCATGTTCCACCGTTCCATGGAATCCACCACAACATCCCGAGTCCTCAAAGCTATATTTCCCGATCCAATCTATTTTACGCACCATCCTGCCCTGCCTGCCGGAGAATACTTTCATGACGAGGGCGCCGCCAACTGCACTCGATTCTGCAATAATTATGGAGGAATAGGCATCCACCTATTTGTGTATGGAAAATACTCCACCCAGGACAATTTTTTAAAGCCTGAGACTTTTCCTGCCAGGCAGTCCTATGAAGCATGGCAATGCATTGTCAATTCACACGAACTTTTTCCCGAGCGCATCGTTATCGCCCAACAAAATCCCGATTGCATCGACGCAGGTGTCTTCCACAATGATGTTATTGCAGTAAGCAATCGACATTTCTTTTTCTTCTATGAAAAAGCCTACATCGATATGGAAAATGTCCTAAAAAAAATACAAGAGCGCATTGAAAAATTTTGCGACATCACTCCTATTTTTCATGTGGTCCCCGAAGAAAAAATTCCGGTGAACTTGGCAGTTAAAACATATTTATTCAATTCACAAATCATCGATAAAGAAGAAGGGATGATGGCCCTCGTCTGTCCCATCGAATGCCAAGAAGATGATACTGTAAGACATTATTTAGATGAACTGCTCAAAGATTCCGAAAATCCCATCGAAGAAATCCACTATGTAGACCTCAAAGAAAGCATGTTCAATGGTGGAGGACCTGCTTGCCTGCGTAATCGTGTGATCCTCAATCAAAATGAACTCCTTGCAACTAATCCAGGCATATTTATGAATGAAAAGCTCTATAAAAGACTAGTCGAATGGATCAACAAACACTACCGCGACGAACTTAAACCTGAAGATCTCGCCGATCCCCTTCTCGTCGATGAATGCCAAGCTGCCTTAGAAGAAATCTCCCAAATCCTCAAACTCGGCCGCATCTACGACTTTCAAAAGTAGAATTTAACCTGTTTTTCTTAGATGTCTCTCATCTTTGATCATGCAGCAATCTTTGGAAGCAAAGGCTCCTTCAAGTCGACATAGACGACGGTCAATGTCCGTCATTTTTTCATCCAGTTTATCCATCCTTGCACTCAAAATTTTTTCTGAATTACTGATACGTTCATTCAATGAACTTGCTATATTATCAATTTTTTGATTGAGACTGTTCCACATAACCAACATTAATCCAAAAATTAACGTGTATCCGCCACCCATTACCCAAAGTATAATGTCTAAATTCTCCATCGCATTCCTCTTTTAACCTATTCTAGCAAATTCTAAGATTTCTGTCGAACTCTATCGCCATTTCAGGCCGTTGTACTCTTTAAACACTTTATTTAAGCGAATTTATAAGTTCTGCGTAAGTGGGGAGATATGGAACGAATTGATAGGCATCCACTGTGGAATCAAACCAGCCGGTGCGGAACTCCTCACCATTGGCAATGGCAATGAAATAGGATTTGATATAATGATTGTATCCTGTGATTTGCTTAATCACAGCAGCTGATAAAGGTATCGCTTTGCATTCAACAACAAGCAAAGGATAAAGCTCATGCGCAGGGTGTATCCCCTTGCCAAAACAGGCAATATCCACTCGCCGGTCAGGCGCCCCAGACATCACATGAGGCATCTGCTTCAATGCCTTTTCCACCATAAGACAAGAAAGCGGATACCCAAGCTCATCGACCATACGGCCTAATACAGCTTGACGCACCCGCTCCTCAGGAAGATCCTCGACAAGAGTCTTCCGCACCCTGCATTGCAGCATTAGGCTTCCACTTCAATCACACCGAAGTTATTGTCCTTGCGGCGATAGATCACTTTTAGCTTCTTATCTTCCTGACCACGATAGATCAAGAATGCATCGCCTGAAAGTTCCATCTTCATGATAGCTTCATCTATCGCGAGGATTTTGAGCACCTTTTTCTCGGTACTTACAACCTCATGCGGCTTAAACTGATCAAATGATTCACGAATAGAGACGTCTTCAATCTCAAGATTAAGATCAAGAAGCTCTTCTTCATCAGGACGTTTCAGCACGTTTACTTTAAGGTCAACAGTGCTTAATCCTTTTGCATTATGTTCGTTGATCCGTCTCTTATAGCGATGAAGCTGTCTTTCGATCTTCGATACAGCTTTATCTATCGAAACGTACATATCCGTACTGCTTGCATGACTCTTTATTTTGATGTGGTCGACTTTCATAATGATATCGACACGATGATCCAACTTTTGAACATCCATCGTGACATTGACGTCTATGATGCGATTGCTGAATCTTTCTATCTTCGAGACTTTTTCGACTGCATAAGTCTTCATTGCCTCTGTGACGTTAATATGCCGTCCGGTGACATGCACATTATAGCCTTCTCCCTGAAACTCGGCTGCCTTAGCTTTTCCCTTCATAACAGTTCTCCTTAAAATAAATCGCACCGAATAGGGCTTGAACCTATAACCACCCGGTTCGAAGCCGGGTACTCTATCCGATTGAGCTATCGGTGCAAATATAAGTGGTCATTCTACCCCGAAACAGGTAAACTTGAAAAGGAAAAAGATATATAACTATGCAACAAACTCATGGAATCATACTTTCAACCCTAAATTATCGTGATTATGACCTCATTCTCACCGTTTTTTCGTCCGATCGCGGACTGATAAAATTCTTCTACAAAGGCGGGAACAGCAAAAAACGGAAAAAAGGGTCGACAACTGATCCACTCACCTGCGCCGAATTCATCTACAGCAAAGGCAAAGGGGATTTATACCCATGCCATGAAATTTCTATGATCAATGCCCATCTTGAGATACGCCAGGAGCTAAAATTTCTCGAAGCTGGCTGTAAAATGATCAAAGCAATTGCTCACACTCAATTCCCAGAAAAGCCATCCCCAGCCCTATATCAGATGCTTTTGCGCTACCTAGGACATATCCCGAAAATGAACCATCCTGAAATTCTCGAACTTAGCTTCCTCCTCAAAATTATGCGCCACGATGGCATTTTTGGTGTGACTCCAGCATGCGCCGCATGCAAGACACCCCTAAAAAACCACCATATTTGCGAAAAAGAGAGCTTTTGCCCCAACCATGCGCCGGCCGGATCAGTTATTTTTAATGAAGAAGAATCCAATCTTCTCCTCATCTTAGCCTACTGCCGGACCCTTTCCGAACTTCCTGACATCCCCCTGGAGAGCCATTTTCAGGAAAATATTGATCGATCGCTTAAAAACACTTGATTCATTTAATGGAAAACTGGTAAGATTGGTATCTAATTTAATGCGAAAGTGGCGAAATTGGTAGACGCGCTACTTTGAGGTGGTAGAGAGGGTTTCCTCGTGGGGGTTCGAGTCCCCCCTTTCGCAATCAACCAAGACCGGTGATTTTTATGGACTGCTGCGCTTTTTGCACTGCCTCTGCTTACAGCATCAAACCTCTGTTTGAAGCTCTAAAAAAGCACCGACCTGCTATGCTCTACCGCGATGTCATCCATGTTGAAATTGAAGCCCAGAACGAATCACCTATCGATGTGTTCTACTTCCCATTCGGCGCCACCATTTTTTGGGGCATTTCTGTCGATGATGCCGCCAAACACCTCGATATGACCCGCTATTACGAGCTCGAACCACTCGACACCGTCGAAAAAGATAGTTTTACCTTCTCGTACGGCGAAAAATGCCGCATCGTAGAAAATGAAATCATCCTCCCCGACCATGACATCTTGACAAAACTCTCAATTTCCCACGGCCTAGCCCAATCTGCTAAACTAGGCGCCTTTGAAGACTCCCTGCTTAAAGCCTTCGACAGAAATAAAGACCTCCCATACGACCTCGCAAAATATGGCAAAATTCCCCTTTCCAGGAAACAAATCAGAAAAAAAATGGGCGAACTCTTCATCGAACGCAGCCTCATCAACCTCCACGTCGATGTGCTCGATACCCCCGAATTCTTCTGGGATCACTCAGACCTTGAACCGCTATACACCACCATAGCCAATGAACTCGACATCAAAACACGCGGTCAAATCCTAAACCAACGACTGGATTTGGTCAAAGAACTCTTTGAGATGTTGGGCAACGAGCTCAACCACCAACATTCATCCAGATTGGAATGGATCATCATTTGGCTAATCATTAGCGAAGTGGTCCTGTCCCTATCGCAAATCTTTGATTTCTTATGAAAAAAGTGGCTATATTGCTGGTTAAGTTATATCAATGGTGCATCAGTCCTCTTTTGGGAGACACCTGCCGATTTTACCCAACCTGCTCACAGTATGCTGTGGAGGCACTTTCAAAATATGGAACAGTAAAGGGGAGCTGGCTTTCAGCAAAAAGGATCGTAAAATGCAATCCGTGGCATTGCGGAGGAGTCGATGAGGTTCCATAACATGCTAATTATCAATAAGATACAAACTATTTTCGCTAAACCGAAAAAAAATATACACAAGAAAAACGTGATTACATAAATAAGTAAATTAGGAACACAATATAAAGCTTCTAAAGGAGGGGCAATACAATATCCAGAATGAGAAAATATATCTGTTATTTATTTTCTCTTAATTTAGGTGAAGAAAAAAAAGTTTTTCAGTTCGCCTTATTAGGATTCCTACTATCACTAGCCACAACCGTGGGTACCCGATTCAGTGACGCACTGTTTCTTATCCACGTCGGTTCAAATGCACTACCCGCAGTATACACATACATTTCTTATGGGATGATCCTTTTGGCTCCCGTACTAATGTATTGTTATCACCGAGTAGATGCGAGCGTAATTTTTGTAACATTATCGACTTTGGTCGTCGGATTTTACTCTGTCGCCTACCTGTTTTTTCAGGGGGATATTGGTGGAGGAGCAGACTGGCCTTGGTACGTTCTTAGAGTGGTTGCGCCGCTGATGTTTTATCCTTTGATTTCTTCATTTTGGTCATTTATCGATGAATTTCACCATGGACATGACGCCAAAAGACTTTTTGGTATTTATGGATCTATGATGTCATTGGGGTCGATGGTCACCGGAGTGATTATGTCTACCGGTATTTGCAAAGTTCAAGATATTCTTCTGCTTTTGACAGTTCTTTTAGTTGTCCTTACCCTATGGATTCATAAGGTAAAAAGAACTGACAAGCCTGTTTATGAGGCTGTGGAAGAAGCAACGCCTGTAGATGAACATGTACCACTAATTAAAAAAATTACATCAATTTTTACACATAAGTATACTCGACTTGTCATCATGGGAAACGTTTTCGCCCTTTTGATGTGGGTGATAGCGGAATACAATTACATGTCGGCATTTGAGCATCGTTTCGTGACCGATCGACCTGAAAATACTGGGGATTTGACCCGTTTTATGGGAAAATGTTACTCGTCTATTAGTATTCTCAACGTGATCTTTGGGGTCTTCATTTATGGGAGGCTTGTGAGGCATTTGGGGATAGGAAGTATGATTTTGGTGACACCGTTCCTATTTTTGGTTACTTTTTCAGGATGGTTCTTTAATGAAGCTTTTATTTTTCCATTAATGGGACTTCTTATTGTAGAAGGATCCTATGACATTGTGGATAATAGCAACTTTAGCATTCTGGTGAAGGGAGCGCCTTCTAAGGTGCAGTCTATGATTCGGGTGATGACGTTGACACTTTTCGAGCCTGCGGGGATGTTGTTGAGCGGCATACTGCTCACTTATTCTCCGATGGACACACGAGCTTTGGGGATGTGCATTGCGGCTTTGGCCGTAAGTTGTGCACTTACCATGCGCGGACTTTATTTCGAGAAGTTCACTTTCAATCTTGGTTATCATTTCAGACGTTTCGTCTACGGTCAATAAGCATTTCATTGCGCGCCTCTAACAGGCGCGCTTTTTTTATCACTTTTCTTTATTTATGGTATAATGAGGCAAGAATAAGGAGGTTTGACTATGACAGCAAAAAGTCATTTGGCCAGGATGACCATAGATATGCCCGAAGACGTTAATTCGAGAAAGAAGTCGAAAAAGCCATAAAACGAGGAAAGGATACAACTAAATTGAAGGCAGTCATGAAACTGTTAATTCAAGAAAAGCCGCTGTCAGAAAAACACCGTAACCATAAGCTAAAAGGCGATTATATCGGTTACTGGGAATGTCATGTTGAACCAGATTGGTTGTTGGTCTACAAAAAGACCGAAACTAAAATTATTTTTGCCAGAACAGGCTCTCATTCAGACTTATTCTAAAAAGAATTCTCTTTTTATAAATTGCCATTTTTGGTACAAGTTTACGTAAAACTGCTCTTGAAGCGGCAATAATTTCAACCTTAAACAGGAGTCTAAATGTTATCATCAATTCATGAATTACAAACTATGTGCCCTATTGAAGATTTGATAAAAACTGGATTTGCTATGCATCCAATCCATGCAGATGAAACATCAAGCGGTTTATTGGATAAGTATCATACTGAGACATCCTTAGATGTTCGTGACGATATCGAAAAATATTTGATATCCATTAACTGTTTTCAAGGCAATACAGATGCTTGTAATAGCTACCTAGGAAGGCGGAAAGAATTGCTTGAACGGATTACAAAAATTCAAAAAGCTCTTCTCGAAGATGTAAAAAAGGACCTTGAGAACGATCTTCATCAGCTCGAAAATGACTTAGTTGTTCTGGATAATGAAACGGCCTGTTCTTTATGGATGACAGACTCTGAAATGCAGGTCCATAGAGACATAGAAGGACGTGGATTTGCAATACCTCCCGTTTGGAATTGCTTAGTATCACTGGTCCGAAAAGAATATTGCCGCTTTTCAGAGAAATTGTATATATCAATTCAATGTAGAGCAAGAACTATCGGTGATTGTGATGAATTACGCTTTGACATGTTAAGGTATGCAATTTTCTTACTCAAATATTACGGTTTTAGATCCGAAAATGAGCTAGTCCATTTGGAAGGAAAAGAAGGTAACTTTTTTTTTGGATTGGAAAATCCTACCTGGAAAGATTTAGAAGATGCAATTCGTTCTAACCTAAAGAAAATTAACCTGGAAGGTGACCTTCCCACTTATCCAGATACACCGACTGTTGCTCCAAGCCCTTTGAAGGACGATGAATCTTCTGAATTAGCAATTTTCATTGCTTCAATGTGCAATACGATAGGAAGATCAAATGATGAAATATACCAAAAGAAACCCTTTTTTTAACGCAAGTATTGATAAGCAACATCGTAGACTTGGCATCTAGATAGGAATAATGAGAGACATACCGGGCCGGAGAGTAATTGATTCATCAATATTGTTTAGTTTGACAATGGCTTTAATGGTAGTTTTGTGCTTTTTGGCGATTTTCCAGAGGGAGTCGCCGGGTTGAACTTGAACAGTTTTGGTTCTGGGTTTGCTGGGTTTGGAAACAATCACTGGTGCTGGCTTTGGCGGAGGTGCCGGAGCTGGAGCAACACCAACATAGGCATAAAGCCGATTTGTAGCCTCTTTAAGAACAGCATCGCTTCGTGGACTGGTGACCAATGACAAGGCATATTTTTCAGAATCTGGGGTCTGTACATTTAGGAGGGAAAGAACCTTGATTACCCTGTGATCATCCAGCTTTTGCAGAGCAAACGCTCCGTCTGTTTTTAGGAGAAGATAGGCCGCCGCTTGTGAATCAGTATCAATATATTGTAAAAGAAACATTTGACGCCGGGGCGGGGAAAGATCTTGTAACGTATGCTGCTGAGAAGCAAATGCAGCAAGCATCTCCCAAGAACCCTCCAAAACAACTCTCAACAATTCCACTTTCGAAACCCTCACATCGGCACGATTAAACAACATTTCAACCGTCATGAACTCCGGTGTGCAAAAAAAGGCATCCACAAGCGATAACTCTTGATTCCCCTCTTGAAGTCGAATAAATAATCCACGCCCCGTAAATGGCCAGCTTTCGGTCTTTAAAAAGCGATTAATAGCATCATACTGCTCTTCGGTCAAATCCCTGAATACGATTATTTCCCGATTTTTCCCAAAGGAAAGTGTCCGTTGCTGCTTTGGCTTTTCTAATCCAAGGAGAGCTCTAGAAAGATCAAAGTGGTGATAGGTGATGAGACATCCAAGAGCCAGATCTCGGACCGAATAGCCATTTTCCACAAGCTGCTTGTTTTCCATCTTTGGCATCAGCTGAGAATAGGGAAGCATGCTGTAAATTTGAAGGACCTCGCTATTGCTGAGGTCGATAGCCAGTGGCGACTGTTGCTCCTCATGAGCCGCAGGCCTCAAAGAACAATAAGGGGTTGGTGGGCGCTCCCTGACAAAGGAATAAATAATCAAAGAAAACAAAATAATATTTAATGTGCCGCTCAAGATTAAGACTTGAGTTAGCCGGCGTATTTGCACGAGGGGTTTGCTCATTTCAATCGTTCTTTAAGATTTGCAAGTTGTAATTTGATTCCAGTTGGAAGCCTATCTCCGAAAAGTTTGAAGTAATTTTCAAGCTCCTCAGCCTCTTTTCTCCAGGCCTCAACGTCGACCTTAAGCAGTTCCGCCATGTTTTCAGAAGAAATATTCAGACCTGCGGTGTCTATGCTTCCCTCTTGGGGAACATATCCGATCGGAGTTTTCACCGCATTATCTTTTCCAGACGTTCGTTCAAAAATCCATTTCAACACGCGGCTGTTTTCGCCAAATCCTGGCCAAAGCCATTCCCCTTTTTCCCTTTCTACGGAACCAATTGACATAGTAAATGCGCGGCAGTTTTGATGGATCGGTTTTTGTTCCCATATCTAGCCAATGGGCAAAATAATCTCCCATATTATAGCCGCAAAAGGGCAGCATCGCAAATGGATCATGGCGCAGATTTCCCAACTTGTCCTTCAGCTGCAGCTGTCATTTCAGAGGAAACGCTGGCTCCTAAAAATGTCGCCATGCTGCCAATTGAAAGCTTCACAAACTAGAGGCACAACGATGGAGCGCCTTCCGCCAAAAATAATGGCTGAAATCGGCACCCCTTTAGGATCTTCCCAATGCTGGATCGATCACAGGGCATTGGGAGGCAGGAGCGTGAAGCGGGCATTTGGGTGGGCCGCAGCTTCTCTGGATGCAGGGAGTCCAATCTGGCCTTTCCAGTCTATAAGGTGGGCGGAGGCTGTTCTGTCATTCCTTCCCACCAGACATCGCCATCATCTGTCAATGCCACATTGGTAAAAATAGCATTTTTGTGAATCGATATGCATCGCATTTGGATTGGATTTCATAGAAGTTCCTGGAGCCACTCCGAAAAAACCCGCTTCGGGGTTGATGGCCTATAGCCGTCCATCTTCGCCAAATTTCATCCAAGCAATATCATCACCTACTGTTTCGACTTTCCATCCCGGCAAGGTAGGAGTCAGCATCGCCAAGATTTGTCTTGCCGCAAGCACTAGGGAAAGCTGCTGCAATATATTTCTTTTCCCTTGAGGATTGGTGATGCCCAGAATTAGCATATGTTCGGCCAGCCACCTTCATCACGATGCCATGACAGAAGCAATTCTAAAGGCAAAACATTTTTTTCCCAGAAAGCATTGCCGCCATAGCCGCTGCCAAAGGACCAGATTTCGCGTGTCTTCGGGAAAATGGACGATATACTGTATTTGAAGTATTGCATGGCCATGGCACATCTTGTTCTCCCGGTTCAAGCGGATGCCGACAGAATGAAGACAAGGAACAAATTCCCATTTCCCAGAATATCCAACACATTTCTACCCATGCGCGTCATGATGCGCATGTTGCAAACAACATAAGGAGAATCGGTAATTTGGACGCCAATGTGAGAGATATTGAGATCCTAAAGGACCCATGCAATAGGGAATGATATACATGGTTCGTCCACGCATGCATCCTTTAAAGAGACCATTTAAGGGTTTCTTTCATCTTCTTCGGGATCCTGCCAATTATTTGTAGGACCAGCATCTTCTTTCTCGTTCGGAACAAATGAAAGTTCGGCTCTTCTACTCGGGCGACATCATCGGGATTGGAACGAGCAAGAAAGCTATTTGGTCTTGTAGGGATGGGTTTAGTTCAATAAATGTCCGATTTGACCATCTTCTGGCATAGACTTATGCGTATTCCTTTCGAGAACCATCGCAAAAGTGCACACTCATCGGGTTGGCAGAGCTGTCGGACATGCATTAATCCAAGCAGTAAGTTCCGTATTCTGGGTGTATTTTTCCATAAGTCTTGGACCTCCCATATCTAACCCGCTTTGCGTTTCTTAAATTTATCGAAGTATTCGAGCGCTTTTCCTGTGCCCAGGCACACAGCAAGAAGTGGATTGGGGGCAATAATGACAGGAAGCCTGTTTCTTTAATTAGAGCTTTATCAATCCCTTTAATTAATGCGCCGCCGCCTGCCAGCACCATTCCTCTTTCTACAAGGTCTGCAGCAAGTTCAGGAGGGCATTTTTCCAATGTCAATTTGACGCTTTCAATGATCTGCTGAATAGGTTCTGCCAAGCATTCGCGAATTTCTACAGAATTGATCCGTTTTGTGACAGGCAAGCCTGCCACTTGGTCGCGTCCGCGCACTTCCATTTCAAGTTCATTGCCTCCCAAGGGATAAGCTGAACCGATGGTCATTTTAATTTCTTCAGCCGTTCGAGGACCGATCATCAGTTGTAAGTGCGACGCATGTAGTTGATGATGCATTCATCAAATTCATCCCCTGCAATGCGCAAGGAACGCGATTCTACAATGCCGCCGAGAGAAATGATGGCAATTTCTGTGGTTCCGCCGCCAATATCGATGATCATGTTGGCAGAAGGTTCATGGACAGGAAGATCAACGCCAATGGCAGCAGCCATAGGTTCTTCGATCAAAATCACCTCTTGCGCACCGGCATGAAGGGCAGAGTCTTCTACAGCGCGCTTTTCTACTCCTGTGATTCCCGAAGGAACAGCAATCAGAATTTTAGGTCGGAATAAGACTTCGTGAAGGAGTCACTCGTTTGATAAGAGCTTTCATCATCCCTTCGGCAATTTCAAAATCGGCGATAACACCATCTTTCATAGGGCGTACAGCATGGATTTTTCGCGGAGTTTTTCCAAGCATCGCTTTAGCCTTTTGGCCTACAGCAAGCACTTCATTGGTCTCCGAATCAACAGCCACGACAGAAGGTTCGGCCAAGACAATCCCTTTTCCTCGCACAAAAACCAGCGTATTGGCTGTTCCTAGGTCGATGCCGATATCGTTAGAAAATACACCTCGAAATTTTGTAAATTTGCCAAAAGCCTTTTCATACATTGACTTCAGCGTCGCTTTAATCCCAATTGATTTTTTCTCTGATTCATTATTATTCCTTATTTCTTTCTCTGGTCCTGCTGTCGGAGACAGCAGGCTACATCTTTATGTTTGCAATAACTCCAATACTTCTTCCCAAGTCAGTTTGGAAATGGCCTCTTCATCGAACTTACTACTTTTTTCACCAATCCTTTTTTTCTATTTTGCAAGTCAAGAATCTTTTCTTCAATCGTATCTAAAGTGACAAGTTTATAGGAAGAAACCGAATTTTTTTGACCAATCCGATGCACTCGGTCTGTGGCCTGATTTTCAACAGCCGGGTTCCACCACATATCATAATGGATCACCGTATCCGCGCCAACTAGATTGAGTCCTGACCCCCGGCTTTTAATGAAACCAAGGAAAATGGGTATTTTGGCATCTTCATTAAATTTCTTGACAATTTCAAGCCGTTTTTGCTCGAACCATCGAGATATTCAAAGCGGATCCCCTGCTTTTGCAAATCTTCGCTCATGATATTTAGCATGCGAGTATACTGGCTGAATATGACTGTTTTATGCTTGCCTTCCATCAAATTCTGTAGAAGTTCCATCAACATTTCATATTTTGCCGAATCGCCAACTTCCGCCTTGTCTTTTGCAAAAATAGCCGGATGGCAGCAAATCTGCTTTAAACGTGTCAATGTGGCCAAAACGTGAATTTGTACTTTTTCAAAACCTTCTTTCTTAACCAACTGGGAAAGTTCTTCACGGGCCGACTGCGCATATGAACTGTATAACTCCTTCTGATCATCCGATAGATGGCAATGATATATGATTTCCGATACAGGAGGCAAATCGTCCAGCACATCTTTTTTCATACGGCGCAAAATAAACGGAGATACTTTTCGTCGTAAAATATCAAGATTTGGATTTGGACCCTGTTGCGGCTTGCGAATATATTTTTCCACAAATCGGTCATATGTACTCAATAAACCCAGGCATCAAGAAATCAAAAAGACTCCATAATTCATCCAATGAATTTTCAATCGGAGTACCCGTCAGAATCAATCGATGAGCCGCTTGAATCATCTTTACCGATTTCGCATTGCGGTGCCTCGATTTTTAATATGCTGCGCTTCATCAAGGATAACATACGAAAAATCAATTGCTTGATAAAATTCAATATCCTTCTGCAATAGGCTGTAAGAGGTGATGACCACATCAAATTTCTTGATATCCTCAAGCAATTTTTTACGCTGAGCTGGAGTTCCATCGACGGGTAAAGCCCTTGAAGACCAGGATTAAATTTATCGAATTCTTCTTTCCAGTTGTGCACTAGAGAGGTTGGACAAATGACAATAGAAAGCGCTTTCAAATTGTCATTCTTGTTTTGTGTTATAGCAATGATGGCCTGCAACGTTTTACCCAATCCCATATCATCTGCCAAAATCCCATTCAATTTCATGTATCGAAGCCTTTCAAGCCAATTCACACCTTCGGATTGATAATTTCTCAGCGTAGCCTGAATCTCCTGTGGAAGAGGTCGTTCTTTGTGAGGATTTATTCCCAACATCTGCTTCTGAATCTCTGTTAACTTATCGCTCATCAAAAACTCAATCGGCAAAGCCTCAAACTGAGACGCATCAATACTAGCCAAACTCCACAAAGGTCTCTCTTCTTTATGATTATCCAACTGATTTATACCAATCTCATCAAAAATTTGGACAACGGGTGAAATTTTTTCCAAATCCAAGACCAATATCTTCGTGACATTTTGAGCATTCTTTTGCTTCTTATTCCCCACCTTTTTCTGTGCCAATTCAATAAACGGTCTGCGCGATGCTAAACACTCCCAAAGTAGATCCACCGTGACCCCATTCAAATGACCATTCACCTGAAGATCAACTTCATAGGTATCAATTCGATTGGTTTCCCTAAGATTTAACTTAAATGTGGTGTCATCGTAAATAAACTGATCCAATAAATTCTCAGGACAATGGAAAGTCACCCTGTCATGATTCCTTGGAATGACCTCAGTCATGAACTCAACGATCTTTTTTTCATTTTTCAACTGGTACATGCACTGCGAAGGGTCATAAACAAAATCCTGGAACAAATCATCAACGATTTTTTGTTCCTCCGTAAGGTTTCGAGCAAGTATCCCCTGCCTCATAATGAAATTTTGTATTTCCTTAATGACAATCTTTCTTGAATTTGCCGGCACCTTTAATTTGTCATAAACAAAATCTAAGCAAGCTTCAAGCTCTCCATTAAGATAATTTATCTCACAAACAGCCTTTAACTTACCTGTGAATGGCAAAGTAGTAAAACTCTCGATTACCTCAAGATTACCTACCTCAGCAAAACGTTGCAACTCAGGCAGCGAATTCTCCACAAACGTTCCAAAAAGAGCCTCAGGAATAGTAATATCACGCAAAGGCTTTAAATTTCTTAAATGCTTGCGGCGTATCGACGGCTGAAATCGATAATACACATTATTGCTAATGATTCCAGGCTCAGCACACTCAAATAAATTCACTTCTTCCAAAATTGTAATGACACGGTCCTCCAAAACAATCGTGGGCTTTAACAAAATTTTTGGCGCGGGAGCCTCCAAATACTCTAATTCAATCCTTAAATGAGCCTCAAAATTCGAAAACAAATACGGGTCTTCCAAAGACGCCCTATAAAGGCAAGGAAGTGTCTCCAAATCAGCTTTCAAAGCCATTTCGTGAGACAATGCCCAAATAATTCCCATTGCTTCAATGTCGATCCAGGCTGTACGTAAATTGACCTCTTCAAGGGACTCAGAAAATCGCGCATAATCGAGAACCAATTTGAGAATCTGCGAACTGTGCGCATCAAACGAACTCAAAGAAAAATAAAAACGTCGATTCCCAATGTAAATCATTTCTCCATAACGTACGGCATCCAAAAACTCTCGCACATTAGGAACATTCAATGGCTTAGATCTAAAAGGCAGCCTCAAAGCTAATTGAATCTCAGAAGTTTCTGAAAATTTAGTACAAATAACCAACAACTCTGCCTGATCCTGCGTCGTTTCAACTTCAGGGAGAAAAAATGGAGACTGTCCCAAACATTCCGAAGCAGTAATATACTCCTGCAACAATTCCTTTTCACAGTGTTTGTCCCGCCGCGCAACTTCTTTAGTCTCTGCCTCCTTAAAGGTCTTCTTTAACTTGGCCTTATCTTTAACATTGACGTCCTCAAATTTGGCTTCCTTCGAATACTCAACAACCAAAGTGTCAAAATGGGACTCCATATAGAATAAAACTGCAGCAAGATGCTGACAATCATATTTGTATGTACAATCACAATCGGAATCCGTAGCGACCGATTCTCTAGGATCAATCTCAATCTCGCAATCATAATTATTATCGAAATTTCCTTTAACCCTGCAACACAGGCGCACCCTTTCAGATGTCAAATTGACAATCTTGGCGGAAACCACCATACCCTTATCAAAAAGTTCCTTGCCTTCCTTCAATATTGATGGAGCACAGTCTCTTTTCAACTTACGAAGATTCAACATTATATTTCTCTCGATAGTGTCTAGCAGATACACTGTTTTAATGAATTTCACACATCCTATGCAAGAGAAATCTTTAGATTTTTTTTTCTTGCAGAAAAAAAGGAAGAATCTATATACTCACCATTTTTTAAAGCTGTATTAAAGCAAAACAAATGCGGGTGTAGCTCAGTGGTAGAGCGTCACGTTGCCAACGTGAATGTCGTGAGTTCAAGCCTCATCACCCGCTAATTCACCAAAAACATGGAATATAAGATGACCCAAGAATTAAAAAACGACAATGTTATCGTTATAGTAGATAGAAAGCCAGGCTGCAAAGTTCAACTAGAAGTCACAGTAACACCAAAAGCCAGCATCGAAGCCCACAAAAAGGCAATCAAAAGCGTTAATAAAGAAGTTTCTCTTCCAGGATTCCGCAAAGGAAAAGCCCCCGAGACCCTAATCGTCCAACACTACAACACCTACGTCGCTGACGAATGGAAACAAAACGTCGTTCAAACCGCCTACTCAGAAGCAATCAAATTAACCGAAATATACCCCCTCAACGACAAAAGCATCAAAAAACCGACAATCAAAAATATCTCAAAAGACGAAAATAGCCATATTGTTATCGAATTCGAATCACAACCCAATGTGCCCCAGGTAAATATGGACGCTCTTGTTCTTAAAAAAGAAGAAGCCAAACAAGTTAGCGATGAAGATGTTCAAGACTTCCTCGAAGAACTCAGATGGCACTTCGCCGAATTCGAAGACGTTACCGATCGCGCTGTCGAAGAAAAAGATTCCGTTAATGTCGACATAGAAAACCTAGATAAACCTGGAACCTTTATTTGCAAAGACACCCAATTCAAGGCGATCAACGGCAAAATGGGCGATTGGATGTACAACAACATCCTCGGAAAAAATATCGGTGAAAGCTTTGAAGCCACCAGCGAAAAATCTCCCAAGGCTCCTAAAGATGTCGAATTTGTCCCGACTCACTGTAAAGTAACTGTTCTCTCAATAAAAAAAGCTACACTACCTGAGATCGACGACAAACTTGCTACCTCCATGGGTGCAAAAGACATTGAAGATTTAAAAGTTAAAGCCAGACTAAATCTCGAATCCCAAGCAAATGAAACCGTTCAAGAAAGTTACAGAGAACAATGCGAGAATTTGATCCTCGAGCAATACCCATTTGACCTTCCCCACTCTATGGTTCAGTCCGAACTCAAAGTTCATCAAGACGCCATGCGCCACCAATTAGAGCATGAAGGCAAATCCCCTGCCGAAATGTCAGACGAATTAAAGAATAAAGAAGAACAAATTCTCAAGAATGTCGACCGCTCACTAAGAATGTTCTTCCTCTCAAGAAATATAGCGAAAGACAATGGCATAAACGTCAACAACAATGAGCTCCTAGAAGCAATCATGCACGAAATGTATGGTTCTTCACAAGGCGTCGATCCCAACTTCAATATTGATGAAGCGAGATCTCGCAAATACTTCGAGCTCTTAACCAAGAAAGTCAATGACCTCCTCGTCGCCAAAGCCAAATTCGAGTAAAGAAATAGGCGGGATGGACAGAATGGACATTATGGACGGGATGGACGTTAATGGACATTAATGGACAGAATGGACATTAATGGACATTATGGACGGGATGGACGTTTATGGACAATATGTCTATCTAGCTTGTCCATAAATGTCCATCTGTCTTGTCCATAAATGTCCATAATGTCCATCTGTCTTGTCCATAAATGTCCATAATGTCCATCTGTCTTGTCCATCTCGTCCATCTTTCTTGTTCATCTCGTCCATCTTTCTTGTTCATCTCGTCCATCTTTCTTGCCCATTCCGTCCATAAACGTCCGTTCTTAAGGTCCTAATTTCTGGGATACACCGTGTGGATGATGTTCTTAATAAGGCGTATGTGGCTATCAGATGGTGAAAGTCCAAGCAAAAGGGCCGCTTCCTGATATAAAAGCTTACCTTGGTAACGAGTATGCTCCAATAATGTGTATAGCTTTACCTCCACCTTATCAAAAACTGCTCTGTCTTTAGGAAATACAGGTCCCTCCCAGTCTTGTTTCAAAACTTTTTTTTCATGGTCTCCAAAAAGAATTTTATCCTCATCTGTATACACCAAATCGTTCTGTAGAATGCCGCCTACCTTATTCCAAGCCACTAAATTTACTTCAGGAACGGGCTCAGGAGCATCTATTATTGAAGGATTTATTTCTTTGGAAACAATTTCACCTTGAGCTTCATCCATATCAAATCGCTTTTTCTTAACACATAATTCAAAATATTCTAATAATGATATGGCTTTTTCTGGACTGACAATACCCACAATAGAAAAAATAATGATGCCGATAGCACAACACAATGCCTTGCAGGCACATTTTAAGAGATCACTCGCACTGGACATATCATGATAAAAAAGGGCTACTGGAATTCTCCAAATAGTCCCTGCAACATAATCAAGCGCACTTACAGCAGATGTCAAAATCAACATCGCTGCCCATGGCCTAACAATTCCATTATTTTCAATCGCACGATTTATTTTTTGCGCATTCCATGCAATAGCAGATGACATTTGTCTATTTTCAAGAGTAGCATACATATTAAACCTCCTATTGTTACAGAACATATAGGAAATTCAGAATAATAAAGCAAATAATGAAAAGAAATGCACACATAGCGTCGAATGACGCCATGTGATAGAGAATATTAACGTTTGGAGAACTGGAATCTCTTACGAGCACCAGGTTGACCATATTTCTTACGTTCACGTCTACGAGGGTCACGTGTAAGGAAGCCTTTATGCTTGAAATCTTCATGAAGAGTTTCATCTTCTTGAATTAATGCACGAGAGACACCTAGGCGAATGGCGTCGACTTGTCCTTCTAAGCCACCACCTTTAACGCGAATGAGCATGTCATGTCGTCCATTACCGCCTAATTTTACGAAAGGTGATAAAATTGCATTTCTTTGGATTTCTGAAGGAAAGTAAACTTCGCCTTTTCTTCCATTAATGTCGATTTTACCTGTGCCGGGTCGAATTCTTACTGAAGCGACCGCTGTTTTACGTCTTCCTGTTGCTACTTTTTCGTCCAATTTCAACTCCGTCTTGCTTAAGTGTTTACCTGGATGGGTTTTTGAGCATGCATATCGTGCTCGTTGCCTTTATAGATACGTAAGCGTGTCATTTGCTCACGACCTTGTGTGGTTCTTGGGACCATCCCTTTCACTGCCCTTTCGATAATGTATTCAGGCTTTCGGCCTAGCATTGTTTCGTAAGGTATTTCGCGCAATCCGCCGACGAAGCCTGTGTGATAGCGATAGAGTTTGTTTTTGGCTTTTGAGCCAGAAACTGCGATCTTTTCAGCGTTGATGATGATCACGCCATCTCCGCAATCGACGTTGCGGCTGTAAATCGGCTTGTGTTTGCCGCGCAAAATTTTTGCCACTTCAGAGGCAAAACGTCCCAACGTTTTTCCAGAAGCGTCAAGTACTAACCAAGTACGTTTAACTTCTTTTGCATTGGGAAGGAACGATTCCGTTCTGTTACTTCTAGTCTTTTTTGTCATGTTACGAATATCCTTATATTCACTGTAATTAAGGGATCATCATACCCATTTTCCATGTTTTCTGACAATAGAAATTTAAGCTCCTTGCAAAAAGATTCACATTTCGGTACAATGTATACCTAAATAACCTCAAAAAATACGAAAAAACAACATGAAAAACCCAAAATCTTTTTTTGTCCGGACTTATGGATGTCAAATGAATGAACTCGATTCCCAGCTCATGATAGGAGTGCTGGAAAATAGAGGTTTATCGAGGACGCATGAGGAGGACGAGGCTGATCTTTTGATCTATAATACCTGTTCTATTAGAGATCTTGCTGAGAGAAAAGTGATGGGAAAGCTGGGACAGCTAGGGAAGTTCCCTCGTCGGGATGTCATTATTGGCGTGACGGGTTGCATGGCAAATGCAAAAAAGGATTCTTTATTCCATAAGTTGTCGCACATTGATTTCGTGTTAGGAACGAATAATATTCATGATCTAGACCATGTCTTGGATGAGGTTTTGGCTGGCGGACAGCGAGTAATACGGACTGATGATTCGTTTTATCAGGAATTGGATTACTTGAAGGCTAAACGAGAGAATAAAGTCAGTGCATATGTGTCTATCATTAGAGGTTGTGACAAGTTTTGTACATATTGCGTAGTCCCTTATACTCGGGGAGCTGAGGTTTCCCGCCACCCGGATGATGTAATCAAGGAATGCAAACATTTGGTGGACCAGGGGTACAAGGAAATTACGCTATTGGGCCAGAACGTCAATAGCTATGGGAAAGATCAACCAGAGTGGGGCTGTCTATTTCATGATCTTTTGTATCGAATTGACAAAGAAACCGCCATTAAACGCGTTCGTTTTATGACAAGTCACCCAGTCGATATTAGAAGGGAGTTGATGGAGGCAATACGGGATTTAGATTCTTTGTGCGAATTTGTTCATTTCCCCCTTCAGGCTGGTTCAGACCGTATTTTGCGCAAGATGCATCGCATTTATACACAAGAAGAATATCTTGAGAAAGTTAGTCTTCTGAGAGAGATAGTTCCTGGAGTCACTTTAGGAACGGATATTATCGTGGGATTTCCAACGGAAACGGAAGAAGAATTTCAAGTTACCTATGATATTATGAAACAAATACGTTATTCGACGGCTTTTCTTTATACATTCAGTCCCCGGAAGGGAACTCCCGCGATGAGGTGGAAAGACGATATCCCTGAAGAAGTCAAGAGTGAGCGGCTGCAAAGGCTTATGGCTTTGCAGGATGAAATTTATGCTGAGCAACGCCAGGATTTGCTCGATAGTACCGTGGAAGTTTTAATTGAGCGAAGAAATTCAAAAGAAGAAGGAAAATTGCAAGGAATGACCCGAGATTGGAAAAATGTTGTCTTAACTGGCGAAGATCAATTAATTGGAACGTTTCAACAGGTAAAAATCGTTGGATATTCTAGGAATACTCTCATCGCAAAATGATTTTTTTTTGTGTTTTGAAATTTTTTTATGGAAAATAATTCCTATTTTTTGTGATAACTGGGAATTGTTTTATCCGTAAAACCTTAAAAGAAGACTCAGCATGAAAAAGCAAAATCCTGTCCGTGTCCTGTTAATGAGCGCAGTTGCCGCTAGTTCAACACTAGGCGCAGCGCCAGAGCCGAACATCCCACAATTCTTCCCAATTGGCGATTCCCCTAACCATCCCCAGGGCGAAGACAAGAATTGGGGTTTGGAAACCCCTGTGGGGGCTAATCCTTCAGCGCCTAAAACTCCGATAAAGGAAGTGAAAAAGGAAGAACCCAAGTCAACCGCCGCAGGCAATGAAGGGGCCCCGAAATCTGTCTTCATTAACTTCAATAACATCAATATTGTCGAATACATCCGATTCATTTCAAAAATAAGCGGTAAGAATTTCATTTTTGACGAAAAAGAACTAGGATTCAACGTTACAATTGTCTCAGATGGTCCTACTTCAATTGAAACAATTATGACAACCCTCATGCAAGAACTGCGTGTCCATAATTATTTGATGATGGAAGAGGGAAACAGCATCATCATCTATAAAAATGCAGAAGTAAAAAACGTTCCTAAAGTAAGCCTGGAACAAAATCCTGCAAATCCGGATCAAAAAAGTGAAATTGTAACGCAAGTATTTTTGCTAAACACATTAGACCCATTAAAAGCAGCTGCGATAGTGAAACCCATGCTGTCAAAAGGGGCAATGGTTCAAATTTCTGTCGATACCAGACATATCATCGTGACAGATCTCGTGGACAATATCGAACAAGTTCGCGTTCTACTAAAGGGATTAGATTCACCAAATAGCGGATTAGTCATCGGTCAGTACGTTGTCCGCAATGCAAGAATTGAAACACTCATTGAGCTCACCCGACAAATAATCGCTCCAATAGCAAATGAACAAGTACTAACTTTTGTTCCAAATACACTAGCTCAAAGCGTATTCGTTGTTTCTTCACCATTCATCGTCGAAAGAGCTCTTTCTGTCATGCAATATGTCGATTTGCAGAAGAGTGAAAATAAAATTTACAATATGAATGACCTAAAATTCAAAAAACCACCCGAAGGCGAGTATGGAGGTGCAGGTGCAGGTCCTGGCACAGAAGGAAAAGCAGGCAAGTGGGAAATCGACTCCAATGGAAAATGGGTATTCCACCCTGGAACTGAAGTCAATCAGGACACACTAGACAATGGATCCTGGGTGTTAGATCCTCAAGGAAACTGGTACTTCAATCCTGCAGGAACCAAATTACCATTCTCTGAAGAATTTACAAAAAAAGCTCCTGAAAATCTGCACTATCCGAAGGGAACATGGAAACAGCAAGATGGTGTTTGGATCTATGAACTACTCTCTGGAGAGACCATCCGTCCTGAGTTCCTAAGAAGACCACCTCCCTCCCAGGATGAGAGCTTACCTGTCGGCCATATTGAACGTACAAAATTTCTTTTATACAAACTCAAGTTTCGTAATGGTAAAGATATCGTTACCGCCATTGAAAGTATTGCAACAAGTCTTGAGCAAGCAAATGTTATCAACAAAGACCTTGTGACTTCAGTCAAAGCACTCCAATGGATTGAACCTACAAACTCGATTATCATTACAGGAACATCATCTGCAATCGAAAAAATCAAGGAATTGATCGGCGAAATCGATACACCTCTTCGCCAAGTATTCATCGAAATGCTCATCCTTGAGACAGATGTTGATGACTCGCTCAGTTTCGGAGTAAGCTGGGGAAGCCGTGCAGCAGGAGGATCAGTTAATTCCGTTCAAGCTTTCATCCCAGGCGCTACCAATATTGGTACGTCATTACTACCGGGTTCCGGCGGCGTTCCAGGTATTAGTGGAACAAATACACCGCTTGGCAGTGACTACACAATGGGAGTTATTGGTACAATCTTAAGGCATAATGGTGAGGAATTCATTAACCTCGCAGCACTCGTGCGATTCCTCCATGATAATACGACTCTTAATATTATCATGAACCCAAAGATTATGACCGAAGATAACAAAGCAGCAGAAATCTTTGTTGGTGAAAACACAGCATTCCAAACAGAATCAATTGCGAACGACCAAGGTAACCTTGTAACGACAAACTATCAATTCCGCGACGTCGGTACGACACTGAATGTCACCCCGCATATCGGAAGTGAGAATTTTATTAATCTTGAGATAAAGATTGAAAATAGTAGTATTACGACTGTTCCAACAGCGACAGGAACGGGACAATCTGTTTCCTCCTTCCAGGCTGGACCGACAACTAGCATCAATAGAACAACGACCAACGTAAATATTCCCGATGGTTGCTTCCTGATATTGAGCGGCATGATTCACGACGAATTAATGACGACTAATAATCAGATACCTTGTTTAGGTGGATTGACAGGAGTAGGAGGACTCTTCAAGGGACGCTCTAACACCACCACTAAGAGAAATTTAATGATATTCATTCGTCCTGTGGTCATTGATTCTTATGAACAAATGAATGAATTAACTAAACGAAATCAAGACATCTATACTGAAAAGAAACGACAAAAAGAAGATTGGAAACATCATATGGATGAAGCCCTAAAATGGTTGAACCTCTATGAATCATGTGACATTTGCGAACCCTGTCAATAATGCAAAAATCGATTATCGTGGTGATGGCATGCCTGTTTCTTACAGGCTGCCATCCCAAAAGTTCAACTATAGAACCTGACATCAAATATTATCCACAAGAGCGGCTAATTAACCGACTGCCGTCCCATTTTCCTGAACTTACGAGCCTTGAGCTTTCCGAAGACTGGGGTAAAGAGCTCAAAATTGGAATTCAATTTGGGCGAGAAATGGATTTATATCGAGCGATTACTGCTTATAAGAGGGCCCTTTTTCTGATTCCTAGGGGGCATCAGGAAAGGATTTGGCAAATAGAATATTCAATAATATTGTCGTACTATCTAGGATCAAAATATGACAATGTCATTGCTACTTTTGAAGATAGTCAATTAAAGGCTGCGCCAACAACGTTCCCTGTCATGCAGGACCTAGTTATTATTTTGCAAGATAGTTATCGAGAACTTGAAGAAGAGGATAAGGCTGAAGTTATACTTAATTATTTAGAGAAAGAAGCGCCGGAGAAAGCACAGAATCTTGAGTTATATGATGCAATACAAGGTGCCGATTTTTCTAAATTGGATGGAGTCCAGAATTTTGTAGACAGTTATTGTTGCGAGGCAAAATCTGTGAGGAAAGCGCAACTTTTAAATGCAGTGCTTCCTGGAGCGGGATATTACTATGTTGGGCAAAAGAGTTCGGCTATGACTTCGTTTATGATTAATGCTTCTTTTATTGCAGCCTCTTGGTATTTTTTTGATCATGGTAATTATGGAGCAGGGATTATTACAAGCAGTTTAGAGTTTGGGTGGTATTTTGGAGGCATTAATGGAGCCGGCCTTGCTGCCAAAGAATGGAACCAACACATCTATAATATCAAAGGAAAAGAGTTAATGATCGAAATGCGTCTATTCCCTGTTTTAATGCTGGAGGCCTCATTTTAAAACACCGATAGATAATAACCTCTTATCCTTCCTATCATGCCGCTTGCGATCCTGCATATCCTGTTACACTCGCTAGGCACGAACTTTACAGGATATGCAGGATCGCAAGCGGCATGATAGGAAGGATAAGAAAAAGTATGAAAATAAATAAATTAATTATGGGATTATTTTGAAAAAATTTGTATTTATTATGATTTTTATTGTCGCATCACTGAAGGCAGAACCTTGGGGGAAGGATGCTGATATGGTACCGCGGGTCGAAGTGGCGCCAGTGGAGCCTATACCGTGCCAAACCCCAATCTTTGGTCCTGTGGCAGAAAGATTGATTCGATTTCACAAAGAGGTAATTTCACCTGCAGATGGTCCCAGAAGCCATCATCGACCTAATAGCTCGCAATATATGCTCGATGCGATAAGAAAATATGGCTTTTTCCGCGGAGTTCCTATGGGATGTGATCGTCTAATGCGTGAAAATAACGATCCCTGGATATACCCAATGGTAACATCAGAAGATGGGAATAACTTTAAATGGGATCCAGTAAAATAATGTTTACAGAGTACTAGTTAGTCAACTGTGTCTGCGCTTCCCCTAAAATGGGTTCTACTTCCTGAATAGGAAGTTGCTTGATTCCTTTAAAGGCGCTTGGGGCATTGGCTAACTCCAATGCTCTCTTCATAGCTCTGTCCATGTAGAGGGCAGGCTGGCGTTCATCGACCAAAAAGAGATTTTCCTTGCCAATTTGAGCCACAATTCCCGAATCGCTCAATACATCCCATACTTGGACAGTCAAACCAGTCATCAATAAATACCTTCCAGAACCACTCAAATATTCATATAGTTGCTGAAAAGCCAAACACGTTGTAGCATCAAGATCTCGCGCTCCCTTTAGATGCAAAACAATCACCCGTGTCCCGACATTATCTTCTGCAATCGATTTCAAAGTTGCCTGAAATAACTCAACAGCTCCAAAGAAAAGCTCTCCCCTCACCTTAATGAATCGAACCTTCCCTATTTCTTCCGGAGAACACAACTCCAACTTCTTTAGTTTTCCAGATTTGTCAATAACATACTGAAGTACTTGAGGAACCGAGGACTTTCTAAGATAAGAAGTAATCGATAGGATCACTCCAATATAAAAGGCGATGTCAATGCTTAGGAAAATGCAGGAGGTAAACGTCATCCAGAAAACAAATGCATCCGATTTAGTTGCCTTCAGACATAGCATCAATTGCTTCTTATTGACGATATTTAGCGCTGTCACAAGGAGCAATGCAGATAATGCCGCTAACGGGATTTGCATGACAAAATCGCCAAAGATATAAAGGATGGCCCCAACCAATAAGGCTCCAAACATGGCTGCAAAACGCGTTTGGGCTCCGCTTGCAATATTTAGAACCGTTCGGGACGTGCTTCCGGATATCGGCATGGCACCCACAAAAGCTGAGACCAAATTTCCCATGCCCAACGCAAATATCTCCTGACCAATAGACGATGGCTCACCCGTTCTTGCTGATACAGTTTTTGATACCGAACTAGTCTCTAAAATACTCAATAGTGCTACAGCAAAGGCTATAGGTATAAGCTCATTAATCAGCGACAGGTCAAAATAAGGCAACGAAATATAAGGTTGAAGACCAACGACGTCTCCCACATCCCCAACCAACATTACTTCACGTGCATTATCTGGATGAATCATTTGTATGGCGTAAACTGCCACAGAAGCGATAATAAACGTCAAGGCAGCTGCTGGTATCCTTTTGTCCCACTTTTTGAGTATTACAAGCAAAAATAGACTTCCTAGACCCACCATAAGAGTCACACCGTGGAAAAATTGTAAATGCATAAAAACATACCGTGCACGATCAAAAAGCGAATAGACTTCATCGGATGACGGAATTCCCAAAATGATATTCAATTGATTAATCACTATGGCCACAGCGCATCCGGCAACATACCCAATAATTACCGATTGACTTACAAATTGCGTGAGCCTTCCCAACCCAAAACTCAATGCCAATAAGTGGAATACTCCCACTAAAAGGGTCAGTTGTGTTAGAATTTGCACAGCCATTTGGTCATGCTCTGGTCCAGTGAAATGTCGATAGTGATTAAACATAATTTCTGCTATTCCATACTGAATTAAAATAGCAATAGCATTACTGGGGCCGAGAATAAGATAACGTGACGAACCGAATAGCGAGGCAATAAACCCGGCAAAAATAGCACTGAATAGCCCTGTAGAGAGAGGTAATCCAGCAATTAAAGCATAGGCCATAGCCTGTGGCATCGTGAGTAACGATACCGAGAGACCCGCCATGAAATCACGGAAGAATTTCGAGGAGGAATAGGACGCTGCCTCCTCCCGAAAAGGGGAAAGGGTTATGTTGTCTAAATACTGATTTATACGCATATTATATATTTTACTAAATTTTGCATTTATTTTTAACCTAAAATACGCTATGATGGTGCGAAAGTTATGAAGAAGCTCAAAAAACTAGCAATCGTTGGCAGGCCGAACGTCGGAAAATCGGCCTTATTTAACCGCATCTGCAAGAAGCATATCGCTATTGTAGATGAAGCGGAAGGAATCACGCGCGACCGTTTATACGCCGCTGCTGATTTTTTTGGTGCACCCTTTCAAGTCATTGATACTGGGGGGATTGATCCTAAATCAAAGGCACTATTCAATGAAGAGGTGAAGCAACAAGCTGAAATAGCCATTGAAGAGGCAGATACCCTCATCATGGTTGTAGATGCAAAAATTGGGGTTACTAGCCTAGACCACGAATTAGCAAAAATTTTATTACGCAAGAAAAAGCCAGTTTGTCTTGCCGTTAATAAAGTTGATAATGAAATGGTTCATAATCTTCAACATGACTTCCATGTTCTTGGAATTAATAAGATTGTTCCCGTATCAGCATCACAAAACTGGCGGATTGCTGAGCTTTTGGAAACTGCCTTTGCCGATCTCGATATCGCACCTTCTGAAGAAGAAACTGATGGCACCATTCACGTGGCCGTTGTCGGAAGAACAAACGTAGGAAAGTCTTCGCTGGTGAACTACATCCTCGATGACAACCGATGTATTGTAAGTCCAATAGCAGGAACTACTCGGGATAGTATCGACGTTAAGTTTACTCACAATAATATTGAATTTACCTTTATTGACACAGCCGGTATCCGTCGTAAGAAGTCTGAACATGAGGTTGTCGATAAATTTGCCGCCATTCGGACAGAAAGAGCCATTGAAAGAGCCGATGTTTGCCTCCTTGTGCTCGATTCCCAAGAAGGCATTACTGCACAGGAAAAGCGGATTGCCAACCAGATTGAAGAACAGGGAAAAGGATGCATTCTGCTCTTTAACAAATGGGATTTAGTTCATGGATTCCGCATGGAGCATTGTTTAAGCGAGGTAGAAGAAGAAGTGCCATTTCTCAAGCACTGTCCGAAGATGATGATATCAGCCTTGACGGGACGCAATATTGAAAAAATATTTCCGTTAATTAAAGAGGTGCATGAAAACAGTTCGCTCAAGATTCCAACACCGCAACTGAATAAATTTATCGAAGCATCTATACAGAAACACCATCCTGCAATGATTAAAGGAAAGCGTCTGCGGATTTACTACATGGCGCAGGTGGATATTCAACCGCCGAAGTTCGTTCTTTTTGTGAACAATACAAACTTAATGATGGAAAGCTTTAAGAAGTATCTATACAACCAATTTAGAGATCAGTTCGGCTTCGCCGGGGTACCTGTCATCTTCAACCTAAAAGGCAAAGCGAAACCCAATTTTTTGTAAGACCAATGCCAAAATAACAATTCACAAAACTGTATGAACGCAGAGGCGGTGCGGCGTTAGAGTCGCAGAGGAAGAAAAGGGGGATTAATCTTCCATTCTTCCTCCGCGCCTCTAGCGCCGCACCGCCTCTGCGTTCATATAGTTTTGTGAATTGTTATTTAAGATGTCCTTTTTGGTATTAACTAACTTTTTGTGATGCTAATGGTTGTGGGTTCTCCGTTAAGGTCCCATTCTTCACCTTCAGTATCTTTAAAATTCACCGATACTGCCAACACTTCATTATTGATATAATCGCCATGTACCCTGAAGGACTCACGGACTCGATCTGTGGTCTTCATACTAATATGTATACGATCAGATACGTCAAATCCCCCATCGCGTCTCATAGAATTGATCTTATTCACCAGCTCACGGGATAATCCCTCCAGCAGAAGTTGGTCATTCAATTTAGTATCAAGCGCTATAGTGATGGCTCCAGCATTTGCTGCAATCATCCCCTCATGAACAGAACGCTCCACTTCCACATCTTCAGGAGTCAAAATTAGATCTGCCCCTTCGACCTGAATAGTGACATTGCCACCCTCTTGAAGTTTCTTGAGCTGTTCATGTGTGAAATGAGCGATAATGTCCTGCACTGCACGCATTGACTTGCCCACTTTTTTCCCAAGGACACGGAAATTTGGCTTTGGTTTCAACGAAACAAACTGAGTTTCATCTGTAAGGAATTCTACCCTCTTCACATTCAACTCGTCTGCTATTAAATGCTGCTGATGCCTTAGGAAGGTCAAAATATGCGCATCAGAAGAGGCAATACGTGCTAATGCTAATGGCTGCCTCACCTTGAGCTTATTCTCTTTACGCAACGAATGTCCTAAACTTACGGTATCCTTGACCATATCCATGGATTCTTCCAAATCCTTATCTCTCAACTCAGGAAGATATTCGGGGAAGTCGCAAAGATGGACTGAATCAGGCATCGTTTTTGTTCGAAGATTCTGATAAATAGCTTCAGAGATGAAAGGCACATAAGGAGCAGCAATCTTCGATAGACCAAGCAATACCTGGTAAAGGGTTGCGAAGGCCTGATCACGATCACGCGTAGCCTCAGACTCCCAAAAACGGCGACGTGATCTGCGGATATACCAATCTGTCAACTGGTCAATGAATCCGATAAAAGGTTCCACAGCATCACTGAGGCTATAATCATTCATCCCCTCTTCCACCCTATGCACCAGCTTATGAAATAATGATAAAATCCATCTGTCGATTTCTGCATCAGGACGTTCATATGTTTCCTTCGGCTCCCACTTGTAGATATGCGCATAAGTCACAAAGAAGCTATAAGAATGCCAAAATGGGATTAAAATCTGCCTCAAAACCTGTTCTACACCCGATTCCATAAAGCGGAGATCCTCTGCTCTAACTGCTCCGCTGTGCATCAAATAAAGCCTGATAGCATCAGCACCATACTTTTGTACAACAACCATTGGATCAGGATAATTTCTTAATCTCTTCGACATTTTAGTGCCGTCAGAAGCCAAAACAATTCCATTGACAATCACATTTTTAAATGCGGGCTTATCAAAAAGAGCCACTGAGAGAATCATCAGTGTATAAAACCAAGCACGGGTCTGGTCAATCCCCTCAGCAATAAAATCTGCTGGGAACATCCCCTCGAAAACCTTGTCATTTTCAAAAGGATAGTGATTCTGCGCATAAGGCATTGATCCCGATTCAAACCAACAATCAAAAACTTCGCCGATCCGCTTAAATATTTTGCCATTTTTGGTGAAAGTCAGGTCATCAATAAAATGACGGTGCAAATCTGTTATTTTCGATCCAGTCAGCTTTTCGAGTTCGCCAATACTTTCGACCACGTGGATCTCTCCATCATCAGCACGCCAGATAGGAATAGGTGTTCCCCAATAGCGGTTTCGGCTAATTGCCCAGTCACGAGCTCCTTCCAGCCATTTTCCAAAACGGCCATCTTTCAAATGTCCTGGGGTCCAATGAATCTCCTTATTCGCCTCTACAATCTTGTCTTTGAAGGTCTCCACAGCCACAAACCATGTCGAAACGGCTTTGTAGATCAATGGAGTATCCGATCTCCAACAGAAAGGATAACGGTGATGCAAAGTGCCCTGATGAAACACATGGCCTCGTTGCTTCAACACCCTCATAATATCCTTATCGGCATCCTTGACGAATTTACCGGCATACTCGGGTATCTGGCTTGTAAATTGGCCATTCTCGTCTACAGGACAGACCAATTCTATTTTATTTCTTTGGCAAGCATAGAAGTCAACTTCTCCGAATGCAGGTGCTGAGTGGACTAATCCAGTTCCATCATCCATTGTGATGCTTTCTTCAAGAATGACACGGAAAGCGTCATGATCTTTGAAATAATCAAAAAGAGGAACATACCTCTTGCCAGCTAATTCTTTTCCGGTGAAAGTTTCAAGAATTGCATACGCCGATTCCTCTTTGAAGTACTCTGGAAGTCTTTTTTTCGCTAGAATATATTTCTTATCGCCAGTCTGAATTTTAACATATTCCATCTCTGGATGTGCCATCACCGCAAGGTTTGAAATAAGTGTCCACGGAGTCGTCGTCCAGATTAACAATTCAGCATCTTCATCCCTTA
Source organism: Waddliaceae bacterium (assembly GCA_963724325.1). Classification (GTDB taxonomy): domain Bacteria; phylum Chlamydiota; class Chlamydiia; order Chlamydiales; family Waddliaceae; genus CAVRUH01. The sequence goes on along the minus strand of CAVRUH010000005.1, from coordinate 318,636 downwards.
ATTTAAAGCTGACAGTCAGGGAAGGATCGTCCACTTCCCGGTAGTTTTCACCAGCTTCAAAATTTGAAAGCGGCGTTCCCAATTTTGCCGAATAAGGCATCACTTTAAAACCCTGATAAACCAAACCTTTGGCATACAACTGCTTAAAAACCCACCAGACCGATTCCATAAACGTCACATCCATGGTCTTATAAGTGTTCGAAAAGTCGACCCAGCGCCCCATTCTATTGACCTGTTCTTTCCACTCCTCAGTGTACCTCAGAACGATTTTTCTACACTCTTCATTAAATTTTGCGATCCCAAATTCTTTTATCGAAGCGGCGCCCGAAAAATTCTTTGCCTTTTCTACTTCGTACTCGATGGGAAGACCGTGGCAGTCCCATCCAAAGCGGCGCGGTGCATAAAAATTCTTCATTGTCTTATATCGGAAAACCACGTCCTTAATTGTACCAGCAAGAAAATGGCCATAATGTGGAAGCCCAGTGGCGAATGGAGGGCCATCGTAGGAGGCAAAATATGGTGATTTTTTCCTTTCATCTACTGACCGATTAAAAATGTTATTCTTGGTCCAGAAGTCAAGGATCCGTTTTTCTCTCTCGTCAAAAGTCTCTTTTTTTATCTCATCAAACATGGTAATTTTCCCTATAAAGTGCTCCCTATTCTACCTACTACAGGTGTTTTCGTCCAGCACTCAATTTAATTTGAAATAAAATATCGGCTATGTTTTACTCAGGCTATGAAAAAATTATTACTTTGCATATTATTCTGTGCAACACTAAGCGCAGAGTCCAAATATCCTGTAGATGTTTCGTATTTTGTTGCTGACCTGAAATTCAGCCAAGAACATGGGGTTAAAATTTGTGAGATTCAACATGGAATCCTATCCACTTTTTTTGCCGATGCCTTCCTTAATGGAGAAAATGGTATTCTTGCACCCAAAGTCGTAAAAGAATTCGCCAAAATTCCCCTGACCAAATGGACGGTGCTTAAGCACATTGCTTTTATAAACTTGGTCAAGGTCATTCAAAGTGCTCCAGATTGGGAAAAAAGGACTTCCTTTCACGCAATTCTCATGGACCCCAAATTTGACAACATAGCAAAAATTCCTCCAACTGATCCAAATGATATTGCATCCTACCAAGCGATGATCTATTCCCAATCCTCGATGGTAAGATCCTATGACTACTTTCAAGAAAACTATCCGGGAATCATCATTATTGACGCAGCAACCCACCCCTACTGGATTGATAAGTATAAAATGAGCCTCCTATTTCGTAATAATTCCACTCTTATAAATATCAAACCCGCGTGGCAGCTTTATCTAAAACAATACACTCCAGAGTTAGCTCAAGACATCCAGAATGAAATACCCAGCGATTTATACGTCATCAAACCCCGAGGAGCGTTCCTCGGTGATGGTGTTATCATTGTGTCTAAAGAAAACCTAGATGAGACATTACAATTTATTTTAAGAAAAACACCCACATTGCAATCCCACCCTGATAATTCCTACAATTATTGGTTTAAGGATCCGTTCGATTCATTCCTTATTGAAAAGTACTATCCTAGTGATCTAATTCAAGTACGCCACCTGGATAATAAGACATACGAGCCCACCATACGAGTTGCCATGATCATGAGTTACGATAAAGGGGTTATTGATTTCAATTTTCTAGGGGGTTATTATATGGTCCCATGCATGTCTATTAATGAAGAAGGAACTCTTAATGAGACAAGAAAGGCCCGTTGCAAAGTTCCCTATTATTCGAAAGCTCCTAAAGAAATTATTAATCAGGTTCGGCAGCAATTAGAAACGGCTATTCCGCTCCTCTATTGGGAAATGTTGGAAAGAAATTAGGCATTATGTTATAATGAAGGTACCTAGATACGGGGGTGATTTGGCTTCGACTGGGGAATGAAGTATTGAACGCATGCAGAGGACGTCGGTTGGCCTCTTTAATAATCCGATGAAACATTAAGTGCCAATACAAACGCACAAAGATTTGTTTGTTCAGATTCTTTTGATTGTGAACAAGCAGAGCTTGCTGTAGCCTAAGCTTAACCGTTTAGACTGCACCGATAGCCTAGAATTGGACCGAGGGTTTTGGGGACTATCGTAATTTACTTGGTGTGTCTTAATATTCGCCGTTTCTAGGGTATTAAGTCGAGATTAAATGAAGCAAGCTAGCTTTAGTGTCGTGTTCTGCATCTAAGCTAGTCTTACACAGAGCACTAAGCATGTAGTGGGCAATATAGAGTTTGCTTAGGACGAGAGTTCGACTCTCTCCACCTCCAATAAGTATTAAGGCTTCAGTTTTACAACTGAAGCCTTTTGTTTTTAGCAACTTACACATCAGAAACTTTGTCCAGAATTTCCACTGCGTAAAGCTCAATTCGGCAGTATTTACGCGCTAGCGGAACGAAACTGCGGTAAAAACTATTTAGTTTTTTGGATTTCCATGCTACAATCCCAACATTGAAATACTTAAATAAAAACTCGAGGACAAAAGCTACTAAAAGGACCATATGTTTAAATTAATCATTGATAAAGTTCGCGCATTTCTAAAAGTAGTGTTCTCTTTTAAAAGAGTTCACTCCCCCAATTACACGTCTAAAGCGAAAACACAGCAAGGACATGCGGGAGCAAGCTCAGGAGATCACTCTCCTGTTCATATTGGAGACTTTCATCAATACTATGCAAAAAATGAAACGAGGGAAACCACATCTTATACAAAGTCTTGGGAAACACTTTTAAAAACCTTTTCTCCTGAATCCGCTCAACGTCTTGCTCTCATGATTAATGACCCAAAGTCTAAAGACCCTCGAAACCACAACCTTAACAGGCATAAAAAGTGGCTTTCTCAACAGTTTGAAAACATTAGACTTGACCATTCTGATTCTCGCGCAGCCATATTTAATCAAATAAGGAAAAAGGCTACCACCTCAATCGAAGAATTGTATGATCGGGGAGAAGAGTCTCAATTTAAAAAAGCTTGGGCTAACCACTTATTTGATTTAGAAGCCATCAAAGATATTTGAGAAAAAGTTTCCCCAGTCGAAAATTCTAAATGCGTCTCTTCACTTCCAATCCAAATTAAGGCTTTAATCTTTCGAGTTAAAGCATTCTGAAGCTATATTTTTGATAATCATACATAAATTTCACAAAAAGATGCTATTTTTGTGAAAACATGGAATCCATTGCTATTTTTCACAAAAATATGCTATGTTTGTGAAAAAGAGAGAGCAATAAAATGCGACAAAGTATTGAAATATCAGTAAAAAATAGAATTATCGATCATGGCAGCGGATGGTGTTTTACCCCCATGCATTTTTCCGATTTGGGCAGCGATGCCTCTATTCGAAAAGCTCTCTCTCATGCTTCAAAAACAAAACTTCATCCGAAGGCTTGCGCAAGGTGTTTATGATTATCCGAAAATGCATGACCTTTTAGGGCATAATTCCTCCTGATTTAAATGAGGTCGCTAAAGCAATTGCAGAAAAAAACGGAGTTCAAATTCAACCTGCTGGAGCTCATGCGGCAAATTTAGTTGGTCTTTCTAACCAAGTTCCTGGTCGGATTATATTTCTAACTGAAGGTCCATCTAGAAAAGTTAAAATTGGCAATCAAGAAATCATTTTTAAAAAGACCACAAAAAAAATTATGTCTTCTGCAGGAACTAAAGAAGGTCTTTTGATTCAAGCTTTGAAAAATCTAGGAAAAGATCATATTGACCAGATAGCACGTGCACGAATTGCAAAATTTCTTAAAGACTCGACTGAAAAAGAAATTAGAGAAAACATGAAATTTGCTCCTGCATGGATAAGAGCTCTTGTTTTTGAAATTATGGGACTCAAACCATGAATGAGATCCATCTTTTATCTAAAGATGAACGGGAACTTTTCTTTAGAGCTGCAACTGATATCAAGAAAATGCCTTTTGAAATTATTGAAAAAGACTATTGGGTTGTATGGGTTTTGAAAAGACTGTTTTCACTTGAAAAGATGAAGCCTTATCTCACCTTCAAAGGAGGCACATCTCTTTCAAAAATATATGGATTGATTGATCGTTTTTCAGAAGATATTGATCTTTCAATTGAAAGAGAATTTTTTGGCTTTGGTGCACCTCATGATCCTGAAAATGCGCCTTCCAAGAAAAAACAAAATGCTATCATCGACAATCTTTCAAAAGCTTGCTCCAATTATGTGCAAACTGAAATGCTAACCAGATCTTAAAGACAGCTTTTGCTGCAAAGCTTGGAACAACCGATGGATGGCAAATTTTTCCTGATCAAGAAGACCCTGATGCTCAAACATTATTATTTGAATATCCAAGCAAAACCTCAAAAGCTGGATATATTCGTCCACTTGTGAAAATCGAAATTGGAGCAAGATCAGAACACTGGCCTGTCAGTGAACATCAAAATACAGAGCTATGTTAAAGAAGCGTTAAAAGAAAAAATTCATGAATCTGAAATAATAGTTCGCGTACTGAATGCTGAACGAACTTTCTGGGAAAAAGCAACTATCCTTCATCAATATGCTCATTTACCCGAAGATAAAAAGCTTCCACCACGAATCTCAAGACATTTTTATGATTTTTTTCGTTTACTAAATTCTGAAATAAAGGAAAAAGCCCTTATTGAGACTGCCTTACTTGAACGAGTTGCCATCCATAAAAGCATTTATTTTGCATCAAGTTGGGCAAACTATGGAACAGCTCGAAAGGAAACTTTAAAGCTTTTTCCTCCTCCTCGAATTTTAAAAGAACTTGAAAAAGATTATGCTTTGATGGAAGCCATGTTTTTCAGAGAAATCCCTAGATGGGAATTAATTCTAAAAACAATCGAAAAGTTTGAAAAAGAATTTAATTGTGCAGATCTTCTAGTGAATTGATGTTTTTAGTGGAGAGACTAGTGATCTCTTTGTTGGCATTTATTTTGGATCAGTGATGTCCAAGAAGATCACTCGATTGCATACCAAAAAGAGATACATATGCAAAAAGAAATATTTTAATCTTTGTGTATCAAAATTTACTCCCTTAGACTGGACATGGTGATCATCATATGATAAAATAACATAAAAAATCACTTTCAAAACCTAAAATATGAAAACATACTATAAAGAAATCAACTCATCTATTGGCAAACTAGCAATCACCACTAGTGATCATGCCGTGCTTTCCATCATCTGGGAAGCCGAAGAGGACCATCATACAACCTCAAACCACCCCTTGATCACCGCCACAGAAAAACAGCTCACCGAATACTTCCATAAAACCCGACACACCTTCGACATTCCCCTAGCATTCCACGGCACCCCTTTCCAAAATGATGTCTGGAATGCACTCCTTGAAATCCCCTACGGAACAACCCTAAGTTACGCCGACATCGCACGCAAAATCGGCCGACCCAAAGCCGTCCGTGCCGTCGGCACCGCCATCGGCAAAAACCCACTCCTCATCCTCATCCCCTGCCACCGCGTCATCGGATCCAACGGCAATCTTTCAGGATTCGGTGCTGGAGTAGAAAATAAAGCGCTTTTATTAAATATTGAAAAGAATTCGGATTAAAATTGGAATCAGTCATTTGTCAACGATTCCCAAACAAAAGCCTCTCCATCTCGAAAAACATAACCCAACCCGGCATCAGGAAGATTAGCCGCTCAGACCAATCTGGTTTTGCAATCTGTGAAAAAGGGCCGCCCCTTTTCACCCACGAACATATGTTGAAGTAAGGGTAAGGGGGCCCTTTTTCACTTGACATTTATGTAAATCATTCATGATTATTCTAAAATAAATCGATTAACACACTAACTAGGAGTAGCTATGGATATGCAATTTCGATTGGAATTTGCAAAGCAAATTGCCGATATTGAATCTAAGGAAACGTACCATCCCGATCAGAGTTCAGGTCGGAAGATTGTAAAAGATGGTGAAACAAGTAACTATTTTGCAGAAGGAATTTTTTATTTTCGGGATAAGGGTAGAACGGAGTTGGTAACATATGTATTGCAGACAACTTCTGCTAAGAATTTGACTGAATGGATGATGAAACCTCTTGAGACTAATAACGATCTTGTCGGGTTAATTGCCAGAAAAGTGCTCTCTCCAGATTACAAAGGCTATTTTGCAGTCTCAGCACCCGGAACCATGATTCGTCCAGTCGACCAATTAGTGGACCTTAAGTCTGTTAACGGCTATCCCCCGGGGTATCAAGGAATGCTTAATAGCTCATTAAATACAGAAAATGGCTATATGAATGAATATTTGCAAGGGCGTGGCGCGATTAATGGATGCGAGTACATTGCAAAGAAAATTGATGCTACTGTCGAATCCATTCTCAAAATTGCAAGAGGACTTCATGCCAAGCCATGCGATAAAGACCAGATGTTTTTTTCTGGTTCTCTAGTTGACGATTCTAGCACATATATAAGACCTCGAGTCGAAGAGAAAAACGCATCCCTTTCATGGGTGATAAAGTTTGGTGATGCCGTGCCGGCAAGTGATTTGGCGCCCTGTTCAAAAGTGATACGGGAGGCCAAGAAGGCCCTTGCATATTACAAGAGGCATGAAGATGCCGAATACCAATCTGTGGTGATAACATCGCTCAAGGATTTAATAGCTAAAGGTGTAGATCCAAGCAAAGAAGATCCTTTCGTGCGACCTGTTCTATCTATTGAACTTTCAGGCCTTGCACCCCAATCAAAGACCGATATGACTTTAGATAACAGTATACTTTTGGAAAAAGATTGGACAATACTTGAGAAGATTTTTGAGCGTGCAAACGAAGCATGGATAAAATCCGAAGTAACAAAATGAGGTCAAAATAAAAGGAGCTGCCCTTTTCACTATTAAAAAGGGCTCTCCTTCATAAATTTTCTAAGACTTCACGAAAACCAAGAGCAATTTCTAAATCTTGCACTCCGAGACCAGTTAAATCGGCTATGGTGATTTCGTTTTCACTTACACGTCCTTGCTTTTTACCTGCAATGATTTCTCCAATTTCAAAAATGGCTTCTTTTGAAATCATCCCTGCCTGGATCGCACAAAATGTTTCTCCATATTTGAAACACTGTTCTCGACTATCAACGACAATTCGATCAGCTCGTTTTAAAATAGATGAATCCAATTCTTGCTTTCCGGGACGATCGGAACCTACAGCAGTGATATGCGTTCCTTCAGCGATATCAGGAGCAAAAAGAAGAGGACTAGTAGAAGGTGTAGTCGTTACAATTAAACGACACCGTTCTGCAACTTCCTTCGCCGATATAGCTACATGGATTTCAAATTCTTTTAATGTTTCATCTTGCTGATAGCGCATCCTTTCTGCTTGGTTTGGAGCCCATACCCACACTTGTCGACAAGTTGTAACATACGAAAGAAGTTTTAATTGATATCTTGCTTGCATACCAGCACCAATGATCCCAATGGCCTGTATATTTTTAGCGGCCAAATGCTTAGCGCATATGGCACCCGCGATGGCTGTACGCAAATGGGTCAAATAACCTTCGTCCAAAAATAGGGCCTCTGGTTTACCAGATTTTTGAGAGAACAAAAACATCATTCCGTTTATAGAAGGCTTCCCCAGCTTCGAATTTTCAGGAAAGCATGAAGCTATTTTAACAACATAACATTCTTCCCTAGGCATAGAAGCACATTTGATATGTAAATCTCCAGGCGGTTGATCAAAATGCATGTGACAAACAGGCGGCATGTTTACATTGCCTTTAGAGTATTCTAGAAAGCCATTTTCAATTCGTTGGATAAGGTAATCCATATCCTGAAATTCCAATAGTTGATTTCGATGATAAATTTTCAAGTCGCCACTCCTGTTTTTCTTGCCCATTCCTGCATCAGTGCCCTTGTTACACCACTACCTCCACATACAATCACAACAATATTATGATAGATCCGGGGGTCTATCTTCCGTTCATATATCAAAGATAATGCCGCTCCACAAGCTGGTTCCACAAGAACACGATGATGGTCAACAAATAGAACACAAGCCTCAACGGCTTGTTTATCTGTAACTATTTCTGGGAAAATAGAATGAATTTTACTCCATTCTAGGGCCTGCTTTGCAACTGTTTTTGCTCCTAATGATGTTGCCAATGTTGTTATTGCATCTAGAGTGACTAATTTTCCCTCATGAACTGATTTTGCAAATGAGGCAGCACCTTCAGTTTCCGATGTAAAAACTGGGATATCGCTCCAACCAACTTCATGAAGTCCCTGCACAACTCCACAAAGTAATCCACCTCCCCCAACAGCGACAACAATGGCATCAGGCTTAATGCCGCTCTCTTTGATTTCATGGATCATTGATGCATGTCCTTTCCAGATCAAGGGATGGTCAAAAGGCGAAATATAAAAATGACCCGGTTCTGTTGCCAATTGACGTGCAAGACATCCGCACCGTTCCAATCTTCGCCAAAAATCGTAACCTCTGCACCCTCACGTTTAATTTTTTCAACCATCAGTTGAGGAGATGAGCTTGGAATAACCACTTTTACTGGAACATTTAATAATCTTCCTGAATGAGCAACTGCCAGACCAGCGTTTCCTCCAGAAGATGAGACAAAGCACTTTGCATTCTCTACCTCTGCATAATGAGAGCAGATGAAAGCCAATCCCTCGATTTTTGAAAGATCCGCTTGGCTGCAAGGCCTCCATTTTGAGGTACACACGACTTTGAGCGATTTCGCTTAATTCCAATGATTCAATCAAAGGAGTTTTAATATAAAGTTTATCCTTACCCATTGTTCACACCTAATTCTTTAATATGGTTATAGACTGTAGCTCGTGAGATTTTCAACTGCTGAGCAACCAAGAAAGCAGCATGTTTAAAGTTAAAAATCCCTTTGTGATATAAATGTTGAACAAGTTCTTTTTTTTGATCTCGATTCAAGTGATTCAAAGATAAATTTTTCTCAGCTAAATATCGTTGAATGATTTCGGTTGCTTGCTCTTCACATTGATTGCCAAAAATTTCAATCGGATTTTTTGCATCAATATTAGTTTTTAGAAACATATCTAGCAACTTATGTCCCTCTTGGAATGAGCTAGCATCAACATTAAAACAAATGAGGCCAATTGCATTATTTTTGGCATCACCAATGGTAATTGAAGTGCATTTCAGCGATCGTCCATCCCAATTCTTTTTATAGTATGAAGGAAAATAGTAGGGGAAAATTCTTTGTATTTACCTTTAGTTCGTTAAGAGGAGAGGCATCCCCTACTCTTCTTTGTGATATATTATGATAAATAGCCACTAGTTTTTCCCTGTTTTAAATCGTGAACGGCTGCTTCCACAAAAGGATGAAGAAGTTCAACGACAGCCTTGATCAAAGGCTCAAACTGCAACCAAAATTTGTTCTCATTCTTTTTTTTTCATTTTACCTCTTGCATGCAACCATTATACAAAGAAATTAGATTTTTTGTCAATATTAGACAAAATTTAAATTTTTAGATTTTTCAGAGCCTAATTGAGGATTAATGTCGAATTTTGAAAATACAACCAAAAGATTTCCTCCAAATGCCTCACAGCTTGTGAGACTTTAAATGCGTATACGTACTAAATATGTCAAACAGAAAAATATGGCATGTCTGACACTATTTTTTAATGAGATGACAGCCAGTCTAAAAGTTTAGTGTCAAAGAGCTTAGGCTCTTCATAAAAAGGTGAGTGCCCGCTTTGCTCGAATATGCATATTGAAAGATCCTTAAATTTCGAATTTAATGAATCCCATGAATCAGGCGGGGCTACGATAAAATCATATCGTCCCAATGCCAGTAACACAGGCTTATTTAACTCTTCTAAATCTTTAGTGATATCAATATCTTTAAAAAGAGACCCCCATACATAGTCGAAAATTGGCATATTCACATTAACCCCTTGCCATAAGAAAGTTGAATCAAAGTTGAAATCATACCAAATACGTGCGCCATAACGAATATAATTCCAAATGAAACGGTGATTCAAAGGAATTTTTTCATACTGCGAATCTGGACATATTTCTAAACTTTTATGGAGAGCTGCTTTTCGATCAGCAGAAGCTACCTCCTGCCAATATTGATCGGTTGAACTTTTGCTGTTATCACTGAAATCAGGCCCTGTACCTATCATAACGACATGAGAGACATTTTTTGGATATTTTTTCGCATATTCAAGAGCGAGAAATGCATTTCCAGAAGGCCCCATGACGATTACTTTGTCGAGCTTGAGTTTTTGCCGTATACACTCAATATCGTCCAGAAGTAAATTGAGATCAAAGGTTAAAGAGATTTCTGAGCGAGGATAAGGTGCAAAAGCTCTCATATCGGCAAAAATAAAACGTAGATGTTTCCTAAGATTTTCGGAAAAAACTCGAGGATAATAGATTGAGCTGCCAATGACTAAAGCGTTTGGCCCGCTCCCCTCTATTTTATAACCAAGGTCAAAGCCGTTGCACTCTATTACCCCTGTATTTTCTATATCTGGTTTCATGCTTGCCTGTCGGTTATAAAAATTTGGAATTCAGTTGAGTGAAATAGGCTAAACACCGAGAATACTGAGTAAAAAATGCAGTTTGGTCTTTTGTAAGAGTATAATTTTCTGCAGCCAGACCGAAGGTGGTTGCAAAGCAAAATTTCGTGAAGAATTTCATGTTTATCTCCTGGTTACGTGTCAATGATAACTGGCTTTCAGAAATTTCTGAAAGCTTTATTTTACTAGATTTTAATTGCTTCTACAGTATATCCTGGACAGTGAATGCAAATTCAATTTTAACTTTATCAATAAAATATGATCAATTTCAAAATGGAGAGTAGAATGTTATTATCAAGTCTTTATCATCATGTAAATGAACGTAAAATGAAAATTGTGTACTTATCAATTTTTCTATTAGCATTGGTTTTATTCCAAGCGCCCAATTTAGAAGCTAGCGGATGGGGCAAAAACGAACAAATCTACGAATTGGAAGAAAATGTATGGAATGAAGTTTATTTTGATATGAATGGCCTTAACTTAACGGCCTGGGTTCCAAATTATAATGGTGCAAGGCTCCAAAATGGCATGGTATCTATTAGTGGTGTGGCCGAGAATAACTTTGGTTATGTAATTACGACAACGTATAATACAGGATTTTCACCTCCAAAAACGTTAAAAGAATTTGTAAAATTAATTCAAAATGCGAATCCTGAATTTACTGTAGTCACAGCTAATGCAAAATTATTCGGAGCCAAATATGCAGTAGATTTGATCCCGAGAAATCAAGAGGATGCTGTATACTGGCGTTTCCTTTCCACAAATGATCGTCTAATAAGAATGGGAACAGATGATACCAACAACTATCGTATTTCCAACTTTTTTGATAGCATCCATATTAAGTAACATCCCTGACCAAAATGATAAGTATAACACATTCTACATGCGATGTTGCAATTATTGGAGCAGGCCTGGCTGGGTTGGCTGCAACTGATCTTCTGAAATCTCAGGGATATGAAGTGAAGGTATTGGAGGAAGAAAATAGTGTTGGAGGAAGGCTTCTAAGCCGATTTTTACCCGATAATGTGCACTTTGAAGAAGGTCCTTTTTCTTTTGGAAACAAAGAACAGCCGCTATGGGATTATATTCATAGATTTTCACTTCCTATCATTGCACACACTCCCATGGAAAATACTTTTTGGTTTAAAGATTTGAAGGGAACTTTAAATGAAAAAGGAACCTTTCTTAAGGGTGAAGAACGAGAAGTACCTTTGTATTTGCTGTGGAATTATTTTCGAAATAAATTAGAGAAAATCCCCGAGGATATGCCTTGTAAATATGCTTTAGAACGTATTGGCGCCTCTCCACAAGCTATTGCGTGGCTGCAAGCAAACACTGTTGCAGGACTTATTGGAGAAGGTTTTCAAACAATTTCAACCAAAGCACTTCTTACATTTTTACAACAATACGATGGCTCAACTTCTTTTTATGCTATTCAGGGTGGAAATAATCGACTTGCCCAGGCGCTTGCGGAAAAGATGAAAGAGCAAATTCTTCTCAACCATCGCCTTCAAAAAATTGAACAATCGAATGAAAAATGTGTTTTGCATGGTGAAACATTTACTATTGAATCTCGGAGAGTAATCTTTACCATTCCACTCTCAGAAATGAAAAAGATTGAAATTAAGCCTTCATTGTCGATAAAGAAGCAAGAAGCCAGCACAAATACTTTTTACACAACATGTGCCCGCCTTTCAATTGTGGCTCCTCCTGCCATCTTAGGCATCCCTCCGCGCGGCGGTGTTTTTCTATTTTCCGATCGACTGGGCTGGTTCAGAGATCAAACAGCTTTTCAAGTTAATCCTTACAATAAAACGGTAATTTGCGTAAGCATCGTTGGAGATCAGGTTCGAAAACTTACCGAAACATCAATTAATGAATGGAAACAATCCATCAATGATGCTCTGTCCGAGCTCTATCCAAGTTGGGATCCCAATAAAGCTGAATTTTATCCCTCTTTCTGGAAAGAGGGGTATTCTTATTTTGCTGCAGATATGACTGAGATTCAAACATCATTGAGAGAATTTGAGGGGAGATTCCATTTTGCTGGAGAACACACTAGCAAGAAGTTCTCTTCGATGAATGGAGCTATTGAATCAGGAATCCGTGCAGCAAAAGAAATACTGAAACTGGAAAATTAAAAAGGCTGGTCCTGGGGTGTGATAACCTTCTAATTTTGAGGCCTTCTGCTCTAGGGAAAATCTGGCATTGCTCGAATCATAAACTGATCGAAGAGTGGTACAGTAAAAGCTATATTTCCATAGGTTGGACTATATATCATTCCCTTTTTTAACAAATTAGATCTAGTGGGACTAAGTTTTGATAAATTCACCTTAAATTCTGTTGCAATGTCCGCAAGCTTATAGGGTCCAGACCCTAATTTTGCCATCATACGCAAAAAGACTTTTTCCCCAGGTGTTAACCTATCAAAGCGAACCCTAAAAAAATTCTCATCTAATCGCTCAATTACTTTTGAAGTGCAATCTCGCACGTCCCTAATCGTAATAGGATTAGATTCAACTGAATTCCAAATCAAATACCCCCACTCCTGGAGGAAATAAGGATATCCCTCAGTAATACGATAAATCTCATTTAGGGCTTCTTGTTCAAACTCGACACCACCCGTCCTAGCAGGCTCCCGAAGCGCCTTGATTGCATCGGATTCTGACAAAGCTCCGACCTTAAGGAAATTGAACAGACGTTCGGCGTACGACTTTGAATCTCCTGCGAGACCTGTAAGAACTGGAAGCCCTGCTCCTAAAAGAAGCATAGGAAGCTGCCGTTGCTGAAGTTTATGCATCGCCATTATCAGAGCCCCTAGCTCCTTTTTTGTGAGGTATTGTATCTCATCAATTAAAATGGCAACCGTACACTGGCTGTCTTCAGCAGCCTCGCCAATTGCTACAAATAACTGAGGTAAATCGATTTCTATATCACCGCTATCTGCCGATCCTCTCTCTGGATCTATATCAATGCCGATAGAAATATCCTTGAATGTAATTTTGAATGCACTTATAAAGCTACGCAAGACACCTAATGCACGTTTTACCTTATGACCAAATCCGGCTGTTCTATCTAGATTATAAAGTAATTTACATAAATAGGGAGCCAATAAATGGCCAAGTGTTTTTTCTCCGTGTGCCTCGACCGAGATTGTGAGATAACCTATTTTTTCAGCACGCCTTTCAATTTCATTTAATAGAACAGTCTTTCCTACACCGCGCAATCCTGTAAACAATATGCTTTTTTCAGGTCTGTGCGCTCGTATTCGACCAAGTAAAATATCGGCTTGTTTAAGGATGGGGTCACGCCCTACAAGTTCACGAGGTGGGGCGCCTGCTCCAGGCGAATAGGGGTTTTTAATGGGATCCATTCCACATCTCCTTTTATATAGACTTATAGCAACTTATAGCCACTTATAATGGGTTATAGCTAGTTATAGCAGAAAGTCGCTATAAGTCGCTATAACTTTCATAAGTTGAGAGGTTCATTACTACTTGTGAAAGGGGGCCTCTTTCACATCCTTTTTTATTAGATTTGTGTTGACATTATATCCCTTTTTTTGATATCTTTGACCTTTAAAGTTAAACTTAAAAAAGGATTTTGTATGAAAATATTTAAATTAATTGCTATTTTGAGCTCGTTTTTTTTAAGCTCTCTATCTTCTACTTTATCGTCTGAAGAACCTATTAACAATAATTTATGGATCGAATGGGATTCAGCTGAAGGCGTTTCACGATTACAATCAAGTGAACATAAAGATAATGTTTGGAAATTAATGCGTTTCTATGAATCGCAATTTCGCCCAAATTATTGCGCTGTCACTAGCTCAGTCATTGCTTTAAATGCTCTATCAATCAAAGGCCCTGTTGCTAAATTGTTTACAACTAACACTCTTTTTAATCAGGAAGAATTTTTTGAGCTACAAACTGTCATGGTGTCTGAAGAAGTGCAAAAACGCGGAATATCATTAGAAGAACTCAGTAGAGTTTTAGCTGATTTCCCCGTCAAAGTCACTCTCTATAAAGGGCTGGAATTGTCAGAAGAAGAAGTGCGAAACATATTAGTTCATTCTCTTAAGAATCGCAATCAGATCATTTTAGCCAATTATATCAGAACACAAGTTGGGCAAAAAGGCGATGGTCATTGGTCGCCAATAGCCGCATATGATGAGGGTAGCGACTCATTTTTGATCCTGGACGTTGCACGCTTTAAATATCCTCCCGCATGGATTGACGCCAAAGCAATGATTGGCTCTATGCGGACAGGCAATTTAATGGGGTCTCGCGGATTTTTAATTCTCGAAAATGAATCGGAGATAAATTAGTAAAAGGGACCGGTCATCAGAAGCCGGTCCTTTTCAGTCTTTTCTAGTCCCCAAAGCACTTATTACACAATCTTTATCTAAATCCTGTCTCTGAACGGTATTGGCAAACTCCTTAAGACCTATCTCTTTTCCATATTCCAAAGAATATTTCTTTAGAATAGAACCAGCTAGGTTCCTCGTAGTCCGTTCCATATTTGCTCCTGAAATCTTTAAAGCTCGGATAGCAGGGATATCGCCTTTTAGTACTGCAGTAAAAAGAGGACTCAAACCAAGCTCATCTTGAACATCGATAAGGTCTTTGATATGCGGGGTCAAATAATCAAACATTGAAAGTGGATTTGGGCTATCTACTAAGATGTGCCATAAGTTTTTTCTACTCGAACTGTACCATTTAGGATCGGCTCCATTTTCCAATAACAATTGTGTCGCTTTTATATTACTAAGGCCAACTGCATAAACAAGAGCTGTCGCTCCTGCAGAATCGGATGCATTGATATCTATTGGAATTCTTGTGATCAATTTTTTTACCATTTTGTCCCGATCCATAGATGCAGCTAAAATTAATGGTGTCTGCTCATACTCTGTACGAAAATATTGATCACTATCATGCACCATAGCATCAAAGCAATTATAGAATCCCTTGCGTATAGAATAAGTTAAGGGATTATCAAGATCAATATCAGATGATGAGTCAAGACCATTAGAGGTTTTAACATTACGGATGTTACAATCTGCTCCACATTGAACTAAGGCTTTTACTGTATCTGGCATGTCCATTGCAACGGCTAAAAAGAGAGGGGTCACTTTTACGCTAGAATCATCTAATCTGAGTATTTGATGGCTATTCATTGATGCATTGCCGAAAGATCTGAGATCTACCTTGGCCTTAATTTTTCCTAAAAATATTTCTTTGATAAGCCTATCTATTGCTTGTTCTTCGAAAAAGCGTATCATAGGGATTTCGTAAGAAAAAGCACGGGGTATTTTTAACATAAGTTCTCCTTTTTTCTTACAAAATGTACTGCCTTTGCAGCAATTTCGGCAAGACAAATTCTTACTTGGAGGCTTTGGGAATGAAAGAGTGCCCTATATTGTCATTTAGAGCTAACATCTATTAGATTTTTATTGATATTATATTGAATTTTTTGTTATATTGTTTATTTATTATTAAAATTAAGGAGAATTTTTATGTTATCATTAATTAATTTTATAGTGTCCGAAGTGCAACGCAAGAATATCGCTACTCAAGGGGACCTCGATAAATACAATAAAAGTATAGATGCTTTAGAAGATAAGCCATGGATAGATGTCGCCCTCGGGGTAATATTTGCAATAGGTGGAATTATCGCATTATGTTTTGGCTTACCTCCTGTCGGTTTACCACTTTTTATAGTAGGAATCGTCATGATAACTACGGCCCTAGTCTTTTTGAAGTCGCAAACGGCAATCGAACGTTTGGCAAAAAATGTTAATACTCTTTGGAATTTAAAACTCGAAAACCAAGGCGTATAGAAAATAATGGTCGCGGCCATTCCCTGACCTTTTTTTCACTTTCATTAAAAAAAAATTTTGCAAGCACTTCTTGAAAAAAAACGAACGATTGACTACTGTTCGTTTAAATTTCAAGGAGGATGCATGTTAATATCTGGTTCACATGGGGGAAATAGAAAAAGAGAGCGTGAACCTGAGTTCCGAAATGAAAGAAAAGATAAAGCCATAAAAGTTATCGATCTCGCCGAAGAATTTAATCTGCTTAAAGTGACAAACGCAACGAACTTCTTCAGTCAAATCAAGCAGGCAATACCTGAATCAATTGAGTTTATATCAAATACAAAGTTTCGAGGTCTGTTACAACGAACCATTCAAAAAATTGCCAAATTATTTTTACCAAATAGAAAAGATGTTATCCAAGACACCAAACGTTTTTTTTATCGACTTAATCTACTGATTGATCTTCTTCCCAAAAATAATAGGCGCAACTTAAAGACACATATCGAGCAAATTGCCTATCATTCGTTTACAAGCGTCAATGCTAGACCAGTTCACGATCGACTTATCGAAATCCTCTCTACACAAAAAAGGACTTTAGCAACATTTAAGAGCGATATTCCAATTTGCTTGCGATCAAATATGATGAATTGCATTATTGAGCGGCTAAATCAGATATTAATGTTCCAAAAAAAGGTTAAACCAGTTGAGAAAATTTGTTATAATCTCCCTAATATCACCTTTAAAGTCGAATTTGCAAATGGAAAAATGCTCACCTTTTTACGCTCCAAAAACCTAGTTGAGCTTGAGAATAAAATAGATATTTCGAAGATTTTTCGGCAGCATCTTGATTTGATGCATATGCGAAATGAACAGCACTTAGATTTAAGTTTGATGAGTTTAAGTGAATGGGAGGATGAGAAGCATTTGTCTGAATTGAGACATGAGCTGCAAGAGTTCAATCCGGATACTCTCTTCTCATGGGCATTTGATTTTTACTCTGATTTGCACTGGCATTCTAAAGAATCAAGATGTTGTGATGATTTTATTAATGATTTTATTGAGCACTTTTTGTGTAATGAGAAGAAAATTTTTCGCCTTCCGACGAAGTTGAATATGTTACAGAATTTTGAGAATGATCTTCGAAAGATTATCCAGGGGGTGCATATTGATTTTTTTCACGGTGATGAATTTTTCCACAAGACTGAATTTGAACCTTTTGTTCTAATCGCTGTGATTCATCTTATTGAGTATTTTTGTGAAAAACTCAAGACTACAGCCTGCACAACTGCATGCCGCTGTCATATTGACCGAGGAATGGTGATCATGACGACATTATTTTATTACCTGCAAATCAAAAGCGGGCAGGAAAATAATCCAGAATATGCAAAATATACTGAAACGATGGTCTTTGCTCCGGCAATGTTATATTACAATCGCCCGCCCCACTTATCAGTTATTGAGAGGCTCCTGAATGTGCTAGCGCTTTTTAATAAACCAGGTGTCATTCAAAATATTCAAAATCGACAAACCTACTTCAGTGCAATAAAGTTATTAATCCCCTGTTGACAATGATAAGAAACCATGTTATACTTTTGTATTATTCTAATTTAACAAGGAGTTTATCATGAATCATATAGTTAATTCTGCCCCCCGGCGCATAGCGTTAAATCCGCTTGCTGAAACCTTCGTGAGGCGACCATCACATGATTTTATTAATTTTTGGCATTTTGCACAAAATCCAGAATGTAATAAGTTAGATCCAGATTATGCAGGAAAATGGATGATATTTGTAAAAGCAGATGATCTTGATTCCACATGGAAAAAAGTTTATGAATTAACAATTCAAGGAAAGCTTGGTCCCCGTTCAAGCACTTGCACTTCCCGACCGAACCGTAATGCCAAAAGCAAAGATATTAAAGTTGTTCTTGCTTTCATAACAGATTATCGTGATTTTAATGAAGTTGCAAGGATAGCCTGGGTTCTTTATGAGAAAGGCATTTTTACGGGCGAATTATTGAACTTCAAAACAAATGAAGCAACAAGAGCTGGGCTTTATACGGCGACACTTGGAGATACTGAAGTATGCCGTTATTCCATTTCAAAGAAATCATTCCAGGACAATAATTCTTTAGAAAAACTAACGAAATTCTTTAAAGAAAATTATCAACCATAGCATAGATTCTTTCTTTGCTAAATGATATTATTTATCGAATTGCTTTGGATTTTACCAGTATAGCAACAAATAAGGGAATCGAGGACAATTGTATTAAGATTGAGAAGATCATGAGATAGGTTAGTGAGATTTCATAGAGGAATCCCATGAGGAAGCTACCTAAAAACCAGGAGATTCCAAAGCAAATATTGAAAATTCCGTAGGCTATTGCACGCTTTTCAGGAGCAATTATACTTGCCACAACAGCACGCATGATTGTACTTTGGGCTCCTGAACCTATACCCCACAGGAGCATTCCAATGAGAGCGGGATAAAATCCATCTATAAAAACAAGTGGAACAAAAAGGGTCGACAAAATTGTGGAAATGATCAAAACAATAATCCCTTTATAATCATAAAGGCGTCCGAGGATGAGAGATGCAAAGCCATTTGAACCCATTGCAACAGAGTAAAATATAGGAATCCAAACAACTGATATACTATTTCCCTTTTGGAAGTGATAGGCGATAAGGGCGAAATCGATAAATCCGGCTGCTACAAGCGAACTGGCAGTTATTCCCATCCAATACACATATGTTAGACCTTGTGGTTGCAAGCTTGGGATTTTAATTTCCATATTTTGAGGAGCGGGAAATTGCATTCTGGCAAAAGTTAGCATGCTTAGTGCACATATGGCTGGGATAAGAAGAGCTGCAAAGGCGATTTGATAAGTCCCTTGGTAGAACAAAATGGCAGAGACAATAAGTGGACCAGCAATGGCCCCGAGTTGATCCATGAAATTATGCAGACCGAATC
Source organism: Waddliaceae bacterium (assembly GCA_963724325.1). Classification (GTDB taxonomy): domain Bacteria; phylum Chlamydiota; class Chlamydiia; order Chlamydiales; family Waddliaceae; genus CAVRUH01. The sequence goes on along the minus strand of CAVRUH010000005.1, from coordinate 299,327 downwards.
CGAAGCCTCTGCCCATATCTTTCGTGGCGTAGGAGAGCATGGCATCTTTTGAGGGCGTGCGAATTGCTTTTCCAAATCGTTCAATAATAATGAGAGCTGCCGCCATTTGCCAACTTCCCGTTAGGGCAAGTAGAGGGATGGAAAGGAGAGCCATGACATAGCCGAAAAATGCAAAAAACCAATACTTTTGGGTACGATCGGTAAAATAACCGGAGATTAGTCGGAATCCATAGCCGATCATCTCTCCAAATCCAGCAACGAAACCTACGACGGTAGCGTTTCCTCCGAGGATTGACAAGTAGGGTCCAGTAATGCTTCTGGCTCCCTCATAGGTAACGTCTGCAAAAAGGCTGGCTATCCCGAAAAGGACCACAAACTTCAATGGTTTTGACATAGAGCCTTATTGAATTTAAAATATTCTTCCATAAAGTTTGATCATCGCATATTGTAATTCAGATGATCCATGATCCAGATCGAGAAGAAGATAATGATGAAAATGATGGAAACGGTGGAAATAAAAATACCTAAATTCCAAAGAGGACCTTCTTCTTTCCAGACATTGATGAAAAAGATGAGCTGAACAAGGGACTGAATGAGAGCAAGAATAAAAATGACGATGATAGCCGTTTTAATATCTAAGTTAAAAAATTCTGGATTTAGAATAATAAAGTAGGCTGTAAGGGTTAATATCAAAGATGCAATAAATCCTGTAATACGTAAAGATAATTCATGATGCATAATAATCCTATAGTAAATATCCAATTCCATAGACAACAGTAAAAATAAAAATCCAGACGAAGTCCAGAAAGTGCCAAAAAAGTGCCATGCGAAAAATCCTGGAGATACTATGTTCCGCAAGCGGGCGTAAGGCGATGCGAAACATCATCACGACCATCCACAATAATCCTACGGAGATATGGAATCCATGCGTGCCCACTAATGTGAAAAATGAGGAGAGAAAGGCGCTGCGTTGCCAACTGGCCCCTCTCTCTACAAAATCGGCAAATTCTGAAATTTCGATGTAGAGAAATGAGGCTCCTAAAAGAAATGTGACGATGAACCAGATAATAGCCCAATTTTTTATTTGACGATGAACTGCAAGCATGCCAAGGGAACAAGTAAAACTGCTAGTGAGCAGGATGAGTGTTTCGGCAAGCACAGATGGTAAATGAAACAGCTCTTTGGCAGTAGGGCCATTAAAAGTATTTCCGTGCAAAACAATGAAGCAGGCAAAAAGCACTGCAAAAATCACGAGGTCGGTCATCAAATAGACCCAAAATCCAAAAACTTTTGTATCGCTTATTTCCTTTCTTCATTTATTTCCATTACTTTACTTCTTCATATGTAGCTCACTTCTAATATAAGATTGTTCAATCTTGGCAACTTCTGCAGCAGGCAAGCACATATTCCATCTCATCATCAAAGGAAAGAGTGATGATGCAAGCGATGACGCCAACAAGCCCGACAATGACGAGCCAAATAATTTGCCAGACAATCGCAAACCCTGCTAAGAAAGCAAAACAAGATATATAAATTCCCATGCCTGTATTTTTAAAACATTCGATATCGTGATATTTTTTTTCTGGCTGCCAGCCTGTTTTTTCATGTCCCAAAAGACTTCATGGCTCGTAATGGTGAGGAACTACAGCAAAATTATAGAAAGGAGGTGGAGAATGGGTTGCCCATTCAAGGGTCCTGCCATTCCAAGGATCTCCGGTAGTGTCCAAATTTTGTTTTCTTTGCTTGATGCTTTCGATGACCAGATAAATTTGAGTGATGATTCCACATGAAATGAAAATATATCCAATCGCTGCGGTGATATATAATGGCTGCCAACCTGTTGAGGAATCATAGTGATCAATACGCCGCGGCGCTCCCATGAATCCCAACAGATAGAGTGGGATAAAAGCAACAAAAAATCCGATAAACCAAAACCAAAATGCCCGTTTGTCTAGTCGTTCATTGAGTTTAAATCCGAAAATCTTGGGAAACCAAAAAGTGATGCCGGCAAAAATTCCAAAAAGGGCCACACCGACGATCATCGTATGGAAATGGGCAACCAAGAATAAACTATTATGCACCTGAAAATCGGCGGGAGGAGATGCCATAAATATTCCTGCCATGCCTCCTATCATGAATATGATTAAAAAGCCGATAAACCAATACATGGGGGAGGCTAAATTTATCTTTCCCTTATACATCGTGAGAATCCAGTTAAATACTTGAACACCCGCAGGTATCGCAATCAGCATGGTCACAATGCCAAAAAAAGAGTTCACGTCCGGACCTGCACCCATGACAAAAAAGTGGTGCAGCCAGACCAAATAAGAAAGAGCGGTGATAGTAATTGCTGCCCATACCATGGATACATATCCAGAAATTTTTTTTTGCGAAAATGTGGAGACAATTTCTGAAAACATGCCAAATGCCGGTATAACCAAAATATAGACCTCTGGATGACCCCACATCCAGATGAGATTCCAGTACATCATTTGATTGCCGGCATATCCTGTCGTAAAGAAATGCATTCCAAAAGCACGGTCAAGCCAAAGAAGCAATGTCGTTGCAGTGAGCACAGGAAATGCAGAAATAATCAGAACCATGGCGCATAAGGAATTCCAGGTGAATAGGGGCATTTTCATCAAAGTCATTCCCGGAGCCCGTTTTTTTATGATTGTGACAAGAAAGTTAATGCCAGCAAGCAGACTGCCAAGCCCTGAGAGCTGCAAGCTCCAAATAAGATAATCAACTCCAACGCTGGGGTTAAATTCAAGCTCAGAAAAAGGAGCAATAGCAAGCCAGCCTGTATTGGCAAAATCTCCTCCAATGATAAAAAAGAAATTAATGAGCATCCCTCCTGCAACAGTGAGCCATAATCCTAAGGAATTCAAGAAAGGAAAAGCCAGATCGCGAGCGCCAATTTGAAGCGGCACAATCCAGTTCATGAGTCCGAAGAAAAAACCCATCGTCACGAAAAAAACCATGATGTCGCCATGCGAAGTAAAAATCTGTTGAAAATGGTCTGCGGTAAGATATCCTTGTGAATCGGCAGCAATTGACTGCTGAAGCCATACCATTCCCGCATCTAACATTCCGCGAAAGAACATCATAGATGCAAAGATCATGTACATGGTTCCGATTTTTTTGGGATCGGTAGAGGTAAGCCATTCATGCCAAAGCCAACCCCAGCGCTTGGTTTTAGTGAGATATACTGCAATCGCATATGATCATGAGTATAATAAAAATGGTCCCTCCTATCGTGTACCAGACGTGGGGAACAGCATCTAAAGTCAATTTTCCAAAAAAGAATTCTTTCATAATACCGGCTTGGTTGGATACATATATTTATGAATTATTTTATGATATAGATCTTTTTCCACTTCGGAAAAGAGGATAATGGATTTGTTCACAGAAGGCTTGACAAGTTCGTTATAAGCATCTTCTGTTAAATGAAGGGATGATTTTTTGACCTGTGCAACCCAAGCCTCAAAATCCTTTTGAGAAGATCGATTTTACTGGAAATGTCATATCTGCATATCCTTCTCCATTGATTTCAACAGCTCTTCCCATATATTCCCCAGGGCCATCGGCCATCAGATAAAGTTGAGTTGTCATTCCTGTCATGGAATATATTTGTCCGCTCAATTGCGGAATCCAAAACGAATTCATCGGCGAGCCATCTGCCGTTAACCTTAAATGAATCGGAGTCTGTTCTGGAATATGGAAATAGTTCAATGTTGCAATGCCTTGCTCTGGATAAATAAATAACCATTTCCAATCCAAAGCCACCACCTGTACAGCGAGGGGCTTTACTTCACTTTCAATAGGTTTATAGGGATTCAATTTATGCGTCGCATCCCACGTGACTATAGCCATCACGATGACTACAATAGAGGGAAGTCCCCACATTATCAGTTCGCCGACAGGACCATAAGGAATGATCTGGATCATATTTTGCATTTTCATTTTTAATGCAATATTTCCACACAACCGCAAATAAAAGGATGTAAGTTGGAACGATGATGATCAGCATGAGAATGATGATTCGTAATAATCAGTTCCAATTCGCTCTGTGCAATGATCCCTTTAGGATGAACCACCAAAGCATTTTCACTTGCCAATACAATAACAATACCGATTACCCCGATTATTACTGCCAGCAAACCTATAAAAATATTTTTTCTCATGCCGTGGATAAAAACATATTTTTGAATTTACTTCAATATTATTTTCCCAAGATAGGAAGCAGGAGATGCGAGTCGTAGATTCCACCAAAATAGACAGTTTGCTTTGCTTCATTTATGTGAATAGAGTATTCACAACTCATTCCTGTATTTAAATTTCTGTTGTGGACTGGAAAATCTGATGATGTGATTTGTAACTGAATCCTGTGTTTTTTTAAAAATGCATTAGCAACGGGTTTAAAAGGGATTTCAATGCGATAAATTTTATCTTTTTCCATCAATTTTGGCTCCCTTAGAGATTCACGATATCGCATACGGATAAAACCAGAGGCTAAATTAATTGATTTCCCATTTGGATGAACATCGCAAAGTTTAGCACAAAAATCTGTATCCAAAGCATCAGAAGAAACATATAGGATTAATTTAACTGATCCAACAACCATCAGCTCTTCTTGCATTGGACTAGAAGTATAGATTAAAACATCTTCCCTGGCAATAATTTCATTTTGTTGGATAGGTACAATCCACCCCTCATCATAAAGAAGATAACTTCCTCTGAACAGAACCGGGTCACGCGGATTATACATATATTGATGACTATATTCCTGAGAAGGGAGAGTTTTTGATAGCTCGGCGTATCGTGAAACTTTTTTCGTTTCTTCTGTAGTTAAAAAATACTTTTCTTCGATCACATTTTTTGGCGGCCATTCCAGGGCTTCTTTCCATTTATTTTTTCCCATTAGAAAATATTGAATTCTTCCCTTGTTATCAATATTAGGGATATTTTGCTTAAGCCAATTATTACACCAATTTAAAGTAGTAATAAGAAGATGGCTAAAATGTCCTTTATTTCCAAAACTTATATTTTTAAATTTTTGTGCAGGATTATGAGACCAAGGACCTACATATAATTCACTATATGTGTTTTTTAAAGAGGTAGACTGCATCATTCTTTGATAATCCTCAAAAGTGCCTTTAATAAATGGATCATACCAGCCTCCTATAATCAAAGCAGGGATATCAAATTGATCAACTTGATGATTGACGCTAATCATTTCCCAAAATTGATCAGGAACCAAGTGTTTTAAGTATTCTTGATAAAATGGGATCTGATGATTGACAGCAAAAACATCAAGCTCATTGACAGGCAACTGCCATAAAATAGGTTCTATTTTGAGATGAGTAACTTCTGCATTTTCTTTTTTTTCACCAAATACACTTAACCAATAAAGGGGGCCTTTTAAAAAAGGCATTCCTGATCCTACCCATATGGAATAGGTGTCTTGAGTTGTAAACATTGGAATAATAGTTTTAAGATAGGGATTTCTTATTTGTGCAGCAAGCCATGCACATGACCCTAGATATGACAAACCCATTAACGCCACATTGCCATTCGACCAATGTGAATTTCCTGCCCAGTTTATCGTTGAATGCCCGTCAAGGGCTTCATTAAAATATGGCAAAAATGTTCCTTCTGATTCATATTTGCCTCTTACATCCTGTACAACAACAACATATCCTTGACTTGCAAAGATTTCGGCAAATTGTTTATAGGGATGGACAGTGCCCTGTTTGCTGTAAGGCGTTCTGATTAAAATAACTGGAAATTTTCCTCTTGCGTCTGGGCGATAGATGTCTGTGGCTAAGGCCGTGCCATCCAGCATGGGGACTTTAATATTGGGTTGAAGAAGAGTGCGATACTTGGGAAGCGGCAAACCAAGGTATAGAGAAATTATATGGAGATAGAAACGCTTTTTTAATAAATGCAAGCAAAAAATCACCAGAATTGCAATAGCGATCATTAATATTATTTCTAAGCGGTTAATATTCAAGGTTAATGAACCAATAAACTGTATCATATTTATAGATTATCCTCCCAATTTTATATAAAACTCTCTTTATATAGGGGTATATTTCAACGTAAAAAATAAATAGTAATATGTCAAGAAAATATTCTCACACGGCTTCCTTCATCCTAAGCCCATAATGAAATTTGTAAATTAAATTAATATTTATTATATACACAAATATGAAACATGTAATTAGATATACAAAAATAAAATATCAGATTTCTAAAAAGACGAAACTCCTATTTATTGGAATAAATCCTTCACCAGGAACCTATATTAGAGGGGTACCATTTTCAAATAACAAATCCTTTTGGTATCTGCTTCATGAAGCAGGTCTTTTGCCTGAGAGTAAAAAAGAATTAAAAGATGATAAAAAACTTAAGGAACTTTTTCTTAACAAATTTATCTCTGTTTACCAATTAGGATTAATGAATGTGATTGAACGTCCTACTCGAACCGTTTCCGAACTTAAAAAAATCGAAGCTATTCCTGGTGCGAAAAGGATTCGAGCTGCCATAAAAAAATTTAAACCATTGATTGTTTGCTTTGTAGGTAAAACTACTTATAGTTTTTTTGCCGAAATTTCGAAAGCGACCTATGGATGGCAAGATCCTATAGATTCATCGCTCATATACGTCATGCATTTTCCACTGCATGGACCCTCCGTCGTCAGAATCAATGAACTTAAAAAGGTGGGTAAAGCAGCTGGCTTGTTATAAAATTATTTTTTTATTGCAGAAAGTGCAGAGGGCCGAGCCCAATGACGTCAACTTAAAGAAAATTATATTATTCATAATGATGTGGACTTAAATGGCCTCCGAACGGCTGAAGGCCGGTCACCAGACCTCCGTTCCGCTCGCTTGCGCTCACTACACTGCGATCTGGGCTATCAAGGGGCCGGCCTTCAGCCGTCCGGAGCTCATCCAAGTCCCCATCATTAGGAATATTTGTACATTTTTGCTCTCTGCGAACATGCATAGTCTAGGCAGAATTTTGTCATCTATCTGTCAATTTTTTCATGCCTATGACCCAATAAACTCCCATACGGCCAAAACACCATTGCTCTCCCAGTCGCCAAGAGGGTCGATGTCCACGTCGAGTCCCCAAGGTGCAAAAGATCCAACAGTCAATATATCACCTTCAAAATTGTCTGAACATCGAGTGTACGTAGTAGGATTTTGACCTAAAAGATACACCGGGTCTTTACCTGAGCTTTCTAAGTTCATGGTGGGGAGTACAATGGCCTCTAAAGCGGTAGGCAAGCGATATCTAGGACATTTTGCAATCAAGGCTTGCTGGTTCTCAAATGACTCACTTCTACTTCCGGGTATAACATCCCATGTCACTAATATCCAATACGATTTCAGTATTTTTTGGTCACCAATATTTTTATCGAGCTCATCCAATACACCTCTAAATACAGTTGCAGGATTCCCTGTACTTAGATGCTTCATTAGCTCACCTTGGCGATGAATGTCAAGCCCGGCAGGAATGAGTACTAGCTTGTGTGTTTGATGCACTTTTTTGCCCACAAAAAAGGGACAATCGGCTTCTAAAATATTAACTATATTCTTTGGAAGATCGGGTATATCCTTCACCTCAAAACCTACCTTTTTCCATAGATTAGGACCTAAAATGAGAGGATTGAGCAATCCATTTACATTTTCTCTAGTATTTGTTGTTTTTTCTGCTAGCATTGGGCTTGCCTTCGACAATGCTACAAGATCCTGCGGCTCTAACTGTGGAGCTATTATTCTTTCCATCAAGTCTTTTGAAATGCTCTCTAAATAACTTTGCCTATCCTGGAGTTGTGCTCGTCGTTCGAACTTGAGTTGTTTTTGTCGTTCGATCTCCTGGTTATCCTCTTTTATTTTTTTTGTAACTATGGCACTTATGGGAGATTGGGAGACTTGCTGGACAGGTTCTTGCTTAATTTCTTTAAGTTCAGACAGCATGGAATGAGAAAAATAATTAAAGTTAATATCGAAAAATTCTATCCTATTCATATTAAAATCCTTTTTAAAATATATTCATTTAAATAGCAATTAAATATTCTTTAATCGACTATAGTTATTAAATCTTTATACAATTTATATGCTAATTTTACTATAAAAGTGAATTGAATGTCAATAAAAAAAATTTTTAAATTGGTTCTTCAATCTATGGGATTGATTTTTTTTACAATGAATAAGTCAGTGTAATCTTTTTGCAGCTGTTGAAAAAAGTCTGGGTTGCAGTTCATTACTGCAGAAAGTACTTCATTTGAGTAAGAGCGAACACTTCCAGTAAATCCAATATCGCCGGGCATTGCTTGATCAAAAAATATCAAGATATTCAAAGTGTCTTTAGTTAGATTTTCGATATGATGTGGATAAGCTTTAGGAATAAAATATAGATCCCCTTCTTCCATAGTGTAAGTATCAACTTTTCCGGAAGGGCTTAGAATAGACATACGGCCGTTGCCTTTTGCAACATATCCCAATTCTGCTGTTTCTGGATGCCAATGAGGCTCTCGCATCCCCTCACCTGTAAGATGCAGCAAATAGATAGCTTGTCGCTTAGCAATAGGCCAAGTACTTCGACGCGCCATGCGAGCCGAACCCCCTTCATTCATTACAAGAGGTTGCGAAGCTTCCAAGCTGTATCGATAAGGAGTAGCATAGCGGGCTTCTTCAGGAATAACAGAAGCATTTTTTCGCAAAACAGCAAAGGATGATTTCAGAGAACGATCTAATGAATGAAAAACTTCTTGCTTTACATTCCACGTATTCCCTAACACTGCATCGGAAAACATACCCAAAATACTGGATAAATGAAAATCTTCGGGATCTTCATGGGAAAAATTTAATATGAGTTCAGCTGGGACTAGACCTGCATTTTCAATATAATGGAGTGCACCAGAAGGAATTAAAAAAGCTTCGCCAGGTCGAACTAAAAAAGTCGCTTTTGCATCACCTGTATGATAAAGGCTGATGAGCACCTCTCCTTTCAAACAATAGCCCAATTCATCAGCATTGGCATGCCAATGAGGTTCACGAATTCCATGAGGCGCTAGAACGAGCTTATAAAGAGACATTCCTTTGAGGATAGGAAAATTCTTCTTTGTTGCAGTGAGGCGTATTGCTGCCTCAGTTTGCATATCAGGAGCAAGTTGACTGAATTTTAATAGATGTTCTGAATTCATAATATTTTATTCACCTGAGAAGACCGGTAATCCTTGGTTTCTTTTTGACCATATATACAACAGGCAAATATTATTCTATTCATATCTGTTTTGGGATCAATTTGAGTCACACAATGCCTTGAGTCTTTATTGTAGAAAGTCACTGCTTCATTGTGATGATACTGAATTAATGTTGACTGATCACCATGAGTTGGCGGTTGATCTTTTCTTTCGATCCCATTTCTTTGCAATACTAGATCACCACCTTTCCAACCCTCATTTCCTTCAGAAAGCATAAAAATAGTGGAGTAGTCTGCATAACAAGAACAAGGATTATCAAAATTATTAATGTATCCCCCATCCCGATGCCATTCAAGCTCTGGGACCTTTACTCCTTTATGGAGAGGAACTCGTATAAGTTCAAATACAACCCATGAGGTCTTATCAATCAGATTCGCTCCCATTTTTTGCGATTGTTGACCTAGAATTCCCAGCATTTTTAAAACTGTCCTCTGGACAGATTCGCTCAGGGATTCCCATGGATTAGCTTTTGAACGAGGGAGAAGATCTTGAATTTTGACATTTGAATCAATTTCCGGTTGCAAATTTCGACCCCATTTTACAATGGCATTCAAACAAAAGCATTTGGATTCAGCCATTCCATGACCAGCATTTTTTGGAATAGCATTATTTTTCGCCTGTTCTACCATAATTGATAATTCCTCATTGTTGAGGGCATTTTCTCGAAGTAAAAATAGTGGATTTGATCTTGAAGAACGAGATTTTTGGCGTTTTATCTGTGGCTCACCCTCTGAAGTACCCGTGACTATATTTTTTATCATACTTAACTCCTGATTATATAAAGTCGAGTTCAGATATAGTCTAAGACAAACATTTTCTCAAAGCATTTTGTCACTTTGCCTGAATTATGCGGAACCGGCGAATAGGCCCAATAGACAAAGGCCATTTGCTCGCCAATTTACCCTTTCTTGATAAAGATATTGTGCCCAGATGTTGCAAGATACAATTAGACTGATTGAAAAAATGGGAAAAATAAAACTTCTTTCAACTCCCGATGCAAGGCTTAAGGCATGCATAAAAATCATGGCACAAATACCATTGCAAATTCCACCCAAGATACCCCATATGATTTCTCTAAAAGAAGGCATTCTTTTTTCCCCAATGGCGTAAATCGTCATGTGCATCACACAGGCAGTTCCAAAAATCACAGGCACATGCCATTCAGAATGAAGTTCCTCCGAACCAATACGCCAAAAGGCATCGAGCCAATGATGATTCTCAAGAATAAAAATATTCGACTGTATCAGAATTAAATAGACCGTATGAGCGCAAAAACCAAGCATTGCAAAAATAATCCACTTCCATTTTGGAAAAATAAAATCATGATTCCAGACTGCCCATATCAAACCAATTACAATTAAAACAGATCCAATTAGCTGCCACGTTGTATAATAAAAATTGATTTCCTGGCTGAAGAAGAATGTAATTATGAATGCAGGTGCTACTGAAGCCATATTTACAGAAACAAAAGTGAGGCCTGCGGGTCCTTTTTTTAGGGCAAAACCTATCACACACTTTAACAAACCGAGGGCCATACCAGTTAAAAGACCTATGAGAATAGTATAGAGATTGATTGAATAACAATTAGTTCTAATAGGGCATGCAATGCAACAAACTATAAATGTCAATAATAGCTGGAAGAAAAAGAAGGCAAAAACAGAACCTTTTGCGTCCATGCTTTTACGCATGCAAAGATTGGACAGGGCTCCAAAAACTCCAGAAATGATCATCCAATAGGTAGCTGATAACATAACTATTCTATAACATAATAGAATTTTTTTTTAAAATGAAACTATGTCGAATTAATTTTGACTATTTGTGATTTTTAGACCAGATCGCAAGCATCTGGAGGCATCCAATGGGCATCCTTCCCTTCCCATTTTACATTGCAACCAATGGGATTGGTTAAAGGAATTGAAATAGGTTTGCCAGAAAGGTGTTCATCCAGCGCCATTTCAAGATTGTTTATTTTCATTTTTGAAATATCTCTTGGGCTATCTACTCCCCTGCCGGTATAAATCAGATTGCGGTTCTTATCAAAAACATAAAAATGAGGGGTGCGAAGTGCACCGTAGGCTTTTGCGATATCTTGAGATTTATCATAGAGATAAATCCAAGGAAACTTGTTATTTTTCATTCTTTCAACCATATGATCGAACGAATCTTCAGGATATGTCTGTTCACTGTTAGAATTTATCGCTACAAAGGCTACATTTTTAGGAATGAACTTTTCGACAGTTTTACGAGTTACTTCATCTGAACCTTTTACATAAGGGCAATGATTACAAGTAAAGAAAACGACTAAAGCATCATAGGGATCAAAATCATTTAATCCATACTTTTTTCCATCCGTTGCTGGCAAATTGAAACTGGGCGCCCGCTGACCTAACTGCAATGTAAACGACATATTTATCTCCAAATGTAATGCTCTTTTCTACCATATTCAACATCCTTTTGCAAGAATTATAAAAAAAAAGATGCACATGATCGCAAACCTCAGTTTACAATGAGACTAATATTGAAAAAAGTCTTCAAGTGTTAGCTCTTGATTTACTAATCCAATTGAATATTCATTTTTGTGTAGTCCAAAGGGAGTAATAAAAGTTAGAAATATTGTTTTGTTAGTCCCTGTTTGCTCCCGAAACACACTGATTTTTGTTTCAAGTTCCTTTGCATAACTCTTATTTATGACAAATTGACCACTTGAAAACTTAATCTCGCAAAGATTTATGCAATCATCCTTACGGTCAATAATTAGGTCAATTTGCACTCCTTGTTCTGAACTATTTTTGGGTTTATAAACCCACTGTGATTCAGATGTCAGGAGGGCTGAAATACCCAATGCTTTTTTTATTTGTGGAATATGCTTAAAGCATATGCTTTCAAATGCATATCCAGCCCAAGTTTTCCACTGAGACTCACTTTGCATTTTGAGCCAAAAATCGTCATCGTTCCCCATAATAATACTCGATTTTGTTCGTTCAATCCATGTGAGATAAAAATATGAATACTCATCTATCAGCCATAAGCGCTTATCTTTTACCCTCTTTTGAAATTCAGGATTTTCAGTAATAAATCCTGACTCCTCTAACTCATCTAAAATCAATTTTGACTGTCCGCCGACGCTCATGCCTACTTTTTTATATAGCTCAGTTTTTGAAATTCCTGTTTTTTTTTCAGCAAGAGTCCTAACTATTTCGATATGCTTTGATGCATTTTCGAAGAGCGACTGGTAGAGGCTATTAAATTCAATAACCAATGGACCCTGGGAGCTAAAACACAATCGGTTGATGGCCTGTGCAGAAGATTCGCCAGGAAGAATGTATGTGAGATATTTTGCTACTCCGCCAAAACACATGTATAATTCAACAATTTGTTTTTGAGATAGTTTAACGCCATTTAATACGAGAAATTTTTCTACTTCTTCGAGATTAAAAGCATTAAGCCTTATCACCTCACTTAGTCTCCCGTAGAGGCCCCCTTTATTGTTGATGACCTTTCTGATAATCCAATTTGCTGCCGAACCACAAACGACTAAAATGACATTATTCATAGAAGATAGATATTGATTCCATAAATATTCTAACGATTCCAAAAAACCTGAGCTTTTTGAGGCTAACCATGGAAGTTCGTCGAAGAAAATAATAATTTTTTTTGTGGAATCAATTTTGTTGATGGCTTCTTTAAGCGCATAAAGTGCATCATCCCAATTTTTTGGTTCGGGAATGGTTATAGGAATCTGAAATTTATTTTGAAGTTCTCTATAGAATTTGTGGATTTGAGTCCGTTTACCTCCATTTTTTGTTCCTGTGAATGAGAAAAATATTCCTTTATCCTTAAAATATTCTTGTATGAGGAACGTTTTACCTACTCTTCTTCTGCCGTAAATGGCAAGGAATTCAGATTTTTTAGAAATGATCAAACGATTTAGTTTTTCAATTTCTTTGGCTCTTCCAAATATCCGATTTTTCATTATATTCCTCATATTTCTACATGCTGAATTATAGCACAAGTTACAATTTATATGCAAAAGATTTGGCTGAAACTCTATCGACTTTCAGCCAAATCTCATAAAAAAACATAGATTTGGCTGAAACTCTATCGACTTTCAGCCAAATCGCTTAAAAAAACATAGATTTTGCTGAAAGTCCGTACATTTTTATTATCTATTAGATAGATATTTATTTAAATTTTTTTTATTTAAATTTATTAGTAAAATCTTGTATAATAACATATAAGCAATACCGATGAGGTAGAAAATGGTAAATAATAATAATTTCCCTTCATATCAAGATACAGTTTACTTTATGCAATGCATGGAAAAAGCACAAAAGAATGGTTGTGAGGTAGACAAAGGATTTATTGAGATTTTTGAAGATGACTTAAGCGGCCTGCGGGAAAGAGGTCACAATCCAAGACAGGTATTTGAACTTCGCCAACGTTTGGAAAGTATTGCTACCAAAATTTTCAGCAAAATCGATGCAAAACAGGTCCAACGACCTCTCATGGACAAACAATCAACTCTAAAATCACTTGCAAAAACCTATGATTCAGGTGATGTCAAAAAAGGATTGGAAACCTTAGATACCCAATACAAATTGCGTAGGATAAAGGGGGATGGCCACTGCATGTTCCGCGCTATTGCTGCTGGAATGCTATACCACCTTAAAAATGGCAAGGATATAAATGATGCTATTCCAAAAGAACTAGCAGATTTTCTCGCTGAAAACAAGGATGCTTCCGTTGAAAGTTTAATTGGAAATACCCGATTATCTAACAAACTTGTACATATCCTGCGTAAAATTGCTGTTAGGGGGACGGAAAATAATGAAGGCGCTATAAATGCTGCAATTGTCGATTATGGCTCTTACAAGAATTATAAACTCAAGATGGTAGATATGGCTAAGGCTGAAATGGGAGGTAATGCTGAACTTAACGTTCTTGCAGATGTTTTAGGTTTAAAGTTTCACATCCTGCATGCTTCTGCAATAGGAAAAGGAGAACCCATGGATGCCGAGCACCATTTTATTGGCGGAAATGGAGAAGACATTTCACTCCTCTATCGTCCAGGGCACTACGACTTACTTATACCGAAGTAACCTCATAATTTGGTTCTGTGGCTTCGTGAAAGCACCCGCGGTTGAACGATCGTAAATGACCTAATATTAGAAATATAAGGTCATTTACGATCGATTCAACCCCGGGGCTTTGACGAAGCCACAAAATCAAATTATGAGGTTACTTCGGTATATACCGAAGCAGTAAATTTTTATTTTTTACCAACTAGCTTTTTGACTAGTCTTGTTAGATCATCTTTGTGGTTATCTATGTAGGTTTCAGCAATTTTTTCAAGGGTATTTAAATTATCTGAGGATGCATTATCTAATGAATCCTGTTCGTCTGTGAGGCTAAATTCGATCCTGAAATAATTTTTTCCAAGAAAATTGATCATCATTAAATCTGCAGCCCCCATTTCGACTTCCGTATATAGCCTAGGAAGCTTTGGAAGAACTCCCAAAAGGCCTCCGTCGCCTAAGTTAATTCCGGTTTTTACTTTTCCAGTTCCTACAGATAATACAAATGTATTTCTATTAGAGGCACCCTCTTTTACTGCAATACTATACCCGACTCCTGAAGGATTATTTGCTCCCACCCCCCCATCGATATGCCCAGATTTCTCTTTAAAATAATATGGAGCCGCTGTTGCCTCGCGAACTGTGTCCCGCAAAAGCATTTTCGGGTTATCTTTACTATTCAGGGTCACAAAAGCCTCTTTCTGCAAGTCGTAAGAGGTAAAATGAATATGCTTGGATCGTAGTTGACTTAAGGTTACATCTCCAAACTCTTTTTTGAACAATGCATCAATGCCAGTTTCAGGGTATTTAGGTTTAAATAATCCTTCTGGGTTTGTGATTTTACTCCAAATAGTTCTATTAAAAATATCTTGAGCTTTATCTTTATAGAGCTGAACGATATCTTTATAGGAAAATGGTTTATCGGGGAGATTACTTGCTCCTTGAATGATACCACCTGTTGAACTTGCTATCTGGTAGTGGAAAAGTTCGGTCAAAGGTCTACCGGCAAGATCGTTGATTTCTGCTAGAACAACAGCGGGCATAATTCCACGAACACCGCCGCCATCTAAAGATAGTATTGTATTCATCGCATTCTCCTTTAAAATAATTTTTATTATATTCTGTCAAAAAAAAACCTAATATGCCGATGAGGGCATATTAGGTTATAGGGTTGAACTAGGATTATAGCTTTACGCCAATTCCTAAGTACAAAACTGGTTCTGTATTTCGAACGCTGGCTTCTCCTCCACCATATGCTTCTGGAATGGAGTGACGTCCTTTAACAGTACTCCAACCATCAACGAAGGCAAATTCCAAATCAATGCAGGCATTAAAATGCCATGTAGCACCCACCGTAAAATGGTGATTCACTACCAACCCAGCAGGGAGGTTAGATAGAGTTTGACTGCGTGGAACCTGTTGCAGGCAATAATTAAAGCCTGTACGTACTGTGAAGCAATCGTTTATATCAAAAGCTCCGCCTACTTTAAAGTCCCATGTATCTTTCCATCCAAAACCTGTACCTTTATTAGAACCGGCTTCATGGTCAATCGTGAGTCTATTACCAAAAAGTCTCGATTGTGTGTTGAAGTGACGGAAAACGTCGAATCCGACTACACTTCTGCAAGAAGGGTGAAATGCGATCCCTGCTGCAGCGTAGGCTGGAATATCGTTATTTCCTTGTCCTGGAAGATATCCTTTATATTTATTAAATTTCTTCTGCCATTGCTTTGAGTGATATGATACACCCACTGAAAAACAATCAAAAAACTTACCCATGTAGCCTACTGTGTAGCCTAGGCCGGGTTTGTAGTTGTAGTTTTTTCCAGTCACATGGTGAGGGTGGATGGAACTTCCTTCGAATGATTGAAATCCTTTCAGCTTCAATAGTGCAAAGCTTGCAGTTGGTCCAAAACCGATGGCATGACATCCACAAAATCTCCATGCTAATGTTGGAGTGAAGAAGAAGGCTCCATACTCAACATAGCGTCTGCTTGTGCCATATATGGTACTTTGATTGTGTGTATTACTGACTTTTCCACCTGTTCCATACATTGAGAAACCTACGGAAAGGTTGTCACTCAGCATCATGTTGAAACCACCATCTATATAGGGGCCCCAAAAGGTGTGATCATGGCATTTGGCATTATTTGTTGGATAAGCGTTGCCTTCGATTTTTCCTACGACATCATTATACCCGCCCAAAATATCTAAGTCCCAACGGTTTCCAACAAATACCATACCTGCTGGATTGGTTGCGGCTATTTGGCTATCTTGAGGGAGTGCCATTGAAACGCCCCCCATACCTATGGCTTTTACTCCATAGCCCCAGCGGTAGATACTTTGCTGAGCTTCAACAACTGCGGTTGTGCAAAATAGTGCAATCAACAGAGTTGTGGTGATTTTTGAAATATTCATATGGCTCCCTTTTTGAGTTACCTTTACATAAATCGTCACTGCACTTCGCAGCTAAAATTCATTGTTTTCGATTTATAATTGGATACTAATTTTTTCCAGAAATTTACACAAGTATTTTTTTAAGTTTTTTTAAATTTTATGATCAGATCGGTCTCATTTGGCCTCATGGTGATGGGCGCTGTCATTATTGGTTTAATAGGCCGAAAAGGAACAAGTTCAAAAGAAAATCGACGTGTAATGAGCACCAGAGCGATAAGTAGTTCTAAAAATACAAGCTGCCGGGCGATGCAAGCTCTTTTACCAGCCCCGAAAGGGATAAAGGCATAGGGATGATCCTGCCCCATTGGTTTGTCTAAAAATCGATCGGGATTAAAAGTATCTGGATCTTTCCAAAAATTTGGGTGGCGGTGAATTTGGGATATAGAAACGATGATTCCTGATCCTTTCGGAATTAAATAATCTTTGACATAGGTATCCTCCGTACACACTCTCAATGTATTGTAGCTTGTAGGATTCAATCGCATGGATTCTTTGATCGCGGCATTGCAGTAAGACAGTTGTCTTATTTGTTCATATGTTGGTTGACCATCGCCGATGACACGATTGATTTCTTCGCAAATTTTCTTTTCCACATCGGGATGCTGTGCCAGCTCTATAAAGAGCCACAAAAAGGCAGGAGAACTGGTGAAGAATCCTGCAGTAGAGGCCATAGAGACTTGAAGAGCCATATTTTCGATTAATTTTTCTTTGCCAAACTCGTTTGAGTATTCATGAATCATTAGACCCATAAAATCATCAAACTCCTGGCCTGAGTCGAGACGATTTTTTACCCAGATCTGATATATTTGTCTTAATGTACCGACAGCATCTTCATAAATTTTTATTTTTTTTGGCGTTTCCCATTCGGAGGGTTTAAGAGAGGTTTGCTTATCAATGATGATACCTACGCAGTCATACAGGGTGTCGTACATTTTTTCAGGGACTTCATCGATATAGCAAAAGAAGGAATTATGAATGAAGTCTAGGGTCATTGAACCAAATTCACGCGCCATATTGACTTTTTGGTTATCTTTATATTTTTGTGTCCATCCATCGACACGCATTTTTCCCATTTCGTACATTCTTTTTGCATAGCGTTCGAAGTGGACCATGGCATCTATTGCTTTCAATGCAATATGACGATCTTTTTTCCATTTTTCTCGATCATTCAGAGTAAAAAATGTGTCTGTACCAATGATTGGGGCAAAACCATGTACCAGAAATGGATGTTTATCAAAAAAATTATCCTGTTTTTCACCAAAGATAACTTGTGCATGGTCTGGACTCATAAAAAAATAATTAGGCATTGATTTCATATCGATTTTAGCGATATCACCATAGGTGTTAAAAATATACCTTCGAAGCCCTACGGGATCGTTTCGATTCCAGGAAAAAAATTCTGATTCGGGCATTTTTATTACTGGTATTTCGGGCATAAGCTATTCCTTTTTAGTCCTTTCCTAGCATTTCTTTAATTTTTGGCCTACAGCTGCCGCAAACTGATCCAGCACCTGTAATTTTTGTGATTTGTTCCAATGAATTTTCTCCGGATTGAATCGCTTGAGCCACCGTTTGATATTCAACTTGCATGCATCTGCAGAGCAAGTTATTTAACACCTTGAGTGGTTGCGCAGCCTGCTCAGTAAATATTCCAGTTTTTTGAAAAATCATAATAGCATTATTACTTACTTTTGTTTCCTGTAATACCATTACAACCAATGCGCTGTTATCATCTTTGGATCCGTAATTGACGACGCCGACTAATAAATCATTTTTAATCCAAATTTCTTTTCTTTCTTCAAGATTTTTTTTGTAGATATATGTTTGGTAGCCTTCAATACCCAATTGGGAAATACAGAAGATATCCTTACCTACAACTTGATAACTCACCACTGTTTTTTCTTTAGATGGTTCCATTTTCACACAAATGGCTTTCATGCCTAGAAAAACCCCTTCGTAACGTATTGTTCTGCCGTTTAAAGGTAAATTGTAGGTATTTCCTAAGGTCGTAATGATATTTTTGAAGTTGGCGTTGGATCCATATAACCGCAATAGTGTTTCTTTATCCAGTAACATCAGTTCGCTATTGCCGCGAGAAACTGCCATCGCAGCTCTGGGTCTATCTTTTAGCAAACCCAATTCTCCAAAAATTTCACCTTTTTCGAGAGTACTATTAAAACCCTCTTTTTCATTTAGAGTATCTGATCGAATATCAACCTGACCACTGACAATGATGTAGGCATATAACGGTTTTTCATTCTGAAAGAAGATCACTTGACGGTCTAAGTATTTTGCTTTTTTTTCATGAATATTTGAAAGATCTATTTTATTTTGTTGAAGATCTTTAAAACTTTGCTCCAGTTCTTTGTAAAGGTTATCGGAACCCATTGTTTCGGTGAGTTTTGATATTTCAGCAGGAGTTTCAAATTCCTTATAGAGTTCATGTTTGAGTAACACCAAGCATTCGGAATCTTCTGTAGCACGAGCTGTTGAAAATCGAGTACAAGGCATAAAAGTAATGAGGGCATCGGCACCGAAATATTCTTTTGTTTTTTTTTCTGCCACTAGTAGTTCTTCGCCGCTTTCATTTATATAGAAAATTTTAACTTTTCCGCTAATAATGACATAGACTGCATCGGCTATCTCACCAATTTTATAAATTAATTGACCTTTAAGGAATTTTTTAGTCTGACATTTCCTGAGGTATCCAATGGATACGGCATTATCACGAATATTAAGCGGCCCCAATTCCCTAACGAATGTTTCAATGTTCAATTTTCACTTTACCTCATTTTTGAACTCAAATTCTTAAAAAATTCCTTTTATGTCAATCGAAATCGATTGAGTATTATTTTTACAATAAGCTATGTTGAGTGAAAGCAGGAAAGGATATTTAAGCAAATGACTTCAGTGAGTTCCGAAAATAAGAAATCTTTAGTATCAAGCCATCCATTTTTCAGTCAGTTAAAGACCGAAGAAATTGATGAACTAGTGAAGCTTTCTTTTGAAAAGCTCTTTCCTCAAAATCAAGTGATCATATCACAGGGAAAAATTGTCGATGCGATCTATCTGATAGCTCAAGGCAAAGTTGAAGTCGCTCATGAGATACAAGAAGGAGATCAAATTAAACTAATTCCTGTGATCCTCTTGAAAGAAGGAGATGCAATAGGACTCAGTCGACTTGGATTTTTCAGCCGTACGGGTCTGAGGACAGCTACGCTGACAACATTGACAGAGACCGTTTTAATCGGATGGGATTTAGAAACTTTTTATTATTTTCTTCAAAAACATCCTGAATTTAATTCTAGTACGCAGCAATTGGGCGAAAAATTATTGCGAATGAATTTTATTAAAAGAGTGGAACCTTTCGAAGCATTACCTGAAGAAAAAATACTTTGGCTTGCTGATCAGATTCAAGAACGAATTGTAGAAGGTGGGACCACATTATTTAATGAAGGTGATCAAGGTGAAGAGTGCTATCTTGTCCGTTATGGGCAGGTAGAAATTACAAATAGCACTGGAAAAAGGCTAGCGCTATTAGAACCGCCGATGATTTGCGGCGAAATGGCAATTTTAACAGATTCCCCTCGAAATGCCAATGCTAGGACACTTATGAAATGTGTTTTGCTTGTTCTTAAACGCAAACAATTGGATGCCTTAATTGAACACCACGACATTCATGCTTCCATGATGACCCTTGTTGTGCAAAGAAGTCGTCCCATACGCCTTGCGAGGACCCTTCATTATGAAAGACAATTAGACGATGACCAAAAGATGACTATTCTTAAGGATCCTGTTAATCGGAAGTATTTTAAACTGTCTCAGGAAGGATGGTATATATGGGAGCTTTTGGATGGTACGAGAACGATAGAAGAGCTTACTGTAGACATGTATAAGTTACACAAAATATTTGCTCCTGATGCTATTGCAGACACCTTATTTAATTTGGCAGATGCCGGTTTTGTTCTTATGCCGGAAATTCACCATGTTAGTACCATTGAGACAAAAGAAGAGTTACCATTGAGAGTGCGTATTCAAGACCTGATATGGAAATGGAGTCATATTCAAATTACATTTAATAACATCGATCACAAATTTAACAACAGTTACAGCAAAGTAGTACAATATTTGTTTACTCCTATAGGTTTTATCATCACATTGGGTATTTCTCTTTTGGGGATCGTCATGTGGTCATTATTTTTTGCTCAGGGGATGACTATTCTTCAATCCAATTTTACAGTTGCTCCTCTTCTTTTTTCTCTACTATTAGTTTATCTATTTTCAGTAGTTATACACGAGGCTGCTCATGGATATGCAACTAAATCTCATGGTCGAGAAGTACATCACGGCGGGGTTATATTGTCCTGGGTTGGTTTAATTGCATATGTCGATACTTCCGATATGTGGTTAGAGGACCGTACATCTCGCATTTGTGTCAGCATAGCTGGTCCATTTGCGGATTTGTTTATGGGAGGAATAGCAGGCATTCTGGCATGGATCATACCGTTACCGCAACTTGCGATCTTTTTTTGGCTATTGGCATTTTTATTATATTACGGTGTATTTAAGAATTTGAATCCCTTGTTTGATGGCGATGGTTATGGAATTTGTAAAGAAGCGTTGAATCAACAATATCTTGATGTTGATGCCTACAAATGGTTATCTCGGCCAAAATTTTCGAATGAACTTATCTATTGGCTCATATGTTTTATCTTTCTGGTAGCAGGAGTATTTATAGCTTATGAATTCCAGTACTATTTAAGAATGGTATTGCCTGAAACGATCTTAGGGATTGCAACCGTTCACCTCAGCTGGCTTTTGCCATCTGTGGTCATCGTTAAGTTCTTACTAAGGGTAAATGCTCTGAGAAAGGCTGCGAAGAACAGCCTTTCATAAAATAGATTCTAGATTACTTAGGATTTTTAATTCCTAACATACCGCATACTTTTGGACTAAAGCATGCTTCGAGTTTTGAATCAGAAAATTTTTCAAGACGGCACTGAGCAAAACATGCTTTATCTTCAGGAGTTAGTGGAATGTTACATGCCTCAAGACATTTCACAACTTTTTGTGGATCAGTGCTACAACATTTTCTAACTGCTTCTCTTAATGAATTTGCCATAATTTCCTCCAAAGACTTTATAGTTTAATTGATAGAGATAAGAACACACTTATCTCCCTTTCCTAATACTAATTATTTTAATGATAAAAATCAATAGCACAATTAATTTTTTTATATAGTTATTAGTAACATGCAGACTATTAATGACTTAAGATTTAAGTTACCAAATAAATACAACTTTATGTATAAAAAATAATGATACACACATCAATGAGGTTATATGGTAGACATTTTAGCAATAGGGGCACATCCAGATGACATTGAGTTTACTTGCGGAGGGATCTTAGCCAAGATGGCTTCGCAGGGAAAAAGTATTGTAATGGTACATCTTACTTCCGGAGAAAGAGGGACTAATGGAACTCCAGAAATAAGGCGCAAAGAAGCAAAAAATGCTGCAGACGTTATTGGAGCAGAGGTTGTGATACTCGATTTTCCTGATTGTGGAGTATTTGACAACTATGAAGGCCGGTTAAAATTAGTGGAAGTGTATCGGAAATTCAAGCCCCGGCTTGTTCTTGGACCGTATTGGAAAGGCGAGCAGAATCATCCAGACCATATAGCTGCAGGCCTTCTATCAAGGAATGCATGTCGCTATTCGCGTTTTGCGAAAATATTACCTGATCTCCCTATTCATCGACCAGATGGTATATTACACTGCATGACACCTATGATTTCCGTTCCTGATTTTTTGATTGACATTTCCGATCATATGGAGGCTTGGCGAAAGATGATCCAATGTCATGAGAGTCAAATGAAAACGATGGATTTCATGGAAATTACACACACTGTGGCAGGACGGTTGGGAATGATGATGGGCGTTCCCTATGCGCAGGGGTTGATGAAAGGGAATCCTCTGTTTATTGATGACATCATGACCATATCCAAGGGTACTCGCGAGGTTTAGAAAATTAATGAAGATTGGTATTGTGTGCTATCCATCCTTAGGAGGAAGCGGTATCCTTGCAACTGAACTTGGACACCAACTAGCATTATTAGGTCATGAAATCCATTTTATTTCTTATGAAATCCCGTTCAGACTTAGGTTTGAGACTAAAAAAATTTTTTTTCATCGTGTAGAAATTAATCGTTATGATCTGTTTAAATACCCCGACTATGCTTTGACTCTTTCTGTTAAGATCGCCGCTATTTCTAAAAAATACAATTTAGATGTCCTGCATGTCCATTATGCGATTCCGCATGCTACAAGTGCCTTTTTGGCAAAGCAGTTGTTAGGGACATCGAGACCTGTGGTAATCACCACGCTGCATGGGACAGATATCACTTTTGTTGGCATAGACCCCAGTTATTTTGAAATTGTAAAATTCAGCATTGAAAAAAGTGACGGGGTAACAGCGGTTTCTGAAAACTTAAAAGAAACGACTATGAAGTATTTTGATATTCAGAAGCCTATTGAAGTCATTCACAATTTTTTTATTCCTCATGGAGACCTCATCGGGACGCAAAACATGCGTGAGAGCTACATTAAAGAAGGGGAAAAGCTGATTTTGCACTCCTCAAACTTCCGTGCCCTGAAACGCGTTGGAGATGTGATTAAGATCTTCACAAAAATGAAAAAGAAAATTGAGTGCAAACTATTATTACTTGGAACAGGCCCTGAAGTTGATAACATATATCAAATGGTGCAGGATCATCATCTTGATGAAGATGTATGTTTTCTGGGAATTAACCAAGAAATTGACTCGTATATTGCAAGCGCCGATCTTCTTTTGCTCCCAAGTGAACAAGAAAGTTTTGGACTGGTGGCATTAGAAGCTATGACCTATGGGGTGCCGGTGATTGGGGCAAATGTTGGCGGGCTTCCAGAAGTAGTGGAAAACGGTATTACGGGTTATTTATGCCCTGTAGGCGACATTGATGGCATGGCAAATCATGCCATTGAACTACTTTCAGACAATATTGCATACGAAAAAATGAGCCAGCAAAGTATTAAAAGAGCACGTGAAAAGTTCTCAGTCTCTCACATCATCAATCACTACGTTCAGTTCTACGAATACATCCTAAATAAAAAATCATAATTCACAAAAGTATGTCACCGCCTCTGCGTTTTTATAGTTTTGTGAATTGTTATTTAAGTTTTTTTGAATTTTATGATCAGATTATCTTCATTAGGCCTCATGGTTATTGGTGCAGTCATTATAGGCTTAATGGTCTTGAAGGGTAAGAGTTCAAAAGAAAACCTTCGTGTGACTAGCACAAGAACAATAAGGAATTCTAAAAATACGAGATGCCGGGCGATGCAAGATCTTTTGCCCGCTCCAAAGGGTATATAGGCAAAAGGATGATCCTGTCCCATTGCTTTATCTAAAAATCGATCGGGATCAAATACATCAGGATATTTCCAAAAGTCAGGGTGGCGGTGAATCTGAGAGGTGCAGATGAAAATTCCAGATCCTTTTGGTATAAAGTAATCTTGAACAGATGTGTCGACCACAGACTCTCTCAATTGATTGTAACTTGTGGAGTTCAATCGCATGGACTCCTTAATCACTGCATTGCAGTATGTCAATTGCTTTAATTGATCGTATGTTGGTTGTCCATCACCGATGACACGCTTGATTTCCTCACACATTTTCTTTTCGATATTAGGATGCCTTGCCAGCTGGATAAAAAGCCATAAGACAGCAGGTGAAGTGGTAAAAAATCCCGCATTGGAAGCCATGGCAGCGTGTCTTGCTATTTGATCGATTAGTTTTTCTCTACTATACTCCTTTGCGTACTCATGAATCATCACTCCCATGAAATCATCAATTTCTGCGCCAGAATCAAGACGAGTTCTAACCCAGCGCAAATAGGTTTCTCGCAACGTTTGAACTGCTTCTGAATAAAGTTTCTTTTTCTCAGGTGTTTCCCATTCAGCGTGATTAAGTGAGGTCTGTTTTCCGATAATGATGCGAGCGCATCTATACAACATATCATGCATTTCTTCGAGATTATCGTCGATATAGTAAAAGAAAGAATTATGAATGGCGCTTAAAGTCATGCAACCAAATTCGCGAGCCATGTTGACTTTTTCATTGTCTTTGTATTTTTGAAACCATCCTTCAACCCGTTTTTCCCCTGTTTCATATAACTTTTTTGCATACCTTTCAAAATAGAACATTGCATCAAGAGGTTGCACAGCTAGACGTCGATTTTTTTCCCATTTTTCAGGATCATTCATTGTAAAAATAGTTTCTGTACCCACGATTGGCTCAAGTCCCTTCACCAAAAATGGGTGCTTATAAAAAAAATCATCCTGTTTTGTGCCAAGTATAACTTGGGCATAGTCAGGATGCATGAAAAAATAATTGGTGAAATGCCCGATCTTGAATTGGGAAATATCGCCATAGGTATTAAAGATATAATCTTTCAGCCCTATTGGATCGTGATGGTCCCAAGAAAAAAATTCCGGAATAGGCATTTTGATTTCAGGAATTTGAGACATAAATTGCTCCTTTTATACAGGTTTTCTTTCAGGACCACCAATATAAGAGAAATTTTCAACAAATATTCTCCCTGTTGGAACAGTATGCTTTTCTACAAGCATCTTTTTAACATTTTCATTATAAGCAACGGGACCGCAAATGTAAATATCAGCATTTTTGAAAGTTCTTATAGGTTCGGCAATTTCATCGGAACTAATTCGTCCTTTAGAAGAGGTATTGCGATATTTAATTTGGAATTTAGAGCTTTTGTCGCATGCACTATCAAAAAAATCCCTAGTGATGGCATCGTTTTCAAATCTATAGGAATAGTCAACATATATGCCATTGTGATAGCTCCCCTTAATCATTTTAGCCATGATTATTGCTGGTGTGATACCGATTCCTCCGGCAAATATAATAACGGGCTTTTCCAATGGATTGTCAAATATGAAATTACCTTGCGGTTCTGAAATGTGATTAATCATTCCCTCATAAGCGTTCTCAAACAGCCACCTAGATAAGGCCCCCCTTTCCTCCTTTTTGATAGTTACTTCATAGAAATCATCATTTGGGTGACTTGTTAGAGTATAGGGTCTTTCGATCCATTCTTTGTGAATTAAACATCTTAGTACAACGTACTGACCAGGAAGAAAAGATAATTTTTCTGCTGGATTAATGGGTGAGTATTGAAAGGACCATATTTTCTCATTGTGTTTGATGATTCTCGTCAGCTTACAAAGTTTCCATACGTCATATCCGAGCAATTCCTGAATTCTGGGTTTGCAAGAACCGCAAACCGATCCTGCACCTGTTATTTTAACGATTTGGCTAAGAGAACTCTCTCCGGTTTTAATTGTATCATTAACAGTTTGATAGCTAACTTGCATACATTGGCATATTGTTCCCTTTATCACCTTAAGCGGCTGAACAACTATATCTGTCAATTTCCCGGTTTTCTCGAAATGACTGATGGCATTGCTGTTGATTTTGGTCATATGTAAAATCATTTGCACTATTGAACTGCCGTCATCTACGGAACCATAATTAACTAGACCGACCAAGACATCGTCTTTTATCCATATTTCCATTCGTTCATCAGTATTTTTTATGAAAGAGTAGGATTGGTATCCTTCAATGTCAAGCACGGAGAAGCAAAATATATCTTTACCCACAACTTGATAACTTAAGAATGATTTTTGTTTAAAGCTTTCCATTTTAATACAAATGGCAGGCATCCCCAAAAAGTCACCTTCATAGCGCCTTGCTTTGCCCAATAGAGGAACATTGTAGACATTACCGAGGGAGGATATAATATTTTTAAAATTGGTGTTTGATCCACACAATCGCAACAAAGTTTCCTTATTTATGAGCATCAACTCGCTGTTACCACGAGAAACAGCCATCGCATTACGAGAATTCCCATTTAAAACACCTAGTTCCCCAAAAATTTCACCCTGTCCAAGGATAATATTAACACCTTCTTTCCCATTTTCTTGCTTTGACCATATATCCACCTCTCCATTCATGATTAAATATGCATAATCTGGCTTATCATTTTGAAAGAAGATAACCTGTCTATCTTTAAATGCCCTGGTTTTTTCTTGAATACTTGAAAAATCTAATTTGCTCTTTTGAAGATACTGAAAATTTTGCTCTAGCTGTTGAAAAACATAGTCAGGACCTCGTTCTTGCTTAAGTTTGGTAATTTCTTTATCAGATCTGAGTGACTTATAAAGCTCTTCTTGCGGCAACATTATATATTCGCAATCTTCAAAAGCTCGAGCATTAGAGAGCCTCTTCATTCCATTGTGGTAAATGATCGCATTTTCTCCAAAAAAGCCCTTTTCTTTTCTTAGTGACAGTATTAGTTCTTCTCCACGCGAATCCGTAATGAAAATCTGTACTTTTCCCTTCTTGATGATATAGACTGTATCGGCCATGTCACCGACTTTATAGAAAATCTGACCCTTGCTAATTTTTTTTACCGGACATGCATTGAGATAATCTTTCGATACCGATATATCATGAATTTTTAGGAGTCCCGTCTCCTTAACTAATGTTTCATTATCCAAGTCCTTGCCTCCTTATATCGACCAAAAATCAGATTTCAATTAAAAGTCATTTTTGGTCAAGAAAAATTTTATACAATGGATTGACGTGAATATATAGAATATGCTAACTAGTTACTATATAGAAAAACGATAAATTATTTGGAGGAACAATGTCAGAAGCTCAAAAGAAAATAATTGCCATAATGGGTGCGACAGGTGCACAGGGAGGAGGATTAATAGAAGCCATACTAGCAGAAAAAAATAGTCTTTTTGTCCCCCGTGGCATCACCCATGATCTTAACAGCCCAAAGGCAAAAGCTTTGATCGCGCGTGGAGTGGAAATGGTGCAAGGAGACGTTGACAATCAACAAAGTCTTGAAAAAGCCTTTGCAGGGGCATATGGAATTTTTTGCGTTACGTTCTTTTGGGCACATTTTTCCGGAGAAAAGGAAGAAATGGAAGCTGCAAATCTGGCACGTGCAGCAAAAATTGTGGATGCACAGCATGTGATCTGGTCAACACTTGAAGATACAAGAAAGTGGATTCCATTGAGCGATAAAAGGATGCCAACTCTTCAGGAAAAATACAAAAATCCCGCCATGGATGCCAAAGGGGTAAGCAATTTATTGTTTACTTTGTCAGGAGTGCCAGTAACATTTTTATATACATCGTTTTATTGGGACAATGCATACAATTTCAATATGGGGCCTGCAAAGGGACCAGACGGAACATATTCCATTACCTTTCCAATGGGAGACGAGCGCCTTGCGGGGATTGCAACTGATGATATTGGTAAATGCGCCTTAGGGATTTTTAAGGGGGGTCAAAGGTATATAAACAAAAGCATCTCAATTTCCGGAGAAAATCTTACTTGCTGGGAAATGGCTGAAAAATATTCGAAAGGACTGGGCATCAATTGCACGTATAATGAGGTAACACCGAACACGTTTCGGGGATTTAATTTTCCAGGGGCTATAGATCTGGGAAATATGTTTCAGTTTTTTCGAGACTGTTCTGCCTACCTAATTAATGAACGAAATATTGAGGCTACAAAGGCGTTGAATCCGGAACTCAAAAACTTCGATCAATGGCTTGCTGTCAACAAGGATAAAATAAAACTCTAATGTCATTAACTTAAAGTTTTTTTACCACAAACTTGTGGTAAAAAAACTTTAAACTGTACAAGTTCGTGTTAACCTGTTTTGATGGCTTTCATGGCTTTGAGTTTTTGTCGTTTCTTTTCCAGCATTTCTTTATGACCTGGAATGCGACGAATTACAGCCTCTAAATTAATAAGGTAATTTGGATTGTCCATCCCGCTCCTTATATCGTCGAGGACTGGTTCAATCAAAGCAAACACCAACATATGTTCGTCAGTCATCTTATTAAATAATTTCTCATTAATGGCCCCACTTTCCACTAAAGAGGCTGCCATGTCCCAATACGAATAAACCATATGCAGTCGATCGCCATTTTCGCCCATCATAATATTAAAAAAATCATTAGCTGCCTTCACATTTAGAGCCCAAACGCACCATTTTCTAGCCTCATTCAGGATAGGTGCTTGACGTAATTCATATAACTTTAAAATTAGATCTGCTTCTGCTTGTTCTTTCATAATTTTACCACCTTTATAAATTTACCTCTCCAATCTTTATTCTACTAGAATACAAAAATTAATATCAATACTTTTTTTTAATTAGTACAGATTTATCCATGTTATCCTTTTAGGTATTAAACGATTAGGTATTCTACTGAAAATTTATGCCTAATCCAAAAAACAGAACAGATGCCCATCAGTATTCCAGTTAGCATTTTTAAGTAATGCTTGTACAAGATTTTCGCTTGATGCCGATTGAAATGACCACCAATTGAGGATCCGTTCTTGGAGCTTTTCATGAGGGTATATCAAGTTCCGAACGTAGTGAAAAGACTTTAAAGGTAACTCATCCCATGGATTTAACCCCGATTCACGCAATAATTTTTCAGCTTGAGGCGTAATCATCGTTGCTGAAATTCTTGGCACAATCAAATGCATGGGAATTCCGTGAAAGCGAAAGTAATTTCCTAATTGGTAGTGATAATTTATTTCAGAAGGTCCGCCCACATACGCTAACGTCGGAAAAATTAAACTTTGTAAAACGGGCCTGGCAGCGGCATTCGTGCTAAAGTGTTCGGGATGATCTGCTATCATTTTCGCGAGTTCCTGCATGGAATAGTCCTTGGCGGCAATCTGAAAACCCTTTCCTTTGCGATGTATCTTGCGGCGATATAATCCATTCTGCTTCATGAATAGATTTGTTCCTTCAGCTATCTCTATCCCCTCTCTTCCGCCGGCCTTCACTATTTCATCCGTGGTAGTGCGTAGAATTTGAGTAATTGCATCACACTCAGCAATTTCTTTTTGGAAAAATGATGTTGCAAGCGGCCTTAAAAGTTTCGGTTCAACGAATACTATGCCTGTACCTGCAAACAGAGGAAGAAGTTGTTTTATCATATAAAGAACATAGGATCGTTCATCGGGAATGGCACTGATTTTTGCCTTTTCCTGAAAAGTGGCAATCACATCAAAATCTCTATCGGATAACTCAAGCTCTTCAACAAATCGGTGATCTTTAGGGAGAGATAGACGAAATCTTTTTAGGTCTCCCATAGGGTCCAAAAGAAAGGTATGGTTGATCTCATCGACGTCGTGATCTTCTGTGGCAAGCCAAAATATGGGGATCGCATTCGTTTCTTTGGCTAGCAAAAGAGCTGAAATGGCTTTTAAGATAGTATATGAGGAACCTCCAAATAGTCCAAGCTGCTGTCCTGTGATGACACAAACTGAGCCTTCTGTAGCTATTTTTTTTGCATTTTCAATAGCTAGTGAATCATTTCCTATTGCTTGGTTGTAATCTACTAATATATTAGATAAAGTTTTCCTGGGAAATTGTCGATTTTCTAATTGTTTTCTAGAAAGGGCGATCGCCATTGGATCTCGAGGTGGAATCTCCAAAAATTTTTCTAATGGAGACTTCGCATAGAGCTGTGGCTTTTCGCGAATAATGATTTTCATTATTTTTTCTTCATACGCTCCGCTGCCATTGCTTTCATTCCCTTCAGTGCCTGCCGTTTATTCTCTAACATTTCTTTGTATCCAGGAATGCGATGTATGACTGCTTCTAAATTTATCAAGTAATCCGGACGCTGCATTCCTTTTCGAACATCATCAAGAATTGGTTCAATGATGGCCAACATCCACATGTGCTCGTCGGCAACACTATTGAATAATTTATCACTGATGTGTCCAGTTTCTACTAAACAAGCTGCCATGTCCCAATATGAAAAAACCATGCGCATCCTGTCACTGTTCTCACTTAACATAATGTCAAAATAATCCTGAGCACTTGCGAAGTTTAACGACCAGGTACACCATTTTCTAGCTTCACGCATGACTGGCTCCCGACGCAATTCATAGAGTTTTAGAATTAAAGCTGCCTCCTCAGGATATTTCCTGATTCCAGCGCCACGCGCTGCAGGCTTGCCGCCTAATTCATATAACTTAAAAATTAATGCTGCAACTTCTTGTTCTTTCATAATTTGACCTCTTGGCATATTAAATTCTCCAATCTGGATTTTATGAAATCCGCCTTTAAACATCAATATTATTAAAATTATTTTTATAGCTTGCTCTTCTTTTTTTCTTTTGGTATTACTTTGAGAATGGAGGCTGGATTTTGGATATACGTTGGTTAGGAGATGAAAATTGCAATGATCCACAAAGGGTAGGACCCAAGGCAGCGAATTGCAGCCGTCTCAAAGAAAAATTTAATGTCCCCCCTGGATTTTGTATAGCTTCCGTCAAAATTGAAGCGAAACATACTGCATTAGATGATACTGAAAAGAAAGAAATAGCCGAAAGTTATCACAAACTAGGACAAATTATGGGGGTAAAGAATCCCTCAGTTGCAGTGCGTTCCTCAGCTGTAGATGAAGATAAACCAAATGTATCTTTTGCCGGACAACATGACACCTTTCTCAATATTATTGGCGAAGAAATGCTATTCAACGCGATTGTTAAGTGCTGGGCCTCTTCTCACGATGATGTTGTCAAGGAATACCGAAAAAAACATGAATTAAATTTAGAACATATTCATATTGCAGTTTTGATACAGGCCTGTATTGCTTCAGATGTATCTGCAGTAGCATTCTCGATTAATCCTGTCACAAAAAGCAAAAATGAAATTGTCATCAATGGAAATTTTGGTTTGGGAAAAGCCATTGCAGATGGCAGTGTCAGCCCAGATCATTTCGTCATCGATAAAAATAATGTTGCAACCATCATTGAAATGGATATTCATAAAAAAGTAATGATGACAATTCCGAGTAACGATGGAACTAAAGATGTGAAAGTCCCCTCTTTTCTTCAGGAAAAGCCCTCATTTTCTCCGACACAACTTGCTGAAGTTTCAAAAATGATCAAAAAACTCGAGGAAAATGAAGGATATCCTGTAGATGTCGAACTCGCCATTCACAATGAAGTGTTATACCTCTTACAATGCCGTCCAATTACTGGTCATACGTAACGCATCTTGCCAAAAATTTTTATAAGTTATTTATAATAAACATGATACGCCTTAAAATAGTGCGTAAACCACAAAAATCAAAAAATATTAACTTTTTTAATAGCTTTTTAATTCTAAAATGATTAGTATGAGTTTAGGAAGGCTTGATAAATACTACTTAGATAGATTTACCAGTATACATTAAAATAAATAAGTATGCTGGAATTAAAGTAGGAGGTTATTATGAAAAAAAGAAATTTGTTAGTGGTTGCTTCGGCACTACTACTCTGCAACGGAAGTCTTCAGGCCATGGAAATAACCGTTGGTCCTTTTGATTTCCAGTTTAATGCAGGATTTAACGATCGTGGAGCAATGACAAATGATCCTATTTGCCGTGCCATTTCACAACAAAAGAAATTGGAATTTATTATAATAAGCAAAGAAAAAGTCAATGATAAAGAAATAAAGATTACAACAAAACAAGTTACGGTTGAACCTTATGCATTTGGTTTTACCAAAGACGGAAAACCTGTACTACGAGGTTCTATAACCAATGAAAAACTTGTGAAGGAAGTTACAGTTAAGATGGGAGAAGATCAAACTGGAACTCAAATCAAAGACGGCGGGGTATTATCTGGAACGTTTAGATCAAATAAGAGCAAAGAAAACGTAGAAACTATTGACACAACCATGATAAGAGATATAAAGGTTGTTGAGGATTCACGTTTTGATGTTCCAAAGAATCTGAAAACGCTCTTTAAAAATGATATTACTGAAGTGGTATGCCAAGTTCCACAACAAGCACAGCAAGCACCAAAAGGTGAAGCTCCAGTTGAGCAATCCAAATAATTGGTTCATCCAAGACAACGCAGGTTGTCTTGGATGGTCGTTAAAGACCTTTCATAATGAATTTGATTGAGGATACATGTTTTTTAATTTATTTTTTGTAGCAGGACTTAGAGTTGAATTTTCGATTGTCAGTTTCTGTGCTTCCTCAGAATAGTTTATTTTCTCCAACTGAATATCCAATTTAGCCTTTTCGAAATGTAAAAAGAGGAGCGCAGGCTGTTGCATTTGATCCGGATGATGACTCCGAGGCATTCCAGCTGAACCTGTTGTTACAATGATAGTCTCAAGTGTTTCAGCAATAGGAAGAGTTGTTTGATAATTATTCTTCAATATGGTGCCTTCCAGCTTATTCATGAGCCTAATTTTCGGGATGTGATTGTGTCCAAAGATGCCTATCTCAAATCCACGTTTACACAATTCCCTGCTAGCCCTTACGAAATCTTCATCTGTAGTAATATATTTCCAATCGCCAAATGGATTAGCATGAGAAAATAATATTTTTCCAATGGTAATCTCAGAATGCCATTCAAAAAAAGCCTCTAAATTGATATTTAGCTGACTCAAATTGAAGGCAATGCTTTCCAAAAGAAATTCCGGAAGTTTTAAGGATTCTAACTTACGACCAGCTTGCAATTCAAAATAAAATTCATCATGATTCCCCATAATGATGTGGACATTATATTCCTTCTGCAAGTTCTGAAGGCGTTCTATCACCTGCATTGTGGCGCAGCCGAAGGAGAGCAAATCTCCTAGAAAAATGATATTTAATACTTCTCTCTGTCGAATCTGGTCGACAGCTACTTTAAAAGCAATATCATTTGCGTGAATATCGGAAATAACTGCTATGATTTGTTTATCAAAGTCTTCATAGTTGAAATGTAAAGCGGATTTGTTACTTTGCATCCATTCTTTGCAATCCTAAATTGCCCTCTTCCAATCTAATATGAAATCCTTCAATAGCTGAAGAGGAATCTGCTCTCATATCTTGCCTGCCCAATTCAACTGAAAAAGATTTTCCTCCCTCCTGAAATACCTCAGCATGTGCCGAAGGATGATCGGCTATATGACGTTCGGCCCACAAAGATTGTATATAGGATTGAACTTGCTTGGTTACTTCACCTGGTACCGGTTGGTCTTTGTTCATATCCAAATTACCTGAAAGTATAGGTTGGATAATATCAAATGTCGACTGCAGATCTTTTCCTTTAATGCCATGCAGCACAACATCCTTTTGATTCGTAATTTGCTGATATACCGCTGAAACAAGCAAACTATATCTAGTGTAAATGGATCGGACGTTTGAATCATGGAATCTCGCTCCCTCTTCAGGTGTACATTCGCCACGGATGACTGAACAAATAGAGGCCGCTGCAGAAAGTGCTCCTACAGTTGCAAGATGGAGCCCTGAAGAAAGTAGTGGATCAAGAAATGCTGCGGCATCGCCAACGAGTCTTAGGTTCTCCCCAGCAAATGTATCTGCA
This sequence comes from Waddliaceae bacterium, assembly GCA_963724325.1. Lineage (GTDB taxonomy): Bacteria > Chlamydiota > Chlamydiia > Chlamydiales > Waddliaceae > CAVRUH01. Next base: position 265,042 of record CAVRUH010000005.1, on the reverse strand, counting down.
TAGTATGAGTAATCATTCCAGAATTTAGTTTCACCTACGGGCGAAGCACCATTCAAAATTTCTTTTACACCCCATGCCATATCAATTTTTGCATTATAAATTTGATCTAAAGTAAGATTTTCACTTTGTAATTTCTTGAAATGCACATCGGGGATGACAACTCCGATGCTAATTGTCCCATCATGCAATGGTATGGCCCATATCCATCCAGAACCATCTGAGCAAGCGTTGCATAAAAATTCTCCAGGATATTCCTTGCCGTTATGATCTTTGTAATCGTTGAAATTTTTCCAATATTTGCAAAGGGCGACATTGGCAAAAGCAGGTTGCCATTTCCTATTTTTCATATATTGATTTGATATAAGCCCCGTTAAACCTGAAGCATCTACCAAGAAATCAAAGGTGATATCCCCTTCTGACTTATCGGATTTAATATAATGAGCGCTAACGGGTTTATTGTCTTTATATGTAACTGCTGAAATTCTGGTTTCTTGAAAAACTTGAGCTCCTTCACTTTCCGCGAAATTTAAAAGCAGTTCGTCGAATTCTGACCGAATCACTTGATAACTGTATTTGTACTTTTCTTGTTTTCTAAAGTTTGTATGCGCATCAGGGAGATCTTGCTTGATTTTCCAATGGGCACCATATTTTTTAATGAACCCGTGATTATCCATTTTCTCCCGTAATCCAACATAATCAAGTATAGGCAGCAAAGAGGGCAACAAAGATTCCCCAATATGGTATCGAGGGAACTTCTCCTTTTCACAAACAACAACATCTATTCCTTCCTGCGTTAAAAGTGTTGCTGTAAGAGAACCCCCAGGCCCTCCACCAATAACAAGAACTTTTGTGTGACTAGGAACTTTATTGTTTTTCATGATTTACTCCATGTATTTTTCAATAACTTTAAATTAAAATATTCTCCATTTTTTTACAAACAAAAAATTTGACATTATATATTCAAAAAAATTAATATAATAATATAAGTCAGGAGAGATTCATGAAGGAAATTTCAGTACCAGATAATTTTCCTATTCAATGGGAGAAGACAGAAGACAAAACAAGGTCATGGATACAAGACGAAATGCATGCCCCCGTGCCATTCACTCCTATGGCAAGATCACTTTCAGGGGATAGCATGGCGCATGGGTATAATCAGGCATTTAAAATCCTGAAATATCCTTTGAAATGCGAAGTAAAAATCTTTAATACCTACTACTACCTGACACTCTACCCTACCGTTACGCCCAAAGAATTCGCTGAAAAAAGTCAGGAATCTGAGGAAGCATTAGAACAATTTTTAAGCACGTTTCGAAATGATTGGTATAATAAATTCTTACCACAAGTCATTGAGCATACAGATTTTATGGAGAAAATTAACTTAAAAACCTCCTCAATGACAGTACTGATTAATCACTTTTCTAAATCCATCGAGCGCATGCGCAAGCTCTGGGAAATTCATTTTATCAATGTTGTCCCGATGATGGTTGCCCCGAGCTTATTTCAAGAATTTTATAAGGACTTATTTCCAGAAGCTACTGATTTTGAGGCTCTTGAATTATTGGAGGGCTTTGAGGATGATACCACTCGAATGGAAATAGAATTTTGGAGATTAAGCCGTGAAGCAATGAAGGATAAGAATATTGAGCTTGTTTTAAGAAAGCACCCTCCAGAAGCTATTGTCGGGGCATTACAAATGTCAAAAGCCGGTTGGGACTATTTAGCGAAGATTCAAGAAGTGTTAGAAAATCATGGAAAACGTTGCGAAACAGCTCTTGATTTCACCCATAAGTCGTGGCTTGAAGATTTAGAAAAGCCGATTAAAAACATACAGGACTGCCTTTTGCCTGAAGCTCACGATGTCGGTCAACACATAAAGGAAACGAGAAAACTAAGAGATCAGAAACTAGCTCAGGTACGTAAAAAAATTGAAAATTTCCCAGCTATGATCCGAAATCGATTCGAAATGCTACTGGATGCCGCAGTTACTGCCTCTGTATTGCAAGAGGATCATAATTACGTCTTAGACCAGCGTATGATTTATCTCATGCGAAAAATCTTATTTGAAATTGGACGTCGATTTGTTCTCGCTCAAGCAATAGATCACGAAGAAGAAATTTTGTATCTATTCCCGGAAGAGATTCTTGAAGCAGTCGAGAGATTGCCGGAAGTGGAACTTAGACCTCAAATTTCAAAACGAAAGAGTGAAATGGAGTACTTTGCCAAGATTTCTCCACCTTCTATTATCGGGGCAGAGCCCGAGCCATTTCCCGTAGAAAGTTCGTTAAATGTGGGAATTACAAAGTTTTTTGGTGGACCATTAAAGCCCTCCGCAGATTCCCATGTATTAATTGGAAATGCAGCTTCACCTGGCATTGTACGTGGTACAGCAAGGATAGTGAAGGACCTCGAAGATGCTAAAAGAATTCAACCAGGGGACATTCTTGTAACAAAAACAACATCTCCAGTTTGGACACCGCTCTTTGGAGCTGTTAAAGCTGTTGTTACAAATATAGGTGGGGTTCTTTGCCACTGTGCTATCGTGGCAAGGGAATATGGGATTCCTGCTGTTCTTGGGATTCATAACGCTACTGTAGCCATTAAAGATGGGGACCTCATCGAAGTCAATGGTGACACCGGCACCGTCACCATCACCAGCACCAGCACTCTGTCAAAATAACAATTCACAGAACTATAAAAACGCAGAGGCGCAGCGGCAGGGAGGCGCAGGCAGACGCATCGTAAACCTTCCTGCAAAAGGAAAACAGGATATGCAAGATCGCAAGCGGCAGGATATGAATGATTTATATAACTTCTTACCCTGCTTTAAAATAAAAAATAATTGATATCATCTTCATATAATCCTTCATATCCTGCCGCTTGCGATCCTGCATATCCTGTTTCCCTTTTGCAGGGAGGTTTACAAGGTATCAATGACCTCTATCTTGTTAACCTTCCTGCAAAAGGAAAACAGGATATGCAAGATCGCAAGCGGCAGGATATGAATGATTTATATAACTTCTTACCCTGCTTTAAAATAAAAAATAATTGACATCATCTTCATATAATCCTTCATATCCTGCCGCTTGCGATCCTGCATATCCTGTTTCCCTTTTGCAGGAAAGTTTACGATACCTATGCCTGCGCTGCAACGGTTTTATAGTTTTGTGAATTGTTATTTAAGATGTGCTTCTACGCATTCAACGCCAGAAGAAGCGATTTATGAGATCGAGGGCTGGATTAGTCAAAAAGGTCGTTATAAGTGCCATCAAGACAAGAATTGTGAATATTTCTGAGGTAAGAATTCCTAAATCGAAACCGACGTTTAAGACAATTAATTCCATTAACCCTCTGGTATTCATTAATGTCCCGATGAAAAGAGAATCTTTCCAAGTTTCACCAACTGCCCTTGAAGCAACAACACAGCCTCCAAATTTCCCCGCAATAGCCACTAATATGACTAGTAGACAAATCAGCCATTCACTGGATTGATTGAGAAGTTGAATGTCAGTTCGCAATCCTGAATAAACAAAGAAAATCGGAAGCAAGACAACAAGGCTGACATCTTCAATTTTTTCTGTGAAATTCTTTCTAAAAGCGACATTGTGCGGCATAATAACACCCGCCATAAAGGCGCCAAAAAGCGCATGAATGCCAAAAGCATACGTGGTATATGATGAGGCAAATAATACCACAAATATCAACGACACAATTGTCTGATGCAGGATTCTATTGGGAAGATAATTTTCAGAATATTTCAGGATGATTGGACGAACGATTTTAATCATCACCAAAATGTACATAATCGCCAAAAACACAGTGATTAAAGCCGTATTGATATTTCCAGCTGTGGCAATTGCTGTGATGCAGGCCAATAAACACCATGCAGTAACGTCATTTACAGCCGCACAGGTCAATGCCAGCTTACCTATGTTCGACTTTGTCAAATCTCTTTCTTGTAAGATGCGCGCTAAAACAGGAAACGCTGTAATGCTCATCGCAATTCCGAAGAAAAGTGCAAATGAAATAAAGGGGGTGCTTGGAGGGGCAAAAAGATTGAAAATAAAATACGCCAACAAAACCCCAAGTATAAATGGAGCCATTATACCAGCAGTACTGATGGCAATGGCTTGACGAGCCTTATTTTTCAATACAAATATATCAATCTCCATCCCAACAATAAACATATAAAACATTAAACCCACTTGACTGAAAAGGCTAAGCGGCTTTAACGAAGCAGGAGAAAATAAAAAATTTAAATATTCGGGATAGAAATATCCCAATAAAGAAGGCCCAAGAACTATTCCCGCAGCAATCTGACCAATTACAGAGGGTTGAGATATTTTTAAACAAATAAATCCAAAAAAGCGTGTCACTGAAAGAATGACAATAAATTGCAAAATGAGAATTGCAAGAGGTTCATTTACATTTTTTATGAGCTCATGCAAATACATCATTTTACTTTTTGAAGTCCCAATTTTCCTTTCTCTAAATTGATAAAATAACCATTTATAGCATTAGAGCTATCAATGACTAGATCTTTTTCACTAAATACTGCAGCTATGGATTTTTCTCCTGCATTAGGCGCAGATGTATCCTTATCGGAGGCATATGATTCAGCAAATCGAGACTGCATGTAATCAATGATTTTATCAGCCTTCTGTTCTTGCATAGGTTGATCCTTTTTCATATCATAATTCCCCGTCAACATCGGTTGAATAATATCAAATACTGATTGAATGCTCTCGCCGCTTATTCCCTGCAGCACCACCTGTTCTTGATTAGTAATCTGTCTATATATGGCCGAAAGAAGAAGCATGAATCTTGTGTAACTCGACCTGATATATACATCATGAAATTTTGCCGCCTCTTTTGGGCTGCAATCCCCTTTAATGATTGAGCAAAGAGTCGCCGCAGCTGATAATGCTCCTATAGATGCAATGTGCAATCCGGAAGAAAGAAGGGGGTCTAAAAAGGCCGCTGCATCGCCTACGAGCCTGTAGTTATCACCAGCAAATTGTTCAGCAAAATAGGAATAGTCATTCCAATATTTTGTTTCCCCTTCTGTTGCAGCATTGACCAAGATGTCTTTTATCCCATAAGCTAGCTCAAGTTTTGAGTTGTAGATTTCATCCATAGAAACATTTTGGCTTTGCAATTGTTTGTAGTGTGCCTCAGGAATAACTACCCCAATGCTGATCGTGCCATTGTGTAAAGGGATGGCCCAAATCCATCCTGAGCCGTCAGCAATCGCATGCATGAGGAATTCGCCAGGATATTCTTTTCCCTGTTGATCTGTGTAATGTTTGAAATTTTTCCAATACCGGCATAAGGCAATATTGGCAAATGCAGGCTGAAATTTTCTATTTTTGAGGTAACGATTAGATAACAAACCAGATAATCCAGAAGCATCAATAAGATAATCAAAAGAAATGCTCCCTGTAGACTTATCTGCCCTTTCCCATACAGCACTGACGGGCTTATCACCCTCAAAAATAACATCTTTAATGACCGTTTGCTGGAACACCTTTGCCCCTTTTTCTTCAGCACAATTTAGGATGAGTTCATCAAATTCAGATCTAACCACCTGATAGCTGTATTTATACTTAGGTTGCTTACGGAAATCGGTATGTGCATCCGGAAGATTCTGCTTGATTTTCCAGTGAGCTCCGTATTTTTTAATAAATCCATAATTATCAACTGTTTCTCTTATACCAAGAAATTCAAGAATGGGTAGCAACGACGGAAGCATCGATTCACCAATATGATATCGAGGAAATTTCTCTTTTTCGCAAACTACGACATCAATCCCTTCCTGAACAAGAAAAGATGCTGACAAAGCTCCTGCAGGACCTCCACCAATGATGAGAACTGTCGTATGTTTAGGTATATTTGTATCCATATTCACTCCTTATGTTAATTTTCTTGCATCATGACCATATATCCAGGCAATAGCATTTAAAGCCCAATCAGTCGCTCCACTCGCCATTTCCGCATCGCGTTTTTGTTGCTCAGCACCATCTGGAAGGTGAAAACGTTTCTTATTCTGAGCAGACATTCCCTGTACTTTAGACGCCCTAGGGAGTCTGATTTGTTCATATATTTTTAATGACTCCGCAATGTCTCTTTCAGGCTTATCAGAAAGTATAGCCGCTAACGCAGCACCATCTTCAATTGCTTGAGATGCCCCTTGAGCCATAAATGGCAGCATTGGATGACATGCATCACCTAATAGCGATATCCTTCCCACAGACCATTTTGGAAGAGGTGCACGATCAAATAAACCCCAAATAAAAGTGTCATCAACTGCCTCAAGAATACTACGTACCTGCGGATGCCATCCTTCAAATGCTGCAAGGACCTGAGACAACTCGCAACGGTCTGTCCATGACTCCCGAGTCCATGTGTCCTGCTCTACAATAGCTACGAAATTTATAAGTTCCTTATTTCTAACAAAATAATGGACAAAATGCTTTTCCGGACCCATCCAAACCTGTGAAGTAACGTCAAGATTTAAATGACTTAATCTTTCTTTTGGCACCAGTCCACGATAAGCAACACATCCCGTAAAATGAGGGCTTTCTGTACCAAAAAGCGTGCTGCGAACTACAGAATGAATTCCATCAGCACCAATAACGATGTCTGCTTGCGTCTTAGAACCATTTTCAAAATTGATTTCAACATTATTTTCCTGATCAATAACATTTATACATCGATGCCCGGGATGTACTCTTTCAACTGGCAAGATGCCAATAAGTGCTGAAAGAAGGTCTGAACGATGCATCTGATAATATGGATAGCCAAATGCCTCTTCAACGGCATCTCCAAGTGGCGTTTGCAACAATATTTTTCCATTATCCCAACGTCTTTGCTGCCAAGCAAGAGGACGAACTCCCATCGTAGCAAGCTTTTCAGCAAGCCCAAAGCCATGCAAAATTCGCGTTGCGTTGGGGCTAACTTGAATTCCAGCACCTACCTCTCCCAGTTCACGCGCTTTTTCGTATACATGAACGTCAAATCCAGCCTGAAAAAGAGAGAGTGCGGTTGCCATGCCGCCAATGCCTCCACCTATAATGGCTATCGATAACTTTTTCATTTTTTCTTTTGCTTTCATATAGCATCAATTTACATATTTAATTTTAAAAATCATCAAAAAAAGGACAAAAGGAACAAAAAGGACCTAAAAACAGCATTTATTTCCTTACAATTCCTTAGGTATTTTCAGATTGAAAATTACCTTTGCGACTCGATCTAATAACTTCACAACATCGTCAGTACGTATTCGAAAATTATCATATTGATCTAAATATATTGCACGCAACTTTTCAGATGTAAGATATTGAGGACTATGAATTTCAATTACAACACAATAAGGAATCTCATCCTTTTGCCCCTCATTAGAAACCCGCATCTGATAGATATGAATTGCCCCCTCGTTGCTCTCTTTTTCTCGCATCCATTCCATCAAACGCGACGAAAGTAAAATTATTCCAAAATATATCGGCACTTTATTGACCATCCACCCTCTCTGGCGGAGTGTCAATGCTAGGGATTTTCCTTCCATAATTTCGCGATGAACATCCGTAAGTGCAGGATGAATCGGCTGAATAAAATCAACAATTGCCAAGGTACGCATTATCTTTTCATTATCATGAATTGAATATAAGTTCGTGACTCTACCCTCTGAAAAAAAAGGCAACTGTTCAAGTCCATAACTCCCAAAAAAATATGCAATCCTCTCACTATTAAGCTTTTGCCTTAATAATTCTGCAATTTTGTTATCCATTTTTCCTCAAATTAAATTTATAATATGATATTGACAATTATTTTGAAATCCTAAATATTTAAGGAAAGAGGTAGAATATGATGGATAAACAAAAAAATATTACTCCTGAGAGCATAGGGGAAACCGTTGATCAAATAATCCTTGGCATACTTCCAAAAGAAAAACAAAAAATGTACACAAGAGCGATTTCTTTAGTTGATTTAAAATTTGAATCAATGCAAATTAATTTGCTTGTCGATGCTTTAAACAAAGAATTTTCAATCAATTTACACCCAATATTTTTACTGCAAAATCCCAATGCCGAATCAATTATTCAATATCTTATTAAATCAAGATTACATGAATTCAAAGACTGGCTATATGAATTCGTTTGGAAAAATAGTCCTAAACCAGAAATCAACTCCCTGCCATTCCAAGGTAACTGGCTAATTATAGGCATCGAATCTGACCCCCTGTTGCCTCTAATAAAAAAACTATTAATGGAAGAACTCCAAAATTGTTTTGTCGTGAATCCCCTATCTCAAGATGATCTCCAGAATTCATTTTCACAATTTAAAGACCTCAGTTACTTTGAAGGTGTGATTTTTCTTTGCCCGCCTACAAATTTTACGTCTGAACCAACGGTTAACTCAATCGAGTCCTATCACAAACCACTATTTTCCTGTCTTATCAATGTAGTCAAAGGATTCGATTCCTTAAATTTCTCAAAATCACCAAAACTTTGGGTAGTCTCACAAAGTTGCATCAACGACGGCAGCTTTGACAGCATAGTCCAATGGCCCCTGGCAGCCGTATGCAAAGTCATCCAAGGAGAAAATCCTCTAATGCATTGTTGCTCTATAGGCTTTGACACCAAAACTGACATAGCAAACATTGCCGAAACATTATTTTTGGAAGTTTGTTCCAAATCCAATGAACCGCAAATAGCCTGGAAAGATGGGAAAAGACAAGTTTACAGAATGGTGCGATCAGGTATTAAAGAAATTCGCATCCCGAACTTTCCTGCTGATGCAACCTATATGGTCGCCGGCGGCTTCAGACCTGTAGGACTATTACTTGCAACTTGGTACATTGCACATGGCGCTAAAAATCTGATTTTGGTAGATTCTCACGATAAGTCCGCACATATGGAAGCCTTGCTAAAAGAATGGCGGGCGTCTGGCATAAAAATTGAAATATTTCAAGTGAACTTAAGTGATATATCAGCTCTAAAAGAAATCTTTGAAGAAATTAAGAAAACATTTCCACCAATAAAAGGCATAATACATGCTGCAGGAGCCATTGACAACGAACTTCTTATAAATATGAATTGGGAACGATTTAAGCCTTCATTCGACCTGAAAATAGCTTGCAGTTGGAACCTGCACGAACTTTCAAAGGATCTTGATCTTGAACATTTCATAATGCTATCTTCACCTATAGGCGAACTCGCACCCCTAGGAAAAGCAAGTCATACATCCGGAAATTCATTCCTGGATGCCCTGTCATTTTATAGAAAGAACCACGGCATGCCTTCACTCACAATAAAATGGGGCCCTTGGGATACACAGCACGTAATCGTCAAAAAACTTATCGACACTACTCTCCCCAATCGCATGGAACTTTTACATATGGAAGATGCCTTCAAATTATTAGAAACCCTTTTTTACCAAGATAAAACCCAAATAGCATCAATCCTCATAAAATGGCCCGCAGTTTTTGCACATTTGGAAAAAGAAAACCTCTTGCTTGATGAAATCACGACAGAATTAGGTTACAAAAAAAACCCGATATTAAAAATATTCCACACGGTAACCCATCACCAAAGATATCCACTAATTGAAACATTTGTTCAGGGACATTTACTCCGTCTGATGATGCTCCCGCCAGATGAAAAAATAGATCTTAATCAGAATTTTGAAAGCATGGGTCTTGATAAACTCATGATGGCTGATTTAAAAAATAGAATTCAATTAGATGTAGAAAGTGCTGTTTTGCTATCGGCAAATTTAGTCCAAGACAATGCTACAGTGACTAAATTGTCAAAGGCTCTTATGGAAGCATTAAATGAGAGTCTTAAATTAAAGGTTCGTAAAACAAATGTATATTTTTAAAGAGGTGCTCACGTGTTTGAACCATTATTAGATAAAAAAATTATTATTGCTGGTCCCTGCGCTTTAGAAAATAGGACCCAACTTGTCAACTGCGTCAAGCACTTAGAAAAGATTGGCATCACCTATATAAGAGCCTGCCTCTGGAAACCTCGAACAGCTCCAGGCTGGGAAGGGTTGGGATTTTATGGACTGCCCCTCCTTATGGAAGAAGTTCTGTCTAGAGGAATCACACCATGCACTGAAATTCTAACATCCATTCATGCTCAAATGTGCGTAGATGCTCTTCAACTCTTTGGTAACGATGGCAGCATGGTTGTCTGGATCGGATCGCGCAATCAAAATCATTTCGAACTCAAACGAATGGCTCAAATTTTAAAAGATGGCCCCCCTAACTTGCGGCTGATGTTTAAAAATCAAATGTGGGTCGATAAAAAACATTGGTTTGGACTATACCAACACATTCTTGACACCGGATTTCCAAAAGAAAAATTATTTACCTGCCACAGAGGATTTAACGTTGGCTATGGTGAAAATCCTGAAGGATGGAGAAATATTCCAGATTTTAAAATGTCAGATGAAATTAGAACAAATATGGGCATTCCCATGCTTTTAGACCCCTCTCACATAGCCGGCGCAAGAGATAAAGTCTTCAAAATTGTGGAACAATCTCTCAAACATAATTTCGATGGATATATCATTGAAGTCCACGATGACGTATCAAAAGCTAAAACAGATGCCGGTCAGCAATTAACGTTCGATCAACTAGAGAAGCTTTTAGAGCTCATCAACAGTAAAGTAGTTGAATAAACATGCGAAATTTTCTGGTAGTACCTTCATCTATCACAGGATCCATTACGGTACCCACATCAAAATCGCATACTATGCGTGCCATCCTATTCGGCTCCCTAGCTGAAGGAAAATCTTCTATTCGCCAATATCTTCCAGCCCCCGATACAAATCATATGATCCATGCATGCAGATTACTCGGCGCCGCCATCGAAATAAAAGATGACCTCTTAGAAATTACAGGCGTAGGCGGAAAAATTAAAAATGTCGAGGACGTAATTCAAGCCGGCAATTCAGGGATAATCCTCCGTTTCATCACCGCCGTTGCAGCTCTAGCATCTTCCTACGCCGTAATTACCGGAGACCACTCTTTGCGCCATCAAAGGCCCATGAGCCCCATGCTAGAATCTTTGAAAGAATTGGGAGTCTTTGCAACCTCGTCACGCGGAGACAACTTTGCCCCTCTCATTATCAAGGGCCCCCTAAAAGGAGGGAAAACCATAATTTCCGGAGAAGACTCGCAACCCGTGTCCTCATTATTGATTGCCTGCTCCATGGCTGAAGGGCCGACAGAATTGATTGTAAAAAATCCAGGAGAAAAGCCTTGGATTATGCTTACACTGAGTTGGTTAGATCGCTTTGGAATTCGCTATACCAATGAAAACTTCGAAAGATATACCCTAGAAGGACGTGCGAAGTTTAAAGCGTTTGATTACACCGTTCCCGGAGATTGGAGCACAGCTGCATTTCCCCTTGTTGCGGCCATAATAACCAATTCTCCATTGACTATAGATAACGTCGACATAAATGACCCCCAAGGAGACAAAGATATAATATATGTTCTCAAAAAAATGGGAGCTACAATCGATGTCGACAAAAAACTCCATTTTAAGCCCGGCGCAAAATTAAAAGGGACTACTATTGATGTGAACCCCTTTATTGATGCAGTGCCTATTTTAGCTGTTATCGCCTGCTTTGCTGAGGGAGAAACGCGCATTGTAAATGCTGCAATTGCCAGACACAAGGAATGCGATCGGCTCCATTGCATTACGATTGAGCTTAAAAAAATGGGAGCCAAAATTGTTGAATTAAAGGATGGCCTCGTGATTGAAGGGAGCCCCCTGCGCGGTGCATCGCTCGACTCTCATAATGACCATCGCATGGCCATGTCTCTCGCCGTAGCCGCTCTTGGAGCCCAAGGCAATTCCACCATCCACAACGTAGACTGTACCACCAAAACATACCCCAACTTCGCAGAAAGCTTCCAATCCCTCGGCGCTAACATTAAATAATTCCAAAAAAGTAGGGGGACATGCTTTGAATAATTCTAAGGACCGAAGGTTTGACTCTTGATAGACCAGAGCCTTTAGGCCTGGGTTTAATGCGAAAAAAATTGAGCATTTCACAGGGCCGAATAAATTCGGCCCTGAAAAAGACCCAATGAATTGGGTCACTCCATATTCGGATTCGTCTCTTTCATTCTTTGTATGTCTTCAGGACATCAATGTCATAGGTTTTTGCTTGATAAATAATTGAATCTAGATGATTCTGACTTAAAGTAAATACTAGGACAGACATGAACTTTATTTTATGCGGCCTGCCAGGATGCGGAAAGACAACCATTGGGAAAATTCTTGCCGATAAATTAAACGGCACCTTTATTGATCTCGATCGGCTTATCGAAGAGGAATACAAAAAAAAGGAAGGCGAAAAACTCACTTGCAGACAAATTTATTCTCAAAAAGGCGGACCATTCTTCCGAGCTCTCGAACAGGAAACTATCGTTTCCATGAGCGAAAAACCTCCAAAAAATTCAATTATAGCTCTAGGTGGAGGCGCTCTTGAAAATCCAGAAAACACAAAACTTCTTAAAAAGATCGGAACCATCATTTATTTGAAAGGCGAAACCAAAGAACTTTTTAAAAGAATAACACACAATGGCATGCCAGCATATATCGACTCATTCGAATCCTTCGAAAAACTTGTAGAAAAAAGAACCCCTCTGTATCTAAATGCTGCAGATATTCAACTTGAGGTTCCTGCAAGATTCCCCATTTTTATCGGGGAGGGATTCCTTGTCAAATTTCTGAAGGCTCTCAAATGTGCTCAATATGTGATCATTACTGATACAACAGTAGAACCGCTTCTTGGACAAAATTTCGAACGTCTTATAAAAGAAGAGGGTTTGAACGTCTCTATGGTTGCTTTTCCTGCAGGCGAGGACTACAAAACGAGGGAAACAAAAGAGTTATGTGAAAATCACCTGTTAAAATTAGGAGCCGGACGTGACACCTGTGTCATCGGCATAGGAGGCGGGGTTGTTACCGATGTTTCTGGATTCGTCGCTTCAACCTATTGTCGCGGAGTTCAATCGGTTATGGTCCCCACATCACTTCTGGCTATGGTCGATGCTAGTATAGGCGGTAAAACTGGAGTCAATGTTCCCGAAGGGAAAAACTTGATCGGCACAATCTATCCGCCCTCAGCAGTTTTTATTCTCACGGAAACTCTTAAAACGCTTCCTCAAAGCGAAATCAAAAATGGCCTTTCTGAAATGATCAAGCATGGAGTGATTGCTGACAAAGAGTATTTTGATTTCATGAAGGTAAATGCAAAAAACCTTCCGATGGAAAAAGCCATAGCGTGGAGTATTGCGATCAAGTCATCAATTGTTGAGCAGGACCTCACTGAAAAGGGTATGAGAAGGCTTCTGAACTATGGACACACAGTGGCACATGCTATCGAAACGGCCACAAAGCACGCTATTTCCCACGGACGTGCTGTTGCTATAGGTGTGATAACTGAAAGTTACTTGTCTATGCAAATGGGTTATCTTAAAGAAATAGACTTCAAACAGATTCGTGAAATATTCGATGATTACCAGATAGATCTCACCTGGAAGGAAGAACTTTCCCCTGATGCACTTTTTGATCTCATGCGCATGGATAAGAAATCGGTTGGCAAGATCCCAAGATTTGTAGCCTTAAAAGGGATTGGTGAATCATTGGAATTTGGCGGTCAGTACTGCACAACAGTTGACGAAACAGTTCTTAAATCAACCCTCAAATGGATGTGCACCAATGTTATGCGGCGTCATTAAAGGCCCTACACTTGAGAAAATTCACGATCAACTGAATATTGCGTCGTCCTATTGCCATTTAGCAGAAATGCGACTCGATTATTTCGAATCATTTGATCTAGATTTATTAAAAAAATTGCGCACAACATATCCTATTCCCATGATTTTTACTCTAAGACCGGTCTCACAAGGAGGAAATTACAAAGGCACAGAAGAAGAACGGTTGCAGAAGATCAAAATTCTTGCTGCATTAAAGCCAGAATACATTGATCTAGAATACACAGTCCCATCTTCTTTTATCGAACAAATCAAGGATTCGAAGGTTATCCTTTCGTATCACGATTTTAATGCGATGCCCGATCCCGAAACTATTCTAAAGCAGATGAAAAAAGTAAAAGCCGACATTTATAAAATGGCTTTTATGCTGAAGGCCACCGCTGAAGGACTCATTCTACTGCAATTCATGAGGGCACATGCCGAAAACGTCATTGCCATGGGAATGGGCCCATATAGCGAATCGACTCGAATTTTGGCTCCCATTTTTGGAGCAAAATTTGTCTATGGCAGCATTGACGAGGAATCAAGCACAGCGCCGGGACAAATTCCTATAAAGGTCCTGAGAGATACTTACCACTATAACCATTTAAAGGCCTCTACTAATGTTTATGGATTGATTGGAGATCCCGTGGATAAAAGCTTGGGACATCTTTGTCACAATGCCGTCATGCATGAACTCAAGCTGAATGCGGTATATGTTAAATTCCTTGTGCCAAAAGCCCATCTCGATGGATTCATTACCGAAGCAAAAAATGCCGCTATCAAAGGACTTAGCGTTACCATGCCCCTTAAGGAACAGATCATTCCTAATGAAGCAGTCAATACTTTAGTTTTTGAAGATGGCAAAATAATCGGACACAATACAGATGGAAATGGCGCCCTGGATGCCATCGAAGAAAAAATGAAGGTCAAGGGAAAAAAAATCATCATTATTGGCGCAGGTGGAGCATCTAAAGCAATAGAAGTTGAGGCCATGAACAGGGGGGCTAAAGTGACAATTTTAAGGCGAAATCAAGAGATCTCTGGAAGCTACGATATATTAATAAATGCCACGCCTGATCCCATGCCGATCCCCGCGGAGTCTATCTTGCCAAATACAATCGCAATGGATATTAAGACAGTTCCGATGGAAACTTTGTTTTTGCAGCAAGCAAAAGAAAAAAATTGCACTGTGATCCATGGATATGAGATGTTCATTAATCAAGCCTTAGGGCAATTTAAGATTTGGTTCGAAAATTATCGCGACCTGAATCTTGTAAAGAAAATTATTCAAAAATCTGTAATCGAAGGGATAAATCATGGCTAACAATTCATTTGGAAATATCTTTCGCATCACCACATGGGGTGAATCCCATGGAAAAGCAATCGGAGTTGTCATCGACGGCTGTCCGGCTGGTTTAGAAATCAGTGATGAAGAGATTAATATCGAGCTCGAACTGCGTGCACCTGGAAGAAATCGGTATACAACACCCAGGAAAGAAGCAGATATCGGCGAAATTTTATCAGGCGTCTTCGAAGGGAAAACAACCGGAGCTCCCATTTGCATTATGATACGCAACAAGGATCAGGATTCGAGCAAATATGCACCGATTAAAGATCTAATACGTCCTGGACATGCTAATTTTACCTACTTTGAAAAGTATGGTATCTTTGACTACAGAGGAGGAGGCCGCTCATCTGCTCGAGAAACTGCCGCTAGAGTTGCTGCGGGCGCCATAGCAAAAAAATTACTCAAGCACTACAACATTTTTGTCGCTGGCTATATTAAACAAATTGGATTGATTGAAGCAAATATAGACTTCACAGATATCCATGCGTTGCATAAAGCAGCTTATCAAGACCCTTTATTTTGTCCCGATCCGAATGCCTCAGCAAAGATGCAAGAGAGCATAGAGGCAGCCAAAAAAGAGGGTGATTCTCTCGGGGGTATTATTGAATTTACTGCGATGTCGGTCCCTATCGGTCTTGGAGATCCGGTGTACCAGAAATTGGAAGCCAATTTAGCATCGGCAATGATGAGTCTTCCAGCATCTAAAGGATTTGAATTGGGTTCAGGTTTCAAGGCAGCCTCCATGAAAGGTTCTGAACATAATGACGTTTTTGTAGAAGGGTTTAAAACCAAAACGAATTTTGCTGGGGGTACTCTTGGGGGTATTTCAAACGGCATGCCTATCATTGGCAGGGTCGCATTCAAGCCCACCTCAAGCATCAGGAAAGAACAAGATACACTTGATCTAAGCGGCGAAAGCAAAAAATTCTTACTTCCAGAGGGTTCTAGACACGATCCTTGCGTTGCCATACGCGCCGCCCCCATCGTAGAGGCCATGACTGCTATCGTCCTTGCCGATGCTATGCTCCTAAACCGCTGTGTCAAACTGACATAGACAATAAAGAGCAAAGAAGCAAAGACCTTCTAGATACGATTTAAACTATTTTCAACGCAAAGAAGCAAAAGGCGCAATGGAGCAAAGAAGAAGAGAAGGAGGAGGAAGTATAGCGCTACTACATTTAAGCCTATGCTTAAATTCTGTCTTTAGGTAAAATTCCGCCATCTTTTTGATACATTTTAAACAAAGTGAGATAACAATGGGCTGCATAGAGAACGATATTTCATATAAAATAATAGGCGTTGCGATTGAGGTGCATAGAGGATTGGGAGGCCCTGGGTTACTAGAAAGTATTTATGAAAGTGCATTGTGTTATGAGCTTGCTTTGAGAGGGTTATCTACACAAAGACAAGTTTTTGTCCCAGTAAGGTATAAAAATACAGTTATTAGAGATCCATTGTGCCTTGATATTCTTGTAGAAAATAAAGTTATCATAGAGGTAAAGGCTACTGAAATCCACCACGCTATCCATCAAACTCAATTATTGACTTATCTTCGACTGACAGGAATCAAATTGGGTTTACTGATGAATTTTGGACACGATTGTGTCAAAGATGGCATCCTCAGAGTAGTAAACGGCGTTACGGTCTTTGCACCTTTATGTCCTTTTAAATATTCAATGATTAAGTATTGATCTCTCGTGCTTTCCATTGTTCGTAGGCGGGGCGGCAGGTGTTGATGAAGGCTTCCTGCTCTTCATTGAGAGATCTCAGCTCATCAGCAACCTGTGCCCTCTCATGCAGATCTCCCATCAAAACCAAGTCTTCCTTGTATTTCTTTGTTAATGCATCCACCAGTCCTTCCATTTTATCGTAAATTTCTTTTGTTTTCGTTAAGTTATCTTTTATAGTCTTCTCGGCCTTGTCAAAATCTTGATCTATTCTATCTAACTCAGCAACAACATCCTCTAATTTTTTGCTTTCCCTTTCAAGGTCATCATCCTCTCCACGTATGCCGTCAACCAACTTACCTAAGAGCTCTTCGTCATTCTCAAATTTATCTTCCTCTTCCTTCATTTTATCTGCATTTTGACCTAATGTCCCAGCCTGCAACTGCAAATTTTTAGCTATCTTCGAAAATTTCAGCAATTGTTTAACGACAATCTCATATTTCGCTCGAAGACCTTCTAGCTCCTTTTTCATCACCTCAAATTCTTCCCTTCCTTTCTCTACTTCTACTTTCCAATCGTGCGGCACCTCTTCTAAATGCTTAATATTTGCGTCTAAATCCTTGGTCGTCTGCTTCAAATCCATATTCTCTTTATGAAAATCCTGTACTTTCAAGGCTAACTGACGAACATAATCATCAAGCTGATTGAAATTAGCAAATCTATGAAGATAGAAGGTCGCAATAGCATTAGTTCCAAATAAAATCAATCCAACCACCCCAGCCGGAATATGCCCGAAAATAAAAGCTGCAATAGCTATAACGACTCCGATGATTGCTCCGGCAGCAATGAACTTATAAGACCAGTGTTCCACGCGCTTCCCAATGATCTGTGGGATAGAAGCGCCTGTTTGAGTATTTAAAGCGAGTGCCTTTTGGGCGAGATCTAACGAGCTAACAGCATTCATAGGGTCCTCCTTCTAAAAGAATACCCCTATCATGCTTTTTAAAATATAACTGTCAATTAATTTCCATGTTATGGAAAACAGTATCGACGTCATCAATGCCTTCCAACCACTCAATGAGGGCAAGATTAGACTTTTGATCTTCTTCATTGCAGGCTATATTGATTTTTGGAATCATCTCCAAGGTAGCATCGTCGCATTTAAATCCAAGCTCCTGGATAGCATCCCTTACGGCATAAAGATTAGTAGGGTCTGTTGTAATAATGAACATGTCGTCGGATTGATCAAAATCTTCAGCACCAGCGTTAGACGCTGCTAAGAACAACTCATCTTCAATAGCATGATTTTTTACTATCTGAATCACCCCTTTGCGATCGAAATTAAAAGCCACAGAACCAGGTGTGGCTACAGTGCCGCCTCGTTTATTAGTGGCAATACGAATATCAGAGCTGATCCTGTTTTTATTATCCGTCATGATATCAATGATGATTCCTACCCCGCCGTGCCCATAGAGTTCATAAGTCAATTCAAAATAGTCAGATTGATCAGAACTAGATGCTTTCTTAATATTTCTTTCGATAATTTCATTAGGAACGCTATTAGATTTTGCCTTTTGGATGGCACTACGAAGTCTTGGATTGGATTTAACATCAGGTCCTCCCAATTTTACAGCGCTGATGATCTCTTTAGCACTTCGTGAAAATATTTTTCCTTTTTTTAAATCAGATTTACCCTTCTGGTGCTTAATGTTTGCCCATTTACTATGTCCAGCCATATCAATAGATTCCTATAAAAAATTTGTTAATATTATTCTCTATCCAAGTTTGTGCCCGCTCAAAATCTTGGAATTGTTTTTCACGGACCTTAAACTCTTTATTGTGTATTTTATTTCTCCCATTTTCGTCAGTGTATGAGGGGCAAACGTGATGCAGCATTTCGTGATAAATGACATACGAGACGACATATTCCGGAAATTTAGGGCTATCAAGAATTCGATTAATTTTGACAAGGCGAAGGAGATCTTGATATAGCCCAAAAGTCACTCTAGATCTATTTTTGCGTTTATGCTGTCCAAACCAAGTAATTTTTAAATTGAGCCTGTTGTTGAAGTATTTTTTATTGATCTTAGCCATCATTTCTTGCAGATTGTAATTTCTACCCTGTACTTCTAATTTTTCTTCATCAAGTTTATGAGAATAATCGAGCTTTTTGATGTTGTTTTCTATGAACTTTGTAACTTCGGGGGACATTTGCTTTTCTTCACGGCGAATATAGCATGCCAGCCTATCCATTACATTTTTCGGAGCTCTAAGAAAAAAACGGTGCAAGGAAACAGTCGTACAACCAGGCTCCCACTTAACGCTGAGCATGGTTGAATGATTATTATTAATTCTAAGTTTTAATTTCTTTCCAATTACCCTTTCAAGCGTATGCTGAAAGGTGTCGTGTCGCATCATCATTTGTTAATATCTTTGAGAAATTTCTCCATAAAAATACGGCCGCGATAGCCATCGGCTTCTTTTATCCAATGTGTTTGTTTGCCGAATTCCACAAATCCAAAGCGCTCATATAAGTGTATCGCTGGATTTCCTTCATAAACGGTCAAGTGAAGCAGCTCGATTCCAAATCTGTCCTTTGCCAAATTAATGACTGCTTGCATTAATTGCCCCCCTATACCTATTCCACGATTAGGATCGCCCACAATGATTCCAAATTCACATTGGTGCGCAAGCTTCTTGTAAGGGTTTAAATATAAAGTTACAATACCCGTAGGAACACCGTTCAAAACTGCAGTAAGACTGCATTTGTAACGAGAAAAACTAATCCAGCGTCCAACGGCATCATCAATTTCTACATCATCATACATCGGAAACCACCTGTGGACTCCCGGTTGATGCAGCCACTCACCCAGATATTTTCCATCACTCAATTCTGTATAGCGAATTTCTAGACCGGGAACAGATTTTATTTCTTCTTCCATATCTCTCTCACATTTAAGCTTTAAAACACTACATTTTAACCGAACTCTTTTAGGTAGGCAATAATAAAATCATCTATTTCTCCATCCATCACTGCCTGGACATCACCCGTTTCAAATTTTGTTCTTGTATCCTTTACAAGAGTATAGGGTTGGAATACGTAATTGCGAATCTGGCTTCCCCAGGCAATCTCCTTCTTCTCCCCTCCCATTTCCCTTAACTTCCTTTCCCGCTCTGTTACTTCCCTTTCATAAAGCTTGGACCTAAGCATTTTAAAGCATGTTTCTTTATTCTGAACCTGACTTCTTTCAGACTGACAAGTGACTACAATCCCCGAAGGCATGTGGGTAATTCGAACGGCTGAGTCAGTTACGTTAACGTGCTGACCTCCAGCTCCTGAAGAACGGTAAGTATCAACTCGGATATCATCAGGTGAAATATCAATGACTATATCATCTGTGATTTCCGGGGTAACATCGACGGAGGCAAAGCTTGTATGTCTTTTGCCTGTGCTATCGAATGGTGAGATCCGAACGAGCCTGTGCACTCCTCTTTCCGCCTTAGCGTAGCCAAAAGCGTAGTTACCAGTTATTTTAAAAGTAATACTTTTTATACCTGCGACATCACCCGGAACTGTATCAACGACTTCTAATTTCCATCCTCTTTTTGCTACCCAGCGCTGATACATTCTGCTCAGCATTTGCGCCCAATCACAAGCTTCAGTTCCACCTGCGCCTGCGTTGATCCCTAAATAGCAATTTTTGTCATCTAGTTCACCGGAAAGCATTTTTCGGATTTCTAGTTCAGCCAGTTGTGCATCTATTGTTTTAACTTCGGAAGCCAATTCATTTAAAAGACCTTCATCCCCAATTTCTTTGGCATCAGGCAATAAATCGCGGACTGCCTCAAATCTATTTTTGAGTTCGTTATATGGAATAGTCCAACTTCGGAGCTTATTGGCCTCTGCAATGACACTCTGGGCTGTTTCATTGTGATCCCAGAAGCCAGGCGCTTCCATTTTCTCTTCTAGTTCTTTGACCTTGGTTTCTTTTTCAGCCAGGTCAAAGATACCTCCACATGTGAAGGATTCTTTCCTCTAAACCTTTAACTTGTTGCATAATATCGCCGCTCATGAATCCACCTTTTTAAAAAAAACTTGACTTATGAGACCGATTATATAATAACTGCAAATTTAAGGCATCAAAATTAGGAGGCTTATTTATGAGTGTTAACCTTGACGTTCAAGTGCCCGTACAGGCGGCTGAAACTGCTGCTGTGGGTTTTCTCGGAAATGCAAAAAATACAATTGTTGCTGTAGCAAAGCAGGTATTTAACTATATACAAAATACTATAATCCCAGCTATTGGACCATTTTTTTCAAAGCTCTTTACCTGGATGCATAGTGCTGGCGGCGCTGGAGTAGGATTTTTTGCCTTAACAGCAGCTGCGCTCTACAGCGGAAAAGGAAACAATGATCTAGTAGGTACAATCAGCAAAATAGTTGCTCTTGTTGGCTTTGCAGGAATGGTTGCGTGCATCGTGTCGGGGATTTACTACGGCTTTGATGCGAGCATCATCACCATTTTTACCGGCCTGGCAAACTAAAGAATGAGGAGCAAAGGCGCAACTGAAAAATTCAGAGGGTTTTCCCTTGCGCCTTAGCACCTTTGACCCATAAGTTTGTCATAACACCCATTTCCTCCTCCCAAATAACAGTTTTTCCCTCATACTCATTTTTTCTTATCCTGCCCATCCTGCCGCTTGCGATCATGCATATCTTGTTCTTTTAGGGACTAACAGGATATGCATGATCGCAAGCGGCAGGATGGGCAGGATGTATTCGAGCCAGCGTTCTAATCTTTAGAACAATCTTCTACGTAAAGCTATGTTATGTTGGCGATCGAAGGAGTATTTCCACTCCCAAGAGGGGTGGAGAATTTTTTCTTCAAGATAACTGATTTTTCCATCATCCATATGGGCCGTTACTCTGAAGCCATCTGGAACGACGATCACATGGGAGCCGGTAAAAACGATGTTTTTAGCCACGAATTCCCCTGTTCCCTGAATGGAAATTGATAATGACTCAAATCGATCAATCCCATTTTTCCAATAAACATTATTTGAAGAACGACTAATTCCCTGATTATCAACAGTGACATCCTCCAGAATGCATTTTCCACTAGGCCCAGTAATTAATAAGCTGCCGCTCAGATGGATATTACTTATATTCACTGTCGCGATATGAAGTTGTAATTCCGATCCAGGTAAAATTTTCCCTCCTTTAAGCTTTTGACTGATAATGGAATACAATGGCCCCAAAGAAGGGCTGTACAAAAATAATAAGTCATCTGGGATTTCATATCCGCAGTAATTCCTAAGAAGATCTCTGCCGTTGGCCTGAATGTCCTCAAAAGCAGTTTCAGGGGTCTCTAGTGAATGGTTTTGTGGATCTGAGCTTTTCTTAATAGCCGATATCGTCTTACTTCTTTCATTGATTGTTAGATATGCGCCCTCTTCTATACAATCGGAGATATTCTGCATGGTAGATTCTAGTCGCCCAGCATTGACTTCTCTGAAATTTCCATCTTTGTCATAGAATGGAGCCTTGCTCTTCAAATTGATAATCATGCCGGGTATCGGACATTTTTTCAAAACACTGCGGATAACGTTCAAATCAACAAAAAGTATATTGGTATTTGTTGGATATTTCCCATCTTTTAGTCCGTATTGTTCAAAATTTGTATATTCAATATTCGATATAGTGAAGTGATTCTTCCTTTTAAACTGAACAAGTGCACCCTCAGCAGTATTTGGAAGGCGTTTACAAGATAGAAATCCAAATGATTTATTATATCGCATCCCTATTCCAATAAACCCTAAAAGCCCGTAATCTACTGCAGCGATTGGATTATTTATTTGCCTTACAAGAACTTTTATGCGGTTTTGCTGCGTAAACCAATCAAATACTCCATTGTCTTCGGCCACTTTCCAAATGACCCCATGTCCTCCAGGCTTTAACGTAGGGATAAGGACATCCGACATCGACCAATGTCCTTCAACAGTAATCAATGGGACTAAAGGCTGACAAAATATTTTAAAACTTTCCTGAGGCCTGCCAAACCAGTTGTTATTCTTAAGAATTTCCTTGATTAAGTGATCATTATCCTTTTCCGCCGAAGTCATCAGCGCTATTGGAGTAGTCACTTTCTTTCCAGTCAATTTAAAATGAAGATACTCTCGTGCCTCTAAATCGTGAATTAATCCTTCCAACAACGTCTTACCGCAAAAATGCAATGATGCTGCTGGCAAAGGATTATTTGTCTCATCATCCTTTAGATTCAATCGGTCTCCAGCACCACCTACAGGGTATATTTCCCCCATTTCATGCAGGTGTTCTATGCCCCATCTTACGGCTTCGCGTACCTCTTTGCTAAGTTTAGTGGTATCAATGCCATCAGGATTCCCAAAATGAGCTCTAGAATCCATTGAAGAAGGCTTCATCTCATTAATCAGCTTCATAACTGTGAAGTGATATCCAACAATTCCCCCTATTGAATCGTAGAACCTCTCTGTATCAATAAGAACGTTAGTAAGTGCATCAAGTGACATGCCTTCTTCATATCCACGAAAAACAATCGGTCCTTCTCCAATAGCAATGATGGAAAGCAGAGCAATTTTGACTTCTATCGAAGCAGATTCAATAAATTTTGCTATGGGTTGAGGAGTAGAAAAGTACCGTTTTACTGTATAAAACTTATTTAGAAGTGAAAGCTTTTCATTACTAGATTTGGTATTTCGTAATGATTCGGCAAGAATTTCTATCGTATTGTTTTCTACTGTGATCATATGTTCAATTTGCCAGGTTCCTCTCTTTCTTGCAACTGCAAAGATGAAATAATTTGACTATAAAATACGAAGCAGGTTAAAACAACCCCTATGGAAAACATCACTATTCTCATAACAAAAAAAAGGAGAAATACATGACTAAACAACAGAAAAAAACTTCAGCATTCATGAAGCCAGTGAGTGTAAGCGATGCTCTCGCAGAGGTCGTTGGAAAAGGCCCGATGGCCCGTACTGAAGTTACAAAAAAGCTTTGGGATTACATCAAGAAGCACAAACTTCAAGATGCAAAAAATAAAAGGAACATCAACCCAGATCCAAAACTTGCAAAAGTATTCGGATCCTCAGCATCTATTGATATGTTCAAAATGACAAGCAAAGTTTCTAAGCACCTCGATGCATAGTCACTAACGCTGGTTATAAAAAACTCCGAAAAATACGTTTTTCGGAGTTTTTTTATTTATAAAGTGTTACAATTGTCTCCATGAATAAGCCCCTTGGAAAAATTTTAGACATCCTCTCCATAGCTTCAGTCGTTGGAATCTGGCCCAGATTTATCGAGCCCTATTACTTGACTGAAACAAACCTAGACCTAGCTCTGCCTGGCCTAGATAAAAGCCTGGATGGCCTCCGCATCCTACAATTTAGCGATCTGCATCTGCACAGTGGAGTTCCTGACTTCTACCTCAAAAAAATTACCAATAAAATCAAAAAAAATTCTCCTGATGTTGTTGTTTTTACAGGGGATTTCCTCTGTTATTCGGTCATTTCGGACAAAGACAGACTCAAATCTTTTTTAAATTCCATCTCTGCTCCATTGGGATGCTTTGCTATCTTTGGGAATCACGACTATGCAACAACAGTCTCCGTCCGAACCAATGGCGACTACGATATTGTTGAAAACATCGAAAAAGGTTTGGAGAGATTATTTCATGCACCGCCGAAGGAAAGAAAAATTACAGAAAGAGCAAGCAACGTCGAGACACACGAAGGACTTATTGAACTCCTGAAGGAGACTCCTTTTGAATTATTGGATAATCGATCCAAGCTTTTAAAAGGAAAATTAAATATCTGCGGTCTTGGTGAATACATGTTAGGCAAATGCCTGCCTAAAAAAGCATTTGAGGAATATGACAATATATATCCCGGCATTATTTTAGCCCACAATCCAGACTGCGTGGCTCGGTTGCACGGATACCCCGGGGACCTGATTCTTTGCGGACATACACATGGATCCCAAGTGAATCTGCCTTGGCTGTGGAAGCGGCTTCTTTTGGTGGAAAACACTAAATTCAAACGAGGCCTAATAAAGGAACATGAAAAATGGGTATATGTAAACCGAGGAGTCGGAAGCACGATGCCATTTAGAGTTTTTTCTTTCCCTGAAATTTTAAACTTAACACTCAGGAGTCCATCATGAGTCGCATCAGTGTCATATTAGTTGCAGGAGGCATAGGGAGCAGAATGCAAGCGCCTCAGCCAAAACAATTTTTACCTCTGCATGGAAAACCCATTGTAAGATATAGCTTGGACTTATTTTTATCGATGCCTGAAATTTCGGAAGTTATTTTGGTTTGCCACCCGGCCTATCGCCATTTTTTTGCTAATGACCGCGTCATTTTTGCTCTTCCAGGTGAACGTCGACAGGATTCTGTTTATAATGGCTTGCAAGAAGTGAAAAATTCCGATTTTGTATGTATTCATGACTCTGCGAGGCCTAATATAACAATCGATAATGTGAGGGAAGTTATTGAGGCAGCTAAAGAACATGGCGCAGCCGCACTTGGAATGCCTATAAAATTTACTATTAAGGAATCCGATGCTGATGATTTTGTTGTTTGCACGCCAGATCGCTCGAAGATCTGGGAGATTCAGACCCCGCAGGTCATTCGTTACGACCTATTAAATGAGGGTTTTAAACTGGAAGGACTTACAGTGACCGATGATGTGTCTTTGGTAGAACATCTTGGCCGCCCAGTCAAGCTCGTTAAAGGAAGTTACAGTAACTTAAAGATTACTACCAAGGAAGACTTGGCAATAGCCCATCAACTATTATGGACTTAATGGACAAATACAGAATAACGCTTGCTTATGAAGGCACCGCTTATGGCGGGTGGCAAGTGCAGCCTAATGCGATTACCATACAGGAATTATTACAAAAAAATATTGCTATTTTCCTGCAAGAAGAGGTAATCATTACAGGTGCTGGCAGGACAGATGCTGGCGTTCACGCTTTGGGACAGGTTGCCCACTTTCAAGCAGAAAAAAAATTCGATCTCGGGCGTTTCCGCCATTCTATAAATCGCATGCTCCCACCAGACATCCGAATATTGGATATTCAAAAGGCACACTCCCTATTCCATGCACGCAATAGCGCCTCTGGAAAGGTCTATTACTATCACATCCACCTCGACCCAATTATGGATCCATTCAAACGACTCACAAGTCTCCACCTTAGAGAGAGTCTCGATATTGAACTCATGAAAGCATGTGCTCAGCATTTCATTGGCACACAAGATTTCACATCCTTTGCCAATGCTGCACACATGGGGGCTGCAGCAAAAGATGCCGTAAGAACCATTATACGACTTGATATTGTCCCCGAAAACCAAGGAATCCGCTTGGAATTCGAAGGAGATGGCTTCCTCTACAAAATGGTCCGCAATATTACTGGTACCCTAATCGAGGTGGCAACCGGCAAACGATCCATCGAAGAAATACCTAAAATCCTGGCAGCCAAAGACAGGCGCCTGGCGGGGCAAGCTGCCCCAGCTCATGGTCTATTCCTTGTCAGAGTCGATTATCCGGTAAATTTAACAAAGAAGGGTAATAAACTACCCCCTGACGAATGAAGTCCTGGATTTCAGGGTACGCAACCTCTGATACAAGCACAGGCTTTGCCGGTGTCTTTAAAAGTGCCATCATGCCGCGAGGAGTATCCTCAAAACCAATGATTTTCTCATTTATTCCAGTTTTGGCAATGGCATTCAAATAACACTCAGGATCAGGCTTGGGTTTCGAGTAAGTCTCACGAGTAAACCAATAGGGAATAGTCTTCAGGATTGGATTGTGCTCTTTAACTATATTAATCTGATCAATAGGCGAATTGGTGACCACACACCTGCAAATGCCAGCCTCATCCAACGAACGCAGAAGCATTTCCGCCCCAGGCATCAAATGGACAGCGCCTTCGCTCAAAAGATTCAGCATATTCCGTTTTTTTTCAGCATATAACACCACCCACTCAGGCTCCGACTCATAAAGTTCAGGCAGGTCGGCATAGATTTCTTTCTGTAACTTATCCGATTCGTAGTGTGCCGCTTGGCAATACCTGCTGAAATCCCAGTTTAGATCAAATCCGCGGTCGGCACACATCTTTTTGTATGCCAAAAAATGAATCTCTTCGGTATTGACCAGCAGCCCGTCAAAATCAAAAAGAAAGAGATTATAGTCGTTTATCCAATGCATGATATTTACCTCATCGTATATAGTACTGGAAAACGGAATAAAAACCAATGAAAGCAATCATATGTCTATTGCTCCTGTGCAGCTGTTCTTCCCCGGACGAACCACCTGCCCATCATGAGTCGGGCGAATACATTTACAGAAACCACAACGAATACCTTTTCAATCCACTCCCCCCTGAAAAAGTCAAACTCGAGCCCTATCCTTGGGAAAAAGATCTAGTGGCAAACCTCCCCAAAATCACCAAAGAATTTTTTCGCTGCAAAGGAAGCAGCCTCAACCCTGATCGAGTCATCGGCACCGGAGAAAAAATCACCCACCTTTCAGATTGCGGCGGCTCAGAAAGACATAGCCTTCCTCTTGAAAATGGGCGTGAATTTATTTATCCGATTTTAATTGACCTGATGAATCATGTACAAGCCGCTACAGGGTTGCGTGTTGTAATCACTTCAGGCCACCGCTGCCCTCAGCATAATATCTATATCGATCCTTCTACGTCAAATCAGAGTTCGAAACACATGATTGGAGCAGAAATGTCCTTTTATGTGCAAGGAATGGAGCATCAACCGGATAAAGTCGTGAAAATCCTCATGGATTACTATAAAACTCGACCCGAACTTCAGAATTTCGAACGGTACGAGAAGGGAAATACGAATGTTAGAACCCCTCCCTGGTATAACAAAGAAATTTTTATTAAGTTATATAATAACAGTGAAGGTCGAAATCTCGATAACAGGCACCCCTACCCCTACATAAGCATCCAAGTAAGAAACGCCATCTACTCATGGGAACTGGCAAACAAAAATTATTTAAGGAAATAACATGCCGTGGGACACGGCAGTTCTTTTCATTAGGGATGTGGAGTTATCCTTAACACGGTAATGACATTTTTTCCTGGCCCGTAATACCAAAAAATGCGATAGGCCCCAGGAGTTTTGTTTTGCGCATAACTCTCAAATATTTCCTCCCCATTTGGGCCGCAAAATTCATCATATTTGTGAGTATGAAGGGAAGGGTGCTTCAAATTTCCTGACATAAACCTTAGACTTTTAATCACGGCTTTTGCCACTATTTTCTTAGATTTGTCTTCTTTTTAACTCCAACATATCTAAATCAGCCTGTTCGGTGAAATTCAGTTCAAAACTAGGATGCGTCATCTTCTAATTCACTCTCCCAACGATCAAGTTCATTGGGTGATACTGTCCTTACCTTCCCTTTTTTTGCCTGTTGTATAGATTTTCCCATTTTTTTATTAAATTTTGCTCTTTCATATTCTTTCATTCCAAGCATTACTAAATTATGAAGAAAATCTTTTATCGGAACCCTTGATTTAACACACTCGGTCTTATACATAATGTGCTCTTCAACTGGAACATCGAAACTCAATCTTACTGTATTTTTCATAACCAACTCCTCCCTATACCTTAGATTATACCAATAAATATCTAAATATGCAAGTAGGAAAATATCCGTTTTTAGAATAGACTACGGTAGCAGGCCATATGCTGGTATTGTTAAGAATTGGACAAAGTCTTTTGAAAAGACAAGGTGCTCAAAAAGTTGACGGGCCTCAGGATCATAATATTTACCATATAACTTGGCAACTTTTTCATCCTCTTCAAGAATCACACGCTCAATCATGGCCTTATCAAAGACTCCGCTGTGCAACCATTGCCATACCTGAGCCCTCGAAATCTCCGCTGTAGCGGCATCCTCCATTAAATTGAAAATTGCAGCCGCTCCCTTGCCCGAAAGCCAAGAGGTCAAATACTGCAAAGCAACATTCACATTATGCCTTAGACCCTCTTCAGTTACTGTACCATTAGGCACTCCAAAACTCTGCAACTGCTGCGCAGTGACTTTAACTTCAGCATGCACACCATGAGCTGCAGCAAAAATATCATGTGCAATCGAAACAAGCCCAGGATGGGCCACCCAAGTCCCGTCAAAGCCATCGTTAACTTCTCTTAATTTATCTTCACGCACCTTTTTCAAAGCATTTTCTGTAACGATAGGATCATTTTTATTCGGAATAAATGCTGCCATGCCTCCCATAGCCTGCGCTCCCCTTCGATGACATGTCTGCACCAATAATTGCGTATACGCACGCATAAAAGGAACCGTCATGGTAATTTGATCACGATCCGGAAAACTAAAATCTTTATGAAGACAAAACTTTTTGATAATACTGAAAATGTAATCCCAACGGCCAGCATTTAATCCCGCAGAATGCTCTCTTAATTCATAAAGAATTTCCTCCATCTGAAATGCAGCAGGTATTGTTTCAATCAATACGGTAGCTCGAATCGTGCCTTGCGGAATTCCAAGTTCTTTCTGAGCAAAAACGAAAACATCATTCCAAAGCCTTGCCTCAAGATGACTTTCCATCTTTGGCAAATAAAAATAAGGCGCGATCTTTTTTCCGTTATGAAAAATGTAGAGTCCAAAGTCAAACAAACTGCCAGACATTTCCTGTCCATCGACGATATGATGCTTCTCATTAAGATGCCACCCGCGCGGCCGAAGGAATAATACTGCCCGCTTTTCATGCAAAGTATATTTTTTTCCCTCGGGACTGACAAAAGAAATCGTCCCGTCAACTGTGTCGCACAGATTCCGCTGTCCCTCAATAATGTTTTCCCAAGTAGGGGAATTCGAGTCCTCAAAATCGGACATAAAGACTTCGGCACCCGAATTCATCGCATTAATAATCATTTTTCTATCTGTTGGTCCTGTAATCTCCACCCACCGGCACTGTAAATCCTGAGGAATTGATGCCGTCTTCCAGGTAGAATCGTTACGAATTGCCGCTGTTTCAGATAGAAAATCGAGCTTTTCCACAGTTTTAGAACGTTTATTAAGTAACTCTAGACGTCTCGTATTAAAGTTGCGATGCAGCTTCGCCAAAAATTCCTGAGCCTTTTCGGATAATATCTCGTGCATAACTATTCCATTTGTTTCCTAATCTTGATATTAAAATAAATTCTATTAATATGCAAATGCCTATTTTTTGGCGTTGTCAATTATTTGTCATCCCTGATATGATGCACAAAAAAAAGGAGTTCATATGCCTGACACAATCTTTCATGCTGCAATAAAATCATTCTTCGTCACCATTTTTGCCATGTTTGGCATAGCTCTCGGACTCATCCCCATTATTCTTGCCATAGGTTCATTAAGCTCACTGGAAGATACTCTTGAAGTCAAAACCCACTACACACCTATCGCCATGGCCAATGCCGACGGCTCAACTAAAGTCCTGGATAAAACCTCACCTGTCATGCTCAAGGTCAATATCAATGGCTTCATTGGTACCGAACAACTGAGCACTCAATCTGTCATGAATGAACTAATCGAATCACAACAAGGGATACTCAAAAACGAAAGAGTCAAAGGCATTCTCCTCTGCATCAACAGCCCCGGCGGCACTGTTACCGACTCCAATGGCATCTACCACCTCATCAAAGCCTACAAACAAAAGTACAAGGTCCCAGTTTACGCCCACGTCGATGGACTATGCGCTTCAGGCGGGATGTACATTGCCTGTTCTGCTGACAAAATCTATGCCACGGATGTTTCAGTCATTGGAAGCGTCGGGGTCATGCTCTCCACTGCCTTCAATCTGAGCGAACTGATGAACAAAGTGGGCGTTGAATCGAAGACAATAACTGCAGGCAAGGGAAAAGACGAACTAAATCCATTCCGCCCCTGGAAAGAGGGAGAAGATGCTCCTATGAAGACCCTCACAGATGCTATGTATGTACAGTTTATCAATGTCGTTACGAGCAGCCGCCCCCATATGAACAAGGAAAAGCTAATCAACGAGTATGGGGCTTCCATATTTACCACAGACAAAGCCCTTGAAATTGGCTTCATCGACGGCATCAGCAACTCCCTCGACGACACCATGCGCCTACTAGCAAAAGAAATGAAGGTCGAAGAAAATAAGTACCAAGTAGTCCAAATGGAAGGCAAATTTTGGTTCACAAATTTTCTCACTTCAAAATCTCCACTGCTCTCCGGAGTTATAAAACACGAGTTTCAACTTAGACAGATGAATGAATGGATAAATTATATGTACTAGACGCCTCAGGATTTCTATATCGTTCCTATTTTGCAATTAAAAATATCACGAACGATAAGGGAGAATCCACTAATGCCCTCTACGGATTTATCCGTTCGGTCCTAAAAGTGTTTAAAGACTTCGACCCCAAATATGTGGTCGCAGTTTTCGACGGACCTGGGGGTAAGGGACCACGCGAAAAAATCTACGCCGCATACAAAGCGCATCGCAAAGCTATGCCGGAGGACCTGCGCTATCAAATTAAATGGGCCCAGGAATTTTGCGATCTCATTGGCATCCCCAAATTGGTCGTCCCTGATGTTGAGGCCGATGACACAATGGGAAGTGTGGCCGTTTGGGGCAAGAAAGAACATGCTACTGTATACCTCTGTACAAGCGATAAAGACATGGCTCAACTTGTCAACGACCATGTTTTCATTCTTAATACTCACAAAGAAAATCTTCTTCTCGACAAAATTAAAGTCGAAGAGGTCTATGGCGTTCCTCCCGAACAAATAATCGATCTCCTTTCCATCACTGGTGACGCTTCCGACAACATCCCAGGCCTTCCCGGATTCGGCCCCAAAACCGCTGTAGCCCTTTTACAAGAATTCGGATCACTCGATTACATTCTTGAACACCCCGAAAAAGTTCCAGGAAAGAAAAAACAGGAAACAATTGTTCAGGAGGGTGACAAAGCGCTTCTCAGTAGACAATTAGTCACAATTAACACTGCCGTTGACTTCCCTCAAGAACAGTCGTTTTTTAAGGTCAAAGACCCTGCCCGAGACAAACTACTCGAATTCTACACCTACATGAATTTTAATTCATTGATCAAAGAAATGGGCCCAGGCGAGCAACCTCCCGAGACAGTGGCCTACGAGCTTATTGACGATGAAACCAGCCTCAAAATGCTACTAGAACATCTCAAGCAACAGCATGAAATCTGTTTCGATACCGAAACCACTTCCCAATATCCCATTCGCGCCGAATTAGCAGGCATTGGATTCTGCACCGAAGCAAAAAAGGCCTTTTACATACCTGTAAATGGTAAATTAGGACTGGAAAAAGTGCTAAGCGAACTGAAACCTCTCTTTGAAAACCCAAAAATTGGATTCTACGGTCACAACGTAAAGTACGATCTGCATGTCATGGCAAACCACGGCATCCATGTCAAAAACATCTGTTTTGACACGATCCTCGCTTCCTACATTCTCGATGCCCACAGCAGACAGCATTCACTCGACCATCTCAGCCTCACCCACTTCGGCAAAGTAAAAATCCCCACTTCAGATCTCATCGGAAAAGGAAAACAAACGATCACCATGCGTGAAGTACCCATCTCAGATGTCTGCACCTATTGCTGCGAAGATGCCGACTATACCTTCCGCCTCAAACAACTCTTCGCAAAAGAACTCAAAGAACGAAAGCTAGAAAAAGTTTTTTTTAACATCGAACTCCCCCTCCTCCCAGTCCTTGCTAAAATGGAACGTCATGGCATCTTCCTCGACCTCCCAGTCCTAGAAAGTTTGGCTGGAAAAGTCACCGATCAAATCAGAATTCTAGAAAAAGCCATCTATGAACTTGCGGGTGAAGAATTCAACATCAATTCTCCAAAACAACTGAGCGAAATCCTCTTCACCAAACTGAAAATCACCCCCTCCAAAAAAACCGCTACCGGCCTCTCGACCAACGCAGATGTCCTTGAATACCTAGCCGATGAATACCCGATTGCCCAAAAAGTCCTAGAATACCGCTCCGTCGAAAAATTACGCTCCACATACATCGAATCTCTTCCTCTTGACATCAACCCAAAAACCCACCGAATCCACCCAACCTTCAACCAATGGGTCGCAGCCACAGGACGCCTATCCTGCACCGACCCCAATCTCCAAAATATCCCTGTCCGCTCAGATCTGGGACGAGAAATCCGCGGCGCCTTCCGTCCCGAAAAATCAGGGTGGAGCTACCTGGCCTCCGACTACTCCCAAATCGAACTCCGTCTCGTCGCCCACCTCAGTGAAGACCCAAACCTCCTAACAGCCTTCCAAAATAACGAAGACATCCATACCCATACAGCCGCAACTCTGCTCGGAATCCCCATATCCGAAGTAACAAAGGTACAACGTTTCCATGCCAAAGCTGTCAACTTCGGCATCATCTACGGCCAACAAGCCTACGGTCTCTCAAGAGAACTGGGCATCTCTATCGAAGAAGCAGCCGATTTCATCAAAAAATACTTCGAGAGATACAAACGGGTCAAAGATTTCGTCGAATCATGCAAAGAACTAGCCCGAAAAACAGGAAAAGCTGTTACCATCACCGGCAGCGAAAGAGCTATCCCGGAAATCAACAATAAAAATATCCAATCCGCGCCGCTGCTGAAAGCCTAGCGGTCAACACCCCTCTCCAAGGAACCGCTGCCGACCTCATCAAACTCGCTATGATTCAAATCGAAAAAATAGTAGATGAAGAAAGGAAATTAGGCTATATGATATTACAGATTCATGATGAATTCATTTTTGAAATCCCAGATTTTGAAGTTCTCGATTTGAAAACAATAGTAAAAAAACAGATGGAAGAGGTATTTAAGCTTAAAAGTTCCATTGATTGTAGACATCAATGTTGGCAAAAATTGGAAAGAATGTTAAAATTAAGAAAAGTAGCCGTAACTGGCGGTCTCTCGTGTGGCAAGTCTACAGTTTGTCATTTCTTTAAGCGATCTGGGTTCAAAAGTCGTTTACGCAGATGAAATTGTACATCAACTATTGAAACCCGAGACGCCTTTTAGGTCAAAAAGTCATTGAACTTCTTGGACTAATATTCTCATCAATAGGATCAAATTGACCGCTCGAAAATTGCAAGTAAGGTTTTCACTAATCCTAAACATCTTCATTCTCTAGAAATTACTACATCCAATGGTTTCATGAAGAAATTGAAAAAGAATATGAACTCAGCATACAGGATAAAGATATCACACTTTTTATGGCCGAGATCCCTTTGCTTTTCGAAAGCTGGAATGGAAATAAATTTTTTGACACCATCATTACATTATCGCATCCTTTAGCAATTTGGGAACGATTTCTAAATTCAACGGGCATACGAATGTGAAGAGTTCGATAGAAGAATGGTCAAAACGGCAATTGGACCCTTTAGAAAAGGCAAAAAGAGCCAATTATATCATTGAAACAATGGATCACTTAGATCAACTAGAAGATAAGAAGTCAAAAAAATTATATGAAACATCTTAACGATCCCATTCTTACACTATGGATCCAGAAAAATAAATCCAGAGATACTCCTCACTATAAGACGAAAATGCGAAAGCCAACAGCAACAACCCCCAAAACACTCTCGACATTAGTCCCTCCAACTAAATCACTAAAATCGCCGAAATCCAACGCATGAATATCGACCAATTAAATTCCAATTCGGTAAAAAAATTCGGGCTCAAACATCTCGGATCACTTACAAAATCACAAATGGTTTTCGAAATCGTCAAAGCACTTTCTGAAAACCCCAGTGAAATCCTCTATGGAGAAGGTGTTCTCGAAGTCCTCCCCGACGGTTTTGGCTTCCTCCGCTCCCCCAACTACAACTACCTTCCCTCTCGCCGAAGATATCTACGTCTCCCCGGCTCAAATCCGACGCTTCGATCTAAAAAAAGGAGATACCCTCTCGGCACCATCCGCCCACCTAAAGAAAAAGAAAAATACTTCGCCCTTCTAAAAGTCGATAACATCAACGGCAAATCACGCCGAGAATTGCACGCGAACGGATCCTCTTTGAAAACTTAACTCCTCTCTATCCAAATCATCGCATTGTCATGGAAACAACACCAAAGAAAACTTTCTATGCGCGTTCTCGATCTCGTAGCCCCTATCGGAAAAGGCCAACGCGGACTCATTGTAGCTCCTCCACGCACAGGTAAAACAATCATCCTGCAAAATATTGCCAATTCCATTGCATATCAATAACCCTGAAATCATCCTCATCGTCCTGCTCATCGACGAACGTCCCGAAGAAGTTACCGACATGCAGCGACTCGTCAAAGGCGAAGTCGTCTCCTCGACCTTCGACGAACCACCCGAAAGACACGTGCAAGTTGCGGAAATGGTCATTGAAAAAGCACGCCGCCTTGTCGAACATGGAAATGATGTCGTCATCCTGCTTGACTCGATCACCCGTCTAGCCCGTGCCTATAATACTGTTGAACCCCATTCCGGAAAGATTTTGACTGGTGGTGTCGACGCTAACGCCCTGCATAAACCAAAACGTTTCTTCGGCGCCGCAAGGAATATCGAACAAGGTGGCTCTTTAACAATCATTGCCACTGCCTTGATCGATACCGGCTCACGCATGGACGAAGTTATCTTTGAAGAATTCAAAGGTACCGGCAACATGGAACTTGTCCTTGACCGCCGTCTGGCCGACAGACGTATTTTCCCGCTATCGATCCATATCAAGAGCGGAACACGTAAAGAAGAACTTCTCTACCACCCCAGCGAGCTTGAAAAAATCTTATCTACTCAGGCAAGCTGTGGCTGATCTTGCCCCTAACGATGCCATGAACCTCGTCCAAAACCGTCTCAAAAAGACCGGTAGCAATGCTGAATTCTTACTTTCAATGAAAGACTGAAGGGACAATATGGACGGTATGGACGGTATGGACATTTATGGACAGTATGGACATTTATGGACAATTTGGATATTAAAAAACAGTCCATAAACGTCCATAACATCCATCAATGTCCATAACGTCCATTTTAACAAGGCCGAGACAATTGTCTCGGCCTTTGTGCTTAAAAGCTTACTTAGCTTCTTCTTTTTTTACTGGGGTTTCTGCAGGCTTGATGTCCACGAGATGCACATCAAAGATTAGAGTAGAATTAGGGCCAATGTCTTCGGATACACTTCTGTCGCCATAACCAAGCGTAGGTGGAACGTATAATTCCCAAGTGCTGCCTTTCTTCATTTTTTGCAATGCAATTGACCAACCTGGTATCACCTTAGCAACTTCAATAACTGCTGGTGTACCCTCTTCTTTTGTGGAGAAGAATGTTTTTCCGCCAATTGTTTTAGCAGTAATTTCAACTTCAACTGTATCATTTTCCTTTGGAGTTGGACCACTGCCTTCTGAAATAACCTTATATTGCAGACCACTTGCATCTTCTACGACGCCAGGTTTCTTTTTGTTCTGCTCAAGGAATGTTTTTCCTTCTTGCAGATTCTTTTCCTTCAGTTTCTCTTGCTCTTCGGCAAAAACTTTTCGGATTTCCATATAATACGACATTAGAAGGTCTTGAATATCTTTTTCTTCAATCTTTCCTGTCGCATTTGGATTCAAGCCATCCTGCAATCCTTTCACAATTTCGGCGACGTCTATATTTTTATCATTTTTTATCAACGCCTTTCCGTAGTTATAGCCTAATGCATAACTGACTTTCTTTTTATCTAATTTTTGTTCTGCAGGAGCCGCTGGTGCTACTGGTGCTGCTGGGGCAGGCTTGGCTGCCGGTTCTAATGCCATTAGATTAGATGCGGCTAACACGAATGTTGCCATCACTTTGAATTTCATAAATGTAATCCTCTTTGTTGTTTTATTTTTTCTCTATCCTCAAAGACAGAAAAAATGGAGTCTACCATTTTCCCGATCAAGTTACAACCCCCTATAAGATTTTTTTTTCAAATGAAAAAAAATCTTGTAAAAAAAAAACTTAAAGATTAAAAGAGAAAATTTATCCTTAAACAAACGACCATAAGGAGGTCACAACATGAATAAGCTATTGTTAGCACTATTTGTAATGATGCTATCTCAAGTCGGCAGCATCCAAGCGGCCGATATCGATCGAGATATGCGACATCATCATTCATCAAGTTCATCAGAATGCGAACGGGGGCCCACAGGTCCGACAGGTCCAACT
Organism: Waddliaceae bacterium; assembly: GCA_963724325.1. Taxonomy (GTDB): domain Bacteria; phylum Chlamydiota; class Chlamydiia; order Chlamydiales; family Waddliaceae; genus CAVRUH01. Next base: position 228,009 of record CAVRUH010000005.1, on the reverse strand, counting down.
GGTGCACTAGGCCCTACAGGCCCCTATGGAGGCCCTACAGGTCCTACTGGAGTTCAAGGTCCCGAGGGAGCACAAGGTGTTCAGGGTAACACAGGTGAGACAGGTCCTACAGGCCCAACCGGTCCTATTGGCTCAACAGGCTCGACTGGTCCTACTGGTCCGCAAGGCACCACAGGAAATACAGGATCTACAGGTTCTACAGGTGCCACAGGCCCTACTGGCCCGCTAGGCCCTACTGGTCCGCAAGGCTCCACAGGTAGCACTGGAAATACTGGCGCCACCGGCCCTGCAGGCCCAACAGGATCCTCTACAGGTCTTGATGCCTATGCTTATGCTACCCTTAATTCAAACCAACAAGTTGATGTAGAAGATGCGATCATATTCCCATCAGCTGGTCCAATACGCAGCGTGACTTATGATTCAGCAACAGGTGTTTTCACAATTCATGAAGCTGGCGACTATGAAATCATTTATGGCGCCGCAACTGATGAAAAAGATCACATTGCAGTAGAAGTAAATAGCACAGTAGTAATTACTTCAGACATTAGAACAGACAATGTTTTAACTTCTGGTGCAATTATTGTTACATTGGCTAATGATGACACCGTCACATTAATCAATAATAATGATAGCGTTAGTGATGACTTGGTCCTCATTTCACATGATGGATCAGTCAGTGCATTTATTACTATCAAGAGATTAGCCGACGCTAGTTCTTAGTATTAGTATCTAGAGTGATGAGGTCCACCCATAGTTGGTGGACCCACTCTTCCACCACTGTTTCCCCTCTCTTCAATTGTATCCTAAAGGCGAGAATGCCATTTTTCTCGAAGTATTCTTCATTAAGCAGGGAATATGTATAGATTCCACGCGGCGCTAGGTTATAGAGATCAATTACGTTTTCTTCATGGTTTCGGTAGCGAATTTGCATATGGATATACAAATCTTGGCAATTTTTTCCTATGGACCATGAGACTATCATTCGTTGACCGACAGAGCCGCAGGTAAGATTAGGATCCGGGGTGTTGACGTAGTAACTCGCTAAGTTTTCTTCGGTAAGAAAGTCTGTTTGGACGGACAGCATTGATTTTGTGCATCCGGTTAACATCATGGCGAATAGGAATATTGTGCAAGCTTTGAACATATTGGAATCTCCTCGGCATAATACTACACGATTGCACTGGATTTTGTCTTGTTTTTTAATTCAAAAACATGTATAATCGCCTTCATGAACATTAATATTACTTTTTCAAACTCGGAAAAGAAAGAATTACTCCATTCTTTTAATTTAATTAATCGAAGGGACATGCCTAGAGTATTACCTTCCCATCTGTCTAAAATCCCAGACACCGATCAATTAAACACCCTAGCTCTCAATACACTTGGTAAAATCATTGAATTTCTAGAAAAAGCAACCATAAAAAAACCTATATATTCTCAACTTTATGGCCGTGGCATCCAGTTGGTCGCCAAGACGACAGTCTCCAAAATCATTGAGCTTGCTGATAAAACAAAGCTCCCTAAAATCTACACTAAAGTCTACTGCCAGAAACTGATTGAGTTGACTCAGGTGACCCCTGAAAATTACGGCTTTTTTAGATTAAGCTCTGTTTTTGCTGGAAAAAAACTAGCCAGAATTTCAATTGTATCGAACTTATTTTCATCTATTGATGATCATCCCAATCTCAAACAATTAAGGCAAATTCACATGGCCGACAGATTGGGAATATTATTCCTCATTCTTGTTGCGGTGCAGAACACACCCTATGAATATCGAATAGGAGAGACACAAATAACAATTGGAAAGGGATCAAAAAAAGAAAATACCGACGCCGCTCATTGTTCTTTGATCACCCAGCTAGAGCGAAGGCCAAAAACTGATGCAGATGCTCCATTTGACAAAGAATTTATCTTGAATTGGTATCTTTATTTAGCAATGAACTGCACACATAAAATTCCTAAAAATGACAATGTTTCCATAGATAAAAGGATTGAAAATCGTTTGCGAGCTGTGGTTGTTAGAGAAATCAATAATGTGGCGCAGGGGAAGAAATTAACAACTTGTTACGAACGTGCTGTAACTTCAATTCTAGAAGTAACATCCGAGCTAGTTAATGAATATAAAGGCAAGCAACGGAAGGCAATTAAGCATCAGAAACAGGGAATTTTTTGGGTTCTGAACGAAACAAACAATGTAGATCCTGAATTTTATCGGATGCAAGGTCGTTTAACCGGCAAAAAAATACTCAATAATCACACCTGGGAAGACCTTTCCCCAATGATACAAAGCAAAGTCTTCAAATCACTCCAAAAACAAATAAACAAACATCCCTCCAAGCACATCATCGAAACGCACGCTCCAGCGCTCATCCTTCGCTTATTGTAGTTATTTTCCCCTTTAAAAAAAGTCAATTTCCAGGTACAATATTGCCCTATGAGTTCGCAACCAAAATACAATCAGAAAATCAATTTGGCTATCCAACGTTTGGGAATCCACGGGGAAGGAATTGGTTATTGGCGCGGATATACCGTTTTTGTCGACGGTGCTCTTCCTGGTGAAGTTATCCAAGCTCAAGTCACCGAAACTAAACGCAATTACGGCCGCGCTAAAGTCATTCAAACTGACAACCCCTCTTCTGCCCGAGCAACCCCAGCATGTCCCCTGTTTGGGAAGTGCGGCGGCTGTCAAATCATGCATTTAAGCTATGATGAACAACTAGTAATGAAAAGACAAAGGATTGTGGATGCCCTAGAACGCATAGGTAAATTTGAAAATCCAAACGTGGAGCCCTGCATTCCTTCACCCCATCCATTGGGGTATCGCAATAAGATACAAATTCCCGTCGGAGTGGACCCTCAAGGAAAAATACGGCTCGGATTCTATGCTCGCTCGTCACATGATCTAGTAGATGTGGAACATTGTTACATTCATTGTCCCTTAGGGGAAAAGGTCTTCGGCAAACTGCAGGGACTGATTAAAAATTCTGATTTAACTCCTTACGACTGGAATACCCTGCAAGGCGAGCTAAGACATGTCATCATCAAAACAGCCGTGAATACAGGTCAAGTTTTGGTTGTATTTGTGACGCATAAGTGTGGACATGAAAAACTAGAAACCATTGCCCGCGAACTTATAAAAGAGTGCCCAGAGGTCCAAGGTGTTGTCCAAAACGTCAATCTAACTGCTGAAAATACTGTTTTTGGAGACAACTTCAAAGTAATTCTAGGGCAGCCTCAAATTACTGAGATCCTATGCGGCTTGAAATTCAAAGTATCGGCCTCTTCATTTTTCCAAGTGAATCCCGCACAAGCTGAGCAACTGTACCTGAAGGCAATGCAATTTGCAGATTTAACCGGCACAGAAACTGTTTTGGATGCATTCTGCGGCGTGGGAACGCTCTCATTAGTATGCGCACAGGGAGCAAAAGAGGTCATTGGCATAGAATGCGTTCCAGAAGCCATTCGCGATGCAAAAGATAATGCCAATTTGAACGACATCAAAAATGTACGATTTATCTGCGACACTGCCGAAACCGGCATTTCTCAACTGAAGAATATCGATGTTGTGATTTTAAATCCCCCCAGAAAGGGGTGTGAACCACTATTATTGGACGAATTAAGTAAAATGAAACCTAAAAAAATCATCTACATCTCATGTGATCCCGCGACTCTAGCAAGAGATTTAGCAATTCTCAGAAATGCAGGCTATAATCTTAAAGCTATTCAACCATATGACATGTTCCCACAAACTGCACACGTCGAAACAGCAGCATGCCTTACCCTCTAATCTCTCTATCGTTTGTTGTCTCCAACATCGATGAATAGACCTTTTCAGGCTTCAGCATATCGTCAATGGAATGATTGCTGTCAGCATAGCCAACAATGAACTCCAACACGCGCGCACTCTCTTCTTTGCTCGCAAAAGTTCCAATTTGTCCCAAAAATCCATTGATCCTAACAATCAATTCGTGCTCAGGAGTTCCCTCTTTATACGGATTATTCTTCAAGATGCCAGCAAATTCCTCGCCGGTTAATCCTCCAGTTTCAACCTTATAAAACAATGTCAGCGCAACTGAAAGCATCATCAACTTGGAGTAGGTAACAATTTGATCCGCTCTCTGGTTCGAAATAGGTTGTCCATTCTCTAATGTATGGACCAATAATGCATACATAAACCGATTGATTTCATTCCCCTTTACCTTCGTCATGATCTCATCAGCATAGTTTCTTGCGAAATCAATATTTTTTGGCTTATCTCCAGTACTTTGCGACTGACCCACCATTCCCAATGTCGCAGTATATAACGTTGCCGTCGCAAATAAATTAATCACCATCAACGAAGGATCAACAAACTGCGATGGCAAAACCTGCATCGTAACCGCCGCCGCATCAATAATGGGCTTCACGGTCATCATGGATGTACTTGCAACATCTACAACGCTCATATAGGCTCCAATAAAGCCCGCAGCAATAACCAAGGCCACAGCCATGAACGGCGCCGCATCAGCGTCTCCCTTGTGATTATCAACATAATCCCTCATGGCGCTTATAAGCACTTTACTGTCGTCAATAACCCGTTTTGTACTCAAAGGACTAGTTGCTTGCACCCTGGCAAGATGATCAGGAGAAGTAATCTCCCTCTCCATCTTTTGTCCTTGTTCATGCAAAAAAGTCAGATAATTCTCCCAAATCTTCGGATTGACCATTATCCCTTCAACAATTTCAGGCACATTCCAACGAGGCGGCTCTAATGTAGGAACCGGTGCAAGATAAAGAGAAAGAATCTCTTGCTGTTGACTCGGAGAAAGCGTAGAGGTCAACAACATTTTCTTCAAAGTAACGGTCGGTACAAAACCTTGCGAAACCTTCTGAACCGGACCAGTCCCACCTAAATTATCTATTCCCGACATGACTTTACCCCCCTGTTTCAATACCTAATCCTATCCTGATTATAGCAAATTTTTATTTAAAACTCATTAAAATAATGATAGCACTGGTATTTAAAATGAAAATCATGTACAAATAGAGCATATAACTTTAAGCAAGGAACCTAAATGTCTGAAAATAAGCGCTTTCTCAACTCACTTACTCCCTATGTTATCGAAGATACCGGCCGTGGCGAAAGATCCATGGATATCTTTTCCCGATTGCTTAAAGATAGGATTATTTTCCTAGGAGAAGATATTACCGACCACGTAGCCAACATCGTTGTGGCACAACTCCTGTTTTTGAGAATGGAAGATCCCAAAAAAGATATCAACATCTATATTAACTCAAATGGAGGCTACATCTCCGCTGGCATGGCCATTTTTGACGTTTTAAAATGGCTTCCCTGCAAAATCAACACCTACTGCATTGGCCAAGCATCCTCAATGGGAGCCCTTTTGCTCGCAGCTGGAACCAAAGGCTGCCGTTTTGCCCTGCCAAACGCACGGATCATGATCCACCAACCATCCGGCGGCATTGGCGGCACAGCCGAAGACATCTCCATTCAAGCTAAAGAAATTCTTTATCTTAAAGCCCGTCTTAACCAAATCTTATCAGATTGCACCGGTCAAAACATCGAAACAATCGCAGTAGATTCGGAAAGAGACTTCTTCATGGGACCCGAAGAGGCCATTAAATACGGCCTAATTGATCAAATCATAGCACATAAGTAAAAAGGAATAAAAGAATGTCAGAAAAGAATGCACAAACAGATGCAGCGGCAATATGCTCCTTCTGCGGAAAAGGTGAAGAAGGGGTGGAGAAACTAATCGCCGGTCCACATGCCTTCATCTGTGATAAATGCGTTAAATTATGCCAAGGAATCATCGAAGCGAAAAAAACAAACAATAACAACCCTTTTGATATCCTCAAACCCAAAGAAATCAAAGAACGGCTGGATGAATACATCATCGGTCAGGAAAATGCCAAAAAAGTCATCTCCGTCGCGGTCTACAATCACTATAAACGAATGCTCACACCAAAAACTAAAGGCGGTATCGAATTTGGAAAATCGAATGTCCTCCTTTTTGGTCCTACCGGCTCAGGAAAAACACTAATCGCCAGTACACTCGCAAATATCTTAAACGTCCCCTTCACTATTGCCGATGCCACCACTTTGACAGAGGCCGGATACGTCGGCGAAGATGTCGAAAATATCATCCTCCGCCTATTCCAAGCCTGCAGATTACGATGTGGCCAAAGCAGAAATGGGCATTGTCTACATCGATGAAATCGACAAAATCGGCAGAACAACTTCCAATGTCTCCATCACGCGCGATGTCTCCGGAGAAGGGGTCCAGCAAGGCCTCTTAAAAATCGTCGAAGGAACCATATGCCAATATCCCTCCAAAAGGAGGCCGCAAACACCCCAATCAAGAATATATCAAAGTCAACACTGAAAATATCCTCTTTATTGTCGGCGGCGCCTTTGTCAGGACTCGAAAAAATCATCGCCAAACGCCTTGGAAAAGGTGTTATTGGATTCGGCGCCGAAAAAGATACTGAAAAATCCGATGTTAAACTCCTGAGCAAATCGGAACTCCTCGGTAAAGTTGAACCCGAAGACCTAATTCAATATGGTATGATCCCCGAATTTGTCGGTCGCTTTCACTCAATAGCCAACTGCAATGAATTGTCAGTCGAAGACTTAATCTCTATCCTCACAGAACCCAAAAACGCCGTTGTAAAGCAGTTTATTTCAATGTTTGAAAATGAAGGAGTAAAGCTCACCTTCACACCTGAAGCTCTAAGATCCATAGCAGATAAAGCTATCGAAGCCGGAACCGGCGCTAGAGCCTTGAGAATGATTCTGGAGACCATGATGCGCGATCTCATGTTTGAGATACCTTCAGACGACACTGTGACCGAGGTAATGATTGAAAAAGAGTGCGTCACAATGAATGAAGAGCCAATCATAAAACGCAAAACCAAAAAGATTGCCTGACTATGGAAACGCCGCACAGGCTAAATTTTCAGAATTTAAGTCCTGTGGAGCGTGAACAATTCGAGTCTTTTGCCGAAAAGCAGTTTCGCTGTTGTTTGGATGGCAAAGATCCCTATGAAATCTCGAATGCCTCTATTGTAGCCGTTGGCAGCCTGGATGTTGGACTGGCTCTAGCCAGCGTTCACCCCATAATCGATACGGCAGTTATACATTCAATACATGCCAAAGATGGCTCAGCTGAGCAATACAAAGCCTTGCTGACAACTCTCGAAAAAGAATTATGTAAAGCACATGCAACCGTAGCAACCTTTAGCTTCTTCGATGATGGCAAATTAAATAGCCCCCTTGCTACTGTCTTAAATAACGACGCATGGGAAGAACCAGAACTTTCAATGCTCAAATATTTTTTTGATGGTTTTACTTTTAATCCCCCATGGCTGAATACCCCGCCCAAATTCCCCAAAGTCGTCAGAAAATTTCCTTGGAAAAAATTGACCCCCAATGAAAAAAAAGTCCTCCTCCACAAGCTTGGCCAGGGAAGAATCCCGTTGAATATATCCCCTTTTGGCATGGATGAGAACCTAATTGAGCCTCTAAATAGCTTGGGATTGAGATATAAAAGAGAAGTGATCGGATGGTGCGTGACACAACGCACTGCTGAAGACACAATCAAGTATGCCTTCCTATACATGGACCCAGAGTTCCTATTCATAGGAAATCCCGTACGTCTTCTTGCCGATTCCATTCATATACAAACAGCCTCCACTGTCCAATGGGCCGAATTCGATGTGAACATCGATCAGTCAAGCCTTTCCTGGCTCAACTTCGTAGAAAAAAGACTAGCACCCTACGCCCAACGCGAAGACAAAATCTACAAAACCTGGAAAAACCTCAAGGATTCTATTCCTTAATTTCCTGCAAGCCCAGTATCCTTCATATCCTGCCGCTTGCAATCATTGATATCTGGTTATCTTGTGATTTCTCTAAAAAAAAACAGGATATGCAGGATCGCAAGCGGCAGGATATGAAGGATGATGGGAAAGATGTTGTTAATTATTTTTTATTTTAAAGCAGGGTAAGAAGTTACACACATCATTCATATCCTGTCGCTTGCGATCATTGATATCTGGTTATCTTGTGATTTCTCTAAAAAAAAAACAGGATATGCAGGATCGCAAGCGGTAGGATATGAAGGATGATGGGAAGGATGTTGTTAATTATTTTTTATTTTAAAGCAGGGTAAGAAGTTACACACATCATTCATATCCTGCCGCTTGCGATTCTGCATATCCTGTTTTTTTTAGAGAAATCACAAGTTAACAAGATATCAATGATAGCAAGCGACAGGATATGAAGGATGATGTCAATTATTTTTTACCTCTAACGCGCTAACCTTATCAAAATAGTCATAACGGGAATAGTAAAAATTGCTAATAATGACACTCCAAGGATCGGAAAGAAAACGCTTAAGGTAATAAGACCTCCAAGAACAGCTAATCCTCCAGCGATCAGCCCAGCAATAGCAAATCCCTTACCGATTTTGGCTCTTAACTCTGCCCTTTGTGCAGGATCATTTCCAGACTTTGCAGGAGAAGAGGACCCAAATGTTTTTTCCGAGACTCGATTGTCAGAAGCTCGTGAGGATCGACCTGTACTTTCGCTCCTCTCCACGCTGACTTCAGAATTTGAACTTACTCTGGTTTTTGCTGCGGCTGTATGAAGTTCTGCCTCAGAATTTGCTCGTGCCCTACTTGCCTGCACTTCTGCTGCAGAGGGTTGGTGCGCCGATTGATCAAAAGAAGTTCTTTTAGATGGTACATCAGCTTTTTTCTCTGTCCCTGGAGACATGGGTACATGTTGCGGCATCGGCGGACGTTGTGTTGGATCCATAATATTTACCTCCTCAAAAAATTAACCAAGGCAATTGCGAGACAAGTTGCAACCACCAATTATTTTTTACCTCCAACCCGCAGCCATTCCCGCTATAGCTATAACGGTAAGAATAACAATTCCTAATAATGCCCATCCAAAAGGCGGAAAGAAAACGCTTGCGGTAATAAGACCACCGACAAGTGCTACTCCTCCAGCGATCAGCCCAGCAATAGCAAATCCCTTACCGATTTTGGCTCTTAATTCTGCTCTTCGTGCAGGATCATGTCCAGACTTTGCAGGAGAAGAGGACCCAAATGTTTTTTCCGAGACTCGATTGTCAGAAGCTCGTGAGGATCGACCTGTACTTTCGCTCCTGTCCACGCCTACTTCAGAATTTGAACTTATTCTGGTTTTTGCTGCGGCTGTATGAAGTTCTGCCTCGGAATTTGCTCGTGCCCTACTTGCCTGCACTTCTGCTGCAGAGGGTTGGCGAGCCGATTGATCAAAAGAAGTTCTTTTAGCTTGTACATCATCTTTTTTCCCTTGCCCTGCGGGCAAAGGCATATGTTGTCTTATTGGTTGACCTTGTCGTGTTGGATCCATAATATTTACCTCACGGATAAAGTTTATAAGCGGTAAACGCAAGCAAAAGCGCAACCGCTAAAATAGGAGCCCCAATGGGCGGAAAGAAAACAGATAAAGCAATAAGACCACCAAGTACAACTAATCCACCGGCAATAACTCCTGCAATGGCAAACCCCCTGCCCACCGCTGCACGCCTCTCCGCCTTTCGATCTTCATCCTGTCCTATATTTATAGAAGAAGACCCCGTGGTTCTTTCTGAGATTTCACGTCCAGATGCACGTGAATTCCGGTTAGGACTGCTGCTTCCTCGCACCGGCGAACCTGATTCTATGCTGGACCTTCTACTGGCTTGGATACGAGCCGCATCTGCATCTATTATTTCTTTGCTACCCCGCTTATCTTCTGCAGAGAGTTCAGGCTCAGGTTGAGAAATTACTTGCTTTTCATGCTTTGTGTCTTCTGGTGTTTTTCCGGGCGAGTAATTAAATTGTTCCGGATTAACATGTCTGTATACTGGATCTGGCACACTCATATTCACCCCCGACCTCTAAAAGCCCCATAGAACGCGGTACCCAGACCTATAGCAAGGCCTAGAACTGCAATTAAGGGGATCCCAACAGGTGGAAAGAAAACAGCTAGGGCAACTAGACCCCCAAGTGCAACTAATCCCCCGGCAACAATGCCTATAATAGCAAATACCTTACCTACCTTCGAGCGTATTTCTGCCTTTCGTGCAGCATCGGCTCTTTGCTGCGCGGGTGAACGAGAACCTGAGGTTGTACCAGAGACCCCTTGTCCAGGTGCCCAGCGGCCTTGATGAGTTCTTGCTGCATTTCCGATATTCGCCCCTCCCACGGGTGGACTATTTTGACCTTCGATTCTCATTCTCGTTGCTCTTTCTTGCATTTGAGTTTGAAAACTCGCGCGACCTTGCTGAACTTCTATACGGTCCCCCTCATCTCCGCTTTCTTCATGGACAGGTTCTGGTTCATTTTGTTTGATTTCGGAACTGGACCTATTATGTGCTGGCACGCCACCACTATTTCTAGGACTATTTGGACTTATTGGATTCATGATTTACCTCGATTTAAGTATAAAAATACAAGAATAACAATTGCTCATCTAACCTAATTATAATCAAATCATTATTTTAAATACATAAAAAAGACAAAAACATAAAGAACAAAAAGGAAGTTAATATAAATAACTTATTACAAGTTAGTTACATATTCGTCCTTTTAATAGGAATTCTTTGCCACGCGGAAGCTTAAATGATTGGTATAGTGATTGCTTTCACAAACCATAGGTTGGCCATCGAAATCACCAGTAAATACCTTATGGTAAGTAATTCTAGAAAGCTCAGAATTAATCGTAGCCTTATTATTGGAGTGCCTGGTTGCCCCGACTGAAGGTGTTGAAGTCCATTCGTTCAGCTTTACAGGAGCATCGCAAAGAAGCTCGCAATTCTTAAATGCATAAGCAAGCTCTGCCTCATTTGGAAGCCTTTTACCCGACCAGATTGCATAAAGAAAAGCATCTTTATATGTGACATTAATGACAGGTTCATCTTCTTGTCCGGCAGGTATTTTTCCTTCAACCCAATGTGGAGGAGGTCTGTGGTGGGTGGCCCTAACAAATATTTCATAATCGCTATTGCTCACATGCTTTGGCGAGATGTAAAAAGCAGTTAAGAGGTCTTCGTTTTGGGCGAAATGGATCATTTCTGGTTCACTTCTGGTTACTTCCATCAATTCTTCTTCAATGGGTTTCTTCACTGTTTTTCTTATGATCGTGAAAGGACTGAAGGGACCCACTTCGGCGATCGAAACGAAATTAGATTCTTCCGATTCAAATTCTTCCTCTTCAACCATGGGTTCTTTTCTGACCGATCTTACAGAAACAAAAATAACATCTGAGGAAGGAGTTTTTTGCACTTGAACAGGAGGAAGTTTTTCCTGTTCTACCACAATTTCCACTTCTTCTGTGGGTTTTTCCACCTCTAAAATAGATATCTTGGGAACAGTCGGGATTACATCGAAAACACTCTTAATTTCTTCGATGGGTTCGATTTCAGCTGAAATGTTCGTTGCTAACGTAATACTAGCAAGCAAAAACATATTTCGCATGTATTTACTCCGTTCCTTCCTGTTCGTTTTCAGAAAGAGCTACTCGGGATCTCTCAATCCTTTCTAATGTATTTTTTTGAATTCTAGCAATCTCTGAAAGCCTTTCTACTAACACAGATTGGTCTAAAAGTTGTTTGTGTTCTTCTTTGTATTTGGCAGCTAGAGTATCTCTTTCGTTTTTAAGTTTGGCGATTTCTTCTTTGGGGTTGCCTGCAACTGATTGATTTTGAAGTTGGGTGACTTGACTTCGCAGTGTATCATTTTCATTTCGTTCTGCATCAAGGGCTGCGATCAATTTATCGAACTCTTGATGGTATTCGGCGGTATTAGAGGTGTGGGAATCAGTTAAATGAGCGATTTCCTTTTGATAAGTTTCTTGAAGAGCTGCCAGCACCTCTTCTTTGTGTGAGAGCTCTTCATCGATTTTTCTTGCCTTTTCAGTCATGGAGATTATCCCTTCTTGCAAAGATAGATTTCTTTCTCGCTCTTCAGTCAGGTGATTGCTGGCGATTGCATGCTCATGTTCGAGGTGTTTGTTACTTTCTTCAAGATATTGCACTTTGTTTTCAATTGCATGATATGCTTGTGTTGACTTCGTAAACTCATCACCCAAGGCTATGGCACGGGTAGTTATCGTCTGCAATTGCGCCTCGAGAGCTTGTGCAAATAATGCTATATTTTTGAATTTAACTTTTGTTTCTTGTAGCTCATGAGCTAATTCATGATTAGCTTTTTGCAGATCTTGGATTTGTACGTTCGCATTGTAGGACGATTCAACATCATTTGTATGTGTAGCTTCAAGGTGATTAATTTTTTCTTGCAATGATTTAAGGGCAATAAAATCTTGTTGTTTTTGTTTGAATGTGAGGTATTTTACAGTGATTGCTGGAACCTCCTTCTGCATGGAATATTTGGGGTTGGCGCGGTTCGGAAGATATTGGACGATTGAGAATGTATCTGGAGGAATGTCTGCGGTGTATATATTGCCTTCATTTGAATTAATCTTAAATTTGCCATCTGTAAAAGTGATTTCTGAAATATCGTTGATGGAAAGAGATTGTTCTTCTGTGGGGTATTTGATGACAGGTATTTTTGTGATACAGCCCCTAAGTTGGCTGCCATCTTGAAGCACGATGACATCTTCGTGGGCGTTTTTCAGTTCAGTTATTGATTGCTCTTCAGCAGCGATAAATGGAGTTCCTGCTAGAAAACACATAGTGCACAGAATTTTTTTCATTTTCATCCTTCTTAAATTTATTCTTCACCCTTGCGGGTATATATTGAAAGAGTTATCATTAGCTCCTAAATACTCATTTATATACCTTATTACAAAAAAGATAAAGTGAATATTCATCAAATCGTATTAAAAAAAGTCAAAGTACACAATCTCAAGTCGGTAGACGTCACCCTTGACTCGAACGAATTGATCGTTTGTACCGGAGTATCGGGTTCTGGCAAGTCCTCTTTAGCGTTCGATACTCTATATGTTGAGGGTCAAAGACGGTATGTTGAATCTCTCTCGACTTTTGCTAGGCGGCAGCTTGGGGAGATGGCCAAACCTGACATAGAGAATGCTTCGGGTATTTCCCCTACGATTTCCATAGAGCAGAAGACAACTGGGAGGAATCCGCGGTCTACTGTGGGAACTTTGACTGAAATTTATGACTATATGAGAGTACTTTATGCCCGAATTGGGAGGCCGCACTGCCCGATTAGCGGGGAAGAGGTGTCGCCACAGGGCAAAGAAAGAATTATTCTTTCTGTCCAAAATATGGCTATTGGGACAAAAATTATCGTTTTGGCTCCTTATGCCAAGGGAAAAAAGGGTGAATTCAAAGAAGATTTGCAGGAATTGCTTCGAAAAGGATACATGCGGGTGTACATCGACGGTAAGATGGTCACTTTGGGGGAGGAGCTCACCCTAGATGGGAATGTTTCCCACGATATTGACGTTGTCATCGACAGATTGGTCGTCAATAAGGAGAATGGCTCGCGGATAGCCGAGGCTGTGACCTCTGCATTGAATTTAGGCAATGGAATTTGCAGTATCCTCGAGGCAGATACGAATGAAGAAAAGCTATATTCAATGCATGCCTATTCCCCAAAATCGGGGATATCTTATACCTCTTTGGAGCCCTCAGACTTTTCATTCAATAGTCCCTCGGGGATGTGTCCGAGATGCCACGGCATGGGGATCGTTACGGAATTCAATATTGATCAAATCATTGATCCCAATTTAAGTATTGCCGAGGATTGCTGTTCGGTAGCCAGTTCGTATAAAACGGTACGGTATGGGAATATCTATGATAATCTAGCAGAAATCTACGGATTTGACGTCCATACTCCCTGGAAAAAGTTATCGAAAGAGGCAAAAGACATTTTTCTTAATGGGACCAAGAAAAAATGGACGCGCATGCGATTTGTTCATCCTGATACTGGTGCGATTTGGATGGATCATATTTGGTGGAGAGGTGTTTTGCACGATGCACATGCCCGTTATGCCGAAGCGAAAAGTGAAAGATATCAGAAGAAAATGTTACAGTTCATGAGCGAGCAAACCTGTCCTGAGTGCCATGGAGAAAGGCTAAGGCCTTATCCTGCAGCAACATTATTGGAAGGTAAAAGGATCAGTCAAATCACATCAATGACAATCGCGGAATGTCAAAAGTTTTTTGATGAACTGGTTATCACAGAAGAGGAAAGGGTTATCGGCGATGAGCTCTTAAAGGAGATCAAAGAGAGACTCAAATTTTTGATGGAAGTGGGACTTCACTATTTAACCCTGGACAGAACGTCGCCCACTTTGTCAGGAGGAGAGGCCCAGCGAGTTAGATTAGCCTCTCAAATAGGCTGTGGACTTGTTGGGATCACATATATTCTTGACGAACCATCTATCGGGCTTCATCCTAGAGACAATAAACGACTAATTAGTACTTTGAAGCATTTGCGCGATATGGGTAATACTGTTGTCGTTGTGGAGCACGATGAGGAGACCATCCTAGAGGCAGATCGAATCGTAGATGTCGGGCCAGGTCCGGGGCATTTAGGAGGAGAAATTTTGGTCAATGGGACTCATAAGGAGCTGATCGAACACCCCAATTCCTTGACTGGCGGTTATATTTCTGGTCGTTTGCAGCTTGTAGTTCCCAAAAAGCGTAGGAAGCCTTTAAAAGAGTGCATCGAGGTCGTTGGAGCCCAGCATCACAATCTAAAAAACATCAATGTCAAGTTTCCATTGGGTGTTCTCATAGCCATCACAGGCGTCAGTGGATCTGGAAAATCGTCGCTGATAACTGAAACACTTTATCCTGCGCTGAGCAATATTCTCCACAAGGGGGAGCACAAAGTAGGAAAACACACCACAATCAATGGGCTGGACAATATTGATAAGGTCATCGCCATTGATCAGTCCCCCATCGGTAGAAATCCCCGATCAAATCCGGGCACATATATTAAAGTGTTAGATGAAATTCGTGAATTATTCTGCAATTTTCCCGAAAGCAAGGCTCGTGGATATACTGCAGGACGTTTTAGCTTCAATGTCAAAGAAGGATCGTGTGCCCAATGCGGCGGCATGGGGATGATTAAAATCGATATGGACTTCATGGAGTCTTCCTGGATTGAATGTCCTCAGTGCAAGATGATGCGATTTGATCCTGAAACCCTTTCAGTATACTTCAAGGGAAAAAATATCTATGATGTTTTGGAAATGGAAGTAGCCGATGCTCTTGTTCACTTCAAAAATATTCCATCGATAAAGCATAAACTAGAAACACTTGTAAAAGTGGGACTCGATTATTTGAAACTAGGACAATCCTCAACGACGTTATCTGGAGGAGAAGCACAGCGGGTCAAGCTGGCCAAGGAATTGGTCAGACCTTCAACAGGAAGAACACTTTACATTCTCGATGAACCCACAACAGGCCTCCATTTTCACGACATCAAACACCTCCTAGAAGTACTTCAAGAGCTTGTTGATAGAGGAAATACGATTATTGTAATCGAACACAATATGCACATCGTCAAAACAGCAGATTGGATAATCGACATAGGCCCTGAAGGGGGAATTGGCGGAGGCGAAGTAGTGGCAACAGGAACTCCCGAAAAGATTGCTAAAATGGATACTCCAACCGGACAGGCTGTCCACGAAGCGCTATTCTACGATTACAAGAAAGTGATCGAAACTGCCATGAACAAGAAAAAGGCAAAAAGTGCAAAAGGAATCACAGAAATTACTGTCGAAGGAGCTGAACAAAACAACCTCAAACGAATTGACGTCTCTATACCTCGAGGAAAGCTCACCATCTGCACAGGTCCTTCCGGATCAGGAAAATCATCCCTTGCATTTGATACGATCTATGCCGAAGGACAGCGCCGTTACATTGAGTCACTTTCTCCCTACGCACGCCAGTTCGTCAAACAGATGTCAAAACCCAAAGTTCTCCACGTCGAAGGGCTTTCTCCCGCTATCGCCATCGAACAAAAGGCGCATGCAGGGAACCCCCGCAGTACTATTGGCACCATGACTGAAATTTACGACTATTTGCGGGTCCTATATGCTCGAGTCGGCATTCCTCACGATCCGGAAACAGGAGAAGTCATCAGAACGATTAGCAAAGAATTTGTTGTAAATCGAGTTCTCTCCTATCCTGAAGGAGAAAAAGTACAAATTCTGTCTCCGGTAAAACTCTCTAAAAACGACAAATTCGAGGATGTCATCTCGCGCCTTCAAAGACAAGGATTCGTTCGCGTGCGCTTGAATGGAACTTTCTATTCACTTGACGAACCTGAACTCCTCAGCGCTTTTGACAAAAAGCGCAAAAATGAACTTTTCCTAGTGATCGACCGTATTGTTGTCAATTCTGGAATTGAGCATCGCCTTCAAGAAGCCATTGAAAAGGCTGCCTCCCTTGGAAATAACGAACTCATGATCGTCAATTCTTCCGGAGATCACCCATTCAACCTCTCATTTGCTGTAGAAAGCACAGGAAAATCATATACTCCAATCACCCCTCACACCTTTGCCTTCAATACTGCCGAAGGGATGTGCCCCGACTGTTTGGGTTTGGGATATATCTATGGAGCCAATCTTACACAAAATCCTGAAATCATGAACTTCACAGCTCATGGATTGATTCGAAATCTTTGGGGAAAAGAGTCTAATCCGGAGGCGCTGGATCATTTCTATACCTTTATGGACGAAGAAAATATCGACCCCAAAACAAAGCTCAATGAACTCGCACCACAAAAACTACGTCTGATTATGAACGGCTCCCCTGCCGATAAATGGTATAAAAGCCACTATGGATTCGATTTTCGCTGGATTGGAATCAACCAGGTCCTGGCGAAGGCCGGAAAAAATGCCAAAACGGAACTGCGCGAACAGATCATTCCCCTTCTTGATGAGTTAACATGTCAATCGTGCAATGGAACACGCCTCCATCCCCTTGCTAGAAATGTCAGAATCGATGGAAATGCTATTAGTGACCTTTGTGCGCTGCCTATTGATCAATGTCTTGCAACTGTGAAAAAAATTGTCCTACCCAAAGCGGAAAAAAAGCTCCTGAGTGAAGTAATCTCACAGTTGGTAAATAGACTCAGTTTTCTCTCAGAAGTTGGCCTTAATTATTTATCATTGGATAGAAAAGCACCCACATTAAGCGGTGGAGAAGCGCAAAGAATAAGGCTAGGAAGGCAACTTGGAAGTGGTCTCACAGGTGTTTTGTACGTGCTCGACGAACCCACCATTGGATTACATCCTCACGACAATGCTCGACTCAATACCGCCCTTAAAAAACTGAAAGACCTCGGCAATACCATGCTCATGGTTGAACATGATCCACTAACTATTGCTACAGCTGACTACATCATCGACTTTGGACCCGGCTCCGGAGATCACGGCGGCCACATAACAGCACAAGGTACCTATAAGCAGATATTGAAATCGACAAAATCTTTGACAGGCGCGTACCTATCTGGAAGAAAACAGGTCCCGATTCCATCAATTAGACGTCCCTGCGAAAAAGGTTATCTTTCAATAAAAAATGCCGCCATGCATAATCTCAAAAATATTAGTATCGATATCCCCATTGGAGTCCTTACTTGCCTCACCGGAGTCTCTGGATCTGGAAAATCGACATTATTACAAAATGTTATTCTGCCGATGGTGAAAAGGGGGCTTCCAGAATTTGATAAAGTGATTTCAATTGATCAGAATCCTATAGGTCACACAGCGCGATCAAATGTATGTACTTATGTTGAAGTCTATGATCGGATGCGGGAGTTTTTTGCCTCGCTGCCGGCGGCTAAAACGAAGGGGCTATTGCCAAAACATTTCAGCTTTAACCATTTAAAAGGAATGTGCACCACTTGTTGGGGGATGGGATATAGAAAGGTAGAGATGTATTTTATGCCATCTGTCCGAGTGTTGTGCGATGCCTGCAAAGGGATGCGACTTAATCCTCTTAGCTTAGAAGTTCTCTATAATGGAAAAAATTTGGGACAATATCTCGATACAACAGTTGCTGAGTGTCTATTTGTATTCCAGAATCATCCTCGCATAGTTCGTATTTTGGACACTCTGATTTCTGTGGGGCTTGGGTATCTGAAATTGGGTCAGGAGATGGCCACACTTTCTGGCGGGGAGGCACAGAGGATCAAGTTAAGTCGAGAGCTAGCTAGAAGGTCTACAGGCAAGACACTTTATTTGCTCGATGAACCCACTACGGGGTTGCACGCCGATGACATTGCCAAGCTTCTGCATGTGCTGCATGCCCTTGTTGACAAGGGCAATACCATGATCGTCATCGAACACAATATCGATTTCATCAAAAATGCCGATTTTATTATAGATCTGGGTCCGGAAGCAGGTGAGAAAGGGGGTTATGTAGTCGCCACCGGCACCCCTGAACAAATCGCCAAGAATACAAAGTCATTGACGGCTAAGTATCTTGCATAATACCGAAAAAACTCAGTGGATGGCAAAATTTTACAATTTCCTAAGCCGAACAAATTCGGAATTCATTTATGGAGCGATCCAATTCATTGGGTCTTTTTCAGAGACGAATTTATTCGGCTCTGTGAATTGCAGATTTTGCCATCCACCAAACCCAATGAAACTATAAGGAAATAGTTTATTTTGGAGTGATCCAATTCATTGGGTCTTTTTCAGAGACGAATTTATTCGGCTCTGTGAATTGCAGATTTTGCCATCCACCAAACCCAATGAATCTATAAGGAAATAGTTTATTTTGGAGTGACCCAATTCATTGGGTCTTTTTCAGAGACGAATTTATTCGGCTCTGTGAATTGCAGATTTTGCCATCCACCAAACCCAATGAAACTATAAGGAAATAGTTTATTTTGGAGTGACCCAATTCATTGGGTCTTTTTCAGAGACGAATTTATTCGGCTCTGTGAATTGCAGATTTTGCCATCCACCAAACCCAATGAACCTATAAGGAAATAGTTTATTTTGGAGTGACCCAATTCATTGGGTCTTTTTCAGAGACGAATTTATTCGGCTCTGTGAATTGCAGATTTTGCCATCCACCAAACCCAATGAAACTATAAGGAAATAGTTTATTTTGGAGTGACCCAATTCATTGGGTCTTTTTCAGAGACGAATTTATTCGGCTCTGTGAATTGCAGATTTTGCCATCCACCAAACCCAATGAAACTATAAGGAAATAGTTTATTTTGGAGTGACCCAATTCATTGGGTCTTTTTCAGAGACGAATTTATTCGGCTCTGTGAATTGCAGATTTTGCCATCCACCAAACCCAATGAAACTATAAGGAAATAGTTTATTTTGGAGTGACCCAATTCATTGGGTCTTTTTCAGAGACGAATTTATTCGGCTCTGTGAATTGCAGATTTTGCCATCCACCAAACCCAATGAAACTATAAGGAAATAGTTTATTTTGGCGTGACCCAATTCATTGGGTCTTTTTCAGAGACGAATTTATTCGGCTCTGTGAATTGTAGATTTTGCCATCCACCAAACCCAATGAACCTATAAGGAAATAGTTTATTTTGGAGTGACCCAATTCATTGGGTCTTTTTCAGAGACGAATTTATTCGGCTCTGTGAATTGCAGATTTTGCCATCCACCAAACCCAATGAATTGGGTTTGGAAAAAGACCCAATGAATTGGGTCACTCCATAAACGAATTCCGAATTTGTTCGCCTTAGCGAATTGCAGATTTTGCCATCCACCAAACCCAATGAATTGGGTTTGGAAAAAGACCCAATGAATTGGGTCACTCCATAAACGAATTCCGAATTTGTTCGCCTTAGCGAATTGTAAGATTTTGCCATCCACCAAACCCAATGAATTGGGTTTGGAAAAAGACCCAATGAATTGGGTCACTCCATAAACGAATTCCGAATTTGTTCGCCTTAGCGAATTGTAAGATTTTGCCATCCACCAAACCCAATGAATTGGGTTTGGAAAAAGACCCAATGAATTGGGTCACTCCATAAACGAATTCCGAATTTGTTCGCCTTAGCGAATTGTAAGATTTTGCCATCCACCAAACCCAATGAATTGGGTTTGGAAAAAGACCCAATGAATTGGGTCACTCCAAATTGGACTATTTCTGTAAAAAAACGCTTCTCGAAAATGTTTTGTTGCATTAGAATTTATGCATGATGCTTCAATCAAATCATAGTCATGAACCACCTCACAAGTACGATATTAAAGGTGCTTATTCGATTACGGCAGCTACTTTAGATAATAAACACTTATTCAATACTCCTGAAAAATTGACACTCCTACAATCAATTATTTTTGAACAAACCCAAAAATATGGCTGGAAACTTCAAGCTTGGGCAATACTCATCAACCATTATCACCTAATTATTAGTAACATTGTCAATCCTGAAAATTTACCAAAATTAATGAAAGGTATTCACGGAAAGAGCGCTGTTATACTAAATAATATCGATCAAGTTAACGGCCGTAAGGTCTGGCGCCAATATTGGGATACAAGCTTAACTTTCACCAATTCATACTATGCAAGAATCAAATACGTTATCAATAATCCCGTGAAACACAAACTTGTTACCGATGCACGAGATTATCTATGGTGTTCAGCTACATCATTTTACGAAAATGCAGATAAACAATTCCAAAATACCGTTTTGTCGTTCAATATAGACAAAGTAACCATTGAAGATGACTTTTTATAAAGGACTTCACAGTTTCGGAACTGTGCAGTGTGAATCCACTTTCCATTTCTCTCTGAAATCTGCTTCTAAAAATTTAATCATAATGGAGAAATGTTTTTTTCCGACTGCAATTTGGTAGGGTGTTTGTTGTTTATTATTCATTATATTGCGAGAGGCGCCAGCCCGAAGCAACCGCACCACAGCAGGATAATCTCCACTATGACACGCTTCGTGCAATGGCGTATCACCATCCTCATCTTGCGGGTCAAGAGGGTGACCTAAGGATTTTAAAAACTCCACAAGATACCCCCCACAATAAGCATTCGCGTGTAAAGGTCTAAACGTTGCTGTTGAGACTAAATTTATTTCTCCATGTTTAATGACGAATTTTATCATATCTTGAATAACTAGGAAGAATTCTTTGTGCTCCTCCAAATAATCGGCATCATAATTACACAAACTTCTGATGAGACTTTTTAATACTGATTCTGCAAAAATATTTTTTAAATCCAGCTTAATGAGCCTACACTTTACATTCTCCCATAGTGCCATCGTAGGGCAAATACGAGCTGCATTGTGATAGAGTAGTTCTAATGAAGATCTAGGATATCCTCCTCCCTTTAGCGTATAAGTTAAAAATTTTTGAATCGAAAGAGCCTCATAAAAGATATTTTGCAATTTCGGGGATAAATTGGAAAAATTAAAATAAAGAGGAAAACGGCCGCCATAAGGTGTTTGTTCAATCAAACTAGAAAACGACATATAAAGGACCTTCAACCTATTTTCTTCATCCCATGAAGCCATTTTGCCCTCGATCCAAACAAAAATTTCGCAGTAATAAAGGAATTTCTCATAATTATTTTCAAGATGAATCATTCTACAAAGTTCTTGTATAACGGATACGGATATTGAACTATCATAATAAGACAATCCTTCAGGGAAAATATCAGCAAGTTGCGGCAGAAGCTCCAAAGCATTTTCTGCTCTAATGCATTTTCGAAATGGATTAAATTCCTTCCATATTTTTTGAGCAATGCACGCAAACATTTCTTTAAAAATAAGAATGTTTCCTTGTGCAAGAGTTCGATTAATTGCTTGAGCTAAATAACTATTACATTTTTTTTGTATGTGTTTCCAGAGAGGTTTCAAGGAATCTAGTGATGTAATTTCCTTAAAAAGTGGATAGTCATCTCTGATTTGATCGATAATCGCCTCAATACAAAATCCGTCGATATCTTCCAAATTAATTTTTTTGATAATTGAAAGGGCAAACTTTCTTCTCTCCTCCTTGTTTTTGAGTTTTAGAGCATAGTACAAGGGGGCCATTACGTTCACTTGTTTAATAGGTTCAACGCTTCTTTTATTTCTTAACAAATATTTGGCGACCTTCACATGACCCTTCATGAGAGAGGTAGAAAGAAGAATATTCATTGGACAAGGGTAATCCTCGAAACATAACATTTTTTCCGGTGGCCATTTTGGAGGAAGGTTATGATCTATCAAGCATGCGACATATAAATTAAAACTAGAAGGGGCTTCGTTTAGATTCTTGTCGTAAAGAACTTCACCAGCACTAATAAGAGCCTTAATGGTTTCTGATTTTTTACTTTCAATATTTTTGTAACTTTCTATTACGTAATCGAAAGGGCTCAGGTTATTATTGTCTGTCTTATTGAATGGTATTCCGCTCTCCAGAAGTAAATTTACGGCTTCACCGGAGTCAATGTGACGATTCACACAAATTAGATGAAGGAGATTTTTCCCCTTGTATTTTATATTTTTTAAGTCAACTTTAAATTCCAGAAATAGATGAAGGAGATCTAAAACTTCTTTATTGGTTTTAGACCATGATAATACACTTACAATAGCGCTTTCACCAAATTGATCAACGAGACAAGGATCTTCACCGGCTTCTAAGAGGATTCTTAAGATTTCTAAATATTCGGGATTATTAAAGGTATACAAATTATACAAATGCGGTGCATTACGACCTAAATCATTAAGTTTACCCACCGAGTGAATCTTATGGCGTATTAATCCTTTTAGTCGTTTAAGAGTTAAGATTTTTTGAAAAGCAAAGCTGAGCATATAACCTGCATAATCAGCTCCTACTTCCTTGCACAGCTGTTTAATATCTTCAATGATTTTCTCTTCATCCGTTACGCAAAAAGAGATAAGAAGAAAGATAAGGATATCATCCGTATTATTTGATTTGCGTAACATATCGCAAAAGTCATCATGCATCAAAATATCTGAAAAAAAGTAAGTAATGATGGGCCGCAATTCTTCCTTCATTCCCAAGGATGGACTCGATTCCAATAATTTTACCAGAATCGGAGCGGTAATCTCATAGAAAAGAGGTTTTTCAGATATTTTAAGACGATTCCAAATTAAAGGTAGGCCGGTTGCAATAAGTTTTTCAACATTATCTGAAATATAATCTGAGCTATTTGAAATGAGCTCAAGCCACTTGCACAATGCAATGGGAGGCAATTCACCTAATGCTTTCCAATCCATATTCTCGGCAAGAGAATAAAAAGCGAATGGTTTGCTTTGGTTTAATGCACAAAGGCATATATAACTCATCCAAGCACATTTTGCAGACTGGGAATCCTTAATATTTTTGATTATGAATTCTGGATTTAATATAGAAAACTCTTCCCTTATTCTATTTATAAAAATTAGAATAAAATAGTCAGAAACTTTATTCTGCAATGTTTTAGAACACAAGGATAACCTTCCGACATCTTTCATCGGCAAGTATCCTGCAATTTTATATAAGAGAAGAGGTGTATTAAATATTCCGTTCATTTTTTGATTCCTCACTCACAATCTATCCAAGGATCATATTTTATTCAAGGTTAATTGTCATTCATCATTTTGGAATCTGTTTCTATAAATTTATTCATAAGGGGAAAATGATTTTTTTCGACTGCAATTTGGTAGGGTGTTTGTTGTTTATTATTCATTATATTGCGAGAGGCGCCAGCCCGAAGCAACCGCACCACCGCAGTATAATCTCCGTTATGACACGCTTTGTGCAATGGCGTATCACCATCCTCATCTTGCGGGTCAAGAGGGTGACCTAAGGATATTAAAAATTCCAAAAGAGACGCCCCATACTTGGCATTCTCATGTAAGGGTGTAAACGTTGCTGGAGGGGCTAAATATACTTCTCCATGTTGAATGACAAATTTTATCATATCTTGAATGACTAAGAAGAATTCTTTATACTTTTCTAAATAATTGGCATGAAATCGACACAAACTTTTTATGAGGGAATCAGATCTTAATTGTGTAAAAACGGTTTTTAAATCCAGCTTAATGAGTCTATACTTTACATTCTCCCATAGTGCTATCGTAGGGCAAATACCAGTTGCATTAGCATATAATATTTCTATTGGTAAGCTATAATTTAATTCGACATTAGGCCTATACGTAATAAATTTTTGACTTGAAAGGGCTTCATAATAGATATTTTGCACTTTCGACGATAACTTGATAAAATTAAAATAATGAGAAAGGTCTCCAAAAGGTCTTTTTTTAACCAAAAAAGAGAACGAGTTATAAAGGACTTTCAACCGATTTTCCTCATTCCATGAAGCCATTTTACCCTCAATCCAAATAAAAATTTCGCAGTAATAAAGGACCTTCTCATAATTTTTTTCGAAACGAATCATTCTACAAAGTGCTTCTAAAATGGGTGTTGAACTATAATTATAAGACAATCCCTTGGGACAGATGATAAAAAGTTGCGGCAGAAGCTCCAAAGCATTTTCAGCTTCAATACACTCTAGAAATGGATTATTTGAATTTAGTTTGCTCTCACCAATAAACTTAAACATTTCTTTAAAAATAAGAATGTTACCTTGTGCAAGTGTTTGATTAATTGCTCGAGTTAACTGACCATTTCGACATTGTACTATATCTTTCCACAAAGATCGAAAGTAATCTAGTGAGTAAATTTCCTTAAAAAGAGGATAGTCATCACTGATTAATTCAATAATCGCCTCTATACTAAAACTATCGAGAGATTTCAAATCAATCTTTTGTATAATTGAAAGGGCAAACTCTCTTCTCTCCTCCTTGTTTTTGAATTTTAGAGCATGGTACAAGGGGCCCCTTACATGTACATGCCCTTGATAAATAGGTTCAAAACTTCTATTATCTCTTAACAAATACCTTGCGACTTTCACATGCCCCTTCATGAGGCAGGCAGAAAAAATGATATTCATTGGATAAGGGTAATCATTGAAACTTAATATTTTTTCTATTGGCCACATTGAAAGAAGGTTATGGTCAATCAAGCATGCGACATAAAAATTAAAACAAGAAACCGCTATGTGTTGATTCTCCTCGTAAAGAACTTCACCAGCACTAATAAGAGCCTTCAGTGTTTCGGATTTTGCACTTTTAATATTTCTGAAACTTTCCTTTACATAATGGAAAGGGCGCATGTTATTATTGTCTGTCTCATTTAATGGTATTCCGCTCTCGAGAAGTAAATTTACAGCTTCACCAGAGTCAATGCGATGGTTCTCACAAATTAGATGAAGGAGATTTTTCCCCTGGTATTTTATACTTTTTAAGTCGACTTTAAATTCCAGAAATAGATAAAGGAGGTCTAAAACTTCTTTATCTGTTTCACACTTTGATAATAGACTTATAACAGCGCTTTTACCGCTTTGATCAACAAGACAAGGATCTTCACCTGCTTCTAAGAGGATTCTTAAGATTTCTAAAAATTCAGGCCAAAAATCAGGCATAATTTTATAAAATGAATTCCGAATTTCTGCATAATTTTCAAAAATAGTAAAATGCAATGCATTACAACCTGAATCGTCAAGTTTGCCTACCGAATGAACCTTATGGCGTATTAATCCTTTTAGTAGTTTGGGGTTTAAGAATTTTTGAAAAACTATGCTGAGCGTATAACCTGCATAATCAACTTCCGCTTCCCCACACAGTTGTTTAAGATCTTTAATGATTTTCTCTTCTTCCGTTACGCAAAAAGAGAAAAGAAGAAAGCAAAGGGTCTCATTCTTATTTTTTGATTTGCGCAGCCTATCGCAAAAGTCATCATGCATAAAAAAATGTGTAAAAAAGTAAGTTATGATGGGCCTCAATTTTTGCTTCATTCCCAAAGATGGATTTGATTCCAATAATTTTACCAGAATCGGAGCGGTACTCATACAGAAAAGAAGTTTTTCAGACATTTTAAGACGATCCCAAATTATAGGGAGGCCGTCTGCAATAAGTTTTTGATCGTTTCTTGTAATTTTATCTGAACGACTTGAAATGAGCTCAAGCCACTTGCACAATACAAAGGGAGGAAATGCATCGAACCATTTCCAACCCATACTAGTGGCTTTAAAAGAAAAAATGAATGATTTTGTTTGGTGCAATGCACAAAGGCATATATAACTCATCCTAGCACATTTTGCAGATTTAGAATTCTGAATATTTCTGATTATGAACTCGGGATTTAATTTAGAAAATTCGTCACTTATTCCATTTGTGAAAAATAAAATAAAATAGTCAGAAACTTTGCGCTGCAATGTCCGAGAACACAGGGATAGCCTTCCGACATCTTTCATCGGCAAGTATCCTGCAATTTTATATAGGAGAAGAGGTGTATTAAATATTCCGTTCATTTTTTGATCCCTCCCTCACAACCTATCCAAGGATCATATTTTATTCAAGGTTAATTATCGCTCATTATTTTACAATTGCCCACGAAATTCAGCAGTTGCTAGCAAATGAAAATACCGGGAAAAAAACTTTTATTAGAAAAAAGATTATTCCGAAAGGAGCCCTTATGTTACCTCAAAATATCTCAAGCCTCCAACAAAAAAATTGTTTATCAATTTTTCTATCACCTTGCGGCCTTGGTCACTTGAATAATCAAAATTATAAATACTCCGCGTCTCTGCACAGAAAAATCAACTCGAAGACGCGGAAGTTCAGAAAAAAATCTTAGTTTTTCTTCTTAGAACCGAGAAATACATAAACTTCTTTAAGGACGTGGACATATTTTCTTATTCTGTCATAAATATCTTTAACCAATCCATCATTATAAATATGAGGAATCTCATTTCTGTCTTTGAGCATATTTAACCATAACTTTTCATCATTGATCCACTTTAATTGATATGCCATTTCCAAAGTTTCCCTTGGTGTTTTAACATCTATACCTTCTACAAACAAAAACCTCTTGAGTGTCTTCCAAAATAATTCAAAGGTAAATTCAAAACGCTGAATCGTTGCATCCATCACAATTTGGTGCTCATCAGGAGTCATCTTTAAAACTTCTTCCAAACGATTTATTGCATCTCCCAATGACTCAAAAGATTCTTTCCATGGATATTTTTTCATTCTTAATTTTTCCTATCAAATAAAACAATGTGATCATTCGCTATGGCATTTAAAAATTTCAAATTTTTTATCCGATCATATCTCACACAATCAATCTTGAGAAGTGTATCAGCTTCTTCAATAATTTTCAATATTTGATCCCATTGTTCATCTGTAGCGAGAGGACATTCAATCGCTAAATCTATATCGGCACGTTCATCATTAATACCTTTTGCACGTGATCCATAGAGATAAATTTTTTCAATAAAAGGAACAGTTTTCAACTTCTGAATAAATTGATACTGAATAATTTTATTCATATTTTTTGGAACCACGCGTTTCTCCTGCACGTGCCTTAATTCTAGCAAATTCCTGATTTTAAATTGAGAATAAAATAGGGAAATAGAGAGGTCATTCTTCACACTTCACGGGTGTCTCTTGCGAAGAAATATCTCAAAGCTTTTTTTCCATGTAAAAGGTTCCTGGGAAATCTGAGCGAGGGCCTATTTCCTTCCATCCATGTTTTATATAATACTTAATGGCTCGGACATTTTCAAAACTTACAGTTAAGCGGAGCACAGAATAACCCAATCGTCGATAATGGTCTTCAACATAACCATGAATAACGTCTCCAATCCCTGTCCCACGTTTTTCGGGAATTAGATAAAAAAGATTCACATAGCCATATTTTTCATCTTTTTCATCTTTGCGTATTGTAAGTTCGAGTTGACCAATGATTTGATTATCTTCCCAAATGTGCAAAGCAGCAAGTTGGTCCTCTTCCATAATTTTTTTAAGCCACTTAAGATAATCCTCACCGTTGATTCCGCAATTTTTGTAAAAAGAATCCGCATGACCAAAGCCACATACAAAGGAATCAATTCGGAATTTAACACAAAGATCTGTGTTTTTTTGCAAATCAATCGGTAGAAAACGAATAGAGGTCATAAGAGGTCGTCCTGAATAATCGGAATGTTGCCGAAAGCGTTATTAAGATCCAGAATCCATTTTTTACGCAAATGTTCGTGCGAGTACCTCAAGTAGAGAAATTCTGGCTTGCTCTTAGAAAGATCTATCCAGTTTGGCAGATTCATTTGAGTAAAATTCAAATCGTTTCCTATTGTAAAGGTAAGAGAATAAGAAATTTGGTATTCAGAAAGTAGCTGAATGTTATTTTTCCAAATTGCATTCCACCTTTTATTGTTAACACGTGTACTAAGCACATCAGTTCCCATCGATATGCCCTCAAGTGGACCCGAAGGATAACTAAGCTGTTTTAGTTGGTCAATCCACTGCTTTAGATCTAGAAATCCTCCAGTGGCAATCCTAAATGGCTTATTTTGTCTGCTGAGGCCTGTTAAAATTGAAGAAATATCTGGATGCTCAAAAGGCTCTCCTCCGGAGAGAACAACTAACTCACTAGTAGTTTGGTTCACTATTGTTTGGATTGTTTCCGACTTCAAAAATAATTGTTCCATATCAGCACTTGAAAAGGGACAATGTTGACATCCACCCGAACACTTTGTTGTAACCAGTATTGTTTGTGCAATATTACTAGACATACATCAGACTCTTACAAAATCGATAGTGTGTCTAATTTCCACCACGACTCTTTCTAAACTGAGTTGCTCAATTAGGCGGTCTAAAACAACACGATTTTCTGCTGATAGGTTTGCATCCCATTCATCCAGAAATAAGATGCCATTATTTTCTTTTTCAAGGTCTTTCAATGCCGCTAGAGCAATTTCTCCTGTGGAAAGACTTAATTGTGCTTCTCGAAGCATGAGTTGATGATGGGCTGGAAGATAAGTTGCAGATAAGCTAAATTTATTTTTTAACTTTAATAACAAACTTGACTTACCTGTTCCATTGGGTCCTGTAATGGTGAAACGACCTGTTTTGTTGTTAGTAATAAGATTGTCAATTTCTCTAACAGAATGATTTTGCTCACCCGATTTAATTAGAATATTGTCGTCTTGAATTAAGGAACTTAGATCTATAGACTCTGGTGTTAGAAGGCTTTCATTTGTAACAACTAATTTTTCTCTGATTGTTTTCCATTGTGCGACGTAGTTTTGTATGATCTGAATATGCATAACAATTTGAAGGCTTCTAGGTAGCATCACAAGAATAGCTAAAACAAAACCAGCATTTTCTTGGTTCAGCCAAGCAAGAAATATTGCGCTTCCAAGGACAAGACCGTTTGTGATTAAACCCGCAACTGAGATCGCCCAATCTCTTTTTTTGACTACCTCTAGAGAAGCTTTTTCTGTAACAGAGAATAAATCATTAAAATGTTTCTTCCATCGGTCAAAAAATAATTGATTTCCTAAAACAATATTATCCCAGCTTCGACTCATATGTGCATTCAGTCGATTTTCAGATAGCATTTCATCCCGACTGCTATCTGCTATTTTTGTCCCTGAAAAATAGATAATTGTTAATCCTGAAAGCCCTGCTAAAACGATGACAATGCCCAGCGTTAAATCAGTAACAAGAATAATAGAAATAGTATTCAAAATGATATTCAGCCCAGTTGCAGTCAAATCTGCAAAAAAATAGACCGTAGATTGAATTGTTTCTTGGCCTCCACGACACATGATATCATGTCGTTGTTGTTTAGACTTTTCGTTACGCCAATGTGTGGGGTGATTATAGTTTGTCTGGATATATTCGTTAAGATAATTCAACTGTGCTAGTTTGCATGCCCGTACGGAGCACCAAACGATCCAGTAATGAACTATAGTCCCTGGTAAAAAGATACAAAAAAATAAAATTATGGCTGAACTGAGTTGAAATCCTTGGATCGGAAATTGTCTGACAAGTTCTCCTAAAAAATAGGTGCCTCCAGCTACTAAAAGTTGTTGCAGCACGGTTATGAGCAGTACTGCTTTAATCCATTTATTGTTTAAAATACAATGCAGTATTTTCATAGAATTCATTTTAACAACTCCAAATAAGCCCAATCCAACTGTTTGGGGTTTTCACCAGGTAAATACAAGGTTGTGCTATAATCGATTTTTGATGTACATGCCTCTAATTCGGCAATCGTACTACGGACCAATGATGAACTTTCATTTTTCCCATTTGAGGCTCTGCATAGTAAAATTTCTTTATCTTTGGAATAGTATTTCATCAAATAATTTTTAAGAAGATCAAGCCGATTCCCTGAAGAGGGATCGACAAAATTAGTTGTTGAATTTCCAATAGAACATACGTGATAAATAAAGTATGAAAGGGAGGGTTCTAATTTATATTGAAAAAGTAATAACCGGTTGGCATCTACAATAACGGTACCTTTTTCAAGAGGATCTATTTCTAGATAGTTTATCATGACATCAAAGCTTGAAATGCCCTCGATAATATTAATCTGTAAATTCGCGGGTGCATTCTTTTTTAATAATTCAATAAAAGTAACACCGATTCTTGGATGTCCTGCAACAAGTAGCGCTAAGTGGTTAAAATTGGGCAATAGAGAAAGGACATGGTCAACAAATCGATGATAATTAATCATGTCCTTATCCTGACTGTTATAAAGACTAGCCATATCTTCTACATCGCCAATTCCATATTCCTTTTGAAGTTCCTCCCAAAATTCCTTTTCAGATTCGATGCCTATGATCTTATCTGCCGATTTGAGAGCGTTGACGGCTGCCAGGCTTAAATGTTTTGAAGGATCAATCCCTCTCCCTACAATGCTAATTTTTGATATTAAATTCATCTTGAAACCCAATAATAAACTACTATTAAATCTTCTTATAACACCTATAGAATTTATTGGTCATGATTCATCAGAATCATGACCATATAAACAAAAACTATTTTTGAGAGCCTGAGCAGATCTCTTTTTCTTGCATTTTAAATTGGTTAATTAATTCTTCGATATTTCCTGGTACCGTTGCAAGGCAACGAGGATGTGGTTTGCCTTCTCCACCACTATCACTGGGCATCTTAGTTTCGGCGTGAATAATTTTTGATTTGACGTATTGCGATCCCATTTTTTCTCCTAATTTTCGAGTTTTAAAATTTGAGGCGTTCACATTCTATTTAAACGAACAGATAAAACTCAAGCACAAAATTCGATTTGGTGCGGGGCTCCAGCAATTGTGGGTGAATGAAAATACAGGGGAAAAACCCCATATTAGAAAAAAGATTATTCCGTGTTTCCGCGACCCCGCGTCCATACTTTTACCCGTTTGAACCCAAATAGGAATTCGTATTAGCACGTTCATCATTGACAGCTCTAGTCTTTACACCTCACGTGTCACTTGCGATGGCGCATCTCGGTTTTTTATAGAACTTTTGTATTGACTATGTTAGGATCTCTAGACAAATTCAGGGAGTGACCGTCATGCACGTCTATTCAAAAAAGATTGTAAAGTTCGTTGAAGATATAAAAAGTGTCATTAAACATGTTTTAGAAAGAGAAATCCGTCTCAGGGTCCGCGGTGATAGATTCTATTCCACAAATGAAGAGTATTCTTATCCAATCCGAGTCGTCATTTTCAACAATAAAAATATGCTGGGATACTTTAATCCCGAATTTTATGAAATGGGATTCCACGAACAACTAATCAACGTCAGCAAAGAACAACTCCACAACATCATTCGACACGAACTTGCCCACTACATCACCTTCATCAACTTCGGATACGCGGTCAATCCCCACGGCGCCGAATTTAAAGCATTCTGTTGCCGGCTCGGCTGGAGCGATCAAGTCTATAAAGCAACCACCTCCCTAGACTTCATCCAATGTGACGCCGAGGAAAACAGCGTCCTACGAAAAGTCCAAAAACTCATGGCTCTTGCAGGCAGCACCAACGAAAACGAAGCTGAACAGGCCATGATCAAGTCACAACAATTACTCATGAAACACAACCTTGATTCCAAATACATCGGCAACGATGACGAAGAAAAAATAATTCTCAAACGCATCCTCAAACAAAAAAAGACAAATCAAAAAATGTGCACTATCGGTCGCATCCTGGAAACCTTTTTTGTAACCACTGTTTACAATAAAAGTACCGAGTTCGTTTATCTTGAAATCATTGGAACTGCCACAAATATTGAGATTGCCGAATATGTCGCAGAATTTCTCGATCGTGAATTAGATCACCTATGGAACCATTCCAAAAAAAGAGCTGGCCTAAAGGGACTGGTAGCCAAAAACTCATTTTTCGCAGGGGTTGCAAAAGGCTACTGCAACAAGATCAATTCCCTCAAAAGAGAATATAACAGAGACGTTTCACAAGCTCTCATGGTCATTGAAAAGAAACTCGTGGATGCACAATCGATGATCTATCCAAAACTTACTACCAGCAGAAGCCAGAGGCAGCATTGCGGCGAGTCTTCAGCCTTGGGTGAACAGGCTGGTCAGAAACTCAACATCAACCCAGCACTCAACAATTCTGCAAAAAATTCAGGGGCGAGCTTAAGTTATAATTGAGAATAAAACGATATCTCAGTATTATACAAATAAAAAAAGTATTTGAGATGTCGATTCAAGGAAAGTTAATACATGTGGGGCGATTTGGCGACGGAACGTATGCTTTTCTGCGAAAAAACGATTCTAATTTATATAGTTGGTGGATTCAGTCGGTCGATGGAGAAAAAGAATCGGGCATTACAGGACCAAGCGCTGAAGAGGCTCTAAGAAAAGCACATCAGAACTGGAAGGATAGACCATTTAGAACGGTCATCTGCGGCTTCCGTTATACTCTTCCTGAACGGGATGAACATGGCACCAACGCCCTATTCCATCAAATGATCTCGTCATACAGCACCCCTAATGGCGTCTATCTTGATGAAGAACTGGGTCACACTTGCCATGTTCAATTTGCTTCAGACGAAGCCCTAAACTTGTGGAAAGAACTGAAAATACAAAATCGCATAAATTAATGACTAATAACGAAAATACACCTTCTTACATCCTAGGACATATCCCCGATAAGGAATCAATCAAATACTCAATCGGCCCTTATCAAATTCTCGGCGAAATCGGCAAGGGGGGCATGGGAGAAGTGCTTCTTGCCTACGATACTATCTGCGGCCGAAGAATCGCTCTTAAAAAAATTAGGACCGATCTTTCCGCACACAAACAGATGCATCGCCGCTTCTTAAAAGAGGCTCGCATCACTTCACAATTGACGCATCCGGCTATTATCCCCATCTACTCCATCCAGGACCAAGAAAACACAGTCTATTATACCATGCCCTATGTCCAAGGTGAAACGCTTAGAAAAATTCTTAAAACCACTGCCGATCAAGAAAAAAAGGGAGAAGCCCTCCACCATATCGGAGGCTCCATTCCAGCCCTGATCCGCATTTTTATCCAGGTTTGCCAAGCCATTGCCTACGCCCATTCAAAAGGGGTATTGCACCGCGATATTAAACCGGAAAATGTCATTGTTGGAGAGTATGGCGAGGTCCTAATTTTAGATTGGGGACTGGCAAAATTAAACCGCGATAAAGATGAAGATGATTTGGAAATCGGTGAGACTGATCCAAAACATGAATTGACCCGCATGGGAAAAGTAGTTGGAACAGTTTCATTTATGGCTCCAGAAAGGGGCAAAGGAAGTCCGGCAACCATCCAAACAGAAATTTATGCACTTGGTGTAATGCTCTATTATATTTTGTCGCTTCAGTCTCCTTTTCCAAGAAGTACTTTAGAAGAATTCCGAAAAAATATGGACAGAGAAACATTCGCAGACCCCTCTGAAGTTGCACCTTATAGAGATGTTCCACGAATACTTTCACGCATCGCACGCAAATGCTTAGCAATTAATCCTGATGACAGATACCAAACTGTCGATGCCCTCATAAGAGAACTTGAAAATTATATCGAAGGAAGATCCGAATGGTTTCAAATTGCGGATCTTCATATTAAATCAAAAGGAGATTGGGAGTTCCAGGAACATGTCCTTCTCACAGAACACATTGCTATTACTCGAGGCCCTGAAGTCTCCGAATGGGTCAACCTGATGGTTTCAAAAGGATCTTTTACCGGTAATACCAAACTTGAAGCCAAAATCAAAATTGGTCCCCAAGGGCATGGAATAGGCTTTCTTCTCAATATTCCAGAAGCTGTCGAACGGGCACACCTGAACGTAGGATATTGCCTTTGGCTGGGATCCGATATTAATAAATCGACCAAACTTCTCCGTTCTTCTGTCGAGGTCCTGCATGCTCCCGAAGTCTATTTAGAAAGAGAACAATTCTATCATATTAGGATCGAGAAAATCGACCACAACCTCTACTTTTATCTCGATGACATCCTTCAATTTTCATATATCAGCCATCTGCCTTTGGTAGGTACCCACATTGGTTTACTCTCGCGGGACGCCGATTTTCAAATGGATGACCTGATCATCTACGTTGGAAGTCAAAACATTATGGTCAACTGTCTTGCCGTTCCCGATGCCTTTTTAGCACATAAAGATTATGTAACAGCGCTAAACGAATATCGTCGCATTGGATATTCATTCCCAGGAAGAGTGGAAGGGCGCGAAGCAATGTTCCGTGCCGGCATCACACTTCTAGAACAAGCACACGCTACTGATGATCCTAAACAAAAAGAGAATCTTTTTGAAGAATCTCTAGAGGAATTCGAAAAACTCCATTCGACACCGGGTGCGCCTCTCGAATATCTAGGAAAAGCACAAGTATACAGGGTCCTTAAGGACTATGACGAAGAGATTAAATGCTTTGAATTGGCCTTTAGAAGGTATCCAAACCATCCCCTTCTTCCAATTCTTCAAGAGCAAGTGCTCTACCGGATGCATGAAAGCTCACGCTTCCACAGACAGGCAGCCTATAATTTTATTCTGACTGCCGTAAGACATCTTCCAAAAACGACAATAGGGACTAATGCAAAAAAACTATTTTCGAGCTTAGAAAAACACTGGGAACACCTTCCCTTCATCTTAGAGCGTGAAGAAGAAAATAATCCAGCGATCAAAAATCAGCAAATCGCCACTCAACTGGCTTTTTGGCTTGCCAAACCTTATATTCTACTTGAAATTATCGATGAGCTGACTGCAACTGAACCCATTTCTCACAGCACATTATCTAACGCGCTATGTTGCTTGATCGAGTTAGGACATTGGGAATTAGCTGCAACAAAGATCGAAAATATGGATGATCTAGAATTCATCAAGCTGATGATTTCTGCTCATGTTGGCAAGCCCAAAGTTGTTATTTCTTCAGAACCCGAATCCATTCGAGCCGGAATCCACAGTCTTGAAACAGCTCTCGATAAGCAAGATACAAAATGGGCTCACGAAATCATTAGCGCTTTTGAAAAAGTTGAACTCATTGAAGGAGATAAGCTCAGAATTGAATGTTACAAAATTTGGACATTACTCTTGGAAAAAAAATGGAACGAAGCGGGAGAAATCCTTCACAAATATCCTCTTGAAGAACTCACAAGCGAACATTCCCTTCTGCATATATTATACGGATGCTGGCTGTACGCAACCGAGGGCAAGGAAATAGCCGATATTCACTTCAAAGGTGTTTTGGAAGTAACCTATCCACGCTCGGTAGTCCTTCTAAGTCACTTCTTGAACGGAAAAATTACTGAAAATACCCCTTGGCATCAACAAGCTTTCGAATGGGAAAAACAACAATTGAATCGACAACTGTCATTATACAATAAGGTTACAATCCCTTAGAATTGTTGTTCTTCAGTGGACCCATTGAGACCCTTGGTAGATGAATTACCTTGGCCAAAGACTTCAGTCAGCTCATCAAAATAGCCCGTACCGACAAATTGCTGGTGTTTGACTGCACTATAACCATGTTTTTTCTCAAGATCAAATTCTTGCTCTTGCAACCTAGAATAGGCCGCCATTCCATCTGACTTATACTGAATGGCGAGGTCAAACATGCTAGTATTGATCGTATGAAACCCAGCAAGCGTGACAAATTGGAATTTATACCCCATCATCCCCAATTTTTCCTGAAAATCCGCAAGACTCTTTTCATCCATATGCGACTTCCAGTTAAAAGAAGGAGAACAATTATAGGCCAGCCACTTTCCGGGAAACCGCTTATGAACGGCATCGGCATATTTTTTTGCCTCGTCAATATCAGGACTTGATGTCTCATACCAAAGCATATCGCAATATGGTGCAAAGTACAAAGAACGTTCGATTGCGTGATCAATTCCCATTTTAAGATAGTGAAAACCGTCAGGAGACTTCTCACCAGTAAGAAATGGTTCGTCTATCTTATGATAATCTGCAGGTATCAAATTTGCTGAATGGGCATCTGTTCTCGCAATAATAATCAGTGGAACTCCCATAATATCAGCTGCAAACCTTGCCGCAACCAGTTTTTCAATGAAAGTCTGAATAGGAACAAGGACCTTCCCTCCCAAATGACCGCATTTTTTTAATGAGGCAACTTGATCTTCAAGATGAATAGCTGAGACTCCCGATTCAATAAGAGCCTTGATTAGTTCAAAAGTATTTAAGTTACCACCAAATCCTGCCTCAGCGTCAGCAACAATTGGCGCCATCCAATCGACTTTGCTTTTATTTTTCATATGTTGGATCTGATCCGCCCTGAGAAGAGCATTATTTATGCGACGAACGAGGTAAGGCATGCTATTAACAGGATAAAGACTAAGATCTGGATACATTTGTCCAGCATCGTTACCATCAGCAGCCACTTGCCACCCGCTAGCATAGATGGCCTTTAATCCCGCTTGGACCTGCTGCACCGCTTGACAACCCGTAACAGCTCCTAAAGCACGAATAAACTTTTCTTTAGTGCACAGATCCCAAAACTTCTCCGATCCCAATTTCGCTAGTGAATACTCAATATGAATAGAGCCGCGCAACTTAACAACATCCTCAGAACTATAAGGACGGACAATTCCCTTCCATCTCGGATTGGATTTCCATTCTTGCTGGAGGTGATCTATTTCCTTTTTAGTGTACATAACGTCAAACTATCAAATTAAAAATTAATAGTAAATATTTTTTTAAAGTAATATTTTCTTGAAGTATTTCTCGAGTACAGCCAGAGGTGTTGTTTCTAAGTTTTGCATCGCACTTGGCGGCAAATGATACGTTTGTTCCAAAACATGCTGACCTGACATGGCAGCATGAGAAACTTGATCCGTGTAAACCATCCAGGTGCTACCAGGGGGAAGCAAGACTGTTTCTTGCGGCACTTCTTCTTGGTATTTTGAATCCGCTTTCATATTGTCGTGGAGTTGCAACATATAATGATCATAGAGGGTGCGATAATCTTTTGTAATGCGTAATAACTTATAAAGCTCAGCCAAACCTGGAAATGGAGAACTGGTTCTAGGCCCCATTTTTTTAACAACATCAGAAAATGGCTCCCCTATCCTCCATACTCTTGACTTTCCTTCCTGATTAATATTCGAAAAGAACCGAAGTATCCGTTTTCCCTTGGAAGGCGTCGCTGGAAATGAATCGATATGTAACAATGAGTCATCTTTGCGATAGGAAGTTTTTCTCCCTTCAATCTCTACAGGACGAAAGCTGGTCCGAGCCTGTTCCAGATATTTATTGTAAGATGGAATGAGTGTTTCCATCATTTTTCGACTGGCAACTGCAAAACGTTTAATCATTTCTGCAAGCAATTCCTTCTCGGCATCTGAACACTGAGCCCCAGCCAGTTTTTGCGTGCGTATATCAAAGCTAACATTTTTTGACTTTGGGTCAGTTTTGTCTGGTGATAAAAGGGGTAGCTCGTGCGAACCTAAATTGAAAGACAATTTAGGAAAGTATACAACTTTACCACCCTCCAATGCCTTAACAATGGCATCTTGCGTTGCAGGTGAAATTGCAGTTTCCCAGGATTCAATCTCAACGATTTCTAAGTTTTTCATATATAGTCCCTTGTAATGGTTTGGGCTGCATTATTCATATACTAAAAAATTAAGTCAACTGGAATATAAGGACAAATGTTGTTGCATCCGAAAATGCTATTTATTGCCACATAAATCTGATAATTTCCGAGTCCACTCTGAAATTACTATTGCCATTGACACATTAAATAAAATTATTTAAATTGAGAAAATATAACATGAATACATCAAATTTAAAACAAAGTGATCCTGAATTTATTATCGAAGCAATAGAGCTTAGCCATAGTTATGGTACATTGCTTGCTGTCGATCGCGTTTCCTTCGGAATAAAAAAAGGCATGACCTTCGGATTAATTGGACCCAATGGTGCAGGTAAAAGCACCATCATCAAGATGCTCACAACTCTTTTACCAATCACATCCGGTCAAGCATACATCAACGGTTATTCTATCAACAAAAATCCCTCACAGGTACGTCAAAGCATAGGATATGTTCCTCAGCTTCTCTCTGCTGATGGTGAACTTTCCGGATATGAAAATCTGCTCATGTCAGCTAAACTCTATGGAATCTCGCAAAAATATCGGCAAATGCGCATCCAATTGGTTTTGGACTTCATGAATTTAGGAGAGCATAAAGACCAATTAGTTAGCAGCTACTCGGGAGGAATGATCCGCCGCCTAGAGATCGCTCAAGCCCTAATCCATCAACCTGGCGTACTCTTTCTAGATGAACCCAGCGTCGGTCTTGACCCCGCCGCTCGTAAAATCCTTTGGAAACACATTCAAGCATTAAATAAACAAATGCAAACGACCATCCTCATGACTACACATGATATGGATGAAGCTGATACACTCTGTGATATTGTTGCCTTGATGCATCTAGGACGTATTGTTGTAATGGATACACCAACCAATCTAAAGGCGGCTTTGGGTCCACAAGCTACTCTAGATGATGTATTTATTTTTCATACAGGAAGTTCATTAAAAGGAGGAGGAAGTTACGGTCATGTCAAACAAATCCGAAGAACAATTTCTAACCTCTAGCATCTTGCTTAGAAGATTGGAGCAAGTGATTGCCATCCTTGAAGCAGATATTAGAAAATTGAAGCACGATCCCTATGAACTATTCACAAGGATGATTCAACCTGCTATTTGGCTGTTAATTTTTGGACAAGCAATGGCCAACGTGCGGGCCATCCCAACGGGCTCGCTACCCTACCTCGACTACATAGCCCCAGGGATTCTGGCACAAAGTATTTTATTTATCTCGATTTTTTTCGGCATTTCGTTGATCTGGGAACGTGATATGGGCACTCTGCATAAAATTTTGGTATCACCTTCTCCAAGAAGTCTTTTGGTCATTGGTCGAGCGCTGGCTGCTGGAGTTAGAGGTGTATCGCAAATTTTTATTATTTATTTGCTTTCCTTGTTTTTGGGGATCCATTTGAGGTGGGATTTTTTTTCTATTGTCGGAGTTATTACGACCGTTTTGCTGGGAGGCGCTATCTTTTCCA
Organism: Waddliaceae bacterium; assembly: GCA_963724325.1. Taxonomy (GTDB): domain Bacteria; phylum Chlamydiota; class Chlamydiia; order Chlamydiales; family Waddliaceae; genus CAVRUH01. The sequence continues at coordinate 188,608 of CAVRUH010000005.1, read as the reverse complement.
CTTTTTCATTAATCGTTGCAGCTGTGGTAAAAAAGCGGGAAAGATTTATGGGGATTGGACAAGTCCTGACAATGCCGCTTTTCTTTGCGAGTAATGCCCTATACCCCATCGAAATGATGCCTAGATGGTTACAAATCGTATCCAAGTTAAATCCATTATCATATCAGGTAGATGCACTCCGCAGCTTTATGATCACCAATCATGCAACCACATCTGACCTATGCCTCGATTTCGCAGTTGGGTTCTTTTCCCTTTCCATTTTGATCGTCATCGCTACAAAAACCTACCCTAAGATATTATATTAAACTTCTTGCATATAACTACATTTATATGTTACGGTTTATCAAAAATGAATATTAATTTTAAGGAAATAAATTCAGGGGCAGAAAGCTGGCTATGCAGTAGTGACATGCGCAATATATTGCCAGGGATCTTTTACTATCTTCCCCATAAAGAGATGGGTGCCATTTCACAAACCTGTAAAAAGATCTATCTTATAGCTCATGGTATTTTACTCGAACGCCATGGCGAAGCGATACGTAATGGATGGTTAGAAGTTTATAAGCTAGTAAAGAACAAATCAGTCATACCAAATGAACTAGTGCTAGAAACACAAAACCTAACTAGCCCCTTTAAACGACTATTGGATACCCGCTACGAGTTGAATCATAGATGGTTCTTGAATATTTTCTCTGAATTTATGAATGACCGTCTGCAAAATCCTGAAGATGTGGGAGTTAAAGCCTCAGATGTAGTAGAATGTTTGTCTATACTCGCCGCAATTAAGACTCCTCAGGACTATTTAAGTCTAAGCGGCGAGCAATGTACATTCTATGAACTTATGAAATTCAATAGCTGCGCAAAAAATAAAGGTCTAGAAACTTTCATCCTTCATTTTACGAATCCAATATTTAAAGAAGATAACAATCCTCGCGCATGCGGCACTCTTCTCAAGCGAATAGGTGAATTGACTAACGTAAAGCATCTTGGTGTTTACCTCGAAGGCGACGAGGAATATATTAAAGATTATTTTCCAATTTTTTGTCTTGAAGCCAGAAGGTGGAATATGATTAAAAATTTAAAACTGCAAATCAACAATCTAATAACACAAGATAGTGTTAAATCCATATTATGTCAGTCCATTATTGGTTTGGTGAATAATCGGAAAGAACCCCTTGAAAAAATTAATTTACGTGGTGAAAAAAAAATTATGGACGATCTGAGGCTGGTATTAGAATGCCTTCGAAATAAGTGCAAAGACACAACAACCCAAATTGATTTAACTTCATACAGGAAAATTAATGAGAAATTCGCCACTGGAACAATCGAATAATTTAAAGTTTTTAGCAATAGTGACACTTTAAGACCGTCTTCTAAAAGAGAATATCGCGATTTTCATGATAAGTATTTCCGGTTTGGAGTGACCCAATTTATTGGGTCTTTTTCCGAGCCGAATTTATTCGGCTCGGTGGAGGGCGACACCTTGCCCTCCTTAGGTGAATGGCGAAATCTTGCCATGCACAGGGCCGAATAAATTCAGCCCTGAAAAAGACCTAATGAATTAGGTCACTCCAAATTCACGCGCACTTTCTTACTTGTTATGCGTCATTTTTCTGCATTTACAAGTGGTAATGTTGCTCTTGCACTAACTTACGTGCTTCCTCAATCGTTTCAAATTCGTGGCGACGACCATAGATATTATCGGACACAGGGTATGAATACATTATGCAATTTTGATTTCCAATAAAATGAAATCCAATTAATTCACTTTCCGTTGATCTAGACCCGTCTGAAGGAGAAATTGAAATACTAACATCTATATTATTATCCACAAAAGGTGCAGTTCCCATAAAGAGATCTTTTTTTTCATTGGCATTTAGTCTGTTAAGAAATCGATCAGCAATATCCAATAATAACACTCGTGCCTCAAATTTACTCATCCTATGATCCGCAGCAAAATTCAGTCCAATTTCTTTATATTTACCTCGGTTTATTTTATCTTCAGCTTCAGAAATGGCAAAAGGTGTTAATCCATGGACTTCATTCATTTCATCAATGGTTTCCTTAATTAATCGATGAGCAATTTTAGTACCCTCAGAACGATTATCCAAACAGGATATCAATGTAATGGAAATTGCTATTAATGCTATAATCAATATAAACTTCATGCTCCCCCTAATTTCTGTAAAGATTTATCCATGACTTCCGTTAATTTATTCGTAAACGTTGGGCTGTCGATAAAATGATCGAACCAAGATGCATCAGGGTGTCTGTCGAGCCAGATAATGGTGTCTCGACAACGAATTTGACCTAGTACATCTATACGAGTTACAGGATCATTTTTGCTGCAAATGTGTATGACACTACCACATAATTCCTTCTCTATATACTCTGCAGGGCATAGCGCAATAATATGTATCCTCTCTCTTAAGTGTGGTTCCATTTCTAATAATGCCAACCTAGTTAAAATAGATCCCTGACTGTGACACGAATGCAATATTTTACCATCTGGACCCATTTTTGAAAAGGCATCCATCCACATTGCTTTTAATGCCGACACAGGTTCTGTAGAAACTCGACCCAAATTCAACATAGCCTCAAAAAGATCAAATACTCCTTGCGACCCATTATATATGCCTCTTACCTGAATACCCCCCGCCATCATAGAAAACTTTTTTGCACTATCTCTAGCTTCTTCTGGCGTGTTCCAAATTCCATTCATAAACGTCAAAGATAGGTTATCATACTTCTTGCCTGAAACACAATACTCATGCGTGCATGTATCTACCAATGGCTGACCGACAATAAATCTACCTGCATTAGTAACGAAATCAGCTACCTTTTCAAAATAGTTAAAGGATACCGTGAAATTTCCATTAGTGAAATTGAGAGGGCCAATGCTAAAGAGGCCATTAGGATCCATATAGAGTATCGGACTGTTATGAACATAAGCATAGAGATTAGGACCATCCTCAAACCAAAGTGGATCTGGCGTAGTCCACTTGCCAACTTCACTATCGTAATAACGACGTCCAAAATAACTCAGACCTATCTCAGCATCAAGTCGCTTGCCACTAAATCTCCAAGGATTCTCCGAAACATCAACTTTTTCTCCATCTGCATCATAAACTGTCTCTTCTCCATAGGCAGTATAGCGATGTGTCTCAACAACGGCTCCCGTAGTGCCTTCAACTAAAGATACCACATTGCCTCGATGATCATGGAAAGGAATAAAGAGATGTCCCTGAAGCTCAATAGCTGCACTATTAGATTCAACTCCAGGTCCGATCATATTCAACTGAACAATTTTCCCTTCGGCATTCACGGCTCCAAACTCTGTATCAAATAAATATAAATACTGTTCAAAATAAATCTCAGTCCAGTTTCCATCGACTTTCTCAAATACTGCTTTACTCATCCTTCGATGAAATGCATCGTACACAAATTTTACTCGTGTTTCTCCAATTTCTACCGTGATCAATCGGTCCAATGCATCATAAGTGCAATCAATTTTTTTTCCTTCACGAGAAATCGAGCGCTGATTTCCATTTTTGTCATACACATAGGACGTTGACCCTTGAGACAATAGCTGATTCAATGCGTTATTTTCATAATCAGTATCGTCTTTTTTAATGCGGTTAAAGCGTGAGTCGTAAGCGTAAAGATGCGAAACATCACCTTTTTCGGAAATCAACTGATGCAGGAAGTCATAGTCATACACAAGATTAACGGTTCCAATGGAATCTGTTTGATTTGACTTGAGAAGTCTATTACATCCATCGTATCCACCTTCAGGTATGACCTGCGAGTAATATGGTGAAGCAATATTAATCAGTCTCATGGCACAGTCGTAATCGTATGTTATTTCTCCATGATTATGAGGCAGAGATATGCTCTGGATTTTTCCAGAAATATCATAGTTATAAGAGACTTCATAATCTCCTCTTGATATCTTCAGCAAATTCTTAGCATCATATTCGTATACAATTTCGGACTGGTCGGGAAGAATTATTTTTGTGATTCTACCTATGGCATCGTATTCGTATGACTGCTTTAGACCCGAATCCATGATCTCGCAAATGACCCGGTCGTCGAAGTCATATTCTCGAATTGTTTGTCGATCGTTTTTCAGATCTAGGACTGAAAAAATATTGTCGTTTGAGTCATAAGTATACCGGTAATGGACTTCCCCTTTACTGTCGCAGAGGTCAGTGAGTCGTCCTTGAGGGTCATAAAGATTGTCGACAATAATACCGTCGGCTTTATAGATTCTGGAAATTTTTCCGAGTGCATTATACTCTTTACGTGTGATTTTTTGTTCGGACGTTCCGTAGGCCTCAAAAATACCTACTTCGCGATTAAGTGCATCCCATTCAAATTTTGTCAGGATTGTCTTTTCAATTTCTCCTTCAATAATTAAATCTTCATACTTCCTGATGACATTGCCATTGCCGTCGTAACAGAAAGTCGACCTTCTAAGAACGTCTCCCAATGGGGATTTGTGTTCTTCCATGGCAATTTTACCGACGGGATTGTATGTACGGCAAGTGTGTGTTCCCATAGGGTCGATTTCTATTTCGTAGCAAACAGTATTTCCCCAAGGATCGCTGTGATCATAGGTACGGTGAAACTGTGTTACTTCTCCATTGGGATGGGTGATCTTAGTGACTTGTTTATTAGTGTCATATTCGATGACTTTAGTAATCAAACCATTTGAAGATTGGGTAGAAGTATGTGTGCGATTGCCATGGATATCATATGAATAGCACTTTAAGCTGAGCATATTGCCAAAATTGTCTTCGATGCGCTCTTCAATAACTTGGTTGCGGTTGTCATATTGACAGATGTTTTTGCGGAAATAGTTATTTTGGCATTTGTCCCAAATTTCGACTTTTCTTCCACGGGAATCATAAACGTATCCAGTTTCGTTCTCACCTTTTTTGGCTTTTACAAGTTGTCCTGCAGAATTATAAGAGAAATAAGTGGTATTTCCATTACAATCTGTTTCAGAAAGCAACTGGAAGGCATTATAAGTCCATGTACGAATTGAAAGAAGCTCTCGTAAAGCACTAAATCGCTTTTCTACAGTTTTTCGATCTTTATAGTCGTATTCATATTCAATAGAGGTGCCATTTGCCATAATGGTCTTTTGAATAACTCCATCCGGCCGATAAATATTTTTTTCAATGGTCCCATCTGGATTTTCAAGGGTTGCAGCCTTGCCGTAGGAAGAGAATCTGTATTTGGTCAGTTGTCCATTGCCATCGATTCTAGAATTAATGTTATTTAGGACATCATAAGTGACCTTTTCTGAGGAAGTATAAGATGTTTCATCAGGTCTTATGACAGTTGGATAAATGGTTTCAATTATCCTATTAAATTCATCATATTTGTATCGTGTGATATTTCCAGAATAGTCTGTAGATGAGGTTCTATTGCCGAGATAATCGTACGTATATGTTTTTACATACCGTTTTCCATCTGTATGAACTTCTTCTTCGCGAATGAGACGATTTGAATAGTCATATGCATAGGTGTTATAATATTCAGCAATTGGCCCTTGTTTAAAAATACGATTTTTATTGGCGTCATATCCATAAGAGGTTTGTTGTCCTAATTCGTTGATTTCCCAAATGACATTTTCTTGAACATCATAACCAACTTCTTTGGAATAAATATGATTGAGATCGGCATCATAGACTTCCTGCTTTACAAGTTGTCCCGAATGGGAATAATGGTTGACAAGCTTTTTAGCAAGGACTTCTTTGTGTTGTTTGAAGTCAAAAACCTTTTCCTCAATAACCTTAGGGAGGCCATTTCTTGCTGGTACGATCTTTTTAATGAAGCGTTGTGTGACTCCGGTCAAATTATTTATGTTCTTGTCTAAACCATCGTCGATGATTTCTGAAATCATGCTCCCATTTGCATCATAATCATAAAAATAGCGCTCACAAATTTGTGAGTTGGAAATAATCCACCTTCTTTTAATCAAATCGGAATCGGGATAGTAGTCATATTTAATAATCCTGAATCCGTCATCTTCTGTTGCTATTTGATTAGCAGGAGTATAGGTGAATTGCTTAACATAAACTTCTTTTTCACCTTGCCCTGAGAGATTCCCAACAACTGTTTCTTGTAAAACGTTTCCTTTTTTGTCGTATTTGTATTTGCGAGAGAAGCACTTCTGATTGTTACCATCAAGAAGCGTGCGTTCTAAGAGGCATGTATACTCATCATGGTCCTTTGCTCCCCATTTCATTTGCTCTTTTCGATAAACAGAACCGTCTTTTGAATAGCTAATAATTGCATCTAGACGGTGCTGTCGGTCATATATGTATCGAATTTTATTTTTATAAGCATCATAAACATCGGTGTAGCCCTTCTCTGGCTTTTCTGTGGCATGCTTATGCCCGGTATGATAGTCAAAGGTATAGGTGGGTATTGCAGATTTATCATACCCAACAGGTGCGCTTAGAATCCTGACTCGACCTACCCTGCTGTCTTTTTTATCACTGATAAAATTTGGAGTTTCAAAAACATAATTTTTTGTTTTGTATCGATAGTAACTGATTTTCTTAAATCTGCCATCAGGCAATGAGATTTTTTTCAATAAATCGGGTTTCTTTTTCGATAAGAATTCATATTTATATTTTTGATGAGGAATATGTTCTGAGATGACTTCTGAAAGGCAATACCGATACGAACTATCGCTATCTTTTGACTGCATTTTCTTAAATTGATAAATTATTTCTCTTCCATCATCACTTTGTATTGTCACCATTGGAGTTTTTTCAAAATCATAGGGATATAGCCATCTTAAAGATCCCATCTCCTTCTCATGAGATCCGGTAGAGAGGATAGATTTCAGGCGATCACTTTTATCGTAATTGTATTTTAGAGAACATCTATTAGGAAAGTTGTGCATGCTTAGTGAATAATCAATTTCATTATCTTTGGAATGAAATTTATTGAACTTCAGATTTTCAAATTCACTTAATTTGAGAGAACATTTATCCGATTTCTTTTTGCTTTTGAATCTGAGATTTTTGATATTATTCTTGGCGGTGAGAATTCCTGAAGAGCAGTTAGTAACGCCATGGTGAAGCTGTTTGCTGGGTACTTTTGAGCTATCTTTTATCCCTTCGAAAGCAAATTCACTACTTCCATGTTTAAGAAGAGTAACTCTATCTATGACATTTCTATTTTCATCTTCACTATGATAGGCAGTGACTTTTCCTGGGAGATTTATATTCCATGCATGACAGAGTGATCCTCGATCTCGCATGCTGCTGTTGAATGAGCGAGCCAGAGTGATTGGATTCGAGCCTCGGACTTCCATGTCGACTCGACCATCGCTGAAGCTTCCGGTAATTGCGTTGACGCAGTTCCCCACAGTTGCGTTTGGACAGCCTTTCAGGTCCACCATGTATTTGGTATCTTCTACCTCTTCAATGGCTTTTTCAAGGAATGTTTCATCATCTATTTCTATTTCAGAATGGATAAAAAAATGACACAAGAATACAAAACAGGTCAAAAAGATTCGGTGCATGTTTACCTCGCATAACAAAATGCAAATGAATCTACACCTTCAAAAAAAAGAAGTCAATACCTTTCACAATGTATTCACAGGGATGAAATACAAGTCATTAATATTGTTTATGTTGTGCACTTTTTTTTTACGACAAAGCCCAAAGCTACTACCAAACCATTGACTTCGTGTATGCCCCGAATTATCTTTGTATAAATTATTGCTTAAAAAACACAACGCAAATGCCTATTCTTTATATAATTCTTATTTAAGAAAATTAATCAGCTTTGAAAAAGCATGTGAACAGTTATACATGTAATTTTGTCATATCTCTTATTTTCAAAAATGTCACTATCCGAAAATAAGAAGTATTCAAATCTTTTTTGCAATAATGAAAATTTTTCTTGTAAGTAATTACGTAATGTTGTATCATTACATATATACTTAATAAAGAGGTACGATTTGTCCATTACTATAGAAATAAAAAATTTGGAAATGCAAGGTCTTGAACCGTGCTTGGCCGAAAATCACATTAATAGATGCTTCTACTGCTGTCGAATGGCGCAAACTATCGCATCTTTTCCCAAACTCAAAGATCATATAGGTGAAATAGTCATGATGAAAGGATCTGGCTGGGCTCAATCCGTCTATAAAACCTATGCTCTCACCTTTACGGGAATTAATGAGCTATTACGCTTGAATAAAATAAATGCCGTCGTTGCAAATTCTGTAGAAAAGCTTAAAGAAGCATTTGCTGATATCAAAGATCGGGGTGCTATAATCATTGATTCTGGTTTTTTATCGAATGAACAAATGATAAAAAATCATGCTATTTCTCTTTTTTTGGACAAAACCAAGGATAAAGTCATTCTCTGTATCAATGATAGTTTTGGAGATAAATACGGTAGAGAATTTATTAAGGAGACATATTTCGATAATGAAGATATATCTGTTATCCAAAGCAATGTGAAAAGGCAGGAACGATCCGAGGTGACTTGTTATGCTTTTGCTATTGTCGATTGCATCGCCTTCCAAGACGATTCCAATCTACTGGAGAGAATGAAGGTCCTAAGCCCCAATAAGCTTCCGGAAAGCTTAATGAGTATAAGTACTGTTGCAAAAGCTAGAGAAAAAGCTTTAGAATTTCAAAGTTTGCTTATTGAAAATGCGATGAAGATTTAAATAATTTGTCAAAGAAGCTTTAGGCACACCGCGCTACGACCTAATGATATAGGGTTTTTAGCAATGATGAGGCGGCAATGATCCGAAGAGATTGATAGGATTCGCCGAGCCTTTCAACTAAAAAAGGGATGGTGCTATTGGACCCAATATTGCCTAGCCCTTCTAAAATCATTTCTTTGAGCTCTCTATCAGCAGTGTAGTAAGTCTCTTGCAAGGTTGCGAGAGCCCTCTCCCCCCCTCCCCAAATAGAAAGAATCAGAGCAGCTTGCACTCGAATTTTCGGATCAGAATCGTCAAGGAGATTTTCCACTAATTCGAGGGCAGATTCATCGGCCTCTGTCAAGAGCAGAGTAGATGCCATCAGTGGAATGCCAAGATGTTTTCTTTTGAGAAAAGATCGAATGGCTTCAATAGAATTTGGGTGTTCCATAATAGCAAGAATATTCAAGATATCGAGCCTAGTTTGAAGATTTACAGCTTCGGGATAGTTTGGGATTAGATCGCTATGATCAATATCACTTGGAGCCAGGGCTCTGAATGGGCCCATGGATTCCCACTTCCAAGGTTCGCGCAAGGTAATAAATCCCTCATAAAGTGTTTGGGAGGCCTTTTCAGTCTTAACCCTTTGTCCTATAAGCCCCAGAGCAAGATTCATTTTCACATAGGTATCTTTGGTTGCCTCAAACTGCTCGACGACAAGAGGGACTCCATTTTTTCCTGAAGCTGCCAAAGCTGCTGCTGCAAATCTACGCACTTCTGGCTTACTATTTTTTAGCCAAGGTCTGAAGGCTTTTATTCCTTGGCTGGGGTCCGATAACATCATCACCCAGGCCGCAGTGATGGCAACTTGTGGATTGGAATCATTAAGCAGAGGAATAATATTCTCCTGTTTTCCTGCTCGGAGAACCCCTATTGTATAAAGCGCCTCGGCACGAACCTGTGGATTGTGATCTAAAAGGAGCGGCAGAATTAAATCCACACCTTCGATAAGTTCAGCGTGTGCCAGCACTTTGCAGGCTAGAAGGCGTAAACCAGCCCGATCACTATGGATAAAAGGAATGATTTCCTCTTTTTTAGGCTCTTCAATGAGATATACCAATGATTGAATAGCTGCTGCCTTTTCTTCAGGACTCGATTGATCATTGCTGACAAGTGAGATCAAATCCCTTTCAGAAGAGGCAATTTCCATTTTCCCTAAGGCTAAAATTATTTCAAGACGAAGTTTCCAGTATTTTTCCTCTTTAAAAAGACGTTGGATCTCGTCTTTAAGTTTTGCATCTTTCATGCCGGAGGCAAGTCTAATAGCAAGACCGCGAATCACGGCGCTATCGTCTTTCATCCCTTGGTAGATAATTTCGACTCCTCTTGCATCTTCTCCGAAGCGTGCTCCAATCATTGTGTAGAGGCGGATCATTGGGGCATCTGAATCGACCCCTTTTTCAATGACTCCCCAAGCCATATTTTCAAGTACAAGTCGATTTTCCTTTTGATCGGGAAAAAGGGTGATATATTCATTCCAGCATTTAAGCATTTCGGTTTCCTTTCCTGCTTTTGCGAGAGCTAGAATATAGGCTTCTAGAAGTTCCTTGCGTCCTGGATTTGATCGAAGAGCCTCCTTGCCTGCTTCACAAGCCTGTAATGGATCGCATACTAAAAGATGCGAAGATATCTTTTGCGCGGATGCTTCAAGAGTTGCAAGGGAATATAAAAAAAGATAAACGAAGTTTCTGATCATTTAATGATTTTGATAATCTCTTTAAAAATAGGCGAGGCAGAATTTTTGACCAGTTCAAATATAACAGTTTCTGTGCTGCTGATGCGTGCCCCGCAATTTCTCATCTCTTCAATTGCAGTCAAAAGGTCCAAAGGTGAACGAGATGATATAGCATCATTTAGGACAACAACCTGCTTGCCGGCCTTCAGAAGATCTTTTGCTGTTTGCAATATACAGACATGAGCTTCGATACCAACTAGAATCCATTGAGTCACTGGCAGCGAATTAATTTTTTCAACAAATTTATTTTCGCCGAAACAAGAAAAGGTGCTTTTTTCTATATATTTGAAGTCTTCACCTAAAAGGCCGCGAACTGCAGAAACCGAATGGCCAAGTCCTTTCGGATACTGCTCCGTTGCAATAATAGGCAGCTCTAAAATTTTAGCGCCTCGAATCATTTGCATCATTTTTTGTATCACTTCGGGGGCTCTTTCCACTTTGTCAAAAAGTTTTTCCTGTACATCGATAACTAGTAATCCAGCCTTTTTTTCCTCTAAATCAAAATTTGCCACTATGCCATTCCCCCGAGTGTGCGCCCACCTATCAAATGAAAATGAAGGTGAAAAATTGTTTGTCCCGCACTTGCACCATTATTTACTATAAGCCTGTATCCTTGGTCAATGTTATACTCTTTTGCAAGCTGTTGAGCAACTGAAATACATTCAGTTACTAATGGCAAATCCTCCGCAGTAGCAGATTGCAAATCGGGAATAGCCTTCTTAGGCATAATCAAAAGGTGCACAGGCCCCTTCGGATAAAGATCTTTAATGGCAAGAATACGTTCATTCTCGAACACTTTCGTTGCAGGTATTTCACCGGCAATTATTTTTCCAAAAATAGTGGTCATCGATGCTCCTTTTTCAAAACATAGTCTAGAGCCTTTAATGCGTCCTCTTTGGTTTCCCAAACTGAGATAAAGCGGCCTTTATGACAGAAAATACCTCCTGAAATCCCTGCAACCTTATTTAGTTCGCCCTCAAGAAGACCAGCCCATTCTTCGGGCAGGGGTAAACGGACATTCATTCTATCTTCAATAGTAGGAGGAATGCATCGTAAGTTCCAATGACCTTGCGAAGGTACGATGACAAATAAGGCAGGATGATTTTCCCCATTAAGCTCAAAGAAAAGATCCATCCATGGGATCCCCTTCTCGAACATTAAGACCTCTTTTCCTTTGGCCATTGCCTTGGCAACAATTTCTCGACAATTGCGAGCATAATGATACCTTTCCCACAGTCTTTTTAGGTGTCCAAGAGCAAAATCGAGGGCCTGTAAAAATGCCTCGTCCATAACAGATGGGGGCACCTCATAAGAAATCGGAACATAGTTCGCGACGACATCGGAGTATGAGCAGAATCCCGGTGTGATGGGTATGCGACCGTTGTCATCAGCATCGACGCCATAAATCAGAGAATCATTGAAATGAGTATATTCACTTTCTGAAATCACTTTGCTATCCTTCAAGTAGAGAAGAATCATTCCAGCACCACTGAGATCGCCTTCATATTTTGCTTGATGATGGTCGAAATATTTTTTTGAAGGATCATACTCCCCGCCTACATCACAGATGTATTCACAATTTCTGAGTTTTTCTGGATCCCTTGTGCGAACAATTTTATCCTTGTCAATGATGTCAAAAAGAAGTAGGAGCGCACAGGCGGTTACTTCATCTGCATGAAATGGTCCATCGTGAGTCCCAATAGATCTGAGTATTTTTTTTCTTGGCATAGCAACTTTATGGCCTTTTTGTTTAAAGTGGGAATTATGGCATAAGAGCATTTATTTATCTCGGAAAAAATGGTCCTATTCAATGAGAATATTGCGAGCCTTAATGGCCTGACGTTTGAGTTCGGCATACTCCTCGTATTCATCTGCGTATTCGATCGCTAGATCAAGAGCATGAAGAGCATTATCTGTCTCATGAACAGCGAAAAAGCACTTGGCCAGGTAAAAATAAGGAGTAGGGTTATTAACATCATAATAGGCCGCCATTTCGTAGGCATCAATGGCACCCTCAAAGTCGCCAGTTTTCTGGGTCGACATTCCTAAGCCAAGCCAAAAATCGTGATTATGAGGATTAAGAGTGACCAAAAAAAGAAAAGCATTCCCGGCATCTACATACTTTTCATGTTCGAAAAGATAATGGGCTGCTCGATAAAATTTGGACATTGTTTCGTCGGGGAATTCCAGAATTTCTTGTGCAGTCTTACCTGCAGCTAGCTCCTTGAGCAGCTTATTTTTATTTTTAAGCTTCTTTTTTATCTTCTCAGGAATTTTATAATCATCCAAATCATCCGCTTTCATAAATCAATCCCTCATAATCTTATTTTAATTTATAAAAATACTTATGTCAATTCAATAATGTAAAGATAATTAAACATCTTGATTTTTCAATCGAGTTTGGGTACTATTGACCCTTATAACCCAAGGAATTAATAATGGAACCTGCTGCCAATGTAAATAATCAACCACCTCAGGTGCCGATAGCACGACCTGTAGTCAATCCCTCCAAATGGGAAAAAGTCAAGACTATTGCATTGTATGTCATTGGAACTTTAGCGGTTGTATTGCTTTTTTACATCAATCCAACGACTTTTGCCATCGGATTTGTTCTAGGATTCCTCTTTGATGATTTTGTTATGCAACAAGTTGAAAAAATTAAATTAATTGTCAAAGAGACCCCCATTCCAATAATTATTGGCATCGGAGTTGGAGCTATTATGGCTTTGCAAGTCGTTCTTGGCGGAGCCTCCTTTGCCTATGCCGCTTACTGTGGAAGCCTGCTATCTATAAAAGCTAAGGAAAAGAAAGCCGCGGGTGAAATTTCTCAAATATCCTAAAATAACAAATCAACTGAATTGCTTCCTGAAATTAGACCTTCAATAAAACTGAAGTGTTTGTCACTTGTGCAAACAACGCATCCGTGTTCTATTGCTAGTGCTGCTATCCACATATCATTCGTTGGAATTGGCTTCCCTTTTACCTTTAAAGAGCAATAAATTTCTGAAAAAAAATGTCCTGTATCGATGGTAATATTATACACTTTTACACGCGAAGATTCTAAAAACTTTTGAAGTTCCACCCGATTCTGCGTAGCTCTGTTTCCACCATCAAATCCTGCCAATAATTCACCAATTACAATCGGAGTAATACCTATTATTTCAGCATGTTGGACAACTTCGATAATACTTGGATCAGCACGCTTAAATGAGGCATAAGCATTTGTGTCAACAATTACAGGCCTCATGTCCAAAGCTCCTTATCAATTTTTTCAAATGATTTTACATTTTTATCAAAGACATTTTTCTCCTTTTTATCCCATGTTCCGGCGAGATCATCCAAGTCGTGATACACACTTTTTTTTCTGGAATGTGAAATGCCAAGACCTTTTTCGATCATCTGTAAAATGAATGAATTAACACTCAAATTTTGTTTTACCGCTTCCTTTTTAAGCAAATCCATTACATCAGGGCCGATGTTTCTCAAATTAAAATTTGCTGTAGACATGTCATACCTCCAAGTGATATCACTACAATACCAATTATAATACCATTTTATGATTTTTGTCAACAAAGCCGCGGGTGAAATTGCTCAAATGCCTGTTGCAGGTGTGAACGGCTGACATGTGTGTACCGGTCGGTGCTGCTAATGCTCGCATGCCCTAGCATGTCTTGAATCACCCTTAGATCAGCGCCATTATCAAGCAAATGAGTTGCAAATGAATGTCGCAAGGTATGAGGGGAAATATTCTTTGAAATACCAGCCCCTTTAGCATATTTTTTAATCATCCGCCAAATAGTAATGCGGTCCATTGCTTTACCCGATTTCGTAACAAATAGATTTTTGAACTCTTTAGAATCGGCATTACCGCGGACGTGAGTCAAATAATGGTCGATTGCCTCGATAGCTTTCTTTCCGACAGGAACAATTCTTTCTTTTCTCCCCTTTCCAAAAACTCTAACAAAAGTATCATCAACGTCATAGATACCTATAGTTGCAACCTCGGAAACACGTAATCCGGAACTATAAAGAAGTTCGAGAATAGCCCTGTCGCGTGAACCAATGGGTTCAGTTATGTCAGGTTGATTGAAAAGTCCTTCAACCTCTTCGTAGCTAAGCACTTCTGGAATTAACTGCCATAGCTTGGGTGTTTCAAGATAAAGGGCAATATTGTTTTCAATAATATTTTCTCGCTTCAGAAAACGGAACAGGACCTTGACAGTGACTAATGCACGGCAAATTGTTGAAGTGGCATATTTTCGATCATTTAGAGAAGCGAGAAAATCTACAATGACCGAACGATCGACACCATTAAATGATGTGATTCCTCTGCTTTGAAGGAAATCGACAAATTTCTGACTGTCCTTTTGATAAGCGCTGATAGTATTATGCGATAGCCCCTTTTCTGAAGCAATAAAGCTCAGGAATTCGTCGATATGGTTGTCCATCAGATTTTCAATTTTTGGGCCAATATCGTTTGAAGGGCTTCGACTTGAATTGAATTCAAAGCGACCTTTGGAACAAAAAGCATTTCTTCGGTCCTTAGAACCTCGTAAAGAGTCATATTTTCTTGTTCGATCTGCTGCCTGACAGCTAATACCTTGAATCTAGACAAAAGAAGCGCCAAAACAAAGGCTTCGATGTGCTGTCCATCTCTTAAAGACTCCTTAAGAAGAAAAAGAGCCTTTTCATTGCGCGATTTAAATTGCTCCTCTTGAGCCATTTTTTGCTTTTCTGGGACTTTGGATTTCCAATGAATCCCCTCTTCATTATTTTTGGTCTCCCAGCAATTCGGACAATAATCACACCTTTCATATGTGTTTGAAGAACCATCTATCAGAGCTGAGAAATAATCCATTCCATGAATCAATTGTCCCTTGCATTCTGTACAATGGTGGGAGCGACGGGGTATTTCAATTTGCATTAATGACATTATAGGCTCTCCAGATGATGAATGAGAGCATCTCCGAGTGGATAAGGCTCGCCTCCCTTATCTGCAAATCTACTGATGATTTTATTTGCTAGCACTTTTCCCAATTGAACCCCTTCCTGATCGAATGAATTTATATTCCAAATAAAACCCTGAAAAGCAACTTTATTTTCGAAAAAACTCAAAAGAGCACCAAGTGAATAAGGAGTCAATTGCTTTCCAAGAATAGTGTGTGAGGGTCTATTTCCTGGAAAAACCTTATTTGGATTTGTATCTTCTTTACCTGTTGCCAAAGAAATGCTTTGGGCAAATAGATTAGCCAGAAGTTTTTGCTGGGACGTTGTTTTGTGGAAAGTAAAATCTTCTTTGAATTGATTCTCTTTAAATCCGACAAACTCGAGTGGAATAACATCTGTTCCCTGATGAATCAATTGAAAAAAGGAATGCTGAGCATTTGTTCCTGGCTCTCCCCATATGATGGGGCCTGTTTTGTACGAAATAGCATTTCCCTCGCGATCAATTCTCTTGCCATTTGACTCCATATCGGCCTGCTGCAAGTGAGCTGGATAACGGATCAGACCCTGCGAATATGGAATAATAGCCGTTGTGGGATATCCTAGAAAGTTTCTATTCCAAATTCCAATCAAAGCAGCAAATAAAGGTAGATTTTTACTCAGTTCCCCTTCTAGGGCCACTTTATCCATCGCGTTTGCTCCGCGCAAGAACTCCCAGAAATTATCAAAACCACAGGTAAATGAAAGAACAACTCCTCCAACCATCGATGTGCTTGAATATCTTCCGCCCACCCAATCCCAAATGTAGAAAGACTCAAGATATCTATCACGATTATCCATGGGGCTCCCTTCTCCGGTAACGGCAACAAAGTGATTTTCCGCTTTTAATCCTGCTTTTGCAAATTTTTCTCTAACCAGTTCTTCGTTTGTAAGCGTTTCCAGAGTATTTCCGGATTTAGATACAACCACGACCATTGTTTTCGATAAGTTTAGATCGCGTAATTTGCAAAAAGCATCATCAGGGTCGACATTGCTGATAAAATGGAAATTTCTACCAGGTAACTTATATGCCTGAAGAGCTAACACGTTAGCGTGCGGACCTAAATCCGACCCCCCAATGCCAATCATGACCAAATCGGTGAATCGCCCTTCAATAGTACTAAGGAATTTTTTAAGCTTATCGACTTCCTTGCGAGCTAAAGTGGAGGCTTCTTTTGCTGGACTCTGTTGATCAAAAAAATCTCTAGTTGCTGTATGAAGGACAGCACGATTTTCACTGGGATATCCTTCGATGCGATTGAGTACCTCTCCACCCTGCATACGCTGCATGTATTCAACAGCTTTAGATTCCTTTGAGAGGTTGTTGAGCGCTTGAATGACCTCCTCAGTAACCCTTTCAGTTCCATACAACAGTTTGAAGCCGCATGCCTGAATGCAAAACTTAGTTAGCCGGTCCGCAGTCAAATTACCAGCTTTTGTCAGATCAAAGGGATGTTCCGCCAGCTTTTTAAGCTCTTGATATGCTTTATATTTTGTAAATTTTTCCATATATTCACATTATATTTTATTTCCATTAAAAAGCAATAAGATGCCGAAGAAAATAATGACTTCATCACTTCAAAAATCGCCTCATCGATTCAGACCTGAGGCGGTGATGAAAAGAGAAAAGAGGGTGGGCCTTACCCTAAACTCTCAGGCAATTCCTAATAGGGCATGTTGAAGGGGATTAGCGGCCGATAACAATTGATCATACTTTTCTAGGGACATCCGTTTTCTCCCCTGTTCATACTGTGAATAGGCATTGGGCGATGAAGATCCCAATCTTTGTGAAGCCTCGCGAACTGTACTTCCGCTTAATTCTCTTTGACGTTTTAAAGAAAGAGCATAAATCAGGCTATTATTGGTTGTGGTTACGCCTATAACACCGTTATCATGTAAAATAATGTTAACCATAAAAGAATCATCCAATTTATTAGGGAAATAACTAATCACCATTTCGCGTATCAAATCACTTGCCATCTGCAATGCCTCTTTTTGAGTCCTTCCCTGCGTTATAGCATTCAAAAGCGGAATTTCGATCAACCAAAACTTCTTTTCCTTCCAAACCTTACCAAATAATTCCATCACATATCCTCCTTTTTTCCACGATTTTGTTGGGCCATTTTTACAATCTCCTTGGCCAAATTTTCGGCAATTTCACTGTGTTTTGGAATAAAATTTTTAATTTTCCCGTTTGTCCACACATCATGATTGCCTCCATGACGATCAAAGTGCCATCCCAGTTCAGAAAGTTTTTTCTCTAAATTACGTCTTTTCATGCCGTTTCCTATATCCCGATTGTACATCAATCAATGAACAAAGTCAATATCCAAAATTACCATTATTATGAATAGATGTTGATCCAACTTGATTTTTCCCTCATTTTCACTAAAAATTGACTCAATCGACTTACCTTTTTCTTTCAATATCTATTTATTAAATTATTTAATATGTTATAATTAACTTAGCATTACATATATTTTTTATTTAGTAATTTTGTGGGTTTTATATGAACATTTCAAATAATCTTCAAAAAGTAGTCGGAGACTTTGCTAAAATTGCTGATAATGCACAAGAAGCAACCAAAGACGAAGAACTATGCAACCAAATCCAAAAACTTTCAAAAGAAATCATGCAATGCTCGATAGATCAACAAAACTCCGTTGTCTCGTGTAGCGAAATAATCAAAAAAGCATCACACCTATTCCGTATATCAAAACCCGAGCTTAATAACCTGTCTCGAACGGAAATGAGTAATCAATTAACAACCCTTTCAAAATTGGCAAATTCTGTCATTCTTGACAAAATGTTAGAAGAAAAAACCAATGCAACATGGATCTCAAATTTTTTTAAATTTACCGATCAAGTTCGGTCGGAATTGATTAATAATCCAAATGTGTTGCAACGTTTATCCAATGCCATTCAGGAACTAGGACCGAACTACCTGCTAAATCCCGAAGAAGGCATTACCCTCTTTATCCGACTCGCTTTTGACAGTAATCCAGAAGTTCGCAAATTGACCCTGGATTTATTAAATCACAATGACCTAAATTTAAATCATACTCTAAAAAATGGAAGTACAGCACTTCATGGAGTAGCAGAGAATAACGACAAAAATTTAGTTGCTGCATTCTTAGCTCGTGGTGCAAATCCCCTTCTAAGCAATAAAGATGGCCAAATTCCTTTTGATTTTGCATATACTCCCAAATGCTGCTCTTTGTTTTTAAAATATATTCCAATGGAAACGCTCATTAATGAAAAACCATTTGCTCTTCGTGCACTCCGCTGGGTTTGCAATGAAAGCTTTCTGCATGACAAATTTGATTTTACACCATTTGCTGAATATTTGAAAAAAAGTGCTGATAATAAAACTCTGAACTATATCACTAAAAAGTGGAATGTGGATTTTGTAATCGGCCTGCTAAAATGTGGATTTTTAATAAATGAACTCCCTGAAGAAAAATTTAAAGAGCTATGCTCTACATGCATTTATGATGAGCACACAGATGCCCTAAGAACCATTTTGCTATCTAGACGCTTACCATTTGATGATATCGCAAATACAGATTTTTTCAGCGCTATTGAATCCAACAACACTCTAGCGACAACACTGAAAAATGAACTTCAAGAGGCCAAAAACTCGCTTGGTAATGATGTACTTCGTGCTTATCAATCCCTCGCTCAAAGCTTAGTAATTGCAGGAGACCCCAACCGCCGAGCCCTTAAAATGGACATTATCGATCATGAGTTCCAAGTCCTGGTGAAAAATAACGTTCCAGGCGCCGAAAAAGCACAAGCAGATTTCAATGCCAAAGATCTTAATCAGACCCAAAGAGAAAACCTCGCAAAAGCTCGTCAAATATTTGATCTTGCGGAAAGCGTAGATAAGAAAGTTCGCACTGCCATTACTGCTGGAGCAGATATATATGGCATTCTTATGCAATTAGCATGGATAGAAAACGACAATGAACTTCTTAACGAAATTGTTCGATATACCTCTCATATTGGTTTAAGCCAAAAATTTGATAGGTTCGGAGAAGAGATGCAAACAATGAATAAAGTAATCGCCAATGTTGCTTTAGACAAAATGTATTTTGCTGAAAAAGATGCCTACAACGGTGGTAAACAAAGCTGGGTAGCCCCCTATTTTGCTCATGCCTTAAATATCACCCAATCAAAACTTAAAGAAAATATTGATCCAAATCTTTCAAAAACACTAAATCCCGCAGAGCCCATCCTGAAGCAATGTTATACGGAGATATTACAACAGACTCGATGGACTGCACTCCATGGCTCAGAGCTAGAAATAGAAATAGGTATAGAATCTAACCGCCTGCTGCAATCTAAAGAATTAGTGAATGTAATAAATTCTTTGCCCGAAAAACAGAGTTGTTTAATTCCCGTATCTGTACCCGGTCACGCCACGCTTATAAGAGTTGAAAATAGCGGAGGAGGAAAGGCTCGCGTCATTTATTACAATACAGGGCAAGGAGTCGGAAAATACCATCCTGAAGGGAAAAAAGAAAATACCTTTCAAACTTTTATAGAATATAGAGAAGTTCCCATAAAAAATCTGCAAGATCCCGAAAAATGGACAACTTTCATTGATTCAAAATTATCTGATATGCCCCCTGTATATGCTTTGCTTGAAGAATTGTGCACAGGCGGTATTAAGCAACCTCCATCTCCGCATGAAGAAGATTATGAAGCAGTGCAAAAATCTGGAAGCTGTGCCTATCAGTGCTTTTTGGCAATGATTCGAGAGCGTCTTATGTCAAATTTTTCAAATCCGAAGGAGGGCCTTGGTTTGTACAAGGCAGTAAAAGGAATAATGCTCAATGTGTTCGAAGAAAGAACCAGAGCTTTTCGTAATGAAATAATTAATACTTACCTGCAAAGTAAGCTGAAAGTCGTTGGAGCTGAATTGGGGGTTGCAAACGCACTTGCAGAACCATCAAAAAGAGAAAACTTATTAAATGAACTTAGTGCAGCACTCAAAAATCATAATCTCGACGCCATTACAGAAGAAATTGGAGTCTATGAGAAAGCACCATCGTTAACCCTTTTTACAGCTGTCAGAAAAGCTATTAAGGAACTGACAGTATTTGATGTTTCGTTGATGAACGATGGACCTGCAAAACAGGCAATCATGGCTCGTCAAGAAAAAGAAGCTTTAAACAAACAGGGATATATAGATATTCTTAACGGCCACTTAAAAAATCAAACCCCAGAAAGTAATGAAGACTGGATTGCAGTTTTTGCGACACAATACCAGGGAGGCACCTTCCAAAGCACTGCAATTGATTGGGCCATCAACAGTTTCAAAAAAGTTCCGGACGGTCCAAATGATAAAGATCCAGGAGCTGTCCTTCTAAATTGCTTGCTGCAAAGAATTAATGAACAAGATGTTGCCAAAAAGGAAAGATTGCTTTCCCCGCTGCTTCAAGGCTTTCAAAAAGCTGGCAATGATGAAATGATTTCCTACTTAAAAACCACCTGTCTCAATGCTGAGAAAAAGCAAGGCAGCTTAAGCTCAGGCTTTGAGTACTAATGTTGACCATTACAAGAACAGGATATGCATAATCCCAAGAAAATGACATTTACATAGTGACGAGATCTAATGGCGCGTCAATTACCAAAATATCTTTTGATTGGGATGGATTATGACTAAGTTTTTAAAGGTACCTCCTCTGTAGAATTTTTAATAAATCGACCAATAATCATCGCAAATCCCCCATTACCAAATACATTTGCACATGTAATCACAGGATCAAAAAGGATATAAAGAGCCGTCATTAATGAAAGCATCTCTCCATCAAATCCAAGCGTACTTTCAAGTATTGGAAGCATCACTAAAATTCCCCCTCCAGGCACTGCAGCTACAGAAAATTTTGCCAAAACAAAATATGCAGCAAATATCAAATAAGTCAAAAATGATGGATCTGAAATTCCAAAACTTTTCATGACCGCAAAAGCAAAAATTGGAATCGCAAAACAATCTCCAATTAAATGAACATTGACAGTTACCGGAATGATTGAGCGGGCTAGATCAGGATTTTGAGAATTTTTTTCAGTCCCTAATATGGTTAAAGGCATTGCTGCAGCACTCGACATGCTTCCAAATCCTGCAATACCAGCAGGAAGCATGTTTTTAATGCTTTGAACAAATCCTCTTATCTGAAACCTATTTGCAATAAAATAAATTAATGCGATGTAAGAAAAAACTGCACAGGCAATCACACCAAAAATTAAAGCATAATTACGTAGAATGTATTCCATAACTTGATCATGATTCATTTTAATTATAAATCCCGTGATAAAAAATGGAATGACATAAAGAATTCCTTTTAGAACCAAATTAATCATTTTTTCGAGCCTCAAAGAGATCTCACCAGCCCAAGATGGCTTGATCCAGCTTGAAATAATTCCTAAAAGTAATCCAAAAAACATCGCCTGATCGTTGCCAATCCACTTTGGAAAGGTAAATTCCCATGCAGGCATCAAAGCCGATCCCTCCTTTGGAAAAGGCATGGATAGATCAAACTGATAGACTATATTACCCACAGAATAGCTAAGCAATGTCGACAAGAAATTCGAGCAGCATATCGCGGCTAAAATTAAAAGAATCATCTTTGAAGCCTTTTTTGCAAGTTGCACAGAAGTTTTAAATAAAAGCCCAAAAATAAGAAAGGGCAATACAAAAACAATGATAGATTTTAGGGTCAAACTGATCCCATATAAAATAGATTGATACGGCACCGAAATCCATTGATTTGCAAACTGCGCAAATACAATGACCGCCAACAAAATAATCGGCATTTTACGAAACATACGTTTCCTCCTTATTTGAATTTAATGATAGAATAAAATGTATAGGACAGGGGGAGTGTTACCGGCGGAAGCCGGTCGTATTTGTCGTAGTGGAAACTAATAAATAGACTGCTAAATACATAATCACCTTATAATGGAATCATCAATTCTTCTGCAAGAAAAATTTTTTCTTTTTATTTGGTCAAGAAGAATGCCAAGAGCACTCGCTTTTTTTATATCCACAAATTCATTAAACAACTAAATTGAATTTTTATGGGGTAGATGTGCAAGCAGTAATAAGTATTTCAATTGGAGCGATCTTGGGAGCATTGTTAAGGTGGAAATTAGGTGAATATTTCAACCATTTCTTTCCCACTATACCCCTAGGAACTCTTACAGCAAATTTATTTGGCTCTTTATTAATGGGAATTATAATCTTTTTAGCTTTCAACCACTCATTTTTTTCATACGATATCAGATTAGGAATCACTACTGGATTTCTTGGAAGCCTTACCACCTTCTCCACATTTTCAGCTGAGGCTTTTACACTTATCTCTAGACAAGAGATATTTTGGCTTACAACCTTAATAGGTCTACATGTAGGCGGCTCAATTATTATGGTTGTTATGGGATATGCAGCTTCAAAACTTATCTACAATTTAATCGGAGGATAAATGAACGGAATCCAATTAAAATTTTATACTCATGAAAATATCAAGCATAAAGGAATCCTTCTCTATGAATGGCTTATTGAAAAAGCAAAGGAATTCGGAATACATGGTGGTTCTGCATTTCGAGCTGTAGCAGGCTTTGGGCGCCATGGAGTCATACATGAGGAACATTTTTTTGAATTAGCCTCTAATATTCCAATAGAAATTGTATTTATTTTAAGCGAAGAAGAATGTAACAAGTTTCTTCATGTTCTCGAACAAGAAAAGCTACATGTTTTCTTTGTGAAAACTTTAGTAGAATACGGAACCTTGAACGGAACTATCTGAATTCCTATCAAATACGCCATTTAATAATTTTAATATAACTATTTTATTGTTGATTTTTTATTATTATTAATTTATAATAATAATTATTAGATGGTATTATTTGAAATATAGTGAGGCTTTATGTTTTTACGTATATTTTTTGTTTTACTTTTACAATTTACATTCATTTCCGCAGAAAACACTTCCTATATTAAAGCCGAGAAGGAAGCAAAAGCAGCGCATTACTGGACTTATCCATACCCAGAAATTGTCGATTATTTGCGCAGCCAAGGTAAAGACTCTATTACAATTTTCAGTTATGGCAGCTTAATGAATGTTTCCTCAGCTCAGCTAACGTTGGGCAAGGCTTCAATGGCATCACGTAGGCCGGGCATTGCCTACAAGGTCAAACGCCTCTATGATCGTGATATTCCGATCACAATTGGGTCAAAATGGTGCATCCCTAAAGACTCCAATGCACGTGGCATGCTTAACACGGTCTCCACGGAATCGGTTGATGATCTAATAAATGGTGTACTGATCGATGTTTCTTTGGACGATATACCACATGTTCTTTTACGAGAGGAAGGTTATGACTTGCTCCCGATAGTGGTGCAGGAATGGGATGTGGAAAAGCAAACTGTCCGTCCGGGATATTTCATTGCGTATACGTTTCATGCACCCCAGGATAGCAAATACACAAATGCATCAATTATGCCAAGGCCTAAGTACTATGAATTGACACGAGATGCCCCATTGCAATATGGCCCTTCTTTTTATCGGATATGGCTGCAAACTACTTATCTCGCCGATGGAAAAACTCCGGTTATTGACTGGGAAAAAAAAGTTAATAACAGAGAAGAGCAAACCGAAGCGGTATGTCCTACGCCGTAATATCCTTTGTTCTTTCTTCCATCCCCCCATTTTAAAAATATTGACAACGAATGAGAAAACTCATTATATAATGCTTCTAGTCTATAGTACCTGCATTTCATGGTATTAATGGGGCGGCAAGCTAATTCAAAATTTAAGGAGAAGAGAGATGTTGGTTTTAAAAAATGCATATAGAAGTATTTTTTTTCTGTTTTTACTCATGTGTGCACCCGTATGCATATATAGCGATAATTGTTCTCAATCAACCTCACAATTGAAAGCAATTTAGTTGATAAATCAGTGAGTAAAAGCGAAAAAAAATAAAAGCTTTTGTATTATTTATATATAGATGATTTTGTAAATAGCTTTATTGAAATACCAACATCTAATGTTTCAGGTGACAGTTCAACAATATCTTCTACATATTTAGCAGGAAGAGCACCGATTTACAACAAACATGATGAAAAAGTGGGAACATGCTCCGCTTCGTTTTTATGCATGCAAAATGCAGATGGCATATTATACAGATATCTCAAATTATTTATCGGTTGACAATGGACTCGTCATATCATGGTTCACTCCTACCACGCTAATCAATTTAGAATTAGACAGCATCATCCATTCGATGGTTACCGAGTGCATTGTTTTGGCATCCACTAAGATTGGCTTTAATCCTTTTTACGGAAAAAAATTCAATATGATTGTTTCATCTGATGATGAAAAAATATATTTTAAATTGACTAAAATATAATAAAAATAAATTTATTCTTGCATTTAAAGCTATTTTAATATATAACAATATTATTTAAAAATGGAGAAAAATTATATGATGCCCGAACTCAAAACTATTTTATGGTTTGCAAGCCAAGACGGAAAAAATTCGCCCTACTCAACAGCGCTTAATCACTTAAACAGCGATGGAGCAGAAATAAAATTATATCGTGGAAATAATTTATCATATCATGAAGGGACCTTAACAAGATCAAACGGAACTTTGGCGAATATTTTCTTAATTCCTTTATCGGGAAAATACCAAGAATTCACGTACTCCGTTGCAAAGACCGCTAATCTGATCCTATTTTCAGGCACGTGCTGCGGACGCCGTGGCAGAGTCAAAATCGGCGATATTATTGGCCTCACCAGAAGTTATCTCATAAACAGCGTGAGCACTTCATCTTTATCTGCTGCAAGAGAGGCGATATCAGTGCTCACTTCGCTGAAAGATGCAAAACTAGAGCACCCCAATGCACCAAACATTTCGATTGAAACAAGAAGAGATTGGGTGCTTGATTACCTAAATAATGCAAACAAAGCAGTGCCTTTAAAAGAGTTATTTCGCATAGCATCCGACGAAAAAGCTGACACAGCAACTCGCAACAAACAATGGCAGCAGACTGTTCGATGGTTGCAACAAGAAAGCTTTATTTCTTCCGAAAATACGCAAACTGAAATTACAGAAAAAGGCAGGAATTATTGCAACTCAAATACCCTGGAGGCTTTTGCAGAACAATCACCAATCTGCACATTACATCTAGGGACTATTATGAATTCACCCTATATCCGTAATGACCTTCAGAGTATAGATGCTTGGAATAAGTTTGATGAACCCATGTTACCACCTATTTTAGGGCTGGATAACGATACGTATGATCTCCTCAAAACTTACCCTCAATTAATAGTGATTAAGGCAGTAAAAAATTTTAATGGCGATGAGGATGATGAAACCAACACAATTCAAAAGGTGTCAACGACTGCCGTTATGCATATTATCAAAAACCTTTAAATAAGGTGCTCTTTGCTCGAATGAAGAAAAGCATTTTTTGATTGCAATAAATTTTGATATGGTTTACATAGACACTTAAATTCAAAAGGGGCTCTATGAAAAAATCTACCATATTGGGACTATTACTCCTACCATGCATATTCATAATCATAGCATTGCAAGGACAGCAAAGTATTCAAACACACCACGAAGAGTTAAAAAAACTTGATTGGCTTGTTGGTCAATGGCTTGATCAAGATAAAGATGATGACCTAGACATTAACCTCAGTTATTCATGGGATGAACACAAAAATTTTCTGACGAATAAATTCACCATTTTAAGCAAAAACAAAAAAGAAATGGATGGTAAACAGATCATTGGCTGGGATCCCTCAACGAAAGAGATACGCTCTTGGGTCTTTGACTCCGACGGTGGTTTTGGCCACGGGATCTGGCGTCAAAAAGGTGATCTATGGATCGTAGAATCCGCTTATACGTTACCTAACGGACAAAAAGCCTCATCAATAAACATCTATAAAAAAATGGATGATAACAATTATTCATACGAATCAACAGGTCGTTCAATCGATGGCGAGTTTCTACCTGATATAGAACCAGTCACTATAACTCGAAGTAAAAAATAAGGGAATTATCATGAAAAAATTTATGTTTTTATCAGTATTCATTTGTACAACTGCTCTAATAATTGTTCCCTTATTGGATGCCAGAGGTGGTGGACGTGGAGGCGGCGGTGGCGGCCGTGGAGGTCGTGGCGGCGGCGGAGGTGGTCGTGGCATACAGCGAAGTCCATCCATGAGCCGTTCTGCTTCCAGAACCCCTAACCGCAATGTCAACAGACAAAAACCGAACCGCTCACAAATCAATGAAAGAATCAATAAAACTCCGCGCAATGTTCAAGATCTAACAAAAGGCTCAAATCTCGGTAGCAAGGATCGGATGAACAATATCATTAAAGACAGAACGCAAAAAGACCTAAGTAGAAATGGGCTAAGAGATAATGTCCGGAAAGACATTGCTCAGAGGCATCCTGAACGAGGCGACTGGTTTAATAAAGATTTTTATAATAACCACCATTATAATCCAGAATATGGTTTGGGAAGTGGTAATGCATGGAAATGGGCAGCATGGGGAACTCTGGCAGCCTGGGGCAACTGGGGTTGGAGTGAACCTTACTACTACGATTATGGGGGTTATGATGATGAGAACTACGTTTATGCAGATCAAGTAAAGGAAATTGAAACAACCCAAACCGCGCAATCTAGTCAAAATACTGAATGGATGTCGCTTGGAGTCTTTACCCTCACAAAAGATGGTGATGATTCAATCACGCCAAACAATTACATGCAACTTGCTTTGGATAAAAATGGTAATATTGATGGGACCCTTTACAACACTACGCTAGATCAGACATATCCCTTAGAAGGTATTGTGGATAAAGAAAATCAGCGAGCTGCATGGATGATGTCAGATAACGAAAACTCCCCCATCATCGAAACAGGCATTTACAATCTTACAAAAGATGAAACCCCAGTTAGAATAATCTTTGCAGATGGCACCACGCAAAATGCGGTATTAATAAGACTAAATCAGCCAGAAACCTGATATGATAACTGGGTCAGGTCGTCCCTGACCCTAATTTTCAAATATAACTCTTGTATTTTATAAGCTTTTGAAATTCATGTTCTGCTTTTTTGACTGTTTCTAAAATGCTTTCGATTTGGGTTGCAGTTTCCTTTGCACCTTTCTCACCCAAAAAGAAGAAATGATTGCCATCTACTTCTCTGGATAATAATGTGTGCAAATTTACCAGTAACTTTCTATATTTTTGATATTCCACTGGATTAAGCTTATCCGGTGGTAAAAGGACTGCTAGTCTAAACGCTGCTATCCTATCCCATTCCGCCTGATTAGTTAAGGAAATTCGGTAATTTTCTGGATCAGTAGAAGTAATCACACCAACAATGGGGAAGTTTCCTTCGCGACCAAAGACACCACTATCAACAATGGCTGCTCCAGGGCTTTTAATGAATTTACCGGTAATGGAGTCATATCTAATTTCAGAAGCTTCAATATTGACTGGGATATTACCTAAATATTCCTTTTTATATAAATCCTCAGAAATAATTTCATGGCCATTAAGTTTATTTTGCTCAATAAGTGCTTCTATAAACCAACCGAATAATGGAGTCCGATCGGCTAAACCATTAGCCAATTGTTTGCTTGGACTAAACGCCCCACTTTGCATAATGTAAGGGTTTCCTGGCACGGCGTCTAAAGCTATAAAGCAATCTATAGCTAAACCATTTGCTTTCGCAGCTACTGCAATAGGCTCTGCAATGCTACCGCCCATACTCCAACCCACAACTACGATGTGCTTTGAAAGCTCTGGATTTTCATTTAATACCTTTTTGGCAATTTCTGCTACCTGTTTGCCCCAATCTTGAATGGAAAATGCGGGTACGGTAGCCCCCTTATATACAGGATTATCCATCGGGTACGAGACACCTAAGAATGAGTAACCCTTATCAACTAACCAATATGCTAAGAAATCTTCTTTTTTAGATCCTTCAATCCCATAAGAAATTCGAGCTAAATGAGCATCTCCCGGAACGAAAATAACTAACGGTTTATCTTTTTGTCCCTTTTCAAAATAGGTCAATGCAGGAAAGCCATTACCGTACATCATTTTCTCGCCGGGGTAAAGTCCCTCATCCAAGGGGGCTTGTGTTGTTAAACAGGCTGACATCAAAATTGCAAGCATTTTTAAAACTAATTCCCTTATTAATTATAAACTAAATATATAAAAAAGTTAATTTAATGTCAATATAAAGCTTAACTCTCAAGTAAAACATGCAAATTTTAATAGTTTTTAAAATTTTAATTGACAATTAACTAAAACATGTAGTATAATATATTTTAATAATAAAGGAGTGTATTATGAATCCATTAAGTAATAATCCAATTTTAAAAGGTGAATCATGTGGCCAACACCCCAAATGGCCTAATAACCGTTCAGCTCAATTTGTATGGACATTACACGAGCCAAATACAAAAGAATTTCTTCTATCCGATTATCCAAATAAACAAAAGCTAACAGAACTCATTCAAGATAGAGGAATTGTACTTGATTCAGGTTGTGGTCTTGGTCGCCTAGCAGCAGAATTTAAGAGAGCAAAACCTCAAGCAACGATCATTGGACTAAGTGCCCATGATCTTATACCAGAATATGCTGAAAAAATTGATCGCATTTACTACGGATGTATCCCTGAAAGAAGAGAACTACTGATTGATTATACTGGCCGTATTAGTCTTATTATAGACACCTTCGGTCCAATGTCATTTTCCGACAATCCAGTGCATGTTCTTATCTATAACGCCTTATTACTTAAAGAAGGGGGATCATTTTTTTGTATTTCCTCAACAACGACACAAAAAGAAGACGATGGTAAAGACGAACCTCTCGAATCTAAATCTGTTCTTGGAGCAACACGCAATATTATTGCTGTCAAAAAGTTTTTTGACAAATACTTCGGAGTAGACCTTAACATTATGAGCACAATTGTCAAGTCAAATGTTACACAGAATGCCTTTTATACGGATCATATCATACGTTTCAGGTCCATTGGACATTCTTACACATCAGATGCTTATGATACACTTTGCCAAGAAGCTGATAAAGTAATTGGCGTGCCAGAGCAAGGAAAAATCTGGTATAAACCCAATCCACCAGATCAACTTGGTCCTCAATATAAAGAATTTTCAATTAAGGAAAAACACTATCCAGCTGATAATGTCTAATTTTCTGTTTACAAACAGTAAAGTTAGATGCTCAAAGTAAGATAAAACAACTCAGCTGTTTGTACATTTTTTTAAATAAAAAAACGTGATTTAAAAACTTTTACTTGTATTTAATTCATCTATTCGATAGAATGATTAACGAAATATTAATTTTTTATCAAGGAGTTTTTTTTATGCAAGCAAATAACAATATAAACCCATTTGTGAACCCATTCTCCGGTTATGATCTCAACCCAGTTAAAGTTTGGACACCTCCCTCAGATTTATTTTCCAAAGTAAGAGGACAATCGCTTGGAAAGCAACCTGAATGGCCATTTCAAAGACCATTAATTCTCACTAAACGACAACTCGCGGTGAATAATATACAGATCCTAAAATCAGATGTTCCTAATTCCGCAGGGATTACGGAGATTCCAGCTGATGGCCAAACAGTGATAGATGTCGGTTGTGGCAAGGGCCAAACTGCTATGGAATTTAAGATGATGCGTCCTAATGTTTTTGTAATTGCAGCAGGAGCTCATGATTTAGATGACGAATGCATTAAAAAGGTAAATAGTGTCTATTACGGCTGCATCCCTGACTACAAACAGTTGTTGACGGACCAAGTGGGACGAGCAGCTCTTGTGATGGATACATACGGCGCCGTGACATATCATGATAATCCTGGCAAAGCCTTGATCTATGAAACGATGTTACTAGGGGCTGGTGGACACTACTTATCCGTGTCTTCTACAACGCGTGATGGAATCTGTGAAAGCGTTTTCGGCTCAGAAAATAATCAAGCCGCCATAAAGACTTTTTTTCTTAAATATTTTGGTGCCCATGTCGAGATGATACCGACTGTGATCGAGTCTCAAGTAAACAAAGGTACTTATGTCACTGATCTCCTTACACGTTTCACGATTCGAGGACACGATTATACAACTGATCAATATGATACAATTTGTCAGTTGTTCGATCGAGAAGTTGGTATTCCTAAGCAAGGAATCGCATGGAAAAAATTTGATGGATCTTTTGCTATCAACCAAAGGATTTGGCCAAAAGATCAGGCCATGCTTGCTGAAAAGGCAATCCTAGCGTCTGAAACTGCGGATGACAGATCGGTATAGTAGTTCACACATTGTAAAAAAATATCGGAAAGGGGGCGGATATCTGCCCCTTTTTTTTGTGCTTCTTACATGGTCATATTTAACTAAAAAATTCTATTTCATTATATCGAATGAATGAAAAAACTAATTATAAAATATTTAGTCTTGAGCGCCTATTTCATGGAATTACTAGAATAGGGAACAAATTCAAAATTTAAGGAGAAGAAAGATGATGGTTTCAAAAAAAGCATATAAAATTATTTTATTTCTATTTTTATTTGTACTTGTACCTACGTGCATATATAGCGATAATTGTCCACAGTACAGCACAATTGAAAGCGATCTAGTTGATAAATCAGTGAAGAAAAGTAAAAAAGACCCAAAGCTTTCATATTATTTATATATCGATGATTTTATACAAAGTTTTATTGAAATACCAACATCTAATGTTTCAGGTGACAGTACAACAATATCGTCTAGCTATTTAGACTGAATGGATGTCGCTTGGAGTCTTTACCCTCACAAAAGATGGTGATGATTCAATCACCTGACTTCTGCCATTTAGTGCGGTTTCAGAAATTCAACAAGTTTACTTTCATTAAAATCTTTCATGTTGGTTTGTAATGTAATGGTTTTTCCTGTTAATTCGTCCTTGATGTGAGCTTCTTGAACATTCCAGAGAATATCTCGCACTCTTCGCAAAGATAGACCTGTTTTAATTTCCAAAAATTTTCCCATCATTAGTCCCATGAAGCAGAGCAAGACATGAGCTTTAATAGCATCGTGTGTATGATGAAAAATTGGACGAGCTTTAAGATCTGTTTTTGACATGCGAAATGCTTGTTCCACATTCCAAAGCGCATGATAGTATTCAATAACTTGAATATTTGATAAAATGCCTTCAGAAATATTTGTGCAGTACCCTTTAATACCAATAAGTTTTTTTGCCTTCTCTTCTAATTCGGTAAAATCAGGTAAAGATTGACCCCGTTGATACGAGAATGTACTTATTTTATCTAAATCCACAGTTTTTATCAAGGAAAAATTATAAGAAACATCTATATTCCAATCACTTGCGCAAATTTGTTGCGGTGTTTTTTTACCTTTAGAAAAATTCACCCTCGTGAAATTAAAATATAACCGATACGACTCGATCTTTTTGAAGAAGTCATCTCGATTCTTAACCTTTATTAAGTCAAAAAATTCAACTTCAATCGTTTGATGTGATGATTCAACATCCGCATTTGCATTACAATGACCAGGTCTTATGTAATTATGATTAGCCCCATGGGTCTTTTCAATCATTTGAACAAAGGGAGCTGTTTCTACTCTCCTTGCTTGACCGCTAAATTCAGATCCATTATCCGTTTGCACATTAAGTTTCTCGATATCAAAGGGTAAATCGAGCTTCATTTCGCTTATTATATGATCAATCATCGTACGTGCATTTAATTCCGATAGCTCATCAGAATACCCCAAGAATAGCATTCCTGACTTAGAATCACGGACGGTATATTGGAACCTGGGTAATCCCATAGGTTTTATCTGTTCCCAATAGTTAGGAATGTCCGTTAAGTATTTTACATCCATCTGCAGATACGTCATCGATGCACGCTTAGCCTTAACAGCTCTTAAGTCTCTTTTTTTCTCCTGCTTTTTCTTTTGTTTCTTAGTAAGATTATGAGATCGAATAACCCGACGAATAGCTCCAACAGAACAATTTACATTGAAGTAGAACTTTATTCTATTAGGGCCAAAACAAGGTGCCATCGTGCGAATGCTAACTATCCTTTCTTCCTCGTCAGGAGGAATTTTATGTGGAATAAAATTGGGTCCCTTTCTCTTATCGATTAGGCCTTGCTTGCCATGTTTTTGGAATTCTTTAATCCAAGATTTCAATGTATTTAAAGCTATTTTAAACTTTTTAGCCGCTGGTTTTTTGCCAAGTTCCTCAGCTGCGAACACCGCATCTAACTTAAATCCGAAAGGATATGCTTTACCTTTTCCTATACAATATGTTAAATATGAACTATGCCCCATGGTTTACACCTCCTTGATGGTTTGGTTACTACAATGAGATAACCCATTTGGGGCTTTATTTCTATTTATTTTTATATATTTATTGGTTAGTATGAGATTACCCAAAGAAGTAGCCGTGGCCCCCTCGACCGAAGGGGCACGGTGAATTATTTTCAGGCATCGAATGATTATTTTACCGCCCCCGGAGGGGCGTTGGCCCAAAGAAGTAGCCGTGGCCCCCTCTCCCTCAGCTAACAACAATAAATTAGTTGCCTTCTGAATGATTACGATTACTTTCGTAATCCAAGCTCTTTTTCTAAGCCCTGAACAGTGCGAATAAGCCTTGAAAAGCACATTGGACTGAAACATGGTATGACCTCCAATTTTAGGGGGTCAAACTTTACCGTTCCTTTCCTCTTCTCTTCTAATTCTTTATTTAAAACAAATGCATCATTATGGGCTTTTGATTTTTTGACAAATTTGGCTCGTTTTCCTGATTCCTGCTTTACAATTATCTCTTGGGCTTTCATGATTTGTTTTTCAAATTCATATTGATCTTTCTTTGCTCGTTTTTCCGAGTAAGAACAGACTATCTCGTAAGAACGATTAGGATAAGGTAAACGAATGATATCTCCTTCTTTCTTTTTCAATCGTGATGTAATTAATTCAATAAAAGCTTTCGAACCATTTGCAAGCCGAGCACCTACAATATATTGATAGTTTTCAGCCTCCAGAAGATCCATATTTTCTTGAGAAAGCATGGCGGCATCAGCAACAATGATCGGCTTACAATTGGAATGATGTTTTTGAAATACCTTAACTACATCCAGCATTGTATGTCCTTCAAAAGTGTTCCCTTTGTAGATTTCATGCCTAAGAGGAAACCCTTGTTGAGTTACTAGCAATCCTACAACAATTTGCGGTTGTTTTGATTTGTCATCTTTGGAAAATCCTCGAGCTCTTAGCTCATCATTAGGTTCGTGGCTTTCAAAGTACAAAGTCGTGACATCATAGAGAACAAGAGCAAACGACTCGTTAAAATGTACTTTAGCAGTATGATAGGCTGCATTTTCAATAGCATCTTTGTGCTCTAAAAGCTTGGGAAGTAAACGATAGACAGATCGTTCTGCGTAAGATATTTCAAAATAATTTTCCAATAATTCAATTGTGCGTAATTTTGAAGCAGGCTCTACTATACGCATCAAAGCAAGATCTTGATATAAAGGATGAAGAAATGCCAATCCACATAATTGAGAGCATTTTTTCAAGGCTAAATGAGCAAAGCGATGGGTGATTGAAGTTAATTGTAAATGGTCTACATGTAGGATCTTTGAGGGTTTTTCTATTATTGAAAAAAGAGAGGGTTGAAGAGATAGTTGTTCTCTTACAATTTCAGCCTCTTGATAAAGCACAGCTAATTCATCATCAGTATGAGAGCTACCAATATGACGAATGATAATACGTTTGCCTTGGGCGTAACGAATTATTTGTACAGCAATCGCACCGGATGAAGTGCGAACTTTTCGAATAGAAAGATTTCCCCGCATCTACTAAAAATAGAGCTTAGTGCGGTTTTTTGCACTAAGAAAAATTGCAACCCATTGCAAATCAAACCTCTTTTTTTGGATATTTGAGGATATTCAAATTTTGGCAGAAGTCAGGAAAAAATTCTATTTCATTATATCGAATGAATGAAAAAACTAATTATAAAATATTTAGTCTTGAGCGCCTATTTCATGGAATTACTAGAATAGGGAACAAATTCAAAATTTAAGGAGAAGAAAGATGATGGTTTCAAAAAAAGCATATAAAATTATTTTATTTCTATTTTTATTTGTACTTGTACCTACGTGCATATATAGCGATAATTGTCCACAGTACAGCACAATTGAAAGCGATCTAGTTGATAAATCAGTGAAGAAAAGTAAAAAAGACCCAAAGCTTTCATATTATTTATATATCGATGATTTTATACAAAGTTTTATTGAAATACCAACATCTAATGTTTCAGGTGACAGTACAACAATATCGTCTAGCTATTTAGACTGAATGGATGTCGCTTGGAGTCTTTACCCTCACAAAAGATGGTGATGATTCAATCACGCCAAACAATTACATGCAACTTGCTTTGGATAAAAATGGTAATATTGATGGGACCCTTTACAACACTACGCTAGATCAGACATATCCCTTAGAAGGTATTGTGGATAAAGAAAATCAGCGAGCTGCATGGATGATGTCAGATAACGAAAACTCCCCCATCATCGAAACAGGCATTTACAATCTTACAAAAGATGAAACCCCAGTTAGAATAATCTTTGCAGATGGCAGCACGGAAAATGGCATATTAATAAGACTGAGTCAGCCTGAAGCCTGATGTGATAACCAAAGCGTTCTGTGCCTTAATATCCGTGTTCTTTGTTCCATCGCTGGTCATCGAGCTGTTTTTGGTACCTGGCGTCATCTTCGCGTTTACGCTCTAGAGCGTTTCTTTCAGCCTCTTTTTCTTCTCTGGCTTTTCTAAGGCGTTGACGCTCTAAATTTTTGTCTTCTACTCCTTTTTCTACTCGATCGTATTCCAATTGATTTTCTTCAGCTTGTTGATCTTGTATTGCATCAGCATTCAAAAAACCTAAGGAACAGATAAAGTTAAGAGTGAATATTGAAGTTGTATAAATTTTTTTATTCATAACATCCCTAAAATTTGCATTGCTTAATTTATTTCTACCAATTTTGTAAAAAAATATCAATTGATAAATGCATCGGTTGGAAAAGGTGAACATTTATGGCGCAATATAAACATATGAAACTTTTTACTATACATTTTTAATAAAGAATAATCTCAGTTTTCAAGGCGCTTTTTTAGCTGAGATTTCATTTCTGGTGAAATAATTTTCATGGCATTCGATCCACGTGTAATTTGAGCTATGCTTACCTTGTACGTTTCGGCCATTTCTCTTTGGGTGAGCTTTTCATCCAACAGTGCTTTTATGATCAAAAAACGGGAAGCTAGTGTTTCCTTTTCTTCAATTGTAAGAAATAAGTCAAAAAAATGACTAAATTCATCAGAAGATTTCATCTTTGTACATAACAGTAGAAAATCCTGCCATCCATTTTTTGTGCGATTATAGCTCATTATTCATCCTTTGAAAAATCATATTACAATTGCCTTCTTCAGTATAACCAACATTGTCTCTTAACACAGTAAAACACAAACGAAAATTTAATACAATTATTCATTAATGTTCTACTGTTTTTAAAAAAAAGAATTAATTTCCTGCTTCCTGTTCAACAACCCATTGTTTAAGGATATTGTAGAATCGAGTAAGGTCTTCAAGATCGATCCATTCACCATCACTATGGATATCACCACCTTTAGGAGCTATTACAAGAACAGGAATATTTTTCTCTCCGAAAAAGCGAGCATCTGATGAACCATAAGAAACTGTTTTTCCGATATCGATCTCATACTTCTTCTTAGCGATCTCCTGAAACTTCAAAAAGGGAGCCTGCTTCAGATCAACATGATGCGGAGACCCCTCAGCGATTATCTCGACTGTAAGATGAGGATCCTTACTTAATATTTCAACTAAAGCTAAATAGATTTCACTTCCTTTAATCTCAGGAGGATAACGAATATCGATCTTAGCTTCAGCTTGATCTGGAACTTGATTAACATTTTTTCCTCCTTGTATCAAGCCAATGTTGACAGTAGGATAAAAGGTGCCAAAGCGCTGCTTTTCCATCTCAAAATAACCATGAACCTCTTCTAACCCTTTTATAAGAATATCAATTGCATTTTCTCCCAACCATGGTCGGGAGCCATGAGCTGAAATGCCCTGAGCTGAAATTTTAAGGTGTAAAACACCCTTTGCAGCTTCCTCAAATTTCCAATCAAACCCACCATCGGGGAGTATAGCCACTTTGGAAGAATAGCCAGCCTCAAGTAATCGTTTAACACCCTTCATCCCTCCAATTTCTTCATCGCTGGTAAGCATGATACCAATGTTCATCTCTGAAAGATGATCTTTCAATTCATGGAAGAGCAAAAGGTAGCATGCGATTGCCATTTTCATATCATAAGCCCCCCGACCATACATTTTGTTCTCGACAATCCGTGGCTGGTATAGTGATTTTGGAGCGGGCACGACATCTATATGAGCAACAAGGAAAATATCAGGTGCCATCGTCTCTTTAGTTGTAATAACTAGAGTTGGATGTCCTTCAAAAACCTGATACTTGAAAAATAATCCCAAAGAGGAAAGCTGATTCTCCACCCATTGTAAAGCCCTGCTATTTTCCTCCTTATTAGCCGTTTCTGTCGGCATCATTACAAGATCGGATAGATACTGTGTTAACTTTTCTTGCTGAATCGATTCACAATAAATGGTCCCTACAACGAAAAGCATCAGGAATAATATCAAACGTTTCATTTATTTTTCTCCTTTTGAAATGTTTAAAAATCCCTCATTAGGAGAAGAAAAATCACTATGTTTTGCATCGACTAAACGATGGAAACTCAGAGTGTCCACTCCAAATCTTTCGTTAGCACTCAACAATGCATTATAGATCAAATTCGTTTTAGCGACCTCCGCAAATAGACGATAACATCCTAGCGCTGGATCAAAATAATATTCAGCTTCACCTCTTTTGATATAGAGAATGGAATGCCCTTTCACCTCAAGTTTGTGATTATATTCTTCTTGAATAATTCTTAGAATATAAACGCCATCTATTAACCCGAGTTTTAGTTGTGACAATTCAACTTGTAATTGTTCATTCTTCTTTACCCGAAGTTCTGAACTCGACTCAACAACCTTTAAACCATAAAATGGAGCCATAGCTCCAACTTTCTCAGCAACAGCATTGCCTTTATTTAATACATTACGATTGACCGTAATCATATTTAGAGCCATTTGTTCGGTTCTTATCATCTTCTGTTCACTCTTTGCAGGCTCTTTATTCCCTCCAGTCGCCATACTTTCTAGCTCAAAGACATACCGAGCAAAATGAAGCCCGAAACTACTTTCTCTGCTCGAGGGTTTAAGTTGAATAATCTGATTAAGAAATTTATGAAGTCTAATGGCTTCTTTAGCTACACGAAAGACAATAGCACTACAAGCACCATCTTTCAGTACATTTCCTTTAAACATTTTATCGTTAAAAGAAATGTAGAGTAACTTCGCTTGCAATGCGGCCTCATTCAGCTGTTTTGTGAACTTTCTGGCCATCTCTAAATCGGTTGGACCTTCGGCAAGAGCGCTATGCGTAAAGCTTGTTATAAACTCTTCAGCATAGAGCTCTTGATAAGATTCTACGTTATAGGGCAATATAACAGTATCTGTCAATTTATTAATTGAAAACATGGAAATCTCCTTTTATAAAATAATTAAAAATAATAAAATATAAACTTGTAAAATAGGGTGTATTATCGGGCTGTTGCCCAAAAACGCCAACGAAATTGGTGTATCATAAAATGTTTCATAATCTGTCTTCCTTAAAATATATTGTAATATTACAACATTACAACATTAATTGCAAGTCTTTTTTTCTTTAGAGGTCAAGCCTGGTATTTCAAAACTTAAAAGAAAGGCCTTCGCTTCGCTACGGCCGGCGGCGATTTTGGGCGCAAAGCGCCCAAAATCGCCGCCGGCCGTAGCGAAGCGAAGGCCAAGTCTTTTGCAAACTGTTGATGGACTGGTGCCCTCAAATTTTATGACAAAAAATCATCAGTAAATCGACAAATAACCTTTTGTTGATTGAATTTGATCAATTCAAAAACGATCAACAAATCGACAAATGGCATTTTGCTGATTGATTTTATAAAGCTAAAAGTTTATGATAAGATTAAAAATGGAGCAATAAAAATGAGTCTTTCCAAATTCATTGGTCGGGAAGCTGAAATGACCAGGCTAAAGGGGTGACCATCGCACTCACACGTCTTGTGTAGGGAAAGGGAGAATATCACCGCTCACCGAGCCCAATAAATAGGGCTCGGAATAAGACCCAATGAATTGGGTCACTCCAAATTCACGTGCTTGTATAATCTTGATATGCATCTGTTAGGGAGACATACGAGGGAGTCGTATGTGGTTTTGTATTGCTCGGGGCCGGACTCGAACCGGCACGTCCGTTAGGACAAAGGATTTTAAGTCCTTAGTGTCTACCATTTCACCACCCGAGCAGGTGGGGAACCAATAACTGGCTCCACATATTTATTGTTCGTCTGGCTCCATCGATGGAGCAGAAACATCCTCCGGCTCCTCATCCTTTATATTAAATGGATCGTCAGAGAGCTCTTCATCCTCAGGCTCAAAAGGAGGCACAAACTCTGATTCAAGTACTGCCTCTTCCTTAGGAAAAAAAACATCCTTAAATGACTGATCTCCCTTATACCGCGCAATAGTCTCCGAAATCAGTGTTGAAGGAGGCGGCAACAATGTTGCAAATCCCGTTCCACGAGGCGGAGTGGGATTGCCTTCTTCAGTTACAGCGTCTTGAGGAACCGCAAGTACCTCTTCTAGCGGCTGATCCTTCTGTTCAACATCTTCACGATTGCGTCTTCGACGTGACTGCCTTCTTCTATCCCTTCGCTTCTCCAACTTGTCTTCGGCTTCAGCAGCTTCTTTAGGTTGTTGTGGTTTTTCCTCTTTTTTAGATGGCTGTTCCTTTCCTCCACCAATCTTGATGTTGCTGTCCATTCCGACATTCTTCAATACCATGCGTGTTTCACGGACTTCTAATATTTCATAGTCCGAAGCAGGAACTAAGAAAGCTTTTGCCCTTTCAAGCGATCGAAGAAAAAATGTGTGTCCAAAAGATACAACTTCGACAACGTCCACAAAAAATTCTTC
This sequence comes from Waddliaceae bacterium, assembly GCA_963724325.1. Classification (GTDB taxonomy): domain Bacteria; phylum Chlamydiota; class Chlamydiia; order Chlamydiales; family Waddliaceae; genus CAVRUH01. The sequence continues at coordinate 148,939 of CAVRUH010000005.1, read as the reverse complement.
GTGTCCTGCACCTTTGCTGCTTCTAATAACAAGCTTATAACCTTCTTTCGGAGATATAATGCTTTCTATAATTGGTTCTCGAGTAAAATCCACTTTTTTTTCCAGGTTAGGAGTTTTTATTGCTAGGCTCGCGCGATGCCATATATGCTAGAAGATCCACAACGCGTGAGGCATAGCCATTTTCATTGTCATACCAGGCGACAACTTTTATAAATTTATCATTTAAAGCAATTCCTGCCTCTTTATCGAAAATGGCAGAAAAGGTACTTCCAATAAAATCAGATGACACCACTGGTTCATCACAATACGATAATATTCCCTTCATCTCATTCTCAGAGGCCTTTTTCATAGCTTGACAGATTGTTTCATATGTTGTAGATTTTGTCAATCGAACTGTTAAATCTACAACAGAAACATCCACCGTCGGTATCCTGAAGGCCATTCCAGTCAATTTGCCTTTTATTTCAGGTATGCAAAGCGCTACAGCTTTTGCAGCTCCAGTTGATGATGGTATAATATTCTGGGAAGCACTTCTACCACCACGCAAGTCTTTATGAGATGGTCCATCCACTGTAGGTTGTGAAGCCGTTAGAGAATGAACTGTCGTCATTAACCCTTCTTCAATGCCAAAGTTATCGAGCAAAACTTTAGTAATAGGCGCTAAACAATTCGTTGTACACGATGCGTTAGAAACTATGAAGTCTGTCGATGGGTTAAACTTTTGGTTATTAACTCCCATTACAAAAGTAGGCACATCCCCTTTTGCTGGTGCTGAAATAAGAACACGTTTAGCCCCTGCTTTCAGGTGCTTCTGAGCTAGCTCTGGGGAAGTGAATAGTCCTGTAGACTCAATGACATAGTCGACATTGAGGGCCTTCCAGGGCAACTTCTCTGGATCTCTTTCAGAAAGCACTTGTGTTTTCTTTCCATTCACAATCAGGTTATTTCCTTCAAAGGAAACTTCACCAGGAAATTGACGATGGACTGTATCATACTTGAGGAGGTAAGCGAGATTATCCGGAGGGACAAGATCGTTTATAGCAACAATATTAAAATCGCCTCGTTTCGCCATTATGCGAAAAGCGAGACGACCTATTCTACCAAATCCATTTATTGCAACATTAACTGCCATAGAATACCTCCATTAGGGTTGAGATCGGATGATCTCATATTCCTAATTATCTTTCCAGATATTCAATGATGCAAGTATCTGCTCCATCACCAACGCGATGGTCATTTTTGATGATACGGGTATAACCGCCATCTCGAGTTGCAAAGCGAACACCAAGATCTGCGAAGAGCTTGTTGATTACATTGCGGTCGTCGTTGTAGGCAGAGGTGTCACCGGCTTTAGCTTGGCGAGCCTCTTTTGGGGTTAAAGTATTGTATCGGATCATCATTTCAGCAATCGCGCGACGTTTAGCGGCTAGTGAGTTTTGCTTTGCAAGTGTTATCATGCGGTCTGCATAACATCTCAATAGCTTTGCTTTTGGGACGGTTGTATTTATGCGTTCGTTGATAATAAGTGACTTAAGCATGTTAGCTAGCATGCAACGATTATGCGAAGTGGTGCGTCCCAGTTTTCGTCTTTGTTTAAGGTGTCTCATGTTAAATTATCCTGCTTCTTCAAAATTATTTTTCTTTTTTGCTTGTTCTTCTTGGAATTTTCTGACTTTTTCTTTCGCATTATCAGCAGTGATTCCATATCTTGTTAGGTCCATGCCAAGTCCGAGGCCCATTTCGGTTAGTTTTGCTTTAATTTCATTGAGTGACTTCTTACCGAAGTTTCTAAATTCAAGCATACGACGTTCTGGGATTGAAACGAGTTCTGCAATTGTTTCGATATTTGCACCGCTTAGGCAGTTTGTTGAACGGACGGAAAGTTCAATTTCGTCAATACGAAGAGCGAGTTTCTCCATGATTTCATCTTGATCGGAACTTGAAACGCCCTCTTCTTCATCAAAACTGAGTGATTGAGCATTCAGTGTATTAAACACTTCGAAATGTTTATTGATGATTTGCGAGGCGAAACTTAGGGCTTCGATTGGGGTAACTCTGCCGTCAGTAGTGACTTCAATGATTAATCTATCGAAATCAGTATCTTGTCCCACACGCGTATTTTCTACGTGGTAATTGACGAGGCGTACAGGTGAGAAAGCTGCATCGATGAGGATTTCATCTGAAGTCTTATCAAAAACAATGTGGCGTTCGGAAGGGACATAACCGCGACCAAAAGCAACTCGGAGGTCGATTTGCTTTTTCATTGGTTTGGTGACAGTGAATACTTTGAGTTCAGGGTTTACGACTTCAAAATTTCCTCTTTCAACGATATCACCAAGAGTGACTTCATATTGACCTTTACCTTTATCGAGATCTTCTTGAGTGATTTCGAGAATGGTAGTAAGGATGCGGTATCCACGGGCGTTTGGTGCTTCGTCGGTAGGTAATTTACGTAGGAGTGCTCCTTTTAAATTAAGGATGATGTTCGTCATATCCTCGATAACGCCTTCGATGGACATATATTCATGGGGAACCCTTCGATACGAACAGCAATGATGGCAGGTGCCTCAAGGAAGATAGCAGCATACCGACGCATGGAATTTCCGATGGTGTGACCGAATCCTCTTTCAAATGGTTCGGCAACGAATTGTGCGAAGGTATTGGATGCGGTTTTTTCGTCTACTGAGATTTTTTGCGGCATTTCAAATTTGCCATATTTAACTGACATGTAAAACACTCCTAAATTGTTATTGTAGGTGTTGGGACATACCAACATCCTACATGAAAAATTTACACTCTTCTTCGTTTACGTGGACGGCACCCGTTGTGTGGTACTGGTGTCTATCGTCGGTAATGGTTGTTACAACCAGACCTGAGCTTTGCAGTCCGCGTACTGCGGATTCACGGCCGGCGCCGGGTCCATTTATATTCACTTCAACTTCTCTTAATCCCAAGCAACATGGCTGTTTTAGCGGCATCTTGGGCAGCTAGGGTGGCAGCGAATGCGGAAGATTTTCGCGATCCTGAAGAATCCTCTTTACCTGCTGATGCCCAGGAGATGACGCTTCCAGCTGGGTCAGTGATGGTAACGATGGTGTTATTGAATGTTGCTTTTACATGTACGATTCCAGATGGAACATTTCTGTGGACACGTTTTTTAGTTTTAACAGGACTCTTTTTTGTCGTAGGTTTTGTTGCAGTTGTTTGTTTAGCCAAAGTTAAATTCTCCTTATCTTATTTTTTCGCAACAGCCGCTTTCTTACCGGCTACAGTTTTTCGCTTACCCTTACGTGTTCTGGAGTTTGTCCTTGTGCGTTGGCCTCGTACAGGAAGTCCTATGCGATGGCGCGTTCCACTATAGCAGTGGATAGAAATCATTCTCTTAATGTTGTTTTGGACTTGACGACGAAGATCGCCTTCTACAATGTATTCGGATTGGAGCATGCCATTAATTCGGGCAATGTCGTCTTGAGTTAGGTGTAGGGCGCGCATGTCGGGGTTGAGTCCCAATTTTTCAATAATTTCTTTCGAACGGGATCGACCAACACCGTAGATATACGTGAGGCTGATGATTAATCTTTTGTTGTCGGGTATATCGATACCGATAACTCTTGGCATTGATCTCTCCTAATTGTTTTCAAAATTGAATATTAAAATCTTACCATCTTTTCTAATTTCGTGCAATTCTTTATCTTCCTCTAATTCTTCCTTTTTTCATGAAGCCTTCATATCGCTTCATGAGGAGGTGGGATTCAATCTGTTTCATTGTATCGAGAACGACACCGACTAAAATAAGTAGTGAGGTACCGCCAAAAAAGTAGCTTATGGTTGAGGGTACATTAAGAAATTTTCCAACGAGGTTGGGAAGGATGGCTATAATTGCTAAGAATAGTGCTCCAATAAAGGTGATTTGATTCATAGTGGATTCGAGATATTCTTGTGTTGGTTTGCCTTGTCTGATGCCAGGTATGAAGGCGCCATTTTTCTTCATATCGGAAGCTATTTGGTCGGGGCGGAATTGAGTAGCGGTCCAAAAGTAGGTAAAGAATACGATGAGCATGACGAAGAAGAAAAGGTAAGTGGATGAGCGTGGATCTAAGAAACCTGATAGTGTAGATAGCCAGGTTCCTCCAAGGAATGTTGCCAGTGTAGCTGGGAACATCAGGAGAGATGAAGCGAAGATCACGGGTATGACGCCTGCATAGTTAACTTTGAGTGGGATGTAGGAGTTTCCGCCTTGAACTTCTTTTCTTCCGACAACGCGGCGAGCATATTGGAGTGGTATGCGTCGATGGCCTTGGATGATAAGTATGGTTCCAAGAGTGACGCATACAAATAGTGCAACAAGAACGAGGACGGAAGCGAAGTTCATTTGGCCGGCGTTTTGGGAGTCGAGGTTGAGTTGTTGGATGATGAGTCCTATTGCGGATGGGAATTGAGATAAGATACCTACGGTGATGATCATGCTCATTCCGTTTCCGATGCCTCTTTCGGTGATTTGTTCACCTACCCACATGAGGAATACTGTACCGGTAGTCATGGTTGCGATAAAAATTAGGTAAAAAAGTATGGGTGAGCCGAACATATGAAATTGTAGTAAATCGCTAGAAACTATACCTGGACGTGAAAGGTTCATGCCTATTGCGTATTTTGCGAACAGGGTAGATTGGATGATGGCCAATCCGATGGTCATTAGTCTGGTAAGCTTGTTGATTTTTCGCTTGCCTTGGGTCGGGGTTCTCACGAACTTCGCGTTGGAGAGAAGGCCAAAGGGCGACAAACAGTTGCATGATGATAGAAGCTGAGATGTAGGGAACGACGCCAAGGGCGATGACGGTCATTTGAGAAAACGCGCCGCCTGAGAACATGTCGACCATTTGGAATAGGTTTTGACCACCGCCGGTCAGTTGGCGGAAATAGCCGACAGCTACTTCGCCGTTGATTCCGGGAACGGGTATAAAACCGCCAATACGGTATACGATGAGCATCAGGAGAGTGAACACAATTTTAGAGCGAAGCTCTGGAATTTGGTTGATTCTTTGTAGTGCTTGTAACATCAATTCCCCACATTTAAGTTATTCATTTGAAATATCAAACGATCTTAGGCGTCCTTTTGCTCTCCGAGAAGAGTAAAAGAAATTTTTGCATTCTGTAATTTATCTCTGGCACCTTTTGAAATTGCATGAATTTCGAAAGATACTTTTTTCGTCAGTTCGCCGGTTCCGAGTAGTTTGATCCCATGGATTTTTCCTGAGAAAAAACTGTGTTTAGCGAGTGATTCAGCATTCACGACATCGCCGTCATTGTAAACTTGTTCGATTTGAGCAAGATTAATAGATGTTAAACGACGTTGAAATTGTGCGTTGTTGAATCCGCGAATGGGGATTTTCATGAATAGACGGAACTGACCACCTTCGTAGCCGTAGCGACGTTTGTAGCCTGAGCGTGAGCCTGCGCCTTTTTCTCCGCGGCCGCATGTTCTACCTAGGCCAGAGCCGATTCCACGACCGCACACTTTGCGTGGTTTTCGTTCTTTTGTGGTATTTTTTAGGTTATGCAGATTGATCATTTTTACCTCTTAGCTTTTGTATATCGCTGCGTGTGCGAAGCATGCTTAGTGCTTTAAAAGTTGCTTTAACTTGGTTGATTGGGTTATTGCATCCAAGGCTTTTTGCCATAATGTTTTTTATTCCCGCCATTTCTAGAATGGAACGAACTTGGGAACCCGCGATAACTCCGGCGCCATCTGGAGCTGGTCTCATGAGGATGCGTGCGCCGTCATATTCTACGACAACTTCATGTGGAATTGTGTTTCCTTCGATGGCGTATGATTTAAGGTCTTTTTTTGCTGATTCGCCGCCCTTGCGGATTGCGTCGGTCAGTTCGTTTGCTTTTGCGAAGCCGTATCCGATGCGTCCTTTTCCGTCCCCTGCTAGTATTAGGGCTGAAAAGCTAAATTTACGACCACCTTTAACAACTTTGGAGCAGCGGTTGATATAGAGAACTTTTTCTGTAATATCGCTAGCTGGTTTTTCTTTACCGTGTGATTCTTTTTGTTTCGCCATTAGTTTTCCCTAAAGATTAAAATTTAAGACCTATACCGCGAGCACCGTCAGCCAATTCGGCGAGGATACCATGGTATTTATGGGGTCCGCGATCAAAGATAACTTCTTTGATGTTTTTTTCTAAAGCAATTTCGGCAATTCTTTCGCCGATTTTTTTTGCTGTCGCTTTATTTTTTTTTGTGAATTCGGTATTTGCAAATTCTTTAGAAAGCGTGGATACAGCGCAGAGAGTGTGGCCGATTTCATCATCGATCAGCTGAGCATAAATGTTGTAATTTGTTTTCAACACGCAGAGTCTTGGTTTTATGCTGTTGCCATGAAGGTGTTTACGTACACGCCCCATGCGCTTCATGCGTTTAATTTGATTTTGTTTATGGAATGTTTTCATATTTACCTTATTATGCTTTTGCTGCTACTTTTCCTGCTTTTCTTCTTACGTGTTCTCCGACATATCGGATACCTTTACCTTGATATGGTTCTGGTTTCCTTAGGGCGCGAATGGTAGCCGCGAATTGTCCTACCATTTGTTTGTCGATGCCTTTAATTGTTATTTTGGTACCTTTCTCGATGGTGACTTCGATACCTTTTGGGATAGGAAGCAGATCCGGGTGAGAGTGGCCAATTTGTACGTTCAGATTATTACCTTGGACGGCTGAACGGTAACCTACTCCGATCATTTCGAGGTCTTTTTGGTAACCGGTGGTGACGCCTTTAACCATATTGTCGATGAGGGCTCTGTATAGGCCATGGAAGTTAGCTCTTGTGTTGATCTTATCGTTATTTGATACGATCACGTGTCCGTCTTCAATTGCTATAACGACTTCTGGCATGAGATCTTGATGGAGAGTTCCTTTGGGTCCTTTTACATGGATTTGGGAATCCTTCACTAATACTTCAACACCTTTTGGTACTGGTATGGGCATTTTTCCTTTGCGTGTCATTTTTTTTCTCCTATCCTTTCATTACCAAACTAGGCACAGCAGTTCGCCGCCGATTTTCTTATCTCTTGCCTGATTCCCGGCGAAAATGCCTTGGGAGGTTGACACGATTGAGAGACCGAAGCCTCCGTAGAACGATGGAATCTCTTGGTAAGAAACGTATTTTCGCAAACCGGGTCTTGAGACCCTTTTGAGACCTGAAATAACAGGGTTACGTTCGGTACCGTATTTTAAAAAGATTCTTATCGTTCCTCGTTGTGGTGCGTCCTTTTTAACGAGGAAGCCTTCGACGAAGCCGAAATCTTTTAGGATGTTTGAGATGCTCTCTTTCATTTTGCTCCAACTCACATCGATATAGCGGTGTTGAGCTTTCACACCATTACGAATTCTTGTGAGAAAGTCGGCTACTGGATCATTTACTGCCATAATTCCTTCTCCTCTCCTTAAGCTGCTACCACAACGGGCAGGTTTTTGAATGGAAGACCGAGCAAGCGAAGTAGTTCGATTGACTCCTCATCCGTTTTAGCGCTAGTTACAAATGAGATATGCATCCCTTGTGTGCGTTTAGTTTCATCCAGGTTAATTTCTGGGAAAATTTGTTGATCGTCCATCCCTAGGGTGTAGTTGCCTGATCCGTCGCCTTTGGTGTTGAAGCCTCGGAAGTCACGGATGCGTGGTGCGACGATATTAAATAGACGGTCGATGAAATCGTACATTCTTAATCCGCGGAGGGTCACTTTGATGCCGATTGGTTGGCCTTCGCGAAGTTTGAAGTTTGAGATCGCCTTTCTCGATTTAGTGAGAATGGGTTTTTGACCAGATATTTGGGCAAGTTCTTTTACGTGTGCTTGCAGGATGCCTTTATCGTTAGCCGCCTCGGCAACGCCCATATTGATGACTACCTTTCTGAGAAAGGGGATCATCATTGGGTTTGTGTAGTTGAACTTCTTTTGAAGTTCAGCTTTGATTTGATCTTTGTATCGTTTTTTTAGCCTTGACATTACATTTAACTCTTTTAAGTGTTTCACCTTATTTATTTAGCTTATTTTCCGGTTGATTCATTCTCTTTATTTGGAGCAACGTTAGAGATATGAATTGACTTTTCGAACTGTATGATACCGCCTTGGGGATTTTGTTCGCTTTTCTTTACGTGTTTCTTTTTTACGTTTATCCCTTGGATGGTGACGGAATCGTTTGTTCGTGAAAGAACGGAACCTGACAGTCCACGGTCGTTACCGGCAATGACGTAAACGTTATCGCCTTTTTTGATATGTCTTTGGTGTCTTACAGTCTTTTTTTCCTTAGTTGTCATTATATTACCTCTGGTGCTAGAGAACAAATTTTAAGAAAATTCTTCTCACGGATTTCACGGGCTACGGGTCCGAAGACGCGTGATGCGCGTGGTTCTTTTTTATCATTTATGAGAACGGCGGCGTTGGTATCGAATCGTAGTTGAGAGCCGTCTGCGCGTTTGATGGGGGTTCTAGTTCTTACGACTACGGCTTTGACAACTTCGCCTTTTTTTACTGCGCCATGTGGGTCAGCTTCGCGCACGGAAGCGACTATGATATCGCCTACGCCTGCGTAGCGTCGTTTTGAGCCGCCGAGTACTTTGAAGCACTTTATACGTTTGGCACCGCTGTTGTCAGCTACCTCTAGTTCCGATTCTTGTTGTATCATTTTAGTTCCCTTTAATATTTAAGCTTCTATTTTAGAAACGACGCGCCATCTTTTTGTTTTGGAGAGCGGTCTTGTTTCACTAATTACAACTTTGTCGCCGATTTGTAGTTGTTCGTTTTCGTTGTGTGCGTAGAATTTCTTACCGCGACGGATAACTTTTCCGTATTGTGGGTGGAGAAGTGTTCTTTCGACGTTAACGACGACAGTTTTTTCCATTTTGTTAGAAACGACAGTACCTGTTTTGGTTTTACGTGTATCTCTAGTTGTATTTTCCATTATTGGTCTCCTTTTATGCCTTTTTCTTTTCGGTTTGTACAGTTAGAATTCGGGCAATATCTTTCTGTTTAGTACGTAAGAGATGTGGTTTATCCAATTTTTTTGTCAGTTTTCTCTCATCTTTAAGTTTATATAGCTCTTTTTGAGTGTCTTCAAGGGCCATTTGTAGCTCTTCGTCGGACTTATCTCTTAGGTCTTTTGCTTTTAACATATTTTTACCTTATACTTGTTCTACGCGATCAACGAATCGTGTTTTTAGTCCTAATTTTGCAGAGGCTCTTCTTAGAGCTTCTTGCGCTAGTTCTCTTGGTACGTTGCCTACTTCGAAGAGGATTCTGCCTGGTCTAACGACGGCAACCCATTGATCTACGGCGCCTTTACCTTTACCCATACGAACTTCGGCAGGTTTTTTAGTAATTGGTTTGTCTGGGAATATGCGCATCCAGACTTTACCACGTCGGCTGAAGAAGCGGTTGATAGCGACGCGGCATGCTTCTATTTGTCGTGCGGTGATCCAACCTCTTTCTAGGACTTGGATGCCGAAGTCACCGAAGTGTACAAAATTTGCGCCTTTGCTGATGCCAGCCATTTGGCCTTTTTGTTGTTTGCGGTGCTTTGTTCTTTTTGGCATTAGTGTCATGGTTAAGCAATCTCCTTTTTCACATTCTCTTCTTCACCGCGGTAGATCCAGACTTTTACGCCGATGCTACCGTAAGTTGTTTCAGCGCGTCCCATAGCGAAATCGATATCGGCGCGAATGGTATGTAGTGGTACAGTTCCTTCTTTGTACCATTCGGTACGTGCGATTTCTGCGCCGCCTAGACGGCCGGAGCATTGAACTTTAATACCGAGGGCGCCTGCATCCATGGTTGATTGCATGGCTTTCTTCATAGCGCGGCGGAAAGGAATACGTCGTTCGAGTTGTTTTGCGATTCCATCGGCAACGATTTGTGCATCGAGGTCTGGTCGTTTGACTTCTTCAACTTCAACCCAGACTTCTTTGCCTGTGAGTTTGAAGAGTTCTTCTTTTAGGACGTCGATTTCAGCGCCTTTTTTGCCGATTACGTTACCGGGTCTAGCTGTTACGATGGTCACTTCAACTTTTTCGCTCATGCGGCGGATTTTTATTTTCGATACGCCTTGGAATCCTTTTGTTTTAAGGATATATTTTCGAATAAGTTGATCTTCAAAGAAAAGATCGCCGAATTCGCTTTTGTTCGCATACCATTTGGATCGCCAATTTTTTCTTTGTACTAATCGAAATCCAATCGGATTAACTTTTTGTCCCATTGATCCTGCTCCTTATTCTTTGCTCACGACCACGGTTAAATGGCTGGTTCTCTTTATAATCGGATGACGACCACCGCGGCTTCTGGCGCGTGCGCTTTTCATTCTTGGACCTTCATCGATTCGCACTTCGGCGACGACGAGGTTTTCACGACGAGCGTCTTCAAGTTGTGTTTCGGCGTTGGCGACGGCGCTTTCTAGTGTTTTCGTCAAAAGACGTCCTCCCTTTAGTTTGGAGAACTTCAATTGGTGTAAGGCGTCTGAAACAGGTAGGCCTCGGATTAGTCCCGCGGCTAAGCGAGCTTTCTGGGGGCTGATTCTCTGGTATTTAGATATTGATTTTGCTTGTGTCATTAATTAGCTCCCTATGCTGCTTTTTTCAATGGGTGTCCTTTAAAGACACGAGTTGGTGAAAATTCGCCTAGTCGGTGACCTACCATAGTTTCGGACACGAATACTGAAAAAATTTACGACCGTTGTGGACTTCAAAAGTATGTCCTACCATATCTGGAGTGATCATAGAACGACGGGACCATGTCTTGATGGGTTTTTTGCTGCCGGCTTCATTTTGTTTCTTAACCTTGTTGAAGAGGTGGTGATCGACAAAGGATCCTTTTTTGAGTGACCTTCAGCCATAATTATTTCTTCCTTCGGTCTTTAACAATTAACTTTCTTGATTTTTTAGGTGAACGAGTGCGGAAACCTTTTGCATATACGCCCCAAGGTGTTTGGGGGATGTTTCCTTTTCCGCGTCCTTCACCGCCACCCATTGGGTGGTCGACTGGGTTCATCGCGATACCACGAACGGTAGGTCTAATACCTTTCCATCTTTTTCTTCCTGCTTTGCCTTCTACTCGGAGATTGTGTTCCGGGTTGGAGACGGCGCCGAAAGTGGCGCGGCAGTTTTCACTGACCATGCGGACTTCGCCGGAGGGCATACGCAATGTTGCGTAGCCGCCGCTTCGGGCCATGAGCTGTGCTGAAAGTCCGGCTGAGCGAACGAATTTTGCTCCTTTTTCTGGGTTCATTTCGATGTTGTGTACAACTGAACCGAGAGGCATTTCTTTGAGTCTCATGCAGTTTCCGGTTTTGAAAGGTACATTGGAACCGGATTGAACTGAGTCGCCAACTTTGATGCCATGAGGAGCGATGATGTATCTTTTTTCGCCATCAGCATAATTGAGGAGGGCGATATAGGATGATCTATTTGGATCGTATTCGATGGATGCAACGCGAGCTGGGATATCGAGTTTATTGCGTTTGAAGTCGATGATACGATAGTGTTTTTTGTGTCCTCCACCTTTATGGCGGCAGGTTATGTGACCGTTGTTATTACGACCGCCTTTTCTTTTCTTTGGGGCGAGAAGTGATTTAGTCGGTTTTACTGTAGCACGTGATTTTGGGTTAGGACGTGTGAGTTCCTCATGTTTTTGGAGGACTAGGGTCCTTGTGCTTGGTGTAATGGGTCGATAAGTTTTCAGCATGTGGTGTATTCCTTCTTATGTGTTATCGAGGTTATCACCTTGATCAAGGGTAACGATTGCTTTTTTGAATGCCGTCGTTGATCCAACGCGACCGCGAACACGTCTTATTTTCGGTTTGGTGGTAGTTGTGTTCACTTTTTTCACTTTGATATTTTTTTCTGAGTAGATGGATTCGAGTGCATTGGCAATTTCTTGTTTATTTGCAGCGATATCTACGAGAAAGACATATTTCGGTGATTTGCATCTTTTTGAGCAGGCGTTGCTTTCTGAGTCTTTTAGGGACTCGAGCATGTGAGCTTTTTCTGTCACGTGCCTGGACTTTATAACTTGGTATGGGTTCTTATTATTCATTTTCTATCCTTATGCGAGCCACTGTTTAATTTCGTTTAGCGCTGATTCTGTAACCACGAGGTGGTCAGCGAGTAGCACGTCGTAACCGCTGACGTTGGTAGCGAGGTTAAATTGAACTTTTGGTATATTACGAACGCTCAAACGCATGTTGCTGTGTTTATCAGAGTGAACGCTGACCTTGCGGGTTACATTTTCTGTGATTTCGACGTTTTCGTAGGAACCTTCTCCGAGGAAGAGGACTTTTCTATTGCATCCGGTCGTTTTTAGGAAGGAAGCAAGTTGTTTTGTGTTAGGAGATTCAAGTTTAGTGTCTTCGAGGATGATGATTTTGTTATTTTTAATTTTGTTTGCAAGCAGGTATCTGATAGCTGCGATTCTTTCTTTTTTGTTGATGCGGACGTGTTGGTCGAATTTAGGTTTTGGTCCGAACACGATACCGCCTCCTTTAAATTGTGGGGAGACGAAAGAACCTTGGCGAGCGCGGCCGGTACCTTTTTGGTTCCAGGGTTTTTTGGTGGTGTGTTTTACTTCGCTACGTGTTTTTGTTGAGGCAGACCATTGTCTTGCGTTTTCGCGTAGGGCGATGATGTAATCTTTTACCATTTGTGAATGGGCTTTTGCATTTTCGAAGGGTTCGGTTACGGAAATTGTTCCGGTTTCTTTTCCTTCGATGTTGTATTTTTTGAGTGTTGTCATATTGTTATACTCCAGCCAGCTTGATGGATTTTTGCATTGTTACGAGGCCATTTTTTGGTCCGGGAACAGCGCCTTTGACGATGATGTAATTTTCTTTAGTATTAACTTCAATTACTTTTAGGTTTTGGACGGTGACTTTTTCGTTGCCCATGTGGCTATCGCGTTCTCCACCTGGGAAGCAACGACCTGGAGTAGATCGGTTACCGGTTGATCCTAGGGATCTATGTACTTTTTTCACGCCATGGGAGGATCCGAGACCGCTAAAGTTGTGTAATTTCATTACACCTTGGTAGCCTTTACCGATAGAGATGGCTTTGACGTCGACGAATTTGATGTCTTTGAACATTTCGACGGATATTTCTTGACCGACGTTGTAGTCGTTTACGTTTTCGACTCTTGATTCAACGAGGTGTCGTCGTGGTTCGACGTTGGCTTTTTTGAAGTGACCTGCTTGAGGTTTTCCGGTTCTTTTTTCGATAGTTTCGGGTTTTTTGCCCTTAATTTTGTCGAATCCTGTTTGAACAGCGTTATATCCGTCGGTTTCTATAGTTTTGATTTGGGTGACTACGTTTGGTTCGATTTCTATGACTGTACAAACGACAAGATTGCCTTTGTCATCGAAGATGTTAGACATTCCACGTTTTTTTCCCATCAGTTGTTGCGACATATGTTCTAATCCTTATAATATTGATCATTCTTTCCTCTTAAACATGTGATAAGTTACACACGAGATGTGTTCTTTTCAGTGTTTAGAGAGGGACGCATTCAAAAGTTAATCTTCTGAATGCCGAAAATGGAAAGAATATCAAATCTTCCTATTTTCTCACAAGCACAAAACACAATATTTTCTCATTTTTCCTTACTCCCCTATAATTTTAACTTTATTTTATTGTTTTGAATCGGTTTCAGGGGTTATCTAGAAGATGATTTTCTTGTTTTTCTTATTGGGATTTCTTTTATGGTGATTTTTCTTTTTTTTGTGATTTTTGAGTCAAAATTGAGAGAATTGAGGTTTGCATTTGGGAGAGGTTCGGCCATATCTAAGAGAGTTTGGATGGTTGAGCCTTTTTCGATTTGGTAGGTGCCTGGGAATTTTACGGCGCCTATGATGGTTACATCGACTAGGGGTTGTGAGATTGCGACTGTGTTGGTTTCGATGAGGGGTGGTTCGTAGTTAGAAATGGTGATTATGGTAAGGAATAAGAAGACTGAGATGATTATAACGACTGCTATCCATTCGTGGATAGGCAGTCGTTGTGTGGGAACGTGCATTATTTATGCGGTTTTGAATGCAACTTGTGGAAGTTGTTTTACTTCGCAGAAGTATTCTGTGTAGAGTGACTTAAAGAAACCGGTTGAAGCTGAAGCAAGGCCGATGACTGGTATAATGAGCCATAGTATGGGGTTAGTCAGGGCAAATGCCAGTGCGACTGTTGAGAGGATTAAAATGGCAATTTTTGCGATATCTGCGATAAGGCCTATAACTGCTTTTCTTTGTGTGATGCCGGCGTTATAAGCTTTTGCTTTCCAGAGGGCTTTTTTTGAATCGACGAATGCTTGTTTGTTGTCATCAATAAGGCTCGTGTCATAATCTGGGTTATGACCGGCTTTTGCTATGATTGCTTCATTACTTAGAGTATTTATTTTATTTACATTCTTGGTTACTTCAACTTTCTTAGCAGGGCATTCTTTAGCGAGAATTCTGATACCTTCGGCAATGTTGAAACCTGTGCCAACAGTGAATAGGGTGTTCTTTACAAAGCCGAGAACAGGCATGTTGCCAACTGTTGTAGAGGCGATTGCGCCGAGGTTGATAGCTTCGTATTTGTTGAGTATATTAACAGAGCCGACGATTTGGCCTGCGGCTATGGCAACTGTGTGGGCAATTTTGAGGGGTTTTCCAGCCAATTTTTTACGTTCATCAGCGTCTAAGACATGTCTAAGAGCTCCAATAGGTGCAATTAGGTCGACAAAGTCGATAAATTGTTTAAATGGCAATTTTTCCGAGTTTGTGATGAATGCGATTGCTTTGACTGCATTGGCTGCAAAGTGTTGGAGGAATGTCGAGATGACGTTAAATATAGCAACTGCGAATTTTGCTGTTTTATCAGCAACATCTAGAGTACCGGCGGTTATACTTTTAGCCAGTTTTCCAACACCTGTTAATGCGTAATCGATTTTTTCTCCGATTTTCATGTTAATTATTCTCCCATTTATTTGGTTTTTCTTGAACTTGTTTGGATTGTTACATCCAACAAAACCCAAGAAGATACCAGAAATTTTTGCACCTGTAAATATTAAAGAAAAATTATATAGAGTAGTGTGTAAAGGTTATTTGTGTCAAAGAGCAAAAACTGGTAAAAGCGCCAAAAAGTGGTAAAACCTGAGTTTTGCAACTATCCTTCTATTCCAAATTAAGTTTGTAGTAGTCGTAGAAGAATTTGATGATGCCGATGGCAAGGGCGATGGCGCCTAAAATGATGCTGAGGGCTATGGGAGCTGCAAGAAAGATGGCGCCTACGGCAGCAATATATCCAACGTTTCCAATGATTCCTAAGGTACAAGAGACGCGAAGAGGTTTAGCTTTTTCAGGGGGAAGAGATTTTGCAGTAGTTAGAAGGTATATTTGTTGACCAATGGCGAGGGCGCAGGCACCGATAAATAGTATATTGCTTATGGGATTTAGGATGGGGGCGATGGGACCTACATTTATGAGGTTAAGTGTATGCAATTCAGAAACGATGGAAGCGGCTGCGGAAGCCATATAAAGAGGTCCATGAAGAAAATTGAATTTTGCCATGAAGGATCGAATTTTGTGAGCGGCTTTTGTTGTGGGTGCAGCAGTTGGGCTTAGAGGGGCAATTTTATAGTTGGCAATAACTCCATCGGCAACGAGTTCTTTGGCTCCATATCCGGCAAAGAACACACCCTGAACAAGAGGATATGCCTTGGGTATATAGGTGATAAAAGTTCGTATGAGTTCTGTTACATTCATTTTTTATTATTTAAATTTGTTCGTTAGGAATTTTTAAGATAAATGCTAATTCTATGGAATAGGGGTAATTTATTACAACAAAATTAAGGGGATGGGGTATGGATGGGATGAAGGGGATGGACGGGATGGGCAGTATGGACATGAGGTTATGGACGGAAATGGACGATAGGGACGGGATGGACGATATTTATTGATGATGAGTAGATATGAGCTGATTTTTTTATTTTTTAGTGGGAAAGAAAAACCTGATTGCTGTTAACCGAGTTGGCTAAACAGCAATCAGGCGAATTTTCAGGTTACTTTACTAGAGTACTCTGACAATTGTTACAGATGCACTTGTGGGTGCGCTGCCAATACCATTTGGAACTATTGAGGTAGTGCCACTTGTTGAATTAAATTCAAATGTCAACGTGTTCGATGAAAAACACTCTACCATGAAACTGCTAGTCACAGGATATACATCACCCGTAACTGAGGTAAAGGTGATAGAAGATTGACTTCCAGACACCTCTGTTTCATCTAGCAATGCCCTTACAGATACTGTTGGGGTTATAGCATTAGTACTATCAGTCAACTCCACTCTGTAAATAACCAAATATACTCCTGTTTGGTTACATGTGAACGTGGTTCCTTCAATTGCATGGGTCCAGCCATAATCAATTGGGCCATTCTCTCCAAATGTGATGGGCTGAAAGGCACCTGTAGCACCTGTAAACGTTTGCGTAGATTCATCAAAC
Organism: Waddliaceae bacterium; assembly: GCA_963724325.1. Classification (GTDB taxonomy): domain Bacteria; phylum Chlamydiota; class Chlamydiia; order Chlamydiales; family Waddliaceae; genus CAVRUH01. The sequence goes on along the minus strand of CAVRUH010000005.1, from coordinate 132,430 downwards.
GCAAATGCAATGCTGCCTCCAGGTACTCCAGTTGGACCTGTTGTTCCTGTTGGACCAGTTGGACCTGAGTTACCTTGGGGACCTGTTGGACCTGTGTCGCCCGTTGGGCCAGTGTCTCCTGTTAGACCTGTTGGGCCAGTGTCGCCTGTTGGACCTGTAGAACCTGTTGGGCCAGTGTCACCTGTTGGACCTGTAGAACCTGTTGGGCCAGTGTCGCCTGTTGGGCCTGTATATCCTGTTGGACCAGTGTCACCTGTTGGACCTGTAGAACCTGTTGGGCCAGTGTCGCCTGTTGGGCCTGTATATCCTGTTGGACCAGTGTCACCTTGGAGACCTGTAGGACCTGTTGGACCAGTGTCACCTGTTGGACCTGTATATCCTGTTGGACCTGTTGACCTGTTGGGCCTGTGTGACCAGTTGGACCAGTTGGGCCAGTATCCCCTGTAGGACCTGTATATCCTGTTGGACCAGTGTCACCTTGTAGACCTGTTGGGCCTGTTGGACCTGTGTCACCTGTTGGACCTGTATATCCTGTTGGACCAGTGTCACCTTGCAGACCTGTAGGACCTGTTGGGCCTGTGTCACCTGTTGGACCTGTATAACCTGTTGGACCAGTTACACCCGTTGCACCTATGTGACCTGTTGGACCGGTTGGACCTGTGTCACCTGTTGGACCTGTATATCCTGTTGGACCAGTGTCACCTTGCAGACCTGTTGGGCCTGTTGGGCCAGTGTCTCCTGTTAGACCTGTATAACCTGTCGGACCAGTTACACCCGTTGCACCTATGTGACCAGTTGGACCGGTTGGACCTGTGTCACCTGTTGGACCTGTATATCCTGTTGGACCAGTGTCACCTTGCAGACCTGTTGGGCCTGTTGGGCCAGTGTCTCCTGTTGGACCTGTATAACCTGTTGGACCAGTTACACCCGTTGCACCTATGTGACCGGTTGGACCTGTTGGACCGATATCACCTGTTGGACCCGTATAACCTGTTGGACCAGTGTCACCTTGCAGACCTGTTGGGCCTGTTGGGCCAGTGTCTCCTGTTAGACCTGTATAACCTGTTGGACCAGTTACACCCGTTGCACCTGTGTGTCCAGTTGCACCAGTTGGGCCAGTATCCCCTGTAGGACCTGTATAACCTGTTGGGCCAGTGTCACCTTGCAGACCTGTGGGGCCTGTTGGACCAGTGTCTCCTGTTAGACCTGTATAACCTGTCGGACCAGTTACACCCGTTGCACCTATGTGACCAGTTGGACCTGTTGGACCGATATCACCTGTTGGACCCGTATAACCTGTTGGACCGGTGTCACCTTGCAGACCTGTAGGGCCAGTTAGTCCTATAGCTCCAGTAGGACCTGGGGCTCCTGTGCCACCTGTCAGCCCTGTGGTACCTGTAGGGCCAGTTGGTCCTGTTGGGCCTGCAGTACCTGTTCCTGATGCCCCTGCAGGACCAGTTGCTCCTGTTGGACCTGCTCCGCCTGTTCCTGATGCACCTGTTGGACCTCTGGCTCCTGTAGGACCTGTGGGACCTGCAGAGCCTGTGGGATCCGGTGGATTGTAATGATGACTATTACTATCGCTGTTCACCGGCCGGCGATAACTACCTGCTATGGTGTCTTTAGTTGAATTGCTGTCAATGTTTCCTAAAGCTGCCAATTCTGTGGAATTGGAAGGTATAGTCGTTTCTTGAGCAAATATTGCTGTAGAATACGCTAGAAATAGGAATAGGCTCAATTTTACAAATTTTTGATACATTAATTTCCTCAATTTAAATGTTAAATTCAGTCACTTTTTTAAAAAAAGTCAAACTTGGAATGGATATATCACATTTTCGAAATTTGAGTACATTAAATTTTTTCTATGAAGAGGAAGCGGCCGCCGCGGAAGAGCTCTATTGGGGTCATCCGTTTTTTGCCTTCGAGTTGGAGTTCGAGGACATTGATAGCATTTTGTCCGCAGGCAACTAGCATTCCTGAGTTATCACAGGAGATAATTTTTCCTGGGGTATTTTCTATTCCTTTTTGGACTCGTGTGATGTGGATTTTGAGACGTTTTGTTTGGTTATTGGAGATAACATTGCACCAGGCGCCTGGGTAGGGGTTGACTCCTCTAACGAGGTTATGAATTGTTTGAGCTGGAAGTTTCCAATCGATTTGGCAGTCTTCGAGTTCAATTTTTGGAGCGAAGGTAACTTCATTGGGATTTTGGGGAGTGTCGGTAACAGTTCCTTTTTCGAATTGAAGGATGACATCAAGAATTCCTTTGGAACCTACTTCGAGTAGGTTTTTTTCGAGATCACCAAAGGTCTCATTTTCTTGGATAGGCACTTTTATCATTTTGATGACATTGCCTGCGTCCATTTTTTTGACCATGTGGATGATGGAAATACCAGATTCTGTTTCGCCATTGATGATAGCACGTTGAATGGGTGCAGCGCCTCGATATTTTGGCAGAAGACTTGTGTGCAGGTTTATTGAACCTAATTTTGGGATATCGAGCAGATGTTGTTTGATGATTTCTCCATAGGCAACTACGACGAATAGATCTGGTTCGAGAGCTTGGATGATTGGTGTAAATTCTATATTTGACACAATGTCGGGTTGATAAACAGGTATGGAATTTTGGGCAATGATTTTGACGGGTGTTGGAACTGGATCTCCAGAGCGTCCTTTGGGTTTATCGGGTTTGGAGATGACGGCGCAGATGCTTATGCCGCTATCGAGAAGATATTTCAGTACTGAGGCGGAGAATTCGGGTGTGCCGAAGTAGACAACTTTTATCATATTATACAGTGATTTCTTCTTCAGAGCCCTGGGTGACGCCTTCGAGGCCCATTAATCCCCTTTTTGATTCTTTGCAGAATTTGATCCAGTGTTGAATTTCAGGAATGGGGTCGAGGGTAGTTTCAATTTGTTGAATGGCTTCTTCCAAAGTAAGTTTTGAGCGGAATACGAGTTTAAAAGCTTTATTGAGTTCCATTCTGGTTGCCAAAGTGAATCCGCGACGGCTGAGGCCTATCCGGTTGATGCCGCCGAATTTGAATGGAATACCTGCTCCGATGGTGTATGGGGGGATGTCTTTAGTCACACGACTCATACCGCCTACCATTGCGTGGGCGCCGATTCTTACGAATTGGTGAATACCTGTGAGTCCGCCGATGATGGCGCAGTCTTCGACGATGACGTGGCCGGCGAGGCTGGCGTTATTGACCATGACTACTCGGTTTCCGACGATGCAGTTATGTGCTATGTGGCAGTAGGCCATGATGAGGCATTGGTCCCCTATTTCTACCGATGTTCCTTCGCCGCAGGATGAATTAATGGTGACGAATTCACGGATTTCGCATTTTTTTCCGATTTTTACGTAGGTTTTTTCTCCGATGAATTTGAGGTCTTGGGTTTTGGTGCCTATGCTGGCGCTTGGATAGATGGTGGTACCTTCGCCGATGGTGGTGCAGCCGTCGATATAGGCGTGGGATTTGATTGTTACGTTGTCGTCGAGGCGGACATTGGATTTGACCACGGCAAAGGCTTCGATGGTTACGTTATTGCCGATGATGGCTCCTGGCTCAACGAGTGCCATAGGATGTATATTAGACTGGGACATGCGCAAAATTCTCTTATGTTAAATGTTATTATCCTAAATTTGGCTTTTATCGACAAGTGCGAAACCAATTTCGGCTTCGACGGCGATTTTATCATTGACGGTGGCAGTGGCTTTGATGCGTCCTCCTTTGCTACTCAGGTGGAGACCTTCGCATTTGAGATAGAGGATATCTCCTGGCTTTGCGGGCGCGCGGAATTTGGCATTTTTTACGCTCATGAGAACGGCTATTTGGTCGCTTTGGCCATTGAGGTATACTAGGACTGCGCCGGCTTGTGCTAGGGCTTCTAGGATTAGCACACCTGGCATGATGGGAGCTCCGGGGAAGTGACCTTGGAAAAATTCTTCGTTAATTGTCAGATTTTTTTGTGCGAGGATATTTCCTTTTTCTAGATCTAGATCGATGACTCGGTCGATGAGAAGGAAGGGATAGCGGTGGGGAAGAATTTTCATAATATCTTTTATGAAAAGTTGTTTCTTTTCGGTCATAGGGATTTCTCCATCGTTATGGCATTTAGGATTTTTTCGGCAAAGAGGACATTTGAGCGGTGGCCTGAGCGGATTGAAATGATGTGTGCGAGGAAGTCGAAGCCAACGAGAGAGAGGTCACCGATGAGGTCTAGTATTTTATGTCTGACCATTTCATTGGGGAAGAAAAGACCTTCTTTGCTGAAGACTACGTTGTCTTTGATGATCACTGCGTTGTCGAGGCTGCCGCCTTTGATGAGGCCTCTGTCCATGAGATAGGTTATTTCTTCGTATCGTGAGAAGGTTCGGCAGGGAGCGATTTCGTTTATGAAGTTTTCTTTATTTACTTCGATGGAGTGGAATTGGGCTTTGAGGATTTGAGATTCGGGGTAGCTGAGGGTGTAGCTGATGCGGTAGGTGTCGTGGGGGATGGCGATGAGTTGGATGTCGTCTTCTGCCCAGTAGATTGGATGGGTTAGTTTGAAGATGGGAGTTGTAGTTGATTGTTCTTCGATGCCGACGCTTTCGAGCATTTTGATGAAGACGTCGGAGCTTCCGTTGCCGACGGGAGGTTCTATGGAGGAAATTTCGATGCATAGGTTGTCGATGTTGAAAGCGCGAACGGCTGCTAGGACGTGTTCGATGGTGTGGATGCGGATATCGGCCACGCCAATGGAGGTGCTGCGGGAGGTATCGCATACGTATTCGAGTGTTGCGGGGATGATGGGTTGTCCGGGGAGGTCGATGCGCTTGAAGTATATGCCAGAGCCTTCTTTTTCTGGGCGGAAGCGGATGGAAACTTTGGTGCCGGTGTGGATGCCGATACCGGAGAAGGAAACATCGGATTTTATTGTCCGTTGGAATCTGGATGCTTTTTTAATGTTAGGACTTGTTGTTATCATCTCAATCTGTGTTGACTAAAATATACCATTTTACAAGAAAGGTTCTTTTAAATCAATTTTACTTTTTCCGATCTTTTCAGCTAGAACGTTAAGATGCATTGTTTTTAGATCTTGAAGTTGTTTTTCTAGGGTGAATTTGTTCACAAAAATTCCGTGGGCTTTGCGGGCCATGGCTTCGGCTTCAGCAGGATGGGTTAGAATCCATTGGCGATGTGCATCGATTTGTTGGAAAAGGATATCACCCGGTTGAGTATGATCGACGTAGAGGATGGAGTCTCCAAATTCCTGTACTACGAAAGGATGACGATCGCTTATGATGACGCATGAAGCTGCTGAGGCTTCGAAGATGCGGGCGGCTGGGGTACCCAAGTCTAGGTTGCCTTGAGCGTGGAGGATGAGGACGATCCCCGATTTTCGCATGGCTTGACGGAATTCTTCTTCATCGAAGGTGAAGCCTTTAACGGAATTGGGAGCGCAGTCCCAACTTGAGGCGGGGCCATAGATATCTAGGGTCCCCTGTTTATCGAGCATTGAAAATAATTTACGGTATTCTGCGCCATTTCGTTTATTGTCCCATTGGAATCCGCAGTAGAACAGTCGTGTTGCGCTGACTGGTTGGTAATCGGTTTTTGGGGATGAGGGGTACCATTCCATGCCGTGGAATTTTTTTCCGTGTCTTTCAAAAAATAGTTTTAGTCCGTTGATACTTCGGGAGCAGTATAGGATTCCATCAAAGGCCAGGATTTTTGTAGGAGGAGAAAATTTTAGATCGAAAACTGATTCGAGAGTTCCTGTGGCAGAAAAATAGTTGCAGACTTTTGCCGAGTGTATTGTATCTGATTTAAGGTTGAGGACAAAATCGGGCTGATGTTTTTCTATGAGGGTTTTGATTTCGTCTGGGGTGACGGGATCTTTTTGCACCATTTTATCAAAATTAGACATTTGTTTGGAGTCAAATGATGTTATGCATTCCCATCCGAGGCGGTTGCAGGCGACCTCTAATCTTTTTGCCCAGGCATATTCGCCGAGGCCGGACCACAGAACGATAATTTTTCCATGAAATTCCGGTTGTTGATCAGCTTGAAGTGAAAATGTGAAGATGAATAGGAAGATAGATAATAAACATTTTAACATAGGGTTTTACTCTCTGGGTGATGTTGCTGGAGTAGATATTAGCAAAATGCCTAAAATAATTCAATAAGGTACTCAATGGTATTTTCTAGGGTCCATTGAGGTTCGAAATTGGTGAGACGCTTTAATTTGGTGAGATCTGGTTGGCGTCTTCTGACATCTACAAATGGGACGCCATAGGCATCTTTGTAGTTCATGTAAACTATTTCTGATTTGCTGTTTGTTTTTTTTCGAACGAGATTTGCTAGTTCTAAGATGGTGCATTCCACATCATTTCCAACGTTAACGATCTCCCCTTTGCTGTCTGGGGCTTGCAAAAGTAAGTCTAGGGCTCTAATGGTGTCCCGTACGTCGCTGAACGAACGGGATTGCAATCCATCCCCGTAGATTGTAATAGGTTTATTGTTTAGGGCTTGCTCGATGAATGTGGGAACAACCATTCCGTAGGTGCTGCATTGATTGGCACCGATAGTATTAAAAATCCTTGCAATGGTACAGTGGAGACCTTTTTCGTATCCGTAGGAAAGTGCCATGACCTCGTTGACTAGTTTGCTTACAGGATAAGTATCTTGCAAAAAATTATTTGATAAAAAGCAGATAATGGCATCTTCAGAGGTAGTGCCGTCGGGATTCTCTTCACTATGGCAGTAGAGTTCTGAAGTGGAAATTACTAGGAGACGTGCATTGTGATTTACTTTGTCCATGGCTTTTAGAATTTCTTCACAGCTTCGAATATTATTTGTGATAGTGTAAACGGGGTTGTTTAGGACGAAACGTTGTCCGATGCTTGCGGCGAAGTGAAAGATATAATCTGCCCATTCAACGGCTTTTGGCAGATGTTTCCATGCAGCAAGGTCGGCCTCTTCAAAACGGAAAGCTGGATTTAATAAAAGAGGCTCTATATTGCTTTTGCGTCCTGTCATGAGATTATCTACGGCCCAAACAGCGTTGCCTTTTGCGAGCTGATGGACTGCCATATTTGAGCCGATGAAACCTGCGCCTCCGGTAATTAGAATATTTTTTTTATTCATTTTTGCAACTATGCCTTGATTATTTTTCTAGTGTCGATGAGATTTGCTGAAACATTGCGTGTATCAACAACGAGGTTGCTATTTTTTACGATCTTTGGCCAATCGTAGAAAGAGTGATCGGTTAGAATCACCACGGCATCATATTGATTAAGGTTTTCGAGATTGAACTCAATAGATTCCATAGCCATTTCGGGATGGCTGGGAAAATTTGAGATTGATTTTACAAAAGGGTCATGATAGTCGACATTGGCTTGCATTTCTTTGAGAATTGGCAGTATTTTTAGAGCGATGGATTCCCTGATGTCATTAACATCTTTTTTATAACCCGCACCAAGAATGAGGATTTTGGAATCACGAATGGTTTTTTTATGTTGATTTAGACCATAAATCAACTTGTTGATTACGTAATGGGGCATGCCATCATTAATGCGACCGGCATCTTCGAGCATTGTGGTGGGTCCTCCAGATGCCTTTGCTTTCCAAACCAGATAAAAAGGAGCGATGGGAATGCAATCGCCGCCGATCCCAGGACTTGGATAAAATGGCATAAATCCAAAAGGCTTTGTAGCTGCAGCGGCGATTACCTCCCAGACGTCGATATTCATTGTATCGAATAGAATTTTCATTTCGTTGATGAACGAGATATTTACTAATCGAAAGGCATTTTGAAGCAATTTCGCTGCTTCGGCAACTTGTGTTGAGGAGCACGGTATAATTTTCGAGCTCACATATTGATAAAGAAGGGAGACGCTTTTCATACATGAGGGGGTGATGCCGCTGACAATGCGAGGCATTTGAATAAAGTTAAAATCTTGGTTGCCGATATCTGTGATTTCGGGTACGTGAGCCAGGTAGAAATCGATCCCGACGCTGAGTTTTGATTTCGACAATATGGGTAGGAGTTCTTCTTGGGTAGTTCCGGGGTAGGTGGAACTTTGGAGGATAACGAGTTGGTGTTTTTTGAGGTATGCGGCTACAGTTTGGAATGCGGCTCTGAGGTTGGTGAGATTTGGCGTTCCATAGCGATCAATGGAGGTTGGCACGCTTATAATAAGTACGTCGGCATCTTTGAGAACATTAGAATCTGAGGAAGGGATGAATCGATTTTCGTCCATCATTCCGAAGAGGTGGCTCATATCCATAAAATTAAGATACGATTCTCTATTTTTGAGCATTTGCATTTTTTGAGTGCTAGAATCGTATCCTACGAGGGAAAATCCTGCTCTTCCGAAGGCATCGAGTAGTGAAAGGCCGATCGTGCCGAGGCCGATGACACCTATTATGGCTGTTTTATCGATAATTTTTTGTTCGAGGACGCCAATACTCACTGCATTTTTACTTGCAAAGCTCTCTGTAATTTTTTTCATGAATTCTATATATTTATCGACCCAATTTGCAGTATCGGCGGATTGTTGGAAAAGGGTGATATGTTGCCCTAAGACATCATCGAATTCTTTGCAGACAGTACTTACTTCGTCGTATCCGTAGAGGCCGGCGCTTCCGGCTAATTTGTGAACCTGTAATCGAAGTTCGTTGATAGTTTTTTCACTTGGTTTCTTTTTAATTTCGTTAATAAGGCTACGGAGGAGTTCAAGTCTATCGGGAATGGAGGCTTGATAGTCGCTAATCAGATGTTGGAAGGAACTTTTTTCTTTGTAATATGAAGGATAAGACTTTTGTAATACATTGAGAATCGTTTGATATGCAAAGGGTTTGATACAGATATCGGAAAAATGGATGAGGTCGTTTGGAAACTGTTGTTTAAGAGTATCAATGGATAAACTTGTCAAGCCAATGATTGGGAAGAAGTGGCCTTTTTTGGCCCGGACGCGACGTGCAACTTCCACGCCGTCGACATCAGGGAGAAAGATATCGACGAGCGCCGCATCGCATACTCCGTTATCGATAAATTCTAATCCTTCTTTACCATTTGGTGCGATTACTATGGAGTAGTCGGAATGGCGGAGGGCTTTTTCAAGGTAGATGCAGCAATCGACGTCGTCATCAATAAGGAGAATGATTTTTTTTTGCTTATTTTGCGGTGAATCAGCAAATATTTTTTCCACAATTGTCTCCTTTTCTTGTTATTTTCATCATAGTAAATACTTGGACATTGTCAAGAAAATAATTTTATATTATTAGAAAGAGATTAACATTTTGCTGAGTGGCTTACGATGGGCAAGAAAATCCTTAATCTATTTTTATGGTTATTTTTTTATGCATCTTTAGATGCCAACATAATAGAAATTGTTGCTGCAGAGAATTTTTATGGGGATATTGCTAGCGAGATTGGCGGGCCATATGTAAAAGTGACTAGCATCCTTAATAATCCAAATCAGGATCCACATTTATTTAGCACGTCGGCCGATACAGCCAGGGCTATAGCCAAGGCCAACCTTATTATTTATAATGGGATCAATTATGATCCATGGGTGAAAAATTTAACGAAAACAGACAATAACTCAACAAAAACAATTATAGTTGTTGCAGAGTTGGTTAATAAAAGAGAAGGTGACAACCCGCATATCTGGTATGATCCTAACACCATGCTCGCTTTTGCAAATAAACTTACCGAAGAATTGGGTAAACTTGATACGGAACACAAGACATATTTCAAACAACAATTTTTCAAATTTTCCGAAGAAAATAAACCATTTCTTAATAAAATAGCTGAAATGAAAAAGCGCTATCAGGGAACTCCAGTGATTGCAACAGAACCTGTATTTAATTACATGGCAGAGAGTCTGGGATTAATTATGAAGGGCATCAATTTTCAATTGAGTGTTATGAATGATACTGACATCAGCGCTCAAGACATCAAAAAATTTGAAGACAATTTAAGAAATCACGCAGTCAAGGTTCTTATCTTTAATAATCAAGTCATTAATCCAATTACAACCACAATGAAAAATATAGCTGAAAGCGCTGGTATTCCTGTAGTTGGGGTTAGCGAAACAGAACCTGCAGGGCAAAGTTATATTGAATGGATGATGAATCAGTTGAACGAATTAGATAAAAGTTTAGGCGGTTAATTTTGAATGCTATTGAATTTCAAAATGCCTCATTTGGATTTGGAACGAAATCTATTTTGAACAACTTAACCGCTTCAATACCTCATGGTAGTTTTGTAGGAATCTTTGGACCTAATGGAGCTGGAAAGACATTAATGCTCCGCACAATTTTGGGGTTGACGAACTTAATAGATGGCAAAATCCTAATTTATGGCACACCACCCAAAAGAGGTCTTTTATCGATCGGATATTTGCCTCAATTTCATCATGAGTTAGAATCTTTTCCTCTGTCAGGAAGATCTTTTCTTTCTGCTGCTGCTCAGGGTTGCCGTTGGGGATTTCCTTTTTTGAATAAAAAGCAAAATCTAGAAATTGAAGAAGTTATTCAACTGGTAGAATTGCAAGATTATATCGACAGACCTTTCATGCAGTATTCTGGAGGAGAAAGGCAACGATTGGGCCTTGCGCTTGCCTTATTGGGAAAGCCAAAAATATTGCTATTGGATGAACCATTAAGTGCTCTTGACCCTGGCCAACAGGAGAGAATTATCAAATTAATACACTCCATTCAGAAAGCATTAAATTTCACAGTATTGATGACAGGGCATAATATAAATCCATTGATTGATGTCATGGATAATATTATCTATTTATCGCATGGGCAAGCGGCAATTGGCACTGTTGATGAAGTGGTGAACACTACGACATTGAGTCAACTTTATAATACCCCTGTAGAGGTGATAAGATCGGGAAATAATGTTTGGATCATGCCCAAAAACCCCGAGAAGGATGATCATGACGGCTGTACTTGAAATGATTAGCGATTTATTTATTTATGATTTTATGCGGAATGCCTTTATGGCAGGGACAATGGCTGCAATAGTTTCAGCAATCATTGGATATTTCATTGTTTTAAGGAGTCAGAATTTTGCTTCACATGCACTCAGTCATATTGCTTTCGCTGGGGCAGCGGGAGCAGGATTAGCAGGCTTTTCTCCAGCAACGGGGCAGTTAATATTAACTCTTTTGGCGGCTATTGGAATGGGAAGTCTTGGGGAAAAAGCTTCCAAGAGCGATATTGCTATTGGGATGATTTTGGCCTTGTCTTTGGGGTTGGGAGTGTTATTTCTCCATTTTTACACGAATTATGCTGGCCAAGCAATGTCTATATTATTTGGTGATATATTTGGTGTTTCGAATGATCTCATCAAATCGATGTTTATTTATTCTATTGTCAGTTTATTGGGGATTGTGCTGATTGGAAGACAGCTTTTATTTGCGAGCTTAGAACCTGATTTGGCAGAAGCGAAGGGAATATCTCTACATTTTATTTCGATTACTTTTCTGATGATGGTTGCAATTGCTGTGACAGAGGCTAGTCAAGTCGTGGGAGTTTTGTTGGTATTTACTTTGTTGATAGGACCTGCTGCCAGTGCACTTTGTATCACGCGTACATTTTGGAGAGGAATAACGCTATCAATATTTATTGGAGTTGTCGTCGTTTGGTTGGGAATTGCACTTTCCTATCTTACAAATTGGCCTGTTTCATTTTTGATTAGCGCCATTAGTTTTTGTACCTATGTTCTTTCCAGGTTCGCAGGAAAATTGTACTGAATTTTTGACCTAATAAGCGAATATCTTGTTTTTTATTTCACTGCCTTTAGTCGGATCAAGCGATATAAGATCGAAATGCTTTACCATTGCCATTCGTCCTTTTCAAACTGATTGACAATTTCCTCGCTGATAATTAGCTGCTCTTTTTGCCTTGAAGAAGTTGTTTTAAAGATTTCATTCCAACCTTGCCTATTTTGTCGATTGGGAGAAATGAGCAATCCCTTATCAGTCACTTTAAAGACGAGATTAGTATTTTCCCTAAAACCGACTTGATTGATAATTGTTTTTGGAATTCTCACTCCAAGTGATTTTCCCACGCGAATTAGATGTGCCGTACTTACCTCCTTATCTAGTTAGATTGTAATTACTTTTATTATTTATTGCAACCAGTCGGCACATTGAAAGACCTAACAAAACAGATTCGATTGCCTGTTGACATCTACCAATGGAGCTTGCCTTTTTTGAGTATTTCATTGATGGAAGCATTGAGTTTGTCGGTATCTTTTTTTATTTCACTGTATCTTTTGAAAAAACTGATAAAGCCCCGCAGACGCCAAATGAGTGTAAGTTGGCGATATCCAAAATTTTCCACTAAACTATATAGAAACAGCAACCAAATAGTTCTAACAGATGGGTATTTCTTAAAACTGAACTCTTCCATTAATAAACAAAATAAAGTTTGAATAAAGACGAATCCTACAGTAATCATAAGAAATAATATCACAAAATATGAATTCACAACACCAAACCACCAACCTACAAGAATATAGATATATCCTAAACTCTCGATGACAGGTTCAAAGCCCTCATAAATTAGCAAAAAAGGATGTACCAACATTCCTTGCGCTCCATATTTGGGATTAAATATCATTGATTTGTGAAACCAAAGACATTCAAGCAATCCCCTATGCCACCTCAATCGTTGGTCGGCTAATGCCTTCCATGTTCCAGGAGCTTTCGTCCATGCAACTGGATCTGGAAGATATTTGATCTGATATTTTGTCCCAGACGCGATCATGATTCGATTTAACCGAAGAATCATCTCAAGATCATTTGCAATAGTAGGTCCATATCCTCCGGCTTGCACAACAACATCTTTAATAAACACGCCGAATGCCCCAGAGATAATATAGTTATTGTCACAAAAATCCCAACCTACACGCATGAGAAAGGCACGGAGATATTCGATGGCCTGGACAGCAGAAATATAATTTTGGGGAAAGGCAGTAGTTTCGATATTTCTTCCGACAATTTCGCATCCATCTTGAATCTTGACTGCAGCCCCTACGGCAATAATTTCAGGTGAGGAAAAAATAGGACGTATGAGGGCCTCGAATTCGCTATCTTCAATAAAGGTATCTGAATCAATGAGAACGAAGTAGTTAGTTTGGCAGGCATTTAGAGCAACATTTACAGCATCAAATTTCTCACCATTTTCTTTATCAATAACGATGATTTCCGGATATAGGGTACTTTCATAGGCACCACGAATTGGCTTGGTCGGGAGTGTTTGGTTAAAGAATACCGGAATATGTTTGAGCTCAAGTTTTTCAAAAAGCACTTTGAAGGTGTTGTCGGTAGATCCGTCATTGACGATAATGATCTGTTTATATCGATAGGAAAGATTTCTTAAACTATCAATGCAGGACATAATAAATGCTTCGTCATTATACGTAGGGACGATAAAAGTCATTTCTGGCAAAGAGTTTGATTTCAAAATACTTGTGAGATCTTCAGCATAGATTTCTCTTATCCGTTTAAAGGTTCCAAAGGAGCCTATAATGAAAAAAATGACGTAAATTAGGTTGACAATGGAAAAATAGATTAGAAAAAATGGGTCGAGAATTATGTATAGGGGCTTTAATAAGTCATGCATCAATTACCACCCATCATATTGGAGTACAGTTTGGGCAACATCGTAAGCTATTTTATTGACAAGAGAATCCTGATTTTTCAGGATGTTGAGTCCTTTTTGACCCATTTTTTTTAATGTTTTTGCTGCTTGCAGCCGGACCACCCATACAGGATCGCTTAAAATTTGTTGAAGAGTTTCAAACACCTCATTTGTTGGGAAATAGTGAAAACCCCTTGTTGCTTCGGCTCTAATCTCTGAGTTGGAATCACCTAGGCATTTAGTTAAAATACTGACAGTATCTTTCTGCGGATTACGTGCGACAATTTTTGCAGCTTGCAAGCGAATGCTATCATTTGTCGATTCAAGATCATCTTTGATATAATGGGGAATAATGACAATCGATTTATCGGTCAGCAGTTCGAGACATGCAAGGTGAATGGCAGGATCTGTTTCAGACTCAGCGATTTCTTTCACAAAATTGGTAATATTAGTAGGACCTTGCAAAAGCAGATCTCGATAATAGTAGCGAGCGTATCCTTTTTCGCAACTCATCTGCTTGATGATCTTAAAAATTCCTTCTTTGTTTTCTAGGTTAAGGATAGCGATTGCAGCAACGCTTCGAACAAGGAATACAGGATCACTGATGAGCTTAAAAATGAGGCTTTCATCTTCTTTCAAGGGTGTAAGAGCAAAACAGCGAGCTGCAAAATTTCTTTTGAACCAAGAAGAGCTAGTCGCTTTTTTTCGAGCAGTTGGCAAGAGATATACTGTTACAATTTTGTTTTTTAATTCAGTCCATTCAGCCTCAGATATTCTTCTGTCGAAAGCCTCTACCGTTGCGAGAAGGGTTGTGGTACTTGTATATTTCTTTAGGGATTCATCTATTGCAGATATTTTCTTGTGCTGTAGACAATCGATGATCATTTCAGATATTTTTTTTCGTGCAGCCTCTCTAGAGGTCTTTTTGTAATGAAGAATTAGTCGATGAAATGGGATGAGCAGTACAAGAAATAGAACAATGAGTATTTCAGTAAGAAGGGCGTAGATGACTATTATATATAACAGTTCCATCGGTTTAATTTACTTCCTGTACCTTGTGAGCAAGGATCGTGCTTTATCCAGCAGAACATCCAGGTTAAATGGCTTTGTCAAATAATCAACAGCACCAGCCTCAAGACCTTTTAAAACATCTTTTTCCGCACCAAGCACTGACAAGAAAAGAACAATAGGCGTTTTTTTTGGATACATTTTCTCTAATTTTTTTAGAATTTCAAGTCCATCTAAATCTGGAAGCATACGATCCAGAATGAGTAAATCTATTGATTTTATCTTTGCCTCATCTGAAAAATAAGCTAAGGCCTCTTTTCCTGAAGAGAGCGATATTACATCAAATTCTTGTGCTTCAAATAAATATATCATCAATTTCAAAAGGTCATCATCGTCATCAACAATGACAATTTTAAATCGTTTTTTTTCATCATTCTCCATTAATAGATCCCCTTATTTTAGAAGTTCCACTGGAATTTTCCAGTCACTGAAGCCGTTGTATAATTAAATGTATCCAGAGTGTACGTTCCTGTCAAACTCATAGATATTGAATCATTTGGATCGAATTCCAATCGAGCGAATGCGGCGTTGATTTCGCGATACAATATATGAAATGTTGGAGTGGGAGTGGTCGTTAGAATTTGTCCTGTTTCGAATCCACGCTGCCAGGCATGCCCATATCCTGCTTCTGTGATCAATTTATCATTAAACCAGTTTTTGGAAAGGGTGACATTCAGCCAATGAGTTGTTTGAAAACGGTACACATAATAATCCGGGGTAAGTTTATTGAAACGTCCATAGATAAATTGGTAACGGAAAGTGATATACTGCCAAAGGCGTGGGGGACCCCATTGAATCCAAGTCGTCCCAATTTGCTGTTGATTCCATTTTATTCGATTAATGTACCAAATATTTGCAGCTGTGACACCTACTTGAGTTCGATTTCCAAAATTGTATTCATAAAATCCCCGCAGGAATTGACGATCTATTAATGTTGAACGATTGCTTATAGGATCTCTTGCAACAAGGATGGTATCTGAATTTGTTTCTATAAATGTGCTTTGATGATTTCTGGTATAAGTAATATTCAATGC
Organism: Waddliaceae bacterium; assembly: GCA_963724325.1. Taxonomy (GTDB): domain Bacteria; phylum Chlamydiota; class Chlamydiia; order Chlamydiales; family Waddliaceae; genus CAVRUH01. Next base: position 116,670 of record CAVRUH010000005.1, on the reverse strand, counting down.
GGGTTGAATATAATATCCTGAGCGTATAGAAGTTGTTGAACTTTTATATTTTGCATAATATGTGGCGCCAAGGGCTCCTGAAACAGATGCATATGGAGTGGCATTCCATACGAATCCAAGATTACCCCTTTGAACACTTAAAGAATATATATACGTTTTACCGATTAAATTTTTAAGTCTGATATATTCATCGATAAAGGACCCTGCAACTTTTAATCGGTCGAAGGGTGCATAGGAAGCTGCAACTAACCCTCCATAATTGTATAATCTTGCAGTCCAAGCTCTTTGGGTTGTAGAAATTGGATCTTGTTCGTTTTCTTGAGCATAAAATCCTGCAAAATTGACCTCTGGATTACTTCTTTTTACAACATCAATATAGTCCTTTCGGGTGCCGGCATCAGCGGGATCTAATTCTAAGTATTTTTCATACATATTTCTGGAGGAATAGTATTCTCCATTCGTTGACAACAATGCTGCGTAATAAGCAAAAGTAGTATCATTATTGGGTCGAATATGAAGAGCTTCAGCATAATAGCATTCTGCCTGTACTTTATTGTCCTTAAGGGCTTCAATACGACCGATGCCGGTTAGTGCATCGGAATCTTGTGGATTTTGTGCCAAAACCCCTTCGAATATACTTTGACTTATTGAAATATCATTCCAATTTGGTCGCGGATAGACCTCTTCTCGGGTTAAATAGAATACATAAGGCGGATACCAAAACCATTGATACTGGGGCCAGAGTCGGGGAAAATGGATTCCTCTTTGTAAATAAGCGTAGCCCATTGCAACTTTTAATTCTGCATTATTCGGTTGGATCTTTAATCCTTCAGCATAAGTATCAATCGCTGTTTCAAAGGATTCCATTTGTAAATAGGTTTTTCCTAATAAGAAATAATAGTCGGTATTTTTTGGTGAATGTTCTAGAAGTTTTTCATAAATGGTAATTGCTTCACTATATCGCTGCTCTGAATTAAGGGCTTTCGCCTCTTTTAAAAGAGATTCCTCATTAGTATTACCAACTTCTCCACCAAATGCCACGCAGCAGATTGAAAGGAAAAATAATTGAATCCATTTATAAATGTTTACCATAGAATATACATTCTCATAAATTCTGCATTGTGAAAAATTTATTACTTAAAGGCAAGGGCAATTTCCCATTTACCTCATTAATGCGAAAAATTATTAAAAAAATAAATTGCATTACTTTTCAATTGCATTGAATTAAATTTCCTAGTATTATATGCGTTAATTATAACTAAAAGGATCGTTTTGAAATGCTTTTATCGCTTAAACGACTGATTTTTCTATCCATATTTTTTGGGATTTTTTTAGGGGGATTGTCCGCCTACGATATAGAAAAACCACTCACTCCAACGACCGAAAAAACTATATGCACATTTCAAAAGCTCGACCGCGAAATAGAACAAGGCAAAACATTATCCGATAAATTACTCCGATGTAGTTATCTACAGGATGCTTGGCTCTCTTATCTTCACGATGCTGAAAGTCAAGAGGAATTTCTTCGTGGAATGACTGTTATTGAAAAACAACTCGATCAATTCCACAAAAACCTTACCTACGCTGCGACCGTTATGGATTTTTACAATCCTGACTGTCCAAAAACGTTATTTCCTCAGACTGTGAATGTTGGGAACAAAATAGGCTTCCTCAATACATTCAAGACAGGACGAAAATTAAGTGATGCAGAAAGGGAACGGCTATACCAAGAAGAGTGGCATCAATACCAAAAAGATGGTGTTTTTAAGCCTTTTGACCTCAATGAGGTAACTCTAAAAACAATGGAATCTGGAAAAACCTATAATTTTGTCCTTTTTCCTGATGGATCAATTCGGGCGGCCCTGGAAAAACCAGGTCGAAAGGACTATCTTTTCAATCAAGACAAATTAGATAGTGACTTTGCATATCCAAATCACACTATTTTGGCAGGGGGTGCCAATCAAGCCATTCTTACGGCTGGTTCAATGATTCTATATCGCGTTGAAGATAAACAACTCATGTTTATTTCAAACAAATCGGGACATTTCATTCCCTCCTATGAATCACTGGTTGTATTAAAGAAACATTTGCAGGTATATGGGGTTCAATCAAATACCGTTATTATGGTGCCGACAGTTGATTTAAGCAGTGTGATTTTGAGCCATTATTACACTGCGCGCATTCAGATTACTTTAACAAATGAGGATATCGTACGGTTAATTCAAGTCGCACATAGAAGATGGATTATGACATTAGACCAAATGGATTATAAACTTTTAACTGAAGTTGCAGAAGGGCATTTTGAGCATTTAACGCGTGATAGGATAATGGAATTAAATCGAATTCGTGAAGAAGCTACCTACATGAGAAGCGCTTATCATATGTTTGCCAAGGGGCATCAAGCACCGGCAGAATACCACAAGTTTGTGAAGAAATTTGGAAAATTAAAAGATGCAATAAAGCATAATATCAAAGAAAAAATAATAAAAGAAGCTCAATGGATACATGTTTTTTTAATAAAAAATGATGATATCCTTAAAGGCACTGCATTTATAGCAGCTAACTCTAAAAATCTGCAACAATTTCTAAAAAATGAAATACAGGCGATCAAATTACTTATAGCAAGAGACGAATTATCATTAGATGAGTTCCATCATGTAAAAAAGAGTGCCAGGGAATTAGGTTCATTGTTTTTGAGTTTATCTGAGGATGCCTTTGAAACTGGTCGAAATTTCTCTATCTATGAGGCGGCTGCTTGGAAATTATTACAGATCAATCAGCAGATGGCCATCATTCATGACGAGCAGGTAGGCAAGATCATGCGTAAAGAAGTGGATAAGGAAAAAGTCAATCTCGTCATCCCCCAGGGTACCAAAAATCACCTAAATAGATTACTCGATCAACTTACGTTCTAATCAGCAAGGTATTTGGATGTAACTGCCTCAAAAAATCATTACAGGGAAGACATAAAATTTTTTCCTTTAACAACATTTTTTCCTTTCCCCTGTATAACAAGAGTGCTTGCGCCTCTGGGTAATCCTCTAAAAAAGCCTCTAATCCCTGCAAGTCCTTTGGATGAATATATTGACTGTTTTTTACTTCTATAGCCGCAAAAACTTGTGGACCATAAAGGACAAAGTCCACTTCCAATCCAGATTTAGTCCTCCAAAAATACAATGAGTGTTTTTCTTCTGTATATTCTATCCAAGCTCGAAGATGCTGTGCGACAAGACCTTCAATCGCCGATCCGTCAATTTCGGATGTTATATCTAAAACAGATCTTGGCCTAAGAGCTCTATAAACCCCAGCATCAAAAAAATAGAATTTAGGATGGGAAGTTAAAACTCGATTTTCCCGTTTTTTAAATACATTTATATGAAAACAAATTAGTAAATCCTCGGCAATCGTCATCCAATTCTGCACAGTCGTTCTTTTGACCATAGACTCGCGAGCGATGTTGCTAATACTTAATTCGGCGCCATGTGAAAAACTGAGCACTTCCATAAATCTGAAAAAGGGCTCAATATTGCGCACCACGCCTTCTGCCTTTACTTCTTCATCAAGATAGAGACTAATATACGAAGAAAGAGTGCTCAAGGGATCTTTAGAGGCAAATCTTAAGGGCAAAAGACCATATAAGAGGGCATCTTCGAAGTTAAAGTCGTCTTTAAGTTCAACTGCCATAAAGGGATGAAGTGATTTTTTTAGAGCCCTGCCTCCTAATAGGTCTACACCTTGCCTTTTTAGTTTACGAGCACTTGAGCCGGTCAATACAAATAGCCACTGCTTTTTCTCTTCGATTAATATATGAACTATTGAAAGTAAATCTGGGACTTTCTGTATTTCATCAATTAAAATGACTTTTCCAATAGGTTCAGCTCTTACTACATCGAGTAGTCTTTCCGGATGTGCCGCATACATTCGTTGGACTGCAGGATTCAGTAAATCAATAATTAGAGCATCCGGGTATATTTTTCGAATTAGGGTAGATTTTCCCGTTCCCCGCGGTCCAAAAAGAAAAAAACTTTGTTTGGGCTCCCTGAATAATCTCTTCGTAAAATGCATAAAATATCCTTATTATAATTAAATGTCATTTCCGCGGCGTTTTTGACATCGCAAATGTCATATTTACTTCTATTGTGACATTTTGACCTATACATTGCAAGAAAATACAACAAAAAATAAATTAAAGCAGTATTTGTAATTTCACAGGAACATCAATTGCCAAGAACGACCATCTATCACGCTTTCCGTAGCAAAAACCCCACTCTACATACAATGGCTAAGTTGGTTAATACGATCTCCTAGGCAATTCACTCTTTAATCATCCTTCGCCATTCTACAGACATACAACCCTTAAGATTTTGCGCTAACATTTCCGGAAGATCTTATTGACTCGTTTCGCCTAATTTATTATACTCTTTGCCTAGGTAACTACAAACATGGAGGAAACATAATGGATAGAATAAAAATAGCTGTTCGCGCCTATGATAGTAGCGATGCACAGGATCTAGCCAATATATATTACAATACCATCCATAAGATAAATGCTAAAGACTACAACAAAAAACAAATAGACACATGGGCTCCTGAAGCAAGTCTTGAAGTAGAGAAATGGTCAAAGAAATTTGAAAGAACAAACCCATTAGTTGCTGTTGTTGATGGAAAGGTCGTAGGATTCGTAGAGTTCGAACTTAATGGACATATCGATTGCTTCTACTGCCATCATGAATGGATAGGCGTTGGCGTTGGTTCTGCCTTAATGAAAGCTATCTACGAAGTCGCAAATCATCACAACATTTCATTAATATTTGCCGAAGTAAGTATTACTGCACGCCCATTTTTTGAAAAACACGGTTTCAAAGTTCTCAAAGAACAAAAGGTTTTCTTAGGGGAAATAGAATTCACCAACTTCAAAATGGAAAAAAACTCAAGCTGAACGGAGAGAGTGGGCCACAGCCTTGCGGCATACGCATCAACCTAAAATATCTTTTACCACAGAGAACACGAGAGAGATCATTGATATTGATACCTTGTTAACCTCCCTGCAAAAAGAAAACAGGATATGAAGAATCGCAAGCGGCAGGATATGAAGGATTTTAGGAAGATGATGTCAATTACTTTTTATTTTAAAGCAGGGTAAGAAGTTACATATATCGTTCATATCCTGCCGCTTGCGATCTTGCATATCCTGTTTTTTCTTAGAGAAATAACAAGATATGAAGGATCACAAGCGGCAGGATATAAAGGATTTTAGGAAGATGATGTCAATTACTTTTTATTTTAAAGCAGGGTAAGAAGTTACATATATCGTTCATATCCTGCCGCTTGCGATCCTGCATATCCTGTTTTTTCTTAGAGAAATAACAAGATATGAAGGATCGCAAGCGGCAGGATATGAAGGATTTTAGGAAGATGATGTCAATTACTTTTTATTTTAAAGCAGGGTAAGAAGTTACATATATCGTTCATATCCTGCCGCTTGCGATCTTGCATATCCTGTTTTTTCTTAGAGAAATAACAAGATATGAAGGATCGCAAGCGGCAGGATATGAAGGATTTTAGGAAGATGATGTCAATTACTTTTTATTTTAAAGCAGGGTAAGAAGTTACATATATCGTTCATATCCTGCCGCTTGAGATCCTGCATATCCTGTTTTTTCTTAGAGAAATAACAAGATATGAAGGATCGCAAGCGGCAGGATATGAAGGATTTTAGGAAGATGATGTCAATTACTTTTTATTTTAAAGCAGGGTAAGAAGTTACATATATCGTTCATATCCTGCCGCTTGCGATCCTGCATATCCTGTTTTTTCTTAGAGAAATAACAAGATATCAATGACTTCTCTCGTGTTCTCTGTGGTAAAAGATATTTTAAGTTGATGCGTATGGGATTGGAAGGTTTTTCTAACGTAATTTGATTTTATTGAGGCGGAGGGCGTTGGCGATGACTGAGACTGAGCTGAAGGACATGGCTGCGCTGGCGATGATGGGGCTTAATAGGATGCCGAAAGGGGGATAGAGGATTCCGGCGGCAATGGGGACGCCGACCATGTTATAAATAAAAGCGAAGAAAAGATTTTGCCTAATGTTGCGCATAGTGGCACGACTCAGGTGAATAGCTTTTACAATACTTGTTAGATTCCCTTTAACCAAGGTAATTCCAGCACTTTCCATTGCAACGTCGGTTCCGGCTCCCATGGCAATTCCCACATCGGCCTCGGCAAGTGAGGGTGCATCGTTAATTCCATCTCCTGCCATAGCCACAACTTGTTTTTTGCTTTTGAGCTCTCTCACTAAGCTGTACTTATCTTTAGGATTGACACCGGCATAGACCTCGTCAATATTCACTTGTTTGGCAACTGCACGCGCAGTATGTTCGTGATCCCCTGTCAACATAATAACGCGGATCCCGAGCCGATGTAATTCTTGGATTGCATATAGTGTGGAACTCTTAATTGGATCGGCAATGGCAATAAATCCGACGGTAATTCCGTCAATGGTGACACATATGACCGTTTGAGCCTTTTCTTGAGCGGCTTTTATAGCTTCATTCGTAGAATCTGCTTTGCCAATAAAGACCGTCTTTCCACCGACCTGAGCAGTGATCCCTCCCGGAATTATTTTAAAATGCGCTGCTTCTGGAATGGCTAATTTTCTTTCTTGGGCTTCTTGTATGATGGCTTTAGCCAAAGGATGTTCGCTGTGCATTTCAACAGCAGCAGCCAATCTTAGTAATTCATTTTCTTGAGCCTGTTCGTAGGATACAATCTGTATAATTCTTGGTTTTCCTTCGGTGATGGTGCCTGTTTTGTCCATAATGACAATATTGACCTTTTCTAGCCTCTCGAGGGCTTCGGCATTTTTGACGAGGATGCCTATTTCAGCTCCTTTGCCGATACCTACCATGATAGACATAGGTGTTGCCAAGCCAAGAGCACAGGGGCAAGCGATAATCAATACAGCCACAGCATTAATAATAGCATAGCTCATATGACCTATCGAAGCCCAAACGAGAAATGTAATAATTGCTGAGATGACTACCAAAGGGACAAAATAGCTGGAAATAACATCCGCTAATTTTTGAATAGGCGCCTTGCTTCTTTGGGCCTCTGAAACCATTTGGACGATGCGAGCAAGAGTAGTCTCGCTTCCGACTCTTTTGGCTTCCATGAGAAAGCTGCCCATCACGTTAATAGTACTTCCGATCACATAGCTTGCAGCCCTTTTTTCCACAGGCATACCTTCACCGCTAATCATCGATTCGTCAACAAAGCTAATACCTTCAATGACGATGCCGTCCACAGGAATTTTCTCACCTGGTTTTACTCTCAGGATATCTCCAACAAGCACTTTTTCAATGGTGATCTCTTCTTCTTGATCACCGATTAATCGATGTGCTGTTTTGGCGGATTTGTCCAGCAACGCCCTGATTGCTGCATTAGTGCTGCTTTTGGCTTTGAGTTCAAGCACTTGCCCTGCAAGGACTAGAACAGTTATTACTGAAGCTGCTTCGAAATAGACAAAAAGTCCTGATAAACTAAAAAATAATACAACGATAGCACTGTAAATATAGGCTGTACCTATTCCCATAGCAATTAGTGTAAACATATTCAGGGAACGATTGACTAATGAAGCCCAAGCTCGTTGAAAAAAGGGAAATCCAGTCCAAAAAACAATTGGAGTACTGATGATCAGCTGAGCCCATAAAGGTGTTGAAGGTATCATCACGGGAATAGTCAGAAGGGCGCTGATCCATAATCTGCGGAACATATTGCGATATTCCGAATTGTCTTCTTCTTCGGCAGGCATTATCGAGTCGAGACTCATGCCGCAAATCGGACAATGCCCAGGATGATCTTGTTCTATTTCAGGATGCATCGGGCAGGTATAAATAGTCATGATTTTTTTGCCTTAATAAAGAGGAATAAAGGAAATTCAGCCCGAGCCCGATCTTCCATGGCAGCTTTGGGTCCGGTGCTTTTTTTCTGTGAAACCCATTCATCCAGTAATTCGATGGTAAATCCGGCTCCTTTGAGCGCTTTTGTGTATTCACTCAAGGACCTGTGATAATAATTTACCGATGGAGAATCTGCTCCAAGACTTGGCTTTGTAAAAATAGGAATCGTCAAAGGTGTTAAATACCTATTGATGCGTCTGTACTGCAATTTTGAATTTTCGTCGAATCCCCAGGAGGACTGTCTTGGAACACGGAAGCAGGGATGATTCAATACAAGCAGCAAGCTGCCTCCAGGCGCCAGATGATCCGACGCATTTTTAAATACTTTTGCTACATCGCTAAGATCTTGAAGACATAATACTAGGAGGGCTAAATCAAAATCTTTCTTTTCAATATTAAGTTTTGCTGTTGCATCTCCAACAGAAAAATGATGCCTCGGATTTTTGACCATTTTTTTGGCAGAATCGATTAGGGAAGGGGCAATATCGACACCCCAATATTCAATATGATCGGGAAGGTGACGTGAAACGACCCCTTGTCCACAGCATAGATCAAGAACAGATTTGGTATTTTTCAGTTCGAGATGAGACGTAATGTTGGGGAAAATAACTTCCTGATGATAATAATGTCCCTGTTGACCTACTAGGTCATCATACCAACGGGAAACACCCTCCCAAGAAGTTTTACTTTTTTTCTGATGATTCATGATTCCTAAATTCCCGATTGAACAATATCATGCATCTTGATAATGCCCGCGACTTTTTTGTGGTCAACTAATACTGGAAGAACCGTAATAGGACGCTTTTGATCTTGTTCCATTGTCTTCAGGGCATCCCAAGCGAGTTCGTCAGGGCCAATATGGCGTGCTGATTGATTCATTAATTCGCGCATTTGAGATTCTAAAGCCCCTGCTCCATTTTTCTGAAGAGAGCGGCGCAAATCACCATCGGTGAATATTCCTAAAAGTGATTTCGACTCATCTACGATAAGGACGCACCCGCATTTTTTATTGGAAAGTTCGACTAAAGTATCAATAAGCTTATCATTGGGGCTGCAAAGAGGAATATCATCCCCCTTCAACATGAGTTCATTAACTTTGATAATCATCCTTCTGCCAATGCGACCCGATGGATGTGATCTTGCGAAATCTGCCAGACTGAACTCTTTTAACTTCATTAAAGCCATGGCGAGAACATCACCAACAATTCCTTGTATCGTAGTCGAGGTGGTCGGTGCCAGATCGTATGGACATAATTCCGGTTCGGTTGTCAGTTGCAGCACAACATCAACAGCCTTGGCAATGCGACTTTCCGTGTTTGATACCATCCCGATTATTTTCACACCTCTATTTCGTGCAAATGGGATCAGATGCAAAATTTCATCACTCTCGCCGCTCTTGCTGATCACAATGAATACATCATCTGGATTAATAATGCCGATATCGCCATGCAGCGCATTTGAAGGTGACAAAAATAGGGCCCTTGAGCCTGTAGAGGTCATGGTAACAGCAATTTTTTCAGCGACAAGCCCGCTTTTTCCTACTCCGGTGATAATAATTAACCCCTTGCATGCCGCGAGAACATCCAACACATTTTCAAGCGAACTTATATCCACCGATTCAAAAAAGTGGTTGAGATATTTCTGTTCAGCCTGCAAAAGATCTTTGAGTATTTTTTTCTTCATAAGTGTAGATTTTAATCTATTAAAGGGATAATCTCAAGCCAAAATAGGAGTGTATCATGAAAATACCAATTACTATTGCCGAAGGGGACGGAATTGGACCCGAAATCATGGCTGCAACAATGAAAATTCTCAAGGCTGCTGAAGTTCCTCTTGAATACCACAAGGTTGAAATTGGAGAAAAAGTTTATCTCAGCGGGCAATCGGCTGGGATAGCTCCAGAAACTTGGAACACCATCCGCGATACTAAAGCATTCCTAAAAGCTCCGATCACCACACCTCAGGGAGGCGGATTTAAAAGTTTAAATGTCACAATCCGCACAGCCTTAGGACTCTATGCCAACGTTCGACCATGTGTTTCTTATCACCCTTATGTTTCTACAAAAAATCCTGTCATGGATGTGGTTATTGTCCGTGAAAATGAGGAAGATCTCTATACAGGCATCGAATACCAGCAAAGCTTAGGAGCTGTCCACGCCTTAAAAATCATCTCTAACTCTGGATGTGAAAAAATCATCCGTTACGCCTTCGAATACGCCAAATCCAACCATAGAAAAAAGGTAACCTGCTTCACAAAAGACAATATCCTAAAAAAATCTGATGGCCTATTTCACAAAATTTTTGATCAAATCGCTAAGGAATATCCAGAGATCGAAAACGAACACTGGATCGTCGATATCGGCGCGGCCAAATTAGCATCATTCCCCGAAACATTCGATGTTATCGTCATGCCTAATCTCTATGGAGACATTTTATCCGACGTAGCGGCACAGATCACAGGCTCTGTGGGATTAGCCGGGTCGGCAAACATTGGGGAAAAAGGAGCCATGTTCGAGGCCATACATGGGTCTGCTCCTCGCAGGGCCAATCAGAATTTGGCAAACCCTTCAGGATTACTTCTCGGTTCGGTTATGATGCTCGTCCACTTGGGACTGATAGATTATGCCTCTACTATTCACAATGCGTGGCTGAAGACGATTGAAGATGGAGTACACACCTACGATATTTTTAAAGAGGGCGTAAGCAAACAAAAGGTCGGTACACAAGAATTTGCTCAAGCAGTCATAGCCAGATTAGGACAGAAGCCTAAAATTCTCAAAGAAGTTGAATATGGAAAGCCAAGCATTCTCGAGTTCTCTATGCACCATGCAAAAAATGGGAGCAAAAAGGAAACTCTAGGTGTGGATGTTTTTGTCGATTTCGAGGGAACCCCTGAAGAGATAGCGAAGAAAATGTCCCGCTTTGAAGAAGATGGACTGAAGTTAAAAATGATTGCCAATCGTGGAGTCATGGTATGGCCTCAGGGGCATCCTGAAACAAGTTGTATTGACATTTGGCGCTGCCGTTTCATTTCATCAACGAAGGGAAAATCAGTGACACATGGTCAAATTTCAGGTCTGCTTGAAAAGCTTGCAGCTGCAGGAGTCGATTTCGTCCAGACAGAAAACCTCTGCACCTTCGATGGAATAGCGGGCTATACCCTCTCCCAAGACGAACAGTGATATGATACCTTTCATCAAACTTTTTCTAATCCTTTTCTCCTATCCTGCATATCCTGCCGCGTGCGATCATGCATATCCTGTTCTTTAAAGGTATAACAGGATATGCATGATCGCACGCGACAGGATATGCAGGATAGGAGAAAAGGTCCTGTAAAATAGTATGAGAGTGTTTTCTAGGGTCGTTACTCGTATCCTTCGAGTTCGACGAGCTTTTCGTGATAGTATTGTCGTTCATCGAGTTCGCCTTCCTGCTTGGCGATGACCACGGCGCAAACTGCGTCGCCTAGGATATTCAATACTGTAGAACCCATTTCACGCACACGATCTATACCGGCAAGTAAAGCCAATCCCTCAATTGGAAGGCCGACCGAAGCCAAGGTAACTGTCAGCATGATAAAACCTGATCCAGGAATCCCTGCAGCGCCTATAGCGGAAAGTGCTGCGGTGAAAACCAATGTAGCCAAACTGTACCACCCTAATTCTATATTATATACCTGGGCAATGAATATCGCTGCCATTCCCTGGAAAATTGCTGCTCCATTCATGTTCACAGTGGATCCAAGAGGCAAAACAAAATTCGTAATATTTTTTGTGACACCGAGATTTTCCTTAACACAATGCATAGACACAGGAAGTGTTGCAGAGCTGCTTGAAGTGGAAAATGCCATCATCATCGCATCGCTCATTCCACGGAAAAATGGCCATGGATGCAGCCTTCCCATAAACCAGAGCATAGAACAAAAAACGGCTAATACTTGAAATAAGCAGGCTAAATAGTAAGTGAAAAGAAACTGTGATAAATTCCACAAAGGAGCTAATCCAAAAGTTCCAATCACATATGTCATAATAGCGAAAACCCCGATGGGTGAAAATTCCATTACAATAGAAGTGAGCCTATACATCACATCTGCAATTGATGCCAGTACATTGCGCAATGGTTTGCCCTTTTCTCCAGCGAAATTGATAGCGATTCCTAAGAATAAGGAAAATACGATAATTTGCAGAACATTTCCTTCCGCCATGGAGGCCACAGGGTTGTTTGGAATTATCGATAAAACCATATCCCAGACAGATGGTGCATTAATAACTTCTTTATCCGTGGAAGCAATAAAGTTCATTCCTCCGCCAGGTTGAAATAATTTCCCAAATCCTATACCTATCAATATCGCTACGATTGTCGTGGAAAAATAGAGGAGTAAAGTTTTTCCTCCAACTCTTCCCAGTTTCTGAGGGTCATGAATGCTTGTGATGCCAAGTGTCATCGAAGAAAGTACAAGGATTATAATGATCATATTAATCATTCTAAGAAAGATATCCCCAATGGTCTTAAAAACCATCAACAGAGGTACTTCCGATCCTACATAATTATGTATCAGCCCACCTACAATGATACCGAATAAAAGGGCTACCAAAATTTTCATCCAAAGCTTCATGCTCTCTCCCATTCTTACTTAAAAATTAATACTTACTATCTAATTACTCTTGCGTCAAGTGTCTTTTTCACATTTTCAATAAATAAATTCCAAATTTCGTTCCCTTCAACGACATTCATTTCCATTTTGACCCAAAATACAGGTAAACTGAAATGGGTATCAAGCTTTACTTTATCTTTTTCGGAACAAATCAAAAAGTCGACACCTGCCAAACGGCAATCCTCAGCAAATCGGGCAAGGACACCATGATCAAACATACAATGATCAGGAAAATACTTTTCTTTCACAACCTCAGCGCCTAAACCTTTCACTGTAGCAAGAAACCTCTCGGGATGAGCAATTCCACAAAATATCCCCACTTTCCTACCTCTAATCGTTTCAACCTTTTGCCCGGAAACATCAACAATCTTCTCGACATCCATTCGGATTCCTACAACGGAAGCTTTTGAATATTTTGCTATTTCTTCTTTGAGTTCATTAAAGTGATAGGTATCTTGAATGTGATTTAACAAAATCAAATGAGCGCGTGATAAAGACTTCGCACTATCTCTTAAAAGGCCATATGGCAAAAAATGTCCCTTTCCAAAAGGCTCGGCGGCGTCCAAAAGGACAATATCGAAATCTCTGGCCAGCTGCCTATGTTGGAAAGCATCATCTAGAATTAATATTTGAGCTCCAGCCTGTGCAGCCATATCTGAGGCTTGCAACCGATCTCTACCTGAAAAAACATGTACCAAAGGGAGGTTCTCGGCCAATAGAAACGGCTCGTCCCCACAGTACGAAGCGGGAAGAATAGGCCCTTCTCCTTTGCTAACCAGTACCGGCACAGGAAGACGTTCCGCTTTAGAACGATACCCCCTAGACGCAATGGCCACGGTTGATACATTGGAAAAGTTCTTGGCTAAAAGAATCGTCACTGGCGTTTTGCCAGTACCGCCGACAGCAATATTTCCGATGCTAATGACACAAGGAACCGGTGGAGTGTATTGGCGAACATAGCCGAGATCATATGCGCGGTTGCGGCAAAAGACTCCGAAGCAATAGAGGCAGCTCAAGAGAAACAGTGGAATTTTAAGCAGAAACGGAATAAAACCTTGTTTTTTTCCCTTAATGATCTCTTGAAAATACAGTTCACAGCTCATTTTAAAATGCCGCAACCTTTTCCGCAAAGAGAAGAGATTCGGTCATTTCAATGATGATATGAATCGCTGACATGTGGGCCTCTTGGATTCGATCAGAAGTTGAGAATCCTTGGATAATCAGTTCTAAATCGGCCACACCTTTGAGTTTTCCACCTGTTTTCCCAAGAAAAGCGATGGTATTGAGATTCAGATTTTTGGCTGTTTCGAAGGCTTTCACGATATTGGGTGAATTCCCGCTTGTTGTTAAACCGACGAAAAGGTCGCCTTCTTTGCCATAAGCTTCGACTCCTCTGGAAAATACAGATTCGAAGTTTAAATCGTTGGCGGTGCAGGTGATATGACCAGGTTCGGTCAGTGCAATGGCGGGCAAGGCGGCTCTGTGAGAACGGAAGAAGCCAGTCAGCTCTTCAGCAAAGTGTGCGGCATCGCATAGGCTTCCCCCATTGCCGGCTATGATAACTTTATTTCCCCTCTGGAAGGTCTCCGAGAGCATAATTGCAGCCTGTTCGATAAAATTAATGGCATCAGGCTGTTGCAATTGCGCCACTGCATCGATAGAATCAGTCACAGACTTTAAAATTAAATTTTTCATCTCAAAACTCTCGTTATTCATACATTTTCTCAATTTTCCCCATTCCCCGCAAGAGAGAAATACAATTGTATTAGCAGGGAACCTATTAAATGTTTCTCAACAGTTTCTAATTAAACTTCTAGAAAAAGGCAAAATACTCTACCACATGATTTCATTGATGACTTCTTGCTTTAAATCTTCTATTCTAAAAAAATCTTCTCCTTCGATTTCCGCAAAACTTTGTTTTACTTCGATGCTTCCTTTTTCTTTGTCTGAATGGCTATCTCTAATGATTGCCTAAAAAAATCATTTGTTGCCACAAAATGGGGATTTAAAATATAAGTGGCATTAATAAGGAGTACTAATATGGCAACGCTGTTTTCGCTTGTAATTGTTCTTTTTCTTTACTTTTTTCCTTTCTCTCTAGAAGGAATTCAGGGATTTAACTGGATAGCACTGGCACTAATTATCGTACCGATCCCCCTCTTAATCTCAGAAATATTAATCATTGCTTTCGCTTGGATTCCTCTGCAAAAAGCTGAAAAAAATATGACGCCGCGCATCATGGAAACCTTCAGCAACGATAAAAATTTTAAATTAACGCATTTGCTCATGGCCGCATTTCTCTTTCTTTCCTATTTCTTCGCTTTAGACATCCTCTTTTTGAAAAAAATCGAACCCAATGCGTTGATCATGATCTGGACATTAGCTCTAGGGATTACCATAGATATGAAAGTCCATTCGATGCACCGCATCATGCAGTTTTTGGATCCTTTTCATGTTCTCGACATGTACACGCAACATGCAAAAACAAGCGTTCCCAATTTTCACGAACTTGAACTGTGCAAATGGATCGACGCCATTTCAGAGATCACCATCAAAGCTATTGAACGCAATAGTACTACATTGGCTGTAGAAGGAATGAATAGCCTGGGTGAAATAATAAAGGTATTTTTAGAATCTGAAAAAAGCATTGCTCATAGAGATGAGGGGGAATCCAAAGAAGTGGGTGGAGCGGATCCTATTAGCTACACACTTTTTTTCATGTTTCAAAAGCTGGAAATGATTAATGAAAAGGCTCTAGAAGGACGCCTGGAACCCTTATGCAGCGATTTAATGGCATTGCTTGGAAAAATTGCGATATATTCTTCACAATTTGACATCTCGCTTGTTGCCTTTCCAGTGCACTACATGGGAAAATTCGTTCAGTTAGCTCAAGAACACAAAATGCAAGAAGTGGCAGACAGGACCACGCTGACTTTGCTAGAAGTAGGAAAAGTGATTGTACAGGACAAAAATCTGCAATATCTTGAAATCAGAGATGTTTTTCTCAGTATTATCCATTACATGCATGAAATCGCTAAGGAAACTTTCAGACAAGACAAAACGACAAACATTAAAATGTTATTATTGCCTTTTATTCAATTAAAAGCCCTTTTTGCCGCTGAGCCAGTTTCATCACATCGGGATGCACAGGTGATTATTCAAAATGTCAAGAATGTTATTGAAGAGTTTTCCGCCCTCGAAAGTGTCATGCAAACGATGCCGCCCTCTTCAACAAAGACACAATTGGGTTAGGATTATAATAAATTTACACCGGTTTTTATTGCGTCAGTAGCTTGTTGCCATAGTGCGAGGGCTTGATCGACTGGCATCCTAGCTATAGGATCAGGATCCATCATTTTTGTTAAAACCTCAGTGAATCCTTTTCCCATTGCTTTCTCAATATCTGCTAATAATTCCTCTACATCGGGCGCATCGGCTGGGTTACCTGTTCGATCGCCGCCTAAAGTATAATCTTGGAAAACTGTTTCCCAAGTTTTTTCATGAGTTACGTTGCCTTCTTCATTGAGTAAATAAGGTGCTTCCTTGGTTATAGCTGTGTCTAAAAGTATAAGAAGGGTATGACACATTCCAAATGAATCTTGTTTTTGTCGCAACTTCTCGAGAAGTATTTCATCTGGCAACTCAGCTTTGATTTGGTCAAGTTGAAGTTCCCTATCTAAATCTGTAAAATGGTTTGGTGTTCCGGCAATGCCTGCCCCACTTTGATTTTTCCTGTCTGAAGCTAATCCCCAGTCATAGACCCCTATCATTCCATTTCCGAGCTTATCCTGTCCAAAAGCAAGGTTTTCCACTTTGAGGTCCCTGTGAGTTATACCATGTTTATGTCCGAAAGCTATAGTTTTCAACAGATTTACACCGATATTAGCAAGGCTTTTAGTATTATCAAGCCCATATTTTCTTTTTTCATCATCAGACAATGAAAGCATGTTTTTAGGATCCAGATCCCCACGGTGCTTGGTGGTTTCGTAGCTGCTCTCAGCATTTTTAATGTCGGTATAAACGTGAGGTTTCTTTTGCACCGCCAATGAAACTCCCTCTTTCTTTGCAAGATCATGAAGTTCTGTTAATATGCGATTCTCAGTTCTAAGACTACTTTTTGCCTGTGAATCAAGAGTAGTTTTTTTTGCAATTGCTATTGAAGCGGTACCCTTAAGCAACACTCCCACTTCCTTAACAATTCCCATGGCGCCCTGTCCAAGTGTTTTAACTTTTGCATCAGGTAAATACACCCTAACTTTCAATTTGCTATTTATCATAGTTTTATACTCGGTACCCCCAATATTCATCTTTATGGCCCGGAAAGCTTTGTCAGAAGGTTTAGCAATTTTCACCATTGTCTTTACCATAACTTCAATGCGTGTCTTTTCATCCCGACTCAGTGATTTTCCCTTTAATTTTTCGAACTGATTGTTCAATCCCGTAATAACTTCCTTCTCCGAAAGCTTACGAGGCACTGGCAAGGGTTTCCCACTTACAGCTTGTGATGATCTAGGTGACACCTTCGCATTATTTTGATCTACTCCTTCTTTTTTTACTGCACTGGATGAAGGACCAGGGGTTTTATCAAAGCCAGCTTTAAAAAGTGGTTTCTTCAGCAAAGCCTGGCGAAATTCTTCAACCTTTCCTGTTTTAGCGGGAGTTGCTCCTACTTTATTCGCTCCTGCATTGTTTTGTGAAATTACTTCTTTTTTTACTTCACGAGCTGGGGGACCCGGCCTATTATTACCACCTTCTTTTTTAGCGAAATTCTTCAGCCAAGCCTTTTCAGCCTCATTAATCTCACCTGGTTTAACAGGTGCTGCTCCAGTTTGAGGGACTGCTTGATGGATTGGACGATCCACGTTCATTGGATTGCTCCTTTAAATAACCAATTTAATTATATAAAACACCTCAGCCTATATACTAATTATAAAATAAAATAATTTTTACAACAAGTTTATTTATTTAATTGAAAATTTTATTATATTAATTGAGTCTTGACAAAAAAGGACTAATAAGAATTATTTCAATAGGGAAATATTATAATTTTACACCGGTTTTTATCGCGTCGCTAGCTTTTTGCCATGCAGCCAGGGCTTCATCGACTGGCATCCTCTTATTTGGATCTGGATGCATCATTCCTTTTAAAACATCAGTGAATCCTTTTCCCATCGTTTTTTCAATATTTTTTAATAAGTCCTTCATGCTAGGTTGTTCAGCAGGGTTTTTTCCTGAATCAGCATCACCCCAAGCTCGAGTGAGTTTAAGGAAATCTCCTACCCAACCTTTCTCTGGAGTTATATTACCATCATTCATTGTATATGGTACTTTCTTGGTTATGGCGGTGTCTAAAAGTGTAAGAAGAGTATGGCACATTCCAAACGAATCTTGTTTTTTTTGTAATTCTAAGCGATTTGCAGGATTTCTTTCCGCCCTTTGACGTGCATCATCTAAGTGTGTCATATGGGTTGGAGTTCCACCAATGCCTGCCTCCTTTAGATTGATCCTGTCTGCTGCTAATCCGAGGTCATGAACCTCTATCCTTCCTTTTCCTGATTTAATTTGTCCAAAAGCAAGGTTATCCATTTTAATGTCCCTATGAGCCACACCATTCTTGTGCGCGAATGCTATGGCTGTCATTAGATCTTCACCGATTTTAGCAAGGCCTTTAGTATTATCAAGCCCATAACTTCCTTTTTCATCCTGAGACATTGAAACCAGTCTTTTAGGAGACAGATCCCCATGGTGCTTTGTGGTTTCATAGCTGCTCTCGCCATTTTTAAAATTAGTGAATATGTGAGGTTTTTTTTGTATCGCCAAGGATATTCCCTCTTTCTTAGCAAGATCATTAATCTTTGTTAACAAACGATTCTCTGTATTTAGATCGCCCACTGCTGCCCCCACAGCAGTCTTTTCTGCGATTCCTACTGGGGCTGCAGTACCTTTAATTATCATTCCCACTTCCTTAACAATTCCAAAGCCTCCTTTTCCAAGTATCCCAACTTTTTCATCTGGTAGATACACCTTAACTTTCAATTTGCTATTTATCATAGTTTTATACTCGGTACCCCCGATATTCATCTTCGTTTCAATGAATTTTTTGTTGGAAGGATCTAATTTTTTGGAAACTTTTACCATTCCCTGTACCATAGCTGTAATGCGTGCTTTTTCATCCTGACTCAGAGATTTTCCTTTTAATCTCTCAAATTGGGTGATCATTCCCTTAATAACTTCCGGCTCCGAACGCTTTCCAGGTGCAGGTTTATCGGCTTTTGTTGGCATCCCTGGCAAGGCCTTCCCAAGCATCGCTTGTTGCGGTCTGACTGGCACTGGCAACGCCTTCCCATGTACTGCTTGAGGAGGTCTAGATGACACTGCCTTTTCCGGCTCACCAGTTGCCTTTGCTTGAGGACGCTTCGCATTGTTATTGCCGTCTATTTCTTTTTTTACTTCTTTGGCTGGCGGACCAGGCTTATCATTATTGGCTCCTCTGCGGGCGGCTAACAACACCTGAGTCTTTTTAATCTCAGTAACTTCGCCTGTTACAGCGGGCTGAGTGACACCAATTTGAGGGGCTGCACGTTGCCAATTATTAACATTCATTTAAATGACCTACTCATTTTCCGGCATAATTTTTTCTCTTATTTCCGGAGTTTTTAAAACTAAATTAATGCAATTATCTAACTCTTCAGTCTTGCCGATATTTTCATATACTCGAATGAGTCCTTCATGTGATAGGGGATGTTCGGGGTTTATTGACTGTGCCATTTGAAAACTGATAAGAGCATCTTCCCACTTTTCTTGAGATTCATTAGATCTTCCCTTGCATATCCAGAAGGAATAAATATAAGGATTAACTTGAGTCAAAAATGTAAAGACATTTTCGGCATCTAAAAATTTCTTTTCTTGAAACAGGCTATCACCGATTACGTAATACACAACAAGAACATCTGATGATATATTCCATAATTGTTGGATTGTTGAAGTTCCAGAAATAACTTTGGAGAAAGCTTCTAAGTCATTTAGGATTTTTAGATGGGAGTTATCGATAATACAATCTTCCAATCCCAATGCAATATTCATTTCCTGAAGTTCGTAATTTTGGAAAAATTTGGGATCTTCATTCAAGAATTTTATTATTGTTTCATATCCATTTTTAAAATTTTTCAAATCACGATTCAACAGAATGCGCTTTTCGGAGGACAACTGTTCCTCACGGGATTTATCCGATTTTAATTCTTGAGAGACCATGCTCACGTTGGAGCGTAGTCTTTGTCTTGCAATTATATCCAAATCATCATTTCTATTCATAACAAGCCCCAAAATCTTATCATTTTTACTTAATTAAAAACCTAACTCACCATACCTCTATTATAAAATTAAATAAATTATACAACAAGTAATATTTTTAAACGGAATCTTTAAAAAAGGGGCAAAAAGGGCAAAAAAGAACATAATTTATGTCTTTTTTGCCCTTTTAGGAATTCTTTTGACTAGGAATTGATATTTCTTTCGACCATGCCGATTTGACGACGGAGGGTCTCGTCTAGGGCGACCTTTTTCTCGATGGTTTTGCAGGCATGTAGAATCGTCGAGTGTGTTTTACCGAATGAATCGCTTAGCATTTGCAAGGTACCCGAGATCAATCTGCAGGCCAAGTACATAGCTACTTGACGGGGTAATGCTATCTCTTTAGTTCTTGTTGACCCTTTTAGGTCGGTGACTCTGACTTGGAATACTGAAGCAACGGCATTCAAAATTTGTTCTACAGAAATCTTTTTGGAAGGGGCGCTTTGCATCATTTCCCGTAGAGTTTTCGAAACAAGCTCTTCGGTAATCTTCATGTTAAGGAGTCGACAGTGGGCGCTCAATTTATTGATCGCTCCTTCTAGCTGACGGACGTTATTATAGATGTGTTCGGCAATAAAAAAGGCTACATCGCTTGATAAATCGAGCCCTTTTTGTTGAGCTTTACTTTGAATGATGGCTACGCGGGTTTCTAGTTCAGGTATTCCCACCTGTGCTACGAGTCCCCATTCCATACGGGCAATCATTCGCTCGGACAATTTCAATTGAGATGGAGGTTTGTCGCTTGTTATAACGATTTGTTTCTTTTGGTTAATGAGGGTTTCAATCGTGCTGCAGAATTCTTCTTCAAAGTTCAGTCTATTTTGTAAGAATTGAATATCGTCAAGTAAAAGTACGTCGACGCTGGATCGATAAAAACGCTTCATTTGGTCAACGGACTTATTTTTGAGGCTATCGACTAGGTCATTGATAAATGCTTCTGTTGTGATGCACTGGACTCTTTGGTTTTTGAAATTTTCGCGAATGTAATGGCCAATGCTGTGGAGCATATGAGTTTTTCCAAGGCCTACTCCACCGTGGATGAATAATGGGTTATAAGATTGGCCGGGTCTGGCCGCCACACCCATGGCCGCTGATTTAACAAATTGGTTGGAAGGACCTTCGATGAATGAGTTAAATCTGTAATTATCATTTAGCTTTACTTCATACTTAGGAGCTACTTCTTCCAATACTTTATTAGTAGAATTTGGAACAACCTCATTAGGGGAAACTATTTTGGCTCTTTTAGAAACGAGAAAATTAATGCTCGGGGCTCCCAACGCATCTACAGGTAAAAATGAACAAAGTTCTTCCTTGTAGTTCGTCAGCAAATATTCTTTAACAAAAATATTTGGGATTTCCAAGGTTATAGCATCATCGCACCATTCAACAACTTTGATTGGTGCAAACCAATTGCCGAACGCGGTTGGGGAGCATCGTGTCTTTACGCACTCAATAAATTGATCCCACGCTTCACATGTGTCACAAGTTTCGCAAACTGTCATAATTTTGATCCCTTGAAAAGTTATGAACAACGTTTCCACAGCATATTCTGGGGCTGTTCCGAACGGAGAATCTAACACGACTGATCTTAGCCTGCAAGCTATTTGTCAGTTTTTTGATCACCTTTTTTCGTTAACTCATTGAAACTCAAAAATTCCAAAGCATATTTTTTTTCTTTTGCAAAAAAATAACTAGCAATGCTTTGGTTCACATCGTGCAGAAAATCAATGAGATATACTTATTCAATGTAATATTTTTATTTTAACCTAAACGAGTTTAGACGTTTGGGATTTTTTCTACTGGGATCGATAGATCAGCATTTGATTATTGCATGTTCTTTGTTCGTTGATGATGGCAATGATGGCATTAATCCATGATGGATCTAGGGTAAGTGCAGGAATTCTGTAAACATTGAGTCCACGATCTCTGATCACGGGCATATATTCCGATTCAATTTCGTGCAGGGTTTCGATATGGTCTGAGGTAAAACTGATCGGAATAATAGCTACGTTCTTCCTTCCTTGGCACCAGGAAAGAATTCCTTTGCAAACATCGATTGTATAGGGTTGGATCCATTCAGCCCTTCCGAAGCGAGACTGATAGGCAAGACGACCCAAAATATTGGGAAAATTTCTCATTATTGCATGAAATGAAGACTCACACTCGTCCTGGTATACGTCGCCGGTAGTGATAAATTGTTTTGGAATTCCGTGGGCAGAAAATAGCAAAATGGTCTCTTGGTCATCCAGTTGGTTTGCTTTCAAATAGTGGCGGATGACTTGAACGTGTGCTTCGATAAACGCTGGATGATTTGGATAGGATTTAATCCAGCGCATCTTTTGGCTGATGGATTCGGGAAGTTTTTTTTCAAACCATTTAGCAATGCTTCCAGTTGTCGCATAGGTGAATTGAGGAAACATAGGAAAGACAATAAATCGGTCGCAGAGGGTATTTTGAATGGTATTGATGAACTCTGCATGTGTTTCATGCAGATAACGATGAAAGGTGATTACAGGACCTGGCAAATGGGTTCTTAGAATTTCAGCAACATCTTCAGTGTCTTTATAAATCGGGGATCCTCCCCCAATGGTTTGATAATCTTCGGTTACTTTTTTAGCTCTGCGCTTTGCAATGTAAGCAAACAGCAAATAACTTAAGGGCATTGGCAATTTTGTTCGAATGACATCTTTGTCTGTAAGCAATGCTCGAAGAAATGGTTCTACTTCATCTATCGTTCTGGGGCCGCCGAAGTTGGCAATGATATATCCAATTTTCTTATTTTCCATGGCTAGAAAATAGCAAAAATATTCATAAACACCTACAAAAAATTGCACTTGAAAGAATTTGTACGTTTCAGGCATTTTCATTAGGAAAAGGGATTCCTATGTATTTCATTTTTCAAGTGATTTTATTTTCATACTGTGTGCATTGTTATTCTGATGTCGTCCTTACGGGAGGGCTGACAGAGGAAAAAACATTATCTGCAGGCCAGCAAATACAGGGTAACATCCCTCTCATGAATACCGGAGAGGAGGAAGCTCTGGTAAAAATCGAACTTGCAGACTATTTGCATAATGCAGCGGGAGAAAATTTTTTCAATCCTCCAGGGACAAATCCACGCTCAAATTCCAGCTGGATAACTTTTAACTCACCTTTCTTAATTTCGATTCCACCTAAGAAAACCTATGATTTCCAGTATTCAATCCAGGTGCCATCGGACAAAAATCTTTCTGGAACCTATTGGAGCCTTCTTCTTATTGAACCCACAGGAAGTGCAAACGTACATGGTGTCGTCAATACAGTAGTTCGATATGGGGTGCAGATCATTACACATGTTGGAGATGAGAAGCCTTCTGAGTTTAAAGTGGCAAAATGTGAATTCAATGAAAATCACCTTGAAGTCGATGCCGAAAATTCTGGAACGGTGGTCGCTCGACCAGAAATTTACGTAGAAATTCAAGATAGTGCAGGGTTAAAAATTGGGCCTTACAAAGGACCTAAAGAGAGATTATTGCCTGGATGTTCAAACCGTTACCGCTTTGATATCGCTTCGCTAGAACCAGGAAGCTATAAAGCCCGCATCGTCATTGACGGCGAGAACAGTACCTCAACAGGTACCTATCGATTTGAAATAAGGGATCCTTAAGAAATAAGATGAAACTATTATTTTTCATATGTTGTATAGCATTAAGCTTATTTGTTTTTGCACATGAAGAGCATGCGGAACAGCCAGACGAAAGTGGACATCCTAAATCATGGACCCAATGGGTTGGAAGCTTTCATTTGATTTTTTTGCATTTTCCCATAGCATTGATAAATATGGTCGCGATTTCTGAGATTCTATTTGCAAGGCATAAAAAACCAATATTTGAATTTTCATCTCGCTTTATGTTAATAGCGTCAGCGATAGTCTCACCTCCCACTGCTTTACTTGGATTCATTTACAGTTATTCAGCTTCATATAGCGGATTAATGGAGACATACCTTTGGTGGCATATGTGGTTTGGATTGGCAACAGCAATTTCCACTATTTTTGTGACAATAATTAGAGAACGATTCGGCGTCAATCGGCTTTATTACTCTAGCCTCAGTCTCATATTTTTGATGATAAATATCACAGGATATTTCGGCGGGGGAATGACATTTGGGCCATACCAATTGCAACCACCTCTATAAATACCAGAAAATAATCATCTGTTCGTATTTAACTTAGGAAATCGAGAATGCTCTTGCTGAAAACTTTCTCAGCAAAGGATGAGGCGACTCTTTTGCTTATCAATGGCGACAGCAATTTTTGTTCACCCACTTTCTCAGTTGCTTTGGCCCTAATGGCCTCCTGAAGATCTACAATTGTAGTAGGCTGAATTGGCATACCAGGAGTATGTAAAAAGTTCCAAAACAATTGTTTTATTACTGGATCCCAAGCCGGACTTGAGGCTAAATGATAAGCCCGTTTATTTCCTGAAAGCTGCATATACAACCAAGTGAATACCCGTGCAAAAATCTTAACAAGCCACTTAAGCGGAGCCCACCAATTCTTTTCATCTATATCACTAATAACTTTCTTTATCGCCTGAGAAATTAGAGCCTTTTTAAATCCCACCTCTGGACGCAACGGATCATGTTTTCCACCCATGGCCTCGGTAAGAAATTGTACTCTTTGAGTATGGTCTACCACCTTATTAATTTGATCCTTCAATTTATCAATATTAAAGGTAACAGGACCATGAAAAAAATCAGCTAATATTTTATCTACTGCATTCTGTGCAAAATCTCCTGCTGGAATTGGGATATCAGGCCCAGACAGTGTTGTCTTTATGGCAAATGATAAATAATCAGGATTCAGCACTTTACCAATCAGGTCCAGTCTAGGAAGTTCAGGTATGGTGACCTCATTACCTAGCACATTTTCCTTCAAGAACCATTTAGAAATATTTCGATGCGTTAATACTGGATGGAGGAACTTGGGTAGAATGGCATCCAAAGTCTCTTGAGGTAACAAATGTTCGAGCCATGCCACAGTTGCTTCTTGAGCGGGTCCAGGGGCGCCTGAAGGTGGATTCGAAGCCAGCATGATATTTGCGAATAAATCCTGTACATTTTTTTTCCAATCGGGTCCCTTTAAAAGATTATGTAAAGCTATATATACGATGGATCTTACACCGTCGATTATGACTGGCCCACTTTGCACATCACTGCCTAAAGTATTAATTAATGCCTTAATGAAGGGAGGTAAAGTAGCAAATTGCCCTTGTTTTAAAGTCTCCTCTAGACTTTCTATGGCCGGGTCAACCAGCTTTTCTTTGATAAATTTAAACTTTGGATCACTTAAAAATGCCTCAGCTAATACTTTTGCGTTGCCTATATCCGCGGTTGTAGCCCGTAAATCTGTGATATAAGGTATTATGAAATTAGCAATTAATTCTTTTTTTATCAGTCGACGCATTTTATCATCGACCAACAGATCATTCCAAAGTTCATCGGAAACGAGTATATCAACGATTACCTTTGCTAAGTCTTTGTCGCTCATAGTTTGATCATTATAATTTTCAATAATGTCGTTAACCTTTTCACAAATTGCGTCGGGATCGCCAAGGCTGTCGAATATGACAAAAACGGCTGCTGTAACGGTTCCATTGCGTAAAGATACAAGATTTGGAGTATTGCTAGAAAGTATCTTGCCCACTAATTCTGTACTAAATTTTTCCGTATTTAGGATATTTAATGTAGCCAGTTCTTCTTGAATGGGTGTAATGATTTTATCTATGAGGAATGTCTTTAGCTGAGGAGCGTTCTGGTCCATCTGGTCCTGAATTGCTTGCGATTTCAAATTAAGCTTTTCGCGGAGGGAATGAGTACTTTTTAGATATGGTTTAATAAAGCTAGCAACTAAGGGAACAAGACTCTCCCCCATACTATCCCTAAGAAGTGTTCTAGCTACAAAATCGGATATTAGCGAGAAAACTTCCTCGCGTTGTTTTTCATCTTCAATTGAATCTAGTTTGTCAAAAGGAGACTGAATAACATCTACAATTGTTTCAAATCTTTCGACTAGACTATTGGCAACACTACCATCGCCTTTTTTTGCTTGGGTCAAGTAGTATGCACCGATTCCATATCCGATGGTTTCAATGATCGTTTGAATGGGATTTCCTTCCATTTTGCTATTTAATTCAAAAACACCATCAATTACTGCTTGAAGAAAACTGACTTTCTCGGGTTCTTCTTCAACAAGCATATCTTCAGTATCAAGAGCATTTGCTTCCAAGGGCTTTTTCAATAATTTTCCGACAGCATTATCGAGAAATTCTTTAAAATATTTTGTTTCATCATCAGAGGTGATGTCTTGTTTGATACCTTCAGCTAAAATATCCAACCGGTTAAAGTGAACCTGAAAATCAAGCAGCAATCCTGTAACCTTTTCGACTACGAATTCCCTAGACAGTTGATCTCTAATACTTTCAGGGACAAGTCGATTCCATAAATCTATAGGAATAACAAAATCTAAAAGTGCATTAATATCCAACTTAGCTTTCTCAGGCTCAATGGATCTTAATATCGGAAGAACTCTAGCCAAAATACCGGACACAAATTCAATGGTTTTTTGTGTGGAAATGTCTGGATTTTCGTCATTAATATGATGGGCAAGTATTGATTCAAGAATTGAGCATACGGTGCTATCTAAAAAGTTTGAGACCTGGCCATTTTCTTCTAAAACAGTCTCTAAAAATGGATCCAACTCCGCATTTCCACTTCTGAGCTTCAAAAATATATTTCTAAGCAAAGGGAAATAATCATTAATAAGGGATTTGGCCTCGTTAACTTTAAGTTCAATTTGATTGTTTGCTACACTAATAAAATCCCTGACGTATGGAAAAAGAAGTTCATCGCTAACCTTTTCCCAAATCTTCTTTCCACGCATCGTGGGGAGAAGCAATGGATCAAACAGATTTTCCGGAAAAATGTCGCTAAGAATTGCTCTTGTTTCCCCTTTAAAGATTTTTTCAAGAAATTGTATTTCAGTTTGAAGTGCTTTCTTTAATTGAGAATCTGCCAAAAGCAACTGCTGCTTTTTTGAATCAAGTAATTTAGATAGGCTTCCTTCGTAATTATTGTATTCATGCAACAAAAAGGAGTTCTTTATTTTTTTCTACTAATTCAACTTCAAGGGTTGCCTTCCTTGACTCGTCATTTTCGTTTTTCCAATCAACTTCAAGCGCCAAGTATTCATTAATTTTTCTTGTGCGCACATCTACAATAGTGAGATCTTTTAAGGCATCCGCATCCAGCTTTGCTTTCTCAATAATTTTTTTGAATGCTTCTTGAGGGGTAAGGGGTAAGCCTGCTGTCCTTATTTCTTCTTCAATTCGTTGAACGAATACGATTTTAATAACATCTTTAATAAGAAAAATGATTTTTTCCTTAAAATAGGCTCTATTATCCAGGTCCTCATCACTCTTTTCAAGTAAGTGGCAAAGTATTTCATTGAGAAATTCATATTTACGCTCAACAACCGGGACAGATTCGGCCAAGACCCCTTCTTCATCGGAGAGATAAGCCTCTTCTTTACCTTTGTCGTTCAAAGATACAGGTTCGGGAGCAGCCTTTACTATTTTCTTCACACCGACGATTTCCCGTTTTTTTGCTTGCTCTTCGACGAACTTAGTCACCTTATCCAAAACGGTATCGAGAACCTCTTTTAAGCCAGAAATTTGCATTTGTGCAAGAACATGATCGCATCGGGCACTTTCAGTCTTAATAAAACTATAGTGAGAGTGAAACTCATACAAATAATTTCCCACTATGCCATAAATCTGATTCATCACATATTCTTTGGGAATAAATTCTGGAATATAATCACTAACATTGATATTGATTAATTCGTCTTCCAAAAATTCTGCAGCCCGTTCATGATAACTAACCTTTTTCAAAAATTCCCGTGCTTTTTTTTCCCAATGCGGCTCTTGTATTTTACCTAATAATTTTTTTGCCTTTTCTTCAAATTCAGAACCATGAATATCTCCTAATTTATGAACTAATTGTGAATGATCACATGCATCTATGATTTCATTTTCGATATCCCACAAAGGAATTTGATCTTTTGCAAAATCGAGTTTTGCATCCACTAGTTCATGAAGGCGTTCATTTAGGTCATCTTGATTCTCTATTCCCTCGCCACCAAGCACTTTGATTAATAAATTAGAAATTGCATTATTGAAAGTTCGCTCAAACCATTGCAACGTTTCATTGATTACCACTTCATCCGATTCATCAACCAATTCCATACCCGCAACGACAGGCTCATCAGAAATTTTTCCGAACAACTTTTTTAGAGAACGGGATATTAAATCATTTTCGTCACCCAAAAATTTAATATTTATTGGCACATCACCAACTGTTTTAATTTCTTTCATTACTAATTCAGTCAATTTATTAGAAACGTCAGCAACACCTGAAAACTTCTTTACATCTTCTTCAGTCACCTCTGAAAATGCATTGAACTTATCGTGAAATTCCATTGCTTGATCGGCAAAAGCATCCACAAGAAATTGCCAATCGTATTTGCCAAAGTCGATTCCAGTTTTCCAACCAATTAAGCCAAGCCATGCAGGTGGCTGTTTCTGTAATATTTTTCTCAATAATTTAGGAATTTGGGGATCATTTTCTTTAAGAGGAAATGCGATGGATAATATTTCATTCGCAATATTTTTAAATTGTTCTTTTCTAAGTTCTGGATCTGGATCCTTTAGATGTTTTTTAAAAATCATCAATAAGTTCGTAGCAAATTTTACTCCATATGTTTCTTCAAGAACAAATTGTTCACCTTCGCAATCCATCATAGCAATATTACGAAATATTATTTCTGCCATATTAACAAAAATATTTTTGAATTTATCTTGACGAGCAATGATAATACTTTTTAAGGAATCTGGCAGGGACTTTAATTTAAGAATTTTTTTTAAAAGAGGTTCCTCGATTTTTTGGAAAAAATCATGCCAATTACCTTTTATTTGTGTGACATGGCCACTTATTGCTGGAGTATTAAGTGCACTATCAGGAACAAAAATTCGGGACACTACCCCTAGTAGCCTGTCTCCAAACCCTGGTTTAAGAACGGGTGTGACATTCTGTGCGCTACTTTGCGAGACTGATGGATCATTATGAACATTCATAGTTGCCTGCTATATTAAATTTTATCTTTTACTAAGGCTCATTATGCCCGATGAATGTTAAGATTATATAAAATTAGGTCCAAAAAAGTAAAGAAATTCGGTATGCTAATAGGTCTTTATGTCCTTAAAGTCAAAAGATTGCCCCTTTTTCACGAAACCTTTGAAGCCATCCTTAATAGCATCAGGAAGTTCGCCTGGTTGATAATGATATAACCAAATCTTTTTCTTTAATTCAGGTGGAAAGTCGACCAATTCTGTATAGTGAGAATGAACGGTGCTTTTAAAAGGACTTGTTTCACAATCATGAAAAATGACATCTGCGTCCTTATAATGGCTGAATAATATGTGTTCTTCTTCAGGTGGTATCTTGGTATCCGTAGTGATAAGCACCTTTACACCATCCATTTCTGTCATTAGCCCAAAAGAAGCCATTAACTGAAAATTCGAACATATGTGGTCAGTTTGAAATAATTGGAATACTGTGTTTTCCCAAGTAAAGGAGCCATTATCGGGAACTGAATGCACATTAAAATAGGTGGAAAGATTTGCTTCAAAACTCTTTATAGAACGAAGCCCCCCTGATAGGACACTCCATAAGGCTTCAACGAGGGATTCTGCAATAAATAAATCAATCTTCCTTGCATTAACTCCATTGAAGTAGGTTTTAAATGCCAGCCATTCTAAACCACCAACGTGATCGGCATGTAAATGACTTATATAAAGAGCATCAATGTCATTATGGTCCAATCCTAGCTCGAACAGTGCATGCCTGACATCGGACCCACAATCTATTAGGAACTTCTTTTTGGAGTCGCTTTCGACATACATATTGGATTGATAATTTCCTCCAACAGTAAAAGCAGAACCACTTCCTAAAAATACAAGTTTCATATTTTCCCTATTTTTACATCACTTATTCTCAACCTCATTATAGTTATTAAAATAATTTATTGTCTATCTAATAATAGGAGCATTACTGTCCTCTCTTTATTTTTGCCACCGTACCGGCAAGAACATTACCTGGTCCTATTTCTATGAATTCTTGCTCTCCTTTTTCAAGGAGGTATTGTATAGATTCGGTCCATTTGACCGAGTGATTGATCTGTTCGATCAAATTATCCTTTTCTTCACCAGCAATATAAGGTTTTGCCGTCAAATTAGCTATTATCGGGACTTCAGGAGTTTTTAGAATAAATTGGTCGATGCAGGACTTAAACTCATTTCTTGCAGGGGTCATGTATCTCGAGTGGAAAGCACCGCTTACATTGAGCGGTATAAACATTCTACAGCCAGCAGATTCAAAAATCGGTTTTGCTCTAATAATATCATCTTTATTGCCTGAAATTACAATTTGTGTCATCGTATTAAAGTTTGCCATGTCGATTGCATCAAGTTGGTTTGCTTCCAGAATTTCGATAATTTGGGTAGGTAATAATCCGATAATTGCCGCCATGCCGCCGCCGGAAGCTTGAGACATGATTTCCCCCCGTTTTTTTACAAGCATCAGACCTGTTTCGAAATCAAAAGATCCTGCTGCATAAAGTGCCGCGTATTCACCCAGGCTATGACCGACAAAGTAGCTGGGTTTTCCACTTTCTTGAAGCTTCTTTTGGTATGTTAAACAGTTAACAACGTATAGGGCGGGTTGAGTATATTGAGTTTGCCCAATTTTCCCATCAGGATCATTTAAACACAGGTCTTCTATGGAATAACCTAATAGAGCATCAGCTGCTGCTGTAAGCTTAGGAAATTCTTCAAATAGTCCCTTTCCCATTCCCACTTTCTGTGATCCCTGCCCCGGAAACATAAATACTGCCATAATATTCTCCTACTAATTGGATCAAGATAGTACCACAGAATACAAAAAAAAACAAGATATGCATTGCCTATATGCATTGCCTATATGCATTGCCTGCACGGAAGATTGGATCGAGTTCTTGAATAATACCTAGGAAAACAGGATGTGCATGATCGCAGAGCGGCAGGATATGAATGATGGGAAAAAATAAAAATTTGATTTTTCCCATCATTCATATCCTGCCGCTTTGCGATCATGCATATCCTGTTTTTTGAGGAATTAACAAGATATGCATTGCCTGCACGGAAGATTGGATCGAGTTCTTGAATAATACCTAGGAAAACAGGATGTGCATGATCGCAGAGCGGCAGGATATGAATGATGGGAAAAAATAAAAATTTGATTTTTCCCATCATTCATATCCTGCCGCTTTGCGATCATGCATATCCTGTTTTTTGAGGAATTAACAAGATATCAATGAGCTCTGCTAAAATGCACATCCTGTTTTTTAAGAGATTAACACTTTATCACTGATCGCTTTTTGCCATTGATAGCAGACGATACGGTCAAGGAGGAACTCAGACAATGTAATAATTGTAGAAAAAGCTACCATTCCTGCAGTAACGGGTGCTAATAAAGGACACGTAAGGAATATCGCAGCTGCAACAATATTCACTACAGCAGCCAATATTTTTAAACCATGCGATACGATTCTCTGAATTATCCTTTTTTTATTTACAGCAACATTGGCAAGATCTGCTTTAGTCTTGTCAAACCCAGGTGAAGGATTCATCCTTTTGTCAAAATCATAATCATCAACTTTTGAAAGATCGAATCCTTCTTTTCTAACAATTTTGTAGAAAGTAACACCATTGTAAAATTCTTTTCCCTGAATGATAACTTCAATTCCTGAAATAAAACCAGCTACGACACTGAAAGTAGAGTTCATTACAAAAGCAGCAACAACTTTAGTTATATCTACACCACTGCCCACTAAATCGAGTACTGCAGTAGTAATGCGACTCGCTTTAACATATACACTACTGATATTATCTTTACATGATTGAATAAATGCCTTAATTCTATCGATTAAATCTTTTAAAATTGTTGGTATTGAAATAGCAGCTACAATTCCTTCAAAAGATATATTTTCAAAAACTTTCACAAACGCTGCGAAAAAATCTATTACAGCTTCGCTCACTTTTTTTGCAACAGCGACAAAATAAACAAAAAAGCCAAGATCTTTAATTGTATTGACTACATTAACAATCAATTCCCTACCTGTCGTCACATTATATCGATTTTTTTCGCTAATTATATTCTCATGAACAAATTCTTGAGCATTACCATAAAAATGCATTACCGGACATCTTGAAACTTGACTCATTTAATTTTTTCCTATTTATTATATAGCAATTATTAAGAATTTATTATGGTCATTATATAGTATCATTAAGATTAACTTCAAGGAAAAATTTTCCGCTTCAATTCTTAGCGGAAATCTGATACTCTTTGGTGCATTGGAGTTAAAAAATGAAAGAAATACCAAAGGCATACGAGCCAAAGACTATCGATTCGAAATGGTACCACTTTTGGGAAAAAGGCGGCTACTTTAAGGCAGACCCCACATCAAAAAAACCACCCTACTGCATCGTCATCCCACCGCCTAACGTGACCGGAATGCTGCATATGGGGCACGCTCTTGGAGGAACACTCGAAGACGTTCTCATTCGATGGAAAAGAATGTTAGGATTCGATGCCCTATGGGTCCCTGGAACCGATCACGCCGGAATAGCCACACAAACAGTCGTCGAACGGCACCTGATCAAAACCTTAGGGAAAAGACGAGGCGATTTTACTCGTGAAGAATTTCTCAAGCATGTCTGGCAATGGAAAGAAAAAAATGAATCACTTATTCTTAATCAGCTAAAAAAACTAGGATGCTCCTGTGATTGGGATCGCACACGTTTTACCATGGACTCCGGAAACAACCTTGCTGTAAAAACCATATTTAAAAAACTTTATGACGAGGGACTCATTACAAGGGGCGATTACCTAGTCAATTGGGACCCGCAGACGCAAACAGCACTTGCAGATGACGAAGTGGAATACGAAGAACGACAAGGCTTCCTTTACTACTTCAAATACCCACTGACAGATGGTTCCGGATACGCAAATATTGCCACTACGAGGCCGGAAACTATGCTTGGTGATACTGCAGTAGCCGTATCACCTCGCGATGCACACTGGGCAGACTATGTCGGAAAAACAATCCTTCTTCCACTTATGGATAGGGAGATCCCAATCATCGCCGATGACCACGTGGATCCTGAATTCGGAACTGGAATGGTAAAAGTGACCCCCGCACATGACCCCAACGACTACGAAATTGGCCACCGACACAACCTTCCATTTATTAACATCATGGAACCGAATGGAAGAATCAACATCAATGGAGGAAAGTTTGCAGGACTGACAATGGCAGAGGCTCGTGAAGCCATTGTAAACGAGATGAAGGCACTTAATCTCGTTGAAAAAATTGAACCATATATAAACCGCGTAGGAGTCTCATACCGTTCAAAAGCAGTTATAGAGCCCTATTTATCTAAACAGTGGTTCGTCCGCATGGAAGAATTCGGCCTCAAGTTACGTGAAGCTGTCCAAGAAGGAAGGGTTGACCTGATCCCTTCGAGCTGGCAAAATACTTATTTTCACTGGATTGACAACCTTAGGGACTGGTGCATAAGCCGTCAACTTTGGTGGGGGCATAGAATCCCCATATGGTACAACGAAAAAAATCCCGATCAAATGATTTGCTGCATTGACACTATTGAGCCAAATCCGGACGAATGGGTGCAAGATCCTGATGTGCTCGATACCTGGTTTTCTTCAGCCCTATGGCCTTTTGCCACTTTAGGCTGGCCCGAAGATACTTCTGAGCTCAAAAAATATTATCCAAACTCTGTCATGGTCACAGGACATGATATCCTCTTTTTCTGGGTAGCTCGTATGATCCTGATGGGAGAATACGTTTTTGACAAGCCGCCGTTTCCAGAAGTTTATTTGCATAGTCTGATCTTTGGAAAATCATATTGGCGCGAGAAAAAAGAAGGTGGTATTGAGTATGTCTCCGGTCAAGAAAGACTAGACTACGACCTTGGCAAACCAACGCCGAAAGAAGTACACTTCAAATGGGAAAAGATGTCGAAGTCCAAAGGCAACGTTATTGATCCTCTTGAAATCATTGATCAGTATGGAACCGATGCCCTTCGCATGGCACTCTGCGCAAGTGCCAGTCAGGCATGGCAAATCGATTTGGACAGAAGACGCTTTGAAGAGTTCAAAAATTTTACGAATAAGATTTGGAACGGAGCCCGATTTGTATTTATGAACTTGGGGGGTGAGGCGCCGTTGACATCAGAAGAGTTATCAAAAGGGCTTGATGAGTCACTTTTGTCTTTGGAAGACAAATGGATACTTTCTGTTCTCAATAAAATCAATGCCGATGTGAATTCCAGCTTGGAAGGATACCAGTTTGATCAAGCTGCGCAAGGTTCTTACGACTTCTTCTGGAATGAATTCTGTTCGTACTATCTTGAAATTGCCAAGCCAGTATTATTTGGAAAAATTGGGACTCAAGAACAAAGGAAAAACAAGCAGAAGCTCTTGGTCATATTGCTTTGCAATTCCATTCGACTGATACATCCGATGGCTCCCTTTATAACAGAAGAGCTTTTCCAGGACCTCAAAGATCACTTTGCAGGGATTAAACTCGGCAATAAACTAGATCCCTATACGGAAGAAACAATTATTGCACTTCAGGCTGAAGCTTGCATTGTTTCACCTTTTCCAAAAGTAATTAGAAGCAGTGATATGAATGATGAAATCAATCGCTCTTTTAAAGTATTAGGCGAAGTTGTCTATGCCATTCGAAATATCCGTGGTGAAATGAAGATCCCCCCCCGGAACAGGAGTTGATGTTCATGTCGTAGGATCCGAGAATGATCCTTCCTTTAATATGGTCAAAAAGCACGGTAATATAGCCATAGCTCTTGTTCGGATTAGTTCTTTGCATTTCCATACAGTCCTTCCAGAACACATTGGATTTGCCTCGACAGCAATGGCAGAAGGCCTTAAAGTGATGATTCCTATGCCCTCTGAGCTCAAAGAATCAGAGGTTGCTCGTCTTGAAAAAGAGCAAGAAAAAGTGGTTGCATCCATTGAAAAAATACGAGTTCAGCTAGATAACAAAGAATTTGTAGACCGTGCTCCGCCGGCCCTCATACAAAAGCAAAGAGACTTATTGATGCAGACAGAAAGCAAACTAGAGGAAATCCGCACAAAGCTGATACAGCTCACAACACTTTAAAACTTAGGAGCAAACCCTAAACAACAATACTTCCTTCTTTATTTCCCATCCTACGCATCCAGCCACTTGGGACCATGCATATCCTGTTCTTTTAAGGAATAACAGGATATGCATGATCGCAAGCGGCAGGATATGAATGATTTATGTAACTTCTTACCCTGCTTTAAAATAAAAAGTAATTGACATCATCTTCCTAACATCCTTCATATCCTGCCGCTTGCGATCCTTCATATCCTGTTTTCCTTTTGTAGGGCGTTTAACCAGGTATCAATATCAATGATCGCAAGCGGCAGGATATGAATGATTTATGTAACTTCTTACCCTGCTTTAAAATAAAAAGTAATTGACATCATCTTCCTAATATCCTTCATATCCTGCCGCTTGCGATCCTTCGTATCCTGTTTTCCTTTTGTAGGGCGTTTAACCAGGTATCAATATCAATGATCGCAAGCGGCAGGATATGAATGATTTATGTAACTTCTTACCCTGCTTTAAAATAAAAAGTAATTGACATCATCTTCCTAACATCCTTCATATCCTGCCGCTTGCGATCCTTCATATCCTGTTTTCCTTTTGTAGGGCGTTTAACCAGGTATCAATATCAATGATCGCAAGCGGCAGGATATGAATGATTTATGTAACTTCTTACCCTGCTTTAAAATAAAAAGTAATTGACATCATCTTCCTAATATCCTTCATATCCTGCCGCTTGCGATCCTTCGTATCCTGTTTTCCTTTTGTAGGGCGTTTAACCAGGTATCAATATCAATGATCGCAAGCGGCAGGATATGAATGATTTATGTAACTTCTTACCCTGCTTTAAAATAAAAAGTAATTGACATCATCTTCCTAACATCCTTCATATCCTGCCGCTTGCGATCCTTCATATCCTGTTTTCCTTTTGTAGGGCGTTTAACCAGGTATCAATATCAATGATCGCAAGCGGCTGGATGTGTAAGATGTGATTTTTTAAGATGCTTTTCTTTCTTCCCTGATGGTGGCGATGAACTTGTTGGTTTCTTCGACAATGACCTTCGACAGAAGAATTAGGGCTATCAAATTGGGAATCGCCATGAGGCCATTCGCTATATCAGCTAAGGACCAAGCAACACCCATCTCAATCGCAGCTCCGGGAATGACCAATAATGTAAATAAGATGCGGTAGAAAATCACCGACTTCTCACCAAAAAGATACTCGAAGCACTTTTCACCATAGTAAGCCCATGCGATGACAGTAGAAAATGCAAATAGAAGCAATCCAATCGATACCACATAACTTCCACCTGCAAAACTGCTATTAAAAGCTTCAATAGCAATCGCTGCTCCATTTAAATTCGCAAGTTCGGGTCGTTCCAAAACACCAGTTACAGCAAGAACAAGTCCCGTCACAGTGCAAACAATAATTGTCGAAAGAAGGGCACCTGTCATGGTAATCATCCCCTGTCTTCCTGGCGAATCAGTTTTCGCCGCCGCTGCCGCAATCGATGAAACTCCAAGTCCCGCCTCATTTGAGAAAACACTTCGTGAAACACCCATTTGAATCACAGACATTAGTCCGATGCCTGCGGCTCCACCCAAGGCAGCTGAGGGATTAAAAGCGCTAGTAATAATGTTCATAAATGCCGCTGGCAATTTGGCATAATTCAGGAATAGAATATAGCACCCTCCAGCCAAATAGAATAAGGCCATAAAAGGGACCAATACCCCAGCGACATGTCCGATACTTCTAACCCCGCCAATTATCACAAGACCGGTCAAAATAGCAATCACGATTCCAGAAACCCAAGGATCGATTTGCCAAACTGCCCCTAATGCATGCGCCATGGAATTTACCTGAACAAGGAGTCCTGTGCCAAAGACAGCTACCGTTCCAAAAATAGCAAATATAACAGCCATCCACTTCATGCCCAAACCCTTTTCCATATACTCCATGGGCCCGCCAATCATTTCGCCACGTCGATCAATATCTCGATATTTAACTGCCAGCAGTGATTCCGCATATTTTGTTGCCATTCCAAAGAAGGCGGTTATCCACATCCAAAACAAAGAACCTAATCCCCCAACCATCACAGCTGAAGCGACCCCAACAATAGCTCCCGTTCCAATAGCACCGGCTAATGTTGTCATCAAAGCCTCAAAATGGCTGATATCACCTACGGCATCTTTTCGTCTTCTAGAGAAAACTTGGACAATAGCATAACCCAAATAACGGATTTGCATTCCCCTCAGCAAAAATGTCAAGTAAGCGCCAGTCCCCAATAAAAGGAACAAAAGAGGTGCTCCCCACACCCAATTTCTAATATCCTCTACTACAACGTTCAGATTATCCATGGAACCTCCTCATTTTACTTTTTACATCGGGTCGAATTATCGATCATACATTTGAAATGAAATTTTGACAAGAAAATTCCATAAACCTAATAACCCAAATTGGTTGCGAATCAAATTTTAATTTTAAATTACCAAATCCCAAGCACTTTCCACCACAAACCTCCAATTACTAGCCAAATGATGATGTTCAAAATGCTCGTTAATAGTCCATACAGCCACCAGCGTTGCAACGAGAGATAGTGAGAGGCGTAAAAAATGGGTGCAGGGCCGCTACTATAGTGAGTTAAGCCACCGAACAGATTGCTTGAGTATGCCAGAGCCAATGTTGCGAGCATTCCTGGTGCGCCCAATTGAATCGCAGTCACCAAAAAGGCCGAAAACATAGCAGTCACATGGGCCGTATTGCTTGCAAAAAGATAGTGAGAATAAAAATAGAACAGCACTAGTGAAAGCAATCCCCATTGCCAGTGCAGGCCTCCAGCCATATGCACCATAACATCGCTCAGCCAATCAAAAAGACCCATTGACTTCAGTGCAGAACCCATAGCGATGAGTCCCCCAAGCCAGAAAAGTGTCGACCAAGCTGTCTCCTCTTTTGCACAATCTTTCCAATTCAGTACACCCGTGATCAGCAAAGCCCCAACTCCGATCATTGCAGCAGTGAGACTTTCGATGCCAAGATAGCCTCCAAAAATCCAGAGGGAGAGCACGACCATAAACACGCCTAGCATTATTTTCTCATTTTGCGAAATATTTCCCATATGACGCAATTTCTCTTCCGCCAACGCAGGAGCCTCTGGAGTCTCCTTTATCTCGATATCCATAATCTTGTACAAGAAATAGGGCACAGCAAGCAAACTCGCTAATCCTGGTACTAATGCGGCAAGAGCCCAAAGCCCCCATGAGATATTAATCCCCATTTGTTGTGCGATTTCCACCATGATCGGATTCGCCGCCATTGCAGTGATAAACATCGCACTGCTGATATTCGAAATCTGGAACGCCGACATCATTAAAAATCCACAGGTCCTTTCGACAGAAGTGCCTTTGTGGTCCCTTTCGATATTTTCAGCTGTCGCCAAAGCTATTGGATAAATAATACCGCCACTACGGGCTACAAGACTCGGTATGATTGTTGCTAAACAGACCTCACTGACTCCGATACCGTAAACAAGGCCCAGCGTTTTCTTGCCAAGCAGCCTGATGCAATAGTACGAGATACGCATTGCCAAACCTGTTTTAACTAGTCCTCTAGCCAGAAAAAATGACATCACAATTAGCCACACACTATCTTTGCTATAGGCAGCTAAAACTTCATTATATTTAAGCGTCCCCGTAAGCAACGTCATGGTCATTCCGACAAAAACAACTGAAGAAACGGGCATCGGTCTGCAAACTATTCCCAAAATCGTACTTAAAAATATAACAAAGAGATGCCAAGCATTCTCTGTAATCCCCTGCGGATGAGGCATCCACCAAAGAATCACACCCACAATAAAAACAAAAACCAAAGGGAGCCCTCTAACCTCTCCTCCGGCCTCTTCCTTATTGGGTTTGTGTGTGACGTGCACCTTTGTATTCATGCGCAAAAGGGTAGCAAAGAACCGCAAGAAAGGCAAGGGGAAAAAGAAAGAAAGAAACGTCCATTAATGTCCATATTGTCCATTTTTTAAGCTAAAAGAGTGCTACGGAGTGTTTCCAGGCCTTCTTTCGTGAGGGCAGAAATTTCAAAAAGTTGATCGGACTTAAACTTATATTGCTGATGAAATTCTTTGATGTTATCGACGGATTCTTCGGCATCAATCTTGTTTAAGACCACTAAATATGGCCTCTCAAGCAACTCTGGATTGTAATGTGCAACTTCTTCACGCAACACTCGATAATCGTCGCTTGGCGTCCTGCCGTCTATTCCCGAGGCATCAAGAACAAAAACTAAAAGATTTGTTCGCTCGATATGACGGAGGAACTCTAATCCCAATCCTCGATTTTGGTGCGCATCCTGAATAATTCCAGGAATATCTGCAATCATC
Organism: Waddliaceae bacterium; assembly: GCA_963724325.1. GTDB lineage: Bacteria > Chlamydiota > Chlamydiia > Chlamydiales > Waddliaceae > CAVRUH01. The sequence goes on along the minus strand of CAVRUH010000005.1, from coordinate 77,004 downwards.
AAGCGGGTATAATTTTCCCTCTGAATGTAGCCTAAATTGGGTTGTAAGGTCGTAAATGGATATGGAGCGATCTTCACTTTAACATTCGCAAGCGAAGAAATAAGGGTCGATTTTCCAGCATTTGGGAACCCTACGAGTCCAATATCTGCGATTAATTTAAGCTCTAATTCGACTCGGATCTCTTCACCAAAGGCACCTGGAGTGCATATATTCGGCGCCTGATTGGATGGTGTGCAGAACGTTGAATTTCCACGTCCGCCACGCCCTCCTTTGCAGATTTCCCAAGTTTCTTTATCTTCTGTCAAATCGCGGAGCACTTCGCCAGTTTCGATATTCTTGATTAAGGTCCCGCAGGGAACTTTCAAGATGAGGTCTTTGGCATCGCGACCGGTTTGTTCGTAGGGACCACCTTGACAGCCGTTTTCAGCCTTCAATTTTCGACGATTGCGGAACCAATCGAGGGCATTCAGTTGTGCATCGGCTTGGAGGATGATCGATCCGCCTTTGCCGCCGTTGCCGCCTGTGGGGCCGCCTTTGGGGATGCGCTTTTCTCGACGCCAGGCAATGATTCCATTGCCCCCTTTTCCGGCGATGAGGTGTAGTTGAACGTGGTCTGTAAACATAATTTTGATAAAAGAGCAAGAGCCGCCTTTAATAGCGGCTCTATAGAATTTTTATTCGCCGGTACCTACATTAACATAGGTTTTATTTGTTTTACGGAAAGCGACGATACCGTCGATGAGGGAGAAGAGGGTGTCATCTTTTGCTCTCGCCACATTTTTTCCTGGCATCCATTTTGTTCCACGCTGTCTCACGAGGATGCTTCCTGCAGTAACTACTTCTCCGGAGCCTACTTTAATACCTAGGCGCTGGGAGTGGGAGTCGCGACCGTTACGGGTGGATCCCTGTCCTTTCTTGTGTGCCATTATGCTGCCTCTTCTTGTTCTTCGTTTTTAGGTTTTCTTTTGGTAGCAGCTTTTTTGCCTGAAGTTCCGCCGATAGCGAGGATTTTCACGCGTGTATAATGCTGGCGGTGCCCCCATTTTGTTTGGGTATGCTGGCTGGCAGTATATTTTAAGCTGGTTACTTTTGGTCCAACGGTATTTCCGAGGACTTCTCCTGTGACGATCAGACCTGCAATATTAGGTTGTCCGATCTGTGGAGCGGCTCCATCGTTAGTAAATAGAACTTCTTGAAATTCTACAGTAGATCCTATTTCGGCTTTAAGCAGTTCAACATCGATCACATCGCCTGTTGCGACGCGGTACTGTTTTCCACCTGTTTTGATAATGGCGTACATGATTTTCTCCAATTCGTGTAAATTGATATCCATCATAAACGAATTGCATATTCAAATCAACGGAAAAATTACGCTTATCGAAACTTTCATAAAGCCTATGGAATAAGAGTAATATATTGTTCTGAATTGTAATCCAGCTTTCTTTGAATTACTCTATGTAGAATTGCATCTAGAATGCTGCAAAGGCCGAGCCAAAGAATGCCTTCTTTTTTGATTTGAAATTGCAATAGGTTAACACATTGTACGATAAAAGGATAGGATTGTTCATCACAAAAGGAAAAACGATCAATTAATTTTGGAATACACAGGATATCATATCCTGTACAATTAATATTCTTTATTGCCTCTAATATAGGCTTCCAAGAGGATGGTTTTGCATCATTCAAAGAACGGATTAAAGCAGGATTAACAAGACTCATTGGCACTAGTTCAAGTATAAGAGACATCATGACATCACGCTGAGAGTTGTCGATTTTTTCCAGCTCATCCACCATAGTTCTTATCCAGAACTCACCTCGACCGGCAGGGATGAGTTGCATCGTGCATTTTTTTATGGCAGCCCTCTCATTCTCATCTATTATTGCAGATAATACTTTATCTAGAAATCCCATTTCACCGGGTCCCATTTCGGCATGATCAGGAACTATGTTTTTCGAATTAGTTGGCTTCTGAGTTTTCAAAAAAAGATATACAGCATCTAAAATAAGTTGGCCGTTTATGGTGAGTTTCTTCTGCTTTTTGATTTCATAAAGAGATCTAAGAATCAGTTCATGAAAAGTAACTTTAGCATCGCGAAAAGCATATAATACATTGCTTGTCATCCCTGCTATAAAGTGCTTTAGATCAAGAATATCGTGTTTGAATTGAGGTTCTAGCAAGGTACAACCATCTACAAATCGCCTGACAAAGTCAACGACATGCGAATGGACTACTCGATTATCCATAAGCTCAAATGAATTAAAATATTGATTTATTCCGCGATCAAACTCTTCAAAAAAACCGGAAGAGCAATAGTTATGGACATTTGAAAAGGCCTCTGGATCGTAAGAAATTGGATAAATGAGTCGTTCAATTCCCCTTGCTAACGTTTGCTCAATATGATTACTTTGTAAAAATTCAACTTCGGGGGCCTTTTCATTTGAAAGATGACACAGATTGCAAATCAGGGGGGTATATAACAAGTATATACTTTTCAGCTGTTCTAAGTAAGCAAGCTCTGCAGCATCCTTAGAAGTATTAAATGGGAGATTTGGAGGCGTTCTCAGTTGAATAGGGTCAAGGTTGTTTAATCCAAATTCAATTAAAGAGAACAAGCTGATTTCAGTGTTGCCAGTCCTCTTTATAAGAAGCAAGCCCTCATATAATTCTTTTGCTTCCTTATTTCGAAATTTGTGGATTTGCATTATGGCAATAAGTACTTCTGAAGTGAATAAATCCTTGATTTCTGGAGAAAAATGAATCAATAATTGAGCCGATGTACCTCCAAAGTATGCAAAAGCATCGCGATATGAGTTTACCCCATCATGGAAACGAGAAGTGAAAAATTTATTAATTGTTAAGAGTTCGTCTTTAACTTTTTTAGATATAACAGGCATAGATTCAGAGATTCCTGCATATAATTTCTTAAATATTGAAGCATATGCCTTTAAATCAGTTAAGTATACAATAGGCTCATTAATTAGCCGCTCAATTTTCACTTTTGGCTGATCTGAATCTGAAAATTCTTGGTAAGGCAACTCACCGGGGAAGCTCACTTGAGTACGAAATAAAAACAAATTATTAAAAAGTTCTCTAAGTAAACATCCTTTGCTCTGGAATATTTTTTGTCGATCAATGTCATCCAGTTGCTTTACAAATTGCGAGAGGATGACTAATAATCCATTCACACCTGGCTGTAAGGCATGTTCATCTGTAAGGAAGGTCTCGTCCGCAAATTTGTGAGACATAAGCTTCCGACTTTCTTGCTTATAGGTAATTTCCATATCATTTTTATTTACTAAAATTGAATACTCTTTACCTAAAAAATTAAAATAGTGTGATTTTATTTCTTCTACATCGAAAGGTAAGATTATAGTTCCAGGTCTATTTGTAAAGGCGATTTGCAATAAATTGCCACCGGATAAACAAACGTTTACTCGACCTTTGAGTACACTGACATTTGAGGCGAAAGGATAGCCAATAAAACAATGACCGTAATCATCGTCATTTCGTTCTTTGTCATCAGTTCCTGTTATCCCAAGTTTAGTACTCACTAGAGGGTATTTATGCGACCATCGTTTTTTGGAAAGAATATTTCCTTGTTCTATCTCCCGTTTTATCACTATTACATCTTCTCTTGATAAACTCTTTTTCAAAAAATGAAATAAACAAAGCTCATTTACTTTAAGGGAAAGGCTGATTTGCTCCATTAGTCGGTTATCATCTTCAAGCAGAGGTTGTATGTGTTTATTTAAGGGAGCCATAGAATCAACCCGAACTTTAGGGCCAGCTCGTTCTGCAGGAACAAGCATCATCTCAATAGGCTTTGGGAGACCGATTTGTTTAAAGTTTCCCACCACAATTTGTTGAATTGTTTGTACAACTTCATCAATAATAATAGACTTTGGGAGATAAAATGAAAAAACTGATTTTGCATCATGTGGTGAAAAAGTAAAAGTCGAAGAAAATGGAAGGCTAGAACATATAAAATCTTTAATTCTATTCCTTATTTCAAAAGATACATCTCGATTATTAGAACGAAGTGTATAGAAAGAACCATTTTCGATCATTTCAAATTTAGCCTGACCATAAATCCATGTAAATGAAATCATATCACTATTTATCTGATAAAAAGTTAATAGGCTCTGAAAGTCGTTGAAGGAACCACCAAAGGCCTGCAATTTCTTGAATATAGGCATCTGGCTCAGGATTTACTTCTCCCTTTAACTTAATTTGCTCAGCCTCTTGATCAGATAGGACGGTGCTATTTCTAAGGAGCCAATCTAGTTGTATATTTGCGATTTGCGGATCAAATGATGCATGATCTTGCGCCGTGCGAGAATACACATAACCTACAAATGGAATATTTAGGCTTTGCAAGGTCGTCTCAACTTCTTTGAGTGAATCAGCCTTATCATCGACGAAAACGACTTTGGAAGGAAAATAACCTGTTTTTTCAAAAATTTCTCTAAGTAGTTGTCCCTTTTCATTGGTATTGCCTGCATAAATAATCCCTTCATGGAAATAATCATTAAACATTACTGGCAGTTGCGCTAGTTCAGGAATTAACTGAGTATGTGAAAAGTTAATGTCTATTTTACGCAATAGTCTTTCTGTTATAAGATCGACGTTCGAAACCTTAGAAGAATACCATTCATTGCGTCCTCGTGAAGTCATTGCAAAAACAGTGTATCCACTCGATTGCAGTTCTTTAATAATTTCGGGAGTCAAACTTTCAGGGCATTTAGGGGGAACCGATTCAAAAACAGCTAAAGTTAATTCATCATGTGTTTGTGAATCCACTCGTGTGCGGAGGAATTTCCTCCAAGCTTGAGTCCCAAGGCTTGTTTCGGTGTCCATGAGCACTTCTGCTAGGTTGAATAGCACTAAAGTATCAGGTGTTATTTCCATTCTGATATCTTGCATTTCATTTGTCTTGATGATTTCGCCATTCAGGTTGCAAAATCCAGCTAAAAAGATTAATAAACAACTGATTATTCTCATTTTAAGTCCCCTATTAAATTATAGGAGCATTGTAACACAAATTTTTGATTACTAGCAAGTAAAATAGTTTGATTTGCTAAAAATTTAAGCGTGTTTTTTGTTTGGGGGCGGCGGAGGCAGATAGTGCGATGATGCGTTAATTAAATCCTGAATACCGTTTTTGATCCAGGCATTTAAACTCATTCCACTGCATTTTGCCTCATAAGCTGCCCTTTCATGAACCTCTGGAGGGAGTCGCAACACCAGTTTTCCCGAAAATGGTTTTTCCGGAGCCCTACCTAGCTCCAGACAAAACTCTAAATATTCATCGACTGAATCTTTAAAAGCCTGTTCCAGTTCATCCACGGATGATCCTTGGAATGTAATTACATCTCTTAATCCAACAACTTCGCCATGGAACAACCTAGCTTCCTCATCATAATTAACATGTCCTTTATATCCTTTATACATCATGGTTTTTCTCCTGCTTCTTCTAAAAAACGGCGCACTGAAACCAATGCTCCTTTATCTGTCTCCTTCTGTGGATGCGGTCTATGAAAAACCGCAACTCTATCATTGGGGTATAACTTTACGCGAGATCCACGTCCCTCAACAACTTTGGCGCCAAGACTTATCAAGAGGCTTTCAACATCGCTCCATTTCACGTTTGACAGTACTGGGATACGAAAAATGTCTTTATGCGTTTCAGAGTGTTTCCTGCTCATATACCTATGATATCAAAAGTTGATACTATTGTCAATTACGATTTTTTCCATGTGATAATCGGCCCAAAATGATAATTCTGAAAAGGTTTACAAAGAATATTAGCTGCTTTTTTCTATTTCACTTATGTTGATACGATGTCTTTAACAACACCATCCTCATAACGAACCTTGATTTTGTTATCTGAATGAAAGACCTTGAACTTGAATTTTCCCATTTCAATATCCTCATGATTCGCTATGGCAGTATTTAACTCATCCAATTCTCTTTGAAGACTCTCTTGATCATCAGCGAATTTCACGCCTATTGCCGGAATATTAATTTCCGTAAGATTTGGATTATTGACTATTAATTTTAGAAAAGTTGAGGCCGAGCATGGGGAATAGGACGAGGTAATACCTTTAATGACGAGCCGTTTCAATTCGGGCGCAGAATCCGAAAGCATGCCAATAAAATTCTCTATACCTATTAATAACAACGATGAAGTAATTTCTAACTCTTCAATGTTCAATTTCCCTATTCCATCTAGTGTTACAAGCAATCCATTTCTTAAATACCAACCATCGGCATGTATATCTTTATGGAATCCCAATTTGAGTTTTTTGATATTAGGGCATTTATCGAGTTCGGAAGCTATCAGAAATGATACACCATCACATTCTAAAGTTCCTATTGAAGTGATATTACTCAGTACATTAAGAAGTCGCGTTTGATCCCCCCAATAAAGCCCTATAGTTGAAAGTAAAATGTCATGAGAAGGCGTTTTTCTTAAAGCTCTCGCTAATCCATAAAAGGATAAACCATAATGATCAGCACCACTAGGCCAGATCGAACGAATATTTGCAGAATTTTTTATGATTTTATAACAAGCTGTACGATTAGTTACACGGGAATCTATATAATGAATGTTTACAGGATTCTTGGTATTTTTAAAAATTGAAGAATCGGGGCTCCATTTTAAATCTGTCGAGTCGATAGAGATCGAGGCCTTTGGCATTAAATTCAATAAAGTGATAAGACCTTTGTTTTGAGAAGGAGTTGGACGGTTTTTGCCATTAAATTGAAGTCGAATTTCATATTCTCCCTTGCCATCGTTGGATTTATCGATCCTAAACATCTCACCGCAGTTGGTTTCGTGAACGGCCTGCCATAAAAACCGAGCCTGATCCGTTTGTATCCCCTCAAAATTAGCATTTCTGATCGCGTCGTCAAGGTTGAGGAAATCTCTTTCAAAACTATTCAAAAGGGCACGATTTTCGCACCAGCAGTCTAAAATAAACTCACCCGTCGGTTTAGCAGAGTTAGCAACTTGTTGCAATTTTGGTAGAGAATCTCTATCTACACTCATATAGTCAAGTGTAGCAATCATTCTGATTTGCTGTTCCATATCAGAAGGTAATTCTTCGGGGTTAATAAGATAGAGCAAAGCGTCTTGGATAGATTCTGCGTTGATTATTTTACTGCTAGGTTTGAAATGGAGTGAATGAGCATCGGTATCTTCAATAAGATTGCAGAGCATTGGAGCCTTTTTTGCCACTTCTAGTTCAAGTTTAAATGTTTCATTGCCAAATTTGATTTCAAAAGTCTCTTCTTGTGAAAGACCTGGAGGTGCTAAATCGATAGTTGTATGCAGATCATTGCTAGTAGCGGGCTCTTGATTTGTCATTCTTCTGTAAAATTGGCTAGGATTGGGTATATCTTTATTTTTTAGGAGAGCTTGAGCCCTTTCTGGAGTTAAAAACTGAATGTTGTAAACCTCTCCTAGCTTGTTCTTTATGGAGTTGATTCCGTTGGATCTGAGTATTTCCTGAATTTTTGCTGTGACTGCGACATCCATAGTATCTTTGCGAAAATATCGGATAATGCGACCAATGATATTCCAACGACTAATTTTTTCAAGCTTTCCATCTCCTGACACCCTAAGCAGTCTCAGGTCATTGGACTCAAACAATACCATTTTTACATCAGGATTCACAATAACCTCACCTAATGCTAATAATATCAAATATTTCCTTAATTTTACATAAAAATTAGATTTACGATTTTAATTAAGGAGAATATTTGTTGCACTTAGTGACCCACATGCAAAAATAACATGCAAAGTAAGAGGGCCTTTTTTTGCCCCCTAAATTCTCAAAGGTTTGAGAGCAACATAGGGATAGTTCTAGCACTCTGGTATTCGGGGCGTACCAGAAGGTTAATATCTTCGGCTTTAGTGACTTCTTTGAAACCAAATTGAGCATAAAGATTAAGAGCTTGCTCGAAGCCCCCTTTTCTTCTTGATGTCAGAAATACTTCTTTCAGACCTAAATTATTTACAAACGATAACATCCGTGAAAATAGATATTTTGCAAGGCCAACTTTGGGTGATTTCACTTCCCTTCGAAGTTTTTTAGAGAGATAGAAATCGGAGATTTCTGGCAGCCCATTTTCACATTGTATAAGAGAAATACTTCCCATAATTTCCCCAGTTTTTTCATCTAAAACAAAAAGAAAATCATTGTTTTGAGGATCATTCAGTACTTTTTTAAAATCGGCTTCAATTGCTTTTGGTCGATGAAAAGCCATGCGCGAACCTTGACGTCCATACCCTTCATCGGAATACTTTTCAGATTCAATATTAATCTCCTCCATGATAGACATGAGAAAAATAAGAAAATCACCACAAAGCTGCTGAAATTTAGGGTGAGATTCGTTTGAATGCGGTTCCAGAATTGATGTAAGATTCTTGATAACAATAGAGCGCCCTATTTTAACCTCGAGTGGTTCCAGAACCACTTTTGGGTTCAGCGCAGAAATGGATGAAAAACTCAACCTGTCATCAGTTGCAGACAAAAAACTAGGAACGGTACCATAAAATGGAACTTCTGATAGGAACATGTACGTACTCCTTTTTTTTCTGAATATAGACTTTTTAATTAAATCCAGCAATATAAATCTTGACCCCCTTCAAATTATGATACTAACAATCTAGAAACAAAATTTAAAGTAGTTTGAGTGTTTATATCGACTTTTTAAACTTAAAAAACATGTTTATATAATTTTTATTGACTTGTAATTCACATTTTTGATAATATGACTTCAAAATCATGGGAAGGTCTCATGATGATGGTCGATCGAAATCCAACCCGATTTTGCGACCATAGTTTAAAAACAATTTATTTATTAAAATGCAAATTTTTTCAATTTTATTATTAATTCTATCTTTATCTTGCGGCACATTTGTTAGAGCCGAAGAAGTTGCTTTAACCTCGATCTCGATTCAAGAAAACGAGCATTTGGAAAAATGGGATTCACCTGAAGGCCTTTCTCGTCTGCAGAGATGTGATGCAAAAGAAAATTTTTGGAAATTGCTTCGTTTTTATGAAGCCCAAATTCGTTTAACTTATTGCAGTGTTGCCACTTCTGTAATTACACTGAACACCTTGTCAATTCAATCGCCAAAATCTCAGTTTTTGGAGAAATATCAAATGTTTACTCAAGAAGAATTTTTTTCTGAAAATGTGAATGCAGTAATTGATCAAAATAAAGTGGCACAACGAGGTATGGCATTAGAAGAATTAGCTGCCGTTTTAAATGTTTTTGCTGTGGAAGTTTTCAAATATGAAGCCCAATATTTGTCTCATGAGGAAATCCGTGATTTGTTAATCCACGCTTTAAAAAATCCTAACCAGTGCGTGCTTGCTCTATACCAAAGGAGAGAATTACAGCAAGAAGGAGGGGGTCATTGGTCACCAATAGCTGCTTATGATATTGAGAGCGACTCTTTTTTGATACTTGATGTCGCTAGATATAAATATCCGCCTGTCTGGATCGGAGCTTCTGCATTTATCAATGCAATGCAAACAGCTAATATTTATGGTAAATCTAGAGGATTTATCATTATTGAAAAAGAAAGCATAACTGAAATTAAATAAAAAAACTAAACTTTAAATTTAGTAAATAAAACATTTCTAATATTTCGACATATTTTGCACTAACAATCTAAAATAAAATCACCCGTTGGTTCGGCAGAGTTACCAACTTGTTGCAATTTTGGTAGGTCTTGGATAAATGATTGCGAAGCATTGGAGCCTTTTTTGCCACCTCTAGTGCAAGCTTAAATGCTTGATTGCCAAATTTGATTTCAAAAGACTCTTTTTGTGAAAGACCCATTTAGCTTCCATAAAGGCTAAGAAAATGGTTGTCAAAAATGGATTAACAATGTACATTTCGGAGAAATTTATGCTATAGATCTTTAAAGATTTTAGAGAATAAGGCGAAGCGGTTTCGAAACTAATATTTTTTTCCGAAATCAAATAACAAACCTCCGTTTTTTAAACAACAATACAAGGAGTATAAAATGGACATTCAACAAAGATATAATTGGAATCAACAACTTGAAAGTGTCACTGAGAAAAAATTTTACGAAGAAAACTCAGTTTCACCAGAAAATCAAAAACTTTTTAATAAAGTCTTTGCAAACTTTCAAAACACAACTGAGATTTTTAACACCGTTATTCAAAATAAAGAATTTACAATCTTAGGAAATGTTGGAAAAGATGGACTTCCAGCTAGGCTCGAAGTCGTTTTCAAACACGTAGAGCTACCTGGATTCATCTTTAAAATGAAAAATCCCACTAAAACCAAAGACTACCCTGAAGAAGTTAATGCTTCTGGCTTAGCAAACTATCAGTCAGCTCTAAGGATTGCCTATGCCAATAGAATGAGATCTTGGGTTGACAAGAATGGACATAACGAAACAATTGTGATTCCCCAAAAAAAAATCTACACTCTCTCTGATACTGAGGAACCTAGCGACGATACAGCATTCGTTGCATCTAGTGAAGTGAAAGAGTTTGTTCACGGTCCTAAAGGGCTCCTTTTTACCGCGGCGAACATAAACAATCTAGAAGAGTCTAAATGTCGCGCCCTAGCCGAACTCTGTCATCAATTCGTACTTGGCACCGGTTTTATGGATGGTCACTTTTTCAATATTCAGGTTGATGCAAAAGGCCAAGTATTTGTAATCGATATGCACCCAGAAAGGACAACAGAAGCATATTTCACCAATCATAAAATGGTAAGCGATGCAAAAGGCACACCTGTTCCTAGGGATGTGCACGTCCAAACATGCATTGAAAAAGGCATGGAAAGACTGCACCACAACTTAATTGGCAGGTCCAAAGAGATTTGGGCGGACGTGTCGAAACAATTCGTCAAATTTACCGAAGCACAATTTAAAACTATTCATTCTAAACAAGAAGAGACCGAAGTAAAATGCAAAAAGAGCGGAATAGAAATTAAATAAAATTCCTTTGATTCCAAGCAAGATTTTGGGGTTGTAAGGAGTTAAATCCTTACAATCCCAAATGTTAGAAACACTATTTATTAATTCCGATTAATTCAAAATCTCTAGTTTCTTTTTTAAATAAAATGTTTCCTGTATTTGCAGCTTGAGCACTTTCACAATTAAATGTTTTTTTATCTCCAAAAAAAACCATTACATGGCACACAACTTTACTATCTTTATCATTGATCGCCATTTTATATACAGATCTTTGGTCAGAAAAACCTTGGGGAATACATTTAAAAGGGACAATTCTACCATCATACAACTTTATACACTTTCCAAAAGCAGTGCCAATCGTTTTCTTTACAGAAACAGCAACATCCCCTAGTTCTTTATCTACTGCATCGGCTAGGTATAGCTGATTATCACGAACAAAGGCGGCAACCTCTGGATTAAGAATTCTATTTAAATCAGAGGAATCATTCTTAACAGCCTCTCTTATTTTCGTCGAAGAAATTTGTTGTCCCACTGTCTTCACCCAAGTAACCTGTTTTCCCCTCCAGACAGTGATTTTTTCTGGTAATTCAGCATCTTCCTCTCGAAGAAAAAGAATATATTTGTCAGTATCTTTGGTTGGAATTTTATCTTTTCCGTTAGAGAGACCTATCTTGATTACATCTGAACCAACCGCTTTACAAATTTCTGTACCGCGATTTTCGTTGTACAGTCGTTTAGTTAATGAATCACTGTCTTCATTTGTGATTCGCACTTTTTTCAAATCTTTAAAAGTCATTTCTGCCATTTTCTGTCGTGACTCAGGCGATGACTGAAAGGGTTTATAAGGGTTAAAACTACCACAAACAACCCATAATTCTTTAATAGCTGAATTATTATTCAGCCATTGAGCAACCTCAAAATGCCCCAAATGCGGGGGATCAAATGTTCCTGCATATATACAAATTGCCATTCTGAAAAACTCCTCTTTTTCTTTTTTAGATCGGGATTGTACTACAATTTCAAAAAAAATGACTAAATAAATCTTACAGTAAAACAAGTTAAGACAAAATTTTAAGCATTTTTTTGTTACAATATCAAAAGTGGATGCTTTTGTCAATTACGATTTTCTTTCAAGAAAACAATTGAATAAATTGGCGGCAATTGCTTAGATCATTGGATTCAACCCCATGCTTTAAATAAAGCCTAAGCTTAAAATTAGCATGATGATGAAAATAACCAAAAATACAGTAAATAAGATCCTTGAAATATCAGCCGAAATCGCTGCAACTCCGGGCAGTCCTAATAAACCAGCGATAAGAGCAATAATCAAAAATAAAATTGCTAAACGTAACATATTATTTCTTCCCTTTTTTTGTTGCTTTTTTGGGTATTTTGGCACCGGATGACCGAGCCTCGCTTAGAGCTATGGCAACTGCTTGTTTTTGAGGCTTTCCAGCATGGATCTCTTTCTTAATATTTTCCGAAATCCCTTTTCTAGTTGTTGCTTTTTTCCCTTTAATTAATGGCATAATAAACCCCCTTTAATTTTCCACACGCATCCCTTTTTTCCCTTATTTTTTATTTTTCGATTATTGTCAAATATTTTTTTAAAAAATTTGCTGCATCTTTATTGGATTGAATTTCAAAAAATAGTTATTGTATTAAAGATTAGACATTTGCAGAGAACGTAAATAAAGATAAAGTTCTTTTGTTTCCATACAAATTAAAACAATTATCAGAACTTTTTGAGCGTGCTCTTGGCAAAGGTTTTTCCCTTGATGGGGTAGAAAAGTATGGCCAGGGCCGGAATTGAACCGGCGACACAAGGATTTTCAGTCCTCTGCTCTACCGACTGAGCTACCTAGCCATATTTAATCAATAAAGATATGATATTCCTGAATTTTATGCAATTGAAATGTGAATTGAAATTATTTATATTCGAAAATCGATTCCAAGCATATACCTGTGGGCATCGATGATGCCCTAGTAAAATTACTCAATCTGCGGATTAACCATCAGGAGTACTGCAGTAAAGAGATCAGAAATGATTGCTGGGAACGTTAGAGAACTCATAGCCAAATCATTAAGCTTTTTGTATCTACGGGCAGTTACAAGTGATGCGATCAGCAGAGGAATACAGATAATAGCATCCGCAACTCTACTTACAACACTTGCGATTGCAAACAATGCAAAGGTCAATTGCACTAACCTTCGTATTCCCATATGCATCAACCTAAAATATTTTTTGCTATATAGAACACGAGAGAACACAAGAGAACACAAGAGAGATCATTGATATTGATACCTTATTAACCTCCCTACAAAAGGAAAACAGGATATGAAGGATCGCAAGCGGCAGGAAATGAAGGATTTTAGGAAGACGATGTCAATTACTTTTTATTTTAAAGCAGGGTAAGAAGTTACATGAATCCTTCATATCCTGCCGCTTGCGATCATGCATATCCTGTTTTTTGTTAGAGAAATAACAAGATATCAATGATTGGCGACTGATTCCTCATGAATTCTCACCATATCTTTAAGGATGTTGACGGCCTCAAGGGATTGGGGGTCTTCTTTTTTATTTTTTTCCCGGTAGGATGAGGGGGCCCAGTCACCCTCTTCTTTAAGGTAGTTGGCATAGGTCTGATTTTTAGTAATTCTATCGGCACTCGACTTACGAAGCTGTGACAACATAGAATGCCAGGTATTTTTTTTCTCTTGAACAGTTGGAAGGTAATAGTGTTGATACCAAGGAAGTAATTTGGGTTCGACATCGAATAAATCATCCTTGACTTCGGAAGGAATTGTATCAAAACTTAAAGGATTATCAGAATATATTTCGCCTACTTTTTTATCTTCCAAACGTCCTGGAACCACGATATCAGCTTGTACTCCCCTCACTTGGGGTGTTTTGCCAGAAGCTGTGTAGTATTTTCCGACCGTAACCTTAAATAGCGATGTGGCTTCGTTATTTGTCACCGTTTGCGTTTGAATGGTCCCTTTACCGTAGGTTCGATCGTCTCCAACGATAATAGCTACACCGTAGTCTTGGAGGGCCTCTGCCACAATTTCAGCAGCTGAGGCAGTAGCGCGTGATGTTAGGATGATGAGTGGACCATCATAGGTGGTTTTACCATCCATATCACGGTAGACTTTTTCTTCGCCATTTGAGTATTTGGAGATCACGATGACTCCGCTGGTGATGAAAAGACCGGCTACTTTTACCGCTTGAATTAAGAAGCCGCCGCTATTTTCTCTGAAGTCAAGGATTAGCCCATTTAATTTGCCTAGTTTTTTGAGTTCAAGTATGGCATTTTTGACATCTCTTTCGCTTGAGACTCCGTTTTCGCTTTGATAGAATGAGTTCATGACGATGGTTCCTAGGATGCCTCCATTGTATTCGATGTAGGATGAGGTTACACGCTCATCATCAAGAGGGATGACGGCTTTCGTCAGATCGACAGTGACAATTTGGTTATCTTTCATTCGTTTAATTTGCAGCGAGACGGTGGGTTGAGAAGGATCGCGCAGCATTTCCATAATGGATTCTAGAGGAGCGTCGGAGACATCTTTGCCGTTGATTTTTAGGAGTAGATCTTTCGGCGCCATTTTTCCTGATTTTTCAGCAGGACTTCCTTTGACAATTTTGGAAATGATAATTCCTGTGGGGGTATTCTCGATGACGATGCCGATCCCCTTGAAATCTTTTTCGAGGCGGGCTTTCATATCGTTTGCTTCGCTGGGGCTGAAGAAGGTGGAATGGACATCGAGACTATGAGCTAGCGCTTTAAGGATATGAGTTGCGAAGATATTATCCTTTTGTTCAGGAGAAAGAGTTTGTCCTTTTTGATCGATATAGAGGTATTTATTTTCATTAAAAGTTAGTTGTTTATCGATCGCTTCTAACGCTTTATCCTCATGTTTTATAACAGCATTTTTGCCATACTTTTCCTCTTCGGCTGAGAGGTATTCGGCAAACAACTCTTTTTGCCTATTTTTTAGTTCGGATTCGGTTGTGGCAAATGGACGTTTGACCTCGGATTCACGGGCATTTAGGTCGGGTTTTATAGAGAGTAGTTCATCGGGCTGTTTCATGATCTCATGACGAAGTTGTCTTGCGCGCGCAATGGACTTTTGTAGAATTGTGTCGATCTGATTAAATTTGGAGAAATTATTTTTGTTGTATTGTACAAGTAATGCCTCTTGTTCTGCTGTATTTTTCGGTAAGATGGCATTCACTTCACTTTCGAGAAGGTAAACCCTCATGGGATCAAATTCATCTATGTATTCTTGAAGAGCCCTTTCTAGAACTGGGGCAGTAATTTCTTTTTGATCTACATGTTGTGAAAGCATTTCACCCATGATATGTTTGATGTCATCGGTTTTCATTAAAGTTTGCTCGGCTGAAGCAACTGTCGAAAGTAGTAAAAATGCAAGTATAAGAATTTGATGTTTCATATGTTATTCCCTCTAATCAGCTGTTTAACACTTTTTGCTATATCAGTAAATGAGAAATATAGTATTTTTTTAGTATGAATACATTAGAACAAGACAACTTTGCTCTCGAAAATTTTTCTGGTCCCTTAGGATTTTTGCTGCATTTGATCCAAAAGGATGAAATAGACATCTATGATGTACCCATACAAAAAATCACTGGGCAGTACTTGGTCAAATTAAAGGAACTTCTCCCATCGGTAGAAAACGGGGCTGACTTTATTGGGACGGCTGCTTTTCTTTTGTGGATGAAGAGTAAGATGCTGCTTCCGAAGCACGAGCAGACTACAGGTGAAGAAGAGGAATTGGACCCAAGCTTTGAAATTATTCACCAGTTGCTTGCTTATTGCAAGTTTAAGGAGGTTGCAAGAGACCTTGGAGAATTAGAGCGCCAGCAAAGTAGTTTTCACTTGCGATCCATTGGAGAACTTCCTGAAGTAAAGAAGAATTTGGGCATTGAACATCTCTCTCTTGAGGACATTGCTGAACTATTCAAGGATGTATTAAATAGAGCCCCAGCGGAAAGAGGGATGATTCAAGAGGACGCTTGGAAGGTGAGCGATAAGTTAAAATACATTCGCAACCTATTCCAGAAGCAGGAGAAAATATTCTTTAAGGAATTGTTTACACCTGAAAAGCAAAGAAGTGAGCTCATTGTCACCTTTTTGGCGGTTTTGGAATTGATGAAATTGGGTGAAGGAGCGGTAGTAAAAAATAATGAGACGGGTGAAGTCGTAATCATATCACAAGGTTAAAATCATGATACAAATCAAACAGACTATTGAGGCACTTTTATTCACAAGCAGCGATCCAATTCCTCTCAGAAAAATTAAGGAGATCATTGAATCGATCCAACCTATAAGCAATGATGAGCTTTTGGATATCATTCAGGAGCTAAGTCAGGAATATATCGAGCAAAATAGGGCTTTCCGTTTGGATGAGATTGGAAAAGGATATATTTTGCGTACTTGTGAAGAATATAGTCCTTACATTCAGATATTGCATAATGGGAGCAGGAAAGACCGGTTGTCGCATGCGGCGCTAGAGGTGCTTGCAATTATAGCGTACAAGCAGCCTATTACACGTGCACAGATTGATGAGGTACGCGGCGTAGATTCTTCAGGAATAGTCTATACTTTGCTTGAGAGGCAGTTAATTGAATCTGCAGGCAAGCTAGAAGTCGCTGGCAGACCCACTCTCTTTGGTGTCACGAAGGACTTCATGAAACACTTTGGCCTCAACGATCTCAAAGAATTACCATTAATCAATACCTAATTGACCCATACGCATCAACCTAAAATATTTTTTACTTGTGAACTCAGCGTTAAAAAATTTTTAGTTGATGCATATGCATAATCGACCTATCCCGAAAAGAAAGTAAAGGACCTAAATGTGTTTTTAGGTCCTTTTAGGGCTAAACATGGGCATGAGCGGTGCCGTTTTCCTCACGCTTGTGGAAGTAGTACATGATGGGACCCGCTATAAAGAGGGAAGAGAATATACCCACCACGATACCTATCGCCATAATCAAGGAGAAATCGAAAATCGATGTCCCGCCAAATATTACAAACGGCAGAATCGCCACTAACGTCGTCGATGAGGTCAAGATCGTTCGGCTCAATGTAATATTGATTGAGTGATTGATGATATCTTGGAACGAAAGTTTGCGATACAATTTCATGTCCTCACGAATTCTATCAAAAATAACAATCGTATTATTCAAAGAATATCCAAGAATCGTCATGATCGCTGCAACCACTGTCAAATCAATTTGAACGGGAACTCCCATCCAACCTAGCATTGAGTATAGCCCTACGGTAATTACCACGTCATGGACTAGGGCCAATACACCACCTACGGCATATTTGAACTCAAAGCGTATCGAAATATAGATCAGGATGCAAAGTAGTGCCAATGACAGTGCCCAGATGGCGTTGTGTCGCATGGTTTCTGAGAATTGACCGCTCATCACTGACCAGTCTGTATCGAGGCTTGACAATTCTGAATCTTTAATCTGCAGTCCGCCCTCAGCCAATGATGACACAAGCCAATTGATACGTGGGTTCTGTTGATACTTATAAGCATATTGTCCTTCTTCAGAAAGTTTGGCCATGTTGTAGAAGGGGTGTCCAGCCTCTTCCATGCCCAGACCTAACTGAATACGCAGTTGGTTGGGTTTGCTCAACTGTCTGATTTCAAAATCATTGGCAGTAGCTCCATGAGCTAAAAGAGCATCTGCAGCTACTGTGCGATAGTGGAAATCATTTCCTTTATCTTTGAGCTCAACAGTTAACGAATAACCGCCTGTAAAGTCCATACCCAGCATCGTATTGCGTTCTTTGATGAAGAAGAAGCTTCCGATTACTATGAATGCCAATGTAATTGAAAAGGCAATCTTAGCTTTTCCTAGGAAGTCATAGTTCGTTTCACCGATCAAACTTGCCATCTTCAATTCTTTGTGTTTAGGATCTTGGACCCATCCAGCAAAGAAGTAACGTGTTAGGAATAGGGCTGAGAACATCGATGAAACAAGACCGATGATCAATGTTGTTGCGAAGCCTTTAATTGGTCCTGAGTCAAATTGAATCAGAATCAGGGCGGCAATGATCGTTGTGATGTTAGAATCAAAAATAGCACTGAAGGCCTTTCTATAGCCGGCTTGAATTGCTGAGGCAATTCTTCCTGAGATTTTGAATTCTTCCCTTATGCGTTCGTAGACCAGAACGTTGGCATCAACGGCCATACCGATCGTCAGAACGATACCTGCGATTCCGGGCAGGGTCAAAGCTGCGCCAAGATTCTGGAGGACTCCCCACATAATTAGCAAGTTGAAGAGAACGGCGCATGTTGCAACGACACCTGCAAAACGGTAATAGCCAATCATGACTGTTGCCACGAGGACCATTCCCATTATGGAAGCGGCGATGCCTCTGGCACGTTCTTCGGTTCCCAATTCAGCACTGACGTTTTGTTCAGAGAGGATTTGCGGTGTAAAGCTCAATGATCCAGCTTTGAGGTCGGCGGCGAGTTGGTTGATCTCACGTTGAGTGAAGTGACCACTAATTGTACCACCTTCACGGAGGGCTGAACGGAGGGCTGGCGAGGTAATAATTGTGTCATTTAAGACAACAGCCATTCTCCAACCTGTCCCTTGTGAATATGCTTCTTTTGGGGTGCCTGCAATACGATCTTCAGCAAATTGTGATGTCCATGCGAAGAATTCCTCTTGGGGGTTTCCCTTTCTGGTGTTGCCGTGTGAGCTTTTTACAGAGAAGGAAAGAGAATTTCCTTGGGATACATCAAAGCCTACGTAAATATTTGTGAGGCTAGCGCCTTCGAGGGCGTAGTTGTGGAAGATTACCATTAATGGGTGGGTTTGACCATTCCATTCTGTAAATTCTTGTCCTCTCATGACGCCAATGGCTGATAGAGTGTCATTGAATGAGGTGCTTCTTGAAACTTGATCTGGTCCAGCAAGCCTCAGACCGTGGTCAAAGAGAGCTTTTGCCGCTTCGCTTCTTGGAGTTGCCCCTTCATCACCACCGAGGTGTTGCCATGCGATAAGATTGATGCTTTGGGCATCTTTTCTATTGGTGACTACCGCTTCATTCCAGACGTTTTGGAGGAATTGGTTGACGGTTTCTCTGAGCTCATTATTTCTGAGTGAATATTTTTCATTCACAATATGGAAATACATCGCTGAGGATTTAATCAATTCAGAAGCTGAAAGGGACTGAGAACCTGGAAAATCGAGAATGATGTTATTATTCTCAATTCTGATGGTTCTTTCTGATACTCCCATTTTATTAATACGGGTATACAGTTCATTTACAGCTTGTTTGAGGTCATCGGGATTTGTGACGACTTTATTATTTTGGTCTTTTAGTCCAACGCGGACCGTTTTTCCTCCGGAGAGGTCGAGACCCCATCTGAGGATTTTGCGGTCATCGCCACGGAAGTACTTAACGAAGCTCAACTTCATATTTGCTAGGTAGACATTTCTAATCGGGGCAGGCACTTCATAGCGACGGGTGACACTCATATCGACTTGGGCTGAGCTATATTCGTCTCTCGATTTAACAAGATCCTCTTGAATTTTGTCATCAATGTTATTGAGTGCGGTTATTCTTTGTTCGACATCTGTGAAATCGAGGGTTGCATTGCGCTTGCTTCCTTTTACATAGAAATCTTCGCGTGTGGCAGCCAATAGATTTGCATAGTAGTCGTTCAATTCAAAGATAAAGTCATTGCTGAATTCAGGGGCGATACCTAGGGAAGAACCTGGATAGACGATAAAGCCTCTTTGTTGCATAATTTGCACCAATCGACCGATTTCGTTTTTCAATTTTTGATTTTCTGGAGAATCGGGATTTGCCTGGTACTTTTGAACAAGAGTATTCATCCCTTTGGCGATTACATACAATGAGGTGTTGCGGAATCCTTCTGGTGTATCAGACTTAGCTGTTACGGGGGCGTATACCACTAGTCCTAATTTTTTCTCTTGGGCACCCAATGTCTTGTATGTGTTGTAATCGATGACTGGATAATTATTTCCTGATAGATCTTGATGGTTTGGCAACCATGAAGAAAGAATTAATTCCTTAACTTGACCGCTGAGTTTCTCGGCAAGGAAAGGAAGGTTGAAGTTAAGGAAGCTTTGTGCGTTGGTCAAATGGTTTAATGCTATAGCAAATTGCGTTCCTTCAGGTGCAAAGGTTTCATTAGATTCTCTAGAAACACGAGCGAGTTCATTAATGATAAAATTGTTCATTTTATCACGTGATATGACATCAATTTCTCGTTTACCTTCACCTGCTCGGACTTTTTCTACATCATTATAAAACTTAACTGTGATGGTGTCATTGCCCCAATTGATCTCTAATGACTCAATATAAGGATTGCGGCCCATCAGACTTACTGTTTGGATATTATCCTTTTCCGATTTCTCTGCATTTTTCAAAGCAGTTTGAATTTCTTTTTCTGTTAAAGGTTTTCCACCAACTTTGAAATCAGAAGTATTCCTTTTGACAATAGCGGAAACTTGATCCAACGTTTTGATTTCGGAATCAATGAGTGATATTCTTTGATCTGATGTAGCTGTGTTTTTCTCTTTTTCGAGATCTGCTTTAACTTTGTCAATACCACTTTGAAACTTCTGTATTAGCTCTTCAGCAGAGGCACCGCTGACTCTACTAAAGCTTGAAAAGTATCTTTTGGTAATCGGGCTGATTTCGCCAAATGCTGTTGTGACATCTTTGATTTCACGAGCAAGGGTCAACACTGTTTCTTTATTAGGATTCTTAGAAATCATCAATAGTTCGGCGCCTTGCTGACTTTGTCCGGTGAGGCCTAGGATGACTTCAGATGCTCTGTCGTAAATAAATTCACGATACTTGGGTGAAATTTTTCCATTCTCCATTTTGGAAAAGAAGCTGAACTGCTGGTTGGTTTGGCTAGGGTCGAGATGAGCATTAATTTGTCTGGCGATGAGTACTTGTTCTGGTTCAGCGCTTTCTCCAGGATACAATTCTAGTTGAGATGGAATAAATGGGATCAGCATACCGGCTTTAGGGAGAAATCTCTTAAATAGTTCGGCATCTTTGGCATTGCCAAATGTCACCACGAATATTCCTGGATCCTCTTTTTTAAGCTCTACCGACTTCGGATGCGTTCCTAGAAGGTTGCAGAAGGAATAAATCCATTCTTTAGAATCTCCTTCGAGTTGATTAACCCTTTCGATGATACCTTGAGCGACATTTTCGGCTCTTTTTTCATCAATGGGATGCTTCAGAGGTTTGGTGTAGTAAAATATTGTAGGAAGTATATTGATCAGTGTCAAAACAACCACTGCTAGAATCAAATAAAACTGCCATCGTTTTTGCTTTTCCATATTGGGTCACCCTTATTGAATTTTTTTGTATTGGAGAATACCAGATTTCACCGAAACTTAAAAGAAGAAAACGCAAGAGTTTGTCGCTCTTGCGTTTTTTCACTGCTAATTTTTACAAAAATTAGGCAGTTACTGGAGCTGCAGATTGTGTACGTTTTACAGCTTCGTCTACTTTACGTGAAAGCGCTTTAACGGCAAAGAGCCATCCAAACGATACTACAGCAAAGATAACGAAGGCTTGTGGAGCAATCGTGACCACATCTTTCGTGGCGAACAGGATGAGAAGTGTGCTTTGTGTAAAGGCACCACCGGCTTTTCCTGCTCTTCCGCCGATAACGTCAACAGCTGCTTTACCTTTTGTCTTCAATTCGTCATCCAAAGGAATGTAGGCCATCTCTTTTGTAGAATCAAACAAGATGTACTTAATTGCTTTGCTCATGATAACGATGATAGCACCGAGCATGGTTGCGGCAGTAACTGCGCTTACGGAAGCTACGTTATTTAAGATGAAATTAACAAATGTTTCGGAGAAGATGAAGCCGTAGAAGATGGCTCCGCCGACTGCGATAACAAGTGGTGTAATAATAGCAGCTTTGTACCAGCTTACGCGACGTAAGATGTTAGAACCTGCAAATAATCCGAATAAGATAGTTGTGATACCGGTTAATGTTGAGAATTGTCCCATAAACCAGTTGTATCCGCCCTTATCGCCTGCATACCAGAGACCGAGTTGGTGTTTCCATTGTACTTCGATCAGGTTGATTGTTACGCCATAGGCCATGATTAACATAGCGATGAGACCGAGTTCTTTTGAAGTCATGATCATTTTGGCGCTTTCGAGAAGAGTTAGTTTTTCTTTCTTCTTCTTTACTTTGCCGGTTTGTTCTTCAGGATCAAAGAATCTCTTGTCTGTTAGAACGTTAGTATGCATCCAGCGGTAGAGACCCATTGAAATAACACCAAATAGTACTACAGCGCCCATTAATAGGTAGAGGGAAACTCCCCAAGCTTCTTCTTTAGTTGCGTAGAATTGTTGGATGAATCCGGAAGAGAAACCGACTACTTGTCCTGAAAGGATAAGTGCAAGGTTACCTACTACAGCGAAGAGTCCGTAGAATCTTTTGGATTCTTTCATGCGAACGACGTAGTTAGCAAATTGCCAGAACATTAGGGCGATCATCGCGCTTCCCCAGATTTCGGAGAGAACATAGAACAGTGAGAATGCCCAGTAGGCGTAGAGATCGATAAATCCGGTCAAACGGGGATAATTTGCAATAAGTCCCTGAACTGTTTCCTGTGATGGATGCACCATATGGAGGTTTGGATAAATAAAGAATGCGAATGCTCCAAAGAACACTAAGAAAGGAGTTACTACGGCATAAAATACGGTTTCGCGTTTAAGGACGTTAGTGAGTTTAGCATAAATTAGAACGAATAAGATAGCTGCGGGGGTCACACAGTATAGTTTAAGAAATGTGATTGCGCCTGCGCCGGCTGAGTTAACAACCAATGTATCTTTTGTATCCCTTAGGATTGTGTAGTTGAATAATAGACAGAACATAATTAGAGATAGGGGGAGAAATTTCTTTAATTCATACCCATGAATCGGCCACAATGCCGCTCTCCAGCCGGTAAATTCCGGAGCTGTTGCTTCTTTTGTACTCATATGTTTATTTTTCCTTAGTTGTTGTATTTTCAAAAATTTTAGCCGGTTGCTCAGCAATAAAAAAACGCCAATAACGACCTTAATAGAAACAATTTATCAAATTTCAATATTAATTGTCAATACTTACTGATCTAATATGATTACGACACCCCCGAATGGAGGTGTCTTACGAAATTGGAGCTAGATTAAGCTGCGACTGCTTCGACTTGCTGAGGAGCGTTTGCTGCTGCAACGACGGCTTCTGCGTAGCAATTCCAAAGTTCTTGGTCGACTTGACCTCTTCTGATGGAAGAAAGGAGTTCTTTTTTTACTGTGCGGAGGTCTTTTCTTGGGGTCAATTTACGGATCATTTCGCGATCGCCGGATGCGCGTGCGAGGTGGAGGAGACGGTCAATATCTTGTTTTGTGAACAGGAATTGATCGCGGCGTTTGCGTGATCCACGAGGAGCTCTTGATTTTGGGGGTACGGACTTAGGATCTGTTGGATCCAAAATAAATTTTTTGATCATGTTTGCGAGGTTATCAGGATTTTCGCCTTTCATTTTACGCATAGTAAAATGGTGGATGTATCCGCCTGATCCGCCGGGTAGATATCTACAGATATCGTTTTCTTTTTTTGCACCGATTTTTTTTACGGCTTTTGTAATTAGATTCTCTAATTCCTGACTATCTGTTTTAAATTTCCCTTGAGAATTATTCATAGTTAACCTTCCTTATTGTTGTTACTTAAACATTCAAAGGTGACACCACCTTAATAGTTTTGAAAATGCATTTATAAGTAAACCATGTTTCCGAATTTTTCGCAAAATGTTTTTTATTTTTTTTCATCGTTGATATCATTCGACCATTGATTTCATTCCAATCGTCAACTATTATAATCGTGAAAAACTAAAAAGGTTGCTATGCCATTAAGACAGTTCCAAGCTCGAGAAAGTGTGAAATATACTATAGCGATTGCCGCTGGAAAAGGTGGGGTCGGAAAGTCATCGATAGCTGTGAATCTAGCGCTATCATTAAAAAAATTGGGTTACAAAGTTGGATTGATGGATACCGACTTATATGGACCTTCTGTAAGAAAAATGCTGCCGGAAGAAAGTCCGCCTGAGCAGATTGGCGAGATCATCAAGCCTGCAATTTGCCAGGGAATTAAAATGATTTCTATGGCTTATTTTCGAAAAGAAAATGAGGCAGCGGTAGTGAGGGCGCCGATTGCGAATGGAATTATTGCTCAGTTTATTAAACAAGTTGATTGGGGCGGGCTTGATTTTCTGTTGATTGATTTTCCACCGGGAACAGGAGATATCCAGCTCACAATAGCACAGCAGGCCAATTTGACGGGAGCGATTATGGTCACGACTCCACAGGAAGTTGCAATGATGGATGTTCGAAAGGCTATAGACATGTTTCGTCAGGTGCAGGTTGGTATTTTGGGTGTTGTTGAAAATATGAGTTATTATTTTCATGAAAAGAGTGGGGATTTCGTTTATATTTTCGGCAAGGGTGGTGGTGACAAGTTATCGAGAGAGAGTTGTGTTCCATTGTTGGGGCAGATACCTATAGATCCTCAATTATGTGCCTCTGCAGATATTGGTAAGCATGATTTTGGAAAGGATACCAATGAGGCGATTGATCATTTTGCACGAGCTGTTGTCGATCGCGTTGAAAAAATGGAAAAAGTGCCTGTCATTGAAAAAATATTTCAGAAGGATCCGAGAACGCTCTGTGTTGTTTGGGCTGATGGAAAAAATAGTGAATATCTCTACAGCGATTTACAAAAGAAATGCCCTTGTGCGTCATGTGTGGATAGGGGAAGTGCAGAAGGAAACGTTGAAGTTGAAAATATAACTCAAGTGGGAAAATACGCATTAAAATTTAAGTTTTCGACCGGATGTTCCACAGGAATTTACAGTTTTGAAATGTTGAGGAAGCTTAATGTATAAATATATTCTGATTTTATTTTTGTCGTTAATTTCTTGTGAAGGTTCTTATAAGGACAATTCAAGAGAATGGATGCAGCCAAATGGAAAGTTGAAGGTCCTTTGCACGGTTGAAATGATTTCGGATATCGTCAAGCAAATTGGCGGTAATGATGTTGATGTTTATACATTGATTCAAGGAGAGTTGGATCCGCACAGCTATCAACTCGTCAAGGGTGATGATGAAAAGCTTAAATTTGCCAATATTATTTTTTTTAATGGATTGAATCTAGAACACGGACCTAGTTTAAAGGGATTTTTGGATACGAGCCGCAAGGCAGTCGGGCTGGGCAATATGATACTCAAGGAATATCCTGCTTTAATTTTGCGTTATAATGGCAAATTGGATCCGCATATTTGGATGGATGTATCACTATGGGTGAAAACTATTCCTTATATAGTAAATGCTTTAATTGAAAATGACCCCATTCATAAAAAAGAATACGAAGAGCGCGGTAAAAAAGTTGAGGCGGAACTTATGGGTGTACACGTAAAAATAAAAGAGGAACTCCATCAAATTCCAGAAAATCGCCGATATCTTGTAACAAGTCATGACGCATTTAATTATTTTACTAGGGCTTATCTTGCAGAAGATGGCGAAAAGAATTGGCAGAAGCGGTTTGCAGCTCCCGAGGGGCTAGCTCCTGAAAGTCAGCTGAGTACAACGGATATTCAAGGTATTATCGATCACATGAAGAAATATCATATCCAAATTTTGTTTCCTGAATCGAATGTAAGTCAAGACTCGATTAGGAAGATTTTGGATGCAGGCAGTGAGCATGGGATGCATTTGATCATTGCCTCTCCATTTCTGTACGGTGATGCCATGGGAAAACCGGGTTCTTCAGGAGATAGTTATATCAAGATGATGCAGTACGATGCTATAATGATTAAAAAACACCTAAAAGATATCGATGAAAACAGAGAGTAAAAAACCAGCTTTAGAAGTACACCAGCTTACCGTAAATTACGGCAACAATCCGGCATTGTGGGATATCAGTCTAGAAGTGCCCTCGGGTAACGTCGTGGGGGTTATCGGACCCAATGGAGCTGGTAAGACAACATTTATTAAAACCATTTTGGGATTGATTCAGCCCCTTTCGGGAAAAATTGAATTTTTTGGAAATCCGCTTACTCAGATGAGGCAAAAGATAGCTTATATACCACAAAGGGAGTCAGTTGATTGGGATTTCCCCATCACGGTACGTGATCTGGTATTGATGGGTAGATATGGGAGACTTGGAATATTTCGACGTCCAAGACAGGCAGACATATCAGCGGCAGAACATTATTTAGAAAAAGTAGGGATGCTCCCCTACGCGGACAGACAGATTAGCCAGTTATCGGGTGGTCAACAACAGCGTGTCTTTATCGCGAGGGCATTGATACAAGAAGCTGAGATATATTTCATGGATGAGCCCTTTGTCGGGATTGATTTGGCCACTAAAAAGGTGATCGTCGACCTGCTTCACGAGTTAAAAAAGGAAGGAAAAACAGTTTTTGTCGTACATCATGAGCTAGATCAAGTCGATACCTATTTTGACTGGGTGATTTTATTGAATATAAGACTTGTTGCCTGTGGGACAGTTCAGGAGGCATTTAATACTGAAACGCTTAATGCAGCTTACGGAAAAAGTTATGCCCTCTTTGGGGAAGCATTGAAATTATCTCGAAACAAAACGAAAGGAATGATTTGAGTATTTCCCCGTTGGTTTATTTTACCGATCCTGTTTTGAGGGCACCTACGATAGGGTGTATGCTTATGTGCTTTTCTGCTGCGCTTATTGGAGTCATTATTTTTCTCAGAAAGCAATCCTTAATTGGAGAGGTTTTATCCCATGCAGCATATCCTGGAGTAGTACTTGGGATCATCATTGCTGCTGGTTTGGAATGGAATGCGGCGAACATTTTGGGTATACCGATTTTGATCATGACTGGAGCTTTTATTACGGCATTATTGGGATTATGGATCATTCATTTCCTAGTTACTAAGATAAAAATGAGCTCTGATGCCGTGCTCTGCTTTATTCTCTCTGCATTTTTTGGAATAGGTCTTACATTATCGAGTCGGGTTCAATTCACCAACACAGCTTTGTACAAACAATCGATTAATTATTTATATGGACAGGCAGCAACGATGACAGATATTCATATATTTATTTATGGAACTCTCTCAATTGCAGTGTTGTTAACGATATTGATTTTCTACAAAGAGATACAGGCTATTACTTTTGACCGCGATTTTGCAAAAAGCATGAATATTCCCATTCGATTGATTGATTCTTTAGTTTTCCTTTTGGTGGTTTTGGCCGTCGTGATAGGAATACGTTCTGTTGGAATTGTTCTGATGTCTGCAATGTTGATTGCTCCGGCAGTAGCGGCCAGACAATATACTCATAAACTCTCTGTCATGCTTATGCTAGCAGGATTTTTTGGAATGATGAGTGGATATTTTGGCAATCTGTTTTCTGTGCAATTGGGAGTTGGCTTTGCATTGCCGACTGGGCCTATGGTAGTGATTGTTGCAGCATCTATTGCATTTCTGTCGCTGCTTTTTGCTCCAAAACGAGGTCTTTTGATAAGATATATTAGAATCGTGCACTTCCGTTATCAATGCCTATGTGAAAACGTCCTCAAACAAATCTGGAGGCATGGACCGGAACAACCCTTATCATTTAAAGAAATGGGAATATACCAAAATACTTCTCCGGTTTACCTTTACTTTGCTTGCCAAAGACTCGTTCGGAATGGTTGGATGGTTCGTTCAGAAGAAAATAAGTACATATTAACAACTGAGGGACAGCTCCGTGCTTCCCGAATTGTACGTCTGCACCGCCTTTGGGAAGTGTATTTAGCCGATTATTTGGGGATGGGACTCGAAAGAGTACACAGAAGTGCCGAGGAAATGGAGCATATTTTAACTCCAGAAATTGAAAAGGAACTCACTATTCTTCTTCAGGATCCTAAAAAAGATCCGCACCATCAACCCATTCCTCCTAAAATCGAGGACATCTTATTATGAACCCTTATTATGGATTGGAATTTTTAGAAGTTATTTTACAATTCTTTATCCGCATTTGGAATTTTTTGTCAGGTCAAATTGGGTGGCAAGATTTAGCCACCGACGAAGTTCAAATTCTTGTTTTAATGGGTGTTGCCACTTCAGGAGCACTTGTGGGAACGTTTTTGATCCTTCGAAAAATGACCATGCTTGCCAATTCGCTATCCCACACCATATTATTAGGCATTATTCTCACCTATGTAGCATTTCATACGGCAGAGAACTCAGTGAATCTCACCTCGTTGATGATCGCCGCTTTTGCCACGGGATTACTGACCACTTTCTTGACTGA
Organism: Waddliaceae bacterium; assembly: GCA_963724325.1. GTDB lineage: Bacteria > Chlamydiota > Chlamydiia > Chlamydiales > Waddliaceae > CAVRUH01. The sequence goes on along the minus strand of CAVRUH010000005.1, from coordinate 48,652 downwards.
ATTTCTAACGAAAACGGTACGTTTACAGGAAGATGCTAGCATTGGGCTTGTGTTTACAAGCATGTTTGCAATTGGAATTGTCTTGGCAACGGTGTTAACGAGAAACGTTCACATTGGAACAGAGGCCGTTATGGGTAATGTCGATGCACTTATGCTCGATGACTGTAAACTGGTTTATCTGATATTAGCCATGAATATTTTTTGTATTACTCTTTGTTTCAAAGAATATAAGATCACCACCTTTGATCCAGCATTTGCCAAAGCGATGGGATTTTCTACCACCTTTTTCAATTACTTATTGATGACGCAAACATCAGCGACTGCCGTTGCAGGGTTCAGAGCTGTTGGAGTATTAATGATTCTCTCATTCATCACTGGACCTGCATTGACAGCGCGGCTACTAACAGATGATTTAAGGAAAATGATTCTCTACGCTATTGGAATTGGCTGTTTTGCTTCATTAACTGGTGTTGCGCTGTCGAGACATTTATTATCTGTGTATGGAATTGCCTTAACAACCGGTGGTCTTGTGGTGTGTGTCATCACAACAATTTTTGGTGCTGTTTTGATTTCAACCTCAACCAGGAGATATATCAAATGTTACAACAAATAACTTGCTTTCTCGCTACATTGCTTTTATTTACCGCCAACTTATCTGGAGATAATATTTCGGCACCCCCTACCTTAAAGATTTTGAATCTATTTTATCCATTTGAGGGAGACAGTTATGGACAATTTAGAAGTAATCTCGTTGCGACTTTGAGTGATGGTTCATCGTGGAAAATTCACCCTCTTGACCACGACAAAATGCGATACTGGAAGATTAATGACACAGTTCATGTGGGTGTTAGAACGTTGTTTTATTTCTTTAAGCGCGAGCATAAGTTTGAGTTGGTAAATCATTCCCGTGAAGAAACGGCGAGGGTGATGTTGGTGGATTATCCTGATTTTCCTATTACCATTATAAAGTCGATAGAATACCCAAAATATTCTTTTTTTGATGGAAAACTCACTTTATTTTACCGGAAGTATTTGCTTCTTAGTGACGGCACCATTTGTAAAATATTAGACGATTGCAAATTTAAAGAGGGTGATTTAGTTTACATTGGCTTTAATATTTCTGGTGATTATCACAATTTTGTCATTACAGGGCTTGAGCGCGAAGCTACCTGGACCTGGGTGATTGGAGAGTAGCAATATTCTAATATGTGCCTTGGAAATTTATTTGTGAATCAATTCCACCATCCCTAACGGGATGCTGGAACTGATTATTATTGATCTTGGAGTAACTGGCGAGCATCTTCTATTTTTTCCGTCTCAAAACGCACTTTAAATTTATCATTCAAAACATGATATGCATAGTCTATCTCACCTCGTTCTAAACTGAAATATGCAACATAATCATCTTTTAGTTTAAATTCATTAGGCAAAGAAATTAACAATGTAATTCCAAGATTATTTTCAGTAAATGGATGATTTGCTAAAAATGGTTGCAATTTTTCATTTGAGTTTATTTTATCTATCATTATTTTACTGATCTCAAATAAAATCCTACGACCTTCATGCTTCTCAATTTTATGTTGAGATCCTAGCATGATCCCAATTTTCTTGTACAAGTTTCTATTTACAGGATCTCCTCCTTCAGAGAACCCACAATATGAAAATCCATATTTTAATCGCACTTCCTGATAAGTTTCATAAATAATTCTATCAACTATCACTTCCTCTGTACTCATTCTTTCGCATGCGGTCAAAATTAAAAACAACATCCCAAAATACAAATAACATTTTTTCATAATTTCACCTGCATGGTTTTATTTTTTGATTCAATTCTGCTTGTAATTTTTCATTATAAGTTGGACTTTGAAATTAGTGATCGAACAAGGGTGCATCAGGATGTTTTTCAAGGTCTGTCGTACTGTTCCCACTAAGCCACCACCTCCCTACGAAGTCCAGGGTCTGAATAAAATCTCCATCACTTGTAAAATGTTGAGCATTTCTACAAGTGTTTTCCCTCACATATCCTCCTGGAGCGCAAGCAATTTAAATTGACAACAATTTACATTAATCAATCATGGATGTCAAAAGATATACATGCTTTTATTCTTATATGAAAGCGCCTTCGCTCCGCTAAATGCCTTTGCGTCGATAGCCTTGTGAAGGAAAGTGACTGAATCAAGTTGCTCTTAAAAAAATATCCTCTAAAGTGATGATCCTGTCGAAGTAGCCGCTGGAAAGCAAAGCCTCAGTTGCTCCGCTTGCAGTTATCAACACCTTCTCAATGGTCTTACCTTTTGAGTCAGGAAATTGGCGTAGTTTCTTTTCGAACTCATCAATCACGTCAGTACCTGTCTTACTCTGCGTATATTTAATCTCACATATGGTCAAAACATAATCTGCACGGTCAAATATCAAATCAATCTGATATCCAGCCTGCTCTTTAATTGTTTTGCGATTAAAGAAAGCTCCACTTTTATACTGAACAGCAGAAAATCCGATAATGGTAGCAATAATTTGGCTATGCTTACGACAAAAGCGCTCAAACGAAAGTCCTAACCACTTCTGATATGACTCCTTGTTAAGTGCATGTAAGGGTGCACGATTATAGTCCCCTTGCTGAATTCGATCTGCAATGGGAGAAATAAATTTAAAATAAAACCTCAGATAGCTATCTGAAATACAATAACGTACCAAATTACTTTTACTTTCTGCTTGGAATGGTAGGTATCGGTCAATAAATCCACACATTTCAAGGTCCCTTAGGACATTGGTAAGATTTCCTCCACCTCCTGTATAAAGATATTTTTCAATATCACGTTTACTGGCAAATTTTACCTGACTGAGATAATCGACAATATCTTGGTAATGAATATTAGTCGCAAAACTACTGATAAAAATTCTCTTTTTTTCGTTGCTAAAATAACTATCTTTTTTAAAACTTTCCTCGCAGATACCGATTTGGATGGAAGAGTGATGATTTATTCGTTTCAAATATTCCGGTATACCACCAACAGTTAAATATGCATCCATGACCTCGCGATGAGATCGATTCTTTAAGAATTCTTTCGCCTCATTAAGCGAAAATTCACTCAAATTTATTTCATAAATTGAGCGATTATATAGTGCTTTAGAATGTACAACCTGATTTTGCATAAAAGAAGGTGATGATCCACATAAAACAAGTAAGAGATCAGGATTATGCCGCAAAGTGTTATCCCATACATATTTTAAATCTGAAATCAATTCATTTTTATATTCTGCCAACCATTGAACTTCTTCAAGATAAAGGGTCCATATTCCGGTAGAGACTTTGCTTGCAATGAAATCAAATAACTCCAACCACGTATTAAATTTCATCTGTGTGATATATTTGTCTTCCAACGCTTTAGAAAGCTGATACAAAACTCTATACATCTGCGCCTGAGTGTCCCCGTCTTCTACGCCCTCGAGTTTAAGCAATTTTCTTTCATGCAAAACGTGTTCTATGAGTTCTGTTTTACCGACTCGTCTTCGTCCATAAACTACGAGTATACTGGCTTCTTCCACTTGAGTGGCCTGCTTGATAAACTTGATTTCGGGGGCACGCCCAATAAATCGGAAATTTTTACGGATTTCTGCACTTTTTTCTCTTTTCATTTTCCTCTCCATGGCCACATATATCCTAAATATATTGTATCTGGCCATAAATATCAAGAACTTTAGGGCCAGATATGCTAAAAATTGAGGCTATCTGGCCAGATTCTTGCTTAATCACCCTTCGCTTTTTTTGCTTTGCTTCAATATTTGGGATTGTGTTTAATAAAACTAGACAGAGTACTAGTCTATTTGGAGGTTTGTATGCACGATCAATTTCCGCCTGGAACCTGGCACTACCAAGAGGCTAAGGCAAAATTATCTCGCGTGATGGATGAAACTAGAAGAACAGGAATGCAAGTGATTGTTAGAAATAAAAAGGAAACTTTTATTGTGCTAACAAAAGAAAAGTATGATGAACATGTAAAACCTCTTAGATCATTGGTTGAATTTTTTCTTGATGCTCCATGCGCTGATATTGACATTAAAAGAAGCAAAGGACTCCCTAGACGTCCCTATAGCTGAAGGTCTCATCGCAACCACAGCGCTTCATCTCGGTGTTGAAACAATAAATCCGCTAATATTAGAAGAATTTTCAATTGGTTAAGTGAGCTTATACTCAAATCAATCAATAATATTTTTTAATTTTCTGAAGAGTGCAATTTTTCTTGCATAAAACGGTCAGCAGCATTAGTATTTTTTCAAATAAAATAAGGTTTGAACATGGTTTTAAAGGGATTTTTAACATTATTTGCATTGATATTTGCGGCCTTGCTGAGCGGATTTGCATCCCCTTCACATAAGCAGTTTAATGCAATACCATTTGATGAAATAAAAAATGCCTATCAGTTAAGGAAAATTGACATTCCTGATATGGATTTCATTCACAGGATTTCTAATAATGAGGAAGTCGGCTTCATAGGGTGCCATGGCAATAGCCTCGATTATATGATCTTTCAAGATATTATACGAATGGTCATGGAAGAAATCGTAAATTTACCCATTCGAAACGATTTTCAATTTCTCGGAGTCCCTCTCGATCCGACTCATGAAATCCAAAATAAAGAAAAGTTAATCAGCGTCTTAACTGAATATAAACACCCTGGACGCATTTTAAATAAATCCACATTTCCTTTGAACTTTTCCATTTGGGACAACTATAACCGCGTTGGCATGAATACGCTTGAATACTTTGCAAAAAACGAATCTGTCAATCCATTAGGATACCAAAAAAGACTTCAATGGTTATTTTTAACATTGGGTATTCAGTTACGTGAAATTGATTCCCTTTTTAGGGAAGCCAAGAGACATCTAAATTCGCGCACTGGAATGATTCTACAGGTGTTCGACATCTCCCAAGAGACCTATGCATTTTCAAAAATGATAGCCTATCCTAGTTACCCTGAAGGTTATATTAGCAATAATGTAACTGTCGACGAATTTTTTCTGAATGATCAATTTATCACTCCATATCCACATGAAGTAAGACTTTTGCTCAATAGTCACGAAACGTTGAATCCAAATAGTCCCTTAAAAATAGTGCGATATGTAGATAATCCAAATCTTCTGAAGTTTCAAGCTATGTTGCGGGAAAAAATAAAGTGTCTGCATTTTAATAAAATAAGAGCAAATGATTATCGAGAACAACTGAAAAAGGTCTGGAACATACAATGAAAGCATTATTATTTTTCTGTATTTTTATCTCTTTTGCAGAAGTAAACGGAGAACCATTCTTAGAAGGCTTTGATTATGAATCCGATCACACATTTCCTTATCAAAAACCTAGTTTACGCTTTTTAGAAAAGGTATCTTATTCTGAAGTAGAATCGACCTTAAAGAGACAGGGGGTGAAATTAAAGCAAAGGGAATTCTATTTTGCAGTCATTGATCAAGAAGAACGTGGATATATCGGCTATACTGCATCAAGTCATGTATTTAGAGTATTTCAAGATATTATCCGAATGACCCTTGAAGAGGTGATGGGACTTGAGTTTAAAAAAGATTTTCATTTCTTTAGAGTTCCAGGTGATCCTTTGGTAAATGATCACTACGATGTAGAAGATTTTTTGAACAGATTTAAGAAAATAAATGATAATAAATCGAAGCAACGAGACCAGTTAATTTCAACGAATTTTTCTATTTTTAACAATTATGAAGAGAAGTATGAGTGCTCAGCTGTATTTTTTGAAAATAGCATCATGTATAAGCCACCATGTTTTAACACGAAAATAGCTAGGTTCTTTCGAGAGTTGGGAATGCCTATTAAGGACATCAAACATCTTTTTGAAATTGGAGATATGATTGAAAACCGTGCCGGCAGTACGCTTTATCAAATTTTCGATTTCTCACATCACGATTCTTACAACAACCGTTCATATGAATTCATCGACAAATATGGTTATCCTTGTGTAAAAAAGGGAGTACCCAAATACACAAACAAGTCTCTTTCAGAACTGTATGTGGGAACAGATGAAAGCATATTTCTACCACAATATCGTATTATCATAAGTCACGAGGGAATATTAAATCCTTATTCCTCAGTGAGCATTCGCAGGTATGATTTAAATAATCAGTGGGTCGTAAAAAAATATGAGGAAAAGCTCCGTACAGCGATTAGAAAAATTCCATTTGATCATTATAAAGCAAGCTTATATAAACGAAAATTACAAGAACAATGGGATTGTTATGATTAAGCTTGGGTTGTTTTGTTCTCTTCTTTTCGCTGATCCTTACTTCGAAGCGCGTCTTGAAGATTCAAAAGTCCATTATAATTTCATCTTGGAGGTTCTTCAAAGGCGCAATCAGATATCTTCTGATGCTGTGGCTACGATCAATAAGGAGCTGGATGCACATAATAATTCAAGAGATTGTTTTTATGATGCTGTCGATCAGATAGAATTGAATAAGATGATCGGCCCAAATATGTCTGAATGCCTAAAAAAATCATGGGAAGACTCTTTTGGCTATATTTTTTTTCCTCGAGAAATTTGTTGTACAGGAGAGCGCTTTCACCAAATTACAGATACAGAAGAAAAGAGAAAAATACGTGCACGTGTATACGAAGAGACTAAAGCAGCATGCATCTATGGATATAGAACTACAGAGAAGTGCACTCCTCAAAAAATAGCGCAGATGCAGCATGGAACATTTGTTGTAGAATCATTATCTCCATTAGAGCAACTGGGTAAATATTCGACAACGGAAGTAAAAGTATTTAAAATGGATACTATTCATTTAACAAGGAAGTTGCAAGAAGAAGGATATCGTCCTGTGGCTCTCAATTTTGCAAATAAAAATCGCGTTGGAGGCGGGGTCACCCGTGGAGCAATGGCTCAGGAAGAAGAATTATTTCGAAGGAGCACCTACTGTTTTGGGCTCAATGTAAAATATAATGCAAAATTGCATAAGCAATTGAATGGTGAATATTTGATTCCCGAATTTGGTGCGATATATACACCTCATGTAGAGATATTAAGAGAAACTGAAAGTGAGGGTTATCGCTTTATAAAGCCTTTTGAGGTAGATTTCATTGCTGCAGCTGGCTACAACCTGAGTGCTGGGGCATATGATGCACCAGCTAGCCCTGAGAATTATTTCAAAGGAATAAAAAAAAAGATCAAGAATATATTAAGATTGGCAGTTAAAACGGATCATGATGCTGTTGTCTTGGGTGCTTTGGGCTGTGGAGCTTTCAAGAATGATCCTAGAATTGTCGCAACGGCTTTCAAAGATGTATTAGGAAAAAAAGAATTTCAAGGACAATTCAAAATGGTTGCCTTTGGCATCCTCGATGGTGAGAACGACAACAAATTTCGTACCTTTCAAGAAATCCTAGAGCATCCTCCCAACTAACATATCACTTCCTATCCTCCGTATCCTGTCGCTTGCGATCCTGCACATCCTGTTAACTTATTAAGCACAAGCATTTAACAGGATGTGCGGATCGCAAGCGGCAGGATACGGAGGATAGGGAGTGTTATTCGTTATTGAAGGGAAGGAATACTGAGAAGATTGCACCTTTGATAGGGCGGTTTTCGGCGGTGATGCGGCCGTGGTGTAGTTCTGCGACAGCTTTTGCGATGGCTAGCCCCAAGCCGATGTTCCGGGTTGCTTCATCAGCAATTGAGTAAAATTTCTCAAAAATAGCATCAATTTGATCTTCAGGGATCCCTTTCCCTTCATCTGCAACTGAAATAAGAACATATTTATCCCATTTTTTAGCTTCGATAAGAACAGTCGATTTTTTGGGTGAGTAATAAATTGCGTTGGTCATTAAGTTGAACAAGAGCACTTCGATGAGAGAAACGTCTAGTGGTACGAGAGGTAAATTATCTTCAACTTTTATTGTCAATATATGATCGAATGCTATATCTTTTACATTTTTGCAACATATATTCACAACTTCCTTAATGTTGTGCAGGCTGATGTCAAGAGAAACAAATCCGCCGCTCAAATTGGCCATTTCCGAAACATTAGTAAGAATTATCTTTAAATTTTCCTTAGCTTTTTCTATTTTATTTATTTCAGTTATCAAAGCAGGTTCTGATGTTGGTTTCAATAAAATTTTAATATTTACAATGGAAGTTTCAAAAACTGATATGGGATGTTGGAGGACATGCAATATTCGATTTAAAATCATCGTGTGCATGCTTTCCATCTGTTTATTTTCTTCCATTCTTTTAATTTTGTCATCAGAAAGACGTCTTTCAAAGAACTTAGCAAGTTGTTGAGTCACTGTGAATAGAAAATTCATATCGTCGAGTGAAAGAACTTTGTCTAATTTTGGTCTGAAAATAAGAACCCCTACTGTATCCTGAAGTCCCACCATTGGAATATACAAATTTTGTGAGAGTGGAAGAGTGTCAGTTGACCATCCAGCCTCTTTGCCGTGCTCAAATACCCAAATGCAAGCATTTTTCTCTTTTTCATCGGATAGGAGAGTACCTGACTTATCTATAGGAAGGCCGCCATCGTAGGTTTTAACTACAATGTCGAAAGTGCCTGCAAAGATTTGACCCAATTTCTCCTTTACTTTGTCAAAGGAGGTATCGTTTCTACGGGTATTAGCAATATTTCTAATTATATCATAAAGGGCCTGTGCATTCTTTTCCCTTTTTTCTAAAATATCTTTCTTTTGTCTGGCTCTGTCAACTAAAATGCCTGTTGAAATAGCTGTGAGGAGATATACAATGAGAAGAGCTGCATCTTCTGTTGAATCGATTTCTAGAGATCCTGTTGGAGGCACAAAGAAGAAGTCCCAAATGAATCCGGAAAGGAATGTCGCAAGAAAAATGGGGCCTTTTCTGAGAAATAAACTGAGTCCAAGTATGCCAACAAGGAATATAACACCTATTACTTTGTAACCGATCATCGAAAGTAGGAACCAGTTTAATCCTCCCAGGATGGCAACGGTGATTATCGCAATAATGTATGATGAATATGATTTTTCTTTTGGCAATGCTATTAATTTTTTGTGGTGCCTAGTAAGCTGCATTTCCTGTCTAATCACATGTATATCGATGTCTATGCATTCGCGTGACAAGCGATCGACAATAGATTCACTATCAAACAGTCCTAGGAACCTTTTTCTGGGTGGTCTTCCCAAAATAATTTGTGTTACTCCCCGCTGTTTAGCAATTCTTTTTATTCCGTCAGCAATATCTGAATCATTTGTGACAATAATTTCGGCGCCAAGGTCTCTAGCTAGGGCAAGATTTTTAGTGAGCAAATTATTATCTTCAATGCTGAGGGTGGATCCATCGTCAATATATGCGGCAATCCACGGAGAGTGAAGATTCGAGGCAAGTCGACGTGTCATGCGAATGAGCTTCTGTGAATAGGGACTTTGGCTTACAGCAATCAATAGTCGCTCGCGAGGCTTCCATTCCCCTAGACGGCCCACTGATGTAACCATACCTTGTAGTTCGTGATCAACCTTTTCTGCTGCATACCTAAGAGCAATTTCACGCAGGGCGGTGAGGCGATCTTCTTGGAAGAAATTCTTTGCGGCGACTTCCGATTTATCTCCCAGATAAACTTTTCCTTCTTTGAGTCTTTGTAAAAGTTCATCTGTTGTAATATCTATTAATTCAATAGATGCTGCTTCTTCGATGATGGAATCCGGAACGGTTTCGCGAATAGTGATGCCGGCGATTCCTTCGACGATATCTTTTAGGCTTTCCACATGTTGGACGTTGAGCGTCGTGTGGACATCGATACCGTTTTCTAGGAGTTCTTTTACATCTTGCCACCTTTTGGGGTGACGCGAACCAGGAACGTTTGTATGAGCGAGCTCATCAACTAGAACGACTTGTGGTTTTAGCCTCAGGACTTCGTCAATATCAAATTCGGTCAAAACAATGCCCTTATACTCTACAGGTTTTTCTGGGATAACTTTTAATCCATTAAGCAGCGCTGCCGTTTCGGAACGGCCGTGGGTATTGACTAGGCCTACAATGACATCAATGCCATTTTTTTTGAGTACCTGGGCGCCTTGGAGCATTGCATAGGTTTTTCCACTGCCAGCTGCCATAGCAAAAAAAATCTTTAGCTTTGCTTTTTTAAGTGTACTTTCCTGTTGCTTGACTGCCTTAAGAAGAGCATCTGCATCAGTTTGATTATCTTCATTCACGGCTAACTCCTAGACTTAGATTTAATTGCAAAACATTAACGGTACGAAAATGTGTATTTTCTCGAATTAATTCTTCGAGGATAGCTCTATCAGTGGTTTCATTTAGGCCTCGTGCCTTAATGATGCGATCAATTTGATATATGGCTGTTTCTGGTGATATGTGAGGGTCTAAACCGCTTCCAGAAGCATAAAGAAGTTCAGGTGGGGCATTTGCTCCAACTTTGGCTTTACGTTTCTCTACAGCCTCTTTAAGAGCCTTACTGGTAGGTCCTAAATTGCTGGCACCTGATGGTACGGCATTATAATCGGAAGCTGATGGGCGTCCCCAAAAGTATTTATCGTTTTCAAATTTTTGACCGATCAGGTTGGACCCCACTGTTCCTATAAGTGATCCATTCGCTTTATGATTCATGGTAATTTGTGCGATACCTGTGATCAACAAAGGGTAGGCACCACCTAGGATAAAAGTCATCCACAAAAATAATCTCAAAGCTGCAAACATTTCTTTCCTCATGCTACACCTAGAAAGGTAATGATAAGATCAATGAATTTAATTGCTACAAATGGCAATAGAATACCACCTAAGCCATAGATCAGAATATTTCGGCGCAAAAGATAATAGCTTGACTCGGCGTGATACTTAACTCCGCGCAATGCCAAAGGAATAAGTGCGACAATGATGAGAGCATTGAAAATGACAGCGCTGAGAATGGCACTTTGAGGAGAATGGAGTTTCATCAGATTAAGAATTGCCAGTGGACCTTCATTATTTTGTATGTATAGCTGACTAAAAATGGCTGGGATAATAGTAAAATATTTCGCAACATCATTGGCGATGCTGAATGTTGTGAGAGCTCCACGGGTCATCAGGAGCTGTTTCCCTATTGCCACAATATCAATGAGTTTTGTTGGATTACTATCAAGATCGACCATATTTCCTGCTTCGCGCGAAGCTTGGGTTCCGGTATTCATGGCAACACCAACATCGGCTTGTGCAAGGGCTGGTGCATCATTAGTGCCATCGCCTGTCATGGCGATAAGTCGACCATCTTCTTGTTCTTTACGAATGCGGTCCAATTTAATTTCAGGGGTAGCTTCAGCTATATAGTCATCGACGCCAGCTTCAGCGGCAATAGCCGCAGCTGTAAGAGGATTATCTCCGGTAACCATAAGGGTGCGAATTCCCATCCGACGCAGTTCAGTAAAACGTTCTTTGAGGCCTCCTTTGATCACATCTTTTAAGTGTATGATACCAAGAATTCTTTTATCATCGCAAACTAGCAGAGGGGTGCCGCCTGTATTGGCGATGGTTCTAATGGAATCATCAAGGTGCGTTGGGATATGAGTTTGATAATTTTTCACAAAATTCTTGATTGAGTCAGGGGCTCCTTTACGGACGCTTCTAATAATGTTTCCAGTCGAATCCAAGAAGTCAAGTCCGCTTAGACGCGTTTTTGCTGAAAATGGGATGAACTTGGTATTGGAAATATTTAGGGATTCCGCACGTAAGTCATATTTGTTCTTTGCTAGTACGACTATTGAGCGACCTTCTGGAGTTTCGTCAGATAAAGAAGCTAATTGTGCTACAATCGCAAATTCTCTATCTGAAACCCCATTCACAGGTAAGAATTCTGAGGCCAGCCTGTTTCCGATAGTGATTGTACCGGTTTTGTCTAAGATGAGGAGATCGATATCTCCAGCAGCTTCCACTGATCGACCGCTTTTGGCAATAACATTGCGTCGAACGAGTCGATCCATTCCAGCAATTCCCACAGAGCTTAAAAGTGCACTTATTGTCGTTGGAATCAAACAAACCAAAAGTGATACCAAAATGGGAAGGGTGATGATCCCGCTCAGGTCTTCTTTAGCTGCAAGGGCACTATAATCTGCATATAATTTGAGTGATGCTGTTGTAATGAGAAAAATAATGGTTAGGCCGGCCAATAAGATATGTAATGCAATTTCATTTGGTGTTTTTTGCCGCTTAGCACCCTCGATAAGGTTGATCATTCGATCGAGAAAACTATTTCCGGGTTCTGAGACCACTCTAACAACAATACGATCGCTTAAAATTTTTGTCCCGGCCGTAACAGCGCTGCGGTCGCCGCCGCTTTCACGAATCACTGGAGCTGACTCCCCTGTAATTGCTGACTCATCCACCGTGGCTATTCCCTCGATTACCTCGCCATCGGCTGGAATGATATCTCCGGCCTCACAAACGATCATGTCATCTCGCTTTAATTCAAAAGAAGGGACCTTTACTTCAGTACCATCGACAAGTTGTCTTGCATAGGCTTCAATTTTAGACTTTTTCAAGCTAGCCGCATGCGCCTTTCCTCGACTCTCTGCAATAGCTTGTGCAAAATTTGCAAAAAGTACCGTAAACCATAGCCACAAAGTGATTTGAAGGTTGAAAGATGAAAAATAATCTATAAAGAGATGAATACTGCACGCAATAGCTCCGATATAGGTAACAAACATCACTGGGTTTTTGAACTGAATACGGGGATTGAGCATGAAGAATGAAGTTTGTATGGATCCAAAAATTAATTTAGAATCAAAAAATTGGGAAATGTTATTTTTCATTAAAACTCAACTCCTCGAAGCATAAGCAAATGCTCAACAATAGGACCAAGTGCCAAAGCAGGAAAAAAGGTCAAGCCGCCGACAATAACAATTACTCCTAAGAGAAGGATCGCAAACAACAATGTGTCTGTCGAAAACGTTCCAGCCGAAGGAGGAGATATTTTCTTTGCTGCAAACAGTCCACCAAGAGCTAAGCTAGGAATGACAATCGCTACTCTTCCCAATAGCATGACAAAGCCTAAAGATATGTTATAGAATGGAGTATTAACATTCAGCCCACCAAAGGCGCTTCCATTATTTCCTGCACATGAAGTAAAGGCATAAAGTATCTCAGAAAGACCATGCGGCCCCTTATTTCCTAGGCTGGATAGGCCATCGTGCGATACACATGAGAGGCTTGAACCGACAAGAATAAGAGCTCCCGGGGCCAATATTGCTACTGTAACCCATTGGATTTCTTTTCTTCTGATTTTTTTTCCTAAATATTCTGGGGTCCTTCCTACCATCAATCCCGAAAGGAACACTGTTAGAAGAATAAATAATAACATGCTGCACAAACCAACACCAACTCCGCCGAAAATCAATTCTCCAAGCATAATATTGAACATAGCAATACCCCCGCTTAAAGGAGACATGCTATCGATCATAGCATTGACAGATCCGTTAGCAGTTGCAGTTGTCGAAAGCGTCCAAAGCATATCGTTGACTATACCAAATCGAGTTTCCTTTCCTTCTAAATTTCCCATTTCTGCAGGTAGTCCAACAGCCAATCCAAATGCTAACATGCTGAACATAATGAGCAGAAGCAGCACCCCATGTTTTTTATTATCGATCATGATCCCATACGAATAGACAAGCCCTGCAGGGATCAATAAAATGGCAAGCATTTCAATAAAATTAGTGATAAGATTAGGATTCTCAAAGGGGTGAGCGCTGTTTGCTCCAAAATAACCTCCACCATTTGTTCCCAGTTGTTTTATTGCTATCTGCGAAGCCACTGGACCCAGAGGAATCTGTTGCTTCGTATTTTCTAACGTTGTCACTTCAGCATAAGGAGCAAAAGTTTGCACGACTCCATTGCACACAAGAACTAAAGAAACTATGATGGAAAGAGGGAGAAAAATATAAAATGTTGAACGAACGATATCTACCCAAAAATTTCCGATTGTTAACGAAGTTTTTCTTGCAAATCCACGAACAAGCACCAAGGAAACAGCTAAGCCTGTGACAGCGCTTAGAAAGTTCTGTACGGTGAGTCCGACCATTTGGGTGAAATAACTCAGTGTATTTTCTCCGGAGTATGCCTGCCAGTTGGTATTTGTAACAAAGCTTATGGCTGTATTGAATGCAAGGTCCAGGGAAGGAGCTTGTAATTGCTGTGGATTTAATGGGAGATAATATTGACAAAGTTGAATGAAAAATACAGCAGAAAACCCGCACAAATTGAACCACAAAAGGGATTTGGCATAGGAAGTCCAAGTCATTTCTTGTTCTGGATCTACACCTGCAATGGTATAGCATAGGTTTTCAAATCGACTTAGCACGACATATTCGCCAGTAAATACCTTTGCCATATAGATCCCCATTAGGGGTGTCAGGGAGATAAGTACAGCAAAAAAAATTACGAGTTCTATAATCGACATATTAAAATTTTTCCGGGTATAGAAGTGCATAGACAAGATAGATCAAAGTTAATACAACCCCAGCTCCAGCTATTTGAAATTCAGTCTGCATGTACCACCAGATTCCATTTTTTTATAGGTCCCACAATAAAATAATAAATCGAATTGGTCAATCAAATAATTTGTGGTTGCTGTCCACTTGTGGCCGGCTCTCTCCGAGAGCCGGACGTCTGCTGTCGGAGACAGCAGGCCACTTGTGGCCGGCTCTCTCCGAGAGCCGGACGTCTGCTGTCGGAGACAGCAGGCCTTGTGGCCGGCTCTCTCCGAGAGCCGGACGTCTGCTGTCGGAGACAGCAGACCACTTGTGGCCGGCTCTCTCCGAGAGCCGGACGTCTGCTGTCGGAGACAGCAGACCACTTGTGGCCGGCTCTCTCCGAGAGCCGGACCTCAAGTTTGGCGGTTTTTTAGGCTGCTTTTCGAAAAATTGCCGATAACATCGGCCTAGTTAATTCTAAATCTATTATACTTTCTATATTTTCTAGAGTTTCACTTCTAATCATCCCTATTAATGCTCTACAGGTATTTCTTTGTGGCTTGTCTCTCCATTTCGGAATCTCTTCATCAATTGGTGGCACATCCTTGTATTTCAGAATGCTAGACAATAATAAGGCACTATATACTGCAACCCTAAATGATGGCTGTCTTTCAGCTGACTTTTCACTCCATACTTGGGCCTCTCCAACACCCAATACAGATTTTTCCTCTCTGAAGTTTACTTCTATCTGCCATCTGTCTAAATAACTCTGAAGAAGGAATTCTGCTGTGGCCTCGAGATCAGTTGTTAATAGATAGGCGGGTTGGCGGTAATTTCTAATCCCATTTTTCACATAAGGCAACGGTGCTACGACTAATAATCTCATCGGTCTAGTCTTTGTGCCAGATTGCCATAATACATCTCGCAATACTTTAAATCTTATTCTTCTCCATTCACCACCATAAAAGAAAATTGCAGACTGCCATGGTATACTATCATCTTGACGTACTTGCTCTGGAGTGAATTTATTAACCCCATATGTGCGTCTACCATTGCCTTCAGCCCGATAACATAGTTTTGAATTCTTTCTGGCGCGTGCTAGTGCTTCAACTCCTGGCATGTTTAAATTCATGCAAATTCTATTACAGAAACTACCGTCAGTGACCATAAGTTGTTTTTTTGTACACCCTATTGCATCTAAATGCTCCCTCAATTTTCTTACCTCTTCTATATACCGAGTCGATAAATTTTGAGTCTTACATAATTTCTTGTATGTTAATATTTCTGCTGCATTTGCTCTTTTACCAGGTTTTGTTAAAGGAGGAGTATGAATAAATCTTATAGGCAATGCTCGTGCACTGACTGATGAATGATTGTACATAGGAAGTAGAAATGAAAATTGAAGAAATCTTTGCCCCCACATTAAATTAACTTGAAATGGGGGTGATAATGGATCCCTTCCCCAAGATGTTCCAGGGATCTTCTTTCCTCTTTTGCGAATACGAGTGTCGTCGGCTCCAACAACAACATAATCATCTCCAAAAAACGGCATTGCCTTTTCCAATAAAGGGTTAAAAAGATCCTCGACATTCCACTTATATTCATTGTATAATCTATAATCGGCTGTAGGATCTAATTGATCTTTTCCAAGCCAAATGATAAGATTTGTGATCGTATGGCGTCCCAAGGAGCAAACAGTCGCGACAGCGTGATCTTTGACTCTTCTAAAGGTGTCTTGTTTACAAAATGCTGGTCTCCATAGGGAGACTAGTGATAGAAAAGTTTCGAGAAGGCACATATTTTTTTGTCCTCATTTGCGTGAAAAACAAAAATATTATGTGTCTTCTCTTTTTTTTGAAAGTTTTTTCTCAAAAATATGAGAAACCGCCAAACTTGAGGGCCGGCTCTCTCCGAGAGCCGGACGTCTGCTGTCGGAGACAGCAGACCACTTGTGGCCGGCTCTCTCCGAGAGCCGGACGTCTGCTGTCGGAGACAGCAGGCCACTTGTGGCCGGCTCTCTCCGAGAGCCGGACGTCTGCTGTCGGAGACAGCAGGCCACTTGGGCCGGCTCTCTCCGAGAGCCGGACGTCTGCTGTCGGAGACAGCAGGCCACTTGTGGCCGGCTCTCTCCGAGAGCCGGACGTCTGCTGTCGGAGACAGCAGGCCACAATGTCAGAGACAGCAGGCCGCAAAGTGTTCTTTATTAGAGCACTTGAATCCAAAATTGCAAAACTGATACCATTATTACCATGCGTTACATATTAGGATCACAGTCTCCGCGACGAAGGGAAATTTTAAGTTACTTCGATCTCCCTTTTGAAAGGGTTAGTCCCGATTTTGATGAAGATGCAATCGCCTTTTCAGGGGATCCTGCAGCTTTTGCTTGTCATTTGTCTAAAGGGAAAGCTGACTCACTTGCTCACAGGTTCCCAGAAACATTGATTTTAACGGCAGACACCATTGTCTATTTGGACGGCAAGAGCTATGCAAAGCCTAAAGATCCAAAAGATGCTTTTGCAACGTTATCGGCTCTTTCCGGAAAATGGCATTCTGTATATACGGCAGTGACCCTTAAGAAAGGGATGCAAGAATTTTCTAAAGCTGAGGAAACAAAAGTATTATTTAACAAGCTTACAGATTCCCAAATTGAACATTACATCAAAACTCAATCCTGGGCAGACAAAGCTGGAGGTTATGGTATTCAGCAAGCTGGAGGCCTATTAATTCATTCATTTGAAGGTTGTTACTACAACGTCGTTGGCCTCCCGATCAATACCGTCTATGAACTATTCCTACACTTCGATATCGATCTATGGCAACATCTAAAGCCACAGGGATAAGTGGTCCGGCTCTCAAAGAAAGCCGGAAGTCTGCTGTCGGAGACAGCCGACCACATCTCATCCCAAAAGGCGCTTGTATTGAATTTGCATTTGGGAAACAACACCTTGCTTGTTGTGTTCACTTTCAATAAACTTCAGGACAAACTTATTCCAGCCATTTTCATGAACGTCCCTCATTCTCCACATAACATACCCAATTTCACTACTAGTCAGACCTCTTTCGTCGAGTTCATCTGTCACAATTTTATATATGGGATCTACACAAGTCAAATAATCTTTGCCATTACGAAAACCTTCGTTAAACATTTTCCAAGCTTTAAACTTCTCCATAGTTTCATATGCTTTCCGGAGAATATTGCGTCTATTATTATCATTCACAAATTTAAAATCTCCATGTCTTATGTCATGGGACACCATGCTGGCTATTTCTTTACCCTTCATAGACTCAATTTCATTGCGTTTGATTTCATTATCATAAAATACGATTCCTTGTTGAAGGCCGTCGATTTTTGATTTATAATAATATTCTTTAAGTGTCCCTAAATTCCGGTTTGCTAAGGCCTTAAGATAGGGAACAATACTCTCAAAAGTTCTATAGGTTTTATTCTCAAAACGGGTTCTGATATTCCTTAAGAGCGGGTGCACTTCACACATTTGTCCTGGATAAATCTCTTCGGTTGTTTGGAATAATAGTCCTAATGAATTGTGTTTCGCTAACAAGTTAAAAGTTTCGCGAACATACTTTGCAAAGACTTGATTTTCCATAAAGGCTAAGTCTTCGCGATAGAGTTTTAGAAAATAGAATGGACAGACTGCACTCAATTTTTTTTCTAGAAATCGCTCCTTTCTTTCGCGCCATTTGATTTCGCGTGCTAATCCTAAGTTTTCGAGTCCATAAAATCCATCCTTAAAATAAGCATTAACCTTTTTAGTCAGCAAGGAGGCATCTTTTTTACCTAGTTCTTTTATTAATTTTTCTTTTAATTCTCGCTTGTTTACTGGATTGAATAGGTGGTAATTCCCTCCTTCGATTACTCGCTTCAGAACATCTTTAACCTCTTGATCCTGACAAATCTCGTCGGTGATATCTGGAACGCGGATAAGATGAGATATTAAATTTACGCGTTGAACCATTTTATCCGAACCACTATGGTTTGATACAACAACATTACAAGCTCTGAAAAATTCTACAGAACTCATTCTGACTTTTGATGTTAAAATCAACTTTGCCAATTCTTCTTCGTGAGTTCTGGATACGTTATTGATGTCTAAGCAACTGAGTTCCTTTTTGGTCAATCCCTTTTCTAATTTCAATCTACTAAGATTATAAAAGTGAGTAAAATAGGCAGGTCTGGAACAGAACATGAATACCTCCGAGGTTGAAGATTTTATTGCTTTGAGATGCTACCTAAAGGGCATAATTTTGTCAAACATTTAAAAATCACAATAATAGCGACTCTAACATTGGGTTGATTTCCAAGGACTCTTTTAGGGCGGAATAGAGTAGCTTGGCGCGGTCACGATTGGCTTGGGAGTTGCCGAGGGTGGCTCTTATGAGAAGGTTTTTTGGAGTTTCTTCGGGTTCAATGAATTCGAGAATTTGGGTTGAATAGCCATGCATTTCGAGAATTTGAGCTCTGGCGGCATCTGTAGTCAGGGAAGCGAATCGTTCTTTAAGAATACCATATTGCAAAATGGCTGCAAGTGGATTAGAGGTAATCTGCTTAAAAAGTTCATGCTGGCAGCATGGTGCAGCTAGAATTGTCTTTGCCTTCCAACGAACAGCTTGTGCAAGGGCTGCATCTGTTGCTGTATCACAAGCATGCAAGGCAACGACCATATCTACGGATTCCTGTGGAGTATAATCTGCAATATTTCCGACAGAAAAATTGAGGTCGACATATCCTAATTTGCGAGCCAGTTTGGTGCAAAAAGCAATTAC
This sequence comes from Waddliaceae bacterium, assembly GCA_963724325.1. Lineage (GTDB taxonomy): Bacteria > Chlamydiota > Chlamydiia > Chlamydiales > Waddliaceae > CAVRUH01. Next base: position 29,424 of record CAVRUH010000005.1, on the reverse strand, counting down.
ATCCTCTTTTAGATCCAAACCTTTCATGTGAACAACCAAGCCTTTAACTGCCGTGAGATAGTGGTAAAGGGCAAAAGTAAGATAGGCTTTCCCACAGCCGAAATCGATGACTCGAATTGTTTCAGAGCAATCTGGAAGAGAATCGTCGACCATTTCTAGGAATCGATTAATCTGCCTAAACTTTGCCATTTTTTCCTTGAGCACTTTCCCTTGGGAGTTCATGAGGCCAAGTTCGATTAAAAATGGCAGTGGTTCACCCTCTTTGAGAATGTATTTCTTTTCTCGGTTATGGGAGATATTCAGCATTTTTTTGGTAGGGGGTTTTGATTTTATGGTTATTTCCCCTCTTTTATTTGCAAAAAGGTGGTAATCTCCTTCCGATGTAAAGAATATGGCTTTTTTGTGCATGGGAACTAATTTACCTAAAATCAAATTAAGACATTCGGTCTGGGTAAGGTTCTTATGGATGGCTTTGTCTTTGATTTGTTCGGTTATTTGATAGAGGAGAGCACCATTGACTGCAATCGGACGGATCTTGGTTCCTCCGGCAAAAGCGGCCAAAATCAACAATTTTTCATCAAAAATACGGGGTAATGGATCTTTCAATTTAAAGCACCTTTTTTGAATACATTATACGAGACTGAGGACTTTATTGCACCTATATAACTTGTGTTTAATTAAAAATATAAATATATAAATTAAAGGGGAGGCATATATTATGCAAATACTCATTTTTACTATTGAAGATCGAAAATTTGCCCTGAATCTCAATGTTGTAGAACGTAGTATATTAGCCGTGGAATGCTCATCTATCCCAAATAATCCTGAATATGTATTAGGTGTAATTAATGTTCATGGAAAAATTATTCCCGTAGTCAATATTCGCAAACTTTTAGGCATCCCCTCGAAAGAACTTGCTACGACAGATCGGATGATACTATGTAAATTACAACACCAAAGAATTGCCCTGCTTGTCGATCATGTAGAAAGAGTCGAAATATGTGAGAATTTCACCGCAGACTCTTCATCTATTCAATGTATTCTAAATGAAGAAATTACATTCTTGTGTGATTTAGAAAAATTAATTCCTGAACATTTAATATTAACCAATTAATCTGATATGACAATATTAAAAAATAAAATATCTGATGATCTAAGGAAAAAATTTTCTTCATACCTTGAGGAGAGATTGGGACTTCAATATACTAAAGAACGCTGGGGTGATCTCGAAAAAAAAATGATACCTGCATCTAAACAAATGGGATACAACAATTTAATGGATTGTATTCTTTCATTGATGAATGGTCCTTTAAATGAAGATTTGATTGCAATTCTAGCCTACCATTTAACGATTGGTGAAACCTACTTTTTTCGTGATAGCCCTCGAATGGAGACCTTAGAAAAAGATATTCTTCCGGAAATTATTAGCCGTCATGACAGTGATAGAAAGATACGGATATGGTCTGCTGGTTGCTGCACAGGTGAGGAGGTTTATTCGATAGCAATCATGTTACATCGTCTTATTCCAAATTTGAACAAATGGGATATTTCAATTATTGGCTCGGATATAAACAAAGAATTCTTACGAAAAGCACAATTGGGAAATTACAGGCAATGGTCCTTTCGAGCTACTCCGCACGAGGTACAAGCCAAGTACTTTACAGAACATAAGGATGGCCTCTTTAGTTTGCTCCCTAAGATAAAACAAATGGTGAAAATATCTTATTTCAATCTTATAGATGACAGCTTTTCAGACAGTTATAAGAACATGGATCTTATTCTTTGCCATAATGTTCTGATATATTTTTCTCCAAGACAAATTGAAAATACCATCCACAAATTGACTTCAGGACTTATTAGTGATGGATGGCTTAGTATATCGGCAACTGAGACGCCATTTGTAAAAGATCCTCACTTATCAACGAAAAATTTTGAGGGCGCTGTTTTCTTTAAAAAGACTGAATTTAATCAAAACGAAAGAATCATCCCGTCTAAACCTATTAAACATGAGCCAAAAATCCCAATCAACGAAAACATAGCTCTATTTAAAGTTGTATTTCCTGACTTTATCAAGTTAGAACAACCTGTTATGGATTTTCATATTTATCCTGAAAATCTCAAAGAAGAAATTTTGCAACAGGAAGTAAATATTGATTTCAACGAACTCTATCAGAGAAAAAAATACCGAGAGATTGTTTCAATATTAAAACCCTTACAAAATGATCCTGAATTTTTTAAGGACAATAGCGAAAGGGTTTTGATGCTTATTCGTACATATGCAAATTTGGGAAATCTTTCAGATGGCCTAGCATTATGCAATGAGGCATTAAAAGAAGATCAATTAAATATAAATCTCCATTACATGCATGCTACGATACATTTAGCCCAAGGGGATCTTAATGATTCCATCAAATCGTTTAAGAAAGCTTTATTTTTAGAACCAAATTATGTTGCAGCGTATTACATGCTAGGAACAGTTGAACTACAAGAGAAGAACTATAAGGAAGCGGCCAGAAATTTCAGAACAGTTTTAGAATTGATACAGGATTTTGAACCTGATGAGGAATTATTAGGAGCAGAAGAGCTTACGGTTTCAAAGGTAAGGGATCTTATTGAGAATGCACTTAAGAGGTATCAATGAAAACAGAAGAAATCTTAAAAAACCGAGCAAAACAACTTGCAAAACCTAAAGAGCATGAGGTTGCAGAAGCTGATAATTTTGAAGTCTTGGTGTTTAGACTTGCTCATGAGAGATATGCTATCGAAACAAAATATGTACGAGAGGTTTATCCTTTGAAGGACTATACACCCATTCCATGTGCTCCGCAGTTTGTTTTTGGAATGATTAATGTGCGAAGAAAAATATTGACTGTGATAGATCTAAAAGTCTTATTTTCATTGCCTGAAGGGTCCCATGATGATGGTAAAATCATTATTCTTCAATATATTGAAAAGGAATTTGGGATTCTAAGTAATGGATTTGAAGGAATTATGCAAATTCCTATCAATAAATTGCAAACTTCATTGCCTACTTTGACAGGAATCAAACAAGAATTTTTAAAAGGTGTGACACCAGATGGAATTGTCCTTCTAGATGGAAAAAAACTACTTTTATGTAAACAAATAGTTGTTGATGAAACGGTGGCAATATGAATTCTCATGATGAAGAATTTCTAAAAAAATTGCGTGCGATATTTCGCATAGAAGCTGAAGAACATCTCAAAATTATTTCTGAGGGACTTCTCAAACTTGAAGATAATTTATCACCTGAAAGTCACCAAGAGATTATCGAAAAAATATTTCGCGAAGCTCACAGCCTCAAAGGGGCATCGCGCTCGGTAAATCATGAAACGATTCAAGAGGTTTGTCAAGCACTTGAAAATGTCTTGTCTCAATTAAGACATAACTCTCTCACGTTAACCCCTGAGTTATTCGATACATTGCATGCAACTGTAGATCTTATTGTGTCTGAACTAGCAGGTGAATCTAATCCTGACAAAATTTCGAAAATCATATCATTACTTAGTTCGCCCTCAAAAGTTTTAGATGCACAACCAGTAGCAAAAAAAGCTTTAAAACCTGCAGAACTGCGGCAAGAGCCTTCAGAAAAAACTATTCGAATTTCATTGTCTAAATTGGATGCATTATTTCAAGAAGTTGAAGAGTTATTAATGATCAAATTGACAGCACAACAGGAATCCAGTGAAATAAAAAATCTACTTGGTAAATTTTCAAAAATAGAAAAAGAACTGACAAAATTTACCTCAGAATGCCAGTTATTACGTGAAGATCATCTAAAAGAACAGGAACTCTTAAAAAAGATGAAATCGTTCCTGGATAAATATCCTGATAGCATTAAATTGTTAGGTGCAGGATTGAATAAAATCATGAAAGCTTCGGAGCAAAACGCCCATTTTGTTGGTTCTATGGTAGATACTCTACTTGAAGATGTGAAGAAAATACTAATGCAGCCCGTATCCACTCTGTATGAAGTTTTACCTAGAATGGTGAGGGATATTTCCAGAGAACTAGATAAGGAAATTAAGTTGGAGTTCAATGGAGATGACATTGAGGTGGACCGAAGAATATTGGAGGATATGAAAGATCCGGTTATCCATATTATCCGAAATGCAATCGATCATGGCATTGAATCTCCTGAGGAAAGGAGGAAAAAAAATAAAGATTCCATTGGTAAAATCGTCATCAGTACCAGGGAGAGCCGTGGGAGCAGCGTCGAACTTACAATTAGCGACGACGGAAGAGGCATCGATACAGAAACGATAAAAAAAATTGCTGTTCAAAAACAAATGATTACCCAAAAAGAAGCTGATAATTTATCTCAAGAAGATGCCATAAAATTGGCATTTCAACCTGGACTATCCACAAGCCAAATAATCACAGAAATTTCTGGCCGAGGAATTGGCTTAGGCGTTGTTACGGAAAAAATTGATAAATTAGGCGGTCATGTGAATGTCGAGTCTGTACCAGACAAGGGCACAACATTTAAGCTGAATCTTCCATTAACTATGGCCACATTTAGAGGAATCCATATTTCTGTTGAAGGTGAAGACTTTATTATCCCCGCACACAATGTTCAACGCGTGATTAAAATTAATGATGGCAATATAAAATCCGTTGAAAATTGTGAGATCTTGACTATTAATGATCATACTTTTTCCTTTTTAAGGCTTTCAGATCTACTTGGAATAGCAAAAAAAGAAACTGAATCAAAAGAAAACCTCTTCGCACTAATTGTGGAAGCTGAAGAAAAAACGATTGCATTCGGTGTAAATTACATTTATCAAGAGCATGAAGTCCTGCTTAAAAGCCTAGGAAGTCAATGTACACGCGTTAAATATGTGATGGCAGCAACAATAATGGATTGGGGAAAGGTAATACCAATACTTAATCCAATTGATCTCATTCGATCAGCTTCAAAAGGTAAAACTATAATAGTACATTCTTCTGAGGTACACGAGGGTTCTTCTGCCAAAAAGAATATTCTTCTGGCTGAGGATTCCATCACTACGCGATTGCTCATTAAAAATATTCTTGAAGAATCTGGTTATGAGGTAAAAACTGCCGTCGACGGTGTTGAAGCACTTGAAATCCTTCTTAGCAATAGCGTAGATCTATTATTGACAGACGTTGATATGCCTCGTATGGACGGTTTTACTTTAACAGAAAAAATACGAAGCATGGCCACGTTTAAGGATCTTCCGATCATTATTTGTACAGGACGCGGGTCAAAAGAAGATAGAGCACGAGGAATAGAAATTGGCGCCAATGCCTATCTGGATAAGAGTTCATTTACCCAGCAGTCATTAGTCAGTATTACACAGAAATTATTATGAAATTTGTAGGAGAATTTTATGTTAAATAAGTTATCGGTTCGTATGCGGTTAACAGTTTTAATCATTGTGACGTGGACCACGCTATTAGCATTGGGATGTTTCGGTTATCTTGGAACCAAATTTCAAAATAATAAAGTTGATGAAGTTTATTTCGGAGGGGTCAACAAATTAGAGCAACTTATTAGAATCAAAAATAACTTAGGATGGGTTATCATTTCCAATTTAGAAAAGGCGAGAAATGAATTACTAAAACCTGAAGAAGCCCTCAATTTGATTCAACAAACACGCACAAAATCTCTAGAGGAATGGAATGACTATTTAAGCAAGGATCCCTATCTTACAAATAATTTGTTAAATCAACGAAATGCAAAAGTAGAACAGATCAATCAATTATTAAAAAATAGTGATGATTTTTTCCGCAAGGTAAAGGATGCTCTGCAGCAAAATGATAAAGAGCAAATCACCTCAATACTAAAAAATGATGTCTATCCAATTTTTGAACCCATCGCAGAAACTCTCCAGCAAATTATTCAGCTTCACATGAATAATGTCGATCAGGACTTCATCGAAGCTAAGGATCAATCTCAAAAATTTGGACTACTAATGGTTATCAGTTTGCTAATATCCCTTAGTATTTATACAATTTTTTCCTATGTAATTGTCCGAAGCATCGTACAACCATTAAAATATGTCGTACAAAATGTCGATCGCATGGCTGAGGGAGATACCTCAATGAATATTCATTTAGAGGCTGGGGGTGAGCTAGGTCAATTGCTTAAATCAATCTCAAATATGAATGTCAGCACCGAAAAAATGAGTTCCATCTTGGCTGAATATGCTTCAGGAGACCTTTCAAACAAGGCTTCTCCCAGATCAGATAGGGACATTCTTGGAATTTCTTTAAATGAAATGTCAAGTCAAATGCGTACCATGATAGGTGAAATCAAGAACGAAGTGAATGTGCTTACATCTTCTTCGCATGAAATTATGGCCTCATTATCTCAGCTTTCCTCCGGAACAGCTGAGTCAGCAACTGCTGTTACTGAAACAACAGCAACACTAGAGGAGCTTAAGCAAACCGCTCACGTTTCTAGCGAAAAGGCCAAAGAAGTTTTAGCAAGCGCAGAAGAAACACTTCAAACTGTGGATGCTAGCGCAAAGTCTGTCCAATCGGTTATAGAGGATATGAATCAAATACGAGATAGGATGCAAATTATTTCAGAAAGCATCCTTAAATTGAGCGAAAAAAGCCTGCTTATCGCCGAAATCATGAATAGTGTGAATGAAATTGCTGAACAGTCTAATCTACTTGCTGTCAACGCTGCCATCGAAGCTGCAAAGGCGGGCGAACAGGGTAGAAGTTTTAGTGTAGTAGCACAAGAAATTCGAACTCTTGCTGAGCAGTCAAAGGGGGCTACAGTACAGGTGCGTTCGTTGTTAAATGAAATTCAAGGCGCCACGAACTCTGCTGTCATGGCTACTGAGCAAGGTTCTAAGGCTGTTGCAAAAGGGGTAGAGCAGTCTAATCAAACGACAAAAGCCATCAAAAATCTGACTGGAAATATGACGCAAGTTACCCAATCTGCAAATCAAATTGTTCTTTCAAACCAACAACAATCTATAGGTACAGAACAAATTTCTATCGCTATGTCCAATATTAATGAAGCCACTCAGCAGCATGTCGAAAAATTAAAGAAAATTGAAGACGCCGTTAGCGCATTGAGTAAAGTCAGCACTTCATTAAAGGGATTGACCGATCAGTATAAACTGAATAATCTTGATGGTGAAGAAAGAAAAGAACTCATAAAAAGAAAATAAATCAATTTATGGAAAAAAAACCTATTAAGGTATTGATCGTAGATGACTCACAAGTGGCCAGAGAGCTATTAAAGCATATTATCGATAACGATCCAGACCTTAAAGTCATTGGCATGTGCGGCGGGGGTGATGAAGCCATTAAATGGTTGAAATCGAACACACCAGACGTAATCACTATGGATGTCATCATGCCAAAAATCAATGGATTCGATATCACACGGACAATTATGGAGACAAAACCGATGCCGATTGTAATTATTACATCGGCATTTAATCCTATGGATGCTATGCAGGGGTTTCGAGCAATTGAAACGGGTGCTCTAGCTATCCTTGGAAAGCCCGTCGGATTTGGGAATTCACATTTCGATCAAAAAGCTAAAGAAATTACTCAAACAATCAAAAATATAAGCCATGTTACACCTATTAGGCGTCTAAAAGTAGCCAAAAGTCCAAATTTTGTACATTCTCCCCAAGTGGGAAGAATCGATTTCTCCGAAAAAATTGAGGCTGTAGCAATCGGAACCTCCTTAGGAGGCCCCGCAGCACTTGCTTTGTTGATATCACAATTGAATCCGGAATTTTCGGTACCTATTTTTATTGTACAACACATAGTTCCAGGGTTTACTCAAGGATTAGTCACCTGGCTGCAAACATATACAAAACTTAAGATTGTGATACCAAAAAATCAAGAGATAGCTATGCCTGGATGTTGTTATGTGGCTCCAGAAAATTGTCACATGAAAATCCATAAAAATAATGTGATCTCATTAGACTATGCAAAAGATGAAGGAATTCAGCCCTCTGTTACCCAATTATTTAAATCAATGGCCGAGACGTATGGAAAGAACTGCGTGGGAGTAATCTTGACCGGAATGGGTAAAGATGGTGCAAAAGAATTGCTATTAATGAAGGAAAAAGGGGCCTACACAATAGCACAAGATGAAAAAAGTTGCGTAGTATTTGGAATGCCGGCAGAGGCGATTAAATTAGGGGCTGCTCATATAGTGTTACCTTTAGATCAAATCCCAATTACATTAAATTATTTGATATCAAAAAATGTGAGACGTTTATGACGATAAAATTAGACAATATCGATGTCCTAATAGTTGAGGATAGTGCTACTCAATCTTTGCTTCTCAAAGAACTGCTTGAAACGCATGATATGAAGGTTAAAGCAGCTGTCGATGGCATTGAAGCATTATCGATCATTGAAAATAGCAAGCCTCAAATCATTATCAGCGATATTGAAATGCCAAGAATGAATGGATATGAATTGTGTAAAAGAATCAAGATGGATCCTAAGATCAAACATATTCCAGTGATCTTGCTGACTGGGCTCAAGGATCCAATGGATGCTATTCTTGGTATTGAATGCGGCGCCAACGGCTTCTTGACTAAACCCTGCAACAGTAAAATCCTATTATCCACTATGAAAAATAGTATAGAAAATATAGATCTTAATAATGTCGAAAAGCCACAAACTGAAATGGAGTTTTACTTTGATGGGAAAAAACACCATATCCAAGTAGTTCATGCACAAATCGCCGAGCTCCTCCTCTCAACTTATTCGAATGCAGTACAACAAAATACTGAACTGGAAACAGCCAATAGAAGAATGAATCAACTATATGATGAGGTTAAGAAAAAGAATAACGAATTAAAGGAACTGGTCGACCAGAAAAATAAATTTTTAGGTATGGCTGCACATGACATGAGAAATCCCCTCGGAGCCATTGGAATGTTCTCCGATTTACTACTTTCACAGCTAATTGATAAACTTGACCCTAAGTCTCAAAATATCATTGAGCGCATCAAAAACACGAGTATCTTTATGCTCAATATGATTAATGAATTGCTTGATATATCGGTTATCGAATCTGGAACCATTAATTTGAATATTGTAGAAGTTAACCTCCCCGTTTTGATAAAAGACGCCTTAGAATATCTGAATACAGTGGCTGATAAGAAGCAAATTCAAGTTAAGCTTGTCTCCACTGATGAACATGTAAAAATTCATTGCGATCCAAATAAGATGGTTCAGGTCCTTTCCAATCTCATTACAAACGCTATCAAATTTTCTCATCCCGGAAGTGAAATTATAATAGAATTGGCCCATTCCAAATTAGAAATAACAATAAGTATTAAAGATCATGGCACTGGAATTCCAGCAGAAATAAAAGATCGAATGTTTCAGCCATTTGTGAAAGGAATAAACACTGGTACTCACGGGGAACGAGGAACAGGCTTGGGATTGGCTATTGTCCAAAAAATTGTAGAAGAACATAAAGGCACCGTACGTGTTGAAAGCGAGCTGGAAAAAGGTTCCACCTTCTTTGTGACTTTACCCGTAAAAATTATGGGATAAGCGCCAATATAGCACTCTAATCAATCGAGTGCTAAATTTTCTTGACCAAAAATTGCTGATTTGCTTATAATGGGGGTAGAAATAAGGAGGATTCTACCTTGAACGCACCAAGAAGAACATCTGTCAAGGAAGAAAGGCAATATAATGTGCTTATTGCACTTATTGAGCATTACATTGAAACCGGCAAACCGGTAGGTTCCAACACGCTTAAGGAAACAGGCCTCAATGACATCAGCTCTGCCACCATCCGCAATTATTTCGCCAACCTAGAAGAAGAAGGCTACCTTGAACAACAGCATGCCTCCGGAGGCAGAATTCCAACCGAACAAGCCTTCCGCTTTTATGCCCAGGAAAAGATCGAATCCAAACAAATTAACCCTGAAAACGAAGAACTCCTCCTCCCCTTAAAGAACGCAGAAACAAAAGAAGTCGCCTCCTTCCTCCAACGAAGCGCTGAAATACTCGGAAAATTGACCGATTGTGCCGTTTTTATGTCTGCCCCTCGCTTTGACCAGGATTTCATCATCGAAATCAAACTTGTTCATCTCGATGCTTTCCGCATCCTTTGTGCCGTTATCACTGATTTTGGCGTCATACAAACGGAAATCATCCGCACTGAAGAGAAAATGAGCGCTTTTGCGGTCAAAAGACTCGAATCTTACATCGATTGGCGCCTTTCCAGAGCCGAAAAACCCGATAATCTTTCCCCTGCCGAGGAGGCTTTGGCTCAAAAATTATACAATGAGCTTATGGTCCGTTATATTGTAGGCTATTCAAATTTCATCGACGAAGAAATTTTCCGCACTGGATTCTCTAAACTCCTTAGCTACCCCGAATTTCATGATCCAGTTTCGCTAGCCACAAATTTATCTCTCTTTGAAAACGCTCATGGAATGAGGTTGCTTCTAAGAGAATGCATGAAAACAAATAGAACTCGCTTCTGGATAGGCGGGGACCTCAATTCATATGCAACATCGACTCCACATTGCGCAGTAGCAGCGATACCCTATCGAATTAACCAGCAAACTATTGGAGCTGTTGGCATTCTAGGCCCCTCGAGAATGCCCTATCCCAAAGTATTTGGGATTTTGCATGCCTTTTCGGAAGGAATTAGCGAAGCATTAACAAGAAATATTTTTAAATTTAAAATTAATTTCCGCCAACCACAAGAAGGGACCAAGTTAATAGGACAGTCCCCCTTGATTTTATTGGAGGATAAAACATGAAGGAAGAAGGAATGGATGAACAACAACCCGTAGAACCGGAAAAAACCGAAAGTGAAGTAGAGAAACTTCAACAGGAGGTTAATGAATACAAGAATAAGTATCTGACAGCGCTAGCGGATAACGAGAATGCAAAGAAAAGACTGCAAAAAGAGAAAGGTGAAATGATTGATTACGCCCTTCGAGGATTGCTAGTAGATTTCCTTCATCCGATAGACCACTTGGAAAATGCTTTGAAATATACTCAGGATGCGTCGCCTGAAGTCAAACATTGGGCCCTTGGATTTCAAATGATCCTGAATCAATTCAAAGACGTATTGGTTAATAATGGAGTCAAAGCTATCGACGCACTAGGAAAACCATTTGACCCCTATTTACATGAAGCTGTCGAGATGATTACCACAACGGAGCATCCGACAGGTGTAGTGATAGAAGAAAATATCCGTGGATATACTATGGGCGATAAGCCGCTCCGCCCCGCAAGGGTGAAGGTGTCGGTAGCGCCTAAAGAAGAAGTATCTGAAAAAAATTAAAATAATGTGAGGTTATTATGAGTGAAAAAAAAACAAGCAAAAAAATTATAGGAATCGACTTAGGAACCACCAACTCCTGCGTAGCAGTTATGGAAGGGGGAACGCCCAAAGTCATCGCTCAGCGGAAGGAACACGAACAACCCCTTCTGTCGTTGCATTTATAAAGGGCAACGAACGCATTGTTGGGTATTCCTGCAAAGCGTCAAGCCATCACCAACCCTGAAAACACCATCACCTCATCCAAGCGTTTTATCGGGCGCAAATATCAGTGAAGTTGCAATCCGAAATCAAAATTGTTCCTTATAAAGTGGTCGCAGAATAACAATGGAGATGCCGTTTTGAAGTGCAGGGCAAGAACATGAACGCCGGAAGAAATTGCCGCCCAAATCTTGATCAAAATGAAAGAAACCGCTGAAGCCTATCTCGGAGAAAAAGTCACAGAAGCTGTCATCACCGTTCCCGCCTACTTCAACGATTCACAGCGGCAGTCGACAAAAGATGCCGGCCGCATCGCAGGGCTCGATGTCAAGCGTATCATCCCTGAGCCTACTGCAGCCGCTTTGGCCTATGGACTCGACAAGGAACAAACAGATAAGAAAATCGCCGTCTTCGACTTGGGTGGAGGAACATTCGATATTTCGATCCTTGAAATTGGCGACGGAGTCTTTGAAGTCCTTTCAACCAACGGCGATACCCACCTTGGCGGCGACGACTTCGACAATGAGATCCTCAAATGGATCCTCGAAGAGTTCAAAAAAGAGACATGGCATCGATCTCCAGCAACGATAAAATGGCCCTGCAACGCTTGCGCGATGCTGCTGAAAAGGCAAAGATCGAACTTTCAGGCACACAATCGACCGAGATCAACCAGCCATTCATCTACCATGGACGCGTCAGGACCAAAGCACTTGCGCTGACATTGACTCGCGCCAAACTCGAATCTTTGGTATCTAACCTGATCGAAAGGACACGCGAACCTTGCTTGAAAGCTCTTAAAGACGCCGGCTTGTCGAAAGAAGATATTGGCGAAGTCATCCTCGTCGGCGGTATGACCCGTATGCCTGCCGTGCAGGAGATGGTGAAAAAGATTTTCGGCAAAGAAGGTCATAAAGGAGTCAATCCTGACGAAGTCGTGGCTGTCGGCGCAGCCATCCAGGGAGGCGTCTTGACAGGAGCCGTCAAAGATGTTCTGCTTGTTGGACGTCACCCCTTTGACTCTTGGTATCGAGACCATGGGAGGAGTGATGACTCCTCTCGTCGAGCGCAATACAACGATTCCAACGCAGAAAAAACAAATCTTCTCTACAGCAGCCGACAACCAGCCTGCAGTGACCATCCGCGTTCTGCAAGGAGAAAGCAATATGGCCAATGACAACAAGGAAATTGGCCGCTTTGACCTATCCGATATCCCTCCTGCACCACGCGGCATGCCGCAGATTGAAGTCTCTTTCGACATCGATGCCGATGGCATCTTGCATGTCTCCGCAAAAGATATCGCCTCCGGCAAAGAGCAGAAAGATCCGGATCGAAGCGCAGTCGGGCTTAACCGAAGATGAAATCAAGCGGATGGTCAAAGATGCCGAACTGCATGATGAGGAAGACAAAAAGCGCAAAGAAGAAGTCGAGATCCGCAATGAAGCCGATTCTCTAGTCTTCCGTGCATCGAAGTCTTTGGAAGAATATCAAAGATAAGATTCCTGCCGATGTGGCAACGGATGTTCAATCGAAGATCGATGATGTCAAGAAAGCGCTCGAAAGCGGTAATTTGGAAACAATCAAAACTGCCAAGAAGGAACTTGAGTAGCATATGCAACACATTGGTGAAGCTATGTCAAAAGCGCAACAAAGCGCCGGACCATCTCATGAGCAGCCGCAAGCAAGCAGCCAAGGTGAAAACCAAGGCAAAAACGATGACATCGAAGAAGCAGAAGTCGAAATCATCGACGACGAAGAGAAGAAGTAATACTTCTCCCGTGGTCTTCTCTTGAACTGTGGCCTGCTGTCTCCGACAGCCGGCGACCGCTCTCGGAGAGAGCGGACACTGTGGTCTGCTGTCTCCGACAGCAGGCGTCCGCTCTCGGAGAGAGCGGACCACTGTGGTCTGCTGTCTCCGACAGCAGGCCACAGTTCATGCAGACCACAAATTTTTTACCCTGAAAATGCAAAAAAGATTATGATGCAAAAAAAGGGGTAAAATCATGGTCAGTTGGTTCCAAAAAAAAGAAAGCGTTAGGACAGGTCTACTACCAGAATCAATTGAACAAGATATACGTGACAACTTATATCTACTACAGGGAAGGATTCCGCAGACAGCCACCCATCATGACTGGTATCTAGCCATCTCCTACACCGTAAGAGACCGAATCCTTGAGCGATGGATGCAAACCATTGATACATACGTCAATAAGCGCAATAAAGCCGTCTGCTACCTTTCAGCAGAATTCCTTATTGGTCCACAACTGGTTAGTAATATGATCAATCTCGGCATCTACGACCAAGTCCGCCAGGCTGTGACCAATTTAGGTCAAAATTTCGAATTACTTCTTACAGAAGAACAAGAACCAGGACTCGGCAACGGAGGCCTTGGAAGGCTTGCTGCCTGTTATATCGATTCTATGGCATCATTAGAATACCTAGGAGTTGGTTATGGCATCCGGTATGAATTCGGCATCTTCAAACAAACGATTAAAGACGGATGGCAGGTCGAACTAGCAGACAATTGGCTGCACCGCGGTAATCCGTGGGAAATTATCCGTCCCGAAATAGCCTTTAACGTCAATTTCGGAGGCTACACAGAACGAAAGACTGAAAACGGCCATCTCATCGTTAAATGGATACCCAAAAGGACCACCAGAGGAGTAGCCTGCGACACCGCAGCTCCGGGATACAAAGTAAATACAGTGAATCTATTACGATTATGGAAAGCCGATGCTACCGAAAACTTCGACTTCCAAGCATTCAATGCTGGTGATTATTGGAGAGCCGTTGAAGACAAAGTGGATTCAGAAAATATCACCAAAGTCCTTTACCCCAATGATGAGGCAATTGCAGGAAAAAGACTTCGCCTTGAACAACAATACTTTTTTGTCTCGTGTTCTCTACAAGATATGATCCGTGTCAACATCCTCCGAGGCAATCCCATAACTGAATTCCATAATAACTACGCCGTCCAGTTGAATGACACTCACCCATCTATCGCAATTGCCGAATTGATGCGCCTGTTGATCGATGAACACAATCTAGAGTGGGATATAGCCTGGGATATCACCCAGAAATCATTCGCCTATACCAATCACACCCTATTGCCCGAAGCATTAGAAAAGTGGTCCTTACCACTATTTCAAAACCTTCTCCCTCGTCATCTTGAAATTATTTATGAAATTAATCAACGTTTTCTTAATTCAATTCGTGCCCTTGGAACCGTCGACGACGCAGCGATTCGGCGGATGTCAATCATTGATGAAAGTGGTGAAAAATATATCAGAATGGCCAATCTGGCAACCATAGGAAGTCACGCTGTCAATGGGGTCGCCGAGCTCCATACAGAATTATTAAAACAAGATGTCATGCATGACTTCTACCAATTACAACCCGATAAATTCATAAATATCACTAATGGCGTTACCCCACGCAGATGGGTGATGTTGAGCAATCCTCGTTTGTCAAAATTAATTACCGATTCCATTGGCGATGGCTGGATAAGAAACATGGAAGAGCACCTTCCAAAGCTTGAAGCCTATTCAAAAGACCCCTCATTTCAAAAGGAATGGCAGCGCATTAAATTTGAAAATAAGGAAAGACTCGCCCGAGATGTCAAATACCGCACCGGAATGATCATAGATCCGCATTCCCTTTTTGATATCCAAGTTAAAAGAATTCACGAGTACAAACGACAACATCTCAATATCCTCCACGTGATCTCACAATATCTCAAAATTAAAAGAAACCCACAGGCTCAGATTGTCCCCAGAACCGTAATATTCGGAGGGAAATCAGCTCCCGGCTACTACATGGCAAAATTGATCATCAAACTTATTAATAACGTCGCTGAAGTCGTAAATAATGATCCTGATGTCGCAGGCAGATTGAAAGTACTCTTTTACCCCGATTTCAATGTTAAGCACGCTCACCATATTTATCCTGCTGCAGATCTCTCAGAACAAATTTCAACGGCAGGCAAAGAGGCTTCCGGAACAGGCAACATGAAATTCTCCATGAATGGCGCACTCACCATAGGAACACTTGACGGGGCTAATATCGAGATACGCAACGCCGTCGGTGAAGACAACTTCTTCCTATTTGGACTTTCAGCAGAAGAGGTGAGAGAAACAAAATCCCGAGGATATAATCCACGTCATTATATCGATATGAATGCCGACTTAAGGGAAGTTATCAACGCGATCGATCAAGGTCGCTTCTCAAACATTTTCAGAAACCTTGTCGACTCCCTTTTGTATAGAGACGAGTACATGCTTTTTGCCGATTATGCCTCGTACATTAAATGTCAGGATCTTGTAGATGTTGCCTACTTAGACCAAACCGAATGGACACGAAAGTCCATTCTCAACGTCGCACGCATTGGTAAGTTCTCATCGGACCGTTCGATTCGAGAATATGCCGAAAAAATCTGGGGAATTATTCCATGCAAGCTTTAGAGGCCCAAGTTGGCCTCATAGGCGCTGGCCCCTTGGGCATTGAAATGGCAATTGCCCTGAAAAGGGAAGGGCTCTCCTTTTTTCAATTCGATAAGGGACAAATTGGTCAAATGATCTACAATTTTCCCCCGCAGATGAAGTTCTTTAGCTCCCCAGAGAAAATTAGCCTGGCAGGAATCCCCATCCAGACGATCGACCAACAAAACTGCTCTAGGGAAGACTACCTTGCCTATCTACGATCACTTATTATGTGCTATGACCTAAAAATTAATAGCTATGAGGAAGTTTTAAGCATTGATAAGAGAGAAAATGGCCATTTCAATATAAAAACAACTAAAAATGAATATCGAGTCAATTTTATCATTTTAGCCACTGGTGCTACATCCGTCCCGAGAACCCTAGATATCCCAGGGGAAAACCTTAATCACGTCTCCGCCTCTATGGAAGACCCCCACCGGTACTTTGGAAAAAAAGTCATGATCGTCGGGGGTAGAAATTCAGCTGTTGAGACGGCCCTCAGATGCCTTCATGCAGGCGCCCATGTATCAATCGTCTACCGAAGAACCCAAATTGATCCCAATTACGTAAAATACTGGCTCTACCCCGAAATGTCATCAAAAATCCTATCGGGGAAAATAACAGGCTATTTTGACTACGAATTGGTTGAAATTTTTAACGAAAAAGTGGCTATGAGACGCATTGGGGAAAAAATAAGCATCGAGGTCGACACAGATTTTATCATCAAAAATATTGGATTCAAAGCAAACATGTCACTGTGTAAAAAGATAGGATTGAAGCTAAATCCAGAGGATGAAAGTCCTTATTTTGACTCTGTAACCATGGAAAGCACAGTTCCATCAGTATTCTTGCTGGGAAATATGGTAGGGGGAACCCAAAACCGATACAGCTATTTCATTGACAACACTCACGAGCACGTAAGTAAAATACTCTCTGCAATTTGCAATAAACTCAATATGAAAATAAAAAACCCACCCCCCATTCCGTTACATATCAATAACGTTGAGGAGTAGGCATCTGCTACTTCATATCTCCTGGCTTACAGGATTTATCACTGCAACCACAGCACATTGAATGTGGCAACCTACCAACAAAAAAGTCATAAAACCATGCTAATAGGAAGAAGTATATGAACGATTTAACGCCCACTACAACAGCAGCTACGGCAACCCCGCCAACAGTTAGAACGAAACTAGGATGCATTTTTTGCACCATTTCGATCATTTCTTTGAAAAATCCAAATGAGCCTAAAACACCCACAACAACTACAAACAAAATACCCACGGCAGCACCGGATAATCCAAGTGACACTGGACATAATTTCTTAAACATAACTACCTCCAAGATGGCTTGTATTATACTCACCTATCTCTACCTATATTATCAAATAAAAATATTAATTTGTCAAAGATTTTATTTTTCTTGGCTTTTCAGAGCAAGATATTTTGTTATTGCACAAAATTCTTTAATAATCCCCGGCGAAGTAAGGTCATCCAATTCACCTAAACGCATTTCTGCAAGTCTATCATCAAGTTCAATTTTAATTAATTTAGGACTGCGGAAGTGTAAAAAACCTAAGATTTTATTTTCCCTAAAAAAGTATTTCAGACCGTTTTTTAAGAAGGTCAACATAACTTTGTTGAAGATCTTTTGTGAGAAAACTCTTTTTAATGAGGTCTAACCATTCGGGTTGGATTTTTCGCAAAAGATCTAATTCAGTATTTATCACCGCTGGGTTTAGTTTCAATCTATCCAGACCGTAGTAATCGACTAGATGTTCTTTGTGCAAATTGCTTTTCTTTCCTTTTAACGGTAATGCAAGCTCTTCACCGGTGTGCAAAACAATACTTGAATTGATAAGGTCATAGCACGGTGATAACTCAATTTTTTCAGGTCGCCTTATCAAGGAAAAATTCTTTAGATGCATGTCTTCATTGCCAATTAGAAAGCAAAAAAAGTGTAATTTTAAATAATTTCAGTTTCTCAATCATTGGAAAAGAACAGTTCTGATCAATAATTGGAATCAATTTCTCCATGCTACTGTCATATTTCGTTCTTCTTGAGGCATTAGAAAGCTGGGCAAAATCTTCAACAGGCAGTTTTTTTGAATGACCATATCGATCAAAGCGTTTTATGAAATAACTTAAAGACCCATCTTCCGCGTAAACCATGCCATGGATTGGAATCTCCAAACCAATCATCGCGGCAAGTCTCATAGTAAGATCTTCATTTTGTGGTAGTTCACTAAAAAAAGGGTTTGGCGGCTTAATGATGAAAGTTCCTTTAGATTCAACCAATTCAAAACAGTGTTTAGAGGCGCTTAATCTTACGCTTAATTTTGGCTTGTACTCCTTGAATGGAAAGTTTGGTTGCATATTGGGCTGCAAGATTAAGCTGTTCTTGTGCTGTATAAGGAAACAAAAGCGTTTCTTTTAAATTTTTAGAAAGTAGCTTCAAACCATTCTGTGAATATTTATCCTTTCCACAAGGTTCATAAGTGATAGGACATCGATTCATTCATAAGCCTCAATAGTGACATTTCCGATCAAATCGTGACCAACAGTGATTAATTGACTGAGTAGATCATCAGCATCAATTTTTGCCCCTTTTAGCAATGCGTCGAGCAGCATTCCTTCAGGGAGCAAGCCATCAAAAAATGGAGGAAAAGAGGCATATTCAAAGGATTTAAGACTTAAAGGCATCAGTAAGGAGACAGGCATGCCATGATAATTCGGATCATAGATGAATCGATAATGCGTCCCCCTTGCTAGTTCCTCTAAAATGCCAGCATATGTGCCGTCAACAAAGACTTTTGCTTTTTTCATTTAAAATATTCGTCCATGTAAGGGCTTTTAAAAGTCAGGGAAATATTTAGAACTTCCAAAATTCGTTGCAAAGTAGACAACTTGATGGAAATTTTGCCATGTTCTACATCAAATATGAAAGTTTTGCCGACTCCTGCAAGTTTTGCAAGCTCTCCGCGCGACAATCCACTCTTTTCCCTATGGAACAGAATAATTTTACCCAGCTCTAAGATGTGATTCTTCATATTTTTCCCGCTATAACAGTAAAATATCACATTAATTAATTAAGTGAAAGTGAAATTATCAAATTTCCCTGGATTTTACCGCTACAGCAGTAAATAAAGGCATATGCATCAACTTAAAAAAATTTTTAATACCAAGTTCACCGAGAAAACACAGGAGCAGAGAGAACTATTTTATACTCTGTGTTCTCTTGTGCTCTCTGCGGTAAAAGACATTTTGGGTTATCGAATACGAAGACTGACTATCCCCAACGATCCCTAATTGAAAATTCTAAGAATATCATTGTAGGTGACGAAAAGGAAGAAGATAACCAGGAGAGTGGCAAATACCATGATAATAGCTTCCATTATTTTGGGCTTTATTCGATAGCCTGTGACCATCTCAAATAAACAGAAAATAATCGTCCCACCATCCAACATTGGCACTGGGAGGAGATTCAAAACTCCCAAATTCAAACTAATAGCACCAAGCCAAAACAATGCCTCCTTCAAACTAACCATCGAAGACCCTTGAACAATGCGAACAATTCCAACCGGGCCTGCAAGATGCTCTGGACTCAAAGTTCCTGTCAGCATTGCATAAAGCGTCCGATATATTTGGGTAGCCAAATGATCAAATAATTCAATCGGCCTTGGATTAAATGTCACATGTCGATCTTGTAAATTAGGGATGCCTAAAACTACACTATTAATTACATGATCAAATGTGGAAAGCTCAAAAGCTCGCTTTTCAGAATCTTCAATCTGCTCAATTTTGCGTCTTGTTTCTTGCAGTTCTGTTGTCATCCAGGCTTTTTCTTCAGGCGTGCCTGCTATTTCTGTTCTTTTTATAGGAGTTATCGGATGGAGCAAATGTAAAGTGCCTAAATCGGATATTTGCTTGCTTGTTCCAATATAACGTGAAATCTTTCCTAAATTCTCCCAATCAGATTTTTGAATAAAGCTGCCTTCCAAAGCGTTCCAAGGTATAAGTGATATAGCGGAAGGATCTCTTTCAACAATCACATTAACGTGCTTTTGTTGAACTTGTGAAAGAATCTGATACGAATGATCGACTGGAACACCTTGGACAGCTATGATATGGTCTCCAGGTTGTAAAGGAAATTCCAAATCGGAAAAAGGATGTTCTTGAAAAACTTCATCTTCTTTATCCTTATCAATAAATTTTAAGGCCTGTTCCACAGCACAATCATGTGTCAGCGTATAAGGAATGGCATAAAGATCATCAAATTTAACTCCGTTTAAATCGGCTTCATGCTGCCAATCAACCAATTCCTCACGAAATGCTGCATCGGGTTTTAACTCTATCACATGTACACGAGGGATGCGTCGAAGAAATATTTTATCGCCCCTTTTGACGGTAAGTAGAATTCTGTTATCATTTAGAAGATGATCGACTTGTTCACGAGAAAAAATTACTTCCCCATCAATCCACAAAACACGATCGCCATATTGTAAGCCGCTATCGGCAATTGGAGAATTAGCAGGGATTGGGTTATCTTTGCCATTTGGAAGGCGATTGTAAATTACATACCGAGCAGATTCTAAGATGCCTGCGGTTTTGATTTTTTTATCGAAAAAGCGTGGATTATGATATGGCTTTACCTTGACTTCAAAAGGAGTTTTTTCTCCAGTTGCATAATTGACCTTATTGCCTTTAACAGTGATTTCATCTTTTGCAATAAGCGGGGCAAAGAGATGGTCTGTACTATCGCGATATTTTCTATTATCATATGAGAGGATTTCATCCCCTGGACGGATTCCTTGAAGATATAGTTCTGATTTAGGATCGACCCAACCGATGATGTGAGTATATTCACTGAAGTTTTTTTCTCTGCCGCCCATAAGCCAAAGTCCTGAGAAGACGACAATAGCAAAAAGAAGATTCACAAAGGGGCCCATAAAGGCAACTTTGATGCGGTCAAAGGGTTTTTTACCAAAGAAACCGTCGGGGATAGAGTATGGATCTTCGTCTTTTTCTCCGCTCATGCCTGCAATTTTGACGTATCCGCCAAAGAGGAGCCAGCCTAATTTCCAATTGACGCCATTTCGTTGCCATGAATAGATGGGATGTCCAAAACCGATAGAGAATACCTCCACACGCATGCCAACACGGCGTGCCATCCAATAATGGCCGAGTTCATGGATGAATATAAGGAAGCTTAAGCCTAGAATGGAAAATATTGTGTATATTATGGTAGAGATCATTTTACCCTTTGCATGTTACCTTTTGTCGAATTGATTATGCCACAATACCAAGTAAAAGCGCTATTATTTTTTACGCTATTTTTGCTTGTTCTCGTGCTAATGCATCTGCATAGAGGATAGAATCTAGAGATGTAATGGGTTGAGATGAGTGTTTGGTCATTAGAAGTTCAAGTTTTTGACCAATGGATTGCCAGGATAATTGGCGATTGATGAATCGACTAACTAAAACTTCGTTGGCTGCATTCATGTAGCATGGCAATGTTCCCCCGACTTTAAGAGATTCAAATGCCAAGCCGAGGCAGCGAAATCTTGCTAGGTCGGGAGCAAAAAACTGAAGTGTAGAATGCTTCGTAAAATCAAATAATTCAAAAAGACCGGGAAATCTGTCTGGGTAGGTTAATGCGTATTGAATGGGAATTTTCATGTCGGTGTATCCCATTTGGGCAATAATGGAATTGTCTACATATTCGACCATGCTATGAATGATGCTTTGCGGGTGGATAATCACATCGATTTTATCTACCGGCATGTCGAATAACCAGCGAGCCTCTATCACTTCAAGACCTTTGTTCATTAATGTCGAAGAATCGATTGTTATCTTAGGACCCATTGTCCAGGTGGGGTGCCGAAGAGCTTGGTCGACAGTTATTTGTTCCAATTGTTCTTGAGAAAACGAACGAAAAGGTCCTCCGGAGGCTGTTAAAATTAGCCTTTTGATCGATTCTTTTTTTTCTCCATTCAGACATTGGAAGATCGCACTATGTTCGCTATCAATAGGAATAAGCTTAACACCATGCTTCGCAGCCAAGGCTGTTACGAGGGCTCCGCCGGATACCAGTGCTTCTTTATTGGCGAGACCGATGTCTTTATTGGCTTCGATAGCGGCAACAGTGGGAATGAGTCCTAGTGTGCCGGTAATAGCTGAAACGACAAAATTAGCATCGGAATGGGTTGCAACAGCTTTTAGACCCTCAATGCCGCCTACCACTTCGATATGCGGCAGTCTTTGTTTCAGTTCTAAAGCCTTTGATTCGTCATATACCGCGATTAATTTCGGAGAAAATTCTTTGGCTTGTTGTTCAAGAAGATCGATATTTGAGTGCGCAGCAAGGGCAGCAATTTGTAACTTTAAATGCCGGATGACATTTAAAGTATTAACTCCAATAGAGCCCGTAGAACCTAGAATAGAGATCCGTTTCATCCTTCTGACCAACTTGTATGGAAGAATTTACCACGGGGGGAATCAATGCGCTCATAGGTGTGGGCGCCGAAGAAGTCCCGTTGAGCCTGAAGAAGATTCGCGGGCAGGACGGCACTGCGGTATCCATCAAAGAAGGATATAGCAGAACTCAAGCAAGGGGCAGGTACTCCCATTTCAACAGCTTTGGAGACCACTTGGCGCCATCCCGATTGAGCTTCTTGAATTTCGTTGCTGAAATAGGGATCGAGGAGAAGATTTTTCAGTTTGGAATTTTTATCATAGGCCTCTTTAATTTTACCTAGGAAGCCACTTCGGATAATGCAACCTTCGCGCCACATCATGGCAACGCCGCCAAAATTGATGTTCCATTTATAATCATCGGAAGCTTGACGCATCATCATGAATCCTTGAGCGTAACTGATGATTTTCGATGCATATAGGGCTTGGCGTATCGCTTCGATGAATTTTTCACGATCTCCCTCAAATTTGGATTGAATTCCATGAATGATCTTGCTTGCTTCGACTCTTTCATCCTTTAGTGATGACAAACAGCGGCAAAAGACTGATTCGCCGATTAGTGTGAGAGGGATTCCCATGTCCAGAGCATCGATAGCTGTCCATTTTCCAGTGCCTTTTTGACCGGCGACGTCGAGAATTTTATCTACGAGTGGTTTTCCATCAGTGTCTTTGACGGCAAAAATGCGACCAGTGATTTCGATCAGGTAGCTATTGAGGGATCCTTTATTCCATTGAGTAAACACGTCATGAAGTTCTTGTGCGTTGAGTCCTAGACCCTGTTTTAAGAGTTGATAGGCTTCACAAATGAGTTGCATGTCTCCGTATTCAATGCCGTTGTGGACCATTTTCACGTAGTGACCGGCACCGTTTTCCCCAACCCATTCGCAGCAAGGTTCTCCTGATTCCACTTTTGCGGCAATTGCTTGGAATATTTCTTTGATTAGAGGCCATCCATCGGGATTTCCTCCAGGCATGATAGAGGGTCCATGGCGAGCCCCTTCTTCTCCCCCTGAAATTCCTGTGCCGACAAAAATAATATTTTTTTCTTTTAGTGATTTAACTCTGCGGTTGGTATCGGTGTAGAGGCTGTTTCCGCCGTCAATAATAACATCGCCGGGGGAAAGAAATGGAAGCAGCATATCGATGAATTCGTCAACGGCCTCTCCGGCTTTGACCATGAGCATAACTTTTCTAGGGCGCTTTAGGGTTTTGATAAATTGCTCGAGGGAATGTGTTCCGATGACTTTGGTTCCCTTAGCAGATCCATCAAGGAATTCATCTACCTTTGCAACGGTGCGGTTGAACACAACCACTGTGAATCCATGGTCGTTCATATTTAGCACCAGATTTTGCCCCATTACGGCAAGACCAATTAAACCAATATCAGCATCCGACATAAAGCCTCCCTCTATTTATATAAAATCATGACTGATTTCACATTTGTAATCAAGATAATATAAAGCTTCCTTCTTATCCTTCTTATCATGCCGCGCCTCGCGATCATGCATATCCTGTTCATTTTCTGGGAAAAAATAACAGGATATGCATGATCGCGAGGCGCGGCATGATAAGAAGGATAAGAAGGAAAAAGATGAAAAAACCATTGTTAAAAACAAGTACATCCATTATCGTATAGAGGAATTTGTCCTCGTAGCTCAGGGGATAGATTTGTAATCAAGATAATATAAAGCTTCCTTCTTATCCTTCTTATCATGCCGCGCCTCGCGATCATGCATATCCTGTTCATTTTCTGGGAAAAAATAACAGGATATGCATGATCGCGAGGCGCGGCATGATAAGCAGGATAAGAAGGAAAAAGATGAAAAAACCATTGTTAAAAACAAGTACATCCATTATCGTATAGAGGAATTTGTCCTCGTAGCTCAGGGGATAGATTTGTAATCAAGATAATATAAAGCTTCCTTCTTATCCTTCTTATCATGCCGCGCCTCGCGATCATGCATATCCTGTTCATTTTCTGGGAAAAAATAACAGGATATGCATGATCGCGAGGCGCGGCATGATAAGAAGGATAAGAAGGAAAAAGATGAAAAAACCATTGTTAAAGACAAGTACATCCATTATCGTATAGAGGAATTTGTCCTCGTAGCTCAGGGGATAGATTTGTAATCAAGATAATATAAAGCTTCCTTCTTATCCTTCTTATCATGCCGCGCCTCGCGATCATGCATATCCTGTTCATTTTCTGGGAAAAAATAACAGGATATGCATGATCGCGAGGCGCGGCATGATAAGAAGGATAAGAAGGAAAAAGATGAAAAAACCATTGTTAAAGACAAGTACATCCATTATCGTATAGAGGAATTTGTCCTCGTAGCTCAGGGGATAGATTTGTAATCAAGATAATATAAAGCTTCCTTCTTATCCTGCTTATCATGCCGCGCCTCGCGATCATGCATATCCTGTTCATTTTCTGGGAAAAAATAACAGGATATGCATGATCGCGAGGCGCGGCATGATAAGCAGGATAAGAAGGAAAAAGATGAAAAAACCATTGTTAAAAACAAGTACATCCATTATCGTATAGAGGAATTTGTCCTCGTAGCTCAGGGGATAGAGCGGTTGCCTCCTAAGCAACAGGTCGCGCGTTCGATTCGCGCCGAGGACGTTTATTTCAGGTAATCATTGATACCCTGGGCAATGCTTTGGGCGATAAGCCTCATATGCTCGGGTTCTTTGATTTTCTCTATTTCAGTGCTGTTGGTCATGAATCCTCCTTCGACGAGGATGGCTGGCATTTTTGCATCACGGATCACAGCTAGGTTTCCATGCTTGACACCTCTAGGTTTTAGCTTCGTGTTCGTTCCGAGCCGATTCATCACTAGGAGAGCCAATTTTTTTGATTCAGCAGCACGAGAATCGTTGCTATCGTAATAGTAAACTTCGATACCCTCAGCTTTAGGGTTTTCTGAAGCATTATAGTGGACGCTGACAAAAAGATTGGCCCGGTTTCCATTCGCAAATGCTGAACGCAATCTTAGAGGGACAAAAGTGTCATCCCCTCGAGTTAACACAGTCTCATACCCATAATCCTTCAGATACCTTTCCAAATTCATAGCGGTAGTTAAATTTAGACTTTTTTCAAAACATTGTTGTCCGCTAGAAGATTTGGCACCATCATCTTTTCCTCCATGGCCTGGATCGACAAATATTTTTGTGCTGCGAGTCTTCGTTGGAGTGCTCGCTTTCATTGGAGGAAGAGGCGTGCCATGCCTTCCTGGCGAGCATGAAGCAGTGAATAAAATAATAAGTGCGTGCAATATAATATTTTTAAGATTCATTTCTTACCTGATTGCTGAAGTTGTTCGCATATTTCGCTTGCTACCTTCCGATCATCGAACTCTAGTGTATAAAACGCAAATGTTTGATAAGGTTCATGTCCACGACCTGCAAGCAAAACAATATCATCCGGCTCAGCCATAGTGATAGCGCTTTCAATAGCTTTTCGTCGATCTATTTCAACGTAATAGTTATTTGGATTTTTAAACCCCTTTACAATAGCGTTAATGATCAATTCTGGATTTTCGGAACGGGGGTTATCTGTAGTAACAATCGTAGCATCCGAAAATTGTTCAACAATTTCAGCCATTTTCGGACGCTTGACAGCATCGCGGTCGCCACCGCAGCCAAATAAGGTGATGATCTTCCCTTTTTTGAACTCTTTAAGACAATTGAGAACGTTGTATAGAGCGTCACGGATATGTGCGAAGTCGACATAAATTGTCAGCCCTAGGTATTAGGGACGGGTTCGAGGCGGCCTGGAACGTGAAAGGATCGAAAGATGTCCAAATGGATCTTGGAGCGGATCGCGTAGGACAGGCCTACACCTATGGCAGCTAAGGCCGTTATATACATTATAACGTCCGATAAGAGGCACTTTAAGGTTGTGATTTGATCTTTATAGTTCAGGTTGAAATGTTGGCCCGATTCGTTTGTGAGTTTTACGTCTGTTGCCCTGAAGTCTGCATTTTCCTGAATTCCGTAAGTCAGTAAGGGAGCGGGACAGCCGGAAATGATCTGTCTATTCCACGGGCGTCGTATTGACGATGGCTATTATTGGGATTATTTTTAATTTTCTTCTTTCGACTCGGGGGTCACGGAATTTTGCAAACAGCCGATTTTTTGCCAGACAATAGTTTTGCATTGGAGTGTGATAATCCAGATGGTCGGAGAAAGGTTGGTGTAGACTGCGGCATTGAAATCCACATGCTGGACCCGGTTCTGGTCCAGGCCATGAGAAGTCACTTCCATGACTGCGGACAGACACCCCTGTTGATCATTTCCCGCAGCATCTGTGATTTCTGCCACATCCGGCGTGGTTCTCGGGCCTGGTATCGGTGCTTACCCAATAATGATATTCGATGGTCCCGATAAGCCCGCACGGGCCCTTGAGATCGTCCAAACATGTTTGATAAGTATGAGGCGGTTGTTTTTCCGTTGGTGCCCGTGATGCCCACCATGAACAAGTTTCGTCTGAGGAAATTGTTAATAAACCGCTGCGAGAAGGCCTTCGATAGCGTTCCCATCAGGGTGGATGATTTGGGAGTGTCTTTGAAAGAGGGATCGTAAATATCTGTCAGGATGGCCACGGCCCCTGCTGAATAGCCTCGGGAATATATTTGGAGCCATCATCCAATTTTCCTTTCCTGGCCACGAACAGATTTCCTGGGGCGACCAATTTGGAATTGGCGCATATTCCGGTGATCTCGATCTCTTTGGATCCTTTAATGGAGTGTGGGAATATCTTTTAATATTTTTTTTAATTTCATAAGTTCCTGATTATTCCTTTATACTGCTTTATTCCATTTTTCATACATTTCTTGCAACTGTATGCTTTCGGTTATCCAATCTGCTTTCTGTTCATCATAACGGGGATCGGTTTTTGGGTATCCGTGCGGATCATCTGGAGTGATCCCTAGAAAATCCAAAGAACGTCGTGCAATTTCGCGGAATACAGGCGCAGCGCAAGTGCTTGCCATTTGATTCTTTCCGACTCCCGGAATGTATTTGAATTCGGGTTCATCCATACAGACCAAGAGAATGAATACTGGGTCTTTTGCAGGAGTAAAACCAATAAAACTAGATACGTTTAGTGTTTTTGAGTAGGTTCCATTCACGATTTTTTCTGCGGTTCCGGATTTGCCTGCTTCTGTGTAACCCCATATTTCTGCCCTAGCACCACCTCCACCCTTTTTGGTCACATATTTCATGGCATTAATTACATCCCGAGTTACATCTTCATCTAAAATCCGTTCGAATGATCTCGCTTGCGTATTGTCAAGAAGAATATCCTGATGCCCATCTGGAGCTGTTTTGACAATTTTTCTGATAATTGTCGGTTGAATTGCATATCCTCCATTGGCAATAATGCCGACGGCTTTTAACATCTGCAGGCTGGTAACTTGAATATTATGTCCCATAGCCATTGAAAAGGGAGTTGGCTTTGACCATTCCAATTGTCCATTCGGGTGCTTTTTTTCCGGGTTTAGGCAAAACACCATTGCTTTCTGAAGGCAGTTCTACATTGGTCCTTTTTCCGAATCCGAAGGTTTCCTCGAGCTCATTGCGATACCAATCGTTCCCTAAACGACGATAATTCTCTGTACAAGCCTTGCCATATAAATATTGCTCGAGCGTTTAACCCCCATGTTCATGTTAAGATACTTATGGAAACTCGTATCTTTAATGGGTTTTCGCCTTCCAGGGAAGCTGCCGTCAGCTGTAGGCATTTTTTCATTTGGATCAAAAAAGGGCTTCTCCCCTTTTGCTTTTAGAACCTTATTAGCTTTCAGAGCAATAGCCACTGTAATCGCTTTCATCATCAATCCGGGTTCATTTGCATCCGTGACAGCTTTGAGGCGAGTGTGTTCGATTTTTACTGGATCATTAAAGTATTCTGCATAGTGGTTTGGATTGAAAAAAGGATACTGCGCCATCGCGAGTATCTCCCAGTTTTGGGGTCCATCATCACTGCCCAACCGCATTTTGCCTTGCATTTGATGACTCCTTTTTCGATCTCCTCTTCTGCGATTGTTTGAAGGACGTGATTGATAGTAAGGTAGATGTCAGCTCCGTTTTCAGGAGGTTCGATCATTGTTCCGGTTTCAAAAGAATGTCGCGGAGATCGTTTCAAGACCCTTTTTCCAAGTTTACCAGTCAAATATGAATTCAGTTGCAATTCTAGACCCCCTGTGGGGATTGCTTGTTTTGTAATTTCATCTTTATTATTTTGCACAGTGTGCAATACTTGCCCTAAAAGCTTTCCGAATGGGTATGAACGTTGATAGTCGCTGACAAAATAGACTGCATTGCGCGGAATTTTATTTTTAGAAGCAAAGTGGACCCACCAAGCCTGTATGTTTTCTTTGGTTTCGCTGTCGAGCCACATTGCCAGTTTACGGCTGCGGCTTTCGAAGTTAAATTGAGCCTTGAGTTTTTCCGCTGCTTCCGGTGTTAAATCCAACCTATTAATGAGTTGCTTAGAAATGACCTCCTGATGTTTTTCAGGAATGGACATAGGGTCGATATACAGATGGTATTTTTGGATATCGAGAACAAAATACTGTGGATCTTCGGGATGTCCTTTTTTGATGGAGGTATTGGATAGAAATTTGCCACGTAGAAAGGGCTCGGTCACCTCAAAAAAATGTTGTGGTTGGCCTAAATTAATTCATTTTTCTTCTTCACGATTTGGATTTTGTAAAACTGAAATATCAATATAAAAAAAGGGTAAACATCAATAAGACAAGTGATAAATAGTAGTATCCAGTGAGAGCTTTTAGAGATTATTATCAACTACATATTTGATGATAATTACATCTTTAATGATTGGGTATTTCATGTGACTGAATTCTGGCTGATGAGCTAATTCCATAGAGGCGAATGGGGTTTTCGAAGCTGTCAATTTCGTACTGAAGCAGTTTCTCTTTTCCCTTTGGAGCTTTTTCACCTCTCCTTCGAGGCG